>NZ_JBSGRD010000001.1:441114-1491382 GCF_053606205.1 Streptomyces sp. NPDC055239 | reverse complement strand
GTATACTTATGTAAGGGACACTGGCCGGTTTATCAGCCTGTCTCTTATACACATCTCCGAGCCCACGAGGTCCGAGGACTCGTGGGCGACGAATTCCGCCTCCCTGCGCTGTTCTTGCAGTATTCAGATACTCAAGCGGCTGAGGGACTCCGTGCAGGACGCTCCGGTATGAGCCTTGAATTCTTCGCCACGGATCCCGCCGCATATCCGGTGGCTATGGAGTTCCGCTCGAGTGCACGTCGGGTCCGTCCGGGATATCAGGCTGCGAAGAGGTCGAAGGTCGAGGTCCGCCGGGGTCCCGCGATGACGTCCAGCTGCGGGTCGACGCTGAGCATGGCCTGATGCAGCCGCTGGAGCTGGGGCGAGGGCTCGACACCGAGATCGTCGATCAGCCGCACGCGCAGTTTGCGGTACACCTCCAGTGCGGAGGCCTGCCTGCCGGACCGGTAGAGCGCCACCATGGCCTGCGAATGCAGCCCCTCGTGCTGCGGGTGGCGTGCGGTCAGTTCGGCGAGTTCGGCCAGGAGCTCGGAATGCCGTCCCAGCCGCAGATCGGCGTCGATCCGCCGTTCCACGGTGACCAGCCGGCTCTCCTCAAGGCGCATGACCTCGATCTCGAGGATGGGGCCCACCTGCACGTCCACCAGTGCGGGCCCGTTCCACAGGTCGAGCGCCTGGCGAAACCGGTCGGCGGACACCTCGTTGGCGCCCGCGTCGAAAGCGGATTGCCCCTCGGCGACCAGGTGGTCGTATTGGTGAACGTCCACGCAGTCCTCGGGGATCTGCAGCAGATACCCCCCGTGCCGGGTCGCGAGGACGTCCTTGGCGCCGCTGGGGGCGCCTGGACCCATCGCCGTGCCAAGCCTCCTGCGCAGCTGCAGGATGTACGTCTGCAGGGTGGTGAGCGCGCTCCTGGGCGGCTCCGTTTCCCAGATCTCGTCCATGAGCGTCGGAACGGGCATCACCCGCCCTGGATAGAGGGCGAGGAGCGACAAGATCTGTCGCGGCTTTCCCGCTGTCGGAACAATCGAACCCCCGTTGACTTCAGCACTCAACGGACCCAGAACCTGAATCTTCACGTTCTCCTCCGTACCTCGTCGAGTTGCTCTTCGAGTTCCTCTCGGTGGCCTAAAACAAGCGCCCCGAGCAAGCTAGCCGGATCCGTGCCGGGCAAGCGGGTTTCTCTACCCGCCTTCTAGTTGGTCTCCATCTGTGGTGTTGCGAGAACGAAACAATCACTGAGGATTTCTCGTTCTGACGGTCCGGGCGGTCTCTGTGGGTCTCTGCGGACCTCGGCGGTTCAGACCGCCCACATGCCCTGTGCGGCGTATGCGGCGTGTGGCCATGTCCTGACCGCGGCCGCGCCGGGGGGCACCAGGCTCGGCACCATCAGGTCCCACAACGCGCCGACCCGGTAGCGCAGTTCGGCGTAGGGCATCCCGGTCTCCGACATCACCTCGATCACGCAGACCGCGGCGGCCACCAGCGTCTCGGGGCCCTCCCGCCGCGGGCGCTGGCGCAGCTCGCCCGCGTCGCGGGCCTGTCGCAGCAGTTCCCAGACCAGGGAGATCCAGACCGCGTGCAGGTCGGTCGCCGGGGGCAGCCGCCCGGCGCGCTCACGGGCGATCCGGAAGCCGGCCCGGACGGCCGGCTCCTCCTGAAGGGTCCGGGCCAGCCAGTAGGTGAGGTCGATGAGCGACTGCAGCGGCGAGACGCCGGCGGCCTTCAACTCCCCCACCGCACCGTCCAGAAGATCGCGGCCGCGCTGCAGCACCGCGTGCGCGAGCTCTTCCTTGGAGGCGAAGTGGAAGTACAGCGCCCCTTTCGTCACTCCGGCCGTGGCGGCGATACCGCTCAGGCTCGCGTTCGCGTATCCATGGCGATGGAACTGTTCGGCGCCGGCGTGCACCAGGCGTTCGCGGGTCCGCTCCGATCGTTCCTGCACCCCACGCACCATCGCGGCGCTCAGCTCACGCGAGCGAGGCGCTCGCCGCCGGTCTTCTCCGGCTGCGTCGGGGCCTCGGGGCTGGTCATGAGGATCGCGCGCTGCACCCTGCGCAGGCGGGCCGAGGGCTCGATGCCGAGGTCCCGTACGAGCGTGCCGCGCAGGCGCTGGTAGACGTCGAGCGCCTCGCCCCGCCGCCCCGCGCCGTGCAGCGCCAGCATGAACTGGGCGTGCAGATTCTCGTGCGTGCGGTACCGGCTGACCAGGACGGTGAGTTCGGCGAGCAGCTCACGGTGCCGGCCGAGCCGCAGATCGGCCTCGATGCGCTGGTCGAGGGCGCACAGCCGGCTCTCCTCGAGCCGCTTGGCCTCCATCTCGAGCTGCGCCCCGGTCTGTACGTCGGCGAAGGCGGACCCCGACCAGAGGCCGAGCGCCTCGCGCAACTGCTGTGCCGCGTCCCGGAAGTCCTCGGAGTCCATGGCCCGGTATCCCCTGCCCGCGAGCCGCTCGAACTCCCGGACGTCACTGGTGGCGCCGCCACGGAGCAGATACCCGCCGGGCAGGGTCACCAGCACGTCCTTGGCGCTGCGCCGCGGCTGGGCTTCGACCGGTTCGTCCTTCTCCAGGGCGACAGCGATGAGCTCCCGCAGCTGTAACACGTAGGTCTGCAGCGTGGTGCGCGCACTGCGCGGCGGTGTGGCGGCCCACAGTTCCTCGATGAGCGAGCCGACGGGCACCACCTGGTCGGCATGGAGCGCCAGGAGGGCCAGAACCTGTCGCGGTTTCGGTGCGGTCGGGGTGATGGACACCCCGTTCTCCCTCACGGCCAATGGCCCCAGTACGTCGATCTCCACGCCGACTCCCCCATCCCTGTGCGGTTCTAGGCACCCCACGATTACAAAACAGGACGGACGGTTTGTCAATACTAAACCGTTCACGCTGTTTTTATGGGAGGGGTCCGGCGGCAGCCTACATCTGTTTATGCCGATACTTGCTGACATACTGCCCCAATAAGCATGCTGCATGCAGTAGTTGACGGTTCGAACAAGGCGGCTCTTCACCGCCTCGGGCCCCGGGCGGCGAGGGGCGCCCCTCCCGTGCGGGCAGCAAAACGGCCGGAAAGCAGACCGCAGGGACTGTTTATGAGGGGGGCTGGGCGCTGAAGGATGTGCCTGCGGGCTTCACCTGCTCCAGCACCCCGGGCGCCGCGAGCCGGGGCAGCATCAGCTCCCAGAACGGGAGGAGGCGGCCCGTGGAGGTCCCGTCGCGGTCCTTCGCCCAGTCCTTCGCCCCGAGCATCTCGAAGCCCACCATCGCCGCCCCCACGACGGTGGCGGCATCGGCCGCGGCCACCCCCGCGGCGAGTTCGCCCCTGCGCTCGGCCTCCTGCAGCACCTGCTCGATCCAGCGCTGCCACTGCCCGCGCAGATCGACGCTGCCGTCCCTGAGCGCGGCGCAGTTGCTCAGCCTGAACCCGGCCCTGACCACCACGTCCTGGTCCAGCCTGCGCATGAGGTGGTACGTCGCGTCGACCAGCCGCTGCAGCGCGCCCGGCCGCCCGGCGTCCGGGCGGGCGATCTGCCGGATGACCTCGGCGGCCTCCTCCTCCACCGCACGGGCCAGCGTGCTCTTGCTCTCGAAGTGGAAGTGCAGCGCGCCGTTGCTCACCCCCGCCCTCCTGCTGATGGTGGTGAGCGAAGCCGGGACGAACCCCTCCCGGGCGAATGCCTCGGCAGCAGCCCGCACCAGCAACTCGCGCGTGCGCGCCGCACGCTCCTGCTTCACCATCGAGGGTCTCCTGACTGCGGGGAAGCAGACGGACCGGCCGCCGGCCTCCCCCTGGGCGTACCGCTATTGCGGAGGGTTGCCGTGCTTGCGGGAGGGCAGTTCGGCGTGCTTGTTGTGGAGCATGGCGAGGGACTTGATGAGGACCTCGCGGGTCTGTGCGGGGTCGATGACGTCGTCGACCAGGCCGCGCTCGGCGGCGTAGTAGGGGTGCATCAGCTCGGCCTTGTACTCCTTGACCATCTTGTGACGCATGGCCTGGGGGTCCTCGGCGGCCGCGATCTGGCGCCGGAAGATGACGTTGGCGGCGCCCTCGGCGCCCATCACCGCGATCTCGTTGGTGGGCCAGGCGTAGGTGAGGTCCGCGCCGATGGACTGGCTGTCCATCACGATGTACGCACCTCCATACGCCTTGCGCAGGATCAGCGAGATCCGCGGCACCGTCGCGTTGCAGTACGCGTAGAGCAGCTTCGCGCCGTGCCGGATGATCCCGCCGTGCTCCTGGTCCACCCCCGGCAGGAAGCCGGGCACATCCAGCAGGGTCACGATCGGAATATTGAACGCATCACACATCTGAACAAACCGAGCCGCCTTCTCCGAGGCCTCGATGTCCAGAACGCCCGCCAGGGACTGCGGCTGGTTGGCGACGACGCCCACCACCTTGCCGTCCAGACGGGCCAGCGCGCAGAGGATGTTGCGCGCCCACCGCTCGTGAACCTCCAGGTAGTCGCCCTCGTCGACGAGCTCCTCGATCACCTTGTGCATGTCGTAGGGACGGTTGCCGTCCGCCGGGACCAGATCGAGCAGCAACTCCGAGCGGCGGTCCGCCGCATCGCCGCTCACATGAGATGGCGGATTTTCGCGGTTGTTGGAGGGGAGCATCGCGATGAGGTAGCGGACCTCGGCGAGGCAGGTCTCCTCGTCGTCGTACGCGAAGTGCGCGACACCCGAGGTCGCGGCATGGACATCGGCGCCCCCGAGGCCGTTCTGGGTGATCTCCTCCCCCGTGACGGCCTTGACGACGTCGGGTCCGGTGATGAACATCTGCGAGGTCTCGCGGACCATGAACACGAAGTCGGTCAGGGCGGGGCTGTAGGCGGCGCCGCCCGCGCACGGGCCGAGCATGACGCTGATCTGCGGGATGACGCCCGAGGCCTTGGTGTTGCGCTGGAAGATGCCGCCGTACCCGGCGAGCGCGGAGACGCCCTCCTGGATACGGGCCCCCGCGCCGTCGTTCAGGGAGACCAGCGGCGCACCGGCCGCGAGGGCCATGTCCATGATCTTGTGGATCTTCGTGGCGTGCGCCTCACCGAGCGCGCCGCCGAAGATACGGAAGTCGTGGGCGTAGACGAAGACCGTGCGCCCCTCGACCGTGCCCCAGCCGGTGATGACACCGTCGGTGTAGGGCCGCTTGGCCTCCAGGCCGAACCCGGTCGCCCGGTGCCGGCGCAGCTGCTCGACCTCCTGGAACGAACCCGCGTCCACAAGCAGCTCGATCCGCTCGCGGGCGGTCAGCTTGCCCTTGGCGTGCTGCGCCTTCGTCGCCTTCTCGCTCGGGCCCGCCTGAGCCTGCACCCGGACCGCGTGCAGCTCCGCCACCCGCCCGCGCAGGTCAGCCGGCTCCGCCTCGACGGGGGCGGGGGAAATCATCGTCTCCATGACAGATCCCTTCCTGGGGCCAGGCCGAGAAGGTCCAGTCCCGGGGTCCATGCGGACAGTGTAACAAACCGTCCATGCGGTTTATAGATGAGGGGTGGAACCGTTGACCGCCCGGATCACCGCCAGCTGCGCGGGGCGCTGTAGCCGGAGCTCTTCCACCAGCGCGACCCGTTGAGGGGGCGCCCCTGCCCCGGCCCCGCGCCGTCACGGCACCGGGAGAGCAGCACGACGGTGAGTGCGGCCAGCTCTTCGTCGCTGGCCTGCCCGCGCTCGAGTCGCAGCACGGCCTGATCGCTGTCCGGATTGCCCATTTATCCCTCCATTGCTTTGCGGTCACGGTCGGGCACCCCCCTCGAGAAGAGCTCTCGAGTTGCTGGAAGGCCCACAAAAAAGAACTCCGTATCCCCTGAGGGATACGGAGTTCCGGGATCAGCTGTTTCGCGCGGGTCAGCCCGGGGGCGTGTGCGACGTCTTGTGCAACCGCACGGGGAGGGCCCCGTAGCCGTTCATCATGAACGTCCCCATCGGTTCGAGCTCTTCCTCCGGGACGCCGAGGGTCACGTCCGGGAACCTCTCGAAGAGTCCGGCCAGGGCGGTGGTCGTCTCCAGCCGCGCCAGCGGGACTCCCATGCAGTAGTGGGCGCCGTGCCCGAAACCGATGGTGTCGCGGCGCCCGGTGCGCAGGACGTCGAACACCGCGGTGTCCTGCCCGTGGTACTCGGGGTCCAGACCGGCGGCGAAGTTGACCAGGATCGGGTCCCCCTTCTTGATCAGGACACCGTCCAGCTCGATGTCCTGGACCGCGAACCGCATGGGCGAGAAGGCCCCCGGGCTGTGCATCCGCATCGTCTCGGCGATCACGTCGTCCCAGTCGGCGCGGCCCTCCCGCACGTGAGCCAACTGCTCGGGGTGGCACAGGAGTTGGCCGACCGCGTTGGTGATCAAGGTGCAGGTGGTGTCCTGCCCGCCGGCCAGCAGGAGATTCAGGGTGCCCAGCAGCTCCTGTTCGGAGAGTCCGTCGCCCTTGTCCCTGACCTCGAGCAGCCCGGAGGTGAGGTCGTCACCGGGCTCGACCCGCTTGAACGCCACCAGTTCGCCCAGCAGCTGGAAGACCACCCCCTGCGCGGCGGCCATCTCCTGGCCCGTCGCCGAGCTGTTGAAGACGGTGTGCATCGCACCGGCGAGGCCGTCCCTGAGGTCCGCGGGGACCCCGAACAGTTCACTGATCACCCGCATGGGCAGCAGCGCGGCGAACGAGGCCCGCAGATCGGGCCGTGCCGTGGGCGCCAGAGCGGCCAGCTCGTCGAGGAGCTCCCCGGTGAGCGCCTCGACCCAGGGCTGGAGCTCCTTGGTGCGCCGTGCCGTGAAGGCCGCCGCGACCAGCCGGCGCAGCCTCGAGTGCTCGTCGCCGTAGGAGAACAGCATGTTCTCGTTGGACACCCACGGGTAGAGCGGCCAGTCCGACGTTATGCGCCCCTCGATGAAGGCCGGCCAGTGCTGCCGGGCGCTCTTGGAGACACGCGGGTCCACCAGCAGCTGCTTGATGTCCGCCTGCCGCGTGATGGCCCAGGCGATGACCCCGCCGGGCAGCTCCACCTCAACTGCTCCCCCATGTGCCCGCAGCATCGCCGCCTCACCGGCGTGATCCCGCCCCAGAACATCCAGGGTGTACGGGCATGCAGTTGCTTCCATCAATGCACTCCGTTCGTTTGTCGTGATGTTTGGTGCTTTGGCACACACGCACATCAGGAGGGCACAGCCCACCCCCCGATGGACTTACGACGGGAGTGTCCGCTCAGGCCGGCTCGGCCCGGGAGGCCTGCGCCTCCTCCTGGGCGTTCATCGCTTCCTCGTACACCTCTTGGCCCCGCTCCGGCCTGAAGTCCAGCTGCACGAGCACCCCCGGCACCGCGACGGACGTCATCAGGTACTGCTGGAGTTCCGACACCCGCGCCAGCATGTCCGCATGTCCGGTCATGATCTTCGACATGATCTGGACCCCGGTGAAACAGCTGGCGAACAGCCGCGCCGCGGCGGCCACATCAATGTGCGGAAGCAGTTCCCCGTCCGCCTTCGCCTTCCCCAGGACGGCTTCGTTGACGTCGAGCCACGCCTGGATCGGCACCTGCCTGTCCAGGCCGTCCCGCACGCCCTGCTCGACGGTGAGCCGGACGCTGCCCCGCACCAAGGAGTCCCCGCGACTGAGCAGGTAGGCCATCACCAGGGCCGAGTCCAGCCCCTCCTGCAGGGTCAGCTCCCGACGAGGAATCGGGGGCAGCGAACCGACCTGGGCGGCCAGGACCGCCTGGGCGAGCTCGTCCTTGGACGTGAAGTGAAAGTAGAGCGCGCCCTTGGTCACGCCGGACCGTTTGAGGATCTCGGAGATGGTCGCGGCCTCGTACCCGACCTCGTCGAACACAGCAGATGCCGCCATGAGGATCGTCTGCCGTGTCCTGATGGCCCGCTCCTGCTGTGCCACAACATCCTCCTACCAGTCCGGCGCCGGCGGATCAACGGAACACGGGAAAAGAAACCGGCACGTACGTATCTTAGTGCGTCCCGCCTTTCTGGACTAGGGCATTCCGCTGCCATATCGCACTTCGGTGACACTCCCGGCTGAGCATGCGGTCCTCCAGGGCCCACCGGCGGGGCCGTTGGGGAGAGAATAAAACCTGGCGACCGGTTTTCCAATGGCTTCTATGGAATCCGTTGGGACCGTCAAGTTCCGTTTGTCCGGGCGCATTAACCGACCGGGATACCCATTTTGATCTTTGACACCCTCGCAAAGGTCAAGCGTTAGTAAAGAGTCTTGTAAAAAACCGGTAGGTCAGTATCTTATTGGCGACCTTGACCCATTCATTCGAAGCTGAGGCACTGATATGACCTTGCTGACGATGCAGAAGATCGCGCTCCAGGCCGCAGACGACCCACAGGCGAGACCGGCCGTCGCCGGTGTGCCGTCCGGTCTGGGCCTACTCCAGCTGGCCGCCGGGGCGGCCTCGCCTCCGGCGAACGAGGCGGGCCCCACGGCGGCACCCGTCGCCGAACAGCTGATGCACCAGCTGTTCGACCCCGTCGACAGGGCCCGAATACACGGGCGGTGGCGCGACATCATCGCCCGCAAGGAATTCCGTTACGTCCCCGGCCTCTCCACCGCCGAGCGCACCGAACTCTCCTACCGCCGCCTGCGCCTGGTGAACGACACGGCCGTCTGCGCCGAGCAGCTGGCGCGCGATCCGCGCCAGCTGGCCGCTCTGCACGAGTGGACCGCGGCCTCGGACGGAGCGCTGTGCGCACTGGCGAGCATCCACTACAACCTGTTCCTGGGCAGCCTGTACGACCACGACGAGCGGGACGGCCTCGCCCCCTACACCTCCATGCAGCGCACGGGAACGTTTCTCTGCTCGGAGCTCGAGCACGGGAACGACGCCCCCGCCCTGCAGACCACCGCCGAGTTCGACCGCGCCACCGGGGGCTTCGTCCTGAACACCCCCCACCCCGCCGCGCAGAAGTTCATGCCCAACACCAGCTCCACAGGGGGCCCCAAGAGCGCCGTGGTCGCCGCGCGGCTCCTGATCGACGGTGAGGACCACGGGGTCTTCCTGTTCCTGACACCGCTGAGCAACGAGGCGGGAGAGCTGCCCGGGATCCGGGTCCGCCGGCTTCCCGACCGGATCGGCAACCCGGTCGACCACTGCCTCACCTCGTTCGATCACGTCCGCCTGCCCCGCGAGGCCCTGCTGGAGGCGGACCACGGGCGGCTGAGCGACCAGGGGGTGCTCGACAGCAGCATGGGCAACCGCCGCAAACGGTTCCTCCAGTCGATCGCGCGCGTCACCACGGGCAAGCTCTGCATGAGCGCCGCGAGCGTCGGCGCCTCCCGGGCGGCCCTGACCATCGCCGTGCGCTACGCACACCACCGTCACATCAGTGGTCCCAAGACCGGTGAGCGGGTGCCGCTGACCGCGCACCGCAGCCACTACGGCAGGCTGCTCCAGAGCCTGGCAACGGCCTACGCCATGACATTCCTGCACCGGACCGTGACCGACCGGTGGGCCGCGCACACGCCCGAGAACCGGGTGGAGACAGAGCGCCTGGTGGCCATCGCCAAGGCGTGGATCACCTGGCAGGGCCGCACCATCATGATCGAATGCCGCGAACGGTGCGGGGCCCAGGGGCTCTTCCCCCTCAACGGCCTGGCCGATCTCCAGCTGGACGCCGAGGGCTCGGTCACCGCCGAGGGCGACAACCTCCCGCTCTGGGTCAAGGCGGCCGCCGAGATGGTCTTCGGCCACCGGACCGAGCGCCTCGACGCGCGCCCGGCGTCCCCGAAAGGCCAGACCCTCACCGACCCGGCCTTCCTGCGCGACCTGCTCGCCGAGGTGGAGGGCCTGTGGCAGAGCCGAGCGTGCACCGCACTGCGCCAGGGACGCCGGGGCGACCCGCTCGGCCGCTGGAACGCCGCCTCGTCCTCGGGCCTGGAGATGGTCTCGGCCCATGCCCGCCTCCAGGCCGCCGACGCGTTCATCGCCGCCATCGGCCGGACCGCCGACCCCGCTGCCCGCTCCCTGCTCGAAGACCTCTGCCGCCTGTTCCTGCTCCAGGAGATCAGCCACCACACGGGTGATCTGCTGGCCGCCGGCCACCTGTCGGCCGACCACATCCACGCACTGCCGTCGACGATCGACGCACTCCTCCACGCCCTGGCCGAGCACATGACGCCCCTCGTCGACGCGTTCGACCTGCCGCAGGAGTACCTGGCCGCCATCCCCATCGCCAACAGCTCGTACGCCACAAGGGTCAGCGACTTCCTCGAGGCCTCGCCCAACTGATGGCCCCGGGCCGCCTCATCCCTGCCTGACGCGCCCCGCCCTCTGGCGCGCCTCGTGGGCCCAGGCCCCCAGCGGCAGATGCAGGAACGGCGCTTCCTCTGCCAAAAGCTCCAGGACGACCGGCGCATGCCCACTCGGCTTCACCACGAGAACGGCCCCGGCCTGATGGACATACAGCCCCGCCTGCCGGTCCACCACCTCGATGTCCAGACGGGACTGCTCGATCGCCCGTGACTCCCAGAGCCGCATGTGCTGGGGAAGATTGCGCGCGTAGCTGGTACCGGGCCAGCTGATCCTGCGCAGCGCATCGAACGTGCGCAAGGGCAAGGCGTCGCTCGCCCCAAGGACGCTGGGGTGGAGCACTCCCCTGTCACGCGCCGCGTAGGCAATCCTCGCGGTGACCCCGGCAAGCTGCGCCACTCTCAGCAGACTCCAGGGCTTCGTCCGTATCACCTGGGCCATCTCCCGGCCCCCTTCCCTCTGCTTGCCCCCGGCCCGAGCCTACGGCCCGGGGCCGATCACCAGGAGCCCAGATCGCCGCGGTCCCCCCGGACACCGCTGCTTCTCCACTGCGCCTCGAGCGCACCTCGACCCGTACCGCAGAACTCCTCAAGCGCCGTGGGAAGCGGACGGTCCCCCGCCAATTGACGGGAGAGCGTCCGCTTCCCACGGCGTTTATGCGCCGGCACCCGGCACTTGGCATTTCTGGCCGCCTCCGACGGATCTCCATCCGCTTCCCAGCGTTTCTCGAGTTCCCGCACCGACCGTGGCGAAGGCGGGCCGCTGCGCCTGAGAGGACCTTTGAAGGGACAACGCGATGCGTATTGCCGAGGTAAAGGGAAAAGACCGCGCACTGTGCATCCTGTACGGGCTGTCCGCCGTCACCGGTCTCGGCATCATGGGGACGATGGCCGTCGTCTTCGTTGTCCAGAACGCGGACGCGGGGTTCCCCGGCGTCGTGGAGAACTTCCTGCGTGACGCGACGTCGAACCTGGCCACCCGGTTCGTCTACGCCGACCTGGTGCTCGTCTGGGCAGCGCTCGGCGCCTACATGATCGTCGAAGGGCGGCGGTACCGGATCCGGCATGTCTGGGCGTACATCGCCGGGGCCCCGGCGATCGCACTGATCGTGACCTACGGCCTGTTCATGCTCGTGCGCCAGCTGAAGATCGCCGCCGCGCGCGGCACGGGCGGGCCGGTGGGCACTGATCACCCCGTGCGCCCGGTGACCGCGCAGGCAGCGCAGGCAGCGCAGGCAGCGCAGGCAGCGCCGTGAACCGCCCGGCGGCGCGAGGCGTCGCTCTGGTGACCGGTGCGGCCGGCGGCATCGGCACCGCCGTGGCACGCCTGCTCGCCCAGCAGGGCACCCCGGTCGCCGCCGTCGACCTGGACACCGCGCAGCTGTGGGACACCGCCGTCAGGCTCCGCGCCGAGGGACTGCCCGTGCACGGCCACGCGGCCGACGTCACCTCGAGCACCGAGGTCGAGGCCGTGGTGAGCACGGTGGAGCGGCAGCTGGGGCCCATCGACTACCTGGTGAACGCGGCCGGGGTGCTTTGCACCGGCGAGGCCAGACGCCTGAGCGACGAGGACTGGCAGGCCGCCTTCGCGGTCAACACGGACGGCGTGTTCCTGATGTCCCGGGCGGTGGTCAACCGCATGGTTCCACGGCTCCGGGGCGCGATCGTCACCGTCGCCTCGAACGCGGCGGGCACCGCGCGCTGGAACATGGCCGCGTACGCGGCGTCCAAGGCGGCCGCGATCGCGTACACCAAGTGCCTGGGCCTGGAGGTCGCGCAGTACAACATCCGCTGCAACCTGGTCGCCCCCGGTTCGACCGACACCCCGATGCTGCACGGCATGCACCCCGCCGGGAGCGCGGCCACCGCGAGCGTGGCGGGGGACCCGGCCGCGTACCGGGTCGGCATCCCGCTGGGCAAGGTGGCGCGGCCGCAGGACATCGCCCACGCTGCCGCATTCCTGCTGTCGGACCAGGCCGGGCAGATCACGATGAACTCCCTGACCGTCGACGGCGGGGCCGCCCTCGGGGTCCAGGCATAGCCGGCCCTCCCCCACCCGCCCCTTCCCGAAAGGACCGCCGTCGCATGGCAGGCATACCGCCCATCGAGTCCTACCCGATGCCCGCGCCGACCGAGCTTCCTTGTGCGGTCGTCGACTGGCAGCCCGACCCGCGACGAGCCGTGCTGCTCGTTCACGACATGCAGGAGTACTTCCTCGAGCCGTTCCCGCAGGGCGCTTCGCCCCGCGTCCCGCTCCTGCGCAATGCGGCGTCGCTGCGCCGGCGCTGCGCCCGATCCGGCGTTCCGGTCGCCTACACCGCACAGCCCGGCGGCATGACCGCGCTGGAGCGCGGCCTGCTCGGCGACTTCTGGGGCCCGGGGATGCGCCCATCGCCCGAGCACCGCCGGATCGTCGCGGGACTGGAACCCGCCCCCGGCGACTGGGTGTTCACCAAGTGGCGCTACAGCGCCTTCTTCCAGACGGACCTGCTGGAGCGGATGCGCGCAGCAGGCCGCGACCAGCTCATCGTCTGCGGTGTCTACGCGCACGTCGGTGTGCTGATGTCCGTGGCGGACGCCTTCAGCCACGACATCCAGCCGTTCGTGGCCGGCGACGCCGTCGCGGACTTCTCCGCCGCCCACCACCGGCTGGCGATGCAGTACGCGGCCCAGCGCTGCTCCGCCGTTCTCACCACGGCGTCGCTGTGCGACGCCCTCGCGGCCGCACCGGCACAAGCGCCATGCTGAGCGGCCCGCACCCGTCGGCGGCCGGCCCCCGCGGCGACGGCCCGGACCTGCTCGAGCGGATTGTGGACGGCACCACGCCCACGTTCGCCTTGCTGCACCGCCCGAAGGCCGGTGCCGGGGACACCCTGGAGGTGCTGCTGGGCGACGCGGCCCCGTGCTCCACGCTGGCCGACCTGCCGCTCGCTGACGCGCCCGCCCCGGCAGGCGTTCACGAGCTGCTCGCCCTGGTGCCCTACCGGCAGATCAAGGAGCGCGGGTTCGCGGTCCTCGACGACGATGCGCCGCTCATCGCGCTGAGCGTCACCGGGCAACAGGAACTGCCGCTGGTCACGGCCCTGCGCCGGCTGCCGAACGATCCCGTCAAGATCGACTCCGACGGATTCGAGCTCTCGGACGACGAGTACGCCGACATCGTGCGCCGGGTGATCGCCGAGGAGATCGGCACCGGAGAAGGCGCGAACTTCGTCATCAAGCGGGCGTTCACGGCGTGGCTGCCGGGCTTCTCGGCCCTCGGCGCCCTGTCGTTCTTCCGGCGCCTCCTCGAACGCGAGGCGGGCACCTACTGGACCTTCCTGGTGCACACCCGTGACCGGATACTCGTGGGCGCGACCCCCGAGCGGCACATCAGCGTGCGCGACGGCACCGCGGTCATGAACCCCCTCAGCGGCACGTACTGCTATCCCCCCGGCGGCGCCACCTTCGACGGCGTGATGTCCTTCCTGTCGGACCGCAAGGAATCCGACGAGCTCTACATGGTCGTGGACGAAGAGCTGAAGATGATGGCCCGGGTCTGCCCCTCCGGCGGGCGGCTGATCGGGCCGTACCTGCGGGAGATGGCGCGGGTCGCGCACACCGAATACCTCATCGAGGGGCGCACCGGCAAAGACGTCCGCGACATCCTCAGGGAGACCCTGTTCGCCCCGACGGTGACCGGAGCGCCCCTGGAGAACGCCGCCAGGGTGATCAGCCGCCACGAGAGGACCGGGCGCGGCTACTACAGCGGCGTGGCCGCGCTCATCGGCAGCGACGCGTCCGGAGAGCGGACCCTGGACTCCGCGATTTTGATCCGGACGGCCGACATCGCGGCCGGCGGCCGTCTGGACATCGGCGCCGGGGCGACCCTGGTACGCCACTCGGACCCCCAAGCGGAGGCGCGCGAGACCCGGGCCAAGGCGGCCGGGCTGCTCACGGCCCTGACCGGGCCGGGCCCCAGCCGCTTCGCCGAGCATCCGCAGGTCCGCGCGGCCCTGGCCCGCCGCAACGAAGCCGTCGCCGGATTCTGGCTGGAGGCGCCGGACAGCAGAGACCGCGTGAGCGCCGAACTCGCGGGGCGCCGGGTGCTCGTGATCGATGCCGAGGACACCTTCACGGTGATGCTCGGCCACCAGCTGCAGGCTCTGGGCGCCGAGGTCACCGTGCGCCGGTACGACGAGGAGTACGAGGCCGCGGCGCACGACCTGGTGGTGCTCGGTCCCGGGCCGGGGGATCCCGCAGACATGGGGCACCCGAAGATCGCGAGCCTCCATGCCGCGGCCTACCGCCTGCTCGCACAGGAGCGCCCTTTCCTCGGGGTGTGCCTGAGCCACCAGGTGGTGAGCGGGCTGCTCGGACTGCGGCTGCTGCGCCGCCCGGTCCCGAACCAGGGTGTGCAGCGCGAGATCGGCCTCTTCGGACGCCGCGAGCGGGTGGGCTTCTACAACACGTTCGCGGCCCATGCCCAGGAGGACTTCATCGAACACCCCCTGGCCGGCCGGGTGACGGTGAGCAGGGACCGGGACACCGGCGAGGTGCACGGCCTGCGGGGCCGGCACTTCGCCTCGGTGCAGTTCCACCCGGAGTCCGTACTGACCCAGGACGGCCCCCGGATCCTTTCCTCCCTGCTGACGCAGATGCAGCGGCCCCTCGCGCCCCAGACGTCCGCGCGGCACCCGGCAGGAAGGGACTGAACAGCCAGATGGCACACGCACTCATCGCCGGCGGCGGCATCGGTGGCCTTGCCACCGCCCTGGCGCTGGCCCGCGCCGGGCATCACGTCACCGTCCTGGAACGCCGGGAGACCTTCGCCGAGGCCGGTGCGGGCATCCAGCTCGGCCCGAACGCCTTCCACGCCCTGGACCTCCTCGGCGTGGGCCGCGCGGTACGCGAGCGGGCCGTGTACATCGACGAACTGCGCCTCATGGACGCCACCACGGGCGCAGCGATCGCCCTGATGCCGCTGGCCGAGCGATACCGCAGACGGTTTGGCAACCCGTATGCGGTGGTGCAGCGCGGCGATCTCTACCAGCCGCTGCTGTTCGCGTGCCTCGCGGCCGGCGGCATCACCCTGGTGCCCGGCGCCGCCGTGCACGGCTACACCCAGCAGCGGACCGGGGTCAGCGCCCACACGACGGACGGCCGGGTCTTCACCGGCGGGCTGCTGGTCGGGGCGGACGGCCTCCACTCGGCCGTGCGCGCGCAGCTGGTGGGCGACGGCGCGCCGCGGGTCTCCGGCCACACCATCTACCGTTCGGTGATACCCATCGGCAAGGTCCCCGAGGAACTGCGCTGGAACGCGGTCACCTTGTGGGCCGGCCCGCGCCGGCACTTCGTCCACTACCTCATCGGCGGCGGCCACTACCTGAACCTCGCCGCGACCCTGGACGACGGAGCCCGAGAACAGGTGACGGGCCGCCACGCCCACCGCCAGAGCGTACTGGACCGGTTCACGGGCCTCGGCCCCACCGCACGCCGCCTCCTGGAACTCGGCGAGGGCTGGCGGGAGTGGGTGCTGTGCGATCGCGACCCGGCCGGCGTCTGGACGGACGGCCGGGTGACCCTCATGGGCGACGCCGCCCATCCGATGCTTCAGTACGCGGCCCAAGGCGCATGCCAGGCGCTGGAGGACGCCGTCGTACTGGGAGCGGTGCTCACCGGCGCCGCCGCGGGCGACGATGTGGCACGGCGCCTGGAGACGTACAGCGCCGGGCGGCGCGAGCGCACCGCACGCACCCAGCTCCTTGCCCGGGAGATGGGCACCCGGCTCTACCATCCGGCGGGCGACGCCGCCCTGCGCCGCGATGCGATGCTGCGCGCGCTGTCCGAGGACGACCTGTACGAGAAGGTCGCCTGGCTGCACGGTGCCCGGCATTTCGCCCCCCGGCCGCCACCGGCGGCACCGCACCGGGGGGAGAGGAGGTGAGCCGGCCGGCGCGGATCAGACTCGGTCGTAGCGGTAGTCGTCGAGGTCGAAGTGCCGGGCCCGCCAGGCCGCCTCATAGGTGGAGGCGGGCCGGACAGCCGGCGCGTCCCCGTGCGCGTCGAGGTAGTAGCTGTTCGACGTCCGGCAACTGGGGTCGAGGAACACGGTGTTCTGCTGCCTGCGCAGCGCCTCGCGGAACGAACGCTCGTGCTTCTCCGGCCGCACCACCGCCTGCGTGGCCTGCCGGCGCCGGGCCTCATTGATCACTCGCAGCGCGTGGGTGACCTGGTACTCGATCATGCCGAACCAGGAACCGCCGGTGAAGGAGTAGGGACCCACGATGAACCACAGGTTCGGATACCCCTTCACGGACGTGCCTTCGTAGGCCTGGAAGCGTTCGGTCCGCCAGAATTCCCCCAGCTCCCGGCCGCCCTGGCCGTGCACCGGGAAGGGCGGCAGATTGTCCAGGACGTGGAATCCGGTGGCCAGGACGAGCACGTCCAACGCCTGCTCCTTGCCGTCCGTGGTGCGAATGCCCCTCCCGGTGATCTCCTCTATGGGCTCGGTGAGGAGTTCCACGTTGCTGCGGGTGAAGGCGCGCCAGAAGCCCTTGCTCAGGGACGGCCGTTTGCAGCCCACCCGGTAGGCAGGCGTGAACTTGCGCATCAGCGCGCGATCGCCCCTGACCTGGCGCCGCAGGTAGAGCTTGGATGCCGCCTCCCCCGCACGCACCAGGAAGGGGAAGCGGCGGTAGTGCACCATGGCGGCCACGAAGCTGACTTCCGTCATGAAGTCGGTGAGCAGCCGGACCGTGCGCTGCGTCCACGGAGCCGTCTCGAACAGCCGCCGGAGCGCTTTGGGCACGGCCATGTCCGGCTTGGGGAGAAGCCAGATGGGGGTGCGCTGGTAGACGTGGAGCTGCTCCACCCGGGAGGCGATCTCCGGAACCAGCTGCACCGCCGAGGCGCCGGTGCCGATCACCCCCACGCGCCGCCCGGCCAGCTCCAGGCACTGATCCCACGCCGCCGTGTGCACGACCTGGCCCGTGAAGGTGTCCAGGCCCGGGATGTCGGGCGTCCTGGGCCTGGTGAGCCAGCCGGTGGCGCAGATGATGAATCGTGCCGTCAGCGAGCTGCCGTCCTGAAGGAAGACGTGCCACACATGCGCCGATTCCTCGTACTGGGCCCGTACGACCCTGGTGCCGAAGCGCAGGTGCGGCCGCAGGCCGTACTTGTCGATGCAGTGATCCGCGTACGCCTTCAGTTCCTCCCCGGGCGGGAAGAGCCGGGACCACGTGAAGGGTTCGCGGCTGAAGGAGTAGGAGAAGGCGGAGATGTCGACCGCGATGCCGGGGTACTTGTTGGCGTGCCAGCTGCCGCCGACGTCGTCCTGCTCCTCCAGGATCACGAAGTCGTCGAGGGAGCTGTGGCGCAGTGCGATCGCCGCGCCGATGCCGGAGAACCCGGCGCCGACGACGAGCACTTCATGATCAGGGGTCATCGGTCTCTCCTCGACGCAGTCACAGGGCCAGGCCGGTGGCCTGGAGGGTGCCAAAGGCGAGGAGGAGCAGACAGGTGTGCTCCAGCGCCGGAATCAGGTCGCGGCCGCCGGCCCCGCCCCGTACCCGGCGCACCGGCAGGACGGCGAACGGGACCGCGCCGAGGACCAGCAGCGCCCACGGGCGGCCGAGGGCGAGCAGGAGCCCGGTGGCGAAGGCGGCGCCGACGCACAGGAGATAGAACCGGCGGGTGGCGGCGGCGCCGATCCGCACGGCCAGGGTGTTCTTCCCCGCGGCGGCGTCAGTGGGGATGTCGCGAAGATTGTTGGTGGTGATCAGCGCGCAGGCGAGAAACCCGACGGGCAGCGACGCGGCCACGGCCGGCAGGGGGACATGACCGAGCTGGATGTACACGGGGGCACAGACGAACACCACGCCGTGGAAGAGGAAGATGCTGATCTCGCCGAACCCGTGGTAGCCATACGGGTGGGGGCCACCGGTGTAGAACCATCCGCCACAGGCGCAGAGCACCACCAGGGCCAGGACCCACCAGGAGACGAGAACGGCCAGGACCGTCCCGGCCAGGGCGCCGACCAGGAACAGCACCGCCCCGCAGCGGAAGACCTGCTCCGGCGTGGCCTGCCCGGAGCCGACCAGGCGGGCGGGGCCCAGGCGGTGGTCGTCGGCTCCCCTGATGCCGTCGCTGTAGTCGTTGAAGAAGTTGGTGCCGAGGACGAAGCCGAGCACGAACACCACCGTCAGGGCGGCGTGCCACCAGTTGACCCCTCCCAGCGAGTGGGCGAGCGCCAGGCCCACGGCAAGCGGCGCGAAGGACACCGGCAGGGTCTTGAGCCGGGCCCCGGTCAGCCAGTTGCGCAGCGGGGCGGGGCGGGCCGCCCGCTGCGCCTGCGTCAGCATTTCGTTCCCGCACCGAGGAAGAGGACCGCAGTGGACTTCGTGGCGATCATGCGGACCTCCTCGCGGCGCCCGGCCGCATAGCGGGCCAGGTCGCGCATCCGTGGCCGCAGCCCCCGCAGGGTGAGCTCCACCCCGTTCGCGCGCGCGGTCCGGGCCAGCCGGGCCCGGTTGACGAAGAGCCGGTGGTCGTGGGTGCCGCGGGGCGGGCGGCCCGCCAGCGGCAGGTTCTCGGCGAGTGTGACCGAGACGAACCGGGCCACCGCGGTGTCGGCGATGGTGTCCACGACCAGCGTGCCGCCCGGGCGCAGCACCCGGCATGCCTCACTCACCACGGCGTAGGGATCCGGTACGTGCTCCAGGCACTGCCCGGCGGTGACGGCATCGAACGACTCGTCCGCGAAGGGGAGGCCGCTGATGTCGGCCCGGACCACTTCGTCGAAGCCGTGCCGCAGGGCTTCTCGGAGTGACAGTTCCGAGAGGTCCACGCCCACCACGCGATATCCCTTGGCGGCCGCGTACGGGCCGAACAGCCCGCCCCCGCAGGCGACATCAAGCAGGAAGGCCTGCCTTTCCCCCTGCCCCTGCCCCTGCCCCTGCCCGGCGGCGGGAAGGTACTCGGCGCGGGCACGGGCGATCCAGCCCAGTGGTGCGAGCGCTCCCCGCGGGTCCCACCACTGATCGGCAAGACCGTCGTAGTCAGCGATGAAATCCTCTCTGATCGCTGATCGTTCCACCATGCTGATCCCCCTCAGCGGCGCACGGGAAATGGACCGGCATCTGCCACCGGCCCTCGCACACTCCCGCATCCCGCTGGAGCCGCGGTGGAAACCGAGCGGAACCGCGGACCGCGGGCCGTGGGGCGTCGGCCGTGGGCCGTGGGGCGTCGGCCGCGGGGCGCTGGGGCTGGGGCGCGGGGCGCTGGGGCCGTGAGTCCGCGGGCCCTCGCATCGCGTCGAGCCGCGTCGAGTCCCTGCTGCTGCAGACCTTCCGCGCACGGCCGACGCGTCTTGAGCGAGCGTCGCGCGCACTTTGAGCCTGCCTCGATCGAACTACGACCCGCCCCCCTGACCCTGAGCCGCAAGCTCCGACAGCAGGGAGGACTGGTGTGTCCAGCGAACAAGAGCACACGCCCGTAGTGGAGCGCCACCGCGGCATGTCGCCCCACCTCAGGGCGAGGGGCCGGATCCGGTCCACCGATTCGGCCCTGGCCGACCGGGAACGGCGGCCGGGCCGGGAGCGGCTGCCCGAGCGGGAGCACCTGCCCGCGGGGGGCAGCGACGTACCGGTACTCGACGTCGTGGTTCCCGTCTACAACGAGGAGGAGGATCTGGAGAGTTGCGTGCGGCGGCTGCACGCGCATCTGGCCCGTACGTTCCCCTACGGGCAGGGCGGGTTCCGGATCACCATCGCCGACAACGCGAGCAGTGACCGTACGCCCGAGATCGCCGTCCGGCTCGCGGGTGAGCTGGCCCAGGTACGGGCCCACCGGCTCGACCAGAAGGGGCGCGGGCGGGCACTGCGTGCCGTGTGGTCGGGCTCGGACGCCTCGGTGCTCGCATACATGGACGTGGATCTGTCCACGGACCTCAACGCGCTGCTTCCGCTGGTCGCGCCGCTCATCTCCGGGCACTCGGACCTGGCGATCGGCTCACGGCTCTCGCGCGGCTCACGGGTGGTGCGCGGGCCCAAGCGGGAGTTCATCTCGCGGACGTACAACCTGATCCTGCGCGGCTCGCTGGCCGCCCGGTTCTCCGACGCGCAGTGCGGGTTCAAAGCGATCCGGCGGGATGTCGCCGAGCGGCTGCTCCCGATGGTCGAGGACACCGGGTGGTTCTTCGACACCGAGCTGCTCGTGCTCGCCGAACGGGCCGGGCTGCGGATCCACGAAGTACCGGTGGACTGGGTCGACGATCCCGACTCGACCGTGCACCTCATGCGGACCGCGACCGATGACCTCAAGGGCGTGTGGCGGGTCGGGCGGGCACTCGCGGTCGGCGCACTGTCCCTGGACCGGCTCGCGCGGCCCTTCGGGGACGATCCACGGGACCGCCAGCTCGAGGGAGTCCCCCAGGGGCTGGCGCGACAACTGGTCGGGTTCTGTGTGGTGGGGGCGCTCTCCACCCTCTTCTATCTGCTCCTGTACTCGCTGTTCCGGCTCGGGCTGGGGGCCCAGCCCGCCAACGCCGGCGCGCTGTTCGTCTCCGCGCTGGCCAACACGGCGGCCAACCGGCGCCTGACCTTCGGGGTGCGCGGCCGGGGCCGGGCCGTGCGGCACCAGGCGCAGGGGCTCGTGGTGTTCGCCATCGGGCTCGTGCTGACCAGCGGTTCGCTCACCGCGCTCGACACGGCCGTCGGTGACCCCTCACACGGCACCGAACTCACCGTCCTGATCGCCGCCAACCTCGCGGCCACCGTGCTGCGCTTCCTGCTGTTCCGGATCTGGGTATTCCCGGACCGGCACACCCCCGACGAACACAAGCACAAGCACGAGCACGAGTACGCGCACGAGAACCACGACCTCGACCTCGACCGCGACGTCCACGTCCACGTCGACGTCGACCGCGATCAGCGGCGCCACGACTCCGGAGCAGCTCGATGACCGTCACCGCACCCTCGCCCCCGTCCCCGCCTGCGACCTCACCCGCGGCCTCACCCGCGTCCCCGGACGCCCGCTGGGTGCGGCCGGCGCTGATCGGGCTCCTCGCCGCCGTGGGGCTCTCCTACCTCTGGAACCTGAGCGCCTCCGGATACGCCAACCCCTTCTACTCGGCGGCCGCCCAGGCGGGCAGCGAGAGCTGGAAGGCGTTCTTCTTCGGCTCGTCCGACGCCGCCAACTCCATCACCGTGGACAAGCCGCCCGCCGCACTCTGGCCGATGGGCCTGTCCGTACGCCTCTTCGGCCTGGGTTCCTGGCAGATCCTGCTGCCGCAGGTGCTGATGGCCGTGGCCACCGCGGGCGTGCTGTACGCGGCGGTGCGCCGGCGGTCCACGGCGGCGGCCGGGCTCATCGCGGTCGCGGTGTTCGCCACCGCGCCCGTCGCGGCGCTGATGTTCCGCTTCAACAACCCGGACGCGCCGCTCACGCTCCTGATGACCCTCACCGTGTACTGCGTACTGCGCGCCCTCGAAGAGGCCCGTACCAGGTGGCTCCTGTGGGCGGGCGTCGCGGTCGGGTTCGCGTTTCTCACCAAATCCCTGCAGGCGTTCCTGATCCTGCCGCCGCTCGCGCTCCTGTACGCGGCGTGCGCCCCGACGCCCGTCAGGCGCCGGCTGGGCCAACTCGCCCTGGCCGGACTCGCGGTGCTGGCATCCGGAGGCTGGTGGGTGGCGCTCGTGGAGCTCTGGCCCGCGTCCTCGCGCCCGTACATCGGAGGCTCGCAGAACAACTCCTTCCTGGAACTGACCTTCGGCTACAACGGGCTCGGCCGGATCAAGGGCGACGAGGCCGGCAACGCCGGCGGAGGCTGGAGCTCGGGAGAGACCGGCCTCGGCCGGCTCATGAGCACGAACATCGGCGGCCAGATCACCTGGCTCCTGCCCGCCGCGCTGATCCTGCTCGCCGCCGGGCTCGTGCTGACCCGGCGGGCCGGACGGACGGACACCGCACGCGCCGCGTTCCTGGCCTGGGGCAGCTCGCTCCTGGTAACCGCGGCGGTCTTCAGCTTCATGAAGGGAATGTTCCACGCGTACTACACAGTGGCCCTGGCCCCGTACATCGCCGCGCTCGTCGGCATGGGCGCCGCGGCCCTCTGGGAGCAACGCGAGCGGCCCCTCCCCCCGGCAATGCTCGGCGGCACCGTCGCGGTCACCGCCATCTGGTCCTACCTCCTGCTCGGGCGCACGGCCGGATACGTGCCGTGGCTGCGCTGGGCCGTACTGGCCGGCGGCCTGACGGCCGCACTCGTCCTGCCCCTCGCGCAGCGGCCCGGACCCCGGCCCGGACACCGCCTCGGCCTGGCAGCAGCCGGACTGGGCCTCGCGGCCTCACTCGCAGGACCCTTCGCATACACCGTGACGACCCTCGGCGAAGGCCATACCGGATCAATCGTGGCGGCAGGCCCCTCAACACCGGACGACGCAGGCACCCCGGAAGACACCAGCGACCCGGAAGGCACCAGCGACCCGGGCGATACCAGCGATACGAGCGGGCCGGACAGCACGGGCGACCCGAAGAGCACAGGCGGACCGGACAGCGCGGGCAACCCGAAGAGCACGGGTGGGCCGGACAGCGCGGGCGACCCGAAGGACACAGGCGGACAGGACAGCGCGGATGGCCCGAAGGACACGGGCGGCGCGCAACAGCCCACCGGCAAGGCGAGCACCCCCCAACCGGGCGGCAAGACCCAAGCCCAAGCCCAGGCCCAGGGCGGCGACATAGAGGCCCTCATCAACGGCCTCTCAGTAAGCGACAACGTCAAAGCCGCACTCCTGGCCGACGCCGACCACTACACCTGGGCCGCCGCCACCATCGGCGCCCAGATCGCGGCCAGCTACCAGATCGCCACCCAGCACCCGGTGATGCCGATCGGCGGCTTCGTCGGCACCGACCCGTCCCCGACACTCGCCCAGTTCAAACAGTACGTCGCCGACGGGAAAATCCACTACTTCGTGGGCGGCAGCCAGGGAGCCGACCCCGGCGGCGGCACCAGCACACAGATATCCCAGTGGATCACCTCCCACTTCAAAAAAATCACGATCGACAACACCACGCTCTACGACCTGACCCGCCCCACCACAACCTGACACAACCAGCAAAAAACCCGACAAACCACACCAGCAAGCCACACCCAAGAAACCCGGCGAGCCACACCCAAGCAACCCAACACCACCCAGCCCGCCCAGCCCGCCACACTCCAAACACCTGCCACACCACACCACAACACACAACGCCAAACCACCAGAACCCAGCCAGTACCGGCGACTACGGGCGAATGCGGTGAAACCGGAGAAATTGGCTGGCCGGTCACCGCGATGATTCTCAGTTCCCTACATACACTGCGGTCAATGGACTCACACAATCCGGGACGTACGGAGTGCGGACAGCGAATCGACCCCCAGATCATTACCTTGGGCTTGCCATCCGCCTCTGATGCTGACGCCCTCATATACGCCTACAGCAAGTCGGCAACAATCGTTGTACGAGGCCCTGGACCGCTACCCGCATGGGCGGTAGCTCCGGTTCCACGAAGTGCGAACAGACTTCTTTCAAACGGCCCGCTCTCATCTTGATGGCAACCTTGAGCCTGCCGAGGCTGCAGGGCGATCGCCATCGCACAGGCCGAATACCGGCCTGCCAGCTCGGCCACGCCCATGAGGCTGGCTGGTCGCTCACAGCAGGAGACTTGGACGAAGCCGCCGGTCTCAATGTCCCCGCGAATCATGAGCCGCGAGACCCTACACGCGCCCTCCAGGTTCACGGACTCTCCCTGCCACAGGGGGCCCAGCACAGCATCGTCGGCAAGCCAACGAATCGTACGGTGATGAAGAAGATGAGCACCGAGCGGTAGCGTCGTCGTTGAGGTCAACGGAGAGGAACCCTGCAGCATGCCGCAGCCCAAGGACACCGCCCACCACAACACCCCCCGCGGACTCATCCTGGACTTCGCCGGGGTACTGACAGGTGATCCCCGCCTCGTGCACCGCACCTGGTGCGAGTCCGAAGGGCTCCTTGCGGAAGCCTGGCGGCAGACCCTCAACGACCACCCCGAGGGGCGACGGCTGTACACGGCCCTGGAGATCGGGCAGATCGGCCAGGCGGAGTGGAACGAGGGGACTGCTGCCCTCCTTGGCTCACACGTTGCCGCGGAGAACCTGATGGGGCGCGCCTGGGCGAAGGTGCCACGGGCCCGGCGAATGACGTCGCTCGCCCGTGCCGCGAAGGATTCGGGCTACCGGCTGGCGCTCCTGTCGAACAGCTTCGGGCTGGAGCCGTTCAACCCGTATGAGCAGTCCGGTATTTGGGACATGTTCGATGTCCACGTGATCTCGGAGGCGGTAGGCCTGGCGAAGCCCGACCCGGCGATCTACCAGCTCACCCTGGACCGCCTCGGCCTGCCGGGCCCGGCCTGCGTCTTCGTCGACGACCGCCCGATCAACCTTCCGCCCGCCAAGGCCCTTGGCATCACCACCGTCCTCGCGACCACGGAGGACGAGACCGTTGCCGAACTGGAGCGCCTGCTCGGGGGGAGCTCGGTCCTGCCGGTGTAGGCGTCTTCCGGCCGTCTCACCAACTCCCTTTCTGCAAAGGGGTGCACGCGCCTTTTGAGGGCAACTGATCTGGCTTACACATGATTTGTGGTGTTCACAGTTACTCCGGCGGTGGTAGGTCATTGCGTGACTCGTGAGTTCTCGACGCCCTTATCGCAGCGGTGTCTCCGATGCCCACTGAACGTTGATCGAGCCCGTGCTCGTGGCTTGGCAGGCCGCCCGCACCGGTCCGGGCACCGCAGCGCCGGTGCATGATCTGCGAGAGATCGTGAACGCCATCCTCTACGTCAGCGATCCAGCACCAGATAGACCGCCACACGCTCACCGCCCAGCTCGTGCTTGCGCAGGCTCACCGCAGCAGACTCGTAGTGCCCCACCAAGCCGGGAGCATCCTTCTGCGATCAGCCTGGTGAGGCTGAGTGACAGTTCGCGGTACTCCTGACGCACATACGCACGGGTTCCACCTGCGATGTCCCACCCCGGTGAGCTAGCCCCGACCGGGCTCTTCGTGTAGACGACGCCGTGGTCCAGATCGAACGTCAGCAACTCGAAGGCGGCCGCGTGGCTGCTGGAGCCCACGCCGAACTCTGCGGCAAAGGCTGAGCATGCGCGTCGGCGAAGGCCTTGGCGGCCGCGGTGAACCGGGGACGCGCGAACCTCAACCCCGACTCTCCCCCGCCACAACTGACCGTTCACACGAGCCGGGGCCTCGAGCTCGGCATCAGTGCGACGCCGGTCTGGATCTCCTCAGTCGTCCAGCCGCTTGCGACAACTCATGCAACATGGTCGCCGCAGGTGGGGCGCGGCATGGCGTTTCGCGAGCGACCAGCTATGAAACGCCGCCGCCGACCATTGACGGCACTACGGCTCACGCCGGACCCACCACCGCAATACCGGTGCCGCCCATGGAACGGATTCACTGCCGCACGCGCTGCCGAGCCTGCTCCTCGGCAGCGTCAAATGCAGGTTCGAGGGTGGCGAGCGCGGAACGCAGCAGGTCCGGTAGCGAACCGGACGGCACGACGAGCCCACCGGCTGTCAGGGGGGTGGCCGCAGGTTGCAGCCACAGCTCAAGTGCGACCCGAACCGCAGCGGCCACGCTTGCGGCGAGCACGCGGGGGGCGGGCGTGCCGGTGTAGCCGAGGCGCTGGTCGATCGTGGCGGCGAGGGGGTGTTCGATCGCTGCGGCGGCGTTGAGGAACGTGTCACGCAGTGCGGGACTGGCGGTGATCAGCAGCAGCTCGTCGTGGTCACGCGGTTCGGTGTACTGCTCCAGGATCGCTTCGGCCAAGGCATCGGCGAGGCGGACGTGGGCGGGCCTGGCTGCCATGGCCGCGGCGACCCGGGATTCCCGTTCGGCGGTGACGGCGGCGACGATCGCCTGTTCGCGACTGGAGAAGTAGTTGTTGTAGGTCCTCGGCGAGACCCCGGCCGCCTCGGCGATGTCGTCGACGCGGACGTTTTCGGGCCCGTGTTTGAGGGCCAGCCGAAGTGCCGCCTCCCGCAATGCCACTCGGGTGGCCTGCTTCTTCTCCTCGCGCAGCCCGGTCCGCTTTGTCGTCACCCTCGGAGTATCCCGGCTTGAGTGCGTGCACGCAAACTTGCGTGCACGCAATATTTGCTTTTACTCTCAGACCCCCTGCAGAAAGGTCAGATGCATGCGAGCCAAGGGCATCTGCTACGACACCGGCTTCCTGCGCAATGGCAGCAGCTCCCGGGAACACTTCGACCCCGACGTGGTCGAGAAGGAGCTGACCATCATCCGCGACGATCTCCACTGCACCGCCGTCCACGTCACCGGCAGCGACCCGGGCCGCCTGGAGCTCGCCGCCCGTCACGCCGCCGAGCTCGGACTGGAAATCTGGTTCTCGCCCTACCCTCTGGAGCTGACGACCGACGAAATCCTCGTCCTGATCGCTGACTGCGCAGAGCGGGCCGAGCGACTGCGGACGCAAGGAGCCGAGGTCGTGTTCGTCACCGGCGCCGAGCTGAGCGTCATGAACCATGGGTTCCTCGAAGGTGACAGCACCCAAGAGCGACTCGGCTGGCTACTGAGCGACCCGGCCCGTCGGTCCGAGCGACTTGCCGCAGTCGCCACCCGCCTCAACACCTTCCTCCGCGAAGCCGTGACGGTGGTTCGCGAGCGCTTCGACGGCAATGTCACCTACGCTGCCATCCAGTTCGAAGCCGTCGACTGGGACTTGTTCGACTTCACAACCTTCGAACTCATCCGATCTGCGCAGGTAGCCGACCAATTCCGAGAGGCCGTGCGCAGCCTCGTCGCACAGCCCAAACCGGTCGCTATCACCGGCTTCGGCACCGCCACCTGGCGCGGCGCGGGTGACGTCGCACCCCGCAGCATGGAAATCCTCGAAACCGACGAAACCACCGGGGCGCCACTGAAGCTGAGCGGAGCATACGAGCGCGACGAGGCGGGCCAGGCGGCATACCTGAGCGAACTGCTGGAGATCTTCGACAGCGAGGGCGTCGACAGCGCCTTCGTGTTCCTCTTCGCGCTGTACAACCTGCCCCACCGCCCCGACGGCGATCCTCGTGACGATCTCGACCTCGCCAGCCTCGGCATCGTCAAAATCCTCGAAGACCGCCACGGCGACACCTACCCCGACCTGCCTTGGGAGCCCAAGGCCGCCTTCGCCGCAATCGCCGATCACTACCGCGACTGAGTCTGCTCGGGATCAAGGCGTGGGGGATCGGTCGGCAGCGTCTGCCGAGGTCCGGGGGCGGGCACAGCGGCGGCCAGCCCCAGGCGGAGGCGCCTGCCCTCGGAGGCGGGTAGAGGTGGACCGACGCGACCTGTGCCTCCCGCCCCGGGGGACGCCTCGGCGAGCCTTCATCCCCGCTGAGACGGCTGCGAGGCCTCGGCGTGCCAGAAGCAGACCGGGCCGCCTACCTCGCCGGGCTCGCAGAGGAGAAGCGGCGACCGGCTCGCCCCGGGGGGAACTTCTCGGCATGGCCTTCTTGTTGCTCGTCGCAGGGCACGAGGCCACCGTCAACCTCATCGCCAGCACCGTCCACCTCCTGCTCAGCCATCCCGAGCAGTTCGCCGCCCTCCGTGTCGACCCCGAGTTGCTGCAGGGCGCCGTGAAGGAGACGCTCCGCGTCGAGTCGCCCGCGCCTGCGGGCACTTACCGCTACGCCGCCGAACCGATCGGCCTCGGCGGCGCCCGGATACCAGCGGGCGCCCGTGTCGTTCTCTCCATCGTCGCCGCGAACCGTGACCCCGCGCGCTTCCCCTCCCCCGAACGGTTCGACAGCAACCGCAGCCCGCGCCCACCTCGCCTTCGGGAACGGCCTGCACCATTGCCCGCGCGCCCCGCTGGCCCGTCCGGAGGCAACCTTGGCCCTGCGCATCCTGCTGGACCGCCTCCCCCGCAGGGAGTTCAGAGCAAGTCGGTTTGCGGTAGGTCGGTGACCAGTTTCTGGGCGATGTCCTCGAGCGCCGCCAGGTCGGCGGGTGCCAGGCGGTCGACGAAGTGCCGGCGAACAGATGTGACGTGGGCCGGGGCAGCCTCGGTGAGGTTTTCCAGGCCCCGCTCGGTGAGCCGGAGGAGACAGCCCCGGCCGTCGGCGGGGTCAGGTGCGCGCCGGATGAGGCCACGCGTTTCCATCCGGGTGGCGTGGCGCGACAGGCGGCTTCGCGACCAGCCCATCTTGGCAGCCTGCTCGTGGAGCGTGCTGGTGTGTTCAGGGCGTTCCGACAGAGTGCTCAGCACCTCGTAGTCGGGCTCGGAAAGACCGGCTGCGGCCAAGTCGCGTGCCGTGCCGGTCTGGACGGCGATCACCATGCGGCGGAAAGCCCGCCAGGCGCGCTCCTCTTCGGGGTCGAGCCAGGTTGGAGCGCCGCCCGACGTTTTCGTTGACATGTAATCAAAATAGCAGCTACGTTCATTTCCATGTCAACGACATCGTCTTCGACGCCGACGCGGATCCTTGTCATGGTGTGCAGCACGCGCCCCGGCGCCCTGGGTCCCGCGATCGGGACATGGCTCACCCAGGCGCTCACGTCCCGGGCGACGCAACTGCAGGCCGAACTCGTGACCGTCCGCCTGAGCGACCTCGCGCTTCCGTTCCTCGACGAGGAGGCACACCCCTCCTCCGGCATCTACCAGCACGAGCACACCCGGCAGTGGAGCGCGATGGTGAGTGCGGCGGACGGCTTCATCGTCGTCACACCGGAGTACAACTACGGAATGCCGGCCACTTTGAAGAACGCCCTGGACTACCTGGGCGGTGAATGGGCGTGGAAGCCGATCGGATTCGTCAGTTACGGCAACACCTCGGCCGGCACCCGAGCCGTCCAGCACGCCAAACAGGTAGCGACCACCCTGCGCCTGGTACCACTGGGCGCCACCGTCGCGATGCGCATCACCGACGCCACGGAGCACGGCAAGGTGATCCCTGATCCCGCCCGTGACGCCGCAGCCGCCGGCGTACTGGACGAACTCATCCGAGTCACCCACGCGCTGCGGCCATTGCGCGACGCAGCCCGGGCCGGAGCGACGCCCGGACCGCTGCCCGGGTCCTACGCAAGACGGCTGCTCCCGCAGGACGCACCGGAGGTCACCGTGCTGCAACGCTGCTGTTGGGTGGATGAGGCACTCGCCAACAACACCCTGACCGTGCCGGCCCTGCACGAATCACCGGACCAGGTCCGCGCATGGCTGACGCAGTGGCACACCACCGGCCTGTGGCGGGACGGTCGGCTACTCGCGCTGGTGCGCGCACGCCGCACCGGCACCGACTGGCACATAGGCCGCCTGGGTGTGGCACCCGACCTGCGCCGTCAGGGCCTGGCCCGCTGGCTCCTTCACATCACCGAGCGCGCCGCCCCGCCGCAATGCCGTCGCACCGTGCTGTCCACCGGCTCCCACAGCCACCGCAACATCGCCTTCTACGAGAGCGCGGGGTATCGCCTGATCCGGTCCACCGAGGACGACGAAACCGTCACCCTCATCAAGGATGCCGCCGAGCCACAGTGCGCCGTCTCAGCCCAAGATGGCGCAGGGACAAGTGGTCTCGCCGTCGGACGCAATGACGCTCAGGCCGTTCATGGCACGGAGCAGGTGGGAGCGGCAGCCTTGGCAGACACCCCGCAAGGGGGCGGACAGTGAGCGCGCACTACGACGGGCGCACCATCGCGGGATGAGCCGGAGCACTGGCCATCGGCGTGGGAATCATCGGCTGGCGCCCGGGACTCTGGCTGGGGCTTGCTTCCCTGGTGGCGTCGGTTCTGCTGACGTGGAGCCTGCACCTGGCGGGCTGGGGCAAGCCGCCAGGGGTGCGCCCTTATGACCGGCACTCCGTTTGAGCTGTTGACGTTCCTCCCCATGGCTAAAGCCGGGGGATTCCAGCCCCATGGCTGAGGCTGCTCTCCACCGCATTGCTGCTGCTGTCGGTTGACGCTTCACGGACCGGGGAGCCAAAGACGAGGACGCGCCTGATGCCGCCTCACGGACAACCGCCACCAGCGGCCGCCACCGTCACGCCACTGGCAACAGCACTTCGCGGCGCGCTTCGGCAATCTGTCACGGCCCGCGCTCCGTGGGCAGGGTCACCTGTTCACCGGGACTGACACGGGCGCGGTGCCACCGCAGGATGCGCGGACGATCAGCGTGGGCCACAACTGGACGCGGTGGACCGGGCGTTCGATCGGGTCATTGGCACGCGCCAGGGCCATGTCGGCGGCCAGGGCGCCCAGCCGGTGTTTCTGCGGGCGTACGGCGGTCAGCGGAGGGTCGGCGGCTGCGGCTACTTCGTCGTCGTAGGTGATGACGGCGAGGTCGTCGGGGACGGTCAGGCCATGCTCGTGGGCGCGTTCGACCAGGCCGACGGCTTCGCCGTCGGAGTGTACGAACAGGGCTGTGGCGCCGGCTTCGCGACAGCTGCGGAGTGTGGCGTCGTAGGCGTCCGTCCAGCCGGAGGACCCGTACGGCGGTACGTCGTGTGCCAGGCCGTCGTGGCTGGACAGGCCGAGGGAGGCGATGGTCTCCTGCCATCCTTCGCGCAGGGCCTGAGTGGTGGGGCTGAAGCGCGCGGTGATGAAGGCGATACGTCGGTGGCCCAGCGTGACCAGGTGCCGTACGGCCAGGCCCGCGCCGAGGCCGTGCGCGGTGGTGGCGGCGTCGAGGTGCAGGGTGGGCAGGGCCGGTGGCGGCAGCCGTTCGACCAGGACGACGGGGATGTTCAGCGTGCCGAGCCAGCGCAGCAAGTCCTGGCCGGCCTCGCCGGTGTTGGTCGGGGCGACGAGCAGGCTGCGCACGCCGCGATCGAGAAGCCCCGTCACCTGGCGCCGGTCCTCGGCCGCGTCGTAGGCGGAGGCGCGCAGTACCAGTCGTCCGCCTGCGGCAGCGACGGCTGACTGGGCGCCCTGGATGACGGCCGGCCAGTAGTACTCGACGGTGGGGACGACCATGCCTACGAAGGCCTGGTCGGGCAGCCGTCCGTTGGCGAAGGCGCCCCGGGCGGCTCGCTCGTCGGCTGCCGGACCGCGGTAGGGCAGGGTGACCCCTCCGTGGACGCGCCGTACCAGTCCCCGGTCGGCCAGCATCGTGACGTCCCGGCGGACGGTGACGGCGGTGACCCCGAGCCGCTCGACCAGGTCGGCCAGGCGCACGGTGCCGTGCTCCCGCACGGTGGCGAGAATGAACTCCTGACGTTCCGAAGCCAGCGCCATCGTGTCCCTGGCCTTTCGCTTTGATCGATTCGTATCGGTCAACTTCTCTTGGGTTCCTGCTGTTCTACCGCAGGTGGCCCCGATCCGGATACCCGTCCCCGGTCACATCACCGTGCGTACGACGAACGGAACGAAGAGTCCGCAAAGCCCGGACAGGGAGGGCCTCTTCAGGCTAGTTGATCTTTCTTTTTCTATCGATCCTGATCGATACACTTCGTTACCGTTGACCGAAAATCGTGCAAGGGCTGAAGTGTGCGAACACCTTCCTGCACGAAAGGAAACACCTGGTGTTCGGTTTCTCCTCCGACGCCTGTGAGAGCGCGAGCACCCCTCGGACGCACCGGTCGCGGAGGTCCCTGCTGCGGGCCTCCGCGGGCCTGGGCACCGCGCTTCTCGCCGGCGGCACACTCACTGGTTGTTCGAACCGGCCCTCCGGAGCCACGCGTGTACGTCTGTGGTCGTGGCTGACCGGCATGGATCAGTACGTCGCCGCGTTCAACTCCGCCCAGCGCGACGTACATGTCGAGCTGAGTGTGATCGCCGCCGGTACATCCGGCGGCTATGCCCAGCAGACCAACGCGATCCGCGCTCACAACGCCCCGGACATCCTGCATGTCGAGTACCAGGCGTTGCCGCAGATCGTGACCACCGGCGGGCTGCGCGACCTGAGCGCCGAGGTGGCCGATCTCGCCGAAGGCTTCCTGCCGGCCGCGTGGCAGAGCGTGCGCCCCGGCGGGAAGACCTGGGCGGTGCCGATGGACTTCTGCCCGATGGCGTTCTTCTACCGCAAGGACCTGTTCGACAAGGCGGGCATCGAAGTGCCCCGTACCTGGCAGGAGTTCCGCCACGCCGCCTCGGCGGTCCGCAGGGCCGACCGGGGAGCGCGGATCACCACGTTCCCGCTCAACGACGGCGCCTTCTTCGCCGGGATGGCCTGGCAGACGGGCGCCCCCTGGTGGGACATCGCCTCGGACTCCTGGCGGGTCGGGATCGACAGCGCGGGCACTGTGCGCGTGGCCGAGTACTGGCAGGACATGGTGTCCTCCGACCGCGCCGCGCGCGACGCCACCGGCACGCAAAGCTGGATCTCCGCGATGCACCACGGCAGGCTCTGGGGGATGCTCGGGGCCACCTGGGGCGTGGGCATGCTGAAGAAGTCCCTGCCCGCGGACAAGGGCCGCTGGGCCGTCGCTCCCCTGCCCACCTGGTCCGACGACCCGTCCACCGGCGTGTGGGGTGGTTCGGCGTTCGGGGTCTCCGCCGAGAGCAAGGCTCCCGAGGCCGCCCTGACGTTCCTTCGCTGGCTCAGCACCGACCCCGCGGTCCCCCGGATCGGATCGAAGGTCACCTTTCCCTCGCCCGCCTACCTCCCCAACCGGCAGGTGGCCCGCAGCGCCTACGAGGACGGCTTCTTCACCGGCGATCCGATCTTCGACGTGCTGGACAAGGCGGCCGCCCGGGTCCCCGAGTGGACATGGGGTCCCACCTCGCTGAGCACCTTCGCCACGATCGCCGATGCGCTGGGCCCGGTGTCCACCAAAGCGATCACGATCCCCAGAGCCATGCACCAGGTCCAGTCCTCGACCCTCGCCGCCATGCGCGCCCGCGGCCTGGCCGTCACGGACGGGAGCCGGACATGACCAGCACGCACACGCCGGTGAAGACGTCCGCCCCGGCCTCCGCTCCCCCACCGGGCAACCGGCGCCGCTTCACCGGTGCCGCACTGGCCGCGCCGTTCGCGACGCTGCTGCTCTGTACCGTGCTGGTGCCGATCGGGTACGCCTTCTACCTCAGCCTGTTCACCGACCGCCTCTCGGGACTCGGGTTCGAGGGCTACCGCCAGGTCTTCACCGGCTTCGGCAACTACGCCGACGTCCTCGGTGACCCGGCCGCCCGCGACAGCGTGAACAACGTCGCCCGCTACGCCCTGATCCACATCCCTGTCATGTTCGGCAGCGCCCTGCTCATCGCCCTGCTGCTCAACTCGGCCACCGTACGGCTGCGGCAACTCTGGTCCCTTGCGGTCTTCCTGCCGTACGCGGTGCCCGGAGTCATCGCCGGTCTGATCTGGGGCTACCTCTACAGCCCCGGCATCGGCCCGCTGGGCGATGCCCTGCCGTTCGATCCGTTCGGCGAGGCCGGAGTGCTGCCCGCCATCGTGAACATGGCCACCTGGCAGTGGACGGGTTACAACGTGATCATCTTTTACACGGCGCTGCAGACCGTGCCCCGCGAGGTGCTCGAGGCCGCGCGCGCCGACGGCGCCGGCGCACTGCGCACCGCGCTGTCCATCAAGATCCCCATGATCCGTCCGACGATCTTCGTCGCGCTTGTCTTCACCACCATCGGCTCCCTGCAGCTGTTCACCGAACCCATGGTGCTGCGCACCTTCACCGGCACGGTCACCAGTACCTGGACCCCCAGCCTCTACATCTACGACGCGGCCTTCATCAGCAACGACTACGGGCGCGCAGCCGCCGCGTCCATCCTGCTCGCCCTCGCGTCGGCCCTGCTCTCGGCGCTGGTGATGCGACTGTCCTCCCGGAGTTCACGATGAGCGCACCCACCACGGCATCGCCCGCGGCCACGCACCGCTCACCGGCCCGCCGTGCCGCCCCCGACGGACCCAAGACCGGTTCCCGTGGCTCCCGCTGGACCTCGCGCGGTGCGGTACACGGCGTGCTCCTGCTCGCCGCCCTCTACAGCGTCCTCCCGCTGGTGTGGCTGGTCACCTCGGCCACCAAGTCCGTCGGCGACTTCTCCACCACCGGTGCCTTCGAACTCACCGACTTCAACCTCTGGGGAAATCTGCGCGACCTGTTCACCCGGGAGGACGGCGTCTTCCTGTACTGGATCCGCAACTCCGTGCTCTACGCGGGCGTCGGAGCCGTCCTGGGCGCACTGATCTGCACCGCCTGCGGCTACGCCGTCGCCAAACTCGACTTCCCCGGACGGCGTGCCCTGTTCGCGGTGACCCTGGCGGGCGTCCTCGTGCCGCCCACCGCGCTGGCACTTCCCCTGTACCTGCTCGCCTCGAACCTGCACCTCGTGAACACCTTCTGGGCGGTCTTCCTGCCGCTGCTGAGCAACCCCTTCGGCGTCTACCTCGCACGCACCTTCGCGGATGCGGCCGTGCCCGACGAGGTCCTGGAAGCAGCACGCCTGGACGGGGCCGGTGAGTTCCGCATCTTCCTGACCATCGCCCTGCCGATGATGATGCCCGGGTTCGTCACCATCCTGCTGTTCCAGTTCGTCAGCATCTGGAACAACTTCTTCCTGCCGCTGGTAATGCTCACCGATCCCGAACTGTTCCCCATGACACTGGGCATCTACCAGTGGAACACCCGGGCCCCGCAGTTCCCCGACTACAACCCCCTGGTCATCACCGGATCGCTGCTCGCCGTCGTGCCGCTGATCACCGCCTTCGTGGTGCTGCAGCGCCAGTGGCGCAGCGGCCTGTCCGCAGGGAGCGTCAAGTGACCGGGAGCGCAGCCACTCAGGCCGGACCGGTCGCCGCTCCACGCAGGCCCGAGACTCTGCTGCTGATGAGCGACCGGACCCTGCGTACCCAGTTCGGGCACGAACAACTGGCCCGGCTGCATGCCGCCGCCTCCCTCGGACAGCCGCTCAGCGCTTCGAACCTGGACTCCGGCACCGTCCGCGCCCGCCTCGCCGAAGTGGAAGTACTGATCACCTCCTGGGGCTGCCCGGTCCTGGACCACCACGTACTGCAAGCTGCTCCGCGCCTTCGCGCAGTGCTGCACGCCGCGGGATCGGTGCGCGGTCACGTCCCGGCTGCCGTGTTCGACCGCGGCATGCTCGTGACCACGGCCGCCGACAGCAACGCCGAGCCCGTCGCCCAGTACACGCTCGGCGCGATCCTCTGGGCGTTCAAGAAGGTGCCCTTCCTCGCCATGGACGCACGCCGCTTTCGCGAGGACTGGAGCTACCTGCACAACCGGGGAGAACTCAGCGGCCGTGACCGCACGGTCGTCCTCGTCGGCTTCTCCCGCATCGGCCGCCGTGTCGTCGACCTCCTGCGCAGCCTGGACCTCGCCCGGGTCCTGGTCGTCGACCCCGTGGCGGACCCCACCGAGATCACCGCCGCGGGAGCCGAACCGGCACAGCTCGCAGAGGCAATCGGGCAGGCGGACGTACTGAGCCTGCACGCACCGGAATTGCCTGAGACCCGGCACATGATCGGAGCGGCGCAGCTCGCGGCGCTTCCCCCCGGTGCGGTGCTCATCAATACCGCCCGGGGCTCCCTCGTCGACACCGCGGCGCTCGAAGCGGCCTGTCGCGGCGGCCTGCACGCCGTCCTGGATGTCACCGACCCCGAGCCCCTGCCCGCCGACAGCGCTCTGTACGACCTCCACAACGTCGTCCTCACTCCACACATCGCCGGATCCCTCGGCTCCGAGACCCGCACGATGGCCGGCGCCGCGCTCACCGAACTGGAGCGCTACGCCACTGGATTGCCTCCACGCGCGCCGGTCACCAGGCAGTCCCTGACCGTGCAGGCATGACCTGCTTCCCGACCCCGACCCCGACCCCGACCCCGATCAGAGCTCTCTACTCAGCCCAGAGGAGTGTCATGAACAATCAGCGTCCCGGCAGAAGGACCGTACTGCGGGCGGGCGGTCTGGCGGGCCTCGCGGCCGCTGTCGGCCTGGCCGCGAACCCGGCCGACGCGGCGCCCGCCGCCCGGCGCCCGACCACGCGCATCGTCGACCTGGGCCCGGCCGTGCGCCAGTTCTCGCTCATGAGCGCGGTACTGGTCGGCGACACCCTCTACATCGGGTCCCGCAACATCGACCCCGTCCAGATCATCGCCGTACACCTGCCGACCCAGAAGGTGGTGGCACAGACCGAACTGACCAACGGCCACTCCATCCAGGCACTCGCCGCCGACGACAGCGGCAGGTACCTGTACGCAGGGATCCTCCAGAAGGCATCCGGCGACCACCCCAACCTCTTCCGCTGGGACCTGAAGACGCCCGACGAACCCGCCCAACCCCTCGGCCACATCGCCGACCGCGACGTACGCGCCCTTGCCGTGGCGCCCGACGGTGTCCTCTACGCGGTCGGCGGCGGCAGCAGCACCGCCCCGGCCCTTTGGGAGTACAGCCCCGCGACCGGCAAGATCCGTAATGTGGGCACCCCGGACCCCAAGGTCACCCTCGCGCGGACCGTCGCGGCGACCCGTACCCACGCCTTCTTCGGCGCGGGCACCACCTTCAACGGCGGCGGCGACACCAGCAAGGCCGCTCTCTACGCCTACGACCGATCCGCCAAGTCCTTCACCCAGATCACGCCTTCGGAGATGCTGCGCGATCCGAGCATCCGTGATCTCGCCGTCTTCGGCGACAAGCTCGCCGTGAGCTCCGCCGGCTCCACGGAAGACTCGAAGGTCGCTCTCCTGGACCTGAACGATCTGTCCTCGTACAAGGTCGCGACATCGATCGGCAAGGTCGCAAAGTCGTTCGCGATGATCGGCGACACCGTCTACTACGCCAACGAATCCGGCCTGCTCTCCTACCAACCCTCAACGAACACGATTTCCCCCGTCCAGTACGACGGGCCCGAACTCGGCGAGATCTGGGGCGTGAACAGCCACGCGGGCAAGGCCGTCGTCACGTCGGCCTACGGTTTCGTGGCGCAGATCGACCCGGTCAACAAGACTGCCGCCGTCACCGACCTCCGCAATGCGGGCGCACCCATGGCCCCGCAGACGGTCATGGGTATCGCCGCCGGTGGCGGCTACGTCTACGTCGGCGCAAACGCGACGATCGCCCGCCACACACCTGGCAACGACAAGGTCGTCAATCTCCGTGCACCCGGGGAGGCCAAGGACGCCATCGTCGTCAACCGCATCCTGTACACCGGCCAGTACAACTCCCAGGGCATCTGGCGCTACAGCCCCCGCACCGGCAAGGTCAGCCAGGCGGCCTCCTTCCCCTACGAACAGAACCGCCCGCTTGACGTCACGTTCGACGAGGACAACGGTCTCGTGCTCGCCGGAGTGCAGTCAGACACCGAGGGCGCAGGCGCCCTGTGGACGTACCACCCAAGGACCGGCCGCTCACGACACTTCGCCAACCCGGTCGATGAGTCGCAGTGCGTCCGCGGCATCGCGAGCCGGGACGGCGTCGCCTTCCTCGGCGGTGACAACACCGCGCCCGTCGGTCCGCGCAGCACCGTCGTCGCATTCGACCCGGTGGCCGGCAAGGAACTGTGGCGGATCGACCCTCAGCAGACGGCAGGTGTCGCCGCGCTCACCGTACGCGGACGCCACCTGTACGGACTGTCCCGCAAGGGCGGCCTCTTCGTCGTCGACATCCCGGGGCGCAAGCTGATCCACCGCGCGGACGTCACCTCGGTCAGCAATGGCTTCGCCGCCATGGTGACCAACCGCGGTGTCGTCTACGGCGTCTCCGACACCACCGTCTTCCGCTTCCACCCCAGGACCTTCGCCGTCTCGGTCGTTGTCCCCGACATCGACGGCGGCTGGTACAGCGGCGCGCACATCACCAACGATGAGCACGGTCATCTGTACACCATGCGAGGTCGCAACCTCGTCCAGATCACCGACCACCCCCGCTACTGACGCTGTGGGCGGGCACGTCCCCCTCCCCTCCCCTCCTCTCCCCTCCGTCACCAAAGCTAGGGAGCTTTCATGAAGAAGGCACACAACAGGATCTGCATCGCCGTCTGCGTGGCCACCATCGCCGGCACCGGATACGCCGCGACCGCCTCCGCTACGCCAGAGGCCGGGCACCGTTCCCAAACGGCACTCCAGAAGGGCGCTCAGCACAAGGACGTCGGCGCCCGCAAGAAGCATTCGGCCCTGCCGCAGGGGGCATCCAACCTGCTCGACGTCAACTACGAGTCCGGCACCCTCGACTCCGGCATCCCCGGCCTGACCACGACTCATGCCAAGGCCCCCGACGCCTCCAAGGTCCAGAGCAGCGGCGACGGAAGCTCACACTCGATCTCGCACAAGGTGACGCTGAACGACGCGGACTACGTGTCCGACGGAGCACCGCGCAGCGAGAGCGCGAACAACGAACTGCAAGAGTCGCTCATCCACGTGGGCGACGTGCACCGCTACGAGTTCAGCGTCATGCTCAAGGACTGGGAGACCGGCAAGGGAAGCGCCGGCGACATCATCTTCCAGGGCAAGCACGCGGGCGGGAACAAGCCGTCGTTCTACATGATGGCGAAGGGCAACGAGATCGCGTTCCGCTCCCCGCTCCTCGATCTGCAGGCGCCGGTGGTCGAGGACTTCCGCGGCTACATCAACAAGTGGATACGGTTCCGTATAGACGTCCGCTGGGCCGAAGAAGAGACCGGGTATTACAAGGTGTCCGCCCAACTCCCGGGAGAGAAGGACTTCACGCTCAAGAAGACGTACACCGATGTCAACACCTTCCATCCGGAGAATCCCACGACCATCGGTTACATCAAGTGGGGCCTGTACCGACCCGCCTCTTCGACGGAAGCGGGCGATCCCGCGACACGAGTGGTCCAGCACGACAACATCCGGGTCATCGACCTGGGCACCTCCTGAACCACTGATCTCCGGCCCCGCCTCCTCCCCCTCCCCTCTCCCCCCCATCCGCGCCTGAGCCGGATGGACAGAGGCCCCCGACCGGGTGGACCGGTCGGGGGCATGGTGGGCGCCCCGCAGCAGCCTCATCACCATGGCAACCCCTCCCGAAAGGGCTCGGGAACGCCCGATCCGCGGACTCCGTGACCTACGTGCATCACACTGGCACCACGATCCGTTGTCGCCGCGGCGGCTGCTCACCCAGAACACCTCCTGGGTGAGCGAGAAAAGGGGAAGACGTGAGTGAGAGCCAGCGCCCGTCAGACGTGTCGGGCAGGCTGAACACCGGAGTCGCGCACAACGCTCGAGTGTGGAACTACTGGATCGGCGGGAAAGACAACTACGAGATCGACAAGCAAGTCGGTGACCAGGTCGTCACGATGTTCCCGGTGATCCGTGACGTGGCCCGCGCCGACCGCCAGTTCCTCGGCCGCACGGTCCGGTTCCTGACCGCCGACTGCGGCGTGCGACAGTTCCTGGACATCGGCACCGGACTGCCGACCGTGGACAACACCCATGAGATCGCCCAGCGGATCGCACCCGAGTCCCGGATCGTCTATGTCGACAACGACCCCATCGTGCTCGTCCACGCCCGCAGCCTGCTGACCGGTACACCCCAGGGAGTCACCGACTACATCGACGCCGACATTCACCACCCGGATGGCGTCATGGAGGGCGCATCGGCAACCCTCGACCTCGACCAGCCCGTCGCGGTCATGATGCTGGGCATCCTCAACTTTGTACTCGACACGGGCGAGGCACAGGACATCGTGCGCCGGATCATGGCCGCGGTCCCCTCCGGCAGCTATCTCGCGCTGACACACCCCACCACCGATACCGATCTCGGTGGCGAGGGCAACGTCGAGGCCATGAAGTTCTGGAACGAGAACGCCACCCCGCCGATCACTGCCCGCAGTCGCGCAGAGATCAGCTCCTTCTTCGACGGCCTGGACCTTGTCACCCCCGGCCTCGTCTCGTGCGCGCAATGGCGCGTTGATTCCAACTCCCCTGTCGAACTTCCGCAGTTCGGCGCGGTTGCGTTGAAACCCTGACGGATGCGGGAACCCGCCGTCGTTCAGGGGTGGGCTACGGAGACGTTCTGCTCCAGACGGGCGCCCAAGGTGGCGGCGAAGTCCTCGGCGCGGGACAGCTGGATCCGGAGCCTGTCGACCTGCTCGGCAGCGGCCTGCTCGTACTCGCGCAGCCGGGCCAGCAGCGTCTCGCGCTCGTCGGCGTCGAGATCGCCGTCCGCATCGAGGCGGTCGGTCGCGTCCAGCAGGTCGCGCATCTGGTCGAGAGTGAAGCCGAGCGGCTTCATACGGCGGACAACCATGAGCCGCTGCACGTCAGTCTCGGTGTAAAGGCGGAATCCGCCCTGGGAACGAGCCGAGGGGGCGACAAGGCCGGTCTCCTCGTAGTGCCGAATCGTGCGCAGGGACAGCTCGGTCCGCGCGGCGACTTCGCCGATCTGCATGTGCTTGTCGTCCACGCGCGTGCGCCTGGCCCTTCTTGTCGGGGCGGGACGCGTCCCGTGCGACCTCACCAATCCCTACTCTAACGTTAGGGTAGGGTTCGTGATGTTGAGGGGTGGCCCGCGCTGCCCCGCTACTGCCCTACCGGAGCCGTCGCAGCCCCGGCGACGATCCGATTCTTACAGGAGAGAGCGTGCGCGAGCCCATGCCGCCCATCGCCGCCGCATGCCCGCCGTGACGCTTCGCCCCTGGATGTGAGCCTGGCCGCGCAGGTCCGCCCCGTCCTCTCTTTCGGTTTCCGGCCGACCTCCCGCGGTCCCTCCGCGTCCTACCGCGCACCCATGTCCGGCTCAGAGCTGGGTGTGCCCGAGCACGACAGGTTCCCTCTCGCTTGTCTTCTACGACTGTCTCTCCCGCCGCGCGACTGCGCGGCCTGCGCCCCGACTGGCTGAACAACCCGAAGGTCTGGCGCACTGAGGTGTTGGCCGGCTTGGTCGTCGCCCTCGCACTGATCCCCGAGGCGATCTCGTTCTCGATCATTGCCGGGGTCGATCCCGCGATCGGCCTGTTCGCCTCCTTCACGATGGCCGTGACCATCTCGATCGTCGGCGGACGCCGGGCGATGATCTCCGCCGCGACCGGTGCTGTCGCGCTGGTGATCGCACCTCTGAACCGTGAGCACGGCTTCGGGTATCTGGTCGCGGCCGTGATCCTGGCCGGCGTCTTCCAGATCGTCCTCGGGGCGCTCGGTGTCGCGAAGCTGATGCGTTTCGTTCCGCGCTCGGTGATGGTGGGCTTCGTCAACTCCCTCGCGGTCCTGATCTTCATGGCCCAGGTCCCGGAGATGCACGACGTGCCCTGGCCCGTCTACCCGCTGATCATCGGTGGCCTCGCACTCATGGTGTTCTTCCCGAGGATCACCAAAGCGATCCCGGCCCCGCTCGTCTCCATCGTCATCCTGACTGCCATCACCGTGGCCGCCGGAATCGCGGTGCCGACCGTCGGCGACAAGGGCGACCTGCCGTCCTCCTTGCCGGTGCCGGGCCTGCCGGATGTGCCGTTCGCTTGGGACACTCTGACCACCATCGCTCCGTATGCGCTCGCGATGGCGCTGGTCGGCCTGATGGAGTCGCTGATGACCGCCAAGCTGGTCGACGACATCACCGACACCCGCTCCTCCAAGACCCGCGAGTCGATCGGCCAGGGCATCGCCAACATCGTCACCGGCTTCTTCGGCGGCATGGGTGGCTGCGCCATGATCGGCCAGACGATGATCAACGTGAAGGTCTCCGGCGCCCGTACCCGCCTGTCGACGTTTCTGGCAGGCTCGTTCCTGATGGTGCTGTGCATCGTCTTCGGCTCGATTGTCTCCGACATCCCCATGGCGGCCCTCGTGGCGGTGATGGTGATGGTGTCGTTCGCGACCTTCGACTGGCACTCCATCGCCCCCAAGACCCTCAAGCGGATGCCGGCCGGCGAGATCACCGTCATGGTCACCACCGTGGCCTGTGTCGTCGCCACGTCCAACCTCGCCATCGGCGTCGTCGTCGGCTCGATCACCGCGATGGTCATCTTCGCCAAGCGCGTCGCCCACCTCACAGAAGTCACCGCCGTCACCGACCCCGACGACAGCACCGTGGTGTACTCCGTCACCGGCGAGCTGTTCTTCGCCTCCTCCAACGACCTCGTCGGCCAGTTCAACTACGCGGGCGACCCGGAGAAGGTCGTCATCGACCTGTCCGCCGCGCATGTCTGGGACGCCTCCTCGGTAGCCACGCTGGACGCCATCGAGACCAAGTACGCCCAACGCGGCAAGACGGTGCAGATCATCGGCCTGAACGCCCCCAGCGCCGACCTCCACGGCAAGCTCACCGGCGAACTCACCAGCCATTGACCCCAGCTCCGCCGAGCACGGGTCGGTCGAGCACGGGTCGGTCGAGCTACGAGGGAGACGAGGTTCGGCGGATACGGTCCTCAGGCCGGGACGTGGCCACCGATCGTCAGCTCGACTTCGTCTCCCGTTCGGATGAACTCCCGGATCAGCCAGGTGCGGTCGTCGATGAGGGTGCCGGCACCGGTGGTGTAGCTCAGGACGGTGAGTAGGGGGCCCGTCGACTTTGCGGTGAGCAACTCCGCCTGGGTGACCACGTCATCGGAGAGGCGCAGTTCCAGTTCGATCGGCCACGGGTCTGCTGCGAAGGCTTGGGGATCGGGGAGCCCCTGGAGGCGACAGCGGGCACCCGGGAAAAGATGCGTGTGTCCGCATACGGCCAGGAAGGCATCTTTTTCGGTCGGTTCGATGGAGGGCTGAGGCATGACAAGGCTCCGGAATCCGTGGTGGCGACGGGCCTGGGTAGTCTGGCGGCCTGGACGATCGAGCTGCGGCATTCCGCAGTCGTGCTGCTCTGCTGTCACTCGGTCAGTGCTGCGGAGAGTCTGAGAGGCCGCGAGGGACAGCCAGGACACCGTCGCCCTCGTCGGCGATGCCGGTCGGCCCCCTCGTGGCACTCGTCGATGAGGAAGCCCCCGATTCGGCGACAGCCCGCAGCGGCGCTCGTAAGATGCCTGGATGTCTGAGCCGATACGGATGAGCCGCCGCACATGGATTGCCGCGTGGGCGGTGCTGTGCGCGGCCGGCCTCGCCGTCACTGCCGAGATGGAGGCCTCCTCGGCACCTGCCCCGCAGCCCGAGAAGCCTGTCAGCACCGAGTGCGGCGAGTACATCGCGGACATCGAGTTGCAGTTGGCCAAGGCCAAGCAGGAAGGCAAGGAAGACGGAGTGCTGGCGTTCTCACGAGTCCAGGTCGGCACCGAGGACGACTGCCACGACGAGCTCCGGGATCGCTTCCGTGGCGATCGATGAGCGCGGTACCTGGCTCGCCGCGATGGCAGGGCTCACCTTCGTGGGTGCCGCGGCGATCATTACCGTGGACGCCACGTTCACAGCAGTCCTTGCCGACACGGACGGCCGGATCGCCGCGATCCGACTCTGACCAGACCCGTGATCTCCGCCGGATCTAGTAGCCGGTTGTGCCGTCCAGCATCTCGCGCAGGATGTCCAGATGGCCGTTGTGGCGGGCCGTCTCCTCTGTGAGGTGGTGCAGGATCCAGCGCACGTCGACGTGGAGGCCGTTTCGGATGGCTCGCTGGGCCTTCTTGTCCAGGCCGCTCCCGGCGACCAGTTCGCGGTAGCGGGCGCTCTGTTCGGCGTATTCGTCGAGCAACTGCGTGAGCGGGAAGTCGACGGCGATACGCATCTCGCGGTCGGGGTCCTCATCGGTCCAGGGCCCCCTGTCCTCCTCACCGAGGAAGACCACCTGGAACCAGTAGTACTCGACCCAGCGGAGGTGGTTGACCACTCCGCTCATGGTCATCAACGGTGAGCCCGGCAGAAGCGCCTTGCGTGCGTTCTCCGCAGAGACGCCATCACATTTGGCGCGGGCGGTGTCACGTGCGTAGTCGAGGAACGTGGTGAGCTGGGTGCGCTCGTCCCACTCAGACGGTGTGTCATCGATTCTGGTCATCGCGCGAAGCGTCTCCGATCATCGCGCCCCATGTCGAGGTATTTATCGACGGACCCGACCTGGTTCACCCAACTCCTTGTTGGACGGGTCGAGGGAACAGCGACCATGACGGGGTCAGCCGGGAAGCGCGTGGATGGCGGCCTGCCATGGCGGGTGCGTGGCCTGGGCATCGTTTAAGTACGGCAGGACGGCGTGAGGAGGGTGCGTGTAGTCACCGCGAGCGGCGGGCTCCGTATCGATCTGGAGGAGCAGCAGGTCGTAGGTCGTAGACGGGGCCGCCGGGCTCGTTGCGGCGGAGGTCGGGCCCGCCGCGGATCCGCTGACGTGCTCGCCGGCCCGCATCACGGCGTTCGACGATCCCGGCCGCGTACCGGCATTCAGGCTCGCGCCGACGGTCGCGGTCTGCCTCGCTGCAGCCGAGGAGTAACCCGGGCGAGGGATCGACGTTATGAGGCCGTGGGTATCTGGCTGCTCAATAACTTCAGCACTTTCGCGCTTGCAGGGCTGCTAGGTGGCGGCGCCGTACTGGCTGCCGTGGCGGGCACGCTGGTGCTTCGGCGCAGATTTCCTCACCACGCGAACGGCACGCACAACGAGATGATCGGCGTCGTGCTCGGCATGTACGCCGCGATCTACGGCATCATCCTGGCCTTCGTCGTCGTGGCCGAGTGGGAGGGCCTCAACGAGGCGGAGACCAACGTCGCGCTCGAGGCCAGCCAGACCGCCGAGGTACTGCGTGATGCCCCTGCCTTCCCGGCCGGGCAGGAGCGCCGGGTGACGGACGCCGTCGGGGCGTACGTCCGTGTCGTCGTCAACGGGCAGTGGCCGCTGATGCGCGACGGACAGCCCGACCCCAGCGTCACCAACCGCGAAGTGACGGCGCTGTACCAGGTGTTCCAGGAGTACGAGCCGCAGACCGAGGCCGAGAAGACCTACTACGCGCAGTCCGTCTCGACGCTGGGCGAGATCGCAGGCGCACGCCGGACTCGGCTCTCCGACGCACAGCAGTCCCTGCCGTCACTCCTCAATATCCTCGTCTACGGCGGCGCGCTCATCATGCTTCCCCTGACCTTGCTCTACGGCATCAGGAGCCTGCGCGCGAATTTGATGTTCGTCATGTCGGTCGCCGCACTGATCGGCGTGAGTCTGCTGTTGTGCTTGACGTTGGACCATCCATTCGCGGGCGACCTCGCCGTTTCGCCTGCTCCCTTCAAGGAGGGCGTGCTCGCGCAGTTCTGGCGATGACCTCCCCTGGCGGAGATGGCTCTACGACGTCGTACACCGCTGGCACCTTCCCAGGACGCCACGTCTGGCACCGGGCCTTGAGGAAAGGGCGTATCACCTAGGGAGGCCAGGACAGGGCAGTCAGTTCCGGTCGGCTCGGCAGCCCGGACCATGTGCGGCGGACACGCGTCCGTCGGACGCCGCGGTCTGCGGCCGGGTCCGTTCCTCTGCGTCCGCGTCGAAGCCGATCGGTTCCCAGCGCTTCACCAGGAGTGCGATCAGACCGAGTACTGGGGCGGCGAGTACGACCCAGTAGACGTGGGTGCCCAGGCCGCTGCTGAGGATGGGAAAGAGGAGGAGGGTCAGCGTCGAACCGAGGCGCAGCACCGCCTGGTTGAATCCGATGCTGACGCCGCGCATCGAGGTGGGGAAGCCCAGCGAGGCGTAGCTCATGGTGTGCGCGCCGGGGCCGAAGCCCTGGGCGAACAGCATCAGGATTCCTGCCGTCACCACGGCCGTCCCGCTCGGCTCCCCGATGAGGCCGACCACTGTGATGGCGACGGCTTGTCCGCGGGCGGGCCGTCGGGTTCTGCAGGCGCGCCGCCCTGTCCCGCACGTCACGTTGCCGGGCCACGGAACGCCGGTTCGAGCGCGCTCGCAACGTTTTCGCCCGTCCACCGGTATAGCCAACCTCGCGCGATGGGACCAGCGGACGAGGTTGGCGCGGTGGAGGTCTCGCCCCACTCGCTGCATGACCGGTCGCCCCCATGGCGCAGACGAGGCCGGGTCCCAAGAAGAGCCCGACGCGCATTTTGACACGGCCTTGACAAATTTGTGGGGCGTCGCCAGGATGCAAAGCGCTCGCACTTCTGCGCAATTTCTCGTGCCGGATGCGCAAATCACGCATGCATCGGCACGTCGGTCCGTACTTCAGTACGCGCTCACCAGCTTTCCAGCACCGCAGCAAGCGCGGCCGGCGCGCGCCCTGCCTGACACACCCCCAAGCGTCAGGAGGATGCCCCATGTCCCCACGCCCTCGCACAGGGCTCACATTGCTCACCGCACTCGCACTCACGCTGTCCGGCCTCACCGTCTCCGCCGCCGTCCCTGCGGGGGCAGACGCCCGGGACATCCCGGCCGCGGACTACCAACAGGTACAACTAGCCACAGGTGGCGCCGAGTTGGGTGAGGCCATGTCCCTCACCGTGCTGCCCGACCGTTCAGTGCTGCACACCGCCCGTGACGGCACGGTCAGATACACCGACGCCGCCGGGAACACCACCCAGGCCGGAAAGCTGGACGTCTACACCCACGACGAGGAGGGGCTGCAGGGCATCTCCGCTGCCCCGGACTTCGCCGCCAGCCGCCAGGTGTACGTCTACTACTCGCCCAAGCTCGACACCCCGTCCGGTGACGCGCCGGCCACCGGGACCGCCGCCGACTTCGAGCGGTGGAAGGGGCATCTGAACCTCTCCCGGTTCACGCTCAAGGCCGACAAGACCCTCGACATGACCAGCGAGAAGGTCGTGCTCCAAGTGGCCAACGACCGCGGCCAGTGCTGCCACGTGGGCGGGGACATCGACTTCGACGCCGCCGGGAACCTGTATCTCAGCACGGGCGACGACACCAACCCGTTCGACTCCTCCGGCTACGCCCCCATCGACGAACGGATCGACCGCAACCCGCAGTTCGACGCCCAGCGCTCCTCCGGCAACACCAACGACCTGCGCGGCAAGGTGCTGCGCATCAAACCGACGGCGTCCGGCGGCTACACCGTCCCCGCCGGCAATCTCTTCGCACCCGGCACCGCGAACACCCGGCCCGAGATCTACGCGATGGGCTTCCGCAACCCGTTCCGCATCAGCGTCGACAAGCAGACCGGCGTCGTCTATCTCGGCGACTACGGGCCCGACGCCGGCGGCGGCGACGCGAACCGGGGCCCCGGCGGCCAGGTGGAGTTCGACCGCATCACCGCCCCGGGCAACTTCGGCTGGCCGTACTGCACCGGCACGAACACCAGCGCCGAGACGTACAACGCGTACACCTTCCCCAGCGGTCCGTCCGGCGCCAAGTACGACTGCGCGGGCGGTGCGGCCAACAATTCGTTCCGCAACACCGGACAGTCCACGTTGCCTCCGGCGCAGACCAGTTGGATCAAGTACGGATGGGACGGTTCGCCGCCCGAGCTGGGTAGTGGCTCCGAGTCCCCCATGGGCGGCGAGGTCTACCGCTACGACCCTGATCTGCAGTCGTCGGTGAAGTTCCCGCAGTCCCTCGACGGCCGCTTCCTCGCCACCGAGTACGGCCGCAAATGGATCAAGTCGATCGAGGTGAAGTCCGACGGATCCCGGGGCGCCATCGAGGACTTCCCCTGGACCGGCACTCAGATCATGGACAGCGACTTCGGCCCGGACGGCGCCCTGTACGTCCTCGACTACGGCACCGGGAGCAACAACCAGGCCCTGTACCGCATCGAATACCTCGGCGGCAACAACCGCAGCCCGATCGCCAAGGCCGCCGCGGACAAGACCTCCGGCGCCGTGCCACTGACCGTGCGGTTCTCCTCCGCGGGCAGCTCCGATCCCGAGGGGCAACCCCTCAGCTATTCCTGGGACTTCGGCGACGGTTCCACCTCGACCCAGGCCAACCCTTCACACACGTACACCACGAAGGGAACCTACCGGCCGACGCTCACCGTCAAGGATCCCCAGGGTCTGACCGGCAGCGCCAGCCTCGTGGTGACCGCGGGCAACACCGCCCCCACGGTCTCCCTGCGACAGCCCGCTGACGGAAAGCTGTTCTCCTTCGGCGACACGGTGCCCTTCGAGGTCTCGGTGAGCGACCCGGAGGACGGCGCGATCGACTGCGCGAACGTCAAGGTCACCTATCTCCTCGGGCACGACAGCCACTCGCACGCCATCACGTCCAAGAACGGCTGCAGCGGCAGCATCACGGTGCCGGCCGACGGCGAGCACGACAGCGCGGCCAATCTCTACGGGGTCTTCGACGCCGAGTACACCGACAAGGCAGGTCTGACCACGCACAGCCTGCGGACCTTGCAGCCGCGCCACCGGCAGGCCGAGCACTTCACCGCCCAGTCGGGCATCCAGATCGCCGGGCACGGCCCCGCGGAAGGCGCCGGCACGGTCGGCTTCACCGACAACGACGACTGGATCTCGTTCAAGCCCTACGCACTCGCCGACGCGAAGTCGTTCACCGCACGCATCGCCTCGGGCGGCGCAGGGGGCACGATCGAGATCCGCGCCGGTTCACCGACCGGCACCCGACTCGGCTCGGTGGCCGTGCCCGTGACAGGCGGCTGGGAGAACTACCAGGAGGTCACGGCGAACCTGTCCGCAGCGCCGTCGGGGACGACCGACCTCGTACTGGTCTTCAAGGGACCGAGCGGTCAGGGGAACCTCTTCGACGTCGACGCGTTCACCCTCGCCACCACCGCGCAGAAGGGGCGTCAACCATGAGCAGCATGAGCAGAGCGTCGAGGCGGCTGCGTCGCGCACCCGCCGCTCTCGCCCTCGCACTGACCGCCGCACTCGCCGTGCCGATCACCGCACCGACCTGGACCGCGCGGGCCGCATCGGCGCAGGGCACCGACGGTCGAGCGGACGCCGCGTCCTATGACGTCCTCGTCTTCTCCAAGACGGCGGGCTTCCGCCACGACTCGATCCCGGCAGGCACCGAGGCCCTGCGCCGCCTCGGCCAGGAGCAGGGCTTCAACGTCACGGCCACCGAGGACGCCGCGGCCTTCAGCCCGGACAACCTCTCCGGATACGAGGCCGTGATCTTCCTCAGCACCACGGGCGACGTCCTCAACAGCGCCCAGCAGGACGCCCTGCAGTCGTACGTGGACTCCGGCGGCGGCTATGTCGGGGTGCACGCGGCGGCCGACACCGAGTACGACTGGCCGTACTACGGGCAGCTCGTCGGGGCCCGGTTCAAGAGCCACCCCGCCATTCAGCAGGCCACCGTGGTCAACGAGGACCGCGCCCACCCGGCGACCTCTCACCTCGGCGCCACCTGGGCCCGCACCGACGAGTGGTACAACTACCGCGCGAACCCCCGCTCCGGCGTCCACGTCCTGCAGAGCCTGGACGAATCGACCTACAGCGGCGGAGAGATGGCGGGCGACCACCCCATCACCTGGTGCCACGCGCAGGGCCAGGGCCGTTCCTTCTACACCGGCCTCGGCCATACCGCCGAGTCGTACGCCGACCCCGACTTCCGCACCCTGCTGCTCGGCGCGGTCCGTTACGCCGCGGGGCAGGAGCCGGGCGACTGCGCGCCTGATCCTGATACAACCCGGACGAGAGCCGTCGCGGAGGGATCGCAGAACGTCCACCTCTTCTACTACCCGTGGTACGGAAACGCCGCCGTGAACGGAAGTTGGCGCCACTGGCCCCAGGGCGGTCACACCCCGCCCGACGACATCGGCGCCGACTACTACCCGGCGCTCGGCCCCTACGACTCAGGGGACATGAAAGGTGCCGTCGCCCAGCACATGAAGGAGGTGAGGAAATCCGGCGCCGGAGTCATCGTCTACAGCTGGTGGGGCCGTGGCGGATACGAGGACCGGCTCGCCAAGGGCGTCCTGGACGCGGCGGCCGAGGAAGGCATCAAGGTGGCCTGGCACTTGGAGCCGTACTCGGGGCGTACCGCGGCCTCCACGGTGTCCGACATCCAGTACATCAACGACACCTACGGCAGCCACCCCGCCTTCTACCGTTCCGCCGAGCACGGCGACAGACCCGCGTTCTATGTCTTCGAAAGCCTGCGAATCAACGACTGGACCGCGCTCGACGAGGTGACGGACAGCAGCATCGTGCTCGCCCAGACGACCGACACCACGAAGATCGCCCATTTCTCCGGGATGTACACGTACGACGGGATCGCGGGCGCCACCGCCCCCGGCTGGAAGCAGGCCGGCGACTACGCCCGTGCCCACGACTTGATCTGGGCCCCGTCGGTCGCTCCCGGCTACATCGACGACCGGGCGGTCCCGGGCAACACGACTCCCACCCTCGACCGCGCGGACGGAGCTGCATACGACAAGCAGTGGAACAACGCCCTGGACCCGGCCATCGGCGGCTCACCCGCCTGGGTGTCGGTGACGTCCTTCAACGAGTGGCACGAGGGGAGTTCCATCGAACCCGCCGACAGTTCACCGCCGGCCGGTCACGGCTATCTCACCTTCGAAGGAGCGTACGGAAGGATAGGTGAGGCGGCGGAGAGCGCCTACCTGGACCGGACGGCGTACTGGGTGGAGCGCTACGAGGGCAGGAGAAGAAGCCAAGACCTGGCGGTAGTCACGGGCACCGGCCCGAACCGCGCCGCTCACCGGTAGCGAGCGCCGAAGCGGGACACAGGACGCCACAAGCCCCCGGAACGGTGGTTCCGGGGGCATCGGCGTCCCTCTCCATCCGCAGCTCCACCACACACTTCGGACCGGGCGCGTCGTTCGCCGGCGCCGTGGTGGTCGGCGTCGCCATGTCCGGTCGCGGATCGACCGCCGTCGGCATCCTGCTGTGCCTGTTCTCGGTAGTGGTATACGCGGTGGGGGTGGTGTGGCCAGGTTCGCTCGCGACGCTCAGGATCGATCCGGGGCCGCTCGGCCGTGATTCCGGCCGCCTCAACGAGTAGCCGTTGACGGAGGGTTGACGTTGTGACAGCAGATGCCTACGTTCGTCGAGTTGAAACGTTTTATAGGCAACTCCGGAACGAAGGCGCGACCACTCAAGACCTCCGTCGTCGCCCCCTGCACTCGCCGGCACCCAGCGACCCCACAGGGACCGTGATCCATATGACCGAGCAACCAGGCGAACACCCCCCTCACGTCAGTCGCCACCGTCTGTTGACCGTGGCCGGTCGGACGAGCCCGATGGACACCCTCGTATCCCGACGGCCGTCCGACGGCGACCCTGCGGCTCGATGCGCAGGACGCAGGCCCCGTCTTGCGACACGGCTGCAATATTGAATCGTTCAATTCCTAGAACCCCGCGGCCACTTCATCTCCGCTGCGAGAGCCGGAACACGCAACACCTCTCCCCCACAGCCTTCGCACCTTCGCAGGAATCGAGGCAGACATGGCCATGCTCTCCCGCAGGTCCCTCTTCGCGGCCGGCGTCGCCACCGCGACCACCGCCGCAGTTCCCGGAGCCGGCCAGGCACAAGCGGCACAACACACTGAGGCCATGTCGGTGGCAAGGGCCGAGCAGGTGGAGTCCGCGAACTCCGGTCGGCTTCCCGCTCCGATCGCCGCGGAAGCCTTCAAAAGCCCGTCCGTGCACCACAGACCTGCCGTGCGCTGGTGGTGGTCCGCGCCGCTGTCGGTCGAGGAGAGCGTGCGAGAGGCCACCGCCATCGCGAAGGCCGGTTTCGGCGAAGTCGAGATCGCCTACTCGACCGACTCCTGGGCCAATCACGAGCAGCGCGAGAACCTGCGCGCCGTTCTCGACGCCGCCGCATCCCTCGACCTGCGCGTCAGCATGACGATGGGTGCCAACTGGCCGGTGCAGACGCCCAACACCGGAGCCGGTTCCGGATATGCCCAGCAGGAGGTGCAGTACGGCCGCGCGGACGCGAGCAACGGCCGCTTCTCCGACGAGGTGCCGTGGCCCTTCGACGACCCGGACAAGAAGAGGAAGGCGCATCTGGTCGCGGCCACCGTCGCCCGGGTCCTGGAACGAGGGCCCGCGGCCGAGCTCCTGCCGGAGAACGAACGCCCGCCGTACGGGACACCGATCAAGGTTCCGTCCAAGTCCACGGTCCTGGCCACCGATTCGCTCCTCGACGTCACCGGCGAGGTCGTCGACGGGAAGCTCACCTGGAAGGCGCCCACATCAGGCGACTGGATCGTCTTCGGTTTCTGGCGCCGTGAGGGTGAGCGCGGCGTGACGAGCGTCTTCGACGCCGAAGCGGCGCGCAAAGCCACCGATTACCTTGACGAACACCAGGTGGGCAAGGACAACGTCGAAGCACTCAAGCGGTGCGGGGGCGACTTCTTCGAGGACTCACTCGAACTGGACGCGGACTCGTTGTTCTGGGCGCCCGGGTTCTTGGAGGAGTTCAAGCGACGTCGCGGATACGACATGGCCGCCCACCTCCCTCTGATGTTCCAGCACGGCATGAGTCGCTACTGGGTCCCGGCCAAGCCCCCTGTGGCCGACTTCGACCTGCCCGATGGCCAGGGCGCGAAGGTGCGCGCCGACTACTACCGTCTGATCACCGACCTCTACGTCGACAACCATCTGAAGCCGTTCCAGCAGTGGGCGCGCGGCTACGGCATGACGTACAAGGCACAGGCCGCGTACGGGCAGGACCTGGAGCCGATCCGCAGTTTCCGTGAACTCGCCCGTGCGGGCGGCCGGGTGGAGGGCGAGTCCTACAACTCCGGCGACCGCTTCCCCACCGACATCCGCAACTACGGATGGCGCTACGCCCTGGACTGGCAGCGTACCGTCGTGGGAGGCGCCCATCAGGGTGGTGCGCTCAGGGTGTCGACCGAACTGGGCGCGCAGCCCGAGCAGTGCCACCAGATCTCTCCGGGCGACTACAAGGCAATGATCGACAAGGAGTGGGCGGCAGGGATCACACAGCCGTTCCTGCACGGCTTCCAGTACCTGAGCGAAGGCGCCCAGTGGCCCGGGAAGTACCGGTTCGGCGACAACCTCGACAGCTTCAACGACCGCCACAACCCTCAGTGGCCAGCGCTGAGCAGGACGACCGAGTACTGGGCGCGGGGAGCGCTCGTCCTGGAGTCGGGATCGCCGCGCACGGATGTCGCCGTCTACCGGGACGGCTTCTTGACGACGGCGGCCCGTCTCTCCTCCGACGAAGGCACCCAACCGGCAGCCCTGTTCGACACGCTCGCGCTGGAGCGCCACGGGTACTCCCTCCAGTACATCGACCCGGTCGGGCTCGCCGAGGAATCAGCAGTCGGCAAGAAGGTGCTCTGCCCGTCCGGCCCGCAGTACCGGGCTCTGATCATCGACGAACGGGCCCTGCCCCTCGAGGCCGCCCGGGCCGTCGAACGTGCCGTGTCGGCCGGCGTGACCGTCGTCTTCGTCGGAGAGCCGCCCCACCGGGACACCGCCTATCGGGCGGGCCGCAGCGCCGACCGCAAGGTGGCCGAGTCCATCGAACGGGCCCTGCGCAGCCCTGCCGCCATCACGGCGAAGACGCAGGCGGACGTCCTGCTGGCGCTGCAGGAACACAGGGTGCTTCCGCGCGTCCGGTGGAACGATGCGCACGTCCTCAGCCAGCTGCGGTACGCCCACGGAGTGCGCTACCTCTTCTTGTACAACCCCACCGGCAGCGTTGTGGAGTTCACCCCCGCGATCGAGGGCACCGGCGCCGTGTCGGTGCTGCATCTGTGGGACGGCACGATCGAACCCGCGGCCCAGTACAGGTACGCGCACGGACGCACCTTGATACCCACCCGTCTCCACCCACAGGAGACCCGCGTCCTCGCGCTCGACACGCAGGCGTCCGCTCCGGTGCACGTGGTCGACTCCGCCCTGGCCGCCGACCTGCGTGTGGTGGACGGCCGGATCGAATTTCACACCGCTGAGGCCGGCACCCGAAGCTTCTCTCTGAGCGACGGACGCCGCGTCACTGTGACCGCTCGGCCGGCCCACAAGGACACCGCTCGTCCGGGCCCCTATGCCTGGCGCCTGTCCGTCGAGGCGGCGACACCGGACGGCCCCAAGTCCATCGACATCCCTGCCTTGTCCGGCACGTTCCCGCTGTGGGACTGGCGCGACCGCGAGCAGATCGCAGGAGAATCCGGGGTCGGCACCTATACGGGCACTCTCACTGTCTCCGACACCTGGCTGGGCAGCGGCCGGGGTGTGCAACTGAACCTGGGCACCGTCGAAGGCACTGCCGAGATCCACCTCAACGGTGATCTGGTGGGCACCCAGATAACCTCCGACGTCACTTGGGACGTCACCGAACGGCTGAAGGCGGGGGCCAACGAGGTGCGCGTCGTCGTGCGTACGACCTTGCGCAACGCCGTGACGCATTACAAGAAGACCAGCTCACGCACCTCCTCCTATGGCCTGCGCGGGCCGGTGATGTTCACCCCCTTCGCCATCGAGGTCATTCACCCTCGGCTCCCCTGAGCGCGAGCACCGAGCGGCGTTCATTCCCGGGCGGGACGGGACGGACCGTGGTCGGTCTGCCCGCCCCGCCAGGTCGTTCGTTCGCTACGGAAGGCTGTGCACCTTGGGGCCGACGGAGTTCGACCAGGTACTGCCCGCCGTCGCGTCCCAGTTCGTGGACCACGTCATGGCGCCCCGCAGTCCCGGGTACGTCTTCGACGGCTTGAAGGAGCCGCAGCCGGTGCCCCGGGTCAGGCAGTCGAGGGCGTTGTTCACGACCGACGGGGCCACGTAGCCGCTGCCCGCGCCGCGCGTCGACGCCGGGACGCCGATGCCTACCTGCGACGGGTCGAGGCCGCCCTCCAGCTGGATGCAGGCGAGTGCGGTCAGGAAGTCCACGCTGCCCTGGCTGTAGACCTTGCCGTCACAGCCCAGCATGGAACCACTGTTGTAGTACTGCATGTTGACGACCGTGAGGATGTCTTTCACGTTCAGCGCCGTCTGGAAGTACCCGCCTGACGTGGACTGCATGTCGATGGTCTGCGGCGCCATCGTGAGCACCATGTTCGGGCCCGCCTTCGCGGCGAGCTGGCGCAGTGCCTTGCTCATGTAGGTGGGGTTGAGGCCGTTCTCCAGGTCGATGTCGACGCCGTTGAACCCGTACTCCTGCATCAGTGCGTAGGCGCTGTTGGCGAACGCCGTCGCGGAGGCGTCGCTGTTGACCGAGATGGTGCCCTTCTCGCCACCGACCGAGAGGATCACGGACTTGCCCGCGGCCTTCTTCGCGGCGATGTCCGCCTTGAAGTCGGCGGTGGAGGAGTAGCCGACGGCCGGGTCGAGGTTGAAGGTGATCTGGCCCGGCGTGGTGGTGGCGTCGGCGAAGGAGACGGCGATGATGTCGTACTGCGAGGACACGTCCCGCAGTTTCTGCACGGTCGCGCCGTTGTTGAAGTTCTGCCAGTAGCCGGTCAGCGCGTGCTTGGGCACGGTGCCGCCGTCTCCGCCGCCGCCCTTGGTGGTCCGTGCGGACACCGCCGTCGATTTCGCGGACTCACCCGCCGCGTTCGAGGCGCTCACCTGGAAGCTGTAGGTGGTCTCCGGCGTCAGACCGGTGACGGTGGTCGAGGCGCCGCTGGTCGAGGCGACCTTCGTGCCGTCGCGGTAGACGGTGTATCCGGTGGCCGTGGACACCGGGGTCCAGGACAGGTCGACCGACGTGGACGTGGTCGTGCCCGCCGCAAGACCGGCCGGCACGGCCGGTATCTCCACCGGGTCGGTGCCGCCGCCCCCGTCGGGCCCGAGGACACTCACATCGTCCGCGTAGTACGCGCTCTGTCCGTACCAGCCGTGGGTGTACACGGTGACCGACGTGGTGTTCGCACCGGTAGTGAAGCTGGTGGAGAGCTGCTGCCAGGACGAGTTGCCCGGCGTCCAGGTCGACACGTCCGTGGTGCCGGTGCCGCGGGCGCCGAGGTAGGCATAGCTGCCCTGGACCCAACTACTGAGCTTGTACGTCGAGTTGGGCTTCACCTTGACGATCTGGGAACACTCGGCGTTGCTCTGGCCCGCCGGAGTGGCCTTGAGCGCTTTCGTGCCGCCGTGCACGGGGGAGGTCACGGCGGCACCGCTGTTCGCGGCGCAGGTCCAGTCGCTCAGGTCCGACTCGAACCCGGCGTTCTTGGCCACGTTGACGTCCGCCGCCTTGGCGTCCGCCGACTGAGCGGGCGCGGCGAGCGCGGTGACGGCGAGCGCGGCGGCCGCACCGACGGCGATCGCCGCGCCGATTCTCCGGCGAACGCCGGGTCTGCCCTTACGTACACGGTCCACGGAATGCCTCCAGGGAGAGGTGAAGGACGAAGGTGAGAGTCGGTGGCCACCGCTACTGTGCGCAAAGCTGGTCCAGACCAATCGAGTTGTCAAGACCTCTGGCGAAACGACCCGCCCTCGGAGCACTCGAGGACCGCACGCGCTGCGCCGCTGGGGGACCATCTCCGCGGGTGCGGGGATGGTCTGCGAGGCCGCCGTATCGGACATGCTGCCCATCTCCCGGGTACAAGGGCTCGCTCCCCCAGCACCGCATCGGACGGAGACGAAGGGGCCGCGGCTCGTCACAACGGCCGCCGTCGGCGCTCGCTGGTTGGCCGGGGAGCCTTTCGTGCGAATGCGTCCGGCGCCTTGCCTGCCGGCCGCGGGCCAGGACGGGGACGGGAGCACCCGCGAGCCGGTGAACCGGTGGCGTACGGCCATGTGCAGCGGTGTACGGACATGTGGAGGGGTGTACGGCGGTAACAGAATTCGTCGGAATGCTTCTCCTGGTTCACGCGGGGCTGGTGGGCTGACCGCGCTCAACTCACCGATCACAGGAGGCATGCGTGAATCTCGTCGTCAACGGCGACGCGGAGAGCGGGTCCGGCGGCAGTGCCGATCCCGTCTCGAAGGTCCGTGGCTGGAAGGTCACCCAGGGAGCCCCGGCGCTCATCGCCTACAGTCTCGGCGGCGGCTACCCGACCGCGTCGGACGCCGGCCCGGACCGCCGCGGCAGCCGCTTCTTCTCGGGCGGCAACAGCCCGCGCACCGCCGTGATGCAGGACATCGACCTGCCCAGGGCAGGTCCGACCGGACGCCGCGCCGTCGACGCGGGCAAGGTCCGCTACACGCTGGCCGGCTGGCTGGGCGGCTATGCCGGACAGGAGGACGGCGCGCGCCTCTCCGTGGAGTTCCGCGACGCCAAGGGCACCCCGGTCGCCCTCAGCGTCCTCGGCCCCGTCAGCGCGGCCGACCGGCAGGGCAAGACCGGTCTCCTGGAGCGCACGGCCGAGGCCGCCGTGCCGCCCACCGCCCGCTCGGCGCGGGTCCTGCTCGTCTTCACACGCAGCGGCGGCGGCACCTCCAACGACGGCTACGCGGACGCCCTTTCCCTCACCCTCAGCGCCACCGGAGACCGCCGATGACCGTCAACCGACGTGACCTGCTCAAGTCCGCCGCGGCCGCCGGCGCGCTCAGCCTCGCCTGGCCGCTCGCCTCGGGTCTCACCCCGGCGCAGGCCCGCGAGGCCGCCGAGAACCTCGGTGCCGAGTACGACCGCGCGCCCTTCACGCTCGGCGTCGCCTCCGGTGATCCGCAGCCGCACTCCGTGATGCTGTGGACCAGACTCGCCCCCGAACCGCTCGCCGCCGAGCAGAGACTTCCCGAGGTCGTCGAGGTCGAGTGGATCGTCGCCAAGGACGCCCGGCTGCGCCGCGTAGTCGCCCGGGGCACGGCACCGGCGTCCGCGACGCTCGGCCACAGCGTGCACGTCCCGGTGAGCGGTCTCGCCCCGGGCCGGCACTACTGGTACGCGTTCAAGGCACTCGGAAGGACCAGCCGCGTCGGACGTACGAAGACGGCACCGCTCGGCCGCGTCTCCAAGGTCACCTTCGCGGCCGCCAACTGCCAGGCGTTCCACGACGGTTTCTACGCCGCCCATCGCGGCATCGCCCGCGAGAACGTCGACTTCGTCATGCACCTCGGCGACTACATCTACGAGCACGGCCAGGTCGGCGGCGTACCGGAACAGCACGTACGGGACCACGACGGCCCGGAGATCCTCACGCTCGCCGACTACCGCAAGCGACACGCTCTCTACAAGGGCGACAAATCTCTGCGCGAGGCGCACGCCGCCCACCCGTGGTTCCTGACCTGGGACGATCACGAGGTCGTCAATGACTACAGCGGCACCGGCGGCGGCGCCCCGTTCATGCGGCGCCGCGCAGCCGCGTACCAGGCATGGTTCGAACACATGCCGCACCGCGACTCGTTCGGCGGGTCAGCACTGCCCGACCCGGAGATCCACAGAGTGCGGCGCTGGGGCGACCTGTTGGAGCTCGCCGTCCTCGACCTGCGCTCGTACCGCTCGGCGCAGAACCTGCCGGACGGCACGATCCTGGGCACCGAGCAGAAGGCGTGGCTGAGGAAGACCGTCGACCGCGCCCCTGACGCGTGGCACGTATGGGCCAACTCGATCATGCTGAGCCAGCTCCGGGGCCGTCCCGGCGGCTCGTACATGTTCACCGACCAGTGGGACGGCTTCCTCACCGAGCGCAAGGAGGTCCTCGGGCACGTGCACGACAGCGGTCTGGAGGACCTGGTAGTGATCACCGGGGACTGGCACTCGGCGTTCGTCGACGACATCCGCACCGACTTCGACGAGCCGGAATCCCCCTTGCTCGGAACGGAGTTCACCGCGCACTCGGTGACCTCCGGCGCGTACTCCGCGGACTGGAACGCGGCCAACGGCCCCCTGATGGGCAAGGCCAATCAGCACCTGAAGTACTTCGAGGGCAACAGGTACGGCTACGACGTGTACGAGGTGACGCCGGAGCGGTTCAGCGCGCACATGCGGGTCATCGGTGACCGCCGGGACCCGCACTCGTCCATCAGCACGCTGACGACGTTCCATGTGGACCGGGGCACGGCCGGGTCCTACGAGGACGAGGACACCAAGGGGTCGCCCGCCCAGTACCGCAGGGACTGACACCGGTTTCCGGCGTGCCCCGGCCCGGAGACCGGGGCACGTCCCGGTGCCGTACCAACGTTTCGCAGGACGCCCCCTTTGGTGGTCGCCGACGGGGCCGTACAGACGGGGGCCGTACAGAGGAGGGGTGAGGGGAACACGTACGGAGGAGAAGGTGACGAAGGCCGCGACACGTCACCTCACGAGCCAGACTGAATCTTCATCAGTTTCGCGCTTCGATGAGGTATCCCTGCCTCATGCCCCAGCTCACCGAACTGCTCCCCGTCGAGGCCATCCGCCTCGACGCCCCCGCTCCCGACTGGCAGGGCGCCATCCGTGCCGCCGGGGACCTGCTGGTCGCGAACGGCGTCAGCACGGACGCGTACACCCAGGAGATGCTCCGCACGGTGGAGGAGAACGGGCCGTACATCGTCGTCGCTCCCGGCTTCGCCTTCGCCCACGCACGGCCGTCGCCCGCCGTGCGTCACACCGGCATGTCCTGGGTGCGTCTCGTCGAGCCCGTACCGTTCGGCCACGACACGAATGACCCGGTCCGCCTCGTCGTCGCCCTGGCCGCGACGGACGCCTCCGCGCACACGCAGGCCATGGGCGCCCTCGCCCGGCTGCTTGCCGACCCGGAGACGGTGGATGCCCTCGACCAGGCGCCGACCCCGGAGTCGGTGCGGCAGATCCTCGTAAGGGCCGAGGAGCCCGCCGAGCCCGCCAAGTCGGCCGAGCCGACCGAGCCCGTGGCCACCAAGGCAGCGGGCGGCTCCGGCGGCACGCACACGATCCTCACCGTCTGCGGCAACGGCGTCGGAACGAGCCTGTTCCTCAAGTCGACGCTCGACAAAGTGCTCGACCGATGGAAGTGGTCCCGCTACATCAACACCGAGGCCACCGACACCATCTCCGCCAAGGGCAAGGCGTCGGACGCCGTCGCCATCCTGACCTCCCGTGAGATCGCCAGGGCCCTGGGCGACGTGGGCGTGCCTGTACGGGTGATCGAGGACTTCACCAGCGCCAAGGAAGTGGACGCCGCGCTGCGCGATCTGTACGACGTCTGAACATCCGGCCTCCTCCCCCGCTCTCTGTCCCCGCCGAACCTCCAGAAAACTCCGGGAACCCCATGAACGTCCTCGTCGACATCGCGAAATTCATCGTCAATGAAATCCTCGCCGTCCCCGCCTATCTCATCGGCATCATCACGGCCGTCGGCCTCATCGCTCTGAAGAAGTCGACCGGCCAGGTCGTCGGCGGCGCCATCAAGGCGACGCTCGGCTTCCTGCTGATCGGCGCGGGTGCGACCCTTGTCACCGCCTCGCTCGAACCGCTCGGCAAGATGATCACCGGCGCGACCGGCTCGCACGGCGTCATCCCCACCAATGAGGCCATTGTCGGCATCGCCCAGGCCGAGTACGGCTCGCGTGTGGCGTGGCTGATGATCCTCGGGTTCCTCGTCAGTCTGCTCCTGGCGCGCTTCACACCACTCTCGTACGTGTTCCTGACCGGCCATCACATGCTGTTCATGGCGACTCTGCTGACGATGGTCCTCGCCACGGCAGGAGTCACCTCATGGGTCGTGGTGGTGGCCGGTGGCGTCCTGCTCGGCATCATGCTGGTCGCGATGCCCGCCTTCGCCCACCCCTGGACCAAACGTGTCACCGGCAACAACAGCGTCGCCGTCGGGCACTTCGGCACGGCCGGCTACATCGTCTCCGGCGCGACCGGACAGGCCATCGGCAAGAAGAGCCGCTCCACGGAGGAGATGAACCTCCCCGAGGGCCTGCGCTTCCTGCGCGACTCGATGGTGGCGACGGCCCTGTCCATGGTCATCATCTACATGATCATGGCCATTGTCTTCCTGGCCAAGGTCGGCAGGACGGAGGCATTCCAGGCGTACTCGTCGGGGAAGGGAGACCCCGGCTCGACCGGCATCGGCAACTACCTGATGTCCTCGCTCGGACAGGGCCTCCAGTTCGGCATCGCCGTCGCCGTCATCCTCTTCGGCGTCCGCACGATCCTCGGTGAACTCGTCCCCGCCTTCCAGGGAATCGCTCAGAAGGTCGTGCCCGGTGCCATCCCCGCCCTGGACGCGCCCATCGTCTTCCCGTACGCGCAGAACGCCGTCCTCGTCGGCTTCATCTGCTCCTTCACCGGCGGCCTGGTGACCCTGGGGCTGCTGGCCGGGGTCCTCAACCCCGCGTTCGGCACGGCCCTTGTCCTGCCGGGTCTGGTCCCGCACTTCTTCACCGGTGGCGCGGCGGGCGTCTTCGGCAACGCAACGGGCGGCCGCCGCGGCGCGGCCGTCGGCGCGTTCCTCAACGGCGTGGTGATCACCCTCCTGCCTGCCTTCCTGCTAGGGGTGCTCGGCTCGTTCGGCTCGGCCAACACGACGTTCGGGGACGCCGACTTCGGTTGGTTCGGCTTGATCATCGGTAACGCGGCGAAGGCGGGCTCGGTGGCCGGCATCGTCCTCCTGCTGCTGATCGGCGTCGCCATCCTCATCGCCGCCATCGCCTGGCAGAAGAAGGTCGTCGACACCGGCTGGGACCCGGGAGCCGCCCGCGACAAGTTCCTGCCTCCGAAGGCGCGGGAGACCCTCGAGGCGCGGGAGACCCTCGAGGCCCAGGAGACCTCGGCCCCGACCACGAACCGGGAGTACGCGAAGATCGCCCCACCGGCGGGGGCACCGAAGCCGCCGCAGCCGGAGGACTAGGGCCTGTCCGATGGGTCCGCAGAGTGGCCTTGTGCGGCTCCTATGCTGTGACGCCATGGAGAACCAGCTCACCCATGAAGCCAGTGCCTTCATCAATTTCCGGGACTACAAGTTCCAGGATGCGAGGTCACATGGCTTCAGGTGGGTTGACATCAAGCATCTACGGCTCCCTGCGGAGTCCATCGGGGGTCGGGAACTGCTCGCGGCGCTGATCGGGCATGAACAGTTCCGGGACGACTATGCCGGTGGTGGGGTCCTGGCGGAGGGGCCAAGGCACGGGCCGTACTGGCTGAGGCTGGTCACCCCTGACGTCTACGAAGCCGTCAGCCGGGAGAAGAGCGCGCACGTCCTGTGGGGGTGGGCGAACCAGCTCGGGGGCGTGCCCGCCGAGCTGGCGGCTGATCTGCAGCAGGAGGTGTTCGATCGCTTGGCCGCGGCAGACCACATCTACTACCTGAGCAGGCTCGGGGATGCGGCCATCCATGACTGGGGGCGTGTGCACGAGGACTTCCACGAACTCGTGCTCATCGACCGCTCAGCTGGACGGATCACGCTCCTCGTCGCGGCCGACGACTGAGTCGGTTGGAATGGCTGCTGGAATTGAAATGGCTGCTGGAAGAGGAGCCTGTCGAAGTCGGTGGTTGCCGCTGTATCGAAACGCCCCCGGGACTACTTGATGCGGTCGAGGAATTCGAGTACCCGATGGGTGATCTGCGTGGTGGCGCGCTCCTCGTACGAGGGAAGGCTGCCGTCGGTGAACAGGTGTCTGTCGCCGGGGTAGAGGAACAACTCGGCATCCGCCCCCGTCTCGACGAGCGCGCGGGCTGCGTCCACATCTCCCTCTCCGGCAAAGAACGCATCTGCGTCCATGCCGTGGACCTGGACCGGTACGCCCTGGGGCCAGATACCGCCGAACTCTGAGACCGGAACGCATGCCTCGATCAACAACGCGCCCTTCGCACCGGGACGGGTCTGGGCCAGTTTCTGCGCGGGCAGGACGCCCAGTGAAAACCCCAGGTAGACGAGCTCCGCAGACAACTTCTCGGCGGCGGCGTTTCCGCGCTCGATGATGGTGCCGAACCCGACGTTCTCGGCGTAGGCCATGCCCTCCTCAAGAGTGTCGAATACCTGCCCCTCGAACAGGTCCGGAACGTGGACGGTGTGTCCGGCCTGGCGAAGCTGTTCGGCAAACTCGCGGACGCCCGCGGTCAGCCCGTGCCCGTGGTGGAAGACCAGAACCTCAGCCATGTCGGCCCCCCCTCTTGATGCGGCACCCGGATGGCACCCCCACACGAGTATGAACCGCAGCACGGACACCAGCGGGTCCAGTCGGCCAGGAGCAGATGGGTGGGGCTCCTGGAGTGCCGGTCGGGGTCGAGCCGCGAGGGACGAGCTGGCGCAGTTGCTCGCGGCTGCCCATCCCCACTGTGGGTGTCCTCTGCGTAGAGCAGCTCGCCCTGGTGGGGCGGCGCTCCGTCGCCTGTTCGGTCGTGCCTCCACTGATCTCCGTATGCCGTGAGCCTTCACGGAGGTGACGACGGAGCCGCCCTGCACGTCGCGGACCTCTGCCATATGGGGCCCTCTGGTGCCATCGGTGTGAGTGTGCTGAGGTGCACAGAGCCCCGGAACACCTGCCTCTGGCTCTCGGAGAGCGACTTTGCGCAGTCTGACCTTCGTCATCGGCACGGGCCGCAGCGGCTCCACCGCACTGTCCCGCATCCTCAACACCCACCCCGACGTCCTCAGCCTCAACGAATATATGGCCTCCGTAGGGGACGCGGCCTTCCCCGCAGGCCAGGTCTCCGGCGGGGAGTTCTGGGAAGCCCTCTTCCGGCCCACCCCGTACTTCGCGAACATGATCCGCAGCGGGCTCCTGATGCCCGAGTTCCTCTACACACGCCGCCCGGGTCAGTACACGGCGCAGAGCACCGGCATCCCCGCGCTCTCTCTCATGGTGTTGCCCCACCTCACCGACGACCCCGACGGGCTGCTCGACGAAATCCGCGCGGCGGTCATCGACTGGCCCGACCGCACCGCAGCCGAACACCACGAAGCGCTCTTCGAGTGGCTCGGCGCGCGGTGGGGGCGCACCGCCGTCGTGGAGCGCTCCGGTTACTCGACGGGCTGGGCCCAAGGGCTGCGAGCTGCCTTCCCTCACGCGAAGTTCGTGCACCTGTTCCGCGACGGGCCCGACTGTGCCCTGTCCATGAGCCGTCACCCCGGATACCGCGTGATCACCTTGATGCGGGAGATCAAGGAGCGGACGGGCGTTGAGAGCTTCGGCGACCTGACGGACGAGGATGTGCGCTCCCTGCCGCCGGATCTGGCGCCCCTGCTCGACGAGCGCTTCGACCCCGCCCTCGTACAGGAGCGGGGCTTTCCGCTGCGCCGGTTCGGCGCCCTGTGGTCCGAACTCGTCGCCCAGGGCGCACGGTTCCTCGACGAACTGCCCGCCGCTCAGCGGATGACACTTTCCTACGAGGATCTCCTCGACGCTCCCCAAGAGGAGCTCGCCCGCCTCGCCGCGTTCATCGGGGTCGAGCCTTCGCGCCGGTGGCTGGACGGCGCGTGCGCCCAGCTCGACGACAGCCGCCGCGGCTCAGCCAGGAAGCAGCTGACGCCCGCCGAACTCGATGATCTGAGGAACAGCTGCGCTCCGGGCACCCGGGCCCTGGAGGACAGGCAAAGCTGACGACCAGGGCATGCTCCGTTGTCCGTGGTGGCCGCGGAAGTCAACAACAACCGCAGCCGCGACGCCAACCGCTCACCGAGAACCCAGCCTGACCGCCGGCCTGCGCCCCCACTGCAGCCAGGCGCTGACCCTCCAGCCGGGGCCACACACGCCGTGCACGTGGAACCAGGTCCGCCATGGCCGAACGGGGCCTTGACCGCGCTCTCTCTCCCCCCACGAAGACGCGCCACGCGTCGGCCGAGCGACCCACCAAAGCCTTCCCGCAATTGAAATTGCGATGTACGGTTCTGCAATCCCTCTTGCAAGTGGCTCGTTCTCCCGGAAAGCAGCGCACCCGTGCCCACTGATCAGAACCCCGAGCACTCCCCCGAGCACGGCGTCGGTGCCCCAGAGACCGCCGATCGCCAGTGGCTGGGCAACGCCCTTCCCGACGTACCGCTGTCCAAGGCGCAGACCCGAGTCGTCGACGTCATCGTGCGCAATCCGCAGCTGGCCTCGTACGCCGAGATCGCGCAGATCGCCGAGCGCGCGGACGTGAACAGTTCGACCGTCGTCCGAGCGGCGCAGACCCTGGGGTATCAGGGCTGGCCCGATCTGCAACGGGAGTTGCGGGCGCGCTACCTGGTGCAGATTTCCACCGAGGACACCCTGACCGAGCACGGTGAGCACCGCAGCCCTCTGCACGACGCGCTGACGCGTGACGTCGAGAACCTGCGCCAGACCCTGGAGAGCAACACCGCGGCGGACGCCGAGGCGGCCATCGCAGCCCTGGCCGGGGCACGGTCGATCCTCGTAGTGGGCACCGGCTCGTTCGCAGGGCCCGCCGGCGTCATGGCCCACCTCGGGTCCACCATGGGCTACCCCATCACCCTGGAGAACCGGGCGGGCGTGCACCTGGCCACGGCCGTGAACAACATCGGTCCGGGCGACGTCCTCGTGGTCGTCAACATGTGGCGTTCCATGAAGCAGGTCATCGCCGCGGCCGCGGCCGCCCGCGAGGCGGACGCCACCGTCGTCGCGATCACCGACATGCGCCGCGGGCGGCTGGCCACCTCGATCGCCGACCACCTGCTGATCGTGCCGTCGGAGGGCATCTCCTTCTTCCAGTCGGTCACGGCCGCCACTTCGGTGATCTACGGGCTCCTGGCCGGAATGCAGGAGGCGCAGCCGGAGCGCAGCCGCGCCGCGATCCGCCGTACCCAGCAGCTCTGGCGAGACCTGGACATCTACCTCGACTGAGGGCTCCTCCCCCTTGGTCCCATGTCCCCCCCCTCTGGGTCGCATGCCCCCCCCTTGGTCCCATGCCCCCTTCGCAAGGAGCACTGATGAGTAAGCACATAGCCGTCGTCGGCCTCGGCTCGATGGGCGGTGCCATGGCCGCGGCCCTGCTGCAGGCCGGTTGGCAGGTGCGCGGGTTCGATCCCTCCCCCGCGGCGCGGTCCGCCGCTCAGGCGGCCGGTGTGGACACCGTCGACAGCCTTGACCAGCTCGCCGGCACTGCCTACGTGGTCCTGTCGTTGCCGTCGGCGCAGGTGGTCGAGTCGACGTTGCCCGTCCTGCTGTCCCGCCCCGGCACAGTCGCCGTCGTCGATACGACGACCTCGCAGCCGGACACCTCCGCCGCATGCGCCGACCTGGCAGCGGACAAGAACGCGTCCTTCGTCGACGCCCCCGTGTCAGGCGGTCGTGACGGCGCGGTGGCAGGCCGGCTGACCGCCTTTGTCGGTGGCACCGCGGATGCCCTTGCCGCCGCGCAGCCCGTACTGGAGGCCCTCACCGGCGGGCAGTACCGTCACCTCGGCGGCCCCGGCTCCGGCAACGTGGTCAAGCTCCTCAACAACGTGCTGGCCGCGGTCAATCTGGTCGCCGTCGGCGAGGCTCTCGCCGTGGCGCAGGCCTACGGTGTCGACCCGGCCGACGCGGCTGCCGGGATCAGTGGCGCTTCCGGCGGCAGCAAGGCATCCGCGGCCATGTATCCGGGCTGGGTGCTCAGCGGCACCTACGACTCGGGCTTCGCTCTGGGGCTCATGGCCCGCGACGCCGCCCTGGCAGTCGAGACCGCCAGGCAGCGCGGCGCGACGCCGCAGCTCCTTACGGCGGCCAGCGAGCGCTGGCAGGAGGCACTGGCCGAGCTCGGCCCGGCCGCCGACTTCTCCGAGATCGCCCGCACCGTCGCACCGACCCTCGCCTCCTAAGGACCAGCGCCACATGGACAGCACGACCTTCTCGACCGGCTCCACCAGCTCCACCGGCTTGACCGGCTTGACCGGCTTGACCGGCTCGACATCATCCGGTGCCGCCGCGGCCCGCGCCGCCCTGGCCGCCCATTTCCCGCAGGGCCTTGGCTCCTTCGTCGACGGACGCGTCGTCACCGGCCGGGGCGAGGCAGTCTCCCTCACGGCCGCCGCCACCTCGGAACAGGTGACCGACTACGCCGACGCAGGCACCGAGGGCGCCGACTCCGTGCTGGCCAGCGCCGTCCGCGGAGCCGCGGTGTGGGCCGCCACGGATCCCTTCGAGCGGGCGGCGATCCTGCGCGAGGTCTCGCGCACCGTCGCCGAGCACGCCGAGGAACTGGCGGTCCTGGAGTCCGCCACGACGGGCAAGCCCATCCGCGACACCCGCGGCGAGGCGGCGAAGGTCGCCGAGATGTTCGGCTACTACGCGGGCTGGGCCGACAAGCTGCTCGGCCACACGATCCCCGTCCCGGGCAACTGGCACACCTACACCGAGCGCATCCCCTGGGGCGTCGTCGTCGCCATCACCCCGTGGAACGCGCCCCTGTTCACCGGGGGCTGGAACTCGGCCGCACCGCTCGCCGCAGGCAATGCCGTCATCGTCAAGCCCAGCGAGTTCACGCCCGCCTCCACCCTGCGCCTGGCCCAGCTGGCACATCAGGCGGGCCTGCCCGACGGCGTGTTCAACGTCGCCACGGGCCTGGGCTCCACCGTCGGCGCGACCCTCACCAGCGACGCGCGCGTCGGGAAGGTGTCCTTCATCGGCTCGGTGGGCACCGGTCGGCGCGTAGCGGTCGCGGCGGCAGCAGCCGGGATCCCCACGGTCCTCGAGCTCGGCGGGAAGAGCGCGAACATCGTCTTCGCCGACGCGGACCTCGACCGGGCGGCCGACGGCGCCGTGTCCGCCATCTTCTCCGGGGCCGGGCAGTCATGTGTGGCCGGCTCCCGGCTGCTGGTGGAGCGGTCGGTCCATGCCGAGTTCGTGGCACGCGTGGCGGAGCGAGCCGCACGCCTGCGACTCGGCGACCCCCTCGACCCCGCCACCGAGGTCGGCCCCATCATCACCCAACCGCAGTTCGACACCGTCACCTCCCTGATCGAGGCAGGCCTTGCGGGCGGCGCCCGCCGGGTGACCTCCGCCGCCTTGCCCGACACGCTCTCCGGCTCGGCGCTCTCCGCCGGGCGTTGGGTGGCGCCCACGGTCCTGGACGGCGTGAGCACAACCAATCCGCTGGAGACCACCGAGGTGTTCGGCCCGGTGGTCGGGGCCGACGCCTTCGACACCGAGGCCGAGGCCATCGCCCGCGCCAACGCCACCGTCTTCGGCCTGGCGGGGGCGGTCTGGACCCAGGATGTCGCCCGCGCCCACCACGTGGCGCGCGCCGTGCGGGCAGGCACCTTCTGGATCAACTCGTACAAGACCATTCACGTCGCGGTGCCCTTCGGCGGCTTCGGCGACTCCGGGCACGGCCGGTCCTCCGGCCCCGGCGTGCTGGACGAGTACACGCAGACCAAGGCCGTATGGACGCCCACCCGGGCCGCCGGCTCCCCGTTCCCGTCCCTGAGCTACTGAGGAGCCCCGATGAGCACGCCGAACATCGCCGCCGCAGCCGGTCGGCTCAAGACCGACACCTCGGCCGGTGTCGCCGCCTGGGAGGAGCGGGTCCTGACGCTGGCCCGCTTCCTGCACGCACACCCCGAGATCTCCTTCGCGGAGACCGAATCGGCCTCGGCGATCACCGCGCTGCTCGCCGAGGGCGGCTTCAGCGTCGAGCACGGCACGGGCGGCCTGCCCACCGCGTTCACGGCCACCGCGGGCAGCGGCGACCTGACCGTGGCCCTGTGTGTGGAGTACGACGCGCTGCCCGGCGTCGGTCACGCCTGCGGACACAACCTCATCGCCGGCGCATCGGTGGCGGCGGCGCTGGCGCTTGCCCCGCACGCCGACGCACTGGGCATCACGTTGAAGGCCATCGGTACCCCGGCTGAGGAGCACGGCGGTGGCAAGTCGCTGCTGCTCGAGGCGGGCGCGTTCGACGGGGTGGGACTGGCGCTGATGGTCCACCCCGTCCAGGACGGCGTCTCCTACGACCCGACCGGCACCACCGCGCAGGCGGTCGGCCGCTACCGGGCCGTGTTCTCCGGCCGGGCCGCCCATGCGGCGGCCGCACCCCACCTCGGCGTGAACGCCGCCGACGGGGCCACACTCGCCCAGGTCGCCGTCGGGCTCCTGCGTCAGCAGATCCCCGGCGACCAGCGCGTGGCGCTGTTCGTCTCCGAGGGCGGCGCGGCCACCAACATCATCCCGGAGCGTGCGGTCGTCGACTTCGAGTGCCGGGCGTTCACCCTGCCCGAGTACGAGGACCTGCTGGCACGCGTCCGGCGATGCTTCGAGGGGGCGGCCCTGGCGACCGGCGCCGACGTGACGATCGAGGCCACCGAGCCGCTGTACGAGCCGCTGGTCCAGGACGACGCGCTGGCCCGGTACTGGACGGCCGCCATGACTGCGTTCGGACGGGACACCACCTCGGGCGGTCGCCTTGGCGGCGGATCGACCGACATGGGCAATGTCAGCCAGGTGATCCCGAGTCTGCATCCCTGGCTGAGCATTCCGGGCGCCGACGTCCCCATCCACTCGCACGGCTTCGCCGCCGTCGCCGACACCGCCGCGGCCTACGACCTGATGTTCGAAGCGGCCCGCGCACTCGCCTGGACCGTCATCGACGCCGCCGTCGATCCCGAACAGCGCGTCCGGTTCACCCACGCGGCCCACCGCCGTGGCACCCGGAAGGACTCGGTGACGACATGAGTACGCTCCTGACGCCACGAGACCGCGAAACCAGACCACGCAAGACGCTGCCCATCGCCGGTCTTGCTCTGGTCATCGCCCTGGTCGTCCAGTTCATCGGTGAACTCGACATCGATCTGGGCATCGGCTCCGTCATCGTCTTCCCCATGGTGTGGGGCCTGTTGCTGGGTCTGCTGGTGTCCATCCAGAAGTTCCGGCCCCTGGGCATCGACCTCCAGAAGGTGGCAGCAGCGCTGGTCGGAGTGGCCGTCATGCTGCTCGTGGCCCGGCTCGCCTTCAACATCGGCCCCAGCCTGCCCACTCTCGCCGAGGCCGGTCCCGCGCTGCTGCTTCAGGAGATCGGACACCTGCTCGGCACGGTCGCCATCGCGCTGCCGCTCGCGGTCGCCCTGCGCATGGGCAAGGCCACGGTCGGCGCCACCTTCTCGCTGGACCGCGAGCCCTCCTTCGCCATGGTCTCCGAGAAGTACGGTCCCGATTCCGACCAGTACCGGGGCGTACTGGCCATGTACGTCTTCGGCACCATGTTCGGAGCCGTCTTCATCACCCTTCTGACCTCGCTGGTGTCGAACTGGAACATCTTCGACCCCCTCGCCCTGGCCATGGGCGCCGGCGTCGGCTCCGGGTCCATGATGGCCGCGTCCTCCGCCAGCATCGTTGCCGCCCACCCCGGCGACGAGCAGGCCATCCTCGGCGTGGCCGCGGTCTCCAACCTCATCACGACGATCCTCGGTGTCTACGTCGGCATCTACCTCGCCCTGCCGCTGGCCGACCGGTTCTACCGCTTCCTCACGCGTCGTCGGCGCGAGACAGCCACGGCCGCGGAAGACGTTGCGGACGAGGCAGGCATCTCGCGGGAGGAGGCGGAGGCCGAAGCTGCGGACAACCGCGCCTTCCGCGAGCAGGTCGCCGCCTCGTCGAGCGAAACCAAGCTCCCGCTGTGGCTCTCGCTCGGCGTCCTGACCGTACTGGGCACCGCCTCCGTCGCGGCCGGGCACGTCAGTTGGCACATCATCGGCGGATACGCCGTGCTCCTGGCCCTGGTCCTGTTCGGCCTTCTCCTGGCCAAGGTCAGCCGGAAAATCTCCGCCATCGTGTGGATCACCACCGTCGGCGCGTATGTCTCCAGTCCTTGGTTCTTCGCCTCCGACACGCTCAATCGCCTGGTCGGCTCGGTGGACTTCCTCTCCATCGCCACGATCATGCTGACGCTGGCGGGACTGTCTCTGGGCAAGGATCTCCCGCTGCTGCGCCGCATCGGCTGGAAGATCGTCCCGGTCGGCCTGGTGGCCATCACCGCCTCGTTCCTGCTCTCGGTCGTCATCGCCGAGTTCACCCTCGGAGCATGGGGCTGAGACCCCAGGGCGCTTCCGGAGAAAGGGCCGGGCGCGGTTCATCTGCCGCGAACTGCCTCGGACGGCCGATGTTGATGGGGTGGGCTCGTGACCACGACGCAGCGCCATGACCTTGTCGTGCACTCCGCTCAGGGAGTCATGTGGCCGCCCGTCGACGACGTATAGCATGGCCTTGATCGTTTCCGGCCGCCATCCAGTGGTGAGCGGGAGTCGGACAACGGGGGGCCTGGGACGGCGAACCCGGGCCGGTTGCCACTGGAGTTGGAGCACCACGCCGTTCGTGGCATCGCACCTTCGCGGTCGGCCTCGGACTCCGCGTTGTATCTGATCCGCGGTGGGAAGCAACCCCGGGGCTCAGTGGTCGGCGGTGGATGGTGTCCGGATACCACGAGTTGTGGTGCCGGTATTTCGAGGAGGCAGCGGCGGCAATGGAGATTCGTTCCACGACCGACGAGGACGTTGATGTCTTCGTCGACACGGTCCATGCCGCGTTCGGGCACTTTCCGGAAACCCCGGTCGAGGGCGGCGGACTCTGGTGGTCGGCGCTCGAAACGGACCGCTGCCTGCTCGCCCTGACGGCGGACGGACGCCCCGTCGGCACCGCCGCCGCGTACTCCTTCGAGCTCACCCTGCCCGGTGAGGCCCTCGTCCCGGCCTCCGGGGTGACCGCGGTCGGCGTTCTGCCCTCGCACCGGCGTCAGGGCGTGCTCAGCGCGATGATGCGGCATCAGCTCGCCGAGTTGCGAGCGCGCGGGGAGTTCCTCTCTGTACTGCTGGCCTCCGAGGCCAGGATCTACGGCAGGTTCGGCTACGGACCGGCGACCCGTACGGCGCGGCTGACGGTGCCGCGCCACCAGGCCGCCCTCGCCGTTCCCCGGGCGCGCGAAGCAGCCGACGCCCCAACGACCGGCTCGGTCGAAATGCTGCGGCGTGCCGAGTGCGGCGAGATCCTGGAAGAGGTCTACGACCGGTACCGCCGCGCACAGCCCGGCGCGCTTTCCCGGCCGCACCGCTGGTGGGCCTTGCGTGCGGGACAGCCCCCGATCTCGCCGGCCCCGCGCTACGTCGCCGTTCACAGGGACGCCGACGGCGTCCCTGACGGATACGCCAGCTACTCGATCGAGTCCGGCACCTTGACGGTCGACGAGACCATCGCCACCCATGACACCGTTTTCACGGCCCTGGCCCGGTTCATGCTCGGACACGACCTGGTCTCGCAGGTCGTGTTCAAGCACGTCCCGCCCGAGCACCCGCTGCGCTGGCAGTTCGCGGACTTCCGTGCCTGCGAGGTGAGCGGCGACACCGACTGGCTCTGGGTCCGGATCCTGGACGTTCCGGGTGCTCTGACCGCGCGCGGCTGGTTCATGGACGGCGAGCTCGTCCTCGACGTCGAGGACCCGTTCCTCGGCGAGCACGGCCGCTATCTGCTGACTGTCCGGGACAACAAGGCCGACTGCGTCCCGACGGACCGGGAGCCCGACCTGTCTCTGGACGTGAGAGACCTGGGCTCGGTCTACCTCGGCGGCACCGCCCCGAGCACGCTCGTGCGTGCCGGACACATCCGGGCCCACCACCCGAGCGCGGCCGCCCTCGCCGATGCCCTCTTCCGCGCCGAGCGCTCCCCGCACTGCCTGCACTGGTTCTGACCGCGCGCCCGCCGAGCAGGAACTTGGCCCCTGCTCGGCCACACTCCGCTCGCGCGGGTCCGCGGCTGCTCCCGCCGGTACCTGGCGGTCGCCGCACCGACCCAGGCCACACCGGCCTTCCCGGCTGATCCAGCGCCGCGCTGTGTCTGCCGGTCTCGTCACCAGATGAGGACTCCGCCTCCCCTCGCGAGCCCTCGCCTCGCCGCATCCTCGATGATCGCCAGCCGGTCACAGATCGCGTCCCTGTGATCCGTGGTCGAACGCACGGGTTCCGTGCCCGCGACGATCATCTCCAGGTTCTCGCGAAGGAGCTGGCACTCACGAAGGAATGCCGGAACCCGCTCGGGATCGACTTGCAGGTCGGCGTCCGCCAGGACCGGAAAGAAGCCGGCCCCCAGCGACCGCACCACCTGCGAGCCCCACACACGAGTGCGCCAGCTCTCGAAACCCGCGGAATCGGAGCATCCGTCCGGAACATCCAGCACCTGCCTCACACCATCCGCGCCGACAACGAAGACATCCACCGACAGGCTCATGAACGCAGTCGATCACAGCCTCGACCGGTCAGTCCAAGGGGTTGGTCGCCGCCAGATCCATGAGAGTTCTCTCAGCAACTCCGGGAAATCTCAGACACACAGGCGTTGGTGAGACCTCGCAGCTCTCCTCTGCCTCGCCGGACGACGGACCGACGTCCTGTTCGCCATGCTCCGCGACGGAATGCAGCGGCGTCCAGCACGTCGTGCTCAGGTGTCGGTGCTGTGGCGCCGGTCGGGAGTGAACAGGTAGGCGATTGCCATGTCGCTGAGCTCCTCGGCGTAGCGGCGCCTGGCCGCTACGCCGGTGACGGGATCGGGGCGCACGGAGTTGTGGAAGCAGGCCCCCAGGAGAGCGCGGGCCGCGGTGTCCAGTGCCTTCTGCGGTGGGGAGCGGCGAATCTGGTCGGTGTAGGGGGCTGCGGCGTCGAGCAGGAGGCGGTGGAGTTCGGTGATGGTGCGGGCGCCGCGGTCCAGTGACCTCGTCCCCCGCGTGCGCAGCAGTTCGGGGAAGAGGCTGCTGTTGTCGGCGAAGGACTGAAGCAGGGCGTGCGCGTAGGCGTCCATGACGCCGGGGAGGGAGGGCTCGGCCGTGCGCAGTTGCTCGGCCACGTATTCCTCGCGGCGTTCCAGCATCCGCTCGGCCAGGGCAGTGATCAGCTGTTCTTTGTCTTCGAAGCGGCGGTAGATCGTGCCGACGGAGACGCCGGCGCGTTGCGCGACACCGGCGATGGTCATCTCCTCCAGGCCGGAGGCGCAGGCGATCTCCTCGGCCGCCCGCAGGACGCGGGCGAGGGTCGCGGCGCTGCGGGCCTGCTGGGGTTCCCGGTAGGACGCTGGGCGCTCCGACTCCTGGGTCATGTTCCGCATGGTATCCGCGGCGCTCTCAACAGGACCTTTTGACAACTGGCGCACTCCTCGGCGTACTCTCACGATGCGAACGTGAATTTACATTCACATCCTATCGGAGGTCCGACCATGACCGTCAATCAGACTCCCCCGCCACCCGTCACCGTGACGCTTGAGGCCGGACCCACCGGCGCCGGGAGCATCGACGACTTCGAGCTCTTCTCCGCCCGCCGCGCCCTGGAGCGCTTCCGGACGCTGCTGGGCCGCCAGGGGCTCCTCGACCTCTTGGCCGCGGACATAGAGGCAGGCAACGCCTTCCTGCGCGAGAGCGCCCGCACCTCCGGCGGAAGCTTCAAGGCAGGCACCACCGTGCTCGCGACGAAGGGCCTCACCTCGGGCGCCTTCCTGGCCTGGATGGACAAGGCCTTCGCGGGCGACGAGCGCGCACTCCTCGCGGCGCACCCCGAGCACTACGTGATGGGCACCGACGCCATCGGCGCGCGCGTGGTGGAGAACATCGGCGCCCACGTCGCCGACTTCTACATGGGCGGCTGGGGAACGGACGCACTGGCCTGGGCCGCGGACGCGGACGAACTCCTCCCGGAGTCGGAGTTTCCGCGCAAGATGTCCTCGAACCTCTTCCTGGCCGACGGCACCGTCGTCGGACGTGCGCTGATCCAGTTCGGTGACACCGCCGACGGCTTCACCGCGAACCTGACGGTCTACTTCCCCGTCACCTGCCCGGACGAGGTCCTGGACCACCACCTGCGGCACTACGCCGTCGAGTTCAGGAACTGGATCGTCGCCGCCGCGGGCGCCCGCGCCTGAGGATCCCCGGCCGGGTACCGGGGCCGCCCTTGTTCATTAACACGTCACCGATAGGCAGAACTGCCCGATTCGCAGTCTGCGATGACGGGATCGCCCTTGGTGCCGCGGGCCGGGTAGGGCGCTCGAGTGCGCGCGATGAGGGGTTTGATGACGAGGAGTTGCGCGGCTGCGAGGGCAAGGCAGAGGGCGGCCGTGACAGTCCACAGCGTGGCAACACCCAGATGTTCCAGCAGTTGGGTCGCGGTGACCGGGGCAGCGACGGTAGCGACGCCCCAACTGATGCCGTACGCGGCGAGGTAGCGGTCGGTGCCGCCGGGCGGCGCCAGGTCCGCCACCACGCTCAGGACGCGGCCCATGATGAGCACGTCGCCCAGGCCCCAAATGGCGGTGGCGATCACGAACATGGGCAAGGTCTGCGCCATCGCGTAGCCGGCCAGGCCGATCGCCAGCAGGGCGTAGCCGAGGGCGAGGGCCCCAGGAGCGCGGAGTGCGGCGAGGCGGCGCAGGCGAAGAGCGGGCTGGGCCGCGACGATGGTCAGGGCCGAGGTGGTGAAGAGCAGCCCGGCGTCAGCGGGCTCAAGGCCACGGCGGTCGAGTGTCAACGGCAGCGCCATCATGACTTGCATGGCGACGAGTGCGAAGACCGTGCCTGAGAGGAACATGGCCCGCAGGGCTCGGTCCCGCCACGGGTGGACCGGCTCGGCGTCCTCGCCGTGACGGTCGACCGGCTGGTTCAGGTGGTCGGCGGGCAGTGCGAGGCGGATGATCAGCGCACAGGCCAGGCAGGTGAGCGCGTCGACGACGAACAGCCAGCGCAGGTCCCACCGGCCCACACTCGCCGCGATCAGCCCGGCACCCGTACCGCCGACGGCAAGTGCGGCATTGAGCAGGCTGTAGGCGCGTACCCGTTCGGCGGGACCGACGATGTCGGCGATCATCGCCTGGCTCGGCGGCTCGTACAGCTCGAAGGCCAGGCCGAGCAGGATCGCGAAGACCGCAACCGCGACCAGGGATCCCGCGGCGGCGATGCCCAACTGCGCGAGACCGCAGCCGGTCAGGCCCAGCACGATCGTGCGGCGGCGCCCGAGCCGGTTCGCCAGACGGCCGCCGGCCAGCCGGGACGGGATGGTGGCGAGCCCGAAGGCCCCCGAGAGCATGCCGGCTGTCGTGGCGCTCGCACCGTATTCCGTGCTCATCAGGATGGTCAGGAACGGCAGGGAGAAGGCGCCGAGCCGGTTGATCGCTCGCGCCACCACCAGCAGCCATACGGTCCGCGGCATACCCGCCACCTCGCTCGTAACTGTTGAATCGAGTATTGTCAGTCACGGAAGCTAGCCCTTGAAGGAGTGACTGGTCAAGTGATGTTCGACAGTCACGTGACGGTACTGCTGGACCAAGCCGTATCGCTCGTGAACGCACTCACCGACGGTGAAGCACACGGCCGCGCGTACACCGCGCCACGCGGAGCCGAGCTGACCGGGGCGATCGACGCCGCAGTGCCGCACGGGGCACTGCCGCGCACCATCGACGCCGTACAAGCGGAGCACCTGACCGCAACGGCGCGGTGCATGCGCGAGGTCTTCCAGGCCGTGCAGGACGGACGGACGGACGCCGCCGCCGCGGCCGTGAACGACCTGCTGCGCGACACCAGCGCACGGCCGCGGCTGGACCGGGCCGGGAACGAGCCCTGGCAACTGCACTTCCACGGCGCCAACGACTCGTTCGCGGCCGGAGTCAGCGCGAGCAGCGCCACTGCTTTGGCACTGGCGGTCAGCGGTGGTCTCGCAGGCCGGCTGGGCGTGTGCCAGGCCGACCGCTGCGACCGTGTCTACATCGACACCTCCCGCAACGCCGCTCGCCAGTTCTGCTCCACCGCCTGCCAGAACCGCACCAAAGCCGCCGCGTTCCGCGCTCGCAAAAGCACTGCGGACCAACTAAAGCGCCGAGAGGGCAACTGATCCGCTGAAGAGGCCCTGCTGCGGAGTACGACAGCAGGCCCCGGGTCCGCGCGTCGCGGTCCCGGGGCCTGCCCCGTGCAGTGCCGCCCTGTGGCGGCGGTGTGTCAGCTCTGTGCGCTGTCGTCGCTCGTCTGCTCGGCGCTCTGGGCCGCGCCTGCCTTCTCGCGCATCTTGCGCACCAGCTCCGCCTTCTGGTCGGCGGCACCCTGGCGGTCGAGGTTGCGGTGCGGACCGTTGTTCTGACGTTCGGCGCGGGACAGCTTCTTGCGCTGGCCGCCACCCATGCCCACGGGGTTGTTGATGTTCTTGCTCACGGGTTCTCCCGGATTGATGTGAAGTGATCTACGGATTCATCGGCGGAGGGGACGGGCGCGGCGTCGTCGAAGGACGTCAGCGGGCGCCCGTCACGCCCTCACTCGTAAATCGGCGTCTGGAAGAACATGCCCCAGACGTTACCCGGTTCCATCAGCCTCGCACACCAAAATTTCGCCGCCCGGGGGTCGGCCGGGCCTTCGACAGCGCCCCGGGGCCAGCCGATTCCTTCCCCGAAACCCAGCACCGCCAGCACCCGCCGCTGCCCGCCCGTCGGTGGTCGCCGCCCGCCCGGGCAGATCCAGCTCGGCGAGAATGGAGTTGATGTGCTTGGCCACCGCGTCCTCGGAATGGCGAGCAGTGACGGCGGCCCGGTCGCCGCGGGCCAGCACGGTTGCGGCCAACCTGGCGGCCGAGGCCCGTCGAGCAGCCGGTGATCAGCCACGTGGTCATGGGCGGGTGCCGCGCCCCGCAGGCGGTCATGGGCGGGTGCCGCATCCCGCACGTGGTCATGGGCCGGTGCCGCATCCCGTCGGCCGGGTGCCCCGCCGCCAGAACGTCATCGCCGGTGCGGCCTTCAACCTGCGGCTCCAGGGCCGCTTCGATCCCCAGGGTCGCGGCTGCCTAGGACGCAGCGACCCACCCAACTGGCCTGGAAGGCGCGTCAGTTGTCGGCGAGGGGTTGGCGGAGCAGATGCTTGTGCAGGTCGCTGTTGGTGCTTCCCGCCTCGATCCGCAGCCACGTTCCGTCGCGGAAGCTCAGGAGCAGCATCCGTGTCTCGTACTCGCAGGGGAACGGGTCGACCAGGCTCGCCTCCCCGGGGGCGAGCCTGGCGACGACCTTCATGTGCTTCTCCCGGTCCATGACGGCGCGCACGGGCGGAGCGGCGAGGGCGATGCCGTCCTGGGTGATGAGGACGAGGCGCGCGTCGCACGTGGAGTGGGTGTACCAGCGCAGCAGGAACTGCCCCGCGTCTCCTTGCCAGTTGCCGTCGAAAACGCGGTCGAGCCCTTGCTCGACGATGAGGGCGTCACGCCGCTTGCCGTCGGCGGCCTTCTCCCTGAGCCGCTCCTTCTGTCTCCTGGTGGAGAGGGCTCGCATGACTCCCTGTTCCGCGCCCGACAGAAGGAACAGCAGCCCCGCGATCAACATGAACGGTGAGATGAGCACCGTACCGAGCATCTCCAAGAGGGGCATTCGCCCCGGCCGGAGCCGCGGCGACCCGGCCGCATGGAGCACATCGGCGGGCGGCGCGGGAATTTTGTCGAGCGTGCACCATTCCGCGGCCTCGACCTGAATGCCCAACCGGTCGGCGATTACGCGTTGTTTGCCTCTGGATGTCACGTCAGGCCCTCGTCTTCGGCTTCGCAGAACAGCTTGATGCGGTCGTCAGGCTATCCGGTACCGGGTGCCGCGAGAGGGCAGGCAGCGGCGGGGCCGAGGGGCCCCCGCCACGGGCCCGCCGGGGTGTGTCAGAGCACGGCGAGGCGGTCCACCAGGAGTTCCACCCTCGGCTCGATGCACTCGGGCGGCAGCCGTCCCGCCCGGGTCAGGGTCGCCAGGCCGTGCAGGGCCGCCCAGAACGTCTCGGTGAACAGTCCCGGGTCGACGACGCCGTCCCCGGCGACCTCACCGAGGCTTTCCAGCAGGGCGGCGAACGCGTCCTTGAGAGGTTCCGGAGTGTCCTCGTCCGCGAACGCCAGGCCTCCGTCGAGCTGGAAGATGGCGTCGTAGACCGCCGGATGGCGTGCGGCGAAGTCGAGGTAGGCGCGGGCGAGGGCGTACACCCGGGCGCGCGGGCCGTCCGCGGCGGCGGTCGCGGCCCGCACCGCCGCGGCCAGCTCGGCGGCGCCTTCGATGGCGACGGCGCCGATGATCTCGCGCTTGCCGCGGAAGTGGCTGTAGAGGACGGGCTGGCTGTACTCGATGCGCTCGGCGAGCCGGCGGGTGGTGACCGCGTCCCAGCCCTGCTGCTCGGCGAGTTCACGGGCCGTCGCCACGATCAGGCACTCGCGGACCGCCCGTTCACGCTCCTTGCGTTCCTGTACCGACATGATCCGATCCTAGCATCGCTAGACAATCGAGCGGCAGTAGGACTAGCGTTGCATCGTCAACTAGCAACGCTAGACGGGTGCCGGAAGGTCGTCATGCTCAACGCGCTCGATGTCGTCACCGCCGTGGTCGTCGGCCTGATGGTGGGGGTGGAGTTCTCCGTCGCCTTCGTCATGAACCCGATCCTCGACGCACTCCCCGAAGACAGCGGCCAACTCGGCAACGACCACGGGGCCGGAGGGCTGTCACCGGGGGCGCCACCACGGCACCGGTCTCGTAGTCACCGCCGGCGGGCTGCTGCTCCTCAGCGTGATCATGTCGATCCTGCTGCTCGCCCCGATCAACAACCGGAACAAGACCGGTGCCCCCCAGAACCGGTCCGAGGACTGGAAGGAGCAGCTGAACCGCTGGGAGCGCCGGCGCTACGTCCGCGTCGCCGCCCTCATCGCCGCCTACGCCCTGCTGGTCACCACCCTCACCTGAGCCCGCGGGCTCACCCGCCCGGCCGTCAGCTGCAACCGCTCCGCCGTGCGCACGAAGTGCGGCACCCCCACCTCCATCTACATCTACATCCAGGACCCGGACACCAACACCCTCGAACTCCGCTGGTATCCGCAAGACACGGGACCCAGCGACATCCCTTCACAGATAGCGAGAGGAAGTTTCGACAATGGCCAAGCTGCAGAGTCTCGACCCGAGCACACCGATGTTCGCGCAGTTCAAGGAGAAGACCGGAACCATCGTCCTGGCCAACACCTTCGTCGTCCCGAAGGAGAGGACCGAGACCTTCCTGACCCTCTTTCACAAGCAGGCGGAGTTCATGAAGGCCCAGCCGGGATTCGTTTCCCTGCAAATGCACAAGGGAACAGCGGACAGCCAGCTTCTGATGAACGTCGCAGTCTGGGAATCGACCGAGGCTCTCGCCACGGCGCTCGGCAACCCTGCGTTCCAGCGCATGGCTGCCGAATTCCCCGACGACATCGTGTCTTACCCGCACATCTTCGAGCAGATCGACGCATGACACGTCAGCTGTAGCCGGGGGAGGGCAGCCGGAGAAACCCTGCCCTCCCCCGGGCAGTCACGCATCCGCACCATGCGAGGCGCTGAGATCGCCGAGACCGACAAGACCGCCGACCAACCCACCACGCGTAGCCCCATCCCTGACAAGGAGTTCCCATGGCCGTGGAGCTGAATCACACCATCGTCCCCTCACGTGACCCGAAAACCTCGGCGCAGTTCCTGGCCGACGTCCTCGGCCTGAGTGTCGATCCGCCGGTATCGCACTTCATTCCGGTCACGCTGGGCAACCAGGTCAGCCTGGACTACGACCAGCTGGACGAGTTCGAGCCGCACCACTACGCATTCATGGTCAGCGAGCAGGAGTTCGACGCCGCCCTCGCCCGCATCCAGCACGACGGAATCACCCACTACGGCGATCCCGCATGCCAAGAGACTGGGCAGATCTATCGCAGTAAGAACACCAAAGGCCGCAGGGGCACCTACTTCCGCGACCCCGACGGACATCTCATGGAGATCATCACCTCGGGCGACGCCGGGTCGTGAGGACGTTGGCGGCCCAGCAGATCACGGCTTCGCTGGTGGTGACGGGATCGCATGTGCCGTCGCGGGCGAGGCAGCGATGAGCGTCCAACCGCAGCGATGCGGCAAGGACCCCTCCACGTGGTTGCCGTCGGCCGACGGCAACCGGTTCGACCACCTGAGCCAGTGGGCGGCCGTCAGGACCCGCTGGAAGCTCGCCATCGACCTCAGCGACGAGGCCGCCCTCGCCGAGAACGCCACCCTCTGCCCGAACACGCCGATCACAGTGGAGCTCGCGCGGTAACCGGTGCGTGCACGACCCCGCCGCAGGGAATCGGTCCACGGTCACCAGACCCTGATGGGGGCCGTGTTCCTGCCTGACCAGGTGCCCGTGAGCGACGCGGGGCCCAGTCGGACCTGCTGGAGCTGCACCGGCCGTGCGAGTCGGCGCGCCCAGCTGCGGGTTTGGCAAGGGCTTCAATGAAGCAGCACGCGTACGCCGTCTGCGGCCGCCTCGTCGGCCTGGCGGGCGTACCGGCATCCGAGAAGCTCGGTATCGCACGGCTATCCCCCTGTTTCGACCCTTCCTGTCCCCCTTTTTTTGGCTGGCGGACCAGTGCGATGGAGGTCATTACGCACCCGCGCAGGCGACACACCCGTTACCGGGAACCCGCTCAACGCGCTTCTCCGGTTGTCGCGGCCGTTTCGGGCGATAAGGCAGAAAGGCGACCCGGCCATGATTCGAGGACCTCATGCAACGAAGCCGTCGCACCGAGCACTTCACGCGAGTGAACGCTCCTGCCTGTCACGCCGCCATATGCCGGTGCGCTGACACGGTATTCCGCGCGGACACTGCTGCGGGAGCGACCCGGTGAGCGGGGGATTGCCGCCGCTGAGAGACCGACATCTTGCCGCGGGCTTCATCGTCTTCATGTATCTGCTGACCGGAGCACTGTTGGCCGGCTTGCTCGTCACGGTGCTCTCGCACAGCGATCTGGCGGGAGGTTCGGCCGCTCTTGCGGGCGGGTTCTTGGGAGCCGGTTTCGCCGTGTGGCGTATCCGGCGCACTCCTGAGGAAGAGCGGGAAGACGACAACGGCTACTTCTGAGCCCGTTACCCAGCATGGACGCGTGCTGGGGAGCGGGCTCGGGTGAGAGTCGAGCGGACGCTCTTGTGGATCGCCTCCCACCGGCGCTCGGCCCGGGACTACGAAACCAGTCCGACCCGGTTCGGCCCAAGACCATGATCCGCTGGGCAATGACCGGCATCATGGCCCGTCGACTCGCTCGAGGCCGGGCAGCCTTACGACCAGGCCCCCGTCCCTCTCGTCCACTCCTGGCCTGTGACTGACCGTGTCGGTTGAGGTGTCTGGTTGGATTCGGGCATGGGCAACGGCAGTCACGAGGAATCAGGTCTCTCCAAGAGCACCTGGAGCGACTCGGATTTCGAGGAGATGGGGTGGCATGACGCCACCATCCACGGCTTGTCCGTCCAGCCGACCAACGACATTTTGCCGCGTCTTCTCCTCGACCTCGATTACATCGTCCGCTGGGTCCACCCGGTCCCGCCCGCAACACACTTTTCGTTCTGGGTCTCACCGGCAACGCTGGTCTTCGAAGATGTCTTCGACCTAGAGGGCGACCTTGACTTCAAGGGCCTGGGCCTGGACCTGGAGATCGACAGGGTGCACCGGTTGGTGCCGGACGATGCCCGCCCGAACTTTTCGCACTGCCCGCTCTGGCACATCGAAGGCCACGCGTTCGACTTGAAGTTCCGCGCATCCGGATTCCACCAGCACTTCCGGCAGACTCCGAGGTTGCTGTCCCGGCAGGCATTTCCCTATGCCGAACGCGGAGGCTGCACCTGCACCGAGCTTGGCTTCAGCTGACTTGTAACCTTCCAAGCCCCCTGCCAACAGCGCGCCCAGCAACCGTGCCGACAGACCCTGGGCCAGTCAGATCTCGGATAAGGCCTGAGACAAGTTGGCATTTGTTCCCACAGCAACGGCAGCCCTCGGGCGCAGGATTGTCTGTTCGCCCCATGGACAACTCCCCATCACACAGCTTAACTTCACCGATTGACAACGATGTCAGACGTTCTGGTTCAGCTTTGAGGAGCAGTGATCGTCGATGGTGTCACGAAGAATCCTCCTGCAAGCAGGCGGCGCGGCCCTCGCGGGCGGGGGGCTGGGCCTGACGTCGCAGCAGCAGGCCGGTGCCGTCGAGTCCGGCGCCGCGGCCCGTCTCCTGCCGTCCTTCGGCCACCCCGTCCGCCTCGATGTCGCCGACGTCAGCACACTGGACGGCCACGACCAACTGCTGTTGACGACTCTCCAGGGCGTCGTCAACCGACGTGAGCCACGCCTCTACTTCAACTTCGACAAGAGCGAGGTCGATCTGCGGTGGCTCCCCTCCACCGGCGCAGCCGTCACCCGTCACGACAACGCGCTCGACCTCGTCCGCCGCTACCGCGAGCAGGTGCGCGGCGCGATCCTCGTCGACCCGGACGTGCCCGACTCGGTCAACATCGCCACCACACTCGCCGGACTCAGGAACGCCGTCGCCGCCACCGCTGAGCAGGCGCACACGCACGGCCTGAAAACCGTCATGGATCTGCGCGGCCGCTTCGACGCCGACGATGTACTCGCCACCTACCGCTGGCAGCTCGGCCACCTCCTCCCGCAGTGCAGCCACGCCCTGCTCGCCGGTCTGCCGCCCACTCGGACCGTGGCCGTCGGCAACGTGAGATGGAGGGAGGTGGCGCGCGAGACCGAGCGGATCCGCGATGTGTCCAACCGCCGGGTGCGTACCTTCGATCTGAGCCCGGAAATGAGCGACAACAACGGTGTCTACGTACGTTTCCAGGACTCTTTCGCAGACGACGGGTGGGGCGCGTCCGTCGCTTCCGTCGTGGTGAAGGCGGACGGCAAGGAGGTCGCCTCGTTCACTCCCGGCACGGACGCCGAGAAGCCTTACCTGTTCGACGGTCTCAACTCCTCACTCGGCGACCGTTCCAACCGGTTCAGCGACGGTGGCGGCTACTTCGTCTACCGCTTCACCGCGCCCGCCGGAACACAGCATCTGGCGATCGAGGTCGACCTGTGGAACCAGTACCTGGTCACCGCCACCGGCACCGCACCCACCCGCGTCGAGCCCTTCCCCTATTTCCGGGACTATGCGGTGGCCAGCAAGGCCATGGTGCTGTGGCTGCCGCCGTCCGGTGAGACCGGAAAACTGCTGGACGAGACGTTCGCCCGGTTTGAGCCCACCACCCCGTACACCGGCTGGTTCTCCAACGACGTCGCAGGTGAGTGGGGCGGCGTGGACCGCGCATCGCAGCACGGGATCGAGGTCGTCCCCGCCGACGTCTACATGAACGGCACCGTCCACGCGGGCGTCCCCGCGAAGGTCTCCAGCAAGGTCCGACGCCGTCCGAAGGCCGGGCTGCGCAACCGCGTGTACCTCACGCTCACCGTCGGCGAGGGTGACAACGTGCAGTACTGCCAGCGCCGGATGCGGGACATCTGGGACGATCCCGAGCGCGGCAGCGTCCCCGTCAACTGGACGGTCAGCCCGCTGCTCGCCGACATCGGCCCCGCTCTCCTCGCCTATTACCAGAAGACCGCCACCGACAACGATCTGCTCATCTCCGGCCCCTCCGGCGCGGGTTACACCTACCCCGGGTCCTGGCCCGAGAAGGCCCTGGACGCGTACACGGAACTCTCCGGCCGGTTCCTGCGCCGCACCGGCATGGACCTGGCCTACGCCTACAACCCCCGCAACGCCGCGAACGACGGCTGGCTCCCCTTCGACGAGCGAGTCGTGGGCTCGTACCGGAAGAACACGCCGCTGCGCGGGATCATCCAGTCCTGGGAGACGGGCGACCTGCAGATCAGGCCGGCCGGGCTCCCTGTGATCGGCAACTTCTACCCGCAAGGAAAGGGCGAGGAGTTCCGCGACGGACTGCTGCGTCACATCGAGGGCAGGGACGAGTCGAAGCCCATGTTCATCGCCGCCGCGATCAACGCCTGGAGCTGGACACCGAGCGACATCGCGGAGCTGGCCGAACTGCTCGACGCACCCTTCGAGGTGGTCCGCGGTGACGTGTTCTTCGCGCTGATGAACCTGAGCGCGTGAACGTACCTCTTCAGCCGAGGTGGGTCCGCGAACCTCCGTCGGCCGCGGCGGCGCGACTTCTCCCCCTGGTGAGTATGAGTACCCATGCAGGAGGAGAGCGCGCCGCACGCGGCCGGGCCGGCTCGGGGGCTGTTTGCCGTGCACAACAGTCCGCCCGGCGCCGGCGTACGGGTCAGCGGACCTTCGTCAGCTCACCCTTGTCCTGGAGGGTGGCGATCCCCCTGAGCCAGAGGCTGTTGACCCGCTGACGCTCCTGCGCGTTCGGGTAGGCGTTCGTGCAGGACGTGCCGGGGCCGCCGCCGGACATCAGCTCGCTGCACGGGCCCGAGTAGTGGTCGGGCAGACCGAGCACGTGACCCGTCTCGTGGGCCGTCACCCGCGTGGAGTTGTACTGCTGGTTCTGCCGGTAGTCCAGGAAGATGTAGCCGTGGCCGCGCCCGTCGGTGGAGGCGTACGAGCCGCGCGAGTCGTTGCCCTCGCGGTACTCGAAGTCGGCGCTCGAGCTGGTCTCCTGAAGCTTCACGTTACTGACGGAGGAGTTCCAGATCTGCGTGCTCTGCGCTATCTGGCTGCGGAAGCTCGGCGCCCGGGTCGTGCCGTAGCGGACGGTGACGACCTGGATGCCCGGCTGCGCCGCCTGCTTCTTCAGCGCCGACTTCATGACGGCGTCGAAGAACTGCCGGTTGGCGGCCTGGTCCTCGGCCGAGCCCGCGTACGCGGACGTGGCGTTCGTGGAGGCGGGCTTGACCGTGTCGGACGCGGGCGCCGCGAACGCCGAGGGGGCGGCGGCGAGCGAGCCGACGAGAGCGGCGGCGCCGAGGACGGCGAGGAGGCTGGTGCGGGATCTGTTCACGGGGGTGTGTCCCTTCCGGATGTCCGGTGGCTGGATGGCCGGGGCGGCCGGGAACTCCCGGGCACGGGGGTGCCCGGCGTCCCGGGACCTAGGGCCCTATAGATGTGGCCTTTGGTCGGGACGAGTATCGGGAAGGCAGGGCTCGTTCGTACCGATGCCATTCGGTGATAGCTGCAGAGCATCAACTGGTATGCGCCATAAGGGACTTGCTGCATCACGCGCCCGGCCCTGCGCCTACTGGAGACGCCTGATCCGGTGGATGTCGCACACACAGTGGTTCAGGAGGGCGGCGGCGACGATCCCCGTACAGACCAGGAGCACCGGCCGTGCCGCGAACACAGATCAGACAAGCACGACGACCAGCCACCAGAGCGGGATCGGGGGCCGCTCCCCGACCTCGTCGAAGGAACTCCTGAGCCCCATTTCCGGCCGCGGGCAAGCAATGTTTCAGCAGCACCGACCTGCCGTCGGCGCCCGAGCCGTGGAGCAAGGGCAGGCCGACGGCGCACCGCGCCCAGGAACGAGGGCGCAGCGTCGAAGACCACGGCGACAGGGCGGCAACCTCCGCGGCCACCGCGACGACTACGGCACACGGGACAACGACACCCGGGATTCAACGATGAGCAGGGAGCCGACCATGAGCCGAGCACGTACACGAAGACTGCACGTCACGCTGGCCGCGCTGGCCGTCACGGCCGCGAGTGGTGCGGCGCTGACGCTGCCGGAGGCGTCGGCGCAGCCCACGGCCGCGGCCGCGGTCGGCAGCGCCACCGGCTACGCGACGCAGAACGGCGGGACCACCGGTGGCGCGGGCGGGAAGACAGTGCGGGCCACGACCGGCACCGCGATCCACACGGCCCTGTGCAGCCGCGCCGCCGACGACACCCCGATCACCATCGAGGTGGAGGGGACGATCAACCACGCCAACACCGCGAAGGTGTCGGGCGACAGCTGCAACACCGCCGCCGGCGTGATCGAGCTCAAGCAGATCAGCAACGTCACGCTCATCGGTGTCGGCGGCGGCGCCGTCTTCGACCAACTGGGCATCCACATACGCGATTCCAGCAACATCATCGTCCGGAACGTGACCGTCAAGAACGTCAAGAAGTCCGGCTCCCCCACCTCCAACGGCGGCGACGCCATCGGCATGGAGAGCGACGTCCGCAACGTCTGGGTCGACCACACGACCCTGGAGGCCTCTGGCGGGGAGTCGGAGGGTTACGACGGCCTCTTCGACATGAAGAACAACACGCAGTACGTGACGCTGTCGTACAGCATCCTGCGCAACTCCGGGCGCGGCGGCCTCGTCGGGTCCAGCGAGAGCGACGTCTCCAACAGCTACATCACCTACGACCACAACAAGTACGAGAACATCGACTCCCGCACGCCCCTGCTCCGGGGCGGCACGGCCCACATCTACAACAACTACTACACCGGCCTGAACGAGTCCGGCATCAACTCCCGCGCCGGCGCCAAGGCCAGGGTGGACAACAACTACTTCAAGAACTCCAAGGACGTCCTGGGCACCTTCTACACCGACGCGGCCGGCTACTGGCAGGTCAGCGGCAACACATTCGACACGGTGACCTGGTCCCCCGCCGACGACGAATACCACCCGGCAGGTCCCAACCCGACGTCCAACACCACGGTGAGCATCCCCTACTCCCACTCCCTCGACAGCGCCGCCTGCGTGCCGAACATCGTGGGCAGAACGGCGGGAGCGGGCACGGGCCTCAAGGTGTCGGACGGCACCTGCTAAACGCGGCAGCCGTCCTGACGGTACGGCAGCGGAACACCTCCCTACCGTCAGGACGGCACCACCACGACAGCCGAACCGTCCATCCTGCGGTTCGCAACAGCGGCGGTGAGCTCAGGAGGCCTGGTCATCCTCCCCCGTCGCCTTGTCGGGCACCAGGGCGAGGCTGATGATGTGACGGATGCGGTCGTCTCCGGAGGTGCGTTGCGCATACCGGGCGACCAGTGCCTCCAGTTCCTCCACCAGTTCGGTGAACTCTTCCGGGGTCGCCCATACCGCTCCCTGCCGGTAGAGGACGCCCTCGCGCGAGGGGTCGGCGTCGTCGCGGGAGAGGTAGCGGTCGAAATCGGCCATCATCGCCCCGGTGAAGACGGTGAAGGCCTGCCGGTGGTCGTCCTTGGTCATTCCGGCGCGGGCCTCCTCGTCGACGAGGGCCTTGTCCTGCCGGACCCGGTAGCTGCGTTCGACCGTCCCGCGTACGGGTCTCTCCTGGACCACTTCCAGGATCCCGGCCTGGGTGAGTGTCGCGACGTGCCGGTACATGGTGGCCGGTGAGACGTCCGGGAGACGTTCCCGGAGCTGCGCGGTGGTCAGTTCACCGGCGCCGACCAAGGTCTGGAGGATGCGCATCCGGACCGGGTGGAGGAGGAGATTCGCGGTAGCCATGATTCACTCTCTCACATCTGATAATGTTCTCGCACTTGAGAACGAACAAGCGCGAAACGAAAGAGGCGGGGCCTTGCCCGACATCGACATGACGGTCACCGCAGACAACGGGACCTCGCTGGCCGGCACCCTGACACTGCCCGTCGGCCCCGGCCCGCACCCGGCCGTCCTGCTGCTGCACGGCTCCGGCCCGCTGGACCGTGACGGCAACAGCCCGAAGCTCCCGATGAACCTGGGGCGGCCGGTGGCCGATGCCCTCGCCGCGCAGGGGATCGCCACCCTGCGCTACGACCGTCGCGGCAGCGGCGCCAACCCCGGCGACTGGCGGGCCGCCGGCTTCACCGACAACCGCGAGGACGCCGCCGCGGCCGTGCGCGCTTTGGCGGACAGGGCCGATATCCGCGCGGACGCGATCGGCGTGATCGGCCACAGCGAGGGCTCGCTGCATGCCATCGCCCTGGCTGCGCGCACGGACGTGCGTGCCGTGGTGCTGCTGGCCGGCTTCGCCAACCTGGGCGAGGAGGCCTTCCGCTGGCAGGGCCGCTCGATCGTCGCGAGCATGCCCGCTCCCGTCCGGCTGCTGCGCCGACCGCTGGCGGGACTGGGCAGCCGGGCCCTCGCCCGGGTGAAGAAGACCCGGACGGACGTGGCGCGCGTGGCAGGGGCCAAGGTCAACGCCCGCTGGATGCGCGAGATGCTCGTCCATGACACCCGGGACGACCTCGCCGTCAGCGGTGCCGCGGTCCTCGCCATCACCGGCGACAAGGATCTGCAAGTCAACCCGGACGACCTGAAGGAGATCGCCCAACTGGTGCCCGGCGGCGCGGAGACCCACCGCGTCGACGACCTCACCCACATCCTGCGGCGTGACTCCGGACGCCCCACCCTGAACTCCTACCGCCGCCTGCTGCGCGAGCCGGTCGACCCCGGCCTGCTCGACCTCGTCGCCCAGTGGCTCGCCCGCCACCTGGCCGCGGCCACTGGTGAGAGGTCCACCGGTGAGACGTCCACCGAGGGACAGTCCGCCGCTTCCTGACCTTCCGGTCCCCCGGCGGTCCGGGCGCACACCCCGCCCGGACCGTACGAATTCGAGACGGTGTTCGCCGCGCCGACGCGCCGCTTCGGGCTCGGCAGACATACGAGGGGATGGCTCTCCGGCGTGGAGACGGCTGCGCGGCTCCGGACAGTCCGGCGGACGATGGCGTCGTGCCACAACCCGGCACGCCACCGTGCCGAGCGACCCGAGTGATGAGTTATCGCGCCCGTACCCGTCACACCTATGACAGGACACCACCAGACGGAAGGACGACGTGATGAGTGCCAACACGCGGCCGGGGGAGCAAGGCGTGAGCGGGCTGGGCGAAACCGACGAGCCGGCGTTCTCCGGGCTGGCCGAGCGGCACCGGCGGGAGCTGCACGTGCACTGCTACCGGATGCTCGGCTCCTTCGAGGACGCCGAGAACACCGTGCAGGAAACATTCCTGCGGGCCTGGCGGCGGCGCGAGACCTTCGAAGGGCGCTCGACGTTCAGGGCCTGGCTGTACCGGATCGCCACCAACGCCTGTCTGGACCTGCTGGCCAAACACCGCCCGGAACCCGCGACCGGCGGCGAAGTGCTCTGGCTGCAGCCCTACCCCGACCGGCTCCTCGACGAACTGCCCGCCGACAACGCACACGAGCCGGAGACCCTCGCCCTCGCGCGCGAGACCATCGAACTGGCCTACATGGTCGCCCTCCAGCACCTCGCGCCGCGCCCTCGGGCCGTACTGATCCTGCGGGACGTACTCGGCTGGCCCGCCAAGGACGTCGCCGACCTCCTCGGCAACTCCGTCAACTCCGTGAACAGCGCCCTGCAGCGCGCCCGCGCCGGCATGCGCGAACACCTGCCCGCCGAACGGCAGGACTGGACCGGCAGCCAGGAGAACACTGGGACGCGCGAGATCGTACGCCGCTACACCGACGCCAGCCTGGCCACCGACATCGACACACTGGCCGCACTGCTGCACGACGACATCCGCTCCTCGATGCCGCCCACCCCAGGCCTGCAAGTGGGCCGCGACGCGGTCGTCGACTACTGGACCGAGAGCGGCTTCGACGGCATGAAAAACCTGCGCGCCGTCCAGACCTCCGTCAACCGGCAGCCCGCCCTCGCCTTCTACCACCGGCAAGAGCGGGAGGGCGCGTTCCTGCCGCTGACCATCGATGTTCTGCGCATCAGCGGCGGTTCGATCACCGAGATCGTCACCTTCCACAGCGACCGGTTCCCCCGGCTCGGACTGCCCGAACGCCTGCCTGCGGACGGCACCGAGTAGACCCGGCATGCCCTGGGCACGTCCGTCGCTGCCGCCGACGAGTGACGGGTGGCCAACTCCGCGAGATCTGCTGCGGACAGGCGTCCTGCGGCATCTGCCCGGGGCGCCCGTCCGCCTGGCGGAGGCTGCACCGCCATGTCCCGGATATCCGGAACTGGGCGTCTCGCCCCCGGTGTCGCAAGCAGTTCGATACGCGGCGTGACAAGAGTCGCACCTCTGTGTGCGATCAGTGACGGACCTATGGGCGTGCGGCCGGTGAACTCGGGCCTTACTGTTCGGTAACCCTCACAAGAAGGCGTTTTCGTGCCCCCTGGCGGGAGATCCACTGCGTGCTAGCGTCCCGGGTCGCCGGGGGGCCGACACATCAAGTGAGAGGAATCCCGTGGGTCACATGCACCACATGGCAGGAGGCTGGGCCACTCCGGTCCTGTCGTACGCCATGGCCGTCGTCGGCGCCGCGCTGGGACTGCGCTGCACCGTGCGCGCTCTGGCAGCCGGGGGGCGGTCCAAGAGGAACTGGCTGATCAGCGCCTCCGTCGCCATCGGCGCAGGCATCTGGACCATGCACTTCATCGCGATGCTCGGCTACACCGTCGACGGCACCGCGATCCGCTACGACATCCCGCTGACCCTGCTCAGCCTGGTCGTCGCCATCGCCGTCGTCGGCGCGGGCGTCTTCACCGCCGGTTACGGCCACTCCCGGGTGCGCTCCATCGTGCTCGGCGGCGTCGGCACCGGACTCGGTGTCGCCGCGATGCACTACATCGGCATGGCCGCCGTCCAGCTCAACGGCTCGATCTCGTACGACCCCGCGCTCGTCGCGCTCTCCGTCTTCATCGCGATCGCCGCCGCCTCCGCCGCCCTGTGGGCCGCGCTGTCCGTGCGGGGGCCGGCTGTCGCGGCCGTCGCCTCGCTCGTGATGGGCCTGGCGGTGAGCAGCATGCACTACACGGGCATGGCCGCCGTCACGGTGGACGTGCACGCCGGCACCGCACCTCTGCAGGGCGCGAGCGCCACCGCCTTCATCCTGCCGCTCGCCGTGGTGCTCGGCTCCTTCCTCTTCCTGACCTGCGCGTTCGTCGCGCTGTCCCCCACGGCGCGTGAGCGCGCCGAGAGCGAGGCCGCGGCCCGCCCGCTGCACGAGGTCGAACTCCCGCTCACCTGACCGCAGCCGGGCCGCTCCGGCCCGCGCCGTCACTCTCCCCACCGCGGCACGCGCTACGTCATCACGCGCGTCGGCGCCCCGCGTTCCCCGGGCCCGACGCACTGCGCGTGCCCCCACACTCCTGCACCGCCAAGGAGCCCCTTCGTCATGCCCGCACGCCCTCTGGTGCCCCAACGCTGGCGCCCCAAATCGATCCGCGCGAAGGTCGTCACCCTGCTGACCGTGCCGGTCCTCTCCCTGATGGCCTTGTGGGGACACGCGGCCGTCACCACCGCCTCCCAGGTCTCGGCCACCGAGCAGCTGCGCCAGATCGACTCGACCCTGGTGCGGCCCCTCGCACGGTTCACCTCCGCGGTGCAGGACGAGCGGGCCGTAGCCCTGAAGTACCGGGCCGCGCCCGGCGGCACCGCTCGCCGCGACTTCGACGCCGCGCAGGCCCGTACGGACAGATCCGTCACCGCGCTGCGCGCGGGCGTCCGTTCCAGCAGCACCGACCTCGCGGCCCTCGACGCCGCGCTGCCCGGCCGGGTCCGCTCCCTGCTCGCGAGCGCCGGGTCGCTCGGTGAGCGGCGCGAGAGCACCCGCGGCGCCTCCGCCGTGCTCTCCGACTACGGCACGGCCGTCGACCGGGCCTTCGCGGTCCGCTCCGGTCTCGCGGGCGCCGACAAGGCCGACCGCGCCTCCGACACCCGTACCGTGCTCGAACTCGCCCGCTCCCGCGACGCGTTGAGCCGCCAGGACGCCGTGCTCGGCGCCGCGCAGGCAAGCGGGACCATGTCCGCGGCCCAGCACCGTACGTTCGTCGGCAATGTCGCCGAGCAGCGTGCCTTCGCCGACGCGGCGGTGTCCGACCTGCGGGCCCAGGACGCCGCCGCCTACCGCGAGGTGCTCGGCTCCCGCGCCGCGGCCGGTCTCGCCACCGCCCAGGACGACGTCCTCGCCGCCGGTCCCTCCGGCGCCGACACCGCGGTGACCGCGGCGCGCTGGCACTCCGTCGCCGGTCCCACCCTGTCCGGGCTCGCCGCCGCCGAGCGGGGCGCGATCGACACGGGCGCCGACGCCGAGCCGTACTCCCTGTCGAACCTGGGCGGTTCCGGCCTCGCCGTACTCCTCGGCCTGCTCGGTGTGATCCTCGCGCTCCTGCTCTGCGTACGCATCGGTCGCGGCCTCGTCGACGATCTGACCGGACTGCGCAACTCCGCGTTGGAACTCGCCGCCCATCGGCTCCCGGCCGCCATCCGCCGCATCCACGGCGGCGACGGCCTCGACCTGGAGAAGGAAGCACCGCTCTCCCACGAACCGGTCCGGGACGAGATCGGCCAGGTCGGCGCGGCGCTGACCACGGTGCAGCGGGCCGCGCTGCGCGCCGTCGCGGGCCGCGCCGCCGTGCTCACGGGAGTCTCCGGCGTGTACGTCAGCCTCGCCCGCCGCAGCCAGCTGTTGCTGCACCGGCAGTTGGAACTCCTCGACACCATGGAGCGCCGTACCGAGAACCCCACGGACCTGGAGGACCTCTTCCGCCTGGACCATCTGACGACACGGATGCGCCGCCACGCCGAGTCCCTCCTTATCCTCTCCGGCTCCGCTCCCGGCCGCGCCTGGCGCAATCCGGTCCCGCTGATCGACGCCGTGCGCGCGGGCATCGCGGAGACGGCGGACATCGAGCGGGTGCAACTGCACGACATCCCCGACCTGCGGCTGGCAGGCACAGCGGTCGCCGACCTCATCCACCTCGTCGCCGAACTCACCGAGAACGCCGCCTCCTACTCGCCGCCGCATACCCCCGTGGTGGTGCGCGGCCAGGAAGTCGGGGCGGGCGCCGTCCTGGAGATCGAGGACCGCGGTCTCGGCATGGGCGACGAGGCGCTCGCCGCGGCCAACGAGAAGATCCAGGCCGCGGACGTCGACCTGCTCGACTCGCGCCAGCTCGGCCTGTTCGTGGTCAACCGCCTCGCCGAGCGCCAGCACCTCGACGTGACGCTGCGCCGCTCGGTCTACGGCGGCATCACCGCCCTCGTCTTCCTCCCGCAGCAGCTCTTGGAGGCCCCCCACCCGGGCCTGCGGCCCCTGCCCGAGCCGGAGCCGCTCCGGGCCGTGGAGCCCCGCCCCGCACCCGCCCTCGCACCGGCCCTCGAGCGCATCCCCGCCCAGCGGCACCACCGCCAGGAACCGAAGGCCGCGCCCCAGACGGAGCCCCACCTCCCGCACGGTGAGCCGGCGCCCCGCCAACTCCCGGGCCGCGCCCGGCACGCCGCACCCCAGCAGCCCCAGACGCCGCCCGCCCCCACCGAGTGGCCCGCTCGCGAACCGGACGGACCGGACGCGGAGGGGGGACTGCCGCGCCGGGTGCGCCAGGCCAGCATCGCCCCCGAACTGCGTAAGGACCTCGCGAAGGACGAGGACGCGAACGCGGGCCCGCACCCTGCCCAGAGCCCGGCCGTCCGCTCCCCGGAAGCCGCCCGCGCCACGATGGCGTCGCTCCGCTCCGGCCGGCGCCGCGCCTCCGCCACCCGCGACGAACCGGCGGGCCCCGGCACCCCGGGCCCCTCGCCCGACCACCACGCAGCGAACGACGAAGGGTTCACCGACCGATGACGCCGACCTACTCCGTCACCTCCGTGGACGACCAGGACGACCACGGCGCGGGCGGCATCGACTGGCTCCTCGACGACTTCGTCGACCGCGTCACGGAGGTGCGTTACGCGGTCATGCTGTCCACCGACGGCCTGTGTGTCGGCGCCTCCCACGGGATGGGCCGCGACGAGTCCGAGCGCTTCGCCGCCATCGCCTCCGGATTCCACTCCCTCGCCAAGGGAGCGGGCCGGCACTTCGACGCGGGCGGCGTCGTCCAGACGATGGTCGAACTGCAGGGCGGCTTCCTCTTCGTGATCGCCGCCGGGGACGGCTCCTGCATCGCCGTGTTCACCGACGGGCACGCCGACATCGGCCTGGTGGCGTACGAGATGGCCCTGCTGGTCGACCGGGTGCGCGAGCACCTCACCGTGCCCCTGCGGACGGATGACACGTCGGCGCCGGACGGCGAGGCCTCATGACGGACCAGCCACCCAACCGCCGCCGGGACGGCCCGGGCGACCGCTTCGGCGAAGCCTGGACCGACCGCTACGACGACGAGGCCGGGCCCCTGGTCAGGCTCTACGCCATGACAGCCGGCCGCGCCCGCACGGACAACGGCGCGGAGCGCGTCGACCTGATGGCGATCGTCCGGCCCACCGCCGCCACGCCGCGCGGTCCGCTCCCGCCCGAGCAGCGCGCGCTGTTGGCCGTGTGCGCCCGCGGTCCGCACCCTGTCGCGGACCTCGCGTCGGACTCCGGGCTGCCCCTCGGTGTCGTCCGGGTCCTCCTCGGCGACCTCACGGCGCAGGGCCTGATCCACATCACCCCGCCCGATGCCACCGCCACCGCTACCGGGAAAGAACGTCCCCACGCCCACCTCCTGCGAGAAGTGATCAATGGCCTCCGCGCACTCTGACCGCTCTGACCGCTCTGACCGCACGCGGCACTCGGCGCCCGCCGACTTCACCGCGCTCAAGCTCCTGATCGCCGGCGGCTTCGGCGTCGGGAAGACCACGCTGGTGGAATCGGTCAGCGAAATCCGTCCGCTGCGCACCGAGGAACCCCTCACCGAAGCGTCGCGCCCGGTGGACAGCCTCAAGGGGGTGGCCACAAAGACCACGACCACGGTCGCCATGGACTTCGGCCGCATCTCCCTGCGGGACAACCTCGCCCTGTACCTGTTCGGCACGCCCGGCCAGGACCGGTTCTGGTTCGTCTGGGACGAGCTGGCCACGGGCAGCCTCGGCGCGGTCGTCCTCGCCGACACCCGCCGGCTCGCGGACTGCTTCCCCGCCGTGGACTACTTCGAGAGCCGCGGCATCCCCTTCATCGTCGCGGTGAACTGCTTCGACGGGATCCGCAGCCACGCCCCGGACTCGGTGGCCCGCGCGCTGGACCTGAACCCGGACACCCCCGTCCTGCTCTGCGACGTTCGCGACCGGGAGTCCGGCAAGGAGGTCCTGATCTCCCTGGTCGAGCACGTCCTGAGCCGGGAGCTGGTCATCCGCTGAACGCCGGGCGCGGGTCCGCGCGCCGGAATTTCGCTGGGCGGTCTCGTCATCGGCCGGTACCGTTCGACGCGGGACCAAGGGGGACGAGCCGGTGCGCCCAATGCTGTTGGTGGTTGTGGACGGATCGCTGAACCCGTATGCGGCGAAGCGGCACCGGCGGCCCGAGGGCTATCGGACGCACCGTCTGCTGACACCTCGCTGGGAGGCGGCAGAGCGGCGCCGGCTGACCGAGTGGGGTCTGCCGAACAAGCCTGTGAAGCCTTTGCGGGTGTGGCTGAATCCGGATCACGGCCCGGCTCTTCATGCCCTTCCCTTCGACCTTGTGTGGGCGACCACGTGGGAGGAAGAAGCCAACGCGTTCATCGCGCCGGTCCTGGGATTACCTGAGCTGCCCTTCATTCCGTGGCCCTCGCCGCGGGCCCAGCCCGGCGGCGGTGTGTTCTGGAAGACGCCTGAGGTCGTCGCTTGGGCGAAAGGCCGTGCGTTCGCCTGGATCGACGACGAGATCACAGAGGCCGATCGCACCTGGGTGAAGGAACACCACGACGGTCCCGCACTACTGCACCGGATCGACGCCCGGTGCGGCCTCGCTGTCGACGACCTCGCAGCACTGACGGCATGGGCGACCGGCCTGGACTGAGGTCTGACTGTCCTGAGGCTTCAGTCCCGCGTCCTGACAACCTCGGCGCTCGGCGCGGCGGGGGCCGCTCACGCCTCCCGGTGGCTGTCCGTCGCCGACGCCGAGTCGTCGGTACGGAGACTGGCGGTGTCACTGTCAGCGCGCCTGTCGGACAGTTCGGGTGGGGTCTCCCCCGCGGCGAGGTGCTCCAGTACCTCCGCGAGTTCGCGGCAGGCATTCTGCACCGATCTTCGGGTGGCACGCTGTTCGGCGACCATGGCGGACAACAAGAGCGCCGTCAGCGCTGTGGCACCGTTGAACGCCTGAAGTTTGGTCATGACTTCGATGGCCGAAAGGTTGAGGAAAGCGCCTTGCTGCGTACTCGCCTCGAAGGTGGTCAGCACCGACGCGAACAGCGCGCACAACATGCTCCCTGCCAGCTGGAAGCGCAACGCCACCCACATGATCAGCGGGAAGACGAGGAAGAGCAGGCTCAATTCGCCGACCACGGCCAGAGGTACGACGATCAAGGCCGCGAGGCCCAGGAACAGCATCTCCTTCCAACGCCTCAGTCGCACCGGTCCTGCGGCTCCCACCAGCACGAGCAGGAGCGGCGTGACCAGCAGGACGCCCATCGCATCGCCCACCCACCAGGCCAGCCACACGGACCAGAACTCCCCCGTGTCCAGTCGCCCCGTCAGCACCTGCAGCCCGACCCCCGCCGTGGCACTGATCAGCATGGCTCCGAGCCCGCCGAGGAAGACCAGGGCCAGACCGTCCCTCAGACGTGAGATTCCGACCCGGAAACCGGCCCGCCGCAGCATCAGATAGGCGCAGAGCGGGGCGAGGGTGTTGCCCGCCACGGTGATCAGTGTGGTGAGCTGCGGAGTAGTGAGGGAGGCGATGGTGAGGAAGGAGCCAATGGCGATCCCGGGCCAGACCGCCACGCCGTAGACAAGCAGTGCGGCGACGGCGACCCCGGTGGGCGGCCAGATGGGTGTGACGACCACGCCTTCGACGGTGAGCCGGCCCAGCAGGCCCAGACGTCCGGCCACGTAGTAGCAGGCGGCCACGGCCAGTGTCTTGAGGACCACCTCCAAGGACAGCCGGAACCGCCGAGTCACCAACACAGAGCCATCAGACACCGAGCGGACCACTTCGGCCATGCGAAGGCCTCTCCTCCGCCCACGTCCGTAACCTTCGGGGCCTCGGCTCCCCCTCTCCCACGTCCGCGGTCATGCCGTGGACGCCACTAGAGGGCGCCTCCGTCGTGGCCGACGACGAGGACGGCGGCATCGTCCTCGTGCCCCACCGTGTCCGCCAGCCGCATCACACCGCCTGCAAGAGCGTCGATCCCAAGACCGGCGGCGGTAGTGATCTCGGCCAGGCGCATCACCCGCCGCAGGCCTTCGTCGAGACTCAGCGACGGCCCCTCCACCACCCCGTCGGTCAGCAGCACGACGACGCCGTCCGTCGTGAGCCGGTGGCACACCACGGGGTACTCGGCGCCTTCGAGCACCCCGAGCGGCGGGCCGCACTCACCTTCGTCGACACCGGACCGGCCGTCGGCCGTGGCCCAGATGTGGGGGATGTGACCGGCCCGAGCACACTCCAGGACGCCCGTAGCCGGATCAAGCCGAAGGAAAGTACACGTGGCGAAGAGGTCCGCGCCCAGGGAGACCAGGAGATCGTTGGTACGCGTGAGCAGTTCCCCCGGGTCGCCCGTGACGGACGCCAGCGCACGCAGTCCCACACGGACCTGCCCCATGAACGCGGCGGCCTTGATGTTGTGCCCCTGCACGTCACCGATGGACAGGCCGATACGGCCGTCGGGCATGGTGAAGGCGTCATACCAGTCTCCCCCGACGTTGAGCCCGTGATTGGCGGGCATGTAGCCCACGGCCAGCCGGACGCCCGGAGGCTGCGGAAGGTCATGGGGCAGCATGCCGCGCTGCAGCGCCACTGCCAGCTCCACCCGGGAGCGCTGCATCTCCGCGAGCTCCCGGGCCCGGGCAGTCAGCGCCCCGAGCCTGGCAAGCAGCTCGTCACCGTCGTCGGCCGCCTGCGTACGGAACATTGGTCGCCCCGGTTCCGCGAGAGCATCCCGCGTCAGTTCAGCTGTCTTCCGCCACATGCATCACATGGACCACTGGCACAACGTCCTGATCAAGTCTGCCCGCAGATGGCGGAGGCCGCACCCTGTCGCGTTCTCCTCTGCGGCCGGGCCCGGCCTATCGCCCTTCGGGGCACACCCGCGCCACCAGGGCGGGCAGCGCATCCCCGAGGGGCAGTTCGACGCGCTGGGTGGCCCAGCGGTCGCCTCGGGTCGGGCCTTGATTGACGATCAGGACCGGCGTGCCGGACTGCGCCGCCTGGCGCACGAAACGGAGCCCGGACATGACGGTGAGGGAGGAGCCGAGCACGAGCAGGACAGCAGCCTCCTCGACAAGGTGCCGACATGCCGCAACCCGCTCGAGGGGCACGTTCTCACCGAAGAAGACGACGTCCGGCTTGAGGACCCCGTCACCGCAGGCCGAACACGCCACCACCCGGAACTCGCGAACAGCCTCGTCGGGCAGTTCCACGTCACCGTCCGGATTGACCCGCACCGCACGATAGCGCTCTGCGGCGGCCTCGAACCCCGGATTGACTTCACGCAGCCGTCGGTCGAGTTCCGAACGGGCGCTGCCCCGCCCACAGGCCAGGCAGACCACCCGGCTCAGACTCCCGTGGAGTTCGATGACGTCCCGGGCCCCGGCGGACTGCTGCAGCCCGTCGACGTTCTGTGTGATCACACCGGTGACCAGGCCTGCGTCGGCCAAGGTGGTGACGGCCCGGTGACCGGCGTTCGGACGGGCCCGCGTCATGGCCCGCCACCCCAGCTGGCTGCGGGCCCAGTACCGCTGCCGGGCCTGCTCGGCGCCGACGAACTCCTGATACGTCATGGGAGTGTGCCGGCGCAGGGAGCCGTGTTCCCCGCGGTAGTCCGGGATGCCTGACTCGGTGGAAAGACCGGCCCCGCTCAGCACCGCGACCCCGCCCGCGCGCACCGCGTCGACGACAGTCGTGAGGTCGGTCGAGGCCGGGAGCAAGCCGCCAGTGGGCTCCCAGGTCAGCGTGGGTCGCGTCCGCATACCTGCCAGTTTACGTTTCGGGCGCGCCGAAGCGTGGCTCGGTACCCCGCAGCCGTAGTCACCGGGGAAACTTACTCAGATCCTGTACACCCCCGTCCCCGGTACGCCGTCATCGGCGGCGTACCCGGTGAGTGCGACGAATCCCCGGCCGCGGACCGTGGTGTTCGGGCCCAGGGCGAAGGGGCTCACCGCCCCCAGCCGGAGTGCCAACTCCGATGCCATGTAAGGGCTCGTGTTCTCCCACTCCTCGTCCGGGTCGTCCTCGGACTCCATCCATGCAGCGTGCAGCGCGAGTTCCTCCGGGAGCCGCTCGCCCAGTTCGGGGAGAGGATCGTCACCCCAGGTGGAGGCGTCGACACGGCGCACCACCGCCCCGTCCACGGCCAGGGCCCAGCCCGAACCGCCCCCGTGCTCCCCGAAGTAGTACGCCTGGGCCTGCCCATGACGGCGGCTCAGTTCGGTGATGGCGTCGAGCACTTCCTCGGCACGCTCCGGGTCGACGGGGTTGCACCAAGGCCCGAGGACCAGTGTCCAGCCGTCCACCTCGGGCGTTCAGTGCGCGACGGGCTTCCTGACGCTGCTCCGGGTCCTCGAGATCTCTGATCAGTTCCACTCCGCTGCCCCCACGGCTCGGGTCGGAGTGGAGCCGCACCCCCGGCAGTGACGTACGCCCGGGGAGCGGGCTCATTCCCCCGCGTCGCGCACCAGGAGTGCGATCTGTACCCGGTTCTCCACCGCCAGCTTGGCGAACAGGTTGCCTGTGTGTGCCTTGACGGTCGCGATGCTGATGCGCAGCCGCTGGGCGATCTCCGGGTTGCCGAGGCCGTCCGCGATGGCCTCGGCGGTTTCGCGTTCTCGTTCGGTGAGTGCGGACAGCTTTTTCCGTGCGGCAGCGCGGGACGACTCACGGACGTGAGCGGACTGCGGGCCGGTGGCCGCGGCGATCACCCGTGCGGCGGCCGCCGGGGACAGCACCGGCTCGCCTTCCGCGACGGTCCGCACCGCGTCGAGAATCTGCGCGGGCCGGGTGTCCTTGAGGACGAACCCGAGTGCTCCGGCACGCAGCGCTCCGAGCACCAGGTCGTCGGAGTCGAAGGTCGTCAGCATGAGCACCCGGGGTGGCTCCGCTCGGGTGAGGAGTTCCCTGGTCGCGCTGAGACCGTCACGTCCGGGCATCCGCACGTCCATCAGTACGACGTCCGGTTGCTGCTCGTCCACCACGGTGATCGCGGCGTTGCCGTCGGCCGCCTCCGCGACGACGGTCAGGTCCTGTTCGCCGTCGATGACCAGCCGCAGCGCCATGCGCACCAGCTCTTCGTCGTCGACGATGACGACACGCACCGGCTGCCGCTCGCTGTCCACTCAAGTTCTCTTTTCGTGGGTGGGGTTCGGCCAGGGTAGCCGTGCGGTGAGGAGGTAGCCGCGGTCGGGTGTGGGGTGATGGTCGAGTCTTCCGCCCGCGAGGCCCACTCGTTCGGTGAGGCCCAGGAGTCCGAACCCCGACGCCGGTCGTTGCGCGGCTTTTGCGGCGGCCGGGGAGTTGCGGACGCTGACGTCGAGTCGGTCGCCCGCCGCCCCTTCGAGGGTGACGTGCACGGGTGCGCCCGGGGCATGTTTGGCGGCGTTGGTCAGTCCTTCCTGGACGACCCGGTAGCAGGTGCGTCCGACGACGTCGGACGGTGTTCCCTCCACGGTGGTGGTGAGCGTGGCGTCCAGGCCGGACGAGCGGGCGTCGGCCACCAGGTCGGGGATCCGGTCGAGGGAGGGTTGTGGTGGTTCCGGGTGGCCCGGGTCCGCCCGGAGCACACCGAGGACGTCCCGTAGTTCTTCCAGGGCTTGGTGGGAGCCCTCGGCGATGCCGCGGACCAGCACGCGGTTCTCCTCGGCGCTGAGGCCACTTCGGTGATCGAGCACTCCGGCCTGCATGGCCACCAGGGAGATCCGGTGCGCGAGCACGTCGTGCATCTCGCGGGCGATCCGGTTGCGTTCCTGGGCCCGTGTCTGCGCCGCTCGTGCGGTCTGTTCCCGTTCGGCGCTCTCGGCCCGGTCCCGCAGGGACCGTACTTCGACACGGCGTGCGCCGATGGCCATGCCCACGGCCACCGCGATACCCGCCGTCAGTGCGGGCATCATGAGCTGGATCCACCACGTGCCGGGCGGGCTCTGGACCGGGTAGACCTCGACGGAGAACTGCGCCGAGGTCACGTAAGCCAGCACGACGACTGCGATCTCCACCGGCCGGCGGCGGGTGGAGATGGAGCCGAGGGCCACCAGCGCGGCGCCTGCGGCCAGCGCCGACGCGGTCGAGGCGATCGCGACCGCCATGGCGACGGCGAGCGGGAAACGCCGCCGCCACACGAGCGCCGCCAGGCAGCCGAGAGCGACGAGCGGATCGCCGATGCGGAACCAGAGGCCCGTTTCATCCCCCTGCCAGTGCAGCAGTACGCCGGTGTAGAGCCAGGCCGGGATGCCCACTGCTGCGGCTGCCGCCAGCCGCCAGGTCTGCTGCCACCACCCGAGCCGTGGCGCCGTGTCGTACGTGTTCACCCGGCCATTGTCGCCAACCCGTGCGGCCGGTGAGTCAGACCTAGGGCTGATCCGCCCTGGACCAGAGTCCAATGGCCGCCTCGCCCGGGGTCGAAGACGTTCTGGCCCAGGGTCGAAGGCGTTGCGGGCCGTCGGGTCGATGTGCCGTATGTGCCGCACGGACAGACTCGTTCACGTGCCGGGACAACGGAACGCGAAAACGGGATAAGAGACGGAGAGACACGATGCGCAAGGCCGGTCTCACGGCCCTTGAGGCGGTCGGGATGGCGATGACGGCCCTGGCCGCCCAAGCGGTGATCCGCGGTCTCCTTGACCAGGACACGGAAGTGCTGTGGGGCGGCTTCGGCTGGGTTCCCGGCGGGCGCACCGGCCAGCTGGTCCTCCTCGGATTCATCGCGCTGATCGCAGTGGTGTCCGGTGGCTGGGCACACACCCGCCGGGAGACGGCCTGACGAGATCCGGGACGACGCACTCGCTCCCGACACAAGCGTTCCGGGCCGTGTCCCGGCACCCCCCACACACGCTCTTTCAGGAGGACATCAGATGCGCAGATCCCTGTCCCTCGCGCTCGCCACCACCACGATGGCGGCAGTGACCGCTGTGCCGACCATGTCATCGGCGGCGACGCCGGACACCATACGCTGGGGCCCCTGCCCGCAGGGCGTCGCCGCGCCCCGTCTCGAGTGCTCGACGCTCCAAGTCCCCCTGGACTACCGGGATCCGGACGGCCGGCAGATAGAGATCGCGATCTCTCGGCTGGCCAGCGAGAAGCCCTCGCAGCGCCGCGGCGTACTGCTGACCGATCCGGGCGGCCCCGGCGGCGCGGGACTTGACTACCCGGCCGTTCTCGCCCGCTCCGGGCTGCCGCAGAAAGTCCTCGACTCCTACGACGTGGTCGGCTTCGACCCACGCGGGGTCGGCCGCAGCACACCGGTGACCTGCGATCTGACGTCCGAGCAGCAGGCGCGCGGCAACTTCGCTCCGTACGCGCACACCGATGCCGATGTCACCCGCGAGGCGGGGAACGCGCGGGCCATCGCCGAGCAGTGCGCCACCTCGCGGACGGCATGGATGCTGCCCCACACCACCACCGCGAACACCGCACGGGACATGGACCGGATCCGGGCGGCGCTGGGTGCGCCGAAGATGTCGTACCTCGGACATTCCTACGGCACCCAACTCGGAGCTGTGTACACGACGTTGTTCCCGAAGCGCAGCGACCGGATCGTGCTCGACAGCAATCTGGGCCCGGGTGGTTACGACGTCACGGCCATGCGGCGCTTCGCACGTGGAATGGACGACCGCTTCCCGGACTTCGCGGCATTCGCGGCCGCGCGTCCCGAGTACGGTCTGGGCACCACACCGCGGCAGGTGACCGCGAAGTTCTTCGATCTCGCACGGCGGTTGGACGCGAAGCCGGTCCAGGGAGTCGACGGGACGCTGTTCCGCGGGTTCACGTTCGACCGTCTCTACTCCGATGCGCTCATGCCTCAGACGGCCGAGTTCTGGCAGGCGCTCGACACGGGCAAGCCGCTGCCGCCCGTGCCGCCGCTGCCGAACATGGAGAACCTCATGGCCGCGCGTTTCCATGTGATCTGCGGTGATACGCGCTGGCCGAGCACGGTCAAGGAGTACCAGCGCAATGTCGCGGTCGACCGCGTGGCCCACCCGATGCTCGGCGGGTCCACGGCCAGCATCGGGCCGTGCGCGTTCTGGCCGGGCAAGCGGGTCGAGCCGCCGGTCCGCATCGGTGACCGGGGCCCGTCCAACGTGCTCATGGTGCAGAACGAACGTGACCCGGGAACGCCGCTTGCCGGGGCCAAGGAGTTGCGGCGCGCGTTCGGGAAGCGCGCCACGATGGTGACCGCCGACCAGGGCGGTCACGGTGTCTATCCCTTTGGCCCCAACACGTGCGCGAACGACGCGGTGACGGCGTTCCTGACCGGCGGGCCGCGTCCGGCGCGGGACCTCGCCTGCGCGGCCGAGCCGAACGAATAGCGGGAGGGTCAGGCATGTTGAAGGAGTTGCGGCGCCGTCGCGCCGCGCAGCGGGTCAAGCCCGGCGACGGGCGGCCACTGAAGCGTTTCCGCTGGTGGCAGATGACCTTCCGCGCACTGTTCTATCTCCGGCTGCCCGAGGACGGCGGTCGGCAGACGGTCTACGCCGTCGACGTCAAGCATTCGGGGAACAAGTCGACCGGCGTGGTCGAAGCCCACCTTTACCGCGACGGCAGGCAGCACGCGCTGTCCAGACTCCCTGCCTTCTTCCCCGTCCCGGGCGGCACCGTCGAAGTGCGAGGGAGCGGCTTCGGGCTCAAGCGCTGTCACTACGTCACCGCCAAGGGGACCGAGCACCAACTCACCCCGGATCGCGACTCCGCCGAAGGCCGCCGCGCGCACTTCGACGGCGCGCACCCCACGCTGAGCCGTGTGATCGGCCTCCTCTCGTCGATCATGCTCGTCGTCGCCCTTGCACTCCTCCTCTGCCAGCTCATCGAGCCGGTCACTGAGGTGGAGCCCATCGCCCGACGCTTCGGGACGTTCACCTCGCCCGTCAGTCTGCCGACCTGGGGCAACATTCTGGTCGGGGTCGGTGCGGCGGCGGCCAGCACGGAGCGGGCTCTGCGGCTGCGCTACCACTGGCTGCTCGACGGCGGGGTGGGCTGACGGGTGCTCGTCTCGCGCGCGGCCTCGGCTCGGGGTGGTCAGGGCTACATGGCCGCGGTGCTTATGGCGCTGCGGGTGCCCGGGCCGTAGACGCCGAGGGGTTCGTCGATGGCGCGGGCCTGTTGCATGCGCGCGACCGCGGCTGCGACGTCCTGGTTGTAGTAGCCGTCCACAGGGCCTGTGTAGAGACGTAGTTGTCCCAGCTGCTCCTGCAACTGCCGTACAGAGGCGCCCGTGCTGCCCACCCGCAGCACACTCGCTGCGTGCTCGGTGCGCGCCGGAGGGCTCGGGTGCGGTGTGGGCTTCCTGGGCGGGGCGAGCGTGGCGGGTCCCTTGTCGGGTACGGGCAAAGAGTCGTGACGGGGAGCGTCCGGCTTCTGCGCGGGCGGCGCGGCGTGCGGAGCGGTGGGGGCCGGGCGGCCGTGGGACTGGGCCAGGAGCCCGGCGGTGAGGACGAGCAGGGCTGCGGACGCGTAGCCGTACGAGAGCGGCGGGAAGGTCCGTCTGGGTCTGATCGCGCCGTGGCGGGCATGGCCGTGCAGGTGCCGCTGTCCGCGTAGGGAGGCGCGGTGACGGCCCTTTCCCTCTCTGCCGGAGGTGGGCGCCGCGCTCGCGGGTATCGCGTGCGTCGGCCCGTCCACCGGGCGCGACACCCCGAACGCCGTACGCAGGCGTCGATCTGGTGCCCGCGTCAGATAGGAGGAGAGCGCTGGGTACATGGACGGGTCTGGGACGGCTGCTTCGAAACTCACATGATCGAACGTAGACGTCCGTGCGCCACCGATCCCTCCCCGTCGGCCCCGAACCGCGATCCTTAAGGCTGCGTTGACGGTCGACTCAGGGCCAGCTAAGCCCCGCGATGCCGCGGGCGGTTCTGTATCGGGTGAGTATCAGGGAGCGCTTGGTCGGCCATCGGTTCGGGCGGTGCGGTTGTCGCGTCCGATGTCTGCCATATCGTTCCTTTCAGGTCGCCGTCGCTCCGTGCGCGGGCGTCGGCCCCGCCCGAACCGCCCGAACCGTCCGAACCGCCCGAACCGTCCGAACAGGAGTGATCCACCCGTGTCGTCGCCCAACCCGGCTCCTGCTTCCCCGCAGCCCGTTCGTGTGCTGCTGGTGGAGGACGACGACCTGATGCGCCGGTCTTTCGCCGTCGCCCTGGAGCGCTACGGCTATGAGGTCGAGGTCGCGGCCGACGGGCTCACGGGGCTCGAGCTCTTCCGTGAGGAGAGCTTCGACCTGCTGATTCTGGACGTGATGCTGCCAGGGCTCGACGGGATCGGACTGTGCCGCAGAGTCCGCGAGACCAGCTTGGTGCCGGTCCTGATGATGTCGGCGCGCGGCGACGGGCTCGATGTCGTCGCCGGTCTTGAGGGTGGCGCGGACGACTACGTGGTCAAGCCCGTGGACACCTACGTACTGGTGGCCCGTATCCGCTCGCTGTTGCGCCGGGCCACCTACGCGCCCGCCCAGGAGCCTGGCCGCGCCGCGGGCGACGGGGCTCCGTCGGCCGAGGAGCGGGTGCTGGTCTTCGGGGATCTGGCCATCGACACCGGTGGCCTGGAAGTGTCGGTGTCCGGGCGTCCGGTGGCGCTCACCCCCACCGAGCTGAAGCTCCTGCTCGAGTTCGCCGCTCACCCGGGGATCGTGCTGGAGCGCCACACGCTGCTGCGCAACGTCTGGGAGTACGGCTGGGACGGCGACAGCCGGGTCGTGGACCTGTGTGTGCAGCGGCTGCGCGGCAAGCTGGGACGGGACCGCATCGAGACGGTCCGCGGTTTCGGCTACAAGCTCAGGCGCTGAAGCCCATGCGATCGCCGTTGTTCCGTCGGCCGCGCCCGACCCGTGTGGCCCTGCGCTGGAAGATCACCGCACTGGCCGCGGCCACGGCCTGCCTGGTCGCGGCCGTGGTGGGCGTCCTTGTCCATCTGTGGACCGCGCAGGACATCCGTGGCCGGGCCGAGGCGAACGCCCTCAACAGCGCCTACTCCGCGATGGACATCTACCGGCGCACCCGAACACTGTCGGACGGCGCCGAGCTGGATCCGGACGGCCTGCCCGCCGCGCTGCGCCACCCGGCCGACGGCGAACGGCACACTGCCTACGACAAACGCGTCGAGAACAACTTGGGCCCCAGCGTCTGGGGCGCTCAGCGGGTCGGCGGTCCGGGCAGCCGGGTCCTTGCCGTCCGGATCAACATGAGCACCGACCTGCACGAGCTACGACGGCTCGACGTGGTCATGGCGGTGGCCTCGCTCCTCGCGCTCGCCGCGGCCATCCCGCTTGCCGTCTACGGAGCCGGACTGCTCGGCCGCCGGCTGCGGCGCGTCTCGGAGACGGCCGGCCGGATCTCCGCCGGGGATCTTGACGCCAGGACCGGTCCCGGCGAGGGCCGTGACGAGGTGGACGACATCGCCGCCACCGTCGACCTCATGGCCGACAGCCTGGCCCGCCAGCTTCGCTCCGAGCGCCGTTTCACCGCGGACGTGGCCCACGAACTGCGCACCCCTGTCGGCGGTCTGCTGGCCGCCGCCGATCTGCTGCCCGCGGGTGAGACGGAGGACCTGCTGCGGGCCAGGGTGCGCGATCTGCGCGGTCTGGTCGAGGATCTCCTGGAGATCTCGCGTCTCGACGCGGGGGCCGAGCAGCCGGTACGGGCCCATGTCCCGCTCGGCGCGGTCGTCTCCGAAGCGGTGGTGCGCACCGGCCTCGACACCGAGGTCATCGTCGCCGACGGTCCGGATGCCGACTTCCGGCAAGGGCGAGACGCGCAGACGGTGGAAACCGACCCACGTCGTCTCGAACGCATCGTCAGCAACCTCGTCGTCAACGCCCACCGGCACGGCGAGCCTCCGGTGCGGGTCACCGTCGAGGGGCACACCGTCGTCGTACGCGACCACGGGCCCGGCTTTCCCCCTGACGTCCTGCGCGACGGGCCGCGGCGCTTCCACACGGGCGCGGCGGAGCGCGGCTCGGGGCACGGCCTCGGCCTCACCATCGCGCTGGGGCAGGCCCGGCTGCTCGGCGCCGTACTGCACCTGGACAACGCCCCGGACGGCGGCGCCGTCGCCACCCTGCGCCTGCCGGTCTGAGCCGCCCGCTACACGATCGCGGCACTGCCAAGCGCCTACCGATACATCACGGCCCAGGCGCCGATACATTCCCCGGGCACCCTTCGACGTGCACCTTCCGCACCGAAGAGGAGTCCCCCCTGTGACAGTCGGCCACTTTGCCCCGCACGCGACCACCGGGATCGCGGCCGCCACCACCGACCTGTCGAAGGTCTACGGCAGCGGCGACACCCGCGTCCTGGCCCTGGACCGGGTCAGCGTCTCCTTCCGGGATGCCGAGTTCACCGCGATCATGGGGCCGTCGGGCTCCGGCAAGTCCACCCTGATGCACTGCGCCGCCGGGCTCGATTCCGTCAGTTCCGGCTCCGTACGCATCGGCACGACCGAGCTGAGCACGCTGAACGACCGGCAGCTGACGGAGCTGCGCCGTGACCGGATCGGCTTCATCTTCCAGGCGTTCAATCTGCTGCCGACCCTGACCGCCATCGAGAACATCACGCTGCCGCTGAGCATCGCGGGCCGACGCCCCGACGAGCAGTGGCTGCGGCGCGTGGTGTCCATGGTCGGTCTCTCGGACCGACTCGATCACCGCCCCGGGCAGTTGTCCGGCGGGCAGCAGCAGCGCGTGGCGGTGGCCCGCGCCCTGGTGTCCCGGCCGGGGATCGTCTTCGGCGACGAGCCCACCGGCAACCTCGACTCGCGGGCCGGGGCCGAGGTGCTCGGCTTCCTGCGGGATTCGGTGCGCGAGCTGGGCCAGAGCGTGGTCGTGGTCACCCATGACCCGGTCGCCGCCGGCTACGCGGACCGCGTTCTCTTCCTGGCCGACGGCCGCCTCGTCGACGAGATGACCGACCCCACACCGGAGCGCGTCCTGGACCTGATGAAGACGCTCGACACCGGCCCGCGCACCAGCTGACGCGCCCTCACTCCGGCTGCCGCACCGCGTCGGTCGAGTGTTCCCGACCAGCCATCCGCTCGCACCCGTCGAGCCTGCCTCCCAGGATTCGCCCCGCATGTTCCGTACCTCTTTGCGCAACGTCTTCGCACACAAGGCCCGCCTGGCCATGACCGTCCTGGCCGTCTGCCTGGGTGTCGCGTTCGTCAGCGGCACCCTCGTCTTCGCCGACTCCTCAGCCGCGGCCTACCGCGCCGCCGCCTCGCAGAACTTCGCCGGTATCGCCGTCAGCGTTACCCCGAAGGACCCTCCTCCGGGAACGTCCGTCGACCAGCACTCCCCCGCACTGGACGATGCCCTGGTCGGGAAACTGGCGGGCGTACCCGGTGTCGCCGCCGTGCGCCCCACGGCCGACGGCTCGGCCGTCCTGAACGCGGCCGACGGCACCCCGCTGCGGACCGGCAAGGCGTGGGCCAACCTGGGCTCCGCCTACGTACCGGGCAAGGACGGCAAGGACAGCCGCTATCCCCTGGTCGGCGGCCGAGCCCCGCGCGACGGCGACGAGTTGGCCCTGGACAGCGGTACGGCGTCCGCCGGACACCTCGGCATCGGTGACATCGTCACGGTGGCCACAGACGGCCCGGTCATGAAGAAGCGACTTGTCGGCATCGTGAGGACCAAGGACACGCGGGTGACAGCCGGCGGCACCCTCGCCCTGTTCGACAAGGCGAGCGCCCAGCGGCTGTTCGCATCCGAGGGCCACTACACCGGCATCGATCTGTCCGCCGCTGCCGGCACCGACCAGTTCGAACTCTCCCGCCGGATCGAGGACGTACTGCCGACCGACCGGGCCGAGGCCGTCACCGGCAGCGCGCAGGCCGACCAGCAGGCGATGAACATCGACACCATGACCCGGGGCTACCGGAAGATGCCCATGATCTTCGCCGGGGTCTCGCTGTTCATCGGCTCGTTCCTCGTCGTCAACACCTTCACGATGCTGGTGTCCCGGCGCATCCGGGAGATCGCGCTGCTGCGGGCGATCGGAGCCGGGCGCCGCCAGGTGGTGCGCTCCCTTCTCCTGGAGGCCCTGTTGATCGGCCTTGCCGCGTCGGCGGCCGGTTTCCTGCTGGGTCTTGGCATCGCCGCCGTACTCCCCGATGTCTTGGGCACCTCCGGGGATCCTCTGCCCGACGGACCCCTGGTGGTCGGGGCGCGTCCCGTCCTCGCGGCGCTCGGCGTGGGGGTGGGCGTGACCGTGCTCGCCGCCTGGCTGCCCTCGCGCAAGGCGGCCAAGGTCGCTCCCGTCGAGGCGATGCGGGTGGCCGAGCAGCCGCCTACCGCCGCCCGATCCCGGTGGCGCGGTGGGGTGGGGCTCGCCCTTCTCGTCCCCGGCGCCGGTCTCCTCGTGTCGCTCACCGGGGCCGAGGACGCCTCGGAAGAGAACCTGCGGAGCGCGATGCTCGGCTGCGCCATCCTCGTCATCGCCATGATCGTCCTCGCGCCGCTGCTCGCCGCTCCCGTGATCCGGCTCGCCGGACGCCTCACCGAGCGCTTCGGCGTGATCGGCCTGCTCGCACGGGAGAACGCGCTGCGCGACCCGCGGCGTACCGCCGCCACCGCCGCCACTTTGATGATCAGTACGGCGTTGGTCGCCGGGCTCGCGATCATCGGGAACTCCACCGGGCAGGCGCTTGACCGTCAGACCGCGGCCGGTCTCGGGGCCGACTACGTGATCGGCACCCGCACGCCCACGACCGGCATCGACAAGGCCGCTGTGCGGCGGGTAGCCGACACCTCCGGGGTGAGGTCCGCGGCCCCCGTGTCGGACTCCACCCTGTTCGTCGGCGGCCACGTCCAGGAGATCTCCGGCGTCGACCCGCAGGTCGTCGGCGCCACCATGAAGCTGGACTTCGTCAGCGGCTCGCTCGACCGCCTCGGGCCGGGCCGGATCGCCCTCTCCAGCACTCTTGCCCGGGAACAGGGCGTGGGGGTGGGCGGCAAGCTCACCGCGTCCATGGGCCGCGACCAGAAGGTCGGTCAGTACACCGTCGTGGGCGTCTACCGGGACAACCCCACCGCGCATGACGCGCTGGGCGCCCGCAGCGAGGTGCAGCGCAACAGCTTCAAGCCGGGCTCCGTGCAGCGGATCCTCGTCCGCACCGACGGCGGCGCGTCCGCACGGACCCAGGAGCAACTGCGTACCGCCGTGGGCGACAGCCCGCTGGTGAAGGTGCAGGACCGCGAGGAACTCGTGCGCGAGGCGGCCGGTGCCATGGGCAACCTGCTGACGCTGATGTACGGGCTCCTTGCGATCGGTGTTGTAATCTCCGCGCTCGGCATCGTGAACACCCTGGCCATGTCGGTGGCGGAGCGCACCCGCGAGATCGGTGTACTGCGCGCCATCGGCATGGGCCGCTCCGGGATCCGGCGGATGATCCGCCTGGAGGCGGTGACCGTGGCCGCGTTCGGCACCCTTCTCGGCCTGGCGGGCGGGGTGTTCGGGGCCTGGGCGGTCGGCGCGCTGGCAGGCGGTGCGATGGAGCAGTACACACTGTCGATGCCGTGGGGGACGCTGGTGCTGGTGTGCCTGGTGTCCCTGGCGATCGGCGCGCTCGCGGCCGCGCTTCCGGCACGCCGTGCGGCAGCGTTGAGCCCGCTGGAGGCCGTCTCGGAGGTCTGAGGCGACGCGCCTCCTCAAGAGGGCTTACGACACGTCTTCCGCTCCTGCCGAGCCCCGGCAGGAGCGGAAGACGTGTCGGCTGCTCAGTCCAGGGACGGTTGCTCAGCCCACGGTCGGCTGCTCGGTCCACGGGCTTGAGGGTCAGTGTCTGCTCGGCGGCGGTCCTGGCGCCGCCGACGCTGCCGCCTGTGGTGTCGGTCCAGGCGCGGGTCGGTGTGGTCTCGGCCCTACCTGGCACTTGACCGGGTCTATCAGGATCCGAGCGGGACGGCTGCGTCCGTGGGGTGATCCGTGGGGTGAGGGGCGCGTGGGCGGCCCTGTCCGTCGTAGGCCAGTGCTGGATTCCTCCACGGCCTCGGAGCCTTGCCCCGTACCGGCCCCGAGTTGGCCGACGAGCGCCGGACGGGCCGGGAGTGGCCCGCCCGGCTACGCGTCACTTGGTCGCCGCGAACTTCCAGATGAACGGCTCGCCGTCCTCCTCGGACCAGTGGACCTCCAGGTCCTTCGCGTCCTTGGGGACCAGGTAGGTCTCGCACAGGACGTGGGACTCGCCCTGCTTCCAGCCCTCGATGGACGAGGAGTCGTCGCAGCCCGGCGCGTCTTCGGCGGCGCCGATGATCAGGGTTCCGCGCTGACCGTCCGCCCAGACGGTGGTGGAGTCGTTCGCGTCCGGGCTCTGTGTGAGTGCCGCGCCGGACTTGTGCGTGTACTTCACATAGGCGATGGCCGGGACCAGGCCCTTGGCATCCTTGGGGTCCGACACCATCTTCTTGGTGTCGGCCTCCGTACCCAGCTCGACCTTCTGCGCGGTGAGCTCGTAGGTGACGGAGGCGTCGCCCTCCTTCACCTTGCCGGTGGCGCTCTCGCCGGTGCCACGCGCGCCGCCGGACTTCGGCGACGATTCCGCGCTCGCCTTCGCCTTCGGCTTCTCGTCCGCGGAACCCGACGCCTTGTCGTCGTCGCCCCCGCATCCCGTCAGCGCGAGGGCGAGCACGGCCACGGGCGCGGCAACGCGCAAAGCGTTCTTCCTGTACAGCAAAGTGAACTCCTGGCAGAAAAAGGTCAGCCGCGCACCACGAAGTCACCCCGCGTCGCGGCCGGTTGAGCGGTCAGCATACGAGTCGATCACCCAAGGGGGCGAGGCGGTTCCGCACCGTACATGCGAGGTGTGTTCACACTTGCGATGGATACGGGATAAAGCGCACGCCCCGGAACTCGCCCAGGCCTGACCCGATGGCTCATCAGGGAGCGCGCAGGGGGTCAATGACCGCGCCGGGGTTGAGGATCCCTGCCGGGTCGAGGACCTTCTTGCCGGCCCGCAGGGCGGCGGCGAAGAGGTCGGGGCGCTGCTGGTCGTACCAGGGCCGGTGGTCGCGGCCCACCGCGTGGTGGTGGGTGATGGTGGCGCCCGCCGTGATGAGCGCCTGGGAGACGGCTTGCTTGATCTCGTCCCACTGCTCCACGGTCCTGCCCCACCGTCCTGCGGCGTAGACGCCGAAGTACGGCGCGGGGCCGTCCGGGTAGACGTGGGTGAACCGGCCAGCGCCGCCCTCCAGCCATGGCAACAGATCAATTGACGCACAGATAGGGCGCGACTCAGCCAGAGTGGCCCATATTGGCGGCCGAGTACGGCTCATCCAGGCGCTGGGCCACACGTCTCAGGCGGAGACCAAGGGGCTTGTTAGTAGGAATGATGACAGCGTGAAGCCCCGCGAAGGGGGTTGCGCTCTACCCGTGGAGACAACCTCAGGGGCCCGGATAGCCCCGGCTGGGGCAGGGTTCCGCGGGCTCCCTGGATGCTGAGGCGCAGCCAGTCGGCGGGCCGCACCTGACAGCCTGAGGGACGTTGCCATGCCTGCCACATCTTGCGCCGCGGCGCTCTCTTCAGGCGGTCGATACCTCCGTGATGCTGGCTCCGGCAGTGTCGACCATCTGCCGACGCTGACAGCACGGGCGAACTTGACACGGAATCTCGCTGGTTGGGGAGCTAGCGGTGGGTGAACCAGAAGATGATGAGGGTGATCAGGCCGCTGCCGCAGCAGATGCCGCGCAGTACCTGTCCGAAAGCGGTGCGGCGACGATCGAGGGCCCAGTCGCGGATGCGGCGCACGTGTTGAGTAAGAGCTCGGAAGGTGCCGACCACACTGTTGGGGAGGTGGTGTGCACGATGGCGCCGTAGGCGGCGATTTCTACCCACCGTTGACTCGCGTCTCCCTCCACGACCAGCCGAGGAGCGACAGGTACAGCCCGGACCAGGCAGCGCGTGCGTGGCGCTTCACGTGCGACGTCCAGTTGCTGACCCGGGACTGGCCCCGGAGAGAGGGCACCCTCCACAGCATGCCCATCAGTCGGTGCACGTCTCTGCTGAGCGTGCGTCAGCTACTGATCATCACAAGCTCTTACTGACCTTGACAGCGTGATGTCGTCATGATGCTGCGGGGACGAGGCCGGTGCCGGTGAGACAGCCGTCCAGGATGTCGCCGCGGTACTGAAGCTGTCGCAGGCCCCGCCGGACGGCGGCGATGAGGTCGACGGGATCGGCAAAGGCACGGTTGGCCAGGGTGGTGCGGCGCAGGATGGACCAGATGCCTTCGACCGGATTGAGGTCGGGTGCGTAAGAGGGCAGGGGTAGACGGTGAGCCAGTCGCGGTCGGCGATGTAGCGGCGCATTCCGGCTGCCAGGTGAGTGTTGAGGTTGTCCCACACCAGCACGATCGGGCCGCCGAGCTGCTGGTGAGCGGCCTGGAGCAGGTCTCGGTAGTCGGTCCATGCGAAGCTCTTGCGTTCGCCGCTGCGGCGGTCGGGTCGAGGCCGGTAGATCAGCCGGGACGGCTGTCCGGGCTTGTAGCAGGCCAGGGCGGCAATGGACAGGCGCCGGCGGGAGCGGCCACGGACCCGCACGATAGGCGTGTGGCCGCGCCGGGACCAGGTGCGGGTCGTGGGGCGGAGTCATCGAGAACCCGGCCTCGTCCTCGAACACGAGCCAGGCACCGAGCACCGCCGCGATCATTCCACGTGGGGCCAGGTTTCCTTTACCCAGCCGGCCACCGCGGCCTCGTCCCGCTCGACGGCCTGTCGGGCAAGGACCTGGCAGGACCAGCCGTGCCGCTTCAGCAAGGCCGCGACGCCCTGGACGGTGTAACTCTTGTGGAACCGGCGCCCGATCAACATCCTGATCCGCGACAGCGTCCAGGCCTGGTCCGGCCAGCCATGCGCGAGCGGGCCCTGGTCCAACTCCCGCTCCAGCAACGCGAACAGCTCATCGCTCAGCACCGGCAGCGAGGCCGGGCCCTTCGACGCCAGCGCCTGCACACCGCCCTCAGCCCACGCTCTGTGCCAGCGCTGTACCGAACGGACCCGTGACCCGCAGATCGTGAGCGATGACGGCAACATCGTCGCCCCAGGCGAACCGCTCGGCCGCCTCCTGCCGCAACCGCTCACGAAACGCCCGCCGTTCAGCGGTCAGCCCACCACCCTGCGCGTACCTCACAAAGACGGCATACCGCCAAGACCATCAACTGTCAGCCCCCGAGACACCACGCTTTGAAGGTCAGCAGGAGCACCCAGCCTCGAATCATCAGGCCCCCGTCGCCACAAGTTAGAGAGAATAGTTCCAGTCGGTTAACCCATGCGGCACAACTGCTGCGACTGCCCGGATGAGCGACAAGGATGCCCTCCGGGTGGCCGGAAAAGTGCCCCATAACCGCGAGATTTCCGTTCTCAGATCTTCGGGATCCTGCGTCCCGTGTGTTCAAGATCAAGAGCCAAGGTCCGTCTATCCGGCACCGCTCGCGCTAGGCGAACGGATAGAGGGCATACGCGAGCTCAGTCTCGTTATTCCCGTGGTCGATGTCGCCAGGTGGCCTACCGCCAAAGGGCGGCAGGGGCATGCGCATAAAGTGCGACTCTCTGCTGATCAGGGGTGCAGCAATACTCGTACGGCGCCCGGGCTCCGCGGTGTCGGGTGATGCGGTCGTGACAGGGGGCGATGGCGCTGTGGCTGTGTCCGCGAGCGCCGAAAGGCCCGGCGCAAGGACCGGACGGGACTTCGCGCATTCGGCTAATTTGGCGTGAGGCGTCCTCGATGCCTGTCTTTAGCTAGCCGCAGTCATACAGGGGGAACTGATGGGGAATCTTGCACGTCTTCCGGTGGAGGGTGGGGGTTCGATTCTCTTCGAGGCATCCACGATGACAGAAGGTCCGGTGAAGGCCGGACGCATTGGTGACACAATCCACGAGTTGCCACGCACTGTGCAGGAGGCCCTGCATCCAGTGACCGCCATGGCACGGGCGGCTCTGCAGCAAGTGCAGCAGGCCGCCCCGCACGAAGTCGTCATCGAGTTCGGCGTCGACATGACGGCAGAAGCCGGTGCCGTCATCGCGAAGAGCCAGGCAGGCTGCCATCTGAACGTGATCGTGACCTGGCGGGCCGAGCACGACGACAGCGTCACGTGACGTCGAGGGATCTCCATGGCGACGCGTGGAACCACTTCTATTCATTGGGCTGACGAACCAGGCGACGCGTTACCGAGCACTGTCGTCCAGGTGCTGTCCTCTCAGGGTGGTGTGGCCGGTGCGGGCTTCCTGGCCAGCCAGGATGTAGTCATCACCTGTGCCCATGTCGTGGCCCTTGCGGGCCACGGGCCCGAGGCCGTCGTGAGTCTGAGGTTCTCCTCCGCTCCCGGCACACCAGAGATTCGTGGTTGGATCGATCCCAATGCCTGGAGAAGCTCCGAAGCCGAAGACGTGGCTGTGATCCGCCTCGACGCGACACCGGCAGGAGCGGAGCCACTGCCCCTCGGCTCGGCCGTCGGCTGCCGTGGGCACGGGGTGCGTTCCTTCGGCTTCCCACAACAGGCACGTTTCGGCGGCCACTTCGGATACGGCGTAGTCGGTGGTCTGCTGCCGGCCTCGGAGAGCGCGGGGGCACTACTGCAACTCACGGCCGCCAACGATCTCACTCAGGGCTTCAGCGGGGGTCCTGTGCTGGACGAGGTCACCGGACTGGTGATCGGGATGGTCTCTGCCATCACTTCCCCGGACCCTCACCTACGAGGCCAGCACATCGCATACGCGACGCCCACGCAGGTGCTGCGCGAGATTTGTCACGGACTGACAGAAGAACAGGTATGTCCGTACCGAGGCTTGGAACCCTTCACGACGGAACACGCCGGATGGTTCCACGGCCGCGACGCGGCGCAGCGAGCGGTACTCGACATGCTCAAGGGGCAACGCAGAGTCTCGATGCTGCTGGGCCCGTCCGGATCCGGCAAGTCTTCGCTGATACAGGCAGGTGTCCTACCTGCTCTCACTAAAGGAGGAGTGCCCGGCGGCGACCGCTGGCTGAACCTGTTCGTTGCTCGGCCCGGTCCGGATCTACTGGCCGCACTCGAACGTCAAGGGCTGCCCGGCGCTGTCACCGGACTTGACGCCGCGGTGCGCCGACGCCTTGCGGACGAGCCACGCTGCGAGCGACTGCTGCTGGTCGTTGACCAGTTCGAGGAGCTTCTCCCGCATATGACCGGTCCTCAGCCCACCTTGCGGCGCACCGAGGAGAACACCGAACGAGCCTGGGCCTCGATCAAACAACTGACGCTGCTGACGAGATCACAAGCACCTGTTTCGGTGATTTTGGTCATGCGTAACGACTTCTACGCTCAGCTGGCCGATCAGGCGCCAGCGCTCCTCGACGCTGTCACACCGTTGCTCAACATTCGCGCTTCACTCACCCGCGAGGACCTGGAGAGCATCATCATCAGCCCTGCCGCAACCGTGGGGCTGCGCTTCGAAACCGGTCTGTCGAAGCGCATCATGTCCGACGTCGTCGCAGCGACCGGGCCCGCCATCCTGGAGCCCAGAACTGGAGCGATCCCTCAGGAGCGTGACAGCGAACCGGGTACTGCTCCCGCAACGCTACTCACCGCCCTGGAATTGACTTTGCTTCAGCTGTGGGAGCGCCGTAATGACGGCTGCCTCACTCACAACGCCTACGAGTCCATCGGGACGGTGACCGGAGCCCTGACCACATGGTGCAGGGCCGCCTTCGACCGCTTGCCCGAGGACCAACACGCCACCGCGCGCCGGATCCTCACTGCCCTGGTAGACCCGGGCGATCCCATCCAGGGCGCGCCGTCCGTCCGTCGGCAAATGAACTTCAGCACTCTCTATTCGCTTGTAGCCGATCCGCAATTTCCCTTATCGGACGCATCCGCACGCGATTCCATCGACACAGCGCTGTCCGCTCTCGTGCGGCACCGCATCGTCACAACCCGCGCCCGGGAAAATGGCTCCGATCACCCTATGCCGGTCGTCGAGCTTATCCACGATTCACTCATCCGTGACTGGCACGAACTGCAGGAATGGGTCGCCCAGGACAACGACTTCTATACCTGGCTGCACCGCACAGAAGGCCAGCAAGCCCGCTGGGCGAACAAGAAGCGGCCCGGCGACCTCCTCCATGGGACAGACCTTGCCGCCGGCATCGAATGGTCGCGTCGCCGTGGGTTACCCCGGCACATCGCTCAGTTCCTGCACATGAGTCATCGCCGAGCCAAACGCCGCATCCAGATACTCGCCGCGACTCTCGCTCTGGCTCTTGTCGCCGCCGGCTTGGCATTCTGGCAACGGCAAAGCGCTGTAGAGTCTGAGCACCGGGCTATCACCACTCAAAGGCAGGCCCTTTCCCGGCAACTTGCCACCCAGTCGGAAGCCATCATCGGCACAGACCCGGACCTGGCCTCGCTCCTTGCCGTTCACGCGTACCAGACCAGCCACACCGCCGAGGCCACGGCCAGTCTCTACAACGCAGCAGAGTTGCCGCTACGCGCCCGGCTCACTGGCCACACCGACGAAGTATCCGCAGTGGCGTTCAGTCTCGACGGCACAATGCTCGCCACTGGCAGCAAAGACGGCACCGTACGTTTGTGGGACACGGTTACTCGGCGCCCACGCTTAGTGGTCAAAGCAAAAGCAGACGTCCAGACGGTCGCATTCAGCCCGGACGGCAAAACCATTGCCACCGGTGGCTGGGACGGCAGAATACGCACGTGGAGCACCACCACAGGCCATCTCCAGACCACCATGACCAGCAACACCGATCTTGTGTTGTCAGTTGCATTCAGCCCCGACGGGAAGACACTCGCGGCCACCGACACCGACGCAACCACCAGAGAGGACATCGTGGCCCTCTGGGATCCGGTCACAGGCCGCCGTAACAGCCTGTCCGGTCAAGGCGACCAGGTTGAGTCGGTAGCGTTCAGCCCCGACGGCACGACACTCGCCGTCGGCCAAGACGAGACCGTACGACTGTGGGACACGGGCACAGGTCGCGTCCGCACCACGTTGACGAGTTTGGGAAGTAGCACACTGGCCTTCAGTCCGAGTGGGAAATCCCTTGCCGCGGCTGGCGACTTCGACGGGAAAGTGCAGGTCTGGGACGCCGCCGACGGCCGCCTCCAGAAAACCTTGTCCTCCGGCAGCCTCACAGTCGAGGCGATCGCCTTCAGCCCCGATGGCGCCACTCTGGCCGCCGGTGGGGGGGACATGTCCGTACGTCTGTGGGACATCAAGACCGGACGCACCCGCACCACACTCATTGGCCACACGGATACCGTGAACGGAATCGCCTTCAGCCCCGACGGCAAGACAGTTGCCACAGGGAGCTCGGACAGGACCATACGAATTTGGCGCACTCCGAGAGAACCGGTAAAGACGGTCGTCGGCCAGGCTGCCCACGCCTCCGCGGCAGCCTTCAGTCCTGATGGGAGGACGCTCGCCATAGGCCAGGAAGACGGATCCACGTGGTTGTGGGACGTCAAGAGCGGTCGCGTATCCAAGATGCTCACCGGTCACACCGCGGACGTGACATCAGTTGCTTTCAGCCCAGACGGCAAGACCGTCGCCACTGGAAGCAACGACATGACGGTACGGCTCTGGGATGCTGGCACAGGCCGTGCACTCAGCGTCCTCAGCCCCCAAAACGACCCCGTCAAGGGCGGCTTCTTCGCCGTCGCCTTCAGCCCTGACGGCAAGAGGCTCGCCGTGGGGGACGGATACCGAGTGTGGCTGTGGGAATTGGCTACACAGCATGTTCGCAAGAAGGTCTTGATTGGCCCCACCGACCTGATGTTCGTGACGTTCAGCCCGGACGGCACGACCCTTGCTATCGGCGGTTCGAAAACAGTGCGGCTTTGGGATACGACGGATGGACGCATACGGAGCACCATCTCCGTTCACCCGGAGTTAGTGTCGTCGACGGCGTTCAGCCCCAGCGGCAGAACTCTCGCCATTGCCAGTTCTGAGGCGCTGAGGCTCAGGGACTTGGCCACAGGCCACACGCGGACAATCAGAGGCGGGGTGAGTACTGTCGCCTATAGCCCTGACGGACGTACTCTCGCGACCGGATCCGAGGCGGTGCAACTGAGGGATGCTGCCACAGGCCGCATTCTGACGACTGTCATGAGCCGTGCCGAGTATCCTCTGGAGATCACGTTCCAACGCGACGGCAGAGCCCTCCATATTGTCAGTGAACGCGCCATGTACCGCTGGAACATGGATCTGCCCCGCCCCGGTGGGTCGATCGAGAGGATCTGCGCGGCAGTCGGGCGAGGCTTCACCGCCAACGAAAAGGGGGGCTACGCTGCGGACAAAGGCGCCTCACAGGTCTGCCCACAGGGAGCCCCTTCAAGGAAGTAAGTGCGCCTCTCCACGCCGACTGAGCCACACGTGTTGAGAGAGCCGCTTACCCCGTACGCCGCAAAACGCGCATTTAAGCATGCATCCAGCGTAACCGCCCGTGGGTGTCCTCGGCCGTTGGTTTGCCCAAGCCTGCGGGTGCCCGAAACTCGGCCCTCCCTGCTGACCTGGCCTTGCGGTCAAGGCCACGCGTGGCGAGATCCTGAGTCGTGGCTCAGCGGGCCGGGGTCGATCCGACCCCGCGGCACTCGGGCCCGACCTGGGCAAGGTCCCTGCGCAGCCAGGCTTCCGGGATCCTCGCGGTGGACTTCTTCCACATGGACACCGTGTTGCTGCGGCGCCTGTACTGCATGGTGGTCTTGGAGATCTCCACCCGGCAAGTGCACCTGCTTGGCGTCACCGCCCATCCGACCGGCAGTTGGGTAGTCCAGCAGGCCCGTGGTCCCCTCGTAGCACTGGACGACCCCGTCGACCGAGTGAAGTTCCTGATCCGGGACAGAGATGCGAAGTTCCCCGACGCCTTCGACGCCGTCTTCGCATCCGACACCATCCAGGTACTACTCACTCCGGTCCGAGCCCCGCGGGCAAACGCGTACATCGAGCGCTGGATCGGCGGATGCCGCCAGGAAATCCTCGACCGCATCCTGATCGTCAACGAACGGCACCTGCGCAACGTGCTGCCACATACGAATCACGCTTCAACACCCACCACCCACATCGCGCCCTCCACCAAGCAGCACCGCTGCGACCACTTCCCGAACCAGTAGCACCACACACCAAGGTCATCCGTCGTGAGCTACTCGGCGGGATAATTCACGAATACACGCAGGTCGCATAGGGCGGCGGTGTTTCGGGCACCTCCACGGTCAGATCGGCTTTCGGGAGCATTTCGGCGGTGCGGCGGGTGAGCTCCTCGCGCTCGGATCCGGATACCGCGTCCTCCACGTTTCCCCAACCCCACCACGAACGCGTCTTGCCCGTCATCGCCCGCACCGCCTCCCTGAACGCTGGGTAAGTTACTTGGCGGTCACCTTGGCACACGGTCGACGGGAAGGGCTATGCGCGCGGGCCGACCGCTCGGAGGCTGAAGCTGAACCTGACGGTGACACTGAAGCTAAGGTTGAGGTTGAGGGATTGGTGGCGATCACTCGATGTGACCATCGCTCTCAGCGGCGCCGCCGGTGCGTGGGGCCGAGGGCCTTGAGGCCGTTCAGGAGGGTGAGCAGGACCGCGAGGCGGTGGGCGCGCAGCCGCTCCGCCGCTTCCGACTCGCCCTGGGGCACGTCCGACTGGCTGAGGGCCTTGCGGGTGGCGTGCGCGGCAAGCAGCCCGAGCAGGAGCCGGACCAGGGCACGGCTCGTGGCGGCGCAGGCCAGGAGCCACAGGGCGAGTCCGGTACTGGAAGTGAGCATCGTCGACCGTCCTTCTACGAGGGAGGGGAACTGCCTGGTGTACCGGCATGGGCCCGCGCTTCGATGCCCCGCAGAAGCGTGGAGTTGTCCGGCGTGCCTCGCGCCCCGGTCACCTCCACGCGCCTGAGGGGTTGTTGGCCGTGAGCACGGCGGACAGCATGCGCGCATGAAGAACAGGGACGACAGCGATGACCTGGACGACAAGCTCGAGCCGCGCACGCACCGCAGGAAGCGGGACCTGCCCTTCCCCTACGACCAGGACCTGTCAGGGATCCTGCCGCGTCTCAACCGTCGTACCGCCTGGGGCCGCGCCCGCCTCGCGAACCACCGTGTGACGGCGTCGCTCCTGGCCGCCGGAATGCGGCTGCTCGAGCAGCACTTCGGGCCGTGCGTCGAGCGGCCGGTCACCAGCAAGAGCCTGCTTCTCGGCCCGTTGTCGCAGCGCTGCGTGGGCGAGGCGTTCGGCCGCAACCCCGAGCCCTTCGCACGCCACGGCGACGGCGCGGGGCTGCTGCGGGACCGCTGGACGCCGTACTCGAACTTCGTCGTCGATCTGATCAACTTCGCAGTGTGGAAGGAGAACTACCGCCCGGAGTTCCGCACACAGCGTGCCGCGAACACCAGGCGTCTCGTGCACGGGCGCGACGGCCGCGACTTCGTGCGAGCCGTCCATGACATCGCCCATCGGCACACCACGGAGGGCATGGACATGCCTTCTGTTCGGCTCGGTCTCGCCCTCATGACGGTGGCCGACGCCAACGAGGAGATCGCGCGGATCACCTCCGGCATCTACGCCTCCTACCTGGGCTCGTGGAAGGAGTTGTACGCCGCCGTCCTGCGTGAGCGCGGTCTGCGCCTGCGCCAGGGGCTCACGCTCGACGACCTGGCCGACGCGCTCTCGGCCGCCAACGACGGCGTGACACTGCGCGCCCTCGGCGACCCGGACTCCGGAGTCGTCGACGACGCCCGCCGGCGCTCGTTGACCGGCACCATCTCCCTCGCCGTGATCCACGCCTTCCTCGAACCGGAGGACGACGCGAGCGGCCTGTCCCTGGAGCAGGCTGTCGCGGCGCGCTTCGGCGGGCGGGGCTAGGACGTACGCGGCGGACCTGGAGGCGGGTTGTACGCGCCCAGTGACCTGACCGCTCCCCCTCCTCCCCTGATGGACGACGGCGTGCCGGTGCCCATCCGGCCGCCGCGCATGGTGGGCACCTGCACATGGCCGGGGCGCTCGGCCGTCCCCGAAGCTGAACGTCCACGAGCGACGCACCCCCGCAACCGCTGAGCGGCGAGGTGCGCACCGCTCCCCCTCCATCACGGCCTGCTGCGCTCACCTGCGCCCGCGGGAAGGACTCCCATGCCCACTCCCTCCGAAGCGCTCCACGCGATCGCGACCCGCAGGGCGATGCGTCGGCTGCTGCCCCTGCTCGGTCTGGCGTACTTCATGTCGTACGTGGACCGGACGAACGTCGCGCTGGCCAAGACGCAGCTCGAGGCCGACATCGGCGTCAGCGCCGCAGCGTACGGGCTCGGCGCGGGCGTCTTCTTCGTCAGTTACGCGCTCCTGGAGGTCCCGAGCAACCTGGTGCTCTACCGGGTGGGGGCCCGTGCCTGGATCGCGCGCATCGCGGTCACCTGGGGGCTGGTGTCGGCCGCCATGATGTTCGTCGAGGGCGAGACCTCCTTCTACGCCCTGCGCTTCGCGCTCGGCGCCGCCGAGGCCGGCCTGTACCCGGCGCTGATGTACACGGTCACCCTCTGGTTCTCCCAGCAGCACCGCGTCACCGTCGTCGGCCTGATCTACACGGCGCCCGCGGCGGCGACCATCCTGGGCGCCCCGGCCGGCGGCGGACTCATGACCCTCGACGGCGTCGCCGGACTGCAGGGGTGGCAGTGGATGTTCCTGGTCGAGGGCTTGGTGACGGTCGCCGTCGGCGTCGTGGTCTGGATCGCCCTGCCAAGCCGCCCGCAGGACGCCCGCTGGCTCTCGCGGGAGGAGGCCACCGCCCTCTCGGAGCGCGCCGCGAGCAGCGAGCCGTCGCCGCAACGGCTGCGCGGCAACCTCAAGCTGGCCTTCGGACGCCCGGTGGTGCTGCTGCTCGCCGGCACGTACTTCGTGAATCAGCTCGTCACCTCCGCCGTCGGTTTCAACCTGCCGTCCATCGTGGAAGGGCTCGGCGTCAAGGGCTCCCTCAACATCGGGCTCGTCACCGGCAGCATGGGCGTGGCCATCCTCGCCGGGGTCCTGTTCTTCCCCTGGCTGCACGGCCGCGTCGGCAACGACACCGGCCTCATCGTGCTCTGCGCCTTCGCCGGGACCGCCGCCATGGGCATCTACCTGACCGCCGACTCCGTGGGAGTGCGCTACACGCTGCTCTTCGCCGCCAACTTCTTCCTGACCGGCACGCTGCCCCTGTTCTGGTCCGTCGCGATGTCGCGGATGTCCGGCCTGATGGCCGCCGTGGGACTGGCCTTCATCAACACCGTCGGCCTGCTCGGCGGCTTCTTCGGCCCGATGGTCTTCGGCCTGATCGAGGGCCGCACCGGCAGCGACCGCAGCCCGTTCGTCTTCGTCGTCATCGCGGGCCTGGCCGGAATCGCCCTGGCCGCCCTCCTCAAGCGGACCGTCGGCCGCGAGGACGGGGCCCTGCCGGGCCGGGTCCCGGCGGTCGCCGACTGACCACCCGGCGTCAACCGGCCCGTACGCCCCTCGGCGCGCCGAGGGGCGCTCCCTGTGCGGCTGCCCAACCCCCTGATCGGGCGGCATGAGCGGTCGCATGATTCCGGCCATCGCGGCGCGTGCTTATCCTTCGCCCATGAACGCCGCCATGAACGCCGCCACGGATGAGGAACTGGCGCTGCGCCGCGAGCTGGCCGTGAGACTGGTCGACGACATCGACCGGCTCGTCGACAGCTTGGCTGCCGACATCTGCGCCCACAGCACGACCTACGCCAGCGGCAGCCCGGTCTCGCGCGAGGATCTGCGCCTTGTCCTGCGCGGCAATATGGAGCTGGCCCTGCACGAGTTCGGCGGGATGGCATCCGATCACCGCTTCGAGGCGGTCGCTGCCGAGAACGGGCGGCTGCGCGCCGAGCAGGGCATGCCGCTTGACACGGTCCTGCGTGCCTACCGGCGTGGCGGGCGCGTCCTGTGGCAGGCGATGGCCGACTGGATGCGCGACCGCTCGCCCGCCCAGCAGCGCCTGGTGGGCGACATGGCCGGCGCGGTGTGGGAGACCATCGACCGTTTCTCCTCGGCGATGGCGGACGCGTACCGGCTGCGCACCCTGGAGCTCCTGCACCGCGAGGCGTCCCGGCGCGGCGCCCTCTTCGAGGCCCTCCTCGACGGCCGTGGCGGCGATCCCGCCGTGGCTTCCGCGGCGGCCACGGCCCTGGGGGTGCCCCGGCACGGCCGGTACGTGGTCGTCGTCATCGCCCAGGACTCCCTCGACCCCGCATCGCCGCCGGACCCCGGCCCCGCCCTCGAGCCCTTGGGCATGTGGTCGTTCTGGCGGCCCCGCGCGGAGACGGTCGCGGGCCTGGTCCGGGTCAAGGCAGCCGATTCCGCCCTGCTCCCCGATGTCCTGCGCGAGCAAGGCGTCTGCCGGGCCGGGATTTCGCCGCCCTTCGAGGAGCTGGCCGCCGCCGCCCAGGCACTGCGGCTCGCCCGGCGGGCCCTCGACACCCTCCCGCCCGGCAGCGGCGAGGTCGCCTCCCTCGACGAGCGCCTGGTGCACGCCGCTCTCGGCGCGGAGCCGGAGATCGCGGAGCGTCTGACGATCCGCTACCTCGACGGAGTCCTGAGCAGCGGCGCCGAGTGCCCGGTGCTTCTGGAGACGTTGGGCGTATGGCTCGACTCGGGCTGCTCCGCGTCCGCCGCCGCCACGCGCCTGTTCTGCCACCGCAACACGATCCTCAACCGCATCAGCCGCGTCGCCGAACTCACCGGCTGGCCCGCCGACTCGGGTGAGGCCCGGCTCGGCTGGGCGCTCGCCCTGCGGGCCCTGGAGCTCGAGCACTGAACCGGCAACGGGCGTGGCCGCCCCCAGCGGGGCACGGTGCCTCTGCCCACCGCACGCACGGTGACATTGGGCCCTTGCACATGGCCCCGCGACAGCGGGGTGCCAGAAGCTGAGGCCGTCGGACACCACCGTTCGTACGCGCAAGGGAGCAACCGTGCAGTTGAGCGTCGCCAGCATCCTCAAGGAATCCGCCGTCCGCCATCCCGACCGGACCGCGATTGTCGACGGCGACGTCCGCGTCTCCTACCGCTCGCTGTGGCTCGACGTCCTGCGCTTCGCGGCCCGGCTGCGCGCCCACGGTGTCGGGCCGGGGGTCCGGGTCGCCCTGCTGCTGCCCAACACCACCGACTTCCCGCGCGCCTACTACGCGGCCCTCGCGGCCGGTGGCACGGTCGTCCCCGTGCACGCCCTGCTGGTCGCCGACGAAGTGGCCTATGTGCTGCGGCACAGCGACTGCCACGTGATCGTCACCGCCGATCCCCTCGAGGCCGTCGCGAAGGCGGCGGCGACCGAGGTCGGCATCGACGTGCTGCACGTGACCACCGCCGACGAGCCCCTGGAGAGTGTGGAGCCGCGCGATGCGGAGGACACCGCCGTGATCCTCTACACCAGCGGCACCACCGGCAGACCCAAGGGCGCCCTGCTCACCCACGGCAACCTGGTGATGAACGCCTCCGTCTGCGCCCAGGACCTGTTCGCCCTCACCCCCGACGACGTGGTCCTCGGCTGCCTGCCGCTCTTCCACAGTTTCGGCCAGTCCTGCGCCATGAACGCCGCCCTGCGCGCCGGCTCCGCACTCGTCCTGTGCGCGCGGTTCACCGGCCCCGGCGCACTCGACCTGATGGCGGCCGAAGGCGTGAGCGTCTTCATGGGCGTGCCCACCATGTACCACGCCCTGACCGAGACGGTGGAGCACGGCGGGCGGCGCCCCGGCGGCCTGCGCATGGCCGTCTCGGGCGGCGCGGCCCTGCCCACCGCACTGCTCGAACGCTTCGAGACCGCCTTCGGCACCGTCGTCCTGGAGGGCTACGGACTCACCGAGACCTCACCGGCCGCCCTGTTCAACCAGCTCGCCACCGGCCGCCGCCCCGGAACCGTCGGTCACCCCATCTGGGGCGTCGAAGCGGCCGTCGCCGATCCGGAGGCCGACGACCGGATCGTGTTCCTTGCCCCCGGCGATGTGGGCGAGGTCGTGCTGCGCGGCCACAACATCTTCGCCGGGTACCTCGACGACCCAGCGGCGACCGCGGCGGCCGTCGTCGACGGCTGGTTCCGCACCGGCGACCTCGGCGTACACGACACCGACGGCTATCTGAGCATCGTCGACCGCAAGAAGGACCTCATCATCCGCGGCGGCTTCAACGTCTACCCGCGCGAGGTCGAGGAGACCCTGGCCCGCCACCCCTCCGTCGCCCAGGTCAGCGTCCTCGGCCTGCCCGACGAGGCCAGAGGTGAGGAGATCTGCGCGGCCGTCGTCCTGCGCCCCGGCGCCACCGACGCACCCGATGACATCGTCGCGTGGGCGCGCGAGCATCTCGGCAGGCACAAGTACCCGCGTGTCGTACGCCTGTTGCGCGAGCTGCCGCTCGGGCCCAGTGGCAAGATCCTCAAGCGCGAGCTGAAGGAGGCGTGCGCATGAGCGTCGTCGACACGGCTTGCGGCCCGGTGCGCGGCACCGCCGAGGACGGCATCGCCGTCTTCCGCGGCATCCCGTACGCCGAGGCGCCCGTCGGCCCCCTGCGGTTCGCGCCCCCGGCGCCCGTACCTCCCTGGGACGGCGTCCTGGAGGCCACTGCCTTCGGACCCACCGCCCCCAAGAATCCGTACGCGCCGCCCCTCGACGCGCTCCTGCCCGATCCGGACATCCCCGGCGACGCCTGCCTCAACCTCAACGTCTGGACGGCCGAGCCCGGCGACGGCGGCCGCCCTGTCATGGTGTGGATCCACGGCGGCGCCCTGCGCAACGGCTCGTCCTCCGTGTCCAGTTACGACGGCCGGGCCTTCGCCCGCGACGGCGTCGTCCTGGTCTCGCTCAACTACCGCCTGGGCATCGAGGGGTTCGGCGTCTTCCCCGACGCCCCGGCCAACCTAGGGCTGCGCGACCAGATCGCCGCGCTCACCTGGGTACGCGACAACATCCGTGCCTTCGGCGGAGACCCGGACAACGTCACCGTCTTCGGCGAGTCGGCCGGCGCCATCAGCATCGCGGCCCTGCTCGCGAGCCCGCACGCCAAGGGCCTCTTCCGACGGGCTGTCCTGCAGAGCGGGGCCCCTACGGCCGTTGACCGGGCCGAGGCGGCACGCACCACGACCGCCATCGCCGAGCACCTCGAAGTCCCGCCCACCGCAGCGGACTTCGCCCGCGTCGACCGCGCCCGGCTGCTCGCCGCCCAGCGGGCCGCCACCACGGGCGGCACCCCGCTGACCGGTGGCCGGGGCTTCCACCTCGTCGTCGACGGCGACGTCGTACCCGAGGACCCCGCCGCCGCGCTCGCCCGGGGCGCATCCGACGGCATCGACGTCCTGTTGGGCGGCAACACCGACGAGTACCGGCTCTGGTTCGTCCCCAGCGGCCTCGTCGACCGTATCGGCAACGCCACGCTGTGGGCCGCCGTCCTCAAGGACCGTGCGCCGTGGAGGGCCCCGGGCGTCTACCGCGCCACGAGACCCGGCGCGTCTCCCGGCGAGATCCTCGGCGCCATGGTCACCGACAAGGTCCTTCGCGTGCCGCTCAACCGCCTCGCAGACGCCCGCGCGGGCCGCCAGGGCCTCCTGAGCCGTCGGGGCCGGACCTTCGTCTACGAGTTCGCCTGGCCGTCCCCGCAGCACGACCTCGGCGCCTGCCACGCCCTGGAGATCGGCTTCGTCTTCGACACCCTCGACACACCCGACAGCCTGCTCCTCACGGGCGATACGGCACCGCGCCATCTGGCCGAGGCGATGCACCGCGCGTGGGTCGCCTTCGCGTGCGGCGGCGACCCCGGCTGGCAGGAGTGGGACACCGAGCGGCCCGTCATGACGTACGGAGCCGACGGCGCCCGGGTCGTGCTCGCGCCCCGGGAGCGCGAACGCCGCCTGTGGTCCTAGCGGCGCGGACGCGGCCCCCGTACCACTGCCGTCACCCCACGACCTGAATGCGCACCGGCACGACCATCCCCCGGCACAGCCCTACCCCCTGACGCCCCGTCACTCGCACAGCCACCCACACAGCCACCCGCACAGCCACGAAAGGGACACCCCCATGAGAACGCCTCTGCGCGCGCTGCTGGTCACCACCTTGCTCTGCGGAACCGCCCTCGCGGCACCGGCCGCCACCGCGGCGGAGAAGGACCGTCTCCAGTACGTGGCACTCGGCGACTCCTTCGCCGCCGCCCCGCTGGTCCGTCCGGCCGACCCCGCCAACCCCAAGTGCGTACGCTCGCTCGCCGATTACCCGCACATCGCCGCAGGGGAGCTCGGCGCCGACCTGACCGACGTGAGTTGCTCCGGCGCCACCGCCGACGACTTCACCGGCCCTCAGTACCCCGGCACCGCGCCCCAGTACGACGCGCTCTCCGCCGAAACCGACCTCGTCAGCATCACCATCGGCGCCAACGACAACGCCCTGTCCAACCTCCCCACCGGCTGCGTCAACCTGCTGCCGAAGCCGCTCGGCAAGAGCTGCGCGGCCGCCAACACCCAGGGCGCCACAGACCGGTACGGCACGGCCATCGACGCCTGGGCCCCCAAGTTCGACGTCGTCCTCGACACCATCCACCAACGCGCGCCGAACGCGAAGGTGTTCGTCGTCGGCTACGGCAAGTACTTCCGTACTGGAGGCTGCTTCCCCCGCCAGCCCTACTGGGGCCAGGACGCCGACTACATCCAGGCGAAGATCGACCAGCTCGGCGGGGCGCTGCGCACCGCGGCCGCACGGCACGGGGCCACGTTCGTGGACACCAAGGACCTGGGCACCGGCCACGACTCCTGCGCCCCCGCGGCCGACCGCTACATCGAGGGCGCCGTCTCCACCACCGACGCGGTCCCACTGCACCCCAACGCCGCGGGCTCCCGCGCCTACGGCCGGGCCCTGGCGGAGGTCGTACGGGCGGACTGAGTGGTGGCGGTGGCGAGATGGCGATGCGGGCGGTTTCTCACGTCGACGGCCCGGACGGCCCGGTCGGCCCTGGTGGTGGTAGACCGCCTGTGTCAGAGCACGGACCCGCATGTCCCGTTCCCCGGGGATCAGGCTCGCGGTCTCGGCGATGGACTGGGCGCCAGCCATAACCGTGCTCGAGCTAAGCCTTGCCCCTGCCCCACGGGTCAAGGCTTAGCGTCCGGACATGAAGGAAACCCATCGCCTCGTACGTCGGGTCCGTCGCCCCGTTGGATTGCCGACCCCTGACGACTTCGCCCTGGTGAGGGCCCCCATCCCCAAGCCCGAGGCCGGCCAAGTGCTCGTCCGCAACACCCATTTCCTGGTCTTCCCCGGCCTGCGAACCCTCATCGGAGGCGAGACCCACGATGTCCCGCTGCCGCCGCTGCGCCCGGGTGACACCCTGATCGGACCCGCGATCGGCGAGGTGCTCGACGGGCCTTTGGAGAAGGGGCAGTTGGTGCTGCACCTTCAGGGATGGCGGGAGTACGCGACGCCCGCTCATGCCGAGTGCAGGTTGCTGGACGGCGCCCTGCCCGACGCGGTGGCCCACTTCGCCCAGGGCTCCGCAGCGTACGGAGCCCTGACCCGGCTGGCCGGGGTCCGAGAGGGAGACACCGTGTTCGTGACCGGCGCCGCCGGCGCTGTGGGCACTCTGGCAGGCCAGATCGCCCGCCTGCTGGGTGCCGCCCGGGTGCTCGGCAGCACCGGCTCACCGGACAAGGCCCGACGGCTGGAGCGGGAACTCGGATACGACGCCACCGTATTGCGCGGAACCGGCCCGATCGGCCCGCAGCTCGCGCAGGCGGCGCCGGACGGCATCGACGTCGTCCTGGACACCGTGGGCGGCGAACAGCTGACCGCCGCTGTCCACGCGGCGAATCGGGGAGCGCGGTTCGCCCTGGTGGGCGCACTGGACGGTCAGCTTTCCCCGGACCGCGCGGGCGGGAGCGCACCCGCTGTGCTCGACACGTACCGGATGCTGAACCGGGGCATCACCATCGCCGGCTACAGGGGCGCGGACCACCCCGATGTCGAGGCCGAGTGGGAGGCTCGCTTCGGGAACTGGCTGCGGGCGGGCGACATCCAGTTCCCCTACACCGCCGTCCCAGGAATCGAGCGCGCTCCGCAGGCGTTGCCCGAACTGATTGCGGGCCGCTCCTTCGGTGCGTCCGTCGTGGAACTGTAGGGCGGGAGAGCGCATGCGGATCGGCGAGGCGGCGGCAGCAGCCGGCACCACACCTCGGGCTCTGCGCCTGTACGAGGCCCGCGGCCTGCTCGAACCCCCGCCTCGCACTCCGTCCGGTCAACGCGAGTACGGCACCGCCGAGGTGGCCCGCGTCCGCGTCATCCGTAGCCTGCTGGCTCTGGGACTCACCCTGGAGGACGTCCGCCGCCGCGCACACCGTGTGGACCTCCTCGTCCAGGACACGCCGACATCCTGTGGCAGCCGTCCAGGCGAGTTCAGCGACGTCGTGGCCGATCGCCTGGCCGTCCTGGACGCGGAGATCGCACGCCTCACTCGCTTACGGCAGAGCCTTGCCTCAACCGCAGGGGAGCCGCCGGGTGACCCAGCCTTGCCGCCCCTTCCCGGCCGCAGCGGTTGCGGAAGCTCTTCGAGGCCGACGCCGCGTGGCTGACCGACGGTGGACTCCTGGGTCGGGCAGCCAGACGAAGCGGGTTCAGCAAGGCGCGGATCCCGTCGGATCGCCGGGTGGCACAACGCACCGGCCCGCCGCCCGGGTCATCTGTCTGGACGCTGCCCATCGCCTGCTTCTTCTGCACTGGCGTGACCCGTTCGACGGGACATGGCTCTGGGAGCCGCCCGGTGGCGGCATCGAACCGGGCGAGACGCCCTTGGTGGCCGCGAGACGCGAACTGGCAGAGGAAACCGGCCTCGACGCGGCTGCGGTGCTTGATCGGTCTGTGCCGGTCGACCGTGATGTGCACTGGAACGGCAAGCGGTACATCGGGACGGAGCACTTCTTCGTCGCGCAGTTCGCCGACGAGCAGCCGTCACTCGTGCGGACCGGCCTCCTCCCCGATGAGCAGGTCAACCTGGACACGCACGTCTGGATCGCATGGTCGGATCTGAGCTCGCTGCCGGATCCGATCGAGCCGCCACAGTTGCAGGCCGTGCTTTGCGCACTGGTGCCGGACGGCCCGTGGCGTGATCGTGCATGACGAGTGGTCACAACACCTAGGGTCTGTCAGCCGGCACGGCGGATACGGATAGGACCAGGGGCCTTCGTCGGCTCGACGGGACGGCCTGACTGGGTGATTTCCACCTCGCCGGCCGTAACCAGGCGCCGGGCCGCGCGGCGGGCCGGTTCCATGAGCGCGCGCCAGCCGTCGTCGTCCCCTTCGTACACCGCTCGCGCGGCGTCGGACGGGCAGATCGTCGAGGTCGGACCACGCCGCTCAAGCAGGTCCAGAATGGCTCGCTCCAAGCGCCGGTCCGTCTGCTGTTCGATGTCCGTCACCGCGTCAGTGTCACACCGGCGATGACGGATACCAGGACATCAGCCACCGCGTCGGCCCCCGATCCACCAGACTCGCCTCACAGTTCTGGCCCTGGCTTCTCCGAGCAAAGCCGTCCCGTCACCCGATGTCTTGGGTAGCCTGCGGTCGATGGGACCGGGACTGAACGCAGATGACTGGCTGGCGGACACGCGGACGTCGTACGACACTGTCGCCGCCGCCTACGCGGAGCTCACACGCCACCTCTTGGACGAAACGCCCGAGGAGCGCGCGGTGTTGGCTCTGTTCGCCGACCAGGTACGTGCCCACGGCGGGGGCCTGGTTGCGGACGTGGGATGCGGGACGGGGCGGATCACAGATCACCTGAGGCAACTGGGCCTAGACGCATTCGGTATCGATCTGTCGCCCGGAATGCTCGATGTGGCCCGTCGCGATCATCCAGAGACTCGGTTCGAGCTCGGTTCCATGACGGACCTCGCCCTGGCCGACGCCTCGGTGACCGGCCTGATTGCCTGGTACTCACTGATCCACGTCCCGGACGACGAGATCAGGTCGGTCCTTGCACAATTCCATCGAGTGCTTCGGCCCGGTGGGCCCCTGCTGCTCAGCTTTCATGTCGGTGATGAGACGCAGTTGAAGACCGAGGGGTACGGCGGGCACCCGATGAAGGTCTACGTCCATCGGCGACAGCACGCCCAGACGATTGAGTGGCTCGACGAAGCGGGCTTTGCCGTCGAGACCCACAAAACTCTCACCTCAGCCGAGAGCAAGTTGGGTGGAATCATTCTCGCGCGTCGTCAGCCCTCGCCTGAAGAGTCCTCAGCTCTGAAGCTCTGAAGCTTTGAAGCTTTGAAGCTTTGAAGCTTTGATCTGAAGATGGCATCGCCCCCCCCGATGGACCAAGCGACCGATTTGATCGTCCTACCGCCGGGTAACAGGGCGACATGGTCACCGACAGCGCCACCTCCCCGAGCGGCTACACGCAGCCCGCCATCGACGTCCAGGCTCTCGCCGATCTGCTCGACGGCGAGTACGCCGAGGTCCGCAGCCTGGTCCGCGCCAATCTGAAGACGTACGCAGGCGTACTGGACGAAGCGGAAGAGCTCGGCTTCGACGAGTTCCGCGAGCGCGTGCGTGAGCTCGTCGTCGAGATGGCGGCAACCGGTCAGACCGGCATGGGCTTCCCGAAGGAGTACGGCGGGGGCGGAGACATCGGCGCATCGATCGCCGCGTTCGAGACGCTCGCCTTCGGCGATCTGTCGGTACTGGTGAAGGTCGGCGTGCAGTTCGGGCTCTTCGGCGGCGCCATCCTGCACCTGGGCACGGAGCGCCACCACGAGGCCTACCTGCCGCGCCTGATCACCGGAGAGCTGATGGGCTGCTTCGCGATGACCGAGACCGGACACGGCTCCAACGTCCAGGCGCTGGGCACCGAGGCCCGGTACGACGCCGACAGCCAGGAGTTCGTCATCACCACCGGCGGAGACCAGGCTCGCAAGGACTACATCGGCAACGCGGCCCGGCATGCCGAGCTCGCGGTCGTCTTCGCCCAGCTGGAGGTGGGCGAGGAGCACCAAGGGGTGCACGCGTTCGTCGTACCGATCCGCGTCGACGGTGAGGTGGCCCCCGGCGTCCGGATCGAGGACGACGGGCGCAAGATGGGCCTCAACGGCGTGGACAACGGGCGGATCTGGTTCGACGGCGTACGCGTGCCGCGCGAGGCGCTGCTCAACCAGTTCGCCGACGTCACGCCCGAGGGAGCCTACGAGAGCCCGATCGACAACCCCGACCGCCGCTTCTTCACCATGCTCGGCACCCTGGTGCAGGGGCGGGTCAGCGTCGGCGGAGGTGCCATCAACGCCAGCAAGGTCGCGCTGGCCATCGCCACCAAGTACGCCGATCGCCGAAGGCAGTTCAAGGCCGCCTCGGACACCGATGAGCAGGTACTCCTCGACTACGGCATGCACCAGCGCCGACTGCTCCCGCTCGTCGCGCGCACGTACGCGCTGCACTTCGCCCAGGACGTCGTACGCACGCAACTGCACGAGGTCTTCTCGGGGGCCACGGACGACGAGCACGCACGGCGTGAGCTGGAGGCACGGGCCGCAGGCACGAAGGCGCTCGGCACCTGGCACGCCACGCGCACGATTCAGGAGTGCCGCGAGGCGTGCGGGGGCGCCGGTTATCTGGCCGTCAACCGGTTCGCCGCCCTGAAGGCCGACAGCGACGTCTTCGCGACGTTCGAGGGCGACAACCACGTGCTGCTCCAGCTGGTGGCGAAGGGCTTGCTCACTCACCACGCAAGCGAGTTCGAGAGCATGGACCAGCTCGGCATGGTCCGGTACGTCACGAACCTCGCCGTCGAGACGGTCATCGAGAAGACCTCGGCCCACAAACTGCTCGAGCGGGTACGTGACTTGCTGCCCGGCGGCGACGAGTGGGATCAGGAGGCAGGCCTCCTCGATTCGGAGTATCAGCTGGCCATGCTCCGATTCCGCGAGGAGCACATGCTCGCCGGTGTGGCACGCCGGCTCAAGCGTGGGATGGACCAGAAGACCCATCCCGGCGTCGTCTTCTCACAGGTGCAGGACCATGTCATCGCGGTGGCCCACGCACATGTCGAGCGGCTGGTTCTCGAGGCGTTCGTCGACAAGGTGCGACGGCTCCCCGATGGTGACAACAAGGTCGCACTGGGGCTCCTGTGCGACCTCTTCGCCCTTTCCACGATCGAGGCCGACCGCGCCTGGTTCATGGAGCACGGCCGACTGACGGTGCAGCGCTCCAAGGCGATCCGCCGTGAGGTGAACGACCTGTGCCGCAAGATCCGGCCGCTCGCCACCGACCTCGTCGACGCCTGGAACATCCCGCCGCAGATGCTGCGCTCACCCGACCTGGTGGGGTGAGCGTCCACCTCGGTGCCGCCCGTCCTCGGTCGTAGGTCCCAGGTCCCAGGTCCCGGACGTAGGACTACCCATGGTCATGCTTGCGCCCGATGCCGGTGCCGGTGGGCGAAGGCCAGGATGCAGGTGAACCTCAACGACAAGGAGCGCACGATGTCGTATCCGGAGCACCTGGAGTATCCCGAGCCCCGCTACCACGGAGACAGAGGCGAGGTGAACGCGTCCTTCCGTACCGCCGGCGCCCCGCCGGAACTCACCTCTCCCGGCGGCGGCGCAACGCACTACCTCGCCACGCACGAGTCGACCGGCGGCGAGTTCGGCCTGTACAAGGTCGACCTGGCGGCACGGTCCTCGGGCGCCAAGACTCACTTCCACAAGGCCATGTCGGAGTCCTTCTACATCCTCTCCGGCGAACTGGAACTCTTCACCGGCGAGAAGTGGGTGACCGGCCGCACCGGTGACTTCCTGTACGTGCCTGTCGGTGGCCTGCACGCCTTCAAGAACGTGACGGCCGAGCCCATGTCGATGCTCATGCTCTTCTCCCCCGGCGCCCCGCGCGAGGAGTACTTCGAAAGGGTCGCCGAGATGTCCCGGCGCGGCAGCGAGGAACTCAAGGAGTTCCGCGTGCGGCACGACAGCTACTTCGAGGAGGATTTCGGGCCGGAACCGGTGTAGTGGACTGCCGTCCGGTCTTCAGCCGCGATGTGCTCGGTGGACGCTGACGGCATAGCCGCCGCCCTCGTAGGGGTGGGCGTCCCACGTCGCGAAGCGGTCGACGAAGGTGAGGCCCGCCGCGGCGCAGTAGGCGTCGTACTCCGGCAGGGTGATGGCGGGCGACACCGGCAGGTGGGCTTCGTCCAGGCCGAATCCGGCGACCATGAGGCCGCCAGGACGCAGGGCCGCGGCCAAGCGGCTGATCACCGCGGCCTCAGTCCCCGCGGCAAGGAGCGGGAAGATGTTGCCCGCGGCGACCACGAGGTCGAAGTCCGCGGCAACATGATGCGCGGCCGGGTCGAACGTGGCCAGGTCGGCCTGGATCCAGGGCAGTTCCGGGGCCTGCCTGCGCGCCACGGCCAACATGGAAGCATCCAGGTCGACCCCCACGCAGTCGTACCCCAGCTCCGCCAACCGGATCATGACCCGGCCGGTGCCGCACCCGGCATCCAGCACCCGCGCTCCGGCGGGCACCAGCGCGGCGCACAACTGTGCCTCACCGTGCATGTCCTTGCCGCTGCCGGCCAGGGCCGCGAACCGGGCGGCGTAGCCCTCTCCGGACGTCCCACCAGTCAACTCTTCCCAACGGTTCATGACGGACAGGGTAGGTGAACAACCTGGCCCTGCTGCGGGCGGCCGATGGCCACGGCACCGCGGAAGTTGTCTGCCGAGATGGTCGACATGGTGTCGAGCGACGGGTCGGGAACGGGCAGCAGATGGGCGTCGACCCAGGTGTCCCCCGCTGCCGCGTTGGCCCACGGGTCCTCGATCACGATGGCGCCGGGTACGGCACCGTGGCAGAGCACCCAGTGCGGTACGTCGAAGCCTTGCATTCCGGCGAGCGAGAGCAGGAGCAGCACCTGTTCGCGTCGGCCGATCGCGCTCCGGATCGCCGTCATGGGGAGGTGGCCTGGGTCGATCGGGACGCCGATCCGTCCGGCGTCCGTACGCGATGTGCGCTGGAGCAGGGCACGCCACTCCTGCTCGTTGTCCGGGAGGTGGTCGAGCAGGACGGGCCGGTCCGTATCGAGGTGGACGGTGACGGGGAACGACGGCCAGGCCCGGCGCACGGCGACGCCAAGGCCGACGGGCTCGCACGCGGGGAAGTTGGTCGCGTCGCGCCACAGTGTCAGCTCAGCCTGGCGGTCGAGTGCCTTGTCCGGCATCGCCCCCGACAGGGTCTGCGCGACCAAGGCGGTGACGGCGCCGCACGTGAAGTGTGTGGTCTGCCCGTAGTACGGGGGCTCGGTCACCACGCCGTCGCACAGCCAGCGAACGTAACCGGCCTCGGGCCCCTCCGCGTGCCCCGCCGGTGTGAGCGGAGGACGCAGCGGAGTGAAGCCGGCGGCAGCGGCGGCCTCCGGGCTCGCCGTCCAGCCTTCCCACTTGACCTGCGCGAGGCCCCGGCCGCGTGCGTGGGCGACGACGGCCTGGACAGCTGCAGGTACGTCGCCGACGGCGTCGACGATCTTCAGGTAGGCCGTGTCGGGGCGTGCCGTCACGAGCGCGGCGGCGACCCAGTCCACACCGTCGTCACCTGGAACGGCCACGATGTGCGGGGCGTGAGCGGAGCGGTCGACCGTGTGCCAGCGCTCCGGCACCTCGTGGTGTGCGAGCCGCCTCAGCTGGGTCGGCGACGCTTCGTCGGGCTCGAACGGGACAACGACGATCTTCACGGGTGCTTCCTGCTGTTCCTGCTGTTCCTGCTGTTCCTGCTGAGACGGCATACCGGCGCTCCTGGCGGATCGGTGGGTGCGAGGGACGGGACTTCACCGGCGGGCGGGCTCATGCGCGGGAGCGCCGTAGCACCCAGACGAAGTACGGGCCGCCGACCAGGGCGATCATGAGGCCCGCCGGCACCTGGGCGGGTGCGACGACCGTGCGGCCGAGAGCGTCGGCGACGCAGACCAGCAGCGCGCCGAGCAGCATCGCGACCGGGATCGCGCGGCCGTGCCGGGCGCCCACCAGGGATCTGGCGAGGTGGGGGGCGACGAGCCCCACGAAGCCGACGACACCGACGGCGATCACGCTGAGCGCCGCGAGCACCGCGGCGATCGTGAGGGCGGCGATGCGTACGCGTACCGGCCTCACCCCGACGATGCGCGGGGTGTCCTCGTCGACGGCGAGCAGGTCGAGCCGGCCGCGCATGGCGAACAGCACGGGGAGCGCGAGCGCCAGGGCCACCGCGACCGGTACGACGTCGGGCAGCGTGCGCCCGTAGGTCGTGCCGGAGAGCCAGGTGAAGATCCGGGGCGTGTTGTACGGGTCGGCACGCAGCAGGAGGAAGGTGGTGATGGAGCTGAGGCCGTACCCGCAGCCGATGCCGATCAGTACGAACCGGTCGGGCAGGAATCCGCCGCGCCAGGACAGCACGGCGATCAGCGCGAACGTGGCGAGCCCCGTGGCGACCGCCGCCACGATGAGCAGCGGTCGTCCGCCGGACAGGCCCGATGTGGCGACGGCCGCCGCACCCAGTCCCGCGCCCGCCGTGATGCCGAGCACACCCGGCTCCGCCAGCGGATTGCGCACCGTGCCCTGTACGACGCATCCGGCAAGACCGAGTGCCGCACCGGCGAGGATCGCGGCGATCACGCGTGGGATCCGGTCGTCGAGCGCCTGGCCGATCAGGTCGGGGGCGGTGCCCTGAACCCAGAGCGCGATGTCGCCCGTCCGCAGCCAGAGGCTTCCCGCAAGGACCGCTGTGAGCGCCGCCACCACCAGGAGTGTCACCGCGCCGAGCACGACGAGGAGGAACGCGCGGCGCGAGCGTGTGGCGACCCGCGCGCTCGGTGGTTGCCGGAGCCCGCCCGTGTCGCGAAGGCGCAGCGCGAGGACCACTATGACGACGGCGCCGAGCAGTGCGGTCGGTACGCCGGTGGGAATGGAGGCGGCCCCATCCGCGCCCTGGATCGCACGCAGCGACGCGTCCGCGAGCAGGATGAGCAGCGCGCCGAGCAGTCCGGCCGCGGGCACCAGGAGGAGGTGTTGGCGCAGTGCCCGGACCCGGCCCGCGATCAGGCGGGCCAGGACGGGGGCGCCGAGGCCGACGAAGGCGATCGGGCCCGCGAGTGTCACCGCCGTGCTGGTCAGGATCACCGCGCAGATCACGGCAGTCACGCGGGTGGTTCTGATCGGCACGCCGAGAGTGGACGCGGCGTCGTCGCCGAGGTTCATCACGTCGAGGCGCCGGGACAGCGCCAGGGCGACGCACAGCACCACGGCCATGACGGGGAAGGCGCGTATCGACGCGTCGATGTTCAGTTGAGCGAGCGAGCCGCTCCCCCAGGCGAAGAGACCGGTGGTGTTCTGGTTGAACAGGATGAGGAGCATCGCGGTCGCCGCGTCCAGGGCCATCGCCATGGCCGATCCGGCGAGGATGAGGCGGGTTCCCGCGGTGCCCGCCGCCCGGCCCGCGAGGAGCAGCACCAGCGTCGCCGCGATCAAGCCGCCCGCGAAGGCGACGGCGCCCGACGCCCAGAGCGGGACGGCGAGGCCGAAGGCCGCGACGAGCGAGAGCATGAAGTAGGACCCGGCCGTGACCGCGAGGGTGTCGGGAGAGGCGAGCGCGTTGTTCGTGACGGACTGCAGCAGCGCGCCTGCGCAGCCGAGCGCGAAGCCCACTGCCACGCCCGCGAACAGGCGCGGCAGGCGCGAGCCGGTGAGGATCTCACCGACCGGCGCCCCGCCGGTGGTGTCCCGCTCCCCGCCGATGTACCGCACCAGGTCGCCGACGCCGACGCCCGATGTTCCCTGCGTCAGGTGCCACATGCCCACCAGGGCGGTCGCTGCGAGGAGGAGTGCCAGGACGGCCACCCCGGTGGGGGCGCCGCCGCGCTCGGCACGCGGCAGCGCTTCCCCTCCGGGTGCCGTCATCTGAGATGTGTTCACTTCTTGTCGAGCACGTCGACGTACGCGTCGATGGCCTGCGCGCAGGAGCGCGGACCGCCTGCGCCCCACACCCGCGCGGGGAACGAGTGCGCGCGGCCTTCCTTCACGGCCGGGATCGTCTTCCAGATCGGGTTCTTCTTCAGCGCGGCGACGTACCCTCCGGCCCCTTCGTCGTTGGCGTAGAACAGGTTGGCCTTGCCCACCGAGGTGAGGCCCTCGACGTCGGTCTGCGCGAGGCCGTAGGACTTGTCGACGCCCCCGTCTCCGTGGGCCTTGTTGATGTCCTTGGTCCACGCGGGCTTCATACCGAGCTCCTTGCCTATCTCGGTGAACAGGGCGCCGTCGCTGTAGGGGCGGACGGTGAGGTTTCCTCCCTGCAGCCATCCGTCGAAGAACAGGAAGTCCTTCGTCGGCAGATCGGCGTCGGTGACCTGCTTCTTCGCCGTCGCGAGGTGGTCGTCGAACTCCTTGAGCACCTGGTCGGCGCGCTCGGTGCGACCCGTCGCCTCGCCGATCATGCTGAACACCTCGCGCATGTTCCCGATCGGGTCCTTCGGGTTCGCTCCCCGGGTGGCCATCACGGGGACGCCTCGCTTCTCCAGCTTCTTGAGGGTCTCGTCGTCGGCGTCGAACGCCTCCACCACGATGAGGTCGGGCTTCGCCGCGTAGAGAGTGTCGAGGTCGGGCTCCTCACGGGTGCCGATGTCGGTCACCTTGCCGGGCAGCTTCTCGGCGCTGACCCAGGTGCTGTATCCCTTCCCGTCGGAGACCGCGGTGGGGGTGACGCACAGGGTCAGTGCGTCCTCGATCTGCTGCCATTCCAGGACCGCGATCCGCTTGGCGGGCTTGTCGAGCTTCACCTGCCGGCCGACGCCGTCCTTGAAGGAGACCGGCTTCGTCGAGGTGGTCGTGGTGTCCTTGGCGCAGTCCTTCGACGCGGGCTTCGCGCTGGCACTGCTGCCGGCGTCGGCCTTGTCGACGGTGGTCGTGCCGCAAGCCGTTGCGGCGAGGACGATGAGCCCTGTGGAGGCTGACGCCGCCAGGCGATGGGCACGGTTCATGAACGTTCCTCTTTCTTGTTTTTGCGACCTTGTTTTGCGATGCGTCGTTCTCGCGACGCGTCGCTCTCGTCACACACCGGTCTTGTGACATACCGGTCTTGTGACTCGTTGCGGCGGCGGATGTGCCGCTTCAGGCGCGGTGCCGCTTCAGGCGGGATGCCGCCCGATGGGGTCGATGCGGAGACGGCCCGTGCGCGGATCGACGCCGACCTCGACACGGATGTCGTAGACCTCGCCGATGTTCTCCTCGGTGAGGACGTCGGCGGGTGCGCCGGCCGCGTGCACGCGGCCGGCGCGCATCAGGACCAGCGTGTCCGCGACGCGGGACGCCTGGTCGAGGTCGTGCAGGACGATCCCGACCGCGATGCCGTGCTCCTCGACGAGATCGCGCACCAGGTCGAGCGTCTCGATCTGGTAGCGCAGGTCCAGGTGGTTGGTCGGTTCGTCGAGGAGTACGACGCCGGTGTCCTGGGCCAGGCAGGCCGCGAGCCAGACGCGCTGTATCTCCCCGCCGGAGAGCTCTCCGACCGGGCGGCCCGCCATGTCGCGTACGCCGGTGACGCCCATGGCGTGCTCGATGGCGCTGCGGTCCTCGGCGGTCAGGCCTGCGAAGCCACGCCGGTACGGGTGGCGTCCGAACGCCACGACCTCCTTGACCGTGAGGCCTTGGGGCGCGGGCCTCGACTGGGAGAACAGCGTGATCTCGCGGGCGAACTCGCGGGCGCTGAGCAGAGCCGCGTCGCGCTCGGTCCCTCCGTCAGGGGAACCGAGCGTCACCCGGCCGCCGTCCACCCGGTGCAGTCGGGAGAGCGCGCGCAGCAGCGTGGACTTTCCGCTGCCGTTCGGCCCCACCAGAGCGGTCGCGCGGCCGGGTTCCAGAGTCAGCGAGACGCCGTGGACGACCGGTGTGCCGCCGTACCGCAGCACCAAGTCATGCCCATTGAGGGCAACCGCTGGTGTGGCGGGGTCGGTCACAGGGTGACCGGCCTGCCGGGAGGGGCTTGTGAGCATCAGGAGGTCCGGGTGATCGGAGGGGCGAGGATTGCGGCACCCTCCGTCCGGCCTTACCGGCCGGGCAGCGGACTCTCCACGCACGGAAGGGACCGTTCGCGGCGAGCAACAACTAAGGGTTACCTAACTCCGAGGAGCTTATATATCGCTCGCCATGTCGACAATCAGGAGTTCTGGACACCCGATACGGGATTCCGGACACCTTCGGGGGCGGCGTCGGCGGCGGCGAAGAACGCGCCCGGTGTGGTTCCGGTGATACGCCGGAAGGCGGCGATGAAGGTACTGGGCTGCGCGTAGCCGAGGACCTCGGAGACGGTCGTTACGTCGAACCCCTCAGAGAGGAGCGTCAGCGCCCGGTGCACGCGCAGCGCCTGCCGCCACTGTGCGAAGGACAGGCCCGTGGCGTGGCGGAACGCGCGAGTGATCGTGCGGTCGCTGATACCCAGCCACCGCGCCCACTCCTCCAGCGAGCGGGAGTCGGCGGGGTCGTCGAGGAGGGCTTCGGCGATCGCGTCGACCCGGGAGTCACCGGGCAGCTGCAGGGCGAACTGGCGTTCCGACGGCTGGAGCACGTCGAACACGACCGACTCCGCCCGCGCTCTGGCCGCCGCGTCGAGATCCGTGTCGGAGAGATGAGTCAGGAGTGACTCCAGCAAGGGCGTCATCGCGATCGCTCGGGGCCCTTCGAACGCGAACGCGGACGGTGTGCGGTCGGGGGCGAAGAAGGCCTCGTGGAACTGCGCACCCGCCGTCGCCCGGCCTCCGTGCACCACTCCGGCGGGCATCCACAGCCCGTACCCCTCGGACACGGTGAAGACGCGGTCCGCCACCCGGGACGTCAGTGTGCCGCCGCGGACCCAGACGAGTTCGTGCCGGGGATGCGAGTGCGGCGCCCACTCCGTGGGGACACGGGGTATCTGCAGCCCGGCGAAAATGGCGAAGGGGGCTATTGCCTGCTCCGGGAACGGCGCGACCCGGCGCACCACGGCGCCCGCCTCTTGCCGCCACATCCCGGGGCTCGCGTCACCACGGGACGATCGGACCATGGGAACGAGTCTAGCGGGGGCCCACGGCGGCGCCGGGAGCCCCCTGGCCTGCGACGACGAACCGGTGGGCCTTCGGCCGCGCGGGCGTCCGCCACCGCTCCCCGCCCGGTCCTGGCAGAAGCGATGACGGACGCCCCCCCCGACGCCGATCTTGGTCAGCCGAACGGAATCGTCAGTGTCGAATCGGCCGTCCCGGTCCGGAGCTTTGCCGGGGCGTTGCCGATCGCCGACCACACCTCCAGGCGTACCGTCCCAGCCTTCAGGTTCCCGAGCGTGCCGGTCGCCGATGTGAGGCCGCTGCCCTCGCTGTAGGCCTCCCAGCCGGTCACCGGGTCAGTCGCGAAGTACCGGTAGGTCTCCGTCCGTTCGAAGGTGCCGTCGCCCGTGAGGTCGTAGCTGATCCTGGCCTGTTGACCGAGGCCGACCGCGGTGCCCGCGTCCAACTGGAGGCGGAAAGCAGTGGACTTGCCCGCCGTGAGGGTGCCGTTGACCTTCTTCGCCTCGTAGACCAACGGCTGATACGGCGTGCCGTCGCGGTTCACGCCGTCCGCCGACGCGACGGTGTCGCTGCCGGCCGTGGCCCCCGTCGCCGTGGTGAGTGTGCCTCCCGTACGGAGCTGGAAGACGTTCCCCGTGGGCGGGTCCGGGTCGCCGCCACCCGTGCCGGTGCCCGTTGCCGTGGAGCGGGCCGGAACCGTGAGGGTCGCGCCGTCGGAGAAGGTGACCTTGCGGGACGAGGCGCCGTAGTTGTGCGCCGCGTAGGTGCGCACCGTCCCCTTGGTGAAGACCGCCGATGTCGGGATGTCGCCCGTGATCGTCGTGTCGGGGGCGCCGAGCGTGTCCAGGGTGCCGATCCAGTGGTAGGTGTGCGCCTTGGACTCTCCCTGCTCGGGCGTGTAACCGGCGTTGCCCGCGTCCCACTTGGCCTTGGCCGCGGCAGGGTCGGCGAGTGACTCGAATTCCCAGAGGATGTCGCGCCACTCGACGGCCGGGCCGCCGTTCTCCCGCACCATTTCGGCGAGGTTGCGCCGGATCGCGGACTTGTGTCCGGCCAGGTGGAGTGAACCCCCGGTGATCGGGAGGGCGTTGATGCCGTGGATCTCCTCGGGGTTCGCCGTCCACCACGTCGCGTACGCCGCTCCGCTCCCCCACACCATCCCGGCCGTGTCATGGCCGAAGCCGGAGGGGAACACCTGCTCGTCGGCGTCGAACCAGTACTGGGCGATCGCCTCCGACTCGGTGGTCAGCAAGTAGGCACCCAGGTCGCGGAGTTCGGCGTTGTCGGTGGCCGACCCCCAGAGCACGAGGGCCGCGCTGAGGTTCGTCGACTCGGACGACGACTCCTGGTTGTTGCCCGCGGCGAAACCCTGGTGCCCGGAGGCCCAGCTGTGGCCCGCGTACACGTCGAAACCGCGCAGGAAGGGGAAGGCCGTGTCGCCGCGGGCGGGGTTGGCCGCGTCCTTGATGAGGGTCTTCACCATGCCGCCCCACGCCGAGTCGGCGGCCCAGGCCTGGTCGTACTGGGCGACGATCGCCGCCGCGTAGACGTAGTAGCTGTAGTGGAAGTGGTGGTCGTTGAGTTCCGTGTCGCTGCCGTACGACGCCGGGTAGCCGGTCAGGGTCTTCCAGTCCTTGTCGTACGAGAACTCACTCGCACCGCCCGCGGTGAACCACTCCTGGAGCCGGCCCTTGAGCAGGCCGAGGAGTTTGTCGCGGGTGGCGGTCTCACCGATCTGGTCGGCGACCGGTACGAGTTGGGCGAGTCTGCCGAGCGCCTTGCCCGTCCAGTAGGTGTCGGTGGCGCCCGAGAACGGGTCCGCCGCGTTCGCCACGTCGTCGAGATACGTCTTCAGACGCGCCCGGTCCACGCCCGAGGACTTCGGGAGGGCGGGCAGGACGGACGAAGACTTCTGGGTGGTGCTGAACGACGTGCCCTCGCGGACTTTCATCGTGCCGCGCGGCGACACGTAGGTGTACGAGGTCAGCGCATCGGCCGTGTGCAGCCACTGGTGGCGGTAGAGCGCCTGGAGCGTTCCGGTCTCGCTGCCTTCCTGCGCCTGCGTGGTGAGGGTGTAGCCCGCCTTCACCGAGCCTGACGTGGAGGACCAGGTCGCCTTGGAGCCGGTGACGAAGCTGTAGGCGTACTTCTTGTACGTGGCGAGCGCGTCGGTCGACGGCAGGACGGCCAGCGAGAAGTAGTCCTTGGCGCCCAGACCGGCGGTGATCGTGGAACCGGAGACGTTCCAGTCGCTGCCGCTGGGGGCGAAGAGTGCGTAGTGGTGGCCCGCGACCGTGATCCCGAGGACGTTTCCTTGGTCCGCGAAGACGTTGGGCGCGGCGGCGGTGGTGATCTGGGCGTTGCCGCCCGAGCCCTTGGCGTACACGAAGGGCAGGCCGTGGCCGATGGTGGTGCGCAGGGTGCGGGTGCCGTCCGACCAGTAGGGGGTGACGGTCCAGTCGGACCAGGCGTCGGCCTTGGTGTCAGGGGAGTTGAGGCCGCTCAGGCCGAGGGTGAGGTCGCGCTTGTGCGCGTACTCGTACTGGCGGCCCTCGCCGACGACCGCGGGGGTGGTGGGGTAGCCGACCTCCAGACCGCCGGCGGTGGCCTGGTAGGTGAGCGGATGCCCGTACATCGGAGTGGAGTACGGGTTGTCGCCGTACCGCTGGAAGGCCAGGGAGGACCACCAGTCGTTGGTGGGGACCGGCTTGCCCTTGGCGCCCGGGGTGACCTTGGGGGTCACCGGGGTGCCGGTGTTGGTGGTGGGTCCTGAGGTTCCCGCGGGGCGGGTGTCGGAGTAACTGCCGGAGCCTACCGGGACGTTGGCTGCCGCCGCGGGAGTGGCGGCGGGGCCGAGACCGATGGCGGCCAGCGCGGCGACCAGCACCAGGGCGGCGGCCGGTCTGCGGCGAGGGACGAGTCGTAAGCGGGGGTCTGGCATGGACGGCACCTCGAAGTCATGACAGTGAGGACGTCTTGAGAGCGCTCTCAGATGTCGAGGAACGTAAAGCCAGTGCAAACAAGCGTCAATAGCTGGTGCAGACGTGAGTTGAGCGCCCGACGCCAGGCCGCCGCGCCTTCGACTCTTGACGAGGCCCTCCTCTGGCGCGGCACGCGTCAGACGCACCACTCCCCCGCCGCCACCCGGCGCGAACGCCGGGGACGACATCGTCGAAGCCGGGCCTCCTGTTGCCGACTGCCGTCTCTGCGCGGCAACTTGGGCGGGCCCCGAAGACACCTCCAGGATCCCGAGGCATCTCCAGGACGGCGACTCACTCCATGTTCGGGCTCCGGCTGCCTCTTGCGTGGCTACGTGTCCGGCTTGTCCGCGCCTCGTCCGGCCGCGAGGGCGACGTCGATGGCCGTCCAGGCCATGCCGGTCGCCCCGTCGAGTACGGCCCTGTCCGCTGTCTCTGTACGGCACGCGGCGGTGAATTCCGGTTGGTGGTTGACCGCAGGGAGGCAGTCAAGGCCGAGCATGGGGTGGATGGTGGGAACGACATGGGAGACGTTCCCCATGTCGGTGGCGGCGCCCGCGACGCTCTTCGGCAGTTCGGGGAAGCTGCGGCCGAGTGCCGTCGCGTTGGCGACCCACAGGTCGAGCAGGCCCTGGTCCGGCCTCAGGTCGGCGTAGTCGGGGCCGACCTTCGTGGTGGACAGGTCGCAGCCGGTGGCCAGCGCGCCCGCTTCGAAGCAGCGGTGCACCCGCCCGGCCAACGGCTCCAGGGCGTCCAGGGTGTCGCTGCGCACGATCCAGTGGCCGCGGCTGACGTCGGGGATGACATTGGCGGCGGAGCCTGCCTGGGTGACGATGCCGTGTATGCGATCCGAGGCCGTGGTCTGCTGGCGCAGCAGCCCGATGCCCACCTGGGCGAGGGTCATGGCGTCCGCCGCGTTGACGCCAAGATCGGGATAGGCACCGGCATGTGCCGCTTTGCCTTCGTAGGACACGTCGAACTGGGTGACGGCCAGGCCTGGCATGGCCGCCATCTCGACCGCCGCCGGGTGAACCATCATCGCCGCGTGTACGCCGTCGAAGGCACCCTGTTCCAACATGAGTACCTTGCCGCCGCCGCCTTCCTCGGCGGGAGTGCCGAGTATCCGCACCGTCAGGCCGAGTTCGTCCGCCAAGGGGGCCAGCGCGATACCGGCGCCGACGGCCGCGGCGGCGATGATGTTGTGGCCGCAGGCGTGCCCGATGTCGGGCAGCGCGTCGTACTCCGCGCAGATCGCGATGTGGGTCGGCCCGGTGCCGACCGTCGCTTCCACGGCGGTCGGCAGCCCGCAGTACCCGTGCTGGACCTCGAACCCCGCTTCGCTCAGGGCGTCGGCGACCCAGCGGCTCGCGAGATACTCCTCGAAGGCCAGTTCGGGATTGTCGTGGATCCGGTGGGACAGGGCGATCAGGTCGTCCGCCGCGGCTCGGACGTGCCGCGCCGCGGACTCCTTGGCGGCGGTCACAGGCCGGCCGCCGGAGCGGTGGCGGCGACGTGCACGGCGGCGGGCCGGGTCGCCGCGTCGTACGCGGCACGGGCTCCGGTGGCTCCCATGCCGCTGTCGCGGGCCGGTTCGTACAGCCGCTCGGGGCCGCCGCCCTGCCACTGGTTGACCCATACGACACCGACGGGCAGTCGCGCGGCTGCCGCGATGTGATCGGGGTCGTCGGTGTACACGGTGGCGGCGAGGCCGTAGCGGGAGGCAGCCGCGCGGGTGAGGCCCTCCTCGAAGCCGGCCACGACGGTGACGGGCGCTACGGGGCCGAACGTCTCCTCGGTCATCACGAGCATGGTGTCGTCGACTCCGGTGAGCACGGTCGCCGGGTAGAAGTAGCCGGGGCGTTCCGGTACGGCTCCGCCCGCGCGCACGGTGGCGCCCTTGTGGACGGCGTCCTCGACATGGCGTCGTACGGTGTCGCGTTGCCGCGCGTCCACGAGTGGCCCGATCACCGTGGCGGGGTCGAGACCGTCGCCGACGGTGAAGGTCAGCGCCGCGGCGACGAGCGCCTCGACGAACTCGTCCGCGATCCGCTCATGGACGTAGATCCGTTCCATGGAGGTGCAGATCTGGCCGGTGTTGATGAACGCGCCGAACGCGACGGCCTGCGCGGTGGCCACCGGATCGACTCCGGCGTCGATCACGACGGGGTCCTTTCCGCCGAGTTCGAGCACGGAGCGGCTCAGGCGGTGTCCGGTCGCCGCCCCCACGGCGCGGCCGGCCCCGACCGAGCCGGTGAAGTGGACAAGCCGTACGTCTTCGTGTTCCGTCAGCGCCGCGCCCGTGCGGCCGTCGCCGAGTACCAGGTTCAGTACGCCCGGGGGCAGTCCGACGGAGGCGGCAAGATCGCACAGCCGCACCGTCGAGACCGGGGATCGCTCCGAGGGCTTGACCACGACGGTGTTCCCGGCGGCGAGCAGCGGGCCGAGCGCGCCGAGGACCATGACGACGGGAAAGTTCCACGGAGTGATCACTGCGGTGACGCCGAGCGGGTGGCGCACGATGTCGGTCCGCTCTCCCGCCGGACCCGGACCGGTCACTGTTTCGCTGAACGGGTAGGTGAGCGCCTGGTCCGCGGCGGCCTTCAGCCCGGCCACGGCCCCCGCTATGAAAGAGACACCGATGCCGACCGGTTTACCCATCTCCCGGCATTCCAGTTCGGCCAGTTCGTCGGCGTGTGCGGCGATCGTGTCGGCCCAGGCGTGAATCACTTCCACGCGCCGCGCCACGGTGAGCGCGGCCCACTCGGGTTGCGCCGCGACCGCCACGGACACGGCGCGGTCGACGTCGTCGGCGCCGCCCGCGCGGAACTGCGCGAACGCTTCCTCCGTGGCGGGGTTGACCACGGCGAGGACATCGTCGCCGACCGGTTCTTCCCACCTGCCGCCGATGAAGTTCTGCAGGGTTTCCATGGTTGTCGCCGTTTCTGTTCGATACGGGGTCGGAGCAGGGGGCTCGGTACGAGGCGGGGGTTGGGGGCTCAGCACGAGCGGGATCAGAGGGCTCCGTACGAGCGGAGTCAGGCGTCGAGCCGGTCGGCCATGAGCTCGCCGGTCATGATGGCGGCGAGATTGGTGTTGGCCCGGGGGACGGAAGGGAAGATCGAGGCGTCCACGACCCGCAGACCCCGGACACCCTGGACCCGGCACGCCGGGTCGACGACCGTCTCGGCCGCCCCGGGAGCGCCCATCCGGCAGGTGCTCGTGCCGTGCTGGGCGTCGATGACCGTCGACAGCAGGTGGTCGTCGAGGTCGCTGTCGTTCGCCAGGGCCTCGAACAGCGGACGGTTCGCCTCTTCGATCGATCCGCCGAGGACGGCGGCCGTCTCGGGGCTGCCGCTCAACTCGACGAGGGCGCGCACGCCTTCCCTCATCGTGGCGAGATCACGCTCGTCGGAAAGCATCCGCTGGGCTACGTACGGGTGCGCCGAGGGGTCGGTGGAGACGAGGGCGAGTTCACCGCGCGAGTGGGCCCGGTTCAGCCAGACACCGAAGGCACCGGCGTGCGACTGCGTGTTGGCCGTGGCCATGGCAAGCACGTTCTGGTTGAGCGAGACGAACATGAGGTCGTCGGAGTGTGTGCACGTCCCGCTGGACCAGCGCACGCAGACGTTGGTGTGCCGGTCGTGCGGTGACTTGATGGCGGCTTCGGCCCGCAACGGCAGCGAGAGCACCGTCATCGCGTGGTCCTGCATACCGAGACCGACCGGCAGGTCCTGGCGGACCTCGATCCCCAGCGCCCGCAGCTGACCGGCGGGGCCGATGCCCGAGCGCAGCAGGATCGCCGGCGAGTGGATCACTCCCGCGCTGAGGATCACCTCGTCCGCGTACTCGGTGACGACGGATCCGTCGATCACCACACGGACACCGATCGCGCGGTCGTTCTCGAAGATGACGCTGTCCACCAGCGCGTCGCCGCGGATGGTGAGGCCGGCCAGTTCACGTGCGGGTTCGAGGTAGGCGTCGTTGACGCTGACGCGGCGGGCGTCACGGGAGTTGATCGGGTAGGGCGAGACTCCGGTGGCGCCGGGTGCGTTGACGTCGGGGGCCCAGCCGAACCCTGCCGCCAGGGCCGAGTCGGCCAGGGCCCGGTCGACGCCTCCCCAGGCTTCCTTCGGGGTCCGGTGGATCGGGGTCGGTCCGCCGCGACCGTGGTAGGTCTTGTCGCCGAACTCGTCGTCGTCCTCCAGCTTGGCGAAGTACGGCAGCACGTCCTCGGGCGCCCATCCGCTACAGCCGAGCCTGGCCCATTCCTCGAAGTCCTCCATCGGCGGCCGGATCGCGATCTGGCCGTTGACGGACGAACTGCCGCCCACTCCCCGGCCGCGCCAGTACGGGGCCTGCGGCTGCTTCTCGGTGCGCGAGGAGTTCAGGCCGGTCCACACGAGATGTTCCGAGGCTGCGGGGTCCATGAGGGCCACCACGGGATTGGGCGAGCGCCACGGCTCAGGCATCTGCGCCGAGCGGTAGTCGGGGCCCGCCTCCAGAAGGAGGACCCGTCGGCCGCGAGCGGCGGCGCGGGCGGCGATCGCCGCACCCGCGGAGCCCGCGCCGACAACGATCAGGTCGCGATCGTGCTTTGCCATCTCTACTCCTTGATACGGGAGCGTGCTCCGCGCCGGTGACTCCTGCACGGATGCTGGTAATCTGACGTACCAGGAATGTTCAGTCAAGAATGAATTTTCATTTTCTTCCGTACAGGGAGGATGAGTGTCGCCAGCCGCCGACAACAGGTCAGCCATGGGCGAAGGGAGTTCGGTCACGGGTGACGGAAGCTCGGCCATGACTGACGGGCCGCTGGTCGAGGACTTCGGTCAGCGGATCGGGCGCGCGATGGGCTGGCCGCCCATGGCCGGCCGTCTCGCGGGCGTCCTGATGCTCAGCCCGACCCCCATGACACTGTCGGAACTGCAGACGGCCCTGGGAGCCAGCAAGGGTTCGGCGTCGGAGATGACCCGCCTGCTCATCACGAACGGCACGGTCGAACGGGTCAAGGTACCCGGCGTGCGCCAGGCCGGTTACGTGTGGCGCGACGACGCATGGACCGGCTGCCTCCAGCACCAGCTCAACCAGACCGAGCAGTTGCTGGAACTCGCGCGGACCGCGCAGGAACGGGGACTTGGCCTGCCAGAGGCTCAGCAGGCGCGGTTGCGTGACATGCACGCCTACTACGACTTCATGGTGGGGCATCTGCGACGGCTGCTCGACGAGTACCAGCGACTGCACACCGGATAGCGGCACGACAACTCGTGCGCCGGTCACCGCGCCCGGTCCTTGACGCCGGCTCTCCTCGTGATGCCGGACGCGGGCCCGGCAGGTGGCCTGTCTATGCTGCCCTGATGACTGAGGTGGACACGAAGAAGTCGCAGGGTTCAACCGTGAGTCGGGGGAGATACTTCGTGTACACCCTCGTCGTGATGGGACTTGGCTGGGCCATCGCGGCGGCCAACACCGGGATCTCGTATCTCGCGGTGGGCACAGATGTGATTCCGATCATCACCGGCATCATCGGGTGCTTCGCCTTCGCGGCCCTCCTGGTCTTCCTCCACAACGCGGTGTGGCTCGCCCTCGTCTCCTTCCTTCCGGCGATATTCGTCCTCGTGGGCTCGGTGCAGATAGCCCCCGAGGCCGCTCTCGATGTCCGGGGGGTGCGTGAAAGCGTCCGCATCACAGCCGACAGCGCCGACGACGACGGCTCGAGCAGCCACCGCTTCACCCTCGTCGGACCGGACGGAAAACTCGACGAGCCGCTGACCTATGACGGGAACGACCCGGAGTGGGGGGTGGGCGATCGGCTCGACGTCATCAGCGACCCGGAGGGTGTCGTCCCGATGGAAGCCGCCACCGACGTCGACCCCGCGGGCCAGATCGGCACTCTGATCATGGGCCTCGTCGGATGGACGGGGATCACGCTGCTGGCAGGCCTCCGCGGTTTCATACGGCGCCGGGCAGGCCATCGCATCACGCTCGACGACCTCGGCAACGTCGCTTGAGGCCGGGTCCGTAGAAGTCGCACCGACACCGCACAGGACCGACTGGTTCGTTCAGGGGCCCGCAGGGCGGCGAGCGGACGGGACGGAATCGGAGTCGCCGGACGGGTCTCGATCCGCAACGCTGTTGTCTGACCGCCTCCGCCCACCAAGAGTCCCACGGCGTCCGTGCCGCAGCCGAGTTCGGAGTTCCGGCAGTGCTTTTCCACCTCACCCGCAGCGAACTCGCCGACATCTTCGGCGAGAACCGGCTCGCGACCCTGCCCGCCACCGCCTTCCCGCCCTCTACCGCGGCCGCCGACGGCGCCTGCCTCCTGCAGACAGTCGGCGTCCCCGACGGGACGCTCCATATGCGTGAGCCCGACGAGCGCTCCGGTCGGCTGCCGCTCGTCCAGGACGTCGTCGACGCCGAGGACTTCGAGGGTGCCCCGGCGGACGCGGGCGAATGGCCCGTCATCGGCTGGCTGCTCAACGCCCACCTCGCCCTCGAACCCAGTTCCGGCAAGGTGCACGCCTTCGACCCTGACGAGGAGACCGTGCGGGAACTCCACGCGGACGTCTCCTCCCTGGTCCAGGTCGCCCTCCGGTTCCAGCGTCTGCTCGAGGAGTTCACCTTCAGCGGTGACGACGGCGACGACGGCGACGACGGCGACGAAGAAGCCGACTTCGAGCGCCTGGAGCGCGAGGTCGAGCGCATCCGTCAGGAGACGAGCACCGTCGACCCGCTCCCTTTCCAGGACGACGAGACCGTCTGGTCGGTGGTCGGCGAGGAGATCGCCGCCGGCCAACGCTTCAGGGGCGACAGCCCGGGAGCCCGCTCGCTCTACGGGTGATCGCGGGCCGTCTTCTGGCCTGCCAGGCTCCTGCGCGAAGGGTGGCGACAAAGTCCGCAGCCGTGGCCGAGGTCGTCGGTGCCATCGCGGCAGAGGCGTTCCTAGCCGTGGCGTACCCAGGGAAATGTCTCCCTGGATGACTTCCCTGCTCCGCTCCACGATGGGAGCCGACCAGGGCTCGGAGCGGCGCAGGACGGCTTGCGGCGCGGCCCTCGGTCCTTTCACCGAGAGCTGATCATCATGCGTGAACACAACGAGCTGTACATCGACGGCGCCTGGCGTGCCCCGCTCAAGGCGTCGGCCCTGGAGCTGACCCACCCGGCGACCGGCGAGGTCACGGGCCGGGTGGTGCTGGGCGGCGAGGCCGATGTCGATGCCGCCGTCGCCGCGGCGGAGCGCGCGTTCGTCTCGTACTCGCAGACCACGCCCGAGGAGCGCATTGCGCTCCTGGAACGGGTACTCGTCGCATACGACAAGCGGGCCGAGGATCTGGCCCAGGCGGTCACCGCTGAACTCGGCGCCCCATTGACACTGGCCCGGGGCGCGCACGTGCCCACAGGACGGGTGCAGATCGCCACGGCCATCGAGGTTCTCAAGACGTACGCCTTCACCGAGATGCGCGGGGAGACGGTGATCCGTAAGGAGGCTCTGGGGGTGGCGGGGCTGATCACGCCGTGGAACTTCCCCGTCCTCCAGCCCACGGGCAAGACCGTCTCGGCGCTCGCCGCCGGATGCACCGTGGTTCTCAAACCGGCCCAGCTGACCCCGTACTCCGCGATCATCCTGGCGGAGATCATGGACGCGGCCGGTGTCCCGGCGGGCGTGTTCAACCTCGTCAACGGCCGCGGTTCGGTCGTCGGCCCCACCCTGAGCGCGCACCCGGGTGTCGGGATCGTCTCGTTCACCGGTTCCCTGACGGCCGCGACGCAGGTCGCGATCGCCGCCGCGCCGACCGTCAAGCGTGTCACCTCCGAGCTGGGCGGGAAGTCCCCGCACATCCTGCTGCCCGACGCCGACCTCGACATCGCGGTACAGACGGCCATGACGTGGCTGATGTCCATGACCGGCCAACTGTGCAGCGCGCCCAGCCGTACCTTGGTGCCCCGGGCGCGGCTTCAGGAGTTCCTGTCCGTCCTGGTGCCGGCGGTGGAGGCCCTCACCCTGGGCGACCCGCGCGCCCAGGACACCACCATGGGGCCGCTGATCTCCGCCGAGCAGTGGAACATCGTCCAGGGGTTCATCCAACAGGGCCTGGACCAGGGTGCGCGCCTGGTGACCGGCGGCCTTGGCAAGCCGGCCGGCCTTGAGGCGGGTCACTTCGCCAGGCCGACCGTGTTCGCCGACGTCGACAACTCCATGACGATCGCCAGGGAGGAGATTTTCGGCCCGGTGATGTCGGTGATCGCCTACGACACCGTGGAGGAGGCGATCGACATCGCCAACGACACTCCCTTCGGCCTGGCCGCGTACATCACCGGCGCCGATCTGACCGCGGCCCGCGCGGTCGCGGAGCGGATCAGGGCCGGCTGCGTCCTGATCAACGACGCGGAGTTCGACTGGTCCGCCCCCTGGGGCGGGTACAAGCAGTCCGGCAACGGCCGCGAGTTCGGGCCCGACGGCATGACGGAGTACCTGGAGACCAAGGTCGTCCGCGGCGGCTGAACACGCGACTGTCTTCAGGAACTGGACCGCAAGGCTCATCTGTTGGCTGTCTGCGGCGTGTTGCCCGAAGACATCACCTGTCGCCTCCGTGGTGTCGAGCGGATCAGACCGAGGATGCCGACACCCAGCGCCCACACCAGGAGAGGAAACGCGGCCACCCTTTCCATGCCTCCCATACCGAGCCCGAGGTAGTGGCGGGAGAGGAAGAGCCCCAGGGCCGCGATCGCGGTGACACCCATCAGCAGGGTCGCCCAGCGCATCGAACGGGGAGCATCGACCGAGGAGTCGAGTCCCGCCAGAACAAGGCCGATGTTGCCAAGGGCCATGATGAGCAGGGCGCCAAGGACGTGCTGGTTCTCGTTCACGTCCGCGGGGGCCAGCCCGGCCAGCACGAATCCCACGCCACCGGCGGCCAGCAGCAACCGGGCCGCGATCGCGGACCGACTTCTGCGCCATAGACCGGCACCGGTCAGGGCTACACCTACGACAAGCAGAGCTCCCAGAACGATGAACGCCCCGTTCATCAGGTCATGTTCGGGAGAGCATATGTATCGCGGCTCGGGATCCACCTGCTGGGCGCAGTGAGCGTTGCCCAAGTCGCTGATGTTGTACCGCGCCCAGCTGTACGGTTTCGCCCAGGCCGCCTCAGCGATGCCATGGATGACGAAGAACTGGACGACACCCACAATCCACGCCGCGTACCCGATCCGAGCCTTCAGCTTTGCGCCCGCTGAACCTTCTGTGCGCTCAATTTCCATGCGTACAGCGGATCATGAAGCGCTCTCCTCCAGCACTCCGAAGGGCCCCCGGACCGGGGGTGGGGGAAGCCCCCGTACGGTTCGGCGCTGCTCCCGACCGGCGTTCACAGTCTGCGTGAGACATCCAGTGCCGCTTGCTGCACGGCCGGCGCGAAACTGCTGAGCTGTTCCTCCGTCACGAGGAAGGTGAGGGCGGAGACAGAGACCGCCCCGACCGGGGTTCCATCGGCGTCGAGCACCGGGGCGGCGACCGAGCAGATGGAGTCGTCCGATTCCTCGTAGTCGGTGGCGTAGCCATCGGCTCGGATGCGGGCCAACTCCTCGGCCAGGGCCGCACGGTCGGTGTGGGTGCGGGGTGTGCGGGCGGGCAGTCCGGTGCGGTCGAGGATGTCGTCCGCCTCGCTCTGCGGCAGGTGAGCGAGCAGCGCCTTGCCCGCGGCCGTGGTGTGCAACGGCAGCGGAGTGCCGACGTCGCTGGCGATGCGGTAGGCGTGGCCCGGGTCGACCTTGTGCGTGTAGGTGGCGTAGTCGCCGCTCGGCACGGCCAGGTGGACGGTCTGGCCGAGGCGTTGCTGGAGTGCGCGCAGCACCGCGTCGATACCGACGGCGTCGTCGGCCAGCACCAGCGCGGACAGGGCCCGGAGTTGATTGCCGCTGCCGTAGCGGCCCTCGCCGTCGGCCGCCGCGTACCCCTCCTCGACCAGGATGGCCAGGACCCGGTGGGTGCTGGCCTTGGGCACGCCCGCATGCTCGGCGATCTCGCCGAGGCGGTGCGGTCCGTCCGGGCGGGCCAGTGCGTGCAGGACCCGTAGCGCCTTCGCGACGGAATTAACGGGCTTGCTGCCATCCATTGACCCTCCGAGAACGCGCGGGCTATGTTGCCAATCGGTCCGTACAGCGGAACGCAATTCTACTCTACGGAACGCTTGCCTGTCCTCCGGCCGTGACGCACCCCTGGGTCGCCTCTCGTGCCGGACGCTCCACGCACCTATCTCACGCTCGGGAAAGGCGGCCGTCCATGGCTGAACACGGGGCAACGGCCCCGCACCGACAACGATTCGATCTCGTGGTGTCGGGCGGACTCCTGGCCGACCCGCTGCGCGAGGCCCCCGAGCCGGGTGACATCGCCGTGCACGACGGTCGCATCGCGGCGATCGGCGCACCCGGCACTCTCGTCGGCGAGGAACGGCTCGACGCCTCCGGCCTGCTCGTCGCGCCGGGCCTGATCGACCTGCACACGCACGTCTACGCCTCCCGCACCTACCTCGGCGCCCCCGCCGACACGATCGGGGTGCGCCAGGGCGTCACCACCGTGGTGGACGCGGGCAGTTGCGGCAGCGACGACTTCTCCGACTTCACGGACAACGTTGTCCGCCCCGCCGCCACCCGGGTGCTGAGCTGGCTGAACATCTCCCGCCACGGTCTGGTCCACGGGCCCAGGGAGCTCTCGCACGGGCCCGGTGACGTGGACGAGGCGGCCACCGAGGAGGCGCTGCGCGACCACCCCGAGCAGATCCGCGGAATCAAGGTCCGGATGAGCGCGTCGGTCCTCGGCGACAGCGGGCTCGCCCCCCTGCGGTCCGCCAAGCGGGTCGCCGAGCGGGTGGGCCGACCGGTCATGGTCCATGTGGGCAACGAACCTCCGGTCCTTGCCGACGTGCTTGACCTGCTCGGCGCGGGTGATGTCGTCACGCACGCCTTCCACGGCAAGCCCGGCGGCCTCTTCGGCAGCGAGCGGCAGGCACGTGCGGCCGTCGCGCGCGGCGTCCGTCTCGACATCGGGCACGGCAGCGCGAGTCTGTGCTTCGCCACCGCGGAGCGGGCGCTGGCAGCCGGATTCACCCCGTACACGATCAGTACGGACCTGCACGCGCGCAGCATCGAGGGGCCGGTGCACTCGCTGGCCACGACCCTGGACAAACTCCTCGCCCTGGGCATGACGCCGCAGCAAGTGATTCGCTGCGCCACCCTGCACGCCGCTGAAGTACTGGGCCTGGAGCAGGACTTCGGCACCTTGCGTCCAGGTTCCGTGGCGGACCTTACCTTGCTGCGGCGGGAGCAGGGGCCGGTGACTCTGACCGACGCCGAGGGCGCCACGCGCACCGGCGACACCCGCCTGGAGCCGGTCGCGGTCGTCCGCGCGGGCCGCGTCCATCCGGTGGGGAGCGGATCCGCCTGAACCACCGGCACCAGCCACTCCCCCGGCCGAGCCCGCCTCCGCCCGCACCACCGACCGGAACGCACCACCGAGAGGCCCACGAATTGAGCACCCCCCTGATCGAGCGGCTGGCAGAGGCGGTACGGGACACCGACCATCCCGTCACCGAGACGGACCGTACCGACCTGCAAGCGTTCCTCCCGCTCACCCGCCTCTACGCGCGGTCCAGCGGCATCGTCTTCGACGACATCCGCGCGCTCGCCCTGGCCGTGCACGCGCTGGCGTTCGTCCGCAGGGTCCGCACCGCCGAGCATCTGGACGCACTCGACCCCCAGCTCGCCGCCGAAGTCGCCCCCGGACGCATGTCGGCCGTACGTCAGCTCATCGACAGCTACTGCACCCCGCGGGAGTTCACCGCGAGCGACACCGAAGTCCTGCTGCTCGCGCTGCACTTCGAGGCGGCGGCACAGCTACAGGACCACACCGACCAGCAGGCATGACCGACACAGGTATGACCGACACACCAGGGAGCACCGCCATGACAGTGAAGATCGTGATCGGACACCGGCTCGGCAAGGGCAACGCGGTCGCCGACGGAGTACGTGCCGCGGGCGGCGAACCCGTCGTCATCCCCGGGCCCGGGGCCGACATGAAGGTGGGTGACGTGATGGCCGCCGAGGGCGCCGACCTCGGCATCTCCTTCTGCGGCAGCGGTGGCGCGGGGGCCGTGACCGCCAAGGCCAAGTACGGGCACGACATCGAGTTCGGCATGCGATCGGCGCAGGCCGGCGTGACCGCCGTCGAACAGGGCCGCACCGTACTCGGCTTCGGCTTCCTCGACAGCGAGGAACTGGGATTCAAGGTCACCGAGGCCCTCCTGAAGAAGCTGGGGAGGACGGCATGAAGCAGTCCCGACACACACTCCGCCTCACCGGCTCGGGCCCTACCCGCGAGAAGGCCTTCGCCACCGCCATCGGGCAGGTCCAGTCGGCGGTCGGCAAGCGCACGGAAGGGGTCTGCTTCCGGGTGGAGCCGCTGGAGCTCGAAGTGCTCTCCGCCGCCCAACACCGTTGGACCGAAAGGTTCTTGGGCCTGATCTTCCCGCGCACCCGCCAACGCTTCGAGATCACCCTGCGCGTCGAGGTGCAGGTGGCCTCGCTCGACCTGGATGCCGTCGACTTCACGGTGCGCGAGGAGCGGCTCTCGCCGCTCCAGCACGCCCTGCACATGAGGTGACCCGATGAACGAGACCCTCACCGTCCTGCTGCAGTCCCTCGTCATCGGCGGCCTCATCGGCTTCGGCGCGAGCGCGGGCGTGGCCCGGATGTTCCACGCGCCCAAGGTCCAGGGCATGGGTGCCTTCCGCACCCTCGGCGAGCTGAACGCCTGCCAGAACGACCCCGTCGCGCACTTCTCCTTCGGCCTCGGCTTCCTCTTCAACGCCTGGTCAAGCGCCGTCGGCACCGGAGCGCTGACCGGCGACGTCGACCACCGCATCGTGCCGCACTGGACGGCCTCGGTCGCGATGGTCAAGAACCGCAACCTCGACCAGACCCTGCACAATCCCCGGCGGATGGCCCTCACCGGCACCGTCGTCGGCATGGTCCTCATCGCGCTGCTCAACACGACGGCGGCCTCGATCCCGCACTCCCTGCAGGACGTCGCCGCCAAGGTCCTGGGACCTGCGTCGGAATGGCTCATCAACCCCGTGATGCCCATCATCTTCTGGATGGCCGCCGTCGACGCGGGCCGCCGTACCGGAGCCTGGGGCACCGTCCTCGGCGGGCTCGGTCACCTGGTGATGGGCAACGCGGTCCCGGGCATCGTGCTCGGCATCGTCATCGGCAAGGGAGTCGACGACCTGGGCTGGACCAAGGTCACCAAGTCTCTCGCGGGGGCGGTCATCGTCCTGTTCGCCGCAAGCACCGTCCTGCGCGGCGCCGACATCACCCTGCTTCAGCAGCTGAAGGTCGACGTGCCGCACTGGCTCCTGCAGTTCCACGACGCGACCGGCACCAAGCCCCAGTGAGGCAGGCAGCGACATGACCGACACATCGACCGCCGCCGCGGGCGACATACCCGCGAACGGCTCCGACACGACCGACACGAAGCCGGAAAAGCCGGGCTTCCTCACCAAGGTGCCGGGAGAAGGCAGCTTCTGGCTCTCCGAGTGGGCCTTCCCCGTCTTCGTCGCCTGCCTGGCCGCCGGGATCTTCACCGGCACACACCTCTACTACGTCTACCACACGGGTATCTTCAACGAAGTCGCCGTCGTATCCATGCTCAAGGCCGGTATGGAGGGCGGGAGTTACGGAGCCGCCGCGGCCTTCGGCGCGGGCTTCCTGTTCGCCCGGATCATCGAGGGCCCCATGGTCGGCATCCTCGACATCGGGGGCTCGCTCCAGACCGGCGTCGGTATCGGAATCCCCGCGATGATGCTGTCCGCCGGATTCACCGCACCCCTCGAGCACTTCTGGCTCGCGATCCCCGTCGGCGCCGCGCTCGGCGCCCTGATCGGCGTCGCCATCCTCGCCATCCGCCGCGCCACCGTGAACTCCACGGGCGGCACCTCCACGTTCGGCGCCGACGTGATGATGGGCGCGGGCAACTCCGCTGGCCGCTATCTGGGCCCGCTCGTCATCATCTCCGCCGCCACCGCGTCCCTGCCCGTCGGTCTCGGCTCGACCATCGGCGCCGCGCTCTTCTACAAGTGGCGCAAGCCCCTCACGGGCGGCGCCATCATCGGCGCGATGGCCGCCGGGTACTTCTTCCCCATCCCCGGCAAGTGACCGCCCGCGCCCCGCGAACCGCCCCTCCCTCCCACACAGTTCAGGGAATCAATGTGCACACTCTCCACCAGGATCTAGAAGTCCCCCCGGCGATCAACGCCAGCGGCAAGATGACCGCGCTCGGCGGCAGCGTGCTCAGCGAAGCCGTCATCACCGCGATGAGCGAGGGCGCCCGTCACCACGTCGTGATGGCCGACCTCCTCACCGCCACCGGACAGGAGATCGCCCGGGCCACGGGCACCGAGGACGGCTGTCCCACCACCGGCGCCGCGTCCGGTGTCGCCATCGCCGTGGCGGCCCTCGTCGCGGGCACGGACCTGTCCCGTATCGAGGCCCTGCCCGACCCGGGCGACGCGCCGTGCGAGGTGATCCTGCCGCGCGGTCACTCCGTCCACTTCGGCGCCCCCATACGGCAGTTGATCGCGCTCGGCGGCGGCCGTCCCGTCGAGGTCGGCTCGGCGAACAAGGTCACCGCGGAACACCTCTCCGGCGCCATCGGCCCCCGTACGGCGGCCTTGTTGTACGTCCAGTCGCACCACGCCGTACAGAAGGGCATGGTCTCCCTCGCCCGGACCATCGAGGTCGGCAGGGAGCACGGCATCCCGGTGATCGTCGACGCGGCCGCCGAGGAGGATTTGCGGCACTGGCCCGCCACGGGAGCCGACCTCGTCGTCTACAGCGGCGGCAAGGCCGTCGGCGGTCCCACCTCCGGAATGATCTGCGGCAGCGCCCGCCACATGGAGGCCTGCCGCGCGCAGTACGCGGGCATCGCCCGCCCGATGAAGGTCGGCAAGGAGACCCTCTTCGGCCTCGTCCGCGCCCTGCGCGACTACGGTACGGACTCCCCCGGCGGCCACCGCGACCGCATGGAGAAGCTGGCCGCGCGCCTGGCCCCACTGCCCGGCATCACGACACGGGTCGTCAGCGACGAGGCAGGCCGGGACATCCACCGCACCGAGCTCACCGTCGACCCGGCGACCGCAGGGCGCGACGCAGCACACCTGGCCGACGAACTGGCCGCGGCCGGCGTGTACTTGCGCGACCACCAGGCCTCCACGGGCCGCCTGTACATCGACCCGCGCCCACTGAACCCCGACGAGGAGGAGCAACTGGTGCAGCATCTGACCACGTTGCTCGAGGGACACACGGCACACAACGGACTCGAGGGAGGAGACCTGTGACCGTCGCCGAACGCCGCCTGATCGTCACCGAGCAAGCCGGGCTGCACGCCCGCCCGGCCGCAGCCTTCGCCCAGGCCGCGGCCCGCAGCACCGCCGAGGTCACCGTCGCCCGCGAGGACGGCCACGAAGTGCCCGCCCGCAGCGTGCTCTCGCTCATGACCCTCAACATCCGTTGCGGCGACGCCATCGTGCTGCGCGCACGCGGCGCCGACGCCGAATCCACCCTCGACACCCTCGCACGCATAGCGGACCCCGCGTGAGCGCCGCCCCGTCGCCCCGGGCGACCCCCCTGAGCCAGGCCGTCACCAGCACCATCGACCGTCTACGCCTGGCCCGCATCACCCCGACCGTGCGCGCCGCGGACGCCGACACAGCGGACGAACTGGCGCACACACTCCTCGCGAGCGGCATCACCACGTTCGAGTTCACCGCCACCACACCCGGCTGGGAAGAGCTGGTGGAGACTTGGTCCCGGGAAACTCCGCAGGCGACCGTCGGACTCGGCACCGTCACCTCGCCCGACATCGCACAAAGGGCCCTGGAAGCAGGGGCCCACTTCCTCGTCAGCCCGTTCCAGGTGCCGGAGGTCCGCCCGGTCGCGGACGCGGCCGACCGGCTCCTGGTGGAGGGCGGCCTCACCCCCAGCGAGCTGCGCGTCGCCGCCCAGCGTGGCGTCGCCAAGCTCTTTCCCGCACACATCGGCGGCATCGCCTATCTGAAGTCGCTGCTGTCCGTCCTGCCGGGCGCCCACATCATGGCGACCGGCGGCGTCACGCTCGACAACGCGGGCGAGTGGCTCGCCGCTGGGGCCTTCACGGTGAGCATCGGCAGCGATCTGACCAAGGGGGACGTGGAGGCGAACGTACGACGCCTTCGGGCACAGCTCGACTGAGGGAGGGCACACCTCGCCCACGCCGGTGGCACACTCCTTCACACCCTCTGCACACCTTTTGACCTGATTCGGAATCCGTGACTACGGTCCCCGCTGCGAGTGCTCACTTCGACTGACTGGAGCGGAATCCCGTGTCACCCACCGGCGCGTCGGCGTCGTATGTCCTCAGCAGCGACGTCGCCGACCAGGCGATGTCAGCCCCGAGTTGGCTGCGGGACAACGTCGACACCTTGATAGGCGTCCCACTGCGCATCCTGCTCATCGTCGTGGGAATGATGATCGTCCGGGGACTGGCCAAGAAGGCCATCACTCGTGTCGTGCAGCGCATCCTCCAGCCTCCGGAGGAGCAGAGCGAGCCTCGCCGCACCAGCCGCGGCCCGGCCGTGCTGCAGCGTGACCGCAGTCGGGCGAACGAACGTCGCGAGCAGCGTGCCCGCACCATCGGTTCGGTGCTCAGCAGCATCGTCACCGTAGTGATCGGCGTCATGGCCATGGCCATGGTCCTCGACCAGATCGGCATCGCCCTCGGTCCTCTGCTGGCGAGCGCGGGTGTGGTGGGCCTTGCCATCGGCTTCGGCGCGCAGAACCTCGTCGCGGATTACCTCTCCGGCATGCTGATCATGCTCGAGGACCAGTACGGCGTCGGCGATTCCGTGGACCTCGGGGAAGCCATCGGCGAAGTGGAGCACGTCGGCCTCCGTCTCACCCAGATCCGTGATCTCAACGGCGGCCTGTGGCACATCCGTAACGGCGAGATCCTCCGGGTGCGCAACGACAGCCAGGAGTGGGCCCGCGCCGTTCTGGACGTCTCGGTGGCGTACGACGCCCCTCTCGACACTGTCTACAGCGTCTTGGAGGAGACCGGTCGCGACCTGCGTCAGGATCCGCAGTTCGACGGGGTTCTGCTGGAGGACCCGTCGGTCTGGGGAGTGCAGTCCCTGGACGTGGACGGCATGGTGATCCGCGTGGCCGTCAAGACCGTTCCCCTCAAGCAGTGGGCGGTCACTCGTGAGTTGCGCCGTCGAGTCAAGGAAGCACTGGATGCGGCGGGCATCGAAATCCCCCTCCCGCAGCGCACCGTGTGGATGCGTACGGACAAGGACTCCGCCACCACGGGGAGTAAGGCGGCAGCATCGAACTGACCGCCGCCCGGAGGCGATCAGTCGCCTCGAGTCGTGCTCTCCAGCGCCGTTCGCTCTCGGTTCGACAGCTCAGCTCGTACTGCTCCGTGCCGAGTGTCGTCCTCGCGGGCGGCCTGGTCCGGGTGTCGGCGGCGCCAGAAGGGGTTGTCGTGGGGCAGCTTGCTGGAGACGCGGCCGTACATGCCGAACGTGAGGATCATCAGGCCGGCAGCGAAGCTGAACAGCACGTTCGTCATTCCGAAGTCGAGGAAGTTGGCCGGTCGATCCAGCGTGAAGAGGTGGTAGAAGCCACTGAGCAGGAAGAGCGTGCCGACGGACATGTTCAGAGCGGATGCGAATGTCCCGCCGATGATGCCGCCGAGGACGAGCGCGGCTCCGACCACGAGCGAGATCACACTCAGCGCGACATTGGTGGACAGGCCCGCCACCTCGCCATTGGTGCTCAGGGGCGTCAGCGCGTCGGCCAGGCCGAGGCAGCCGAAGGCGATGAGCACCAGGCCGCAGAACGCGGCGCCATAGCGGTAGACGGCAGCGAGATGATGATCGACGGGCAGTTCGTCCCGCAGTTGCATGTCGGCTCCTTCCAGCAGGCCGCCGGGCGGGCGGCGATATCTCCTGCCACTGCCTGGTCGTACGTCGACCACAGTGACGCGGTGGCATTCAGCACGATCTATTCCGGTTTGCCGCCTTATTCGGATGCAGCGCGAAAGGCATTCACTGGACTGAGGCCGCCGCGGCACGCTCTATACGGGCACTTCCTCCAGGCTGTCGCGCAGCCTGATGAGTCCATCCCGCAGGCGCGTCTTGACGGTGCCCAACGGCAGTGAGAGCTGCTCGGCGACCTGCCGCGACGTCATTCCCTCGTAATAGGCGAGGGACAGGCACTGCTTCTGTACGTCGGTCAGCTCCAGGAGGCAACGACGCACCTGCTCGTACTCCAGCCGGGTCTCGACCTCTTCGCTGACCTCGTCGAACGGGGGTGTGCGGGCCAGCAGCGCCGCTCTGTGGTCTCGGGCGCTGCAGGCCACAGTGGAGCGGACCCGGTCCACCGCACGCCGGTGCGCCATGGTCAGGATCCAGTTCATGACGGTTCCGCGGTCGTTGCGATAGCGCTGGGCGGTACGCCAGACCTCGACGAGGACTTCCTGGGTGACTTCCTCCGCCTGTGCAGCGTCGCGCAGGACACCGCGTACGACATTGAAGACCGGAACGGCCACGGTGTCGTACAGGGATGAGAAGGCGTCCTCATCACCGTGCGCCACCCGTTGCATGAGCTCTGGAAGGCTCGTTCCCGGCTCTCTGATCGGCATGACGTCTTTCATGTTCGTCCTCCGGGGCGACGCGAAAGTGCGCCCGACGTGCGGACACGCCTTGTCTTCAGCTACTTCTTCTACTTCTTCTCGGCTTTTGTCTCCGGCTCCGTTCACGGTCCGAGCAGCACGACCGTCCCCAACGCGACGACTTGGCCGGATGCCCTGACGAGAACGCGGGTTCCAGCCGACTCCGCTGTCACTTCGACCAAGGCCCCGCTCGGCGGCACGGGTGCATGAAGTTCCACGTGCAGCCCGACCACAGCTGTAGCGGTCGTGCCGGAGGTCAGCAGCGCCGCTTGGCGCGCGGCCTCCAGTACGGCAAGCGCGGAAAGCCGGGCCGGGCCGCCGGGGGTCAGGACGGGATGGCCCGGGTCGCGCGGCACGATGACCAGGCGTCCCTGCGGCGCGCGCGCCAGCATGACGTCGGTGTCGGCGGCGGCGCCCACGACGGCCGCCGGGGGATGCAACAGGGCGGGTGGTGGCACCGTGGGCGGGCAGGAAGCGCCCGGGTAGGCGGGACGGGCCATGCGCATGGTGCACGATCCGAACGGCGTCCCCGCGTGCTGGTACTCGGCGGTGATGCGGTAGCAGGCGAGCTCGTCGGCTCGCGTCGCATGGTCGCTCACGGTGACTCGGACGGCTACGTCGGTGGCGCTGGCCCGCTCCGTCGGCCATACCCGGGGCTGCAGGCCAAGGCTCACGGATACGGGTTCGAGCGGGGCACGCCCCTGCGCCACAGCGTCCGCCGACAGATACCGGTGCTCCAGCGCGACGGCGATCTGGCGGGTGGACTCCACCATGATCAGCGGATGATGCGACACGGCGATCGCACGCTCGTTGAGCGGATGGAAACGGGGCCACTGGCACTGCGCGCTGAAACCGGTGCGGCCCAGGCGACGCAAGGACACGACGAGCATGGACGCCATCGCATCAAGACCGAGCGTGCGCCACGTCAGCGAACTGTCCGGATGCTCCGGGCCATGCTGCCGCCGGCCGGCCCGCGCTTCCTGCCAAAGGGACCGGACGGCGTCTGCCGTGTCCGGTCCGACGTGTCGCAGAGGCCCCGGTGCCATCAGCTCTGCTCGATCTTGCTGCGCAGCTGGAACAGGCCGCGGCGCGCGTGGCTCTTCACGGTGCCCAGGGGCAGACCGGTGCGCTCGGAGATCTGGACCTGGGTCAGGTCGTCGTAGAACACCATGCGCAGCACCTCTCGCTGGCTCTGCGGGAGTCGGGCGAGCGCGTCCGACAGCAGCACACGGTCCAGTGCCCGGTCCGTCGTCTCCGACCTCAGCACTCCTGTGGAAACGTCGGCGGCGCGGCCTGCCGCTTCGATCAGGCGGAGGCGTCGGGTGCGTGCTGCGAGCGTGTCGACGATCTTGCGTCGGGTGATGCCGACGAGCCAGGCACCCAGCGGCCCGCGTTCGGGGTGATATCCGGCCCGCCCCCGCCAGGCTGCGAGAAAGACCTGCTGGGCCACGTCCTCTGCTTCCCGCGCGTCGCCCAGTGTGCGGGCGGCAAGAGTGTGGACCAGCGGACTCCAGCGCCGGTAGATCGCAGCGAACGCCTGCTCGTCGATACCGACGAGTCCACGGGCCGGATCCTCCTCGCTCGACGCCTGTCCGCTGGGCACGGGCTCGACAGGCGCCTCATCGGCAGGCGGAATCAGACGCTCCGAGGCTTGCGTAGTCGCACTCATGGTGTCGTTCCTCCGGCGGAGCGGCGTGCGCGGGACGGGAGTTCATGGGCTGACGTGCATCGGCAGAGTGGCGGGGGCCCGGGCCCGTATCTGTCATGAGTCTTGGACGCACAAACGACGCAAGCAACACGCGTCGTTTGTGCGTCGTACGCTGAGTCGGTGAGCTCGAGCGAGCACGACCAGCCAGCAAGCCTGTCCACCGGTTCGGTGGCCAGGCGTCTTGGCGTGGCCCCCACCACGGTGCGCTCCTGGGACCAGCGCTACGGCCTGGGGCCCGATGCTCATACCAGCGGCAGGCACCGCCGCTGGACTGCCGCGGACATCTCGCGGCTGGAGCGGATGTGCGCGCTGACCATGACGGGGGTGCCGCCGTCCGAGGCCGCACGCATCGCGCGCGAAGGCGCGCCCCTGGCACCGGTGCCCCTGGAGCCCCCTGCCGTCCCGGCGCGCCCCAGGCCTGTTCGAAGCCGATCGCACACCGGTCTTCAGCTCGGCGACGTGCGCCGGGAGTGCAAGGGCCTTGCCCGCGCCTCGCTGCGGCTCGAAGCCGCCGCCGTGGACGATCTGCTGACCTCGGCGATCGCCGACTACGGCCTTGTCACGGCCTGGCAGGAGGTGATCATGCCGACGCTTCAGGCGGTGGGGCGCAAGTGGGAGAGCTCGGGAGAGAAGTACGTGGAGGTCGAGCACTTCTTGTCCTGGCACGTGGCAGGTGTTCTGCGCCGAAACGCCCCGCCGGTTCCAGCCGGTCCGGCGTCCGGTCACCCGGCCGCGGTGACGCTGCTCGCCTGCGTGCCCGGCGAGAACCACACGCTGCCGCTGGAGGCACTGGCAGCGGCCCTCACCGAGCGTGGTCTGCCCGTGCGCATGTTCGGCGCGGCCATGCCCGCCCAAGCGCTCGTGGCGGCCGTGCGCAGGACAGGACCCGCGGCCGTCGGTCTTTGGGCCCAGTCCCGGACCACGGCGAACCGCCCGCTCGCGCAGCACGTGGCGTCGATGGAATGGGGCGTGCGCGGCGCGCGCAGGCACCCCCTGGTCCTGACGCTCGGACCGGGTTGGACCGGTCAGGCCGTGCCCGGACTGCCACGGCCACCGGGGTTGGCCGAAGCCTTGGACGTCTTGAACACGGCGGCAACCGATACCGCCCGACGGCCTGTCACGCGGTGAGCCGGCCCGTGCCGGTGGCATCCTGACCCGCGAACGAGACGAGGAGACAGCTGATGACCTCTCAGCACCTGTCGGCCCCCGATACCGTCATCGTCGGTGCGGGTCTCGCCGGCCTTGCCTGCGCGAGGGACCTGTCTCGCGCAGGTCAGCGGGTCGCACTGTTGGAGGCATCCGACGCGGTAGGCGGCCGGATGCGGACGGACCGCAGAGACGGCTTCCAACTCGACCGGGGCTTCCAGGTGTTCAACACCTTCTACCCTCAGGTGAAGCGACGTCTGGACCTTCGCAGCTTGCGTCTGCGCCCCTTCACCCCAGGCATGCTGGCGCACACACCCACCGGACCCGTGCGACTGACCGACCCGACCCGGCGCCCGCGAGAGATCGCCGGCCTGCTGCCGGGGCGGACCCTGAGCTCCCGCGATCTGGCCGCTCTCACGGCCCTTGCCGCACGGGACACCCTCTTGCCGGTACGAGCCATCACTCGCGGACACGATCAGCCCACCGCCCGGGCACTCGCGCGCTCCGGCCTTTCCGACTACGCCGTCGAGAACTTGCTGCGGCCCTTCCTGTCGGGCGTTTTCCTCGAGAAGGAGCTGGAGACGTCGGCACGCTTCTTCCACCTGATCCTTCGCAGCATGGCACGCGGCAGTCTGTGCCTGCCGTCCGGCGGAATCGGCACGGTCCCGGCACAGCTCGCCGAAGGTCTGCCGGTCGACACTCTGCGACTCGAGACGCCGGTCGCGGCCGTCACCGACCACGGTGTCCTCCTGGCCGACGGCCGCGAAGAGCCCGCCACGACGGTCGTCGTCGCCACGGACGCCGAGACAGCCGCGCGCCTGCTTCCCGGGCTGACCGTGCCGGACGGAAGGACGGTCACCACGTACTACCACGCCACCGGCACAGCCCCGTTGGCCGAACCGATCCTGGTGACGGACAGCACGCTGGGCGTCCTCAATACCTGTGTCCTCAGCGAAGTCGCCCCCGAGTACGCCCCACCAGGCACCGCTCTCGTGTCCACCTCGGTGCTCGGTGGCGACCCGCCAGGAGCGGAGGCAGCCGTACGCCGTCGCCTCGCGGAGCTGTACACGGCGGACACCGAAGCGTGGCAGTTGGTCGGGACCTACACGGTCCCGGGGGCACTGCCCGCGATGCTGCCGCCGTGGCCGCTCAGCCGCACGACGCGCTTCGCACCTGGACGGTACGTGTGCGGGGATCACCGGGCCACCGGCTCGGTGCAAGGCGCACTCGCCTCCGGCACACGGGCCGCACGCGAGGTGCTGGCCGGTCTGGCCCAGTAGGGTCAGCAGCCGCCGCAGTTGTAGTAGAGGACGTCCCAGTGATTGCCCTCGTCGGCGTAGATGTTGCCGGAGCCCGACTTGTACTGCGGAGCGCCGTCACCCCGCGGCCCGATGTACGTGAAGGTGTTCTTGACGTAGCTCGTGACACAGGTGTTCTTGCCGAAGTCGAGCTTGTATCCGTTCCAGTGGGAGTACGTTCCACTCGCATGGCCGGTCTCCGTGCCACCCGTGACGTTGAGGGCGCACCCACTGGCGCGCTTGAGGGTCTGGGCCCCTTGCGCGGTGGCGAGATTGAGCTGCTCGAAGGACGTACACGTCGGGTTGTCGCGGTTCGAGCAGCCGCCGGAAGACGACCAGGTGACGCCGGCCTCGCGGAACATCGATGTCGCGGTGGCATGGCTGACCTTGGTGGCGGCGAAGGCATCGGTGGCCGTGGTGAGGACACCGAAACCGGGTGCGATCAGGGCGCCTGTGGTGAGCGCGAGGGCGGTGAGCGCGGAGCGGATGCGCATGGTGGTTCCTTCCTGCTGGTGACCGTGCTGACGGTGGGACAGCTGTGGTGCAGGTGGAGTAAGGAGATGGTGCCCGGTTCCACGCGTCAGAGCCAGAGGACAAAGCGGAAGGCGTGATCCAGCTCGTGGACGGGCTTCACCTCGGCCACCGTCTCCCCCGCGGCTTCGGGTACGGCGAAGCTGGTGTGCATTCCCCGTCCCGGAGGGCACGGACGGTGGGCCCTGCGCCGTATGTATCACCCACTCGGGTGGAGGCGTACCGAACCGCATCTGCACGAGGCCGTGATGCGCAACTCTTCGTCGGGTGAGTGGAGTTGTCCCCAGGTCGCGCGTACGGCGGGCCGGGATTGTGTACCTGGTCCTGTTCGGCGGGGGCGTCCTCGGGGCGCTCGTCGTCGCCCCGCGTCTCGACGACCCGGCCACGGTCATCGCGGCCCTGCTGCCGACCGGGGCCGGTGCCTACCTCGCCTGGTGCGCCTTCCGGGCAGATCGCGCCGAGGCGGCGGTGGACGACCCGGGCGGTGTCGCCGACCGGCTCGCGATCGCCGTACGCCGCCAGTGGGAAGGTGAGGCACGGGTGCGGCGGCTCTCGGAGCCGTATCCGCTGCCCGTCTCCTGGCGCTGCGCGGACCCGGACCTCGCCACCACCGAGGAGCCCGGCCGACTTGCCGGACGCGGTGGAGACCTCGGGGCTCTCTTCGCCGAACATCTCCCCCACCGGCGTCTGCTCGTCCTTGGCGGCCCCGGGGCGGGCAAGACGGTCCTGCTCGTGCGGCTCATCCTCTCGCTGACCGAGCGCCGCCGGGCGGGCGAGCCGGTGCCGGTGCTCTTTCCGCTCGCCTCCTGGGACCCGGCCGTCGAAGAGCTGCGGGCGTGGATGGAGCGCAGGCTCGTCCAGGACTACGCGGACCTGGGTGAGACAGCGCCCGGCGCGTACGGGGACACCACCCTGGCCGGGATGCTCCTGGAGCGGCGGCTCGTCCTGCCGGTGCTCGACGGGTTCGACGAACTCCCCGCCGCCGCAGGGGCGCTGGCACTGCACCGCATCGCCGCGGCACTGCCGTACAGCTGCGGGCTTGTGCTGTCCAGCCGTCCCCAGGAGTACCTGGCCGCGCTGCGGCCGTCCACGGGGGGCCCGGCACGACCGGCCGACCTGGCCGTCATCCATCTCGACCCGCTCGACGGGCGGAGCGTCGCGCACTACCTGCTGCACGACGCGGGCGGGGCCGGAACCCCTGCGGCGGCTCGTTGGACACCGGTGGTGACCGCGCTCGGCACCGATGCGCCGGTGGCACAAGCGCTCACCAGTCCGTTGATGGTGTCCCTGGCCCGGTCCGTGTACAACCCGCGCCCCGATGAGGAAGACGGACAACTACCCGACCCCGCCGAGGTGTTGCGGCGTCCGACGCGGTCCGCCGTCGAACACCATCTCCTCGACGCCTTCATCCCGGCCGCCTACCGGCCACATCCGCGCCGCCCCTGCCGATGGACGGCGGAACAGGCCCACAGCACGCTGAAGTTCCTGGCCCGGCACATGGAGCAGGGGCGCGACGGAGCGGCAGAGTTGGCCTGGTGGCGTCTGCACCATGCGGTCCCGGCCGTACTGCCCCGAGTGCTGGCCGGCGTCCTCCTTGGCGTACTCGGCTGGCTGGCCGAGGGCGCGGCCATGGAACTGATCCACCACTTCGCCCCGCAACTGCCCGCCTCGCCCCGCTGGGAGGAACGCGGCGGGCTCGGCGTCGTGGCGGCGGGGATGTGCGGCGGCCTTGCGGGCGGTCTCGTCGCGGGCCTCACGGTCACCCTGCTGTGCACGACGGCCGCCGCTGCGCACGCTTCCACCGAACTCGTGCTGCACCGACTGGCCGACGGCGGCGAGCTGGCGCTCGTCGGCGTCATCATCTCCGGGTTCGCCTTCGGCCGCCGGTTCGGAATCCGCCGCCCCTCCTCATGGAACCTGCGCGCCCTGGCGACCGGAATCGCGTCCGCGATCTGCTACAGCCTCGCCTTCGGCAACGCCTGCGGCACGGTCAGTGCCCTCCTTTACGGCATCACAGCGGCAGCCGCGGTCAGGGACGAACCGCGCATCTATCCCGCCCGTCCTGCGGCCCGGGTGCGCTGGCACTGGAGTGCGGGAGGTGTGTGCCGGGGGCTCCTGGGCGGGCTGCTCCTTGGCGGCGGCATCCTGCTGGAGGGCCTGTTCGCAGACGTGCTGTCGGGCGGGTCGGACCGGATGTACATCGCGCCCGCCGATCCGGTCGCGGCGGCGTGGGGCGCCGGGCAGGTGGGCGCGGTCTTCGCGGTGGCCTGCCTGCTCCTGCACGCGCTGCGCACGGTGCCGGTCGACCTGGGTGCCGCGGTCGACGGGCGGGCGTTGCTCGCCAACGACCGTCGCATCCTTGCCACTTGTGTGGCGACGGCAGTTGTCGTCGGCGTCGCCGTGATCGGCACACAGAGCTGGTGTGCCGCTCGGTGGGGCTCGACGGGCGTGTGGGGCTCGAATCCCCGCGACGGTCAGTTGTGGGTGTACGCGGTCGGCCTTGTCCCGGCTCTCCTGTCAGGCCTTGCGATCGGGATGCGGCAGGCGGCCTGGAGCCGGTACGCGGTCGCCCGCTGCTACCTGACGCTCCGGGTCCGCCTGCCCCTCGACCTGATGGCCTTCCTCGCCGACGCGCACGAGCAGCGCGGTGTGCTGCGCCGCGTGGGAGCCGTCTACCAGTTCCGGCACATCGAACTGCAGCACCGGCTGACCGAGGCGGACACCCGTTAAGCGCATGCTCAGAGTGAGTGCGCCTCGAAGTCAGGCCTGAACTGCCGCTTCTTGAAACGCCGTCCAGCACGGCGCCCTCCAGCGGTCCGCAGCAGCCCTGGAGACGCCGGGATGCCGTACAGCTCAGATTCACGTTCGGGCTTGCTCCGGCGGGATTCGCTCTGCAGGGTCAAGGCAGTCGACGCCATGTCCAGGCCCTAAGCGTCCACGGACCGGATCGGCCGACATCAGCGGCTCGATCCGGTCCCGTATCGCATCAGTGATCACTAACCGGGCAGACACACCCGATCGACCGATCAGCCCGTCAACGAGACGCGCCTAGGCAGGCGCCGAACCAGCACCGGCCTCCACACCGTCATCGACGTGCCGAAGGGAGCCACCCTGGGTTTCGACAGACGCGTCGTCCTCGGCCTCCTGGGCGAGCCGCTCCATGCCGCTGGTGTCCTTCAGCGGCTTCTCCTTGATGAACAGGACTGCGATCAGAGCGAGCAGGGCGAACGGCGTGGCGACGAGGAAGAGGTCACCGGTGGCAACGCCGTACGCGTGCTCCACGAGCTCCCGCATCGGGGCCGGCAGTGTGGTCATGTCCGGGACACCGTGACCGGCGGCCTGGCCGGAGCCGGCCGACACGCCCTGTTGTTCAAGCCCCTTGGTCATCTCGGACGCGACACGGTTGGCGAGGATCGCACCGAGGACGCTGGTGCCGATCGTGCCGCCCATGCTGCGGAAGAAGGACAACACCGAGGTGGCAGCGCCCAGTTCAGCAGCAGGGACATCATTCTGCGCGGCCAGGACCAGGTTCTGCATCAGCATGCCGACACCGACGCCCATCACCGCCATGTAGACGCTGAGCAGGCCGAAGTGCGTGTCGGCGCCGATCGTGGAGAGCAGGCCGAGGCCCGTGGTCATGGCGATGGCGCCGATGACGAGGTAGATCTTCCAGCGGCCGGTGGCACTGATGATCTGGCCGGCGACCGTGGAGGAGACGAGCAGACCCAGGATCATCGGCAGACTCATCAGGCCCGCGACCGTGGGGGACTTGCCCAGAGACACCTGGAAGTACTGCGAGAGAAAGACAGTGCCGCCGAACATGGCGACACCGACCAAGAGGCTGGCCAGCGTGGTGAGCGACACCGTGCGGTTGCGGAAGATGCGCAGCGGAATGATCGGCTCGGCGACTCGCGTCTCGACGAACACGGCGGCCACCAGCAGCGCCACTCCCCCGCCGGTCAGAGCGGCGGTCTGCCACGAGGCCCAGTCGAACTGGTTGCCCGCCAGCGAAACCCAGATCAACAGGGCGCAGACTCCTGCGACGATCAGGAAGGCACCCAGGAAGTCGATCTTCGCCTCGCGGCGCACGGTGGGCAGCTTCAGAGTGCGCTGCAGCAGCACGATGGCCAGCAGTGCGAACGGCACACCTATGAAGAAGCACCAGCGCCAGCCCAGCCAGGAGGTGTCCACCAGGACTCCACCGATGAGCGGCCCGGCCACGGTGCCGACGGCGAAGACCGCGCCGAAGATGCCCGCGTACTTGCCGAGCCTGCGCGGCGGGATGATGGCGGCCATCACGACCTGGGCAAGGGCGGTGAGTCCGCCCGCGCCGATGCCCTGGGCCACCCGACTGAAGATCAGCAGCCCCACGTCGTGGGAGAACCCCGCAAGGAGCGAACCGACCACGAACATACCGAGGGAGAGCTGCAGCAGCAGCTTCTGGTTGTAGAGGTCGGACAGCTTGCCCCACAACGGCACCGTTGCAGTCATGGCCAGCAGTTCGGCGGTGACGACCCACGTGTACGCGGACTGGCTGGCCCCGAGGTCGGCGATGATCCGGGGCAGCGCGTTGGAGACCACGGTCCCGGCCAGGATGGCGACGAACATGCCGGCCATGAGCCCGGACATGGCCTGGAGTATCTCGCGGTGGGACATAGGGGCCGGCGACGCCTTTTCCGGCGCGGCTGTTGAGTTCACTTCGTCTCTTTCGCAGTCAGTCGGCGGGTGGTTCGTCCACGCGCCGACAGAGGTCGTACGGCAGGGCACAGCAAGCACGTGAAAGGTGTGAAAGACGTTCGGAGGCCCGGCGGAAGCACTGCCCGGTCAGTGTCGGACCGGGCGCTCGGGCGGGGCGGGCAGCCCTGCGGCGAGCTGCTCGAACACGTTCCGGAAGACGTCCGCGAACGTGGTCTCGTCCTGTCGGACGCACCAGTGCTCGACAGCGACTCGTACGGCAGTGGCACCGACGGCGGCAAGCAGCCGGGGGTACAGCCCCAGAGCCCGCCGTCGCTGTTCGTCCTCGGTCGGGGAGGACGCCGTACGTGCTCCGGAGAACAGGGGCGAGCCCGCGCCGATGCGCTCGGCGAGCACTTCGGCCAGGCCGATCTCATCGGCCATGTGAGCGCCGAGGCTGCGCACCAGAAGGTGCGGCGACCTGCGCAGCACTTCGCCGTACAGGTGCCAGAGCTCCTGTTGCTGCTCGATCTCTTCCAGCTCCGCCGCCATGGCGTCACGCAATGCCGTGAGCGGCGAGAGCTCGGCCGGCGCTTCGAGCAGGGCGCGCCGGACCCGGGCGCTCGACTCCGCGCCGACCATGACGAAGACCTCGTCGCGGGACTCGAAGTAGTTGAAGAAGGTGCGCGCGGACACGCCCGCCGCCTCGCTGATCGCATCGACGGTGACGTGCTCCACACCGTGCTCCGCGGCCATACGCACTGCCGCTTCTACGAGAGCGGCACGCGTCGCCCGCTTCTTGCGCTCGCGCCAACTGTCTTCAGAGGCCACCTTGTCATCCACAGTTTGCATAGTACGCAAAAATGCAGACTCTGCAATTTCACTCCTCGGCCGTCCCGTCGCGCCCGACCGGCGTGATCGAGTGTCATCGCCCGGCTGCGGCGGTCGGGTCCAGGTCGAGGGAACGGCCGATGATCTCCTTCATGATCTCCGTGGTTCCACCGTAGATGCGGGACACCCTGCCGTCCGCCCAGGCCCTGGCGATCGGTTGATCGAGCATGTACCCGTAGCCGCCGTGCAGTTGGACGCACGCGTCCACGACGCTGCTCTGCAGTTCGGTGCACCACCACTTGGCCTTCGCCGCGTCCGGTGCGGTCAGTGCGCCGTCATTGAGGTCACTGACGCAGCGGTCGATGTACTGCTGTGCGACGTCGGTTGCGGTGACCAGTTCGGCCAGCTTGTGGCTGACCGTCTGCTGGGCTCCGATGGGCCGTCCGAAAGCATGGCGCTCCCGCACATAGGTGAGGGTCCACGAGAGCGCCGCGGTGGCTTGGGCCAGGCCCATGACGGCGATGGACAGACGTTCCTGGGCGAGGTTGCGGGTCAGTTCGGCGAAGCCCGTGCCCTCGGACCCCAGGAGGTTCGCCCGGGGCACTCGGGCTTCGGTGAAGGCGAGTTCGGCGGTGTCCTGGGCGTGCATGCCGACCTTGTGCAGTCGGCGTCCTCGGGTGAAGCCAACCGTGTCGCGTTCCACGGCCAGGAGACTGAGTCCCCGGTGCGGATGGGGTCCGGTGCGTACGGCGGTGATGACGATGTCCGCGTTGATTCCGTTGGTGATGAAGGTCTTCGCCCCGTCGAGGACGTAGTGGTCGCCGTCGCGCACGGCTCGGGTGCGGATCCCGGAGAGGTCCGATCCGGTGCCCGGTTCGGTCATCGCGATCGCGGCGATCAGTTCGCCGGAGGCGAGGCCGGGCAGCCAGCGGTTCTTCTGCTCGTCGTCGGCCAGGCTCAGCAGGTACGGCAGGCAGATGTCGGTGTGCAGGGCGGGCCCCAGAAGGGCCGGGGCGACTCCGGCCGCCGCTGCCTCTTCGTGGAGGACGACGCTGTAGCGGAAGTCGTGGATACCGGCGCCGCCGTACTCCTGCGGGACGGGTATGCCGAGTGCTCCGAGTGCGCCGAGCCGGGTGAACAGGGTTCGCGGCACGATGCCGTCCGCTTCCCAGTCCGGGTAGTGGGGAACCACTTCCTTGCTGAGGAAGGTGCGGATGCTGGTGCGGTAGTCGTCGTGTTCCGTGTCGAACAGGGTGCGCTTCATTGGGTGTTCCTCACATCGAGAAGCCGCCGCCACAGACCAGGGTCTGTCCGCTGACGTAGTCCGAGTCCGGTGTGCACAGGAGGTAGACGGCGCCTGCCGCCTCGGCGGGCGTTCCGGCGCGGCCGAGTGGGATGGTCTCCTCCATCGCCGCCAGGAGTTGCGGATTGACTCCGACCTTGATGGCGTTGCCCTGCACGTCGATCGTCGCCTCGTCGTGGGCCGCCGTCTCGGTCAGCCGGGTCTTGATCAGCCCGAATGCGACGGTGTTGACGGTGACGCCGTAGCGCCCCCACTCCTTGGCGAGTGTGCGGGTCAGGCCGGTGACGCCCGCCTTCGCGGCGGCGTAGTTCGCCTGTCCGGCGTTTCCGCCGAGGCCCGCGATCGACGAGATGTTGACGACCTTGCGGCGGGTGATGGTGCCGGTGGCGGCCGCCTCCTTCTTGGCGGCGGCGCTGATGATCGGCTGTGCTGCCCGCAGAATGCGGAAGGGCGCTTTGAGGTGGACGTCGATCATGGCGTCCCATTGCTCGTCGGAGAGCTTCTGAATGACCGCGTCCCAGGTGTATCCCGCGTTGTTGACGATGATGTCGAGGCCGCCGAAGCTGTCCACGGCCGTCTGCACGAACCGCTCGGCGAACCCGGCGTCGGTCACACTGCCCACGCAGGTGACCGCTGTGCCGCCCAGTGCCTCGATGGCGGCGACGGTGTCCTTGGCCGGCTCGGGATCCAGGTCGTTGACGACGATCCTGGCGCCCTCACGGGCCAGGCGCAGGGCGATCTCGCGGCCGATGCCGCGGCCTGAGCCGGAGATGAGAGCGGACTTGCCTTCGAGTGTTCCCATGTGTTTTGCCTTTCGCTTTCTCGTGGCGCCCTCACGGGGCGGTGACTGCTCCTACAGGGCGATGGTGGCTTCGCCGCGCAGCGTCGTGGTGCCGTCGGCGAGCGTGACGGTGACCGCGATCGTGGCGATGTGTTCGCCGTCGGTCTCCTGGACTGCGGTGATCAGTCCTCGGCAGGTCGGTCGGCTGCGGACCGGCGTCATCGCGGTGAATCGCACGCCGTAGCCGCGGATACGTGACTGTTCGGTCCAGCCGGTCAGCAGGCGGCCCAGGTAGGCCATCGACAGCATGCCGTGGGCGAAGACATCGTCGAATCCGGCGTCTCGCGCGGCGTCCAGGTCGATGTGGACGGGGTGGAGGTCGCCGGATGCCCCGGCGAACAGGGCGAGTGTGGTGCGGCTGATCTCCGGCAGCTCCAGAGGCGGCAGTTCGGTGCCGACGGTCACCTGACGGCTCATCGGGCGCTCACCTCGTTGCGGACGACGGGGGCCACGTCATTGCGGACGACGGTGACCGAGCGCAGCTCGGCGACCAGACTGCCGTCGGCACGGGTCACCGTGGTCTCTTTGACGAGCAGGTCGAGCGCTCCGCCCTTCTTGCTCTGTACGTCGATGATCTCGGGCCGAGCGGTCAACGTGTCCCCGGCGTGCGCGGTCGCGTGGTAAGTGAAGCTCTGTTCGCCGTGCAGGACTTGGCGCAGATCCACGCCGAGTTCGGTCAGGTAGGCGAAGGGGTCGGGCTGTTCGAGCTCGACGCCGAAGAGGAAGGTCGGCGGGACGGGCAGATCGGGGTGGCCGACCGCGCGGGCGGCCGACAGGTCGGTGTATACGAGGTCGCTCTCTCCGATCGCTCGGGCGAAGCTCCGCAGCCGTCCGCGCTCCACGAGCAGCGTCACCGGCTGCGGCCTGGTGCCGATGGCGGTGGCCGGGATGCTCATGCCTTGTCCACCTTGGCGTAGAGGGTGACGACGGCCGCGCCGCCGAGTCCGATGTTGTGCTGGAGGGCGAGGCGGGCGTCCTCGACCTGACGGGCCCCCGCTCTGCCGCGCAACTGGCGTACGAGTTCGGTGCATTGGGCGAGTCCGGTGGCGCCGAGCGGATGCCCCTTGGAGAGCAGTCCGCCGGAGGGGTTGGTGACGACGCGGCCGCCGTAGGTGTTGTCGCCGTCGACGATGAACTTCTCCGCGGTGCCCTCGGGGGTCAGTCCCAGTGCTTCGTAGGTGATCAGTTCGTTGGTGGTGAAGCAGTCGTGGAGTTCGACGACCTTCAGGTCGTAGGGATCGACGCCGGAGCGTTCGTAGACCTGGGCGGCGGCGGCCTTGGTCATGCCGTATCCGACCAGCTTCATCAGGTCGCCGTCGGCGAAGCTGTCCGGGGTGTCGCTGGTCATGGCCTGGGCGGCGATGGACACGGATGCGTCCAGGCCGTGCGCCCGGGCGAAGTCCGCGCTGGTGATCACCGCCGCGGCGGCCCCGCAGGTGGGCGGGCAGCACTGAAGTCGGGTCAGGGGCCCGTGGATGTGCGGTGCGGCAAGCACCTCCTCGACGGTGACCGGCGTGCGGAAGACGGCGTCCGGGTTGTGGGCGGCGTGGGCGCGCGCCTTGACCGCGATACGGGCGAAAGTGTCGGACGCCAGACCGTACCGCTCGGCGTAGGCCGCGCCGGCCCCGCCGAACAGGCGTGCCGCGGTGGGCGCGTCACCGGGCCCTTGGACCGCGGTCGCCACGTCATCGAACCGGGCCAGTGGGTCGGGGCGGTCCGGCCATACGCTGGCAAGGGCGCCGCGCCGCATCTGCTCGAAGCCGAGCGCCAGGACACAGTCGGCGGCGCCGCTCTCGACTGCCTGGCGTGCCAGCCACAGTGCGGTGGAGCCGGTGGCGCAGTTGTTGTTGACGTTGATGACGGGGATGCCTGTCTCGCCGACGCGGTAGAGCGCCCGCTGGCCCGCCGTCGAGTCGCCGTACACGTAGCCCGTGTAGGCCTGTTGGACCTGGTCGTAGGCGATGCCCGCGTCGGCGAGCGCCGCACGGGCGGCGCGCTCTGCCATCACGTCGTAGGGCTCGGCTCTGCTGGGAGTGGTGAAGGGGATCATTCCCACGCCGGTCACACGTGCTGTTCCAGTCATGCGCTCACATCCAGTGGTGTCGTACGGAAAAGGGGCCCGACGAGGCGAGGGCGTTCGGGCATATGTGTCCCTGCCGGGGGTCTCGGTGGTGCGGGAGTCACTGGACCTCGCGGTCGCTCTGCTCCCAGTGGGGCGCGCGCAGTTCGCGCTTGAGGATCTTTCCCGCGGGTGAGAGAGGCAGGGCGTCGGTGAATGCGACGCTGCGGGGGGCCTTGTAACCGGCGATCAGGGTTTTGGTGTGCTGCCGGATCTGCTCAGCGGTGGTGGTGTGTCCCGCTCTGAGGACGATGACCGCGTGGACCCGCTCGCCCCAGTCGCCGTCCGGTACGCCGATGACGGCGCAGGCGGCGACAGCCGGGTGCTGGGCGATCGCGTTCTCCACCTCGGCCGAGTAGACGTTCTCGCCACCCGAGATGATCATGTCTTTCAGCCGGTCGACGACGAAGACGTAACCCTCGTCATCCATGTAGGCGCCGTCGCCGGTGTGCAGCCAACCCTCGCGCAGGACAGCGGCGCTCTCCTCGGGCCTGCCCCAGTAGCCCCGCATGATGTGCCCGCCCCGCAGGGCGATCTCACCGACGGTTCCGCGTGCCACTTCACGGCCGGCAGGGTCGGCGATCTTCACCTCGCTGTGTGCGGCCGCGCGCCCTGCCGAGCGCAGCCGCCGTCCCGCCGCGTGATCCGCCCCGGTGAGCAGGGTGGCGACGGGTGCGGCCTCCGTCATGCCGTAGGCCTGGACGAAGGCGACGCCGGGGAACGCGTCCATGGCGCGCTTCAGAACCGGTTCGGGCATCGGGGACGCCCCGTAGACGATGGACCGCATGCTCGACAGATCGTGCTCGGGCAGGCTCGGGTGATCGACGAGAGCCTGGATCATCGTGGGGACGAGCAGCGCCGATGTGGTGCGGTGCGTCTGGATCGCCGCCAGTACGGACCCGGGTTCGAAGCCCGGCAGGATGACATGGGTGCCGCCGACGAGGTTCTGCGCGTTCCACATGGCGAGGTCGGCGAGGTGGAACATGGGGGCGGAGTGCAGCGTGCGCCCGCCCGGGGCGGCGAGTCCGCCGCTGACCTGGCTGCCGAGGGCTGACAGCGCCATGTTCGTGTGGCTGAGCATGACGCCTTTGGGCGTGCCGGAGGTGCCACCGGTGTAGAAGATGCCGGCCAGGTCCTCTCCCCGGTCGCCCGTGTCGCAGGCCGCCGAGGCGTTCTCGATCAGGTCCTCGTAGGCGAGCATCCCGGCAGGAGTCGGGGCGTCACCGCAGTGCACGACCGTGGCGGGAGGAGCCTCCAGGCAGGTGGCATGGTCGGCGAACGCGTCGTCGACGAACAGGACGTCGGCGCCGCAGTCGCGCAGCGAGTAACCGATCTCCTGGCTGCTCCAGCGAATGTTCAGGGGGACTACCGCGGCGCCAATCCACCAGGTGGCGAACAGGTACTCGTGGTAGCGGTCGGAGTTGTGGGCAAGGATCGCGACCCTGTCCCCCGGTCCGGTGCCGAGGCCCCGCAGGGCACCGGCCAGGCGGGCAATCCGGTCGGCCGACGCCCGCACGGTGCGGACACGATCGCCGCACACGGTCAGCGGGGCCTCGGGGGACTGCTGGAGCATGCGGTGCAGGGATTGGGTGAGGAGCATCGCGCCTGCCTTCTCGAGTTCGGTCATCTCACACTCCTGATCGGCAGGATGGCGAGGGCGGAGATCACGGCGAGCACGCCGGCGAGCCCGTAGAGCCCGGTGTAGCCGCCGAGCCCGATGACGAGTGCGGCGACGGCCGGGGCCAGCGCCTGGGCGCCGGAGTTGGCGATGTTGAGGATCCCCAGGTCCTTCGCGTTGTCCTCCGCACGAGGCAGGACGAGGGTCATCAGTGCCTGGTCGACGGCCAGATAGCAGCCGCAGCCGAGACCGGCCAGGGCCATGGCGACGAAATTCGTCGGCAGGGTCGGCGAGACCATCGGCAGGAGCGCACTGACCGCGATGATCACCGAGGAGAGGATCACGAGAGGCTTGCGGCGGCCCATGCGGTCGGAGACGAGACCTGCGGGCACGAGGCCGATGACGGTGCCCACCATCATGACCGCGACGACCGCCGGGAAGATGTGGTTCGCCTCCTGCCGGGTCAGTCCGATGTGGTCCTGGAGGATGTAGAGCTGGAAGGAGAGGATCGACTGGTAGCCGAGCACCATTCCGAACCGGGCGGCGAACGCCCAGGCGAAGTCGGGGTGCCGGCGGGGGCTGATCCACAGCTCGCGCAGAGCCAGGGCAGGCGAGACCTCCCGCTGTCCCGGCTCTCCGTCCTGCCAATCGCGAACCGGCCCCTCCCGGACCGGCCCCTCGCGAGCCAGCAACGGGAACAGCGCGCAGCCCAGCAGGACCAGACCGGCCAGCAGTGCACACCCCGCAGCCATGCGCTGAGGGAAGGCCGAGGCGACGGCGACGCCCACCAGGCCCCCGCCGAGCAGGGCCAGACCCCCCAACGCGGAGTAGACGCCCCGTCGTTCGACGGGTGTACGGTCCGGGACCACTGCGGTCAGAGGGGCGAGCGCGGCATTGAAGCAGCCGTGCGCCAGACACCACAGCACGGCGATCCACAGAAGTGAGTCGGCCAGGCCGAGAACCAGGAGCGCCGCAGCCCCGCCGCACATGCCGCCCACCACCCACGGGGTGCGCCGTCCGTACCGGCTCCGCGTGCGGTCGGAGAGGGCTCCGGCCAGCGGCTGTGCGATCAGGCCTGCCACCGCGCCCAGTGCCACCGTAAGACCCAGAGCCCCGATTTTGGCGTCCTCGCCGACCAGCTCGGCGATCCGGTTGGGGATGAGCACGCTGGCGACGCCGGAGATGGCCATGCCCATCGTCAGTTGTGTGCCGAAGTACGCGCCCATCAGCGGTCCGTGCCGGACCACGGGTGGGGACAGGGCGCTCACCTGATGCCTTGCCACAGCAGCCGCTCCGCACCGGCCAGGTCGTCGACCGGGCCGCTGTCGGTGTCGAAGCGCATCGTCACCCGGCGCTCCGGGGTGTAGGGCTCCCAGCCGGGGCCTCGGCCATGTGCGAAGGCGACCCACGCGTCGTGCATGCCGGTGGCCAGGTGCTGGGGCGGTTCCTTGCCGAGCCGCCCGGTTCCGGCCGGGAAGGCGGCCAGGTTGTCGTGGACGAAGGGCAGGTCCAGGGAGTGGTCGGAGCCGCAGCCGGGCGGCAGCGCCGGGCTCGGCCAGGTGAACTCGTAGGCGTGGTGCGTGCCTTGGTGGGCTTCCAGGAGGCGCAGGGTCGGGATGCGGAAGGCCCAGTCGGTCCAGGCCGCCTGGATCAGTTCGGACAGCTCCGCGCCGGGGCGTGAGGCCTTGCGGTAGACCGCCAGGTCGCCCTCGGTGAGTCCGAAGGTGCCCAGGGCCAGGCGTGCGAAGTGCTCGTCGGTGTGCCCGAGGAGACCACGTATCGCCATGAAGCCCACGGTCTCGTCACGCGTGGTCCCGGCGAGCACCTCGACGTCGGCGGACGCGCCTGCCGCCAGGGCCGTCGGCACGTCCTGCGGAAGCGAATCCTCGTCGATCACCGTCCGGAAGGGGCTGATGAGGAAGGACTGCGCGCCCCAGCGGTCCGCCTCGTTGAACTCCAGGAGGAACCGCAGCACCGCGTCCTGTGTCGCGTCGGGGGCCGCGCCCTCGAATCCTTCCACCGTGGCGGGTACGCCGAGGAGTTGAGCCATGCGTTCGGTCGCTTCCTGGGCCTGTGCCCGGGACACCGCCGACATCGAGCAGCCGCTCTGGGAGATGGCCCGGCGGAACAAACCTCGCGCGGAGGGCATCGCGAGCAGGTTCATGACGCTGACCGCGCCGGCAGACTGCCCGAAGATCGTGACGTTGTCGGGGTCCCCGCCGAACGAGGCGATGTTCTCGCGTACCCACGTCAGGGCGGCCACTTGGTCGCGCAGCCCCAGATTGGCGGGGCGATCGGCGACGGGGAGGAATCCGTCGACGTTCAGCCGGTAGTTGATCGCGACGTAGACCACCCCGTCACGGGCGAACGCGGATCCCTCGTGGGCAGGAGCGGATCCGGCGCCGGTCGCGTAGCCACCGCCGTGGATCCACACCATGACCGGCAGGCCCGTGGTCGAGCGGCTCGGGTCCGGGGTCCAGACGTCGAGCGTCAGGCAGTCGTCGCCCGTGGTGGCCGGACCGTGGTAGTCGCCCAGGGGGTCGGCGGGGACGCTGGGCTGGGGACAGCCGGGGCCGGGGGCGGTGGCGTCCCTCACCCCCTCCCACGAGGACGCGGGCCGGGGAGGTGCGAAGCGCAGGGATCCGCGGGGTGGCTGTGCGTACGGGACGCTCCGGAAGACCGCGCATCCATCGTTCACCCGCCCTCGGATACGGCCCGCCGCGAGGCATACCTCGACTTCCATGGGTTGTGTCCCTTCACCGAACCGCTTGGCTAATGGTGATTAACTTATGACGTCATACGGCAGGACTGTCAAGGGCGGCACAGAAGGTGAACCCGATCAGTGGGCGGGCAGCAGGATCCGCTCCCCCAGCACGATGACGTCGTCGGCGAGCCGCGGCCGACCCTTCAGATGCCCCGTCCGCAGCACGTCGTTGACCATGCCGAGCACCGCGTGGACAAGCACCTGAGCATCGGCCTGAGCGAGCTCGGGCCGACCGGCGCGCAACAGCCGCACCCACTCCATGACGTGGTCGTGCTGGGTGCGCCGCACGTCGTGCCGCTGCTCGTCCGGGAGGTGGATCACCTCGGTCACCAGCGCCATGAACAGGTCGTTGTGCGTCTCCACGAGACTCACGTAGGCGCGCAGCAGGGCGGCGAGTGCCTCCAGCGGCGTACTCGAGGACGCTCTGGCCTCGGCCAGGGCGAGTTGCAATGCCTGGGCGCCCCGGTTGAGGGCGGCGTACAGCAGGTCACCCTTGCTGGCGAAGTGCTTGTACACGCTCGGGCCCGCGATGCCCGCCGCTGCGCCGATCTCCACAAGGCCCACCTCGTGGAAACCCTGCTGTCCGAAGAATCTGGTCGCCGCGGCCACCAGGGACTCGCGCCGCGAGGCGGAGGCGAGTCCCACCGGCACCACGTCGCGCCGCCCGGCCTCGACGACACCCTCGGGCAGCCGCGTCGTGAGCACCGTCTGCGCGATCTCGTACAGCAGCTCGACGAGCCGCCCCTCGGACACGCCGATCCGCGAGTGCGACGGGCTCCCGAGTTCCGCGAGCATCGCCCAGGTCAGCAGGCCGGCGTCGCCCGGCCGGAGGTCGGCTCGCCGGTCCTGGACCAGTCCCTCCAGGCGGGCTCCGAGCCCCCGGAACTGCAGACGCACCTCCTCGCGCACCGGCTCCGGAAGGTGCCGTACCTCTCGCTGCCAGAGCACGCCGAGCTCGCGCCTTTCGACGGAGAGCTCGGCCATCGCCCATACCGCGGCATCGAGCGTGTCGGCCTCCCGCACCGCTGCATCCATCGCGGCGAAACCGTCGGCCACCACGGCGGCCAGGAGATCGTGCTTGCCCCTGAAGTGCCGGTAGAGGGCGGGCGCCGAGATTCCGACCGCGCCCGCGATGTCACCGAGACCCACCGCATGGAAGCCGCGCTCATGGAATTGCTCGGCGGCGGCACGCAGGATCTGGGCTCTACGGTTGGCAGGACGCTTGACCGGCTGTGTACTCACGCACTGAGGCTACTCCGAATTAACCTACCGTGAGATGTACTGGTCGCAAACGGCCCTGCGCCGCCCCCTTGAGCTTCCCGCCGCACACCTCTTGCCCCTCCTGACCCACACCGTTAAGTTAAGCGCGGTTAGCCAGCGAGAAGGATCAGAAGAGGCCCTGCCGGGGCGAACCGGACCAGTCCGCGGCGACGCTGCAGGACGGCCGATTTCGGCGGCTCGGCACGTCAGCTGAAAGGCCCCCGCGCACGCCGGAGGCCAACCAGTTCCCGCTCTCGCCTGCGAGCGAGGCCCTCACACGTGAGCCGCACGGGCCCCGCCCTCGACGAACCTAAATGTCATGTCCTAATCAAGGAGGATACGTATGCACGGCACACTCCGCCGCGTCGCGCTCTTCGCTTGCGCCGTCGTGGCGGCCACCGCGCTGACGCCGGAGCAGATGGCGGTGGGCGCGGATCGGCCCCCGCCCCGTATAGCGATCGCATCGACCCCGGACCGAGGCTGGACCAGCGGCGGGGACGCGCTCTTGCGGATCACGACGGCCGGCCGCCAAGGCCCGGTACGAGTGAAGGTGAACGGGCACGCGGTCAACGGATTTCAACGGCAGCCCGACGGGACCTTGCTAGGCCTGGTCACCCACCTCGACAACGGCCGCAATCGCGTCACCGCCGAGGCGGGCGGCCTCACATCGACTCGCACCGTCACCAACCACCGCTCCACCGGCCCCGTCTTCTCCGGCCAACAGGCCATGCCCTTCTACTGCGAGACGACCGCGTTCGGCCTCGCCCCTGCCCAACAGCCGCTCTGTTCGGCGCCCGCCAAGGTCAGTTACAAGTACCGCAGCAAACTCGGCACGTTCGTTCCTCTCACCGACCCCGACCAGCGCCCGGCCGACCTCGCCACCGCGACCGTGGGCGGCCGGAAGGTGCCCTACATCGTCCGCGTCGAGACCGGCACCATCAACCGCGCCGTCTACGAGACCGCCGCGCTCTTCGACGGCACCGACCCCACGCCTCTCAGGCACACGAAGAGTTGGAACGGCAGGCTGGTCTACAGTTTCGGCGGTGGTTGTTCGGGCGGACACCACCAGGGTGCGCAGACCGGCGGGGTGCTCAATGACACCTTCCTGTCCCAGGGCTACGCGGTTGCCTCCTCCACCCTCAACGTGCTGGAGACCAACTGCAGCATCCCCGTCTCGGCGGAGGCGGCGATGATGGTGAAGGAGCACTTCGTCGAGACCTACGGGCCGGTGAAACACACGATCGGCTGGGGCGGGTCCGGCGGCGGCATCCAGCAGTTCACCATCGCCGACTCCTACCCGGGAATCCTGGACGGGATCATTCCCATGGCCGGCTTCCCGGACGCCTTCACGGCAGAGAAGAGCGTCGCCAGCGACTGCAAGCTGCTCGTACGCTACTTCGCCGGGGCAGGAAGCTCATTCACTCCCCAGCAGCGAGACGCGGTGACCGGGCTCCTCGATTACAGCAGCTGCATCGGTGCGGACCAGACCCTCGACATACGCTCCCCGGCCAAACGCTGCGACAAGTCGATCCCCGTCACGGCTCTGTGGAACGCAACGACCAACCCCAGCGGTGTGAAATGCACGCTGCTGGAGGCGTACGCCAACCAGTTCGGCCGCGACCCGAAGACCGGATTCGTTCGCAGCACCCTGGACAACATCGGGGTCCAGTACGGCCTCAAAGCACTCAACAGCAAACAGATCAGCCGGGCCCAGTTCATCGCGCTCAACTCCGCCGTCGGCGGATTCGACGACAAGGGTGAACCGGTGGCCCAGCGCTCCCTGGCGGACCCGCGGGCACTGAAGACCGCCTACCGCGACGACTTGCTCAACAGCATGCGCCAGGGACTGCGCGGTACGCCGATCATCGACCACCGCATTCACACGGACAAGGAGGTGCCCCTCGACGTCCACACCGCCCACTGGTCCTACATCACGCGGGCGCGACTGCGGGCGGCCAACGGAACCTCGGCCAACCATGTGATCATCGAAAGCAAGCTGGCACTGGGTGAACAACAGACCGCGGACGCCTACGTGCTGAAGTCGATGGACCGATGGCTGACCAACATCGCAGCCGACGGGTCCTCCCGCAGCAAGCAGGCGAAGGTCTTGGCGAACAAGCCCACCGGCCTCTCGGACGCCTGCTACCTGACCCCCGCCAAGCGGGTCCACGCTCCCCTGACCTACCCGGCCAGCGGGCCGTGCGCGGACAAGTACCCCATCGGCGCGGACCCGCGGCTGCAGGCCGGCGAGCCGCTGGCCGAGTCCACTCTCAAGTGCGCACTACAGCCCTTGGACTTCGACGACTACCGCGTACGTTTCACCAAAACGGAAAGGGCCCAGCTGCACAAGGCTTTCCCCAAGGGCGTATGCGACTACACCCGCCCGGGCCCGGGCCAGAACGAACAGCCGCGCACCTGGATCGACTACAGCCGCCGCTGACAGGGCCTGCCGGCCAGGCCTGGCTTCGACGGCGGAGTCATCCACAGCCTCGCGTTCAGGCGCGGCGGATCCGCCAGAGCCATGTTGCCGCACCGGCCAGCAGGGCGAGCATCGCCAGGTTGAGCAGGAGGGCCGTGGTGTCGTCCGTCTGGGTGCCGCGGGACAGGTTCCAAGTGGCGATGACGACACTCGGCAGAACGGCGGTACCCAAAACGCCGGTGGTCTTCTGGACCGAGGTCCAGTGCACCGAGGTACAGAGAAGTACCGCGCCGGTGACGCGGAACAGGAAGGCGAACAGCGGGCCGGGCTGATCGGGGAAGACCACCATGAAGGGGAGCGAGAGGGTGAGCATCAGGAGCGGGACCAGGGGGTGCACCTTGCCGCGCCGGACAGGCGCAGGCGCACCGGCACCGCCCCGGGGCGGTGTACCGGCGGCTCCGTTCTGCGCCTCGGCCAGCGCCGTCGCCGCGATCGTGCGGGGGTCTCCCAGCTCCGTCAGAATCTCGCCGATCGCGGCGTCGGGGCGTTCGGCACGCGTCACCTCGATGTGTTCGGCGAGGTCGGCGACGAGTTCCTGGCGGCGGTCGGCGGTGAGTGCGGAGGCCTCGCGCTCGACTGCGGAGAGGTAGTCGCGTATGGGGTCGGTCGAGGTCTTCATGCGAGGTCTCCGGTGGTGGGGGGTGGGGTGGTCAGGAAGGCGTCGACGGCGTCGCGGAAGCCGGGCCAGACGCGGGTGAACTCATCGAGTGCGGCCCGGCCGCTGTCGGTGAGCGCGTAGTAGCGGCGGGGTGGCCCGGTGGCGGACTCCTGCCAGGTGGTGGTGACCAGGTCGTCGCGGCGGAGCCGGGAGAGCAGCGGGTAGACCGTGCCCTGACTGGTGGCCAGGGCGCCTGAGTCCTCCAGGGCGTGGAGGAGTTCAACGCCGTAGCGGGGGCGGTCCCGCATCAGGGCGAGCACGCAGTACTCCAGGACGCCCTTGCGCAGCTGGGCGGCAGCCCGGGCCTGCTTGGTCGAATCACCTGGTTCCATGCGATGCAAGATACCTGGTGGAGCAAGTGGATGGGAAGGAGGGGGTGTGAATCCCCTCCTTCCCATCGGTCCGGTGATGCCGCCCCGCCCGCACCAGCCCACGTGCGGTGCCGCCCTGGTCAGGAAACCGGCGCGAAGCCGACGATCGCATCGACGAGGTCTGCCGGGGCTTCCAGCGGGATCAGGTGACCCGTGTGCGGGAGCACCGTGAAGTCGGCTCCGGAGAGGTAGGGCACCAGGTTGTCGCGGAGCACACCGGCGGGCTCGACGTGGTCGTTCTCTCCGGCGACGACGAGTGCGGGGACGCTGATCATGCGGGTGTGCTCGGTGATGTCCTCCGCGATGCCGCGCAGCGGCCACTCCGTGCGGGCGGCATCCGCGCCGGCACGTGAGTCGGTCACGATCTGCGACTTGATCGATTCGGGCAGCTCGGTCGCGGTGAGGACGTTGTCCCGTGCGCCGGTGACGGAGCCGTCGGAGTCGTAGGCGTGGGACAGCCCTTCCCTGTACTCGGCGGTGATCTCTGCGGCGGGCTTCGCCGGACCGCAACCGACGAGGACGATTCCGCGGAGGCCTGCGGGGCGGGTCGCTGCGATCAGTTGCGCGACTTTGCCGCCCATGGAGTGACCGACGAGGACGTAGTCGGTGACGCCCGCGTCGGCGATCACGGCGAGCGTGTCGTCCGCGAGCCGGCCGAGCGTGTAGGGGCCCGGCATGCCGCTCGAGCGGCTCCACCCGCGGAAGTCGACAGTGAGTACGTCGCGACCCGCGAGGCGGTCGACGACGAGATCCCAGGTCCGGGCGGAACCACCCCAGTAGTGCAGGAACACCAAGGTCGGTCCGCTCCCCGGGCGGTGGTCGTAAGCGGGCAGCGGTGACTTCTGTGCCGTGTTCATCGCGATCCTCGATCAGTGTTCTGAGGTGCATCTTCCGAGATCAATTCAATCTCCGCGGCTCCTGCGGGGCATCGGCGCGACTGGTCGACCCATGGTGGAAACTGGACACGTGACCGTGATCCGGCAGATGACCTACCACCCCGTAGGCGGCAGTGGCGGCGCTGTCGAGACGATGACGTTCGACCACCTTCGCGAGCTGAACGACGGCGGCACACAACGTGCCGACTTCCATGTCCTCGCTCTCATCGATGCCGGGCAGGGATCCGTCACCGTGGATTTCCTGCGGCATCCGCTCGAGGAGCGGTCCGCGGTGTGGGTCGCTCCTGGCGCGGTGCATCGCTGGGACGACATCGCAGACGTGGCGGGGCACGTCGTACTGTTCCTGCCGACCGCGCCGGTCACCCACGCCACCCGAGAGCTCGTCGCGTCGCCGGACCTGGTCGCGCGGTGGCGCGTTCCCGACGCCGACTGGCCGTTCGTCGACGTCGCGCGGAGTCATCTCCTCCTCGAGGCGTCCGCCCCGCCCGAGGACACGGCAACGGAACTGCCCGCGATTCTGCTCTCCGCGCTCATCGCCCGGCTACGGCCACCGCACGGCGACGCGGGGGCGATGAATCCGACGTTCCGGCTGTTCCGCTCCAGCGTCGAAGCGCACTTCCGGGAACAGCACGGCGCCGCCTACTACGCCCGTGCGCTGGGATACGCGCCCCGCACCCTTTCAAGAGCGGTCCAGCAGGTCACCGGCCGCACCGCGAAGGCGTACATCGTCGACCGCATCATCCTGGAAGCCAAAAGGCTCCTCGCGCACGACCGGCTCACCGCGGCCAGTTGCGCCGCCGCGCTCGGCTTCCCCGACGCGTCCAACTTCTCGGTGTTCTTCCAGAACGCCGCGGGTGTGCGCCCGGGCGCGTGGCAGGCCGCGGCCACCGTCGACTGACGTCACGAACGCCGGGCACGACGCGACGCCATCAGGAAAGCCGAGTGCCCCGCCCCTGCATCACGGGGGCGGGGCGGCAGCGCTGCAGCCACAGCGCGGATAGAAGAGTCCAGGCTAGCGGCCGGGACTGACAACGCGGGCCGGAAGCGGACCGGCGCTACTGCTGGGGCTTGTCCTGGTCCCCGCCGAACTGGTCCTTCAGCTTGTCCTGGGCGGTGTCGACCTGGCCGGAGTACTTGCCCTGCGTCTTGTCGTCGACGAAGTCGCCCGCCTTGTCGATTCCCTGCCCGGCCTTGTCCTCGTGGCCCTTGAGCATCTGCTTGAGCTTGTCCATGACTGACATGGGCCAACCGCCTCTCTGTGTCGCCCCCTCCACCAGGCTCACATCGCGAGCCGCGATACGCATCCGCTGGCTCGGCCTCGCCCGTCCGGCCCGCCCCTGGAGTAACCCGTTCGGGCGCCCCCTGCTGCACCGGACCAGGCGTCGGCCGAAGCTGAGGGCGCAGGTCATACGGCGTACGCAAACCCAGGTCGACAGCTCGGAAGAAGGCGTTCATGGCGAAGGCGTATCTGGTGGGCAGCGGGATCGCTTCCCTGTCGGCGGCGGCGTTCCTGATCCGCGAGGGCGGGTTCGTGGGATCCGACATCGTCGTCCTTGAGGAGCAGGACCGTGAGGGCGGCAGTCTGGACGCCTCCGGGTCGCCCGAGACCGGATACACGATGCGCGGCGGCCGGATGTTCGAGATCCACTTCGACTGCACCTACGACCTGCTCGGTTCGATTCCCTCCCTCGACGATCCGTCGAAGTCGGTCACCGAGGACACCTTCGCCTTCCATGAGGACTTCGCCTGGGACGACCATGCCCGGCTCGTCGACGCCAAGGGCAAGGTGGTCGACTCGCACTCGATGGGCTTCACGGAGCGTGACCGTATCGAACTGGTCAAGTGTGTGGGCACCCCCGAGAAACTGCTCGACGGCAAGCGCATCACCGACTGCTTCAGCCCGGAGTTCTTCCGTACGGACTTCTGGTGGATGTGGTGCACCACCTTCGCCTTCGAGCCGTGGCACAGCGCGATCGAGTTCCGCCGCTACCTCAACCGGTTCGTCCATCTCTTCAAGACCTTCGACTCCATGTCGGGCATCTACCGCACCCGCTTCAACCAGTTCGACTCGATCGTGCGTCCGCTGCTGAAGTGGCTCACCGATCAGGGGGTGACCGTGCAACTCGGTACCAGGGTCACCGACTTGGCCCTGGCCGACGGTGACGCCCTCACCGTCGAGGCGCTCAGCTGCACGCGTGGCGACCGGAGCGAGGAGATCACGCTCTCCCCCGGCGACCTCGTCATGGTCACCAACGGCTCGATGACGGCCGGTTCGACCCTCGGGTCGACCAACACGGTGCCCGCCCTCGACACCTCGGGAGCCGATGGCGCCTGGCAGTTGTGGGAGACGCTCGCGGCCAAACGGCAGGGGCTCGGCAGGCCCGCCGTCTTCAACTCGTCCATCACCGACTCGACGTGGGAATCCTTCACGGTGACGACCAAGGACCCCACCTTCTTCGAGCTGATGGAGAAGTTCAGCGGCAGCGAGGCCGGCAAGGGCGGCCTGATCACCTTCAAGGACTCCAAGTGGCTCCTCACCATCGTCCTCAACCACCAGCCGCACTTCCATGACCAGCCCGAGGACACCTACGTCTGGTGGGGCTACGCCCTGTTCCCGGACAAGGAGGGTGACTTCGTCGGCAAGCCGATGCGCCAGTGCACCGGCCGGGAGATCCTCGACGAGGTCCTGCACCACCTGCGCTTCGAGGAGGGTCCGCAGATCCTCGACCACTCGATCGTGCTCCCGGCCCTGATGCCGTACATCACCAGCCAGTTCCTGGTCCGCGGCGCGGGTGACCGGCCTCAGGTCGTGCCGGAGGGGTCCACCAACCTCGCCTTCATCGGGCAGTACGCCGAGGTCCCCGACGATGTGGTGTTCACGGTCGAGTACTCGGTGCGCACCGCCTGGACGGCCGTCGCGCAGTTGCTGGGGCTCGAGAAGCAGCCTCCGCCCGTCTACAAGGGAGGGCACGACCCGAAGGTCCTTGTCGAGGCGCTGCAGACCATGCACCGGCGCTGACCACTGGCGGATGGCGCTGCGGACCGCTGCCCGGCCACCCGCCACCCGCTAGGCCGACTCGCGCACCACGAGTTCCGGTTCGAAGATCACCGAGGTGGGCTCTGTCCGTACGCCCTCCATCTGCTCCTGCAGCAGGCGCGCCATCTCGGCACCCATCTCCTCGACCGGCTGCCGCACCGTCGTCAACGGCGGTACGCAGGTGACCGCCACGCTCGAGTCGTCGAATCCGACCACCGCCACGTCCCCGGGGGCCTGCCTGCCCTGTTCCCGCAGGACCTGGCACACCCCTTGGGCCATCAGGTCGTTGGCCGCGAACACCCCGTCGATGTCCGGGTGCTCGGCCAGCAGCCGGCGCATCGCCCTCGCGCCGCTCTCCAGGGTGAAGCCGCCCTCGGCGACAGGGACGTAGGGCTGGCCGCCCCGCTCCATGCCGTCCTGGAAACCGGCGAGGCGTTCCCGGCCCGCGGGGATGTCCAACGGGCCCGAGATGGTGGCCACGCGTCGACAGCCACGCGTCAGCAGATGGTCCGCGGCCAGCCTCGCCCCGTCCCGGTGTGCGAAGTCGACGAACGTGACGCGGGCGAGGAGTGAGGGACGCGCGAAGAACACCGCGGGCACCTCCGCTTCGGCGAGCAGCGTCGGCAGCGGGTCCTCGGCGTGTGTCGAGACGACCAGGGCGCCGTCCGCGTTGCCCTGGCGCAGGTAGGTCAGGACCTGTTGGCGCGATTCCTCCGTCTCCGCGAACATCAGCACCGGATGCATGGCACGCGGACGGAGGAATCCCACCACGCCGCTGACGGCCCGGCCGAAGAACGGGTCCGCGAACACCCGCGCGGCGAACGCGTTCTGTGCCGTGTCGGAGTTGTCCCCGGCGCCCGAGACGACCAGGGCGATGGTGCCCGCACGCTGGGTCACCAGGGAGCGGGCCGCCCGGTTGGGTGCGTAGCCCGTCCGCTCGATGGCCTCTCGGACCACGTCCTGGATGGCGGGGGCGACATTGCGCACGCCGTTGACCACCCGGGAGACGGTGGCGCGCGAGACCCCCGCTTCGCGCGCCACGTCCTCCAGCGTCGGCATCTGTCTGTCCATCCGGGAACCCTAACGCCCCACCTCCAGGCGTCATAGAGCGCTCTCCCGTGCCTGCGCGCCTGCTATGAGCGGCTGTCTGACCTGCGTACCGTCGCCGTCAGGGGTAGACATCCCGCGCTGCGCCCGGCAAGAACCCGCCAGACGCCCGGTTCGGTGCGCCATGCGCCCTCGTCCGTATCCCAGTGGCGCAGCATCCTGGCCGGTATCTCCACCCACGCAGTCACCGTCTCCCCCGGCTCCGCCCGGACCGCCGTGAAGCCCGCGAGCCAGCGGACCGGGCGGTCCACGGCGGAGTCGGGCCGTGCGAGGTAGACCTGCACCACCTCACGTCCCGGGCGCGTGCCCGTGTTGCGCACTTGGACCTCCACGGCCAAGGCTCCTCCCCCGCCCTGCGCACTGACACTCGCTGCCCGAAGGCGTTCGTAGCTCCACGTGGTGTAACCCAGGCCATGTCCGAACCAGTACGCCGGTTCGCGGCCCGCCCGCAGCCAGGCCCGGTAGCCGATGTGCAGGCCCTCCTCGTATACGAGTTCACCGTCCCGCGGACGCGTCTTCGTGACCGGCGCGTCCGCAAGGGCGGCTCCCCATGTGGTGGGCAGTCGGCCGCCCGGTTCGGCCTTTCCGAAGAGGACGTCGGCGAGCCCGGCCCCCGCCTCCTGTCCGGGGAACCACGAGAGCAGCACCGCCCCGGCCTCTTCTCTCCAGGGCAGTTCCACGGGGCCGCCCGAGTTGACGACGACCACGGTGCGCGGGTTGGCGGCGGCGACCGCCGAGACCAGTTCGTCCTGGCGGCCCGGCAGGGTGAGCGAGGTGCGATCGTGCCCCTCGGCCTCGCCGCCCTCCGTGGTGCCCACCACGACCACGGCGACGTCCGCGTGCCGTGCGGCCTCGACCGCTTCGGCCAGTGCCTGCTCGGGGTCCGGCTCGGGCGCCGCGGCCGTCACGACGACGGCGCGGCCGGTGCCGGGTGCAAGCTCGCGGCGTGCCACGACGTGTGCGGCGTGCCCGCCCGCCAGCCATACCGAAGCGTGACGGCGCGGCGGATCGAGATGGATGACCGCGGGGTCGTCGGTGTCGCGCGCGAACTCCCCCTCCACCAGCGGCTGTCCGTCCACCACTAGACTCATCCGGCCGTAGCCGCCCACCCCGAACGTCCACTTTCCGTCGCTTGCCGGGCGCACCAGTGCGCTGATCTCGACGGTGTGGGCTTCCGGCGCGACGGGAGGCTCCAACTGCCTTCCGGACAGGCGGTGTTCCGAGTGGAGCTCATGACCGGCCGCTGTCAGTACGCGCAACAGCACGCCGGGCTCCCCGGTGAGAGGGTTCTCGCACCGTGCGGGATCCAGCGGCAGCGGCTGCCCTCCCAGGTCCGGGCCCGGAGCGTGCCGCACCTCGGCCCGCCCTTGCAGCCGGGCCCTGATCCCGTCCAGAGGTGTGACGACGTCCGGCGGGAAGACTCCGGCGCTGCCTTCTCCCTGGAGACGCGGGGCCGACGCGTGCCGTCCGATGACCGCCACGCTGCTCAGCGCGGCGGGGTCCAGGGGCAGTACGTCGCCGTTGCGAAGCAGGACGGTGCTCGCTGCCACGGCGCGGCGCAGCAGTCGGCGTGCCGTGCCGCCGGGCCACGCGCGCGGCGGGATGCTCCGTACGCTCCCCAGCGCACCGACCCGGTCGGCCAGAGTGAGCAGGCGCAGCACTTTGTCGTCGATCGCCTCCTCCTCGACGCTGCCGCTGCGGACCGCCGCCACCAGAGCCGCGCCCCACGGGCCCTCAGGGCCGGGCATCGCGAGGTCCTGGGCCGCAGCCGCGCTCTCGGCCGTCAGCCGCACGGCGCCCCAGTCGGAGACGACGGCCCCGTCGAATCCCCACTCTCCTTTCAGGGGTTCGGCCAGCAGTTCGTTGGCGGTCATGGTCGTGCCGTTGACGCCGTTGTACGCGCTCATGACGAGCCACACGCCCGCTCTGACGGCAGCCTCGAACGGGGCCAGATACACCTCGCGCAGCGTCCGCTCGTCCACCCGTACGTCCATGGTGAGCCGTTCGGTCTCCGAGTCGTTCGCCACGTAATGCTTGGCGGTCGCGGCGACGCCGTGGGCCTGGATGCCACGGATCAGGGCGGTTCCGGTACGCACGGCCAGCTCCGGGTCTTCGGCCAGGCACTCGAAGTGGCGCCCTCCCAGCGGGGTGCGGTGGAGGTTCAGGTTGGGCGCGAGGACCGCGTGCACCCCCTTGCGCAGGGCTTCGAGGGCGAGCAGCTCGCCGAGTTCACCGGCCAGTTGCTCGTCCCAGAGTGAACCGAGGGCGGAGGCGGAGGGCAGGAGCAGCGAGGTCCTGCGTTCGTCCCACTCCTCCCCCCGCACACCGGCGGGACCATCCGAGAAGACCATCTCCCTTAGTCCTACGGCTGGTTCGGCCCGGGTACGCCACACCGTGGCTCCGGTCAGCAGACCCACCTTCTGCGCCAGGCCCAGCGTGCCCATCAGTTGCAGCAGTTCCTCGTGCGTCACTTGTAGATGCCGAATTCGTAGAGCGAGTAGCCGTATCCGGTGCCTCGCTGGGTGCCGTTGACCCGTACGTACCGACCGGAGCCGTTCACGTCGAAGTCGTCGACGCCGCCGTTGCCTCCGCTCACCTCGCGCACGGTCTTCCAGTTCTGTCCGTCGTCCGAGGTCTGGATCGTGTAAGCCTTCGCGTACGAGGTCTCCCAGTTGAGCTGGACGTGCTTGAAGGAGGTGGTGGAGCCCAGGTCGACCTGGAGCCACTGCGGATCGCTCCAGTCGCTGGCCCAGCGTGTGTCGTTCTTGCCGTCGACGGCCTTGGTTGCGGGGCACGGGCAGTCGCCGCTGCCGGGCTGGAAGGAGGAGGCGGTGGCGGGCTTGCCCAGGGCGACGTTCGTGCCGTCGACCGGCGGCACGACCACGCGCACGGACCGTGTCTCGATGCCGACGTTGCCCTTGCCGTCGCTGACCTTGACGTAGATCTTCCAGACGCCGGGCTTGTCCGGAGCGGTGACCTTCAGGCGGCCCGATCCCTGGTTCGTGACGGCAAGGGGGGTGAGGTCCTTGTTCTTGTCGATGTAGATGCTGCTGGCGAGCACCTCGTAGGAGAGCGCGTCGCCGTCAGGGTCGCTGACCTTGGTGGTGAGTGTGAGCGGAGCACCCGCGGGGACCTTGCCCGCGTCGCCGTCGACTGCCAGATCGGTGATGACCGGCGGGGTGTTGTCTCCGGTGGTGCTGCCCTTGTATGCCTTCTTCACGGCGTGGTACGAGAGTCTCTTCTGTCCCGCGGGAAGCAGATTGAACCAGACGCCGCCGAAGTCGTACTCCGTCCCGTAGTGGAACAGGGTGGCGCCGAGCGCGACACCACGATGACCGGTCACGCAGTCCCAAGCCTTGGTATATCCAGCCGCCTTGGCCCGGTCGGTGGGCTCTTCGGGAACTCCGTTGGCGTCGTCGGGGACCTCCCACTCGCCCGCGGGCCCGGACTCGGTGACGATGTAGGGCTTGGTGTACCCGCCCTTCTCCCAGTCGGACTTGATGTCGCACGCGGCGTTGTAGGAGTTGACGGCGTAGAGGTCGAGGTCCGGGGCGTTCTTCTTGTAGTAGGGCCAGGCGCCGGTCCAGGCGTCGGTGGAGGTCACGGGGTGGTTGGGGTCCACCGCGTGGATCTTCTTGGCTATGTCGTTGACGAAGGTGGTGTACGCGTTGCGCTGCTTCTCCAGCTCGTCACCGGCATAGCAGTTCTGCAGGCCGAGCACCGATTCGTTGCCCACGTTCCACATCAGGACACCGGGGTTGTCCTTGTACGCGTCCACCCACTTCGGGAACTCCGCGAGCATCTGGTTCTTGTACGCGGTGTCCGTCAGGTAGTTGACACAGCCGCCGCTCCCCGGGCCGCCGCCGGGCTGGAGCCAGAAGCCCGCGACGACCTTGATGCCGTGGGCTGCGGCGGAGTCGAAGAGCGGTTTGCTGGAGGCGTCGGTGCCCCAGGTCCGGATGGTGTTGACGCCCATGGACTTCACGTCGGGCATGTACTTGTCGGCGTCGGCGACCGAAGGTCCCCAGGTCAAGCCCTTGACCTGGTAGGGCGAGCCGTCGACGGTGAGCTGCCAGTTGCCTTGCGAACCGGTCACCTTCACGACGCTGCCTGCCGCGTGTGCCTGCTGCGCGGGGAGCACGAGTGCAGCGGCCACGAGCAGGCCCGCAGCCGCGGGAACCACGACGCTGCGGAGGGAGAGAGCGGTACCAGGTCTGAGCATGGCGATCTCCTGGTGGATGAGGGGGGGGATGGGAGGGGGGTGGGGAAGGTGCGGAGTGGAGGGGGCGCGGGGGCTGTGAAGGGCGGGGGGAGCCCGCCCTTCACAGATCGAGCACTGCCCCTCACAGGTCGCGGTCAGGGCAGTTCGTAGTTCTCGTCGAGCGCCGCGCCCGCCTCGGGGTGTGTCTGGTCATAGCCGCGCGGGTCGCATTGCAGGCCGCCGACGATGCAGTGGTCCACCAGTGCCTTCTGCGTCGCGTCGTCCCACGCGTTGAAGAAGTCGTAGTGGAAGGAGTGGCTCGCGCCGCTCGCCAATCGCGCCTTCGACAGATCCCCGTTGACGGGGAACGCCATCTTGAACTCGATCATCGGCAGGGCGACGGGGTGACTCGTCGGGCAGATGTTGTCGTTGGTGCCGTTCTTGACCACGGGGTACGACATGTGGCTCTGGTGGTTGGGCGAGTCCAGTGTCTTGCCGTCCCAGCAACTGGGCGCCTGGAAACGGATGTTGAGCTGCGTGTCGGGCGTCGTGGGGCAGTCCTTGGGGAACTCGACGTTGAAATAGCTGGTCCCGCACTCCCACCCTTCGACGAAACCGGGGTGGTTGCGGAACTCCTGCGCGCTCTGCATCGGGCTGCCGACGACGAACCTGAGCCCCTTCGGGAACGGCCGCACGCTCGTGTAGTCGGTGACCCCGGCCTTGTAGTAGATCGTCTGGTCCCCTACGGGACGTATCTCCTTGTCGCCGTTGTACAGCGTGGGCATCCAGTACGCCGACCTGTCACCGGGGGCGAGGCACTTGGTGGAGCCCGCGTCCAGCGACGCCGTGGTGCTGTTGGCGTTCGTCGTGGTGTTGCCCATGAACGTGTGGTCGTGCGACTTTCCGGGCTGCCCGGGGTAGACGATGGGGTCGTCTGGGGCGGTGTGCGTGACCGAACAGTGCGCCTGGAACTCGTGGAAGTAGCGGTGCGGCGGCTGGTCGGCGGACGGCTCGGCGCCGGTGACGGGCGACTTCGCGGGGATGTACCCGTCCCCGTCGGTGTCGTCCGCCGACGCTCGGGTGGATGCGGCCATGGCGTGCCCCGCGTGAGATGCCATGGCTTTCTGCGTCCGGGGCTGTGAGGCGTTGTCGGCGCTCATCGCGATGCCGCCGATGCCCAGTGAGCTCAGTATCAGGGCGCCCGCGATCAGCGCTCCTGAGATCGTTCTCGATCTCCGTGCCATGGAGACCTCCTGCCACGTGGAGAGGGATGTGGGGACCGGCCAGGGAGCCGTGGCCGTGCGCTCCCGGATGCCGGGTGGGGACAGGGACGACCGAGGGCGCCAACCGGCCACCCGCAGCCACCTGTTGCAGAGCGCCCGCCGGAGTCAGAGTTGGGAGAGCGCTCTCCCGGAGTGTTCCCACCGTGACACGAGCGTGTCAAGAGACGGTGAACTACTGGGTGTCGGCAACTGCGGATCGGCGGCGCGCAGATGGCGTACGAGACTGGCCACTCACCCGGACTCGCGGGTCACTGAACGCAACTTCGCTGAGGTCAGCGGTAGTTGAGAGCTGGGCGTCGCGATATCGGCCGCCCCGACCGCTGCTCGGCGCGATGTGACGGCGGCTTGGAGAGTCGACTCTGGGGCCGTTGACGTCTCTGTCGGAGGCATGCAGAATGCAGCCCGGGAGAGCGCTCTCCTACGGTTCACAGGCCCGTCCCGGGGCCTGCGGCCTCTTACCGGAACGTGTGGACCAGCTGAATCTCGCCCACGATGTGGGCGTTGAAATCGTCGAGGTCCTCGGCCGGAACCCACAGTTCGAGGATCGTCCGGCCACCCGCCTGCTGGACGGGGTAACGGCGCAGGAACTCGGAGTCGACCTCGAAGCGTGTGACGTGACCGGTGCCGTCGTGCTTCACGTTCCAGTCTCTGGCGATCCTGATCGCGTAGTCCTCGTTGAGGACCGGGTAGAAGATCGGCTGCTCGGGCAGCCGGGGCGGCCAGGCGCGCCAGTTCAACTCCCGGACCAGATCAAGCTCCTTGGGCCCAGTCGGTCGCCACAAGGTCGTCGTCGCGAACCGGCCGGTCATGAGAAATCCACCTCAGGGTCGAAGGCCGCCGAAGCGGCTGGTCAGGAGGTGGACGATACCGGCACGGCAAGCGTGCGGGCCACGGCGTTCAGTTGGGGGGTGCGGGTGCGAGCGCGGCTGCGGTTCGTGGCGGGTCCGGAGTGCGGCGGGCCCGGAGTGCGGCGGGTCCGCCACGAACCGTCGTGATCAGCTGTCAGCTGTCAGCTGCCGTCAGCCGGCTTCGCAGCGGAGGTCGGCCGCCCGCATGTAGCCGAGCTGCTGGCCGTTGTCGGTGCGCGAGACCCGCCACAGGGCGTCCTCACCCTGGCGGGTGCCGTTCACCGGCGTGCCCGGATCGAGATACCCGACGATCTCGGTCCACGGGTTGTCCCCGGCGTAGATCGGGGAATCGGCGTGGGTGGCGAAGCACGTGCCGCCCGCCGAGGCAGTGCCGCCGAGCATCGGAAGAGTCAGCAGGCTCAGCGTCAGCACGACCGCGAGTCGCGCCGCGCTCTTGCGTGCCTGTCGGGTACGGGACATGTGGGTCCTCCAAGTATGGGCCAAATCGCGTACGTCCCGGCCCTGGGTCCGTCGCCTCAGAGCGTCTGAGTACTGGAGATGTCAGGAGCGACCACACCTTGCTCGGCGGCAGGCTTCGACGAGGTGCCGTCGGTCCAGGTCCACTGCTCGACGTCGCCGAGCTCGTCCACCGCCCCCGTCGAGTGAACGGGCCCCGCCGTGTCCGCCGTGTCCGCTCCCGGGGGCGGGCTGATCGCGGCGATGACAGCCCCGGCGGCGAAAGTGACAACGGCCAGTACGCTTCGCTTCTTCATACCGGGGTCAACTCCCCGCCCCCGGAAAAGGCACGGCCTGGCACCGGAGATCACTACAGCGGACCCCTCCGGATCCGGGTCAATGGGGGCGTGACGGGGGCGCACGGCGCCTACGCTGTGCGGATGTTGGTCTACGCCCCCGCGGTACTCCTCTTTCTCGTCTTCTGTGTGCGCGTGGCGCGCGAGCGCAGGAAGTTCAGCAATGCCGTGATCCTGGGGCTCGCCGTGCTCTGCGGACTCGCGGCCTGGGCGTTCCAACTGATCAGGTCCGGCTCGGCATCAGGTCAGGCGGTCGCGTGGTCGCTGCTGGTGTTGGGGTCGCTCGGCATCCTCGTACTGACGATTCTGCTGATCCTCAACGGCCTGCAGATGGTGCGCAAGGAGGGCAGGAGTCCCACCAACCTGCTCTCGCTCGTGGCCGCGTTGTGCATCCTGAGCGTCGTGGCGCTGCTGGTCACGGCCGTGGTCGTGCGGACGCCGGTGTGGGTCGGGGTGGGAACGGCGGCCGGTGGCCTCGCCGGCTATCTCTCGTTCCTGTTCCTGAGCTTCGTCTGTTACGCGTTCCTGTACGGGCGGCTGCGGGTGCGCCGCAAGGCCGACTACGTGGTGGTACTCGGCTCAGGGCTCGTCGGCGGCTCCACCGTGCCGCCTCTCCTGGCCAGCCGCCTCAAGCGGGCGCAAGCGGTGCACGCGCGGCTCGCCGAGCGGGGCGATCCCCCGGTGCTCATCACCTCGGGAGGCCAAGGGCCGGACGAGGACCTGCCGGAGTCCCACGCCATGGCCGACTACCTGATCGCCCGCGGGTTCCCCGCCGACCGGATCGAGCGGGAGGACCGCTCGACGACGACCGACGAGAATCTGAGATTCAGCAAGGCGATCATGGAGAAGACGACACCGGACTACCGGTGCGTCATCGTCACGAACAACTACCACGCCTTCCGCGCCGCACTCACCGCACGGCGGACCGGGATCACCGGTCATGTGGTGGGCTCGCCCACCGCCGCGTACTTCTGGCCCACCGCGACGATCCGCGAGTTCACCGCGGTCCTCGTCTCCTACAGGCGGACCAACGTGGCCATCTGCCTGCTGCTCGTGCTCGGCGGAGTGCTCGCCTGGTGGGCGCAGCGGAACGGCTTCGGGTGAGGCTGCCGGTGGGCCGTCCCGCAGACGGCAACGGCGGGCTAGGACCGGCGTCCGCCGCCGGGCTTGCCCCGCTTGCCGCTCTTCGATGCGCCGCCGGAACCGCTCCGTGCGCTCTTGCCGGTCTTTCCGGTCGGCTTGCCCGTCTTGCCCGTCTTCCCCGTCGGCTTGCCCGCCGCGGGTTTGCGCCGGGCGCCGGCCTTGTCGGGGCTCTTGCCCTTCGGCTGGTCCGGGGTGGCGGCGGGAGTCTGGGCGCGGCCCCGTGAGCTGTTGACGGTGCGGCCCCGGACGATCCCGATGAAGTCCTCGACCAGGTCCGTGGTCGCGTCCTGCGGCCACGCCAGCGCGATCCGTGATTCCGGGGCTTCTGAGAGCGGTCGGTAGGTGAGGTCCTTGCGGTGGTGCAGGCGGGCGAGCGACTGCGGGACGACGAGTACGCCGACGCCCGCCGCGACCAGCTCGACGGCGTCCGCCGTCGTGGCGGGGCGTTCGCTCGCGGGCTGTCCCGGCAAGGTCTGGTTCTCCCACTCGAGGGTGTCGTCGAGCGGGTGCAGCACGATCTCGTCGGCCAGGTCCTCCGCGGACACCTCGTCGACCGCCGCGACGACGTGGTCCTTGGGGATCACCACGACCGTCGTCTCGGTGTAGAGGGGGATCGCGCTGAGGTCCGTACGGTCGACCGGCAGCCGTACGAAGCCTGCGTCGGCGCCGCCGTCGCGCAGGAGCTCGAACACCTCGCCCGGGGTCACGGAGACGAGGGTCAGCGGCACGTCGGGCAGCCGCTCGTGCCAGATCCGCACCCACTTGGTGGGCGTCACCCCCGGGACATACGCGAGCCTGAACGAAGGGGTTACTTGCGAGTCTGTCACTCCGCCAGGTTACCGGTCGTGGTCGGCGGTAGCTCACACGCTCGATACCCTGGTACCCATGACGTCGCACCAGACCACCCAGACCATGAAGCCCGCGACCGCGGCGAAGAAGCTGGGTGTGTACCTCGAGGCCACCCCCGCCGAGTTCCAGGAGGGTGTCGTCTCGCGCACCGAGCTCAGCGCCCTGCAGACCGAGCCGCCCGAGTGGCTGCAGGAGCTGCGGCGCACCGGCCCGCATCCCCGGCCGGTCGTCGCGTCGAAGCTCGGTGTGTCCATCGCCGGTCTCGCGCGTGGCGGGGTCACGGAGGCCCTCACCACGGAGCAGATCGACGCACTGAAGACGGACAACCCTGAGTGGCTGCAGAAGGAGCGTGCCACGCAGGCCGAGGTCCGCAAGGAAACGGTACGCATCAAGGAGAAGAACGCGGAGCGGGCCGAGCAGGACCCCAAGCCGCGTTCCTGACCTCGCTCGCAGCGCGAAGCCCCCGGCCACCGACGCGGTGAGCCGGGGGCTCAGTCGTGCGCGGTTGACGCCGATCCTCCTGGTCAGCGGCGCGCGGGCCCGATACCAACCCGAATGTCCGACCCCGTGACGGGCGTGGCCGACGTGCCTGCGATCCTGATCCCGTGGCCATCGTCCCCGCCGTACCGGAACCGATATCCGCCGATCCCCCCACCTCCGCCGAGAATCCCCTGCTCACGCAGTCGTGGCTCGACCTCGCCTTCGTGCACTGGGCCGTCGACCCCGCGGACGTGGCGCCGCTCCTGCCCGCCGGGACGTTTCCCGATCTCCACGACGGGGTGACCTACGTGGGTCTCGTCGCGTTCCGCATGCACCGGGTCGGCTGGTTCCGGCTGCCCGGGATCCCCTATCTGGGTACGTTTCCCGAGACCAACGTACGGCTCTACTCGGTGGACGCCCATGGCCGCCGCGGAGTCGTCTTCCGCTCCCTGGACGCCTCGCGCCTGATCCCGGTGGCGGTCGCGCGCGGCGCCTTCCGGCTGCCGTACCAGTGGTCGCGGATGAGCATCCGGCACAGCGGCGACACCGTCACGTACACGAGTGCCAGGCGTTGGCCGGGGCCGCGCGGCACGCACAGTCGTATCGCCGTCAGGGTGGGCGAGCGGGTCGAGGAGCCGACCGACTTCGAGCACTTCCTGACGGCCCGGTGGGGCATGCACAACACGTTCTTCGGGCGGCAGATGTTCCTGCCGAACGTGCATCCGCGCTGGCCGCTGCACCGGGCCGACCTGATCGAGTGCGACGAGGACCTGGTCGCGGCCGCGGGGCTGTCGCGGCCGGTCGGGGACCCGGTGAGCGTGCTGTATTCGCCGGGTGTTCCGGTCCGTTTCGGGCGTCCCGCCCGGCCTGGTGGCATCCCGACTCCCTGACGGGCGCCACGACGGCGTACGACATCACCCCGTGCGGCCTCACAGCGAAGTGGGCACGACGAACAGACCCCAGGTGACGAGCGGGCCGACCAGGCTGATGCCGAGCCCCCAGGCCATGAGGCGCCGGAAGACGAAGTCGCGCTGTTCTTCGGGGGTGTTGGCGGTCACCAGCGCTCCGCTGGTGGAGAACGGCGATGCGTCCACGACGGACGCGGAGATGGCCAGTGCCGTGATGAGTCCGACGGCTCCCACCTCGCCGGCGAGCAGGAAGGGCACGGCCAGCGGGATCAGCGCACCGAGCATTCCGGTGGTCGAGGCGAAGGCGGAGACCAGGGCGCCGATGAGACAGATCAGTAGGGCGCCGACGAGGGGGGCCTGGATGGAGGCGACCTGTTTGCCGAGGTAGTCGATGGTGCCCATGCGCTCCATCTGGCTCACGTAGGTGACGATGCCGCAGACGAGCAGCACGGTCGACCACGCGCAGCGGTCCACGGCGCCGGTGACCGACTTCGGTGAGACCAGGGAGAGGACGACGGTGATGGTGAGCGCCATCAGGCCGACGTCCAGGTCGAAGAAGAGCGCTCCGGCGACGAGGCTGAGCAGTCCGATGAGGGTGAGCGCGCGCGGCCCGTCGAGCTTGAGGGGCTCGGCCGGTGCCGTGCGGGTGGCGGTGGCCGCGACGGCGAGCGTGCGCCCGGGCGTCGGCGCCCCGCCCGGCTCGACCGGTTGCCCGCCGGGCGGGGGCCCGCCTCCGCCTTTGTACGTTTCCGCGCGTTGCCCGAGCAATCGCCGCCCGCCGAAGGCGAAGAAGACGATGACGCAGAGCACCACGTTGAACAGGAACGAGGCGGTGAACAGGAGGGCGGGGTTGCCCGGCAGATGGTTGCGCTCGACCACGTTGTTGGTGATGCTGCCGAACACACCGATCGGCGAGAAGCCTCCGGCGCTTGCCCCGTTGGCGATGAGCAGCCCCATGAGCACGGGGTTGATGCCGTAGGCGGCGGCGAAGCCGAGGCCGATGGGGGCGACGATGCCGACCGCCGCCGGGGTGACCGCGCCGACCGCGGTGAGGACGGCGGTGACGAGGAACATGACCCAGGGGATGAGGGCGATGCGGCCCCGGACCGCTCTCACCGCCGCGTTGACGAGCCAGTCCACCGTGCCGTTGTTCTTCGCTACGGCGAACAGAAGCGTGACGCCGACAAGGACGACGAAGAGGTCGCCGGGAAAGCCGGAGAAGAGGTCGTCCGTCGACTCGTCCGCCACGGTGGAGCCGACGATGAACGCGGCCACGAGGGCCAGCGCTCCCAGGTGAACGGCGGAGAAGGTCGCTATGGCGAAGACGAGGACCAGGGCGATGATGGAGATGACTTGATCTGACACGAGGGCTCCCTTGCCGTCGGCCGATGGTCATGTCGCGGTGTGCCGGGGCGCGTGACGAGGGGTGCGCGCGGCATCGAGGAGTGCGCGGTGTACGAAGGCGCGCACGGACGTCCACCCATGGGCCGAACGAGCCCAGGGGGGATGGTTAATTCCGCCTGACGGAATTGAGCTTTCGCATTGGGGAGTATTGGAGGGCGCTTCCCGGGGCGTCAAGGGGGACGCCCGAAGTCGTTGCGCGGGGCGGAGTGCGGGTGGAGTGCGGGCGGATTTCGCTAGCGTCCGGCCGTCGGGCCGCCCCCGCCACCCTGCCGCGGATGCCCCAGCGCGGCGCTGACCTGCCGTGCCGTCTCGCTCACCAGCGCTCCGAACTCGGCACTCGCCTCTCGCGTCATCCGGCTCGTCGGCATGTTCACGCTGATGCTCGCGACCGGCGTTCCCGACTCGTCCCACACGGCTGCCGCGACCGCGGAGACGTCGTCACGCCACTCTCCGCCGTTGGTGGCGTACCCCCGCTCCCTGATCCGCGCGAGCTCGGTGAGCAGCCGCTCCTTGTCCGTGATGGTCGAGTCCGTGAACCCCTCAAGGCCGAGGTCCAGTTGACGGTCGATCACTTCCCGAGGGCTCACCGCGAGGACCGCCTTGCCGTTCGCGGATGCGTGGATGGGCAGCTGGGTGCCGAGGGCCAGAATGATCCGTACCGGCTTGGAGGTCTCCAGGCGCTCGATGAGGACCACCCTGTCGCCGTCCGGGACCGTCAGATGAACCGTCTCGTCGATGCGCCGCCGCAGCTCTTCCATCAGCGGCAGGGCAACGTCTCGCAGGCTCAACTCCCCCGTGGCACGGCGGCCGACCTGCAACGCCTTGGTCGTCACGACCCAGCGGGTGACCTCTCCCCCGGCCGGGCGGATCCAGCCCGCCGTGTGCAGAGTGCGCAGGGCACGCTGCGCCGAGCTCTTGGGCAGCTCCAGGCCGCGGGCCAGGTCGGCGACGCCGATCGGCTGCCGCGCGGCGACCTCTTCAAGCACCCGAAGTGCGTTCAGAACGCTCTGCATCCGTTGACTCCCCACGCGGTCGGCCCTACGCTCCCCGTGCCACCTTACGACACACCGTGCCACAATGCGGCACACTTCTCAAGGGAGTTGGCCACAGTGACCTCTCAACCCGGGCGGCACTTCCTCCAGATACCGGGCCCCACCAACGTTCCCGACCAAGTGCTCCGCGCCATCTCGGCGCCGACCATCGACCACCGAGGCCCCGACTTCGCCGCTCTGACCACGGAGTTGCTGGCCTCCCTGAAGCCGGTCTTCGGTACATCGGGACCCGTCGTGGTCTTCCCCGGATCCGGCACCGGCGCCTGGGAGGCGGCCCTGGTCAACACGCTCAGCACCGGAGACCGGGTGCTGCATGTGGAGACCGGCCACTTCGCCACGCTCTGGCAACGGATGGCCGCAGGCCTCGGCCTGTACGTCGACTTCGTGCCCGGCGACTGGCGCCACGGCGTCTCGCCCGAGGCCGTCGCCGAACGCCTCACGGCCGACAGCGCTCGTACGATCAAGGCCGTCTGCGTGGTGCACAACGAGACCTCGACCGGCGTGACCAGCAGAGTGTCCGAGATCAGGCAGGCGATGGACGCCACGGGACACCCGGCGCTGCTGCTCGTCGACACCATCTCCTCGCTGGGTTCGATCGACTACCGGCACGACGAGTGGGGAGTCGACGTCACCGTCGCCGGGTCCCAGAAGGGGCTGATGCTCCCGCCGGGGCTCGGTTTCAACGCGGTGAGCGAGAAGGCTCTGGCCGCATCGCGCACCGCACGGTTGCGCAAGTCCTACTGGGACTGGCAGCCGATCATCGAGGCGAACCGACGCGGCTTCTTCCCGTACACCCCCGCCACCAACCTTCTCTACGGTCTGGCCGAAGCGCTGCGGATGCTGGAGGCCGAGGGGCTCCCCGCCGTCTTCGCCCGGCACGACCGGCATGCGGCAGCCACCCGATCCGCCGTGCGCGGCTGGGGACTTGAGGTGCTGTGCGCCGACGACCGCGAATACTCGTCCTCGCTCACCGCCGTACTCATGCCTGAGGGCCAGGACGCCGACAAGGTGCGCGAGATCATCCTGGAGCGGTTCGACATGTCCCTGGGAGCGGGCCTCGGCAAACTCGCCGGACGCGTCTTCCGCATCGGGCACCTCGGCCACTTCAACGATCTGACGCTCGCGGGCACGCTCGCAGGTGTCCAGATGGGCCTTCAGCTGGCCGGCGTACGCATCGACCCGAACGGGCTCACCGCCGCCCTGGACGTCCTGCGCTCCGAGTGACGGCGGCCGTGCGCACGCCGAACTCCCCACCCCGCCGAGGAGGTTGCCGAGCATGACCGTCACCGAGGGCGAGAGCCCCACCCACGAAAGCCCCGAGAACGCCGAGAGCCGGGATCGGGCCCGCGGTCTCCAGAAGGACCTGGTCAGGGATCTCGACGGAGAGGTCCAGTTCGACGACTACACACGGCACTTGTTCGCCCGGGACGCGAGCATGTACGCCATCACGCCGATGGGTGCGGTCTTCCCCCGGCACGCCGACGACGTCGCGGCCGCGGTCGCCGCCGCCGCGGCCCACCGGGTGCCCGTCGTGCCGCGCGGGGCCGGGACCAGCCTGGCGGGCCAGACCGTGGGACCCGGTCTGGTCCTGGACCTGTCCCGGCACATGAACCGCATCGTGGAGCTCGACCCGGGCAGCGGTACGGCCCTGGTCGAGGCCGGTGTCGTACAGGACCAGCTCAATCGTGCCGCGAGCCCGTGGGGGCTGATGTTCGGTCCCGACACCTCGACGAGCAACCGCGCCACCATCGGCGGGATGATCGGCAACAACTCGGCAGGCAGCGGATCGGTGCGCTACGGCATGACCATCGACCACGTCCGCGAGCTGGACGTGGTGCTCGCGGACGGCAGCCGGGCGCCTCTCGGCCGGGTCGACGAGGCGGAACGCGTCCATCGCGCCGCGCAGTTGACGCTCGAAGGCTCCCTCTACCGGGAGCTTCCCGAGATCGTCCGGGCCAATGCGACGGCCATCGCCGAAGGGTTCCCGGCACACTGGCGCCGCGCCTGCGGCTACCGCCTCGACCGTCTCGCCGGCGATGACGCGCCCTTCGACCTCGCCAAGTTCGTCGTCGGCTCTGAGGGCACCCTGGCCGTAGCTACTTCGGCCCTCGTCGATCTGGTGCCCAAGCCCGGCCGCACGGTGATCGCCGTCGGCCACTTCACCTCCGTGGCGGGTGCCATCGCGGGGACGGAGGACGCGCTGGCCTGCGATCCGGCCGCCGTGGAGCTGATGGACCGTACGATCCTCGATCTGTCCCGGCGCAAGATCGAGTACGCGGCGCTCGGCGACCTCCTCGAAGGCGAACCCGAAGCCCTGCTCTTCGTCTCGTTCACGGGCGACGAGGAGGGTGAACTCCTCGACCGGATGCGGCAGCTCACCGCGCTGTGGTCCCGGCACGGGCACGGCTACCACACTCTCCAGGCCATCACCCCGGCCCAGCAGTCGTCGCTCCTGAAGGTCCGCAAGGCGGGGCTCGGCCTGCTGATGGCCGCCAGCGAGGGCACCCGGCGCCCGCTCGCCTTCGTCGAGGACACCGCGGTCGACCCCGTGCATCTCGCCGAGTACACCCGTAGGTTCAAGGACGTCCTCGACCGGCACGGCATGACGGCCGGGTTCTACGGCCACTGCTCCGTCGGCTGTCTGCACATCCGGCCCTACCTCGACCTCGCCGACCCGGCGGACATCGGCCGGATGCGTGCCGTGGCGGAGGAGGTCAAGGATCTGGTCGCCGAGTACGGCGGGGTGAACTCCAGCGAGCACGGCGACGGGCTCGCGCGCAGCGAGTTCAACCGGGAGATATTCGGCGAGAAGCTGTACGAGGCGATGCGCCAGGTCAAGCGGCTCTTCGACCCCGACGGCATCCTCAACCCCGGCAAGATCGTGGACGCGGCGCCGATGACGGAGAACCTGCGCGACGCGGCGCTGCCGCCCGCCGAGCCGCTGCGCACCCGCCTTTCCTTCGAGGTCGTGGGCGGTGGCGGCATGCGGGCGGCGGCGGACCGGTGCATGAACATCGGCCTGTGCCGCAAGTCCGGTAGCGGCGCCATGTGCCCCTCGTACATGGCAACGCGCAAGGAGGAGGACTCCACCCGCGGTCGGGCGGGGGCCCTGGTCAAGGCGCTCTCCGAGCCCGACCCGCAGGCCGCGCTCGGGGACGAGCGCCTGCACGAGATCCTCGACCTGTGCCTGATGTGCAAGGCGTGCAAGAGCGAATGCCCCCTCGGCGTCGACATGGCCACCCTCAAGAGCGAGACCCTCTCGCACTACCACGACACGCACGGAGTGCCCCTGCGCACCCGCCTGTTCGGTGCGATCCGGCTCCTGAACCGGCTGGGTTCGGCGACCGCACCGCTGTCCAACCTGCCGGGGCGCATCACCCCCGTGCGGCGCCTCATGGACAAGGTGCTCGGCATCGCCCCGGAGCGGCCGCTGCCGGTGTTCGTACGCCGCAACCTGCTGCGCTGGTTCCGGCGACGTACGCCCGGCACCTATCCGGTCACCCAGGGCACCGTCACCTATCTCGCCGACTCCTTCACCACGTTCACGGAGCCCGGCATCGGCAGGGCGGCCGTCGAGCTTCTTGAACGGGCGGGGTGGCAGGTGCGGTTGGAGAGCGGGGGCTGCTGCGGCAGGTCCAGTCTCTCCAAGGGCTTGGTCGACGACGCGAAGAACAAGGCGCGTCAACTCGCGCATTCCTTGCGGCAGTCGACCGAACCGGGTTCGCCGATCGTGGGCTGCGAGCCCTCGTGCCTGATGACCCTGCGCGACGAGCACCGGGCCCTGCTGCCGGACGACACCGCAGTCAAGGACATCGCCGGCCGGGTCCGCCAGGTCGAGGAGCTGCTTGTGGAGGCCATCGACGACGGGCGGCTGCGGCTGCGCGACGACTCCTGGCTCGCGGGACGCAAGCTGCTCTACCACGGTCACTGCCACCAGAAGGCGGAGGTGGGGACGGCCGCGACCGTCGCGCTCCTGAACCGGATCCCGGGGGCATCCGTTTCCGAACTCGACGCCGGGTGCTGCGGGATGGCGGGCTCCTTCGGCTTCGAGTCGGAGCACTATGAGGTGTCGATGACGGTCGGCGAGGACCGGCTGTTCCCCGCGATCGAGGCGGAGGACGCCGACACGGTCGTGGTCGCCACCGGTGTGTCGTGCCGCCAGCAGATCTTTCACGGCACCGAGCGGAACGCCTGGCATCCGGTGCAGTTGCTGTGGGAGGCGGTGGAACCGGCATGAGAGCGAGGGCGGCCGTGGTGCCCGAGCACCACGGCCGCCCTCTTACTCAGCCAGGTCACGCAGCTACGGTGGAGCCGCCTGCCTCCGCTTCGTGGTGGATCGGCATCCCGGAGTCGGTCAGCGGAACGCCCGTCCCGCCCCGCCGCGCGGCGACGATCTCCGCCGCTATGGACAGCGCGGTCTCCTCCGGGGTGCGGGCCCCGAGATCGAGCCCTATCGGAGAGTGCAGGCGAGTCAACTCCTGCTCTGTGACGCCGACTTCACGCAGTCGGTGGTTGCGGTCCTCGTGGGTGCGGCGCGAGCCCATCGCGCCGACGAACGCGACCGGAAGGCGCAGGGCCACCTCCAGCAACGGGATGTCGAACTTCGCGTCATGCGTGAGTACGCACAGGACCGTGCGCCCGTCGACATCGGTGTCCCGGAGGTAGCGGTGCGGCCAGTCGATCACGATGTCGTCGGCCTCGGGGAAACGAGTCCGCGTGGCGAAGACAGGACGGGCGTCGCACACCGTCACGTGGTAGCCGAGGAACTTCCCGGTACGCACCAGGGCCGCGGCGAAGTCGATCGCGCCGAACACGATCATGCGGGGCGGAGGCACGCTCGACTCGACGAACAGGGTCAGGGGCACACCGCAGCGCGATCCGCTCTCCGAGACGACGAACTCGCCGGTGCGGCCCGCGTCCAGCATCGCGCGGGTCTCCCCCACCACCGTACGGTCGAGGTCCGGATGGCCGTCCAGGCCTCCTTCGTACGATCCGTCGGGGTGCACGAGCACGACCCTGCCGAGGAGTTCGGCCGGGCCCAGGGCCACGCGGGCGATCGCCGCCGCCTGTCCCCGGGCCGCGGCCGAGAGTGCCGCCGCGAAGACCTGTCTGCCCGGCGCGTCCACGCCCAGCGGCGTGACGAGGACCTCGATGACGCCGCCGCAGGTCAGGCCGACCGCGAAGGCGTCCTCGTCGCTGTAGCCGAACCGCTCGCGGACGGCCTGGCCGTCCTGGAGCGCCTGGACGCACAGGTCGTACACCGCCCCTTCCACACAGCCGCCGGAGACCGAGCCGATGGCCGTGCCCTCGCTGTCGACGGCGAGGGCCGCGCCGGGCGCGCGCGGCGCGCTGCCGCCCACCGTCACTACGGTGGCGACGGCGAAGGCCCGGCCCTCCTCGACCCAGCGGTGCAGCGCGTCGGCGATGTCAAGCATCCAGGGCTCCTCCCGCGTTCAGGACACGGTCGGGCCGGATCGGCAGGTTCCGGTGGCGTACGCCGGTCGCGTGCCAGACCGCGTTGGCGATCGCCGCGGCGACTCCGACAATGCCGATCTCACCGATGCCCTTGATGCCGATCGGGTCGTCGGCGTCCGTGTCGTCGACCCAGTCCGCCTCGATGAGCGGCACGTCGGCGTTCGCGGCGAAGTGGTAGCCCGCGAAGTCCGCGCCGACATGGCCGCCCGACGCCTGGTCCCGGTGGGCCTCCTCGTGCAGGGCCATGGACAGGCCCCAGGTCATCCCGCCGACGAACTGGCTCCGTGCGGTCAGCGGGTTGATGATCCGGCCCGCCGCGAAGATGCCGAGCATGCGCCGCACACGGATCTCACCGGTGGCGACGTCGACGGCGACCTCGGCGAACTGCGCACCGTAGGAGTGCCGTTCCTTCTTCGAGAGGGCCCCGACGGCCGCACTGGTGTCGGAGCGCACCGTGATTCCCTGCGGCGGAATGTCGCCGCCCAGGGCCAGTTGCTCCCGCAGTTCACCCACCGCGGCCGTGACCGCCCAGCCCCAGGAGCGGGTGCCCATCGAGCCGCCCGAGATCGCCGCCTGGCCGAAGTCGCTGTCGCCGATGCGCACATGGACGCGGTCCTGGGGCACCTCGAGGGCTTCCGCTGCGATCAGGGTCAGGGCGGTCCGCGCTCCGGTCCCGACGTCGGCGGCGGTGATCCGCACGGTGAAGGTGCCGTCGGCCTCCGCCGTGACGGCCGCCGTGGACGGCGCGACGATCACCGGGAAGGTGGCCGACGCGGTGCCTGTGCCGAGCAGCCAGCGCCCTTCGCGTCGCACGCCGGGACGCGGGTCACGGTCCGCCCAGCCGAACCTGCGGGCGCCTTCCTGGTAGGCGGACAGCAGATTGCGGCTGGCGAACGGCAGCCCGGAGACGGGGCCCACGTCCGGTTCGTTGCGGGCGCGCAGCGCGATCGGGTCGACGCCGCACCGCTCGGCGAGTTCGTCGAGCGCGGACTCCAGGGCGAAGGAGCCCGGAGCCTCGCCGGGCGCACGCATGTAGGTCGGCGTCGGCACGTCGAGGCGCACGACACGGTTGACGCTGCGGTGGGCGTCGGAGGCGTACATGGGGCGTCCGAACCCGGCGCTCGCCTCGACGAATTCATGGACCGTCGAGGAGAGGCTGTGCGCCTGGTGGTCGACGGCGCGCAGCCGTCCGTCGGCGTCGGCGCCGAGCCGCACGCGCTGGGCGGTGGGGCTGCGGTAGCCGGTGAGCGTGAACAGCTGGCGGCGGGTGATGACGACCCTGACGGGGCGGTCGAGCTGGGTCGCCGCCATCACGGCGAGGATCTGGTGCACGCGTAGGCCCTTGGACCCGAAGGCGCCGCCGACGTGTTCGGACCGTACCCGTACCGAGGAAGGGTCGAGCGAGAACAGCTTCGCCAGTTCGTCCGCGACCCAGGTGCTGCCCTGGTTGGAGTCGACGACTTCGAGGCGTCCGTTGTCCCAGCGCGCCATCGCCGCGTGCGGTTCCATCGAGCTGTGGTGCTCTTCGGGGGTGGTGTACTCCTCGTCCACCACATGGGCGGAAGAGGCGAGTTCGGCCTCCAGGTCGCCCTTCTCCACCAGCATGCCGTCGCCGTCCGGCGTGTACGTGCCGGGGTGCGCCGAGGAGAACGCGACGTCGTGCGGCTCCTCCTCGTACCGCACCACCAATGCCTCGGCGGCCTCCCTGGCCTGCTCGGAGGTCTCGGCGACGACCAGCGCCACCGGCCAGCCGACGAACGGGATCCGGTCGTGCTGGAAGACCTCGACGATCGGGTCGGGCTTGCCGAGCACGCTGACGTAGTCCGCGTCGACGCGCGGCGCGTTCCCGTGGTGCAGGACGGACAGGACACCGGGCATCTTGCGGACGGGATCGCTCTCGATCGAGCGGATCCGGCCGCGGGCGATCGTGGACAGCACCAGCCAGCCGTGGCCGAGTTCCGCGAAGGGGATCTCCCCCGCGTACCGGGCCGCGCCGGTGACCTTGTCCCGGCCCTCCACGCGGGTGAACGAAGCGCCGACGGCGCTCGCAGCCCCGGTGGATGTGGTCGTCGCCGTCATCGCGCGGCCTCCTCGGTGAGCTCGGTCAGCAGGGCGACGACGAGGTTGCGCATCAGCGTCACCTTGTAGCCGTTGTGGGGCAGTGTCCGCGCGGCGGCCAGTTCGGCGTCCGCAGCGGCGGCGAACGCCTCGGCGCTCGCCGGGCCTCCCGTCAGGACCCGCTCGGCCTCCAGGGCGCGCCAGGGCCGGGACGCCACCGCGCCGAAAGCCAGGCGTACTTCGCGTACGACACCGTCCTGGACGTCGAGCGCCGCCGCGATCGAACCGATCGCGAAGGCGTAGGACGCGCGCTCGCGCACCTTGCGGTAGCGGGAGTGGGCGGCGACCGGTGCGGGCGGCAGGGTGATGCCGGTGATGAGCGCGCCGGAGGGCAGTGCGGTCTCCAGGTGCGGAGTGCTGCCCACGGCCAGATAGAAGTCCGCGAGCGGCAACTCGCCGGTGCCCTCAGCCGTTTCGTACGAGATGACGGCGTCGAAGGCGGCGAGGGCCACCCCCATGTCGGAGGGGTGAACGGCCACGCAGTGCTCGGTGGCGCCGAGGATGGCGTGGTTGTGGTGTTCACCCCCGACAGCGGGACAACCGCTGCCGGGGTCGCGTTTGTTGCAGGGTTTGGAGAGGTCGGCGAAGTAGCCGCAGCGGGTGCGCTGGAGCAGGTTCCCGCCGACGGTGGCCATGTTGCGCAGCTGGCCCGAAGCGCCGGCCAGGACGGCTTCCGACAACGCCGGGTAACGGCGGCGCACTTCGGGATCGGCCGCGAGGTCGCTGTTGGTGACGGTCGCGCCGATCCGCAGACCGCCGTCGTCCGTGACCTCGATCCGGTCGAGAGGCAGCTCGCGTACGTCGATGAGCAGTCCGGGCCGCTCCACGCCGCTCTTCATCAGGTCGACGAGGTTCGTGCCGCCGCCCAGGACGCGCGCGTCGGGGTCGGTGCCGAGCAGCGCGACCGCGCCGGGGACGTCGAACGCCCGCTGGTAACCGAATTCCCTCATGCCACGGCCTCCGCACTCTCGGTCTCGGTGGCTGCCGCCTGTGCGACTGCCTGGACGATCGACACATACGCGCCGCAGCGGCACAGGTTGCCGCTCATGCGCTCCCGGATCTCGTCGGCGCTCAGCTCGGGCACACCCGCTTCGGGCCGTACGTCGGTGGTCGCGGCGCTCGGCCAGCCCGCCGCGTGCTCCTCGATGACGGCGATGGCCGAACAGATCTGCCCGGGTGTGCAGTAGCCGCACTGGTAGCCGTCGAGGTCGAGGAACGCCTGCTGCACCGGGTGCAGCCGCTCTCCTTGCGCCACGCCCTCGATGGTGGTGATCTCGCGGTCCTCGGAGGCGACGGCGAGTTGCAGGCAGGAGACCGCCCGGCGCCCGTCGATGAGGACCGTGCAGGCTCCGCACTGCCCTTGGTCGCAGCCCTTCTTGGTGCCGGTCAGATCGAGGCGCTCACGCAGGGCGTCGAGCAGGGTGGTGCGGTGGTCGACGGGCAGCGTGTGCTTTTCGCCGTTGATGTTCAGGGTGATGGCGCTGGACGTCGATAGGGCCACGATCAGCCTTCTTTCGCTTCTGTCAGCTTTTGTCACGTGAGGGGGGCGTCGTGCGGGGGTACGGGGCGATCCCGGCGGAGAGTCCGGGAAGGGATGGCGCTGTGCGTAAAGGGGGTCCGCCCGGGGCACCCATGGCGTACGCGAGGGAGCGAGCGGTCCGCGGCGATCGCGGCCGACCGTCCCCACCGGCTGGTTCTGCCGGTATGGTGACCCTAAGCGGACAGCTGTCCGTTAGCCTCAAAACTTAACGGACAGTTGTCCGCTTAGCAAGAGCGGCCCGGGCCGCGATTCTCGGTAGGAGGTCGAGTGCACCCGAAGAAGGACGCACAGTTGCGCTCGGACGCGCAACGGAATCGCGAGCGCATCCTGGAAGTGGCACTGGCCGAGCTCACGCGCTCGGCGGACGCCCCGCTGAGCGCGATCGCGAAGAAGGCCTGTGTCGGACAAGGGACGTTCTACCGCAACTTCCCCAACCGCGAGGCACTCGTCCTCGAGGTCTACCGCTACGAGGTACAGCAAGTCGCCGACACCGCCTGCCAGCTCCTCGACACCCGCGCCCCCGATCAGGCCCTGAGGGAGTGGATGGACCGCCTCGCGCAGTACGCCATGGCCAAGGCGGGCCTGGCCGACGCGATGCGCAAGGCCACCAGCACCATGGGCACGCTGGCCGGAGTGGGGCACGGCCCTGTGACATCGGCCGTCACGCTCCTCCTGAAGGCGAACGAGAAGGCCGGCACCATCCGCCCGGGGATCACCCCCGACGACTTCCTCCTCGCGATCGCGGGTCTCTGGCAGATCGATCCGCACGGCGACTGGCAGTCGCGCGCCGGACGGCTCATGGACCTGGTCATGGACGGACTGCGCGCCGGGGCGCCCGGGCGCTGAGGCGCCACACGGTCAACGGGACCGCGGGGTCAGCGGGATCGTACGGTCCTGGTCAGCGGCGCCGCGACGCACGCGGCGACGATCAGGATGACGAAGGCGACCGTCAGGGCCGTGGTGTATCCGTGCACGGAGGCCGCCGTGGAGGTGGCGTCCGCGGTGGACGCCGCATACGAGGCGGCGGCACTGGCCGCGACCGTGTTGAGCAGGGCCGTGCCGAGCGCGGCTCCCAGTTGCTGGGACGCGTTGTAGGCCGCCGCGGCTGAGCCGATGTCGTGCGGGGGCATGTCGGCGGTGGCCAGGCTCGCGGTGGGCGGCAGGACGCAGCCGAGACCGAGGCCGGTGAGGACCAGCGCCGGTACCAGGTAGAGCGGGAGGACCTCCGTGCTCTGCGATGTCAGGCGGGTCAGGAGGAGCATGCCCGCCGCCGCCGCGAGCAGCCCCGGCACGATCAGTGCGGCGGGCGCGACGCGTCCGTGGAGCTTCCCGGCGATCAGCGTCGCGCCGACCAGCGCGGCCACGGCGTTGATGATCAGGGTCAGACCCGCCTCGACGGGTGAGTAGCCGAGGATCGTCTGCGTGTAGTAGCTCATGAACAGGTAGAAGCCGAACATCGCGACGAACAGCAGGGTGATCGAGGCGAACGCGCCGGCGCGGGCCCGATGCACGAGTACGCGCATCGGGAGCAGTGGCCGTGGCACCCGGACCTCCACGGCGGCGAACGCGGCGAGCAGCAGGACACCGCCCGCGAGCAGGGCGAGGACCTTCGGTGCACCCCATCCGAGCGGTTGGGCCTCGTTGAAGGCGTACACGATCGCTGCGAAGCCCGTGGCGCTGAGCAGGGCGCCCGCCACGTCGAGCCGTCCCTCGCTCCGGACCGGCCGGTCCCGTGGCACGAAGGCCGCGCCGAGCACGGCGAGCAGGGCGACGGGGACATTGACGTAGAGGCACCAGCGCCAGCTCGCGTACTCGGTGAGCAGTCCACCTGCGACAAGCCCGACCGCCGAGCCCGCGGCGCCCACCGCGGCGAACACGCCGAAGGCCCGGCCGCGTTCGCCCGGCTCGGTGAAGGTGATCGTCAGGAGTGAGAGTCCCGCAGGCGCGAGGAGCGCGGCGAACACCCCTTGCAGGGCCCGCGCCCCGAAGAGCATCCCTGGATCCACAGCGGCACCACCGAGCGCCGACGCGGCGGCGAAGCCGATCAGACCGATGAGAAACGTACGCCGATGGCCGAGGGCGCTGCTGACCCGGCCGCCGATCAGCAGCAGCCCTCCGAAGGCGAGCGCGTACGCGGTGACGGCCCACTGCCGGCTCGCGTCGGACATGCCGAGCGCGCTCTGCGCGGAGGGCAGCGCGATGTTCACGATGGTCCCGTCAAGGACCACGAGGAGCTGGGCCGCGCTCACCGCGAGGAGCGTCCACCATCGGCGCCGGGTGAGTTCGGGAGCGGTCCCGCCTTGCGTGTCGTGGGGCTCCGAGGTGTCGGCGCGCAGCTGCGCCCCGGTCAGTTCGTCGTCTGCTGGATTCATGACTTCAAGTGTTTCGTTGAACTCGCCCCGGAGACTTCTCCTCACTTCCGGCCGACGCCCTGGGCGTATCACGCTGTGAACCCTCAAGCCCCGGTTGCACCCGCCATGACAGAATCGCGCCTTGAACAGCGGCGATGAGGGTGTGAGCGCAGTGAGACGGCGGACCAGGACCGGCACATGGGATCGTTTTGTGGCGTCGGACCCCGGGCTCCTGCGACTGATGGCGGGCCTGCGGACGGTCGGCTCGATCGCGCTCACGCTCGTCGTTCTCGCGCTGCTCGGCACCGACGTCACCCACATGGTCGCGGGCGCCATGACCGCGATGGTCTCCACCTTCGCCATCAAGGAGAAGGAGGTGCGCGGCCAGGCGATCACGCTCGCGCTCAGCCTGCCCGTCGCGATCACGGCGATCTCGCTGGGGGCGCTGCTGCACGATCAGGTCGTCGCGGGTGACATCTTCTTCATCGCGCTGATCTTCGGCGCCGTCTACAGCCGCCGGTTCGGCGACCGGGGCACGACCCTCGGTCTGATCGGCTTTCAGGTCTACTTCGTCTCGCTGTTCGTGGGCGCCACCGTGTCCGCGCTGCCCAGCCTGTACCTGTCTCTGGCCGTCGCCTTCGCGTGCAGCGCCGTCGTACGGTTCGCCGTCGTACCGGAGACGCCCGGGCGTGATCTCGCTCGGCTGCGTGTCGCCTTCAGAGCGCGGCTCGCGCAGCTGGTGGCGACGCAGACGGAGCTCCTCGACGCCACGCCCGAGCAGTTGGAGAAGGTACTCGGCGAGCTGCGGCGAGGCACCGCCCGGCTGCACGAGACGGCCCTGATGATCCAGGGCCGCCTCGAGGAGGGCACCCCCGACGCGGCCACGGCGACGCTGGTCCAACGCCGCGTGGCGGACGCGGAGATCGCGGCCGAACGTCTTGGCGTGCTGCTCCTGAACGCGCGCAGCGCCGAACGCGCGGACACCCTCACCCTGCACCTGCCGCACGCGCCCGTACCGGCGACGGGGACGCGCATCCGCGCCGAGGACGACGCGACCGTCACCCTGCGCCGCGATCTCGGCGCGCTGCACCTGCTGGTCGGCCGCCCGGTCGCCGACGACCGGGGCACGGGCCTCGCCCACGTACGCAACAGGCTGCTCGGCTACCGCGACGAGGACAATCTGCCCCGGGCCTCGATGGCCGTCCAGGACGTCTTCCGCGGAATCGGTGAGGCCGCGCGCGCCGTGCTCGGCCTGCGGATCGCGCTCGACGGCCCCCAGGACGAGTCGGACGACTCACCGGCGACGACCCGCTCCCGCGAGGAGTTCGACGCCGAGGACATCGCGATCGCCGGTGCCGAGGAGGCCGCCGAGAGCGACGAGGACGACCGCACGGGGCTGCGGCGCCCCACCACCAGGGCCGCTTTCCAGGTGGCGGTGGGCTCGACCCTGGCCATCATCGGCGGCGAGTTCCTCTCCACCCAGCGCTGGTACTGGGCGGTGCTCACCTGCTGGGTCGTGTTCCTCAACACCGCGTCCACGGGCGAGATCCTGGTCAAGGGCTATCGACGGCTCCTGGGCACGGTGCTCGGGGTGGTCGCGGGTGTGGCGCTCGCGGGTCTGGTCGGCAACCACACATGGGTGGCGTTCGCGCTCGTCCTGGTCTTCATCTTCGCGATGTTCTTCACCGCTCCCCTGTCGTACGCGCTGATGTCCTTCTTCGTCACGGCGATGCTCGGCCTGCTCTACACGCTCCTGAACACCTACAGCCTCTCGGTGCTCTGGCTGCGCATCGAGGAGACGGCGCTCGGGGCGGCCTGCGGCATCATCGCGGCGGTCCTCGTACTGCCGGTGCACACCGACCGGCGTACGGACGAGCTCCTGAACACGGTCCTGACCAGGCTCGCCGATGTCATCTCCGCGTCGGTCGAGCAGCTCAGCGGTGGTCCGGCGGCCGATCTCCTGGACAAGGCGCGGGATTTGGACACCGCGCTCGACGATCTGCGGGCCTCCATCCAGCCGTTGACCCACCCGATCACTCCGCTGCGCGGCCGCCGCCGTACCGCCCGCTATCTGGTGGCGCTCCTGGAGACCTGCGCCTATCACGCCCGTTCCCTCGCGGCGACGGCCGAGCTCGTGCCGTACAGCAAGAACATCGCGGCCGATCCGCGTCTGGAGCGGGCGGGCCTGCGCATCGCCCACAACCTCGAAGTCATCGCCGCGTACGTGGAGGACGACAAGGCCACCGGTGAGGTCGAGTCGGGTGCCAGCATCGCCTCGATGCTCGATGCCGAGGGATCCGGCGCGCCCCGCTCCGGCACGGTGACCTACCGCGTCCTGCGCCATCTGCAGCGCCTCGACGAGGGAGTGGTGGGTCTGGCCCGCCCGCTCGACGTGCCGGTCGAGGGCCGGGGCCGGTCGGCGAGCAGGGCTCCGCGGGTCTGAACGCGTCCGCGGACGCCGGTCACCTCGCGACGGCGCTCCTGGGCGCCTGTGCTGACGCGAGCCTGAGGTGCGCCGCCCCGCGCAGTGCGGTGCGGTGGCCGGAGAGCGCGGGATGGGTCAGGGCCAGGAACCAGGCGTCCAGGGCGGCGTGCATGCCGCGGGCCGCGGCGGCGCGGCGGCACGCGCGCAGTCCGTCGACGCTGACGATCCAGCGGGGCCGGGCCACGACGGTGACGGAGCTCACCCAGCGCTGGGCGTCGGTCAGGTCGTCGGTCTGCATGGCGACCAGTCTGCGCGGGGAGATGACGGCCGAGAGGGCCCGCGCGATGTCGCTGTCGTCGGGCAGCAGGGCCACCGGCTCCCCGTCGAGGTCGATCAGGCCGACCAGTTCGATGTACGGAAGGCCGCGATGGACGACGGACAGTCGAGCGGCCAAGGCACAGGCCAACAGCTCGCGGCATTCCTGGTCGGTCAGCGCACTGCGTGCGTGTCGTTCGCGTCGGTCCATGTCCCGGCTCCCCCGGCGGGATGCCCGCTGGGCGGGCAGGGTCCACATCACAGGCGTGATCTGTCGCCGGGGTCCGGGGCGGCCCTCCGTGGGCGAGCCATCAACTCGCCCTCACAAAGGGCACTTTGACTGTCGTACGACTGGGACGCGGACGCAATACGCCGCGGTGCGGCTCCGGTCGGAGGCTGAATGTCGCCCCATCGGAGCCGTCAGATGTCTCAGGTGTCCCCGGCGCACCGTGCGTGCGTCACCTCACCTGCCGGACCCCACGTGGCGCAGCTCCAGCGGAACCGGTGCGGGCAGGGGCTCGGGCGGTGCGGTGCGATCGGCGCGGAAGGAATCGAGGAGGTAGGCGACGAAGCGCCGGGACGCGGCCGCTGCCGCCTCGGCGGAGCCCATGGCGATGCCGCAGTTGGCCATGAGGAGGAGCGCGAGGTCCGCCGGGTCGAAGTCGGCGCGCAGCCGCCCGGTGTCCTTCGCGCGCCGCACCAGTTGTGCGAAGCCCCGCTCGGCACGGGCGCGTTCCCCCTCGTAGTCGATCGCGTCCGGGAATGCCGTCAGGAACGCGGCGGTGAATCCGCGGTCGACCACGTGCATGGCGCACACCTTCTCGATGGCCGTTCGGAACCCGCGCCACGGATCGGGGTCCGCGAGGGCGTGGTCGACGACTGCCACGCAGGCCGCGAACTGGTCCGCGAAGACCTCCGTGACCAGGGAGTCCCTGGTGGGAAAGCGGCGGTAGAGCGTGGCCACGCCGACGCCTGCCCGGCGGGCGATGGCGGCGATCGGCACGTCGAGGCCGCGTGTGGCGAACAGTTCGCGGGCGGCTTCGAGGACGCGTTCGCGGTTGTGGAGCGCGTCCGCGCGCAGCCCTGCGGCCGCGGCCGGAGCGAGCTCCGTCGTCGGCCGTACCGGAGAGGAATCGGTCCGCATCCGAGAGGAATCAGCAGGCATGTTTCTCACATTAGCTCAAGTGGACGATCCTCTCCGTTTAGGGCGTTAACGTCGCTGACAGTGACATCCAGCAGCCATAGACAGGGATACGGAAACGATGAGTGACATGCGTGCGGCGTTGTACGACAGCTACGGCTCTCCGGAGGTCCTGTACGAAGGCACCCTGGCGAAGCCGGTCGCGGGCCCGGGTGAGGTGTTGGTGCGCGTCCGTGCCGCCAGCGTGAACGGCGGCGAGCTGATGGGCCGTGCGGGCAAGGTGCGGCTGGTGACGGGACTTGCCGGGCGGGGCTTCCCCAAGCGCATGGGGATCGACTTCGCCGGTGAGGTGGCGGCTCTGGGCTCCCCCGTGCCCGGCCTCGCGGCGGGCGACCGGGTGTGGGGCGCCCTGGCACGGTCCCAGGGGTTCGGCAGCGCGGCGGAGTTCGTGGTCGTACGCCCTGGGCAGCTGGCCCTCGCTCCGGCCGGTCTTGATCTGGTCCGGGCCGCGGCTCTGCCCGGTGTCGGCACCACGGTGATCACGGCGCTGCGGGACAAGGCCCGTCTGGCGGCGGGTGAGCGGCTCCTCGTACGTGGCGCGAGCGGCGGCGTCGGGAGCGTCGCCGTCCAGTTCGGGCGGGCGTACGGCGCGCATGTCACGGCGCTCGCGAGTGCCAGGAACCTCGACTTCGTGCGGGACCTGGGAGCCGATGAGGCCTTCGACTACGCGACCACCGGGCCGACCGACCTCGACCGCTTCGACGTCGTACTCGACGCGGTCGGCACGGAGTTGAGCGCGTACCGCCGGTTGCTCGCACCGGGGGGCCGCATGGTGGCGGTCACCTTCGACGCCCGGCGTATGGCCGCTTCGCTCTCCTACATCGCGGGGTCCACGGTGTTCGGTTCGCGACGCGTGCGGTCCTTCAGCGGCAACCCCGGGCACCAACTCTTCGCGGAACTGACCCGGTTGACGGAGAGCGGTGCGATACGGCCCGTGGTGGACACGGTGTACCCACTGGCTGACATCGCTGGTGCGCACCGTGCGCTGGAAGCGGGCGGAGTCCGCGGGAAGCTCGTGGTCGACGTCAGAAAAACACAGGACGTCAGGACATCAGGGGCAGTGGAGCCGGGCTGAGCAGGTCACTCGGGCTCCGCCAGAGCCAGCGCCCGTGCGTTCGTCCGGTGGGCCTCACGGAGGCCCACCGGACGCGAACTCTAGGGGATCACCGTTCCGGGGCCGTTGTCGCCGCTCAGGTTCAAACCGAACAGCGCCTTCGCCGCCGGTGCCCCGATGTCCGTCGGGTTCTGCGCGGCCGACTGCGAGGCCGTCACGCCGGAGGCGGCGCCGCGCAGCAGCCACACCGCGCCAGCGTTCACGACGGTACCCAGGTTCTCGCCCGGCGCGCCCGCGGCCAGGTCCGCCTTGCCGTCCCCCGTCACGTCGAGCAGTCGTACCGAACCGCCGAACACGTCGCCGGACTCCGCGACACCCGGCACGCCCTCCGTGTCCTGGTGGAACGCCTGCGCGCCCTTGCCGGTGAGCCCGCTCTTGCCGCTCTTGAGCAGCACCACTGCGCCGGCCTTCGCCTTCGAGCCGATCGCCTCGCCGGGGACGCCGACAGCCAGGTCGGGGTATCCGTCACCGTTCGCGTCGCCCGCGCTCAGCCGGCCGCCGAACTGGTCGCCCTTCTCGCTCGCCCCGGGCACGCCCGCCGTGTTCTGCGTGATCGTCTGCGTACGGGTCTGGCTGGGGCCGGACGACGAACCGTAGTAGATCTTTACGGTGCCGGGGTCCTCCTCGGTGCCCTCGGTGTCGCCGTTCGGGAAGATGCGCGTGGCGAGGTCGGCGTAGCCGTCCTGGTCGAAGTCGGCGACGGCGGTGCTGGACGCGGAGTCGAGCCGCTGCGGGACGGTGGACAGGCCATCCTTGGTGCCGAGCCACAGTTTGCCGCCCTCGGCGTGGTTCTCGTAGACGTAGAAGGTCGCGAGGTCCTCGATGCCGTCGCCGTTGAAGTCGCCAGCGGCGGTCGAGTTGATGGAGTTGTCGGTGCTGTACACCTTCACCTGCTGCTCGCGGGCGGGGGCGCCGTCGCGGTCGAAGGGGCCGTAGAGCACGTCGTGGTAGTCGTAGTCCTCGCCGTTGCGCATGAACAGGTCCATGTGCCCGTCGTCGTCGAAGTCGCCCGCGGTGATGTCTTCGCCGACCTGGGCGTTCGCCGGTGCGTCGATACGGACGGCGTCTTGACCGGAGACTCCGGTCTTTCGGCCCCACAGGACGATCACCGATCCGCCGACGTTGTTCTCCGGCCGGTAATCGCGGGTGACCACCGCCAGGTCGGTCAGGCCGTCGCCGTCCAGGTCGCGGGAGACCATCGCGTAGCCGAAGACCTGGTTGTCGCCGGAGTCGCCGGGCACGCCGGGGGTGTCCGCGGTGATGACCGTGGTGCGCGCGGGGTCGAGGCCGTGCGCCGAGCCGTAGCTGATCGTGATGTAGCCGGCCCAGACATGGCCGCCGACCTTCGCGCCGGGGGCGGCGACGGCGATGTCCTGGTAGCCGTCGCCGTCGAAGTCCTCGCGCACGGTGGTGGCGCCGTCCTTCGCGGATGCGGTGCCCGCGACGATCGGCACGCCGAGAGACCCGATGAGGGCGGCGGCTACGGCGGTGGAAATGGCAGGTCTGCGGATGCCCACGGTTCCTCCTCATGGCGCGAGCGATGTCGAGACGCGTGCGCGCGAATGTGATTCATTTACGAGACACGCGGAAACAGCTGATGGTTGTGCGCCGAACGGCACGTGAACGGGCGCAGGCCGACTACGGGACGGACCCGGCTCCGGGCACCTGAGCTGTGTTCAGAAGGATCCAGTTGTCGTTCGGCAGATTCGCGGGAGCCGGTGGGGGCACCGGACGGGCCTCCTCGCGCCACGCGGAACCCACGGCCGCCGTGGCGACTCCCCGCCAGAAGCGCGCGGCCCCCGCGTTGGCTTCCTGGAAGGCGATGGCCCAAGCACCGGGCCGGGAGTGCAGCAGTTGCAGGGCAGCCTGCCGACCGACGCCGCGCCTGCGGAGCGCACGTACGACGAAGAACGCCGAGATCGAGGTCGCCCCCTCGGACAGGGGACGGGTCAGGACGAAACCGGCCGGTGCCGCGCCGTGCTGGATCAGCAGGGCCTGGCGCCCTGGCTCATCGAAGAACAGCGGCAAAGTGCTGAACCCGAACGTTCCGTCGAGTGTCGGGAGATGGCCCAGGAACTCCGACAGGTCGTGCCGGTACAGCTGCGCCAGCTGTTCGACGACGGGGCGCAGCTCGGCGGTCGCGGGGCGGATGGTGAGTGGCGCGCAGTCCATGGTCGAGCCCATCGGGAGATTCTGGCACGGTACGCGATCTTGGGCCGAGCGTCGTCTTCGAGGCGAGTGCGAAGAACCCCGGCGTCAGGCTCTCGGCGAAAGATGTGGCCGGGATGCCGAAACCGGCGTGGCGGCTCCGTCCCAGGGGCAGAGGATGCGGTCAGCACGGCCGCACCATCGCCGTACCGGAAGGACAGCCATGCGAAAGCTCGTAGTCCAGCAGTGGGTCACCGTCGACAACATCGCCGCGGAGGAGGACGGCGGACTCAGCTTCGTGTCGGGCGAGCCCTTCTCCGAGAAGACCGACCCAGCGTTCAAAGCGAGCGTGATGGGGTTCATCGACTCGGTCGACACGATGATCCTCGGCGCGAACACCTACGCCATGTCCAAGGACTACTGGCCGAACGCCGACGACCAGGGCGAGTACGGCGAGAAGCTCAACAACCTCACCAAGTTCGTCGTCTCGTCGAAGCTGGACGACGCCCCCTGGGGCGACTTTCCCGCCGCGACCGTGACGCGCGACCCGGTCGCTACCGTCCGGGAGCTCAAGGAGCAGAGCGGCAAGGACATCTGGCTGTGGGGGAGCTTGGAGCTCATGCACTCCTTGCTGGACGCCGGCGTGATCGACGAAGTCCGGATGCTGGTCTGCCCGGCGTCACGCGGGAAGGGAACGCGCGTCTTCGAGGATGGGCAAGATCTGAAGCTGGTCGAGGCCACCTCGTTCGAGAACGGCCTGGCACTTCTGCGCTACGAGATCAAGAAATAAGGGAATTCACCGCGCCGCGATGAATTCTGCGGCGTCCGGCGGTCATATGGGTGAACCCGTTACCGAGGAGGACATTTGATGCGCAGCGTGACCTATTCGATGGGCGTCTCACTCGACGGCTACATCGTCGGGCCGGACGGCGGCTTCGACTGGACGGAGCCCGACCCGGAGGTCTTTCGCTTCTGGATCGACGAGATTCGAGAGGTGGGCGTCCACCTTCTGGGACGACGGCTGTACGAGACGATGCTGTACTGGGAGACCGCCGACCAGGATCCATCGCTCGACGACGCGGCGCTTGAGTGGGCCGCGCTCTGGAACCCGCTGCCCAAGGTGGTGTTCTCCACCACGCTGTCGGCGGTGCAGGGCAGTGCCCGCCTGGCCTCCGGCGGCCTGGCGGAGGAGATCGAGCGGTTGCGGGCCGAGCCGGGGCCGGGTGACATCGCGATCGGTGGCGCGACGCTCGCCGCCGAGGCGGCCACGTCGGGTCTGATCGACGAGTACCGGACCATGGTCCACCCGGTCCTTGTGGGCGGTGGCATTCCGTTCTTTCCGCGGCGCGAGCGCCGGGTGGATCTCGAACTCGTCGAGAGCCGCGCCTTCGGCTCGGGAGTCGTCTACCTCCGCCACCGCGTGGCGCGTTAGCCGAACCGTCCGCCGAGCCCCGCCGTGTGGTGGTGGAGGCGGCGCCATTGGCGGGGTGTGGCGCCGTAGGTCTGGTGGAAACGGCGGGAGAAATAAGCGGGGTTGGTGAAGCCCCAGGACCGGGCGACGGCCTCGATCGTGCGGTGGGCGTGCTCGGGCGTGGCCAGGTCGTGGCGGGTGCCTTCCAGGCGTCGGCGGATGATCCATTTCTCCAGGCCCAGGCCACCCTGCTCGCACAGTCGGTAGAGGGTTCGTTCGGATACGTTGTGGGCCGCCGCGATGCTGTGGGGCGTGAGCCCGGGGTCGCTGAGATGCGCGCGGATGTAGGCGAGGACGCGGGTCAGGAGGGTGTCTTCCGCGACCGACCGCCGGGTGTGTTCGTCGGCGGCCACCGAGACGATGAGGGCACGGGTGAGTTCCAGGGTCGCGGAGGCGAGCGCCTCCGCGCCGGGGCCGGCGCTGAGCTGGTCGGCGCGTTCGTGCAGATCTCGTATGTGACGCAGTAGCAACGGCGCGACATCGCTGTGCCGCAGGAGCGGTATCGCGGTCCGGATCTGGTGTTCGGGCAGGCCGAGAAGTTCGGTGTCCACCATGAACGCGACGGAAAGACCGGCCCCGGACCACGCGTACTCGTAGCCGGCGGTCTTGTGTGCAAGAACCAGGGAATCGGGCCCCACATGCTGCTGATGGCCGTTCCAGGTGAAGGTCCCCGTCCCCTGGCTCTGGGTGATGATCGAGACGGTGTTCATCGAGTCGGATCGGGCGTGCCGCGAGGTGCGCCAGATGCGCATGCCGGAGCCGCGCGTGGCGAACAGGGTCAGGGGACCGAAGTTCCAGACTTCCAGCTTCTTCCGTGCGCCGCCCTCGGGGTGTTCCTGCTCCACCGAACAACTGCCGCTCTCACCGACGGCCGCGGCCTGGAAGGCCTCGATCCGGTCGGTGGCGGGTAAGTCGTCCGTGTCCAAGACCAGCATGGTCCCCCCAGGGCGGCGGCATCGGGCAGCGGCCTTTCCGCTGCCGTGCGGCGTCAGAATTCTTCAGCACCACGGGCGGCTTGGACAGGCGGGTTCACGTACTCCTGGGCACCCTTGAACCGGTGCTTCACCTCCCGCCACAGGAGTCACCGGAACGGACGGTGCCTTGGCGCGCAGGGAACAGTTTTCGGCGCGCACGGTAAAGAACCTCGACCGGGGTGCTGACACCATCCCCCTCACCTGAGTCGGGTACCGCGACCGGCACCGGCAGACACCGACACCGACTGCTGAAGGGTGTGCTCTCATGAGCAACTTCATCACGACGCGCGACGGTACAGGGATCTTCTACAAGGACTGGGGCAGCGGCCGGCCGGTGGTGTTCAGCCACGGCTGGCCGTTGAACGCCGACGCCTGGGACGACCAACTGCACCTGGTCGCCTCGCACGGCTACCGGGCGATCGCGCACGACAGGCGCGGCCACGGCCGCTCCGCTCAGCCGTGGAACGGCAACGACATGGACACGTACGCCGACGACCTCGCCCAGCTGGTCGAAACCCTGGACCTGCGCGAGGTCGTGCTGGTCGGCCACTCGACGGGCGGCGGTGAAGTGACCCGTTACATCGGGCGGCACGGCACCTCCCGGATCGCGAAGACCGTCCTCCTGGGTGCGGTGCCGCCCCTCATGCTCAAGACCGGCACCAACCCGCAGGGCCTGCCGATCGAGACGTTCGACGCCATGCGTGCGGGTGTGTCGGAGGACCGGTCACAGTTCTACCGGGAGCTGAGCCTGCCCTTCTACGGATTCAACCGGCCCGGCGCGAAGGTCTCGCAGGGTGTGTCGGACGCGTTCTGGCTGCAGAGCATGCAGGTCGGGCTCAAGGGCGCCCTCGACTGCATCCGCGCGTTCTCCGAGACCGACTTCACCGAGGATCTGGGGCGCTTCGACATCCCCACCTTCATCGCTCACGGCGACGACGACCAGATCGTCCCGATCGTGGCCGCAGGACTGGAGTCGGCCAAGCTCGTCAAGGACGCGACGCTGAAGGTCTATCCGGGTGCTCCGCACGGTCTCGTGGGCGCGCACAAGGCCGAGTTCAACGCCGATCTGCTGGCGTTCCTCTCCTCCTGACCCGACCGCGCCGACCGCGCCGATCCCGCCGACCGCCGGTACAGCCGCACCGTCCGACCCTCCCGTCCGAAAGGGTTAGCCATGCGTGTTCCAGCACCGCGCCGTCTGTTGACGGCAGTGGCCGCCGCCGTTCTCATCGTCGCCGGCGCGGTCTCCGCCCAGGCGACCTCCCATGAAGTCGAGGGAGCCGTACAGGCCGGGAAGAAGGAGCCGAAGCCGACCGTCGTGCTCGTGCACGGGGCGTTCGCCGACGCCTCGGGCTTCAACGACACGATCGCTCTGCTGCAGAAGGCCGGCTTCCCTGTCATCGCGCCCGCCAACCCGCTGCGGGATGCGGTGGACGACGCCGCTTACCTCTCCAGCGTGCTCGACACCATCGACGGCCCGGTCATCCTGGCGGCCCACTCCTACGGCGGACTGGTCATCACCAACGCCGCCCGCGGACACGCCAACGTCAAGGCCTTGGTGTACATGGGGGCGTTCGCGCCGGACAAGGGTGAGAGCGCGCTGCAACTGTCGGACCGGTTCCCCGGCAGTGAGCTGGGCGGCGCCCTGATCACCCGGCAGTACCCGGTGCCCGGCGGCGGTACGGGCACCGACGGCTACATCGATCCCGCGAAGTTCCGGTCCGTTTTCGCCCCCGACCTGCCCGCCTCCCGGACCCGTCTCATGGCGGCCACCCAACGCCCCGCCAGCGTCCAGGGCCTCAGCGGCGCCAGCGGTGCTCCCGCATGGAAGACGATCCCGTCCTGGTATCTGATCCCGACCGAGGACAAGGTCATCCCGCCCGCCGCCCACCGGTTCATGGCCAAGCGCGCAGGCAGCAAGGTGACCGAGATCCGGTCCTCGCACGTGGTCATGATCTCCCACCCGGAAGCCGCCGCGAAGATCATCAAGTCGGCCTACACCGCGACCCGTTGAAGGAGCGAAGGCTCATGAAACCGGACACGATCGTCCTCGTCCACGGCTTCTGGGTGACGCCCCGCAGCTGGGAACACTGGCTCGCTCACTACCAGTCCCAGGGTTTCAGAGTCCTCGCCCCGGCCTACCCCGGTTTCGAGGGGGAGGTGGAGGCGCTCAACGCCGACCCCACCCCGATCGAGGAACTCGCCGTCCCCTCGGTCATCGCGTCACTGGAGAAACTGATCGACGGCCTCGGCACGCGCCCGATCATCATGGGCCATTCCGCCGGCGGAGCATTCACCCAGATCCTGCTCGACCACGGGTACGGCAGCGCCGGAGTGGCCATCAACTCCGCGCCCACCGAAGGGGTGGCGACGGTTCCGCTGTCGCAGCTGAAAGCGGCGTTCCCGGTCCTGAAGAACCCGGCCAACCGGCACAAGGCCGTCGGACTCACCTACGACCAGTGGCGCTACGCCTTCACCAACACCTTCCCCGAGGACGAGTCCCAGGCCCTGTACGAGCGCTATCACATCCCCGCGTCCGGCCACGTGTTCTGGGGCAGCGCGCTGGCGAACATCCACCCGGGCCACGCCGACACGTACGTGAACTACCGCAATGACGACCGGGCTCCGCTGCTGTTCATCTCGGGCGAGCGCGACCACCTGATGCCGCCGAAGATCCAGCAGTCCAACGCCAAGCACTACAAGTCCAACACCGTCACCGAAATCGTCGAGTATCCGGGACGGTCCCATCTGATGCCCGCGCAGGACGGCTGGGAGGAGATCGCCGATCACGCCCTGGCATGGGCACTCGATCACACCTGACCACCGCCTGACCCCAGCCTGACCTCCGCCTGACCAACCGGCCGTGGTGCCCGATCCCGCCGGGCACCACGGCTCTGGTGCGCGCGGTGATCCAGCAGGAGGCTCAAGCGGGCGGCGCGACCGGGGACCACACGCCCATCAGCTGTTCGGCGCCCCACGCCTCGTACCGTCGTACCTCGGCGAACCAGTCGAGCGCCGCCGCGCACGCCTCGGCGGCGTACCCGCGACCCCATGCCTCTGGCAGGAGCAGGTAGCCGAGTTCGGCCTCCCCGGCATCCGGACGGACCTGACTCCGTCGCTCCGCGTCGCGCCGGTTGAGCACGATCAGGCCGTCACTCCGCCACGCCCCCCCCTCCCCGCAAGTGGTCGAGCCCGGGCCGGTCCCCCACCGCTAGGATGAGGGCCGTTTGCCCGCAGGGAGTTGAAGATGCCGAGCCGTCGCCCGGAGGGGACCGCCTCCGACACGCCGTGGAACCAGACGTTCAACCACTCGATGTGGCGGGCGAACAACTCCGTGCATCGCGCCCTGAACGAGCGGCTGCGCTCCCTGGACGTCACGATGACGCAGCTCGGGATCGTGATGACGCTCGACCAGTACGGGCCGCTGTCCGGGGCGGACCTGGCCCGGATGCAGAACATCACGCCGCAGAGCGTGACGACGGCGCTGGCGCATCTGGAGCAGATCGGGTGGATCGAGCGGCATCCGCACGCCGTGCACAAACGAGTGGTGCTCGTCGAGCCGACCGAGGCCGGACTGCTCGGCATGGCCAAGGGGCGGCGGCTCGTCGAGGCGGTAGTGGAACGACTCTCCGACGCGGTCGGCGGGCCCGAGGAGCTGGCCCGTCTGACGCTCGGCATGCGCCGCATCGCCGTGGCCCTCGACGGCCCCGACTCCCCCGTGGCCCGCATGTGGCCCGACCCGCCCAAGGCCGACTGAGAGCCTTTCGCCGCCGGACCACCCGGCACAAGCCCCACGACGAACGGGCACCGCCGACGACCGGCCGGCCCACGCCTCGACGCCCGAGCAGGCACCACAACCCCCGATCGCGCCACAACCCCTGATATCGGGCGGACCCACGCGCCCCAGCAGGGGCCAAGCCTCCCACCCCCTCTGATCTCAGCCATTTGGGACTTTGACAGGCAACTGATAACTTGACCGGCGCGTTCGATCAGGAGGGCCGTCTCACCATGTCCGCGATATCCACCCCCCACCACCGCGCCGTCGCGCGCCCGGCACTGACCACCGTCCTTGCGTGTCTCGGGATGTTCGCCGCATACGTGCCCATCGGCAGCGTCTCGGTGTCCCTGTCGCGCATCCAGCAAGGGCTCGGCGCGTCCACGTCCGACCTGCAATGGGTCTCCGACGCGTTCATCCTGCCGATGGCCGCGCTGATCCTCACCTTCGGCCTGATCGGTGACCTGTACGGCCGCAAGAAGGCCTATCTCGCGGGCATGCTCCTGTTCGCCGCCGGTTCCGTGACCTCTCTGACCGCGCACAGCGTCGAGCAGGTCTGGGTCGGCCAGGCCGTCGCCGGCGCGGGTGCGGCGGCTCTCGCCTCCTCCACGCTCGCCCTCATCAGCCACGCCTACCCGGACTTCCGGGCCCGCGCCAAGGCCATCGCCGCCTGGGCCGCGTCCCTGAGCATCGGTATGGCCCTTGGCCCGCTGATCAGTGGCGTCATCCTGGAGCACGCCTCCTGGCGCTGGATCTTCCTGCCCGCCGCCGTCATCACCGCCGTCACCGGCCTGGTGGCCCTGCGGATGCTGGAGGACTCCCGCTCCGCGCACGGCCGCGCCATCGACGTCCCCGGTCAGATCGCCGCGATCATCTTCATCATCGGCCTGATCTACGGTGTGATCGAGGGCGGCGGGGCCGACGGCTGGGGCCAGACCAAGGTCATCGTCGCGTTCGCCGCCGCCGCGCTCGGCCTGATCGCCTTCGTCATCGCCGAACTGCGCTCCCCCTCGCCGATGCTCTCCCTGAAACTGTTCGCGGTGCGCCCCTTCACCGGCGCCGGCGTCGTGAACGCCATCGTCATGTTCGGGATGATCGGCTCCGTCTTCACCCTCAGCCTCTTCTTCGGCAGCGTCCAGCAACTCTCCGTCCTCGACATCGCCTGGCGGATGCTGGTCTTCAACGGCGTCTCCATCGTCACGGGACCGCTCGTCGGCCGTCTGATGGGCAAGGTCGCCCCCGGCGTGCTCCTGTGCGTCGGCCTGCTCGGCACCGGCGGCGCCATGCTGTGGCTGACCGGCCTGGAGACCGACTCCGGATTCGGCGCGATGGCAGGCCCGCTCGCCCTGTTCGGCCTCGGCATGGGCTTCGTGATGACGCCGATCAGCGCGGTCGCCGTCAGCAGCGTCCCGCACCATCTCGCAGGCATGGCGGGCGCGGGAAACAACACCCTGCGCCAGCTCGGCGGCGCCCTTGGTCCCGCAGTCCTCGGCGCCGTTCTCACCAGCCGGCTCACCTCCGCCCTGCCCGGGCACCTCGCGGACTCCGGACTGCCCGCCGCCGAACAGGAGCAGGTGAGCGAGGCCCTCGCGAAGGGCGGCGTGGGCGCCGCGGGTCACCTCGGACTCTCCCCCGAGGCGACAGGACCCGCGCTCGGAGCGATCGGCGCGAGCTTCACCGACGCCGTCCACGTCTGCATGACCATCGGCGCGGTCGGCATGCTGGTGGCCCTGATCGCCACGGCCACCTTGATCGGCTTCCGCCGCCCGCAACCGGCCCGGCCGACTCCGGCCTCCGCCCAGGCGACGCCCCCGGCTAAGACCCAGGTCCAGGTCCAGGCCCAGGTCCAGACCCAGCAAGCGGCAGTCCGGACCGGCCCCGTCGTCCACGGACTCATCCGCAGCTCAACCGGCGCCGCCCGCTCCTCCACGGTCACCCTGATCTCCCTGACGGGACGTCAACTGAGCCGTACCGTGGCTGGTTCAGACGGCGGCTACGAGCTCACCGCACCGGGCGCCGGGACCTACGTACTGATCGCTGCCGCCGAGGGGCACCAGCCGGAGGCGGCCACCGTCACCGTCGGCGACGAGCCACTCGCGTACGACATCCTGCTCTCCGGCACCCGAGGCCTGAGCGGGGGCATCCGCGACGCCGCCGGGCTGCCGGTCGCCGCCGCCATGGTGATCGTGACCGATGTGCGCGGCGAGGTGCTCGCCACCGGACGTACCGGCCAGGACGGAGAATTCGCCTTCGGGGATCTGCCCGCCGGTGAGTTCACCGTCGCCGTGAACGCGGAGGGGCACAGGCCGGCCGCCGCCCCCGTCATCGTCGGCGACGGCGGACCCGGCCGGGTGGAGATCGCCCTCGCCCCCGGCACCTGGCTCCGGGGCGAGGTGCGCGCCGGAGCCGACCAGCGCTTGCTGCCCGACGCCCGCGTCACACTCGTCGACGCGGCCGGCAACGTCGCGGCGACGGCCACCACCGACGCGGAGGGCGTGTACGCCTTCACGGACCTGGACACCGGTGAGTACTCCGTCATCGCCAGCGGCTACCCGCCTCTCTCCACCCCGTTGCGCGTCACGGGCCCCGGCACCGAGGCCCTCGACATCGAGCTGTCCCACCCCATGTCCTGAGCCCCATGAGTTCTGAAGGCCAAAAGAAGCCGGTCGCCCGTGCGCGTCCGGCCCGTACGGGCTCATCATGGAGGCATGAAGCGGACATCCCTCGGTGATGTCAGCACACCGGGGCGCGTCGCCGCTCCCGGTGAGGGCATCGGCGAGGAAGAACTGGCGCTCGCGGCACGCAATCACGGGCTGCCGCTGGAGGCCTTGCGCTACGACGTCACACCGCTCGGCCTCCACTACGTACTGGTCCACTACGACATCCCCGTGATCGACGCGGGCGCGTGGCGGCTGTCCGTCGGCGGGCAGGTCCGTACCCCGCTGGAACTGGGGCTTGACGAGTTGCGGGCGCTGCCGGCCGTCACTCACCGGGTCACGATGGAGTGCGCGGGCAACGGCCGTGCCCGCCTGAGCCCGCGTCCGGTCAGCCAGCCCTGGCTGGTGGAGGCGGTGGGTACCGCCGACTGGACGGGCGTACCTCTGCGGACGGTGCTCGCGGAGGCGGGGGTCCAGGACAGCGCGGTCGAGGCCGTTTTCACGGGCGCCGACCATGGAGTCGAGCGGGGCGTCGAGCAGGACTACCGGCGCAGCCTGCCACTCCCCGTGGACGCGGACGTGCTGCTCGCGTACGCGATGAACGGCGGGCCGCTGCCGCCCCAGCACGGCTACCCGCTGCGGCTCGTGGTCCCCGGCTGGTACGGCATGGCGCACGTCAAATGGCTCCGCGCCGTCGAACTGACCGACACCCCGTTCACCGGGTTCCAGCAGGCCGTGGCGTACCGCTTCCAGCAGTCTCCCGACGACCCGGGCGAGCCTGTCACCCGGATCGCCCCGCGCGCCCTGCTGATCCCGCCCGGCTTCCCGGACTTCATGTCACGTGTACGGGTCGTGCGCCCCGGACCCCTGGAGCTGGAGGGACGCGCCTGGTCCGGGTACGGGCCGGTGACACGGGTCGAGGTCAGCGCAGACGACGGCCGCACCTGGATCGACGCCGAGGTCGCTCCCCGTGGGCCGCACCGCTGGGGATGGCAGACCTGGCACACCAACTGGACCGCAGTCGCCGGCCGCCACACCCTGACCGTCCGGGCGTCCGACGCCGACGGCCATACCCAGCCCCTCGAGCAGCCGTGGAACCGGGGAGGCTTCGGGAACAACCTCGTACAACGCGTCCCTGTGCTGTGCTGCTGATCGACGGCCAGGAGGACTCCTGTGGAGAGCGACGCCCGCGCGGGGCGCACGTATAGTGCGCCGCTGTGATGCCACGCAGACGTCGTGCGCATGCACCCGGCACGAGGAACAGGAGCGAAGGCGTGACCAGTCGCGTCACCTTGATCTCGCCGGCGACGAGCCGATCCCTGCGGGAGGCCCGGTTCGACGACGGCAGCCCGATCGACACGCGAGGCGCCGCACTCGCCAAAGCGGCCGCCGGTACGCTTCCCGCCGCCGACCGGGTGTTGGCCTCGCCCACCGTGCGCTGCCGGGAAACGGCGTCGGCCCTCGGTCTCGCGGCCCTGGACCAAGCCGAACTGGGCGCTCTGGACATGGGGCACTGGCGGGGCAGAACACTCGAAGAAGTCAGTACCTGGGAGCCGGAGGCGGTGAGCCGCTGGCTGTCGGCCCCGGCCATCGCGCCTCCCGGCGGAGAATCGGTACTGGCCCTTTGTGAGCGCGTCGCCATATGGCTGGAGGCGGCTTCCGAGGTCACGGGCAGAACCCTGGCCGTGGTGGAGCCGGAGATCGTTCGGGCCGTCGTGGTCACGGTCCTCAAAGCACCCTCGGCGGCCTTCTGGCGGCTCGACGTGCCTCCGCTGACGGCTACCCACATCAGCGGACGCTCCGGGCGATGGAATCTGCGGCTCGGAGAGGCGCTCGGCACGCAGCGTGCCGACACTGAAGAATGATGCGGCAACCGTCGGCGACCGGAGTCGGAAGCTGCCTGCTACGCGCCTCACGACAGCGAGGTCTGCCCGCTGCCTGAGGCTCCCGCGCTGCGACCGTTCCGGTGGCGCTGGAGCAGGGCGGCGAGCGCGCAGCGGAGACATTCGCTGTCCGACGCTCCCGCGACATCTGCGTCTGCGTCTGCGTTGGCGTCTGCGTCTGCGTCTGCGGAGATGTGCGGACCTGGGCAGGCGTCCGTCGGCTGCTCGACCAGTAACGCGATTTCCCGCAGCAGTTCTTCGGTCTGCTTCACTTGCTGCGCCAACACCCTCACCCGAGCGCTCTGGCCGCCGATCTGCTGCCGACTGACGATCAGCCGTTCGTACTCCTGCGGGGTCAGTGCCACAGCGTCGCGGCCGCCGAGAGTGATGTGCCGTGGTTGTGGTGGTCTGGCCACTCGATCCTCCGCCCCTTTCGGTACCGGGATAACGCGAGAGGGCCCCCGGATGGTTCCGGTGGGCCCTCTGTCAACGACTGCCTGCTGGTGTCTCGGACACTGCTTTCGGACACTGCTCGGCAGGAATGTCTCAATGCGGTGCGGGAGTTGACTCCGTCGATACTGTCGCTTCCGCTCGCGGAGTCAGCACACGGTGTGCCAACTCCCCGAAGATCAGCCCGAATCCGGTCCACATGGTGAGCTGGATGGCGAGCGCCGAGGTGCGGAACCGCCACAGCAGAGTGGCGGGGAAGTCCTTCGGGACCTCGTTGATCACCGGCAGGAACTGATACGCGAGAGCGATCACCAGGATGAAGAAGGCGCCTGCCGCGACAGTGGCGTACCAGGTGCCCCATCTGGGCGCGAGCCGCTTGCCGAGGATCACGGCGGCGATCGCGAGGAGCACGCTGAGCACCATCATCAGGAAGTACAGGATCGTGCGCTTGCTGATGGTGTCGGGGTCACCGACGGACGGCGGGTTGGCCGGGTACTTCAGGAACGGTACGACGTATACGGCGAGCAGGGCCGTGCCCGAGAGCAGCAGTGCCGTGGCACGAGGGGTGAAGCGGCCGACGCGTCCGAGGGCGAAGCAGTAGGCGAGGGCGGCGATGCCGCCGAAGGCCACACCGTAGATCAGGACGCCGGTGGCGAGGCCGCCGGTGGACTGGAGGCTACGGCTGACGAGCTCGACCTCGTGTTCGTGGGCAGGGGCGTGAGCCTCTTCGAAACCGATGGCGTTGTCGACGCTGGGTTCGCCCAGGAAGTAGGCGACGAGAAGGGCGAGCACGCCGGCGCCCAAGCCGGCGAGCATGCCCCGCACCAGGAGTTTTCTGACAGTTGCGGAGTTCATGGGGTGCGCGGTCTTCCTCGTCAGTGGCAGGGGAAGCCGAGCAGGTGGCGGGCGTCGTGGACCCACTCGTGAACACCTGCGCCATTGACCACGGAGGTGGCACCCTGCTCCGCGCCGACGAAGTACAGCAGGACGAGCATCAAGATGCCGAAGAAAACCGCCCAGGGGACGATCGCGCCGATCGGCAACTTCGCAGGAAGAGCAGGGGTGGTGGCTGTCGACTGGGCGACGGTCTGCGCCATGGCAGATCCTCCTCGGGAGTTCGCGTCCCATCTCGGTGGTGCACAGGACGACAGCTGCGGGTCTGACTCACGCGACATTTCCCCCTCTACGGGGAGCTGCCTCGTTCACAGTGGCGCGACCGTGCCGGAGTTCCACCGGCTTCCGCCTGCCGTCGTCGATATCGAACAGACCGTACCGCGCACAAGCTGCCTGGCCAAGAGCGCCTCCAGTTCCGTGACCTTGCGACACCGGCCACGAGCCCCGCACACCGTCCACGTGAACCGGGGCCGCCCGAGATCCCGGGACAGTGATCGCAGGCTCAGCATCCGCCATGGGAGGGATCTAGTCTGCCCGGATGAACGACGAACCCCTCACGGTGAACCTGGAGTTTGACGCCACCGGTCTGGTCGTGGCCGAGCACCCCGATGAGGACGGGACGTACTGCCTGCCTCGCCATGGCGAGAGGTCCGACAGCAACTGCCGCACTCTCCCGCTGGCCGAGGCACTGCACGCGCGTATCCGGCCCGTCGGCACTGCCGAAGTCGTGCTGCGGGACTGGGCTACGGGAGCCCCCGCACGGCGAACAGCCGCCTGGGATGATCCGACGGCAGCCGAGCCGGTGCGGGTCCGGGCCGGTGCGATCGTGATACGTGATGCGCAGATGCTGCTCATCGGCTTCGAGGAGCACGGACAGCCGTACTACGAGATCCCGGGCGGCGGAGTCGAGGACGGCGAGACCCTGCACGCTGCGGCCGTTCGCGAACTGCGGGAGGAGAGCGGTCTTGCGGGGCACGTGGTCGGGGAGGTGGCTCGCGTCTGGAAGGACGATCGCCTCGAGCACTATTTCCTCCTGAACGCCACAGGCGAGCTCGGCGCCCATGAGGAACTCGACAACCACGGCGGCACTCCCACCTGGGTGCCGGTCGATCAACTTTCCTCCACCCCGGTCTGGCCGCGGCGCCTCGCCTGGCGCATCGCCCACTGGCACGCGACGCATTGGCCGGCCCGGCCTGCCGAACTCGCCGACAGCATCCACGACCTCCGAGCAGACTGCACGTGGTGAGCCCTACACAGGGGCCCGGTGGCTACCGTGAGGACATACCTGCAATGCCTTGTCCGACAGACCCGGCGGAGGCAGCACATGGGTGGGGACGCGCAGAACGAGTCACAGCGATTGCCGCGACTGCGTCTGGATGAGCTGCTCGAAGAGCTCCAGGTACGGATCGACGCGGTTCGCGGAACCCGGGACCGGCTGCACGGCCTGCTGGAAGCTGTGTTGTCCGTCGGGCGCGAGCTCGATCTTCCGCAGGCCCTTCGGCGCATCGTCGAGACCGCAGTGGCGCTGGTGGACGCGGAGTACGGGGCGCTCGGCGTCATCGGCGCGGGGCGCAAGTTGGACGCGTTCCTGCCGGTGGGGATCAACGAGCAACTGCAGGCGCAGATCGGTGATCTCCCTTCGGGGCACGGGCTGCTGGGTGAGTTGATCCGGCATCCCGAACCGTTGCGCCTGCGGGAATTGTCGGAGCACCCGGCCTCGTCCGGCTTTCCGGCCCACCATCCGCCGATGCACTCGTTCCTCGGCGCGCCCGTCCGGGTCCGCGAGGAGGTGTTCGGGAATCTCTACCTCACCGAGAAGCGTGGCGAGGTCGAGTTCGACGCCGAGGACGAGGCGGTGCTCTCGACGCTGGCCGTGGCGGCGGGTGTGGCCATCGAGAATGCCCGGCTCTACGAAGAGGCGCGACTGCGCGAGCGGTGGCTGGCGGCCGGAGCCGAGTTCACCAACGCCCTGCTGTCCGGGACATCCGAGACTCGCGTACTGGAGTTGATGGTCGAGCGGGCCCTTGAGATCACCTCGGCCGACATCGGTGTGGTGGACCTGGTCATGGCGGAGAGGGAAGAGCTGCAGGGCGCCCTGGCCCTGGGCGAGGGCGCGGCAGTGCATCAGGGCCAGCGCATTCCCCGTCGAGGGACCCTGGCCGGGGCCGCGTTGAGCAGCGGCGGAGTGGTGGCCACGGAGGATGTGACCAGCGATCCTCGGGTCACCTTCAGTCCTGACAGGTGGAAGGGGATGGGTCCTGCGGTCGCCGTTCCCATAGGGACGGCCGAAGGGTCGCGCGGTGTACTGGTCCTCGCGCGCCGGGCGGGGCGTCCCGCCTTCAGTGAGGCCGAGATCGCTCCGCTGCCCGGGTTCGCCGGGCAGGCCGCACTGGCCCTGGAACTCGCGGAGCGGCGACGCGACGCGGAGCAGATGAGTCTGCTCGAGGACCGGGACCGGATCGCTCGGGACCTCCATGACCTCGCGATCCAGCGGCTGTTCGCGACCGGCATGACGCTCCAGAGCACGCAGCGCTTCGTCCAGCACCCGGAGGCTTCCGAACGCTTGATACGCGCGGTCGACGACCTCGACACCACCATCAAGATCATCCGTTCGACCATCTTCGGGCTCCGTGCCCACGACACGGGCGCTACGGCCGAACCCGGGTTGCGCGTGCGGACCGCGCGGACGGTGGAGGAGGCCGTCGCCACCCTCGGGTTCACACCCGCGCTGCGGATGGAGGGACTGATCGACACCGATGTGCCGGCCGATGTCGCCGACGACGGCGTGGCTGTGCTGAGCGAGGCGCTTGCCAATGTCGCCCGGCACGCCGAGGCAACGGCCACAGATGTCTCCATCGTCGTACGCGAGAGGCACCTGACGCTCACCGTGGCGGACAACGGCATCGGCATCGGCGAGAGCGGACGCCGCAGCGGGCTGCGCAACATCGCGGAGCGGGCTCAAAGGCTGGGTGGCACGCTGGCTCTTGAGAGCGGGCCGGATGGCGGCACGCGCCTGGAGTGGCGGGTTCCGCTGCCCGGCCGGTGAAGCAGGAGAGAGCGATCAGCGTGACTGCTCCGGGTCGAAGTGAGCGGCGATCACGGCGGCTTGAACGCGGCGCTCGACACCCAGCTTCGACAAGAGCCGGGAGATGTGGTTCTTCACGGTCTTCTCGGAGAGATAGAGCTGTTTGCCGATCTGGCGGTTGGTGAGGCCTTCGCCTATCAGGGCCAGGATGTCGCGCTCGCGTTCGGAGAGTCCGGCCAGCTTGTCGTCCTGCGGCGGCGCCGTCTCGTCCGGCCCCCGCAGCGTACTCATCAGGCGGGTCGTGGTGGCCGGGTCGAGCAGGGACTGGCCCGCGGCGACGGTGCGTACCGCGTCGATCAGGTCGGTGCCCTTGATCTGCTTCAGGACGTAGCCCGCGGCCCCTGCCATGATCGCGTCCAGGAGCGCGTCGTCGTCATCGAACGAGGTCAGCATGAGGCAGGCCACATCCGGCAGCTTCGAACGCAGCTCACGGCAGACCGTGATGCCGTCGCTGTCGGGCAGGCGGATGTCGAGGATGGCCACGTCCGGGCGCAGGGCGGGGCCACGGATCAAGGCCTGCTCACTCGTGCCTGCTTCCCCGACGACCACGATGTCGGGTTCGGAGTCGAGCAGGTCGTGCACTCCCCTGCGCACGACCTCGTGGTCGTCGAGGAGGAAGACCCGGATCGGGTGGTCAGGTGAGAAGGAACGTTCGGCCATGACTGCCCCCTGGGTGTCGACGGGTCCGTTCAGATCGTGTCGGGTGGGCGGTGCGGCGCACCAGGGCCGGATGGGCCCCACTGCCCGATTCCGAGGCCGTCTCCCGGCAGATGCGCGGGAGTTGCTCTCAGCAGATGCGCGGGAGTTGTTCGCCCAGCGGCATGTCCACGACCCGTCGCGCGCCGATCAGCGTGCGTAGCTCGACCCGGCCGGCCGGGCTTGCCGTGCAATGCCCGATGCGGACGGCCTGGGCTCCTTCGGGGTACGCGCGCAGTGCGGTGAGCGCCGCGTCGGCCCTGTCCGCCTCGATGAAGGCGGCCAAGCAGCCCTCGTTGGCGACGATCAACGGATCGAGGCCGAGCAAGTCGCACGCGGCGGCCACGGCCCGGGGTATCGGAACAGCACACTCTTCGATCTCCACTCCGACCCCCGAGGTACCCGCGATCTCGTTCAGCGTGGCGGCAAGGCCGCCCCTCGTGGGGTCGCGCAGGCTGTGGACGGCTGCGCCCAAGGGGGCGAGGGCCTGGACGAGGCGGTGCAGGGGGCGGGTGTCGGAGGCGATGTCCGTCTCGAAGCCGAGCCCTTCGCGCGTGGAGAGGACGGCGGAGCCGTGCAGGCCTATCGGTCCGGAGAGCAGGACCACGTCACCTGGGCGGGCCCCGGCGGCGGAGGGCACCAGGCCGGGGATGCGGCGGCCGATACCGGTCGTGTTGAGGAAGAGGCGGTCGGCGGCGCCGCGGCCGACGACTTTGGTGTCCCCTGTGATGAACGGGACACCTGCCTCGTACGCGGCTTTCCCCGCGGAGTTGAGGACGGCACGGAGTTCCGCCAGCGGAAGTCCTTCCTCGGCGATCACCGCGAGGGTCATGGCCAGGGGCAGGGCGCCGCGCATGGCCAGGTCGTTGACTGTGCCGTGGACGGCAAGGGAGCCGATGTCACCGCCGGGGAAGACGAGCGGGCTGACCACGAACGAGTCGGTACTGACGACGAGCTCGTCCGTCCCCGGAAGGCGCGGGAGAAGGGCCGCGTCTTCGAGTGGACCATCCGGCGGTCCGCCCAGCGCGGGCAGGACGAGCGTGTCGAGCAGTTCAGCGGTGAGTCTGCCGCCCGCGCCGTGGCCCAGCTGGACGAGTTCGTGCTCGCCGTTCGGGAGGGGGCAGTCGAGGTTCATGACGGGGTGCTCCTCGTTCGTCCGGCGGCGTGGAAGGCCGCACAAGTGCCCTCGCCGGAGACCATGGGGGCACCGAGCGGGGTGCGGGGCGTGCAACGGGTCCCGTAGGCACGGCAGTCAGTGGGCAGTCGGGCGCCGGTGAGGATGCCGCCCGCGATGCAATCGGGGTCCTCGGTGGAGTGCGGACCGCGCACGTCGAATCGGTCGGCGGCGTCGAAGGAGGCGTACTCCGGGGCGAGTTCGAGGCCGCTCGCGGGGAGTGTTCCGATGCCGCGCCAGGCCCGGTCGGTGATCCGGAAGACGCGGTTGAGGATGTCCTGGGCCTCGCTGTTGCCCGTGCGGTGGACGGCCCGGACGTACTGGTTCTCGACGTCGTGCCTGCCCTCTTCCAGCTGAGTGACCGCCATCAGGATGCCTTCGAGCAGGTCGAGCGGCTCGAATCCGGTGACCACGACCGGCACGTGGTACCGCGCGGCGATCGGCTCGTACTCCGTCCAGCCCATGACCGCGCAGACGTGCCCGGCGGCGAGGAACGCCTCGACCTCGCACTCCGCGTCGTCCAGGAGGGCGGTCATGGCGGGCGGTACGAGAACGTGGCTGACCAGGAGCGAGAAGTTGGAGAGGCCGACCCGAGAGGCGTGCAGGACGGTCATCGCGTTGGCGGGCGCGGTGGTCTCGAACCCGACGGCCAGGAAGACGACTTGGTGGTCGGGGTTCTGCTCGGCGATCCGCACGGCATCCATCGGCGCGTAGACCACCCGTACGTCCGCTCCACGCGCCCGCAGGGCCAGCAGGTCGGTGGTACTGCCGGGGACGCGCAGCATGTCGCCGAAGCTGGTGAGGATCACTCCGGGGCGAGCCGCGATGGCCATGGCGCGGTCAAGGGTCTCCAGCGGGGTGACGCAGACCGGGCAGCCGGGGCCGTGGATCATGCGGATACCGGCGGGGAGCAGTTCGTCGATGCCCTGCCGGACCAGGGTGTGGGTCTGGCCGCCGCAGACCTCCATGATCCGCCAGGGGTGTGTCGTCGTGCGCCGCAGCTCCGCAAGCAGCTTCCGGGCCAGTGCGGGGTCACGGTATTCGTCGAGGTACTTCATCGGGGCAGTGCCTGATCGGGTTCGGGCCGGTCCAGGTCCATGCGGACGTCCACGACTCCTTCGACGGCCCGGGCGAGCCGGGCGGCGGCCGGGACGAGGGTCTTGTCGCGGACCGCGCCGCCGAGGGTGACCACGCCGTCCTCCACGACCACCGTGACGGCGCCGTCCGGGAAGAGGAGAGAGGTCACGGTGCGGGTCACCTCGTCGGCGAGTTCCTCGTCGGTGCGCAGGAACACCTTGAGCAGGTCGCTGCGGCTGACCACACCCTGCAGCAGTCCGTGGGCGTCGGTCACGGGGAGCCTTTTGACATGCCGCAGGGCCATGATCCGCGCGGCCTGCGGCAGAGTGGTGTCCGCGTGGACGGTGACGGCGGGAGTGCTCATCACATCGCCCGCGCTCACGCCACCGGCCTTGGCCAGGTCGGGGAGGCGGCGCACCTGGTCGAAGCGGGAGGGGTCGCTGTCGCGGAATTCCTCCTTGGGCAGCAGATCCGCCTCGGAGACCACACCGATCACCCGGCCCTCGCCCTCCAATACGGGCAGCGCGCTGATCTTCCACTGTTCCATCAGCGAGACGATCTCTTTGAAGGGGGCCTCGCGGCCCACGGCGATGACGGTGTGGGTCATCACGTCGCTCACGGTGCGCGGGGTGTGGAGCACGGCAGCCTCCCCAGGAGTCAGGTGCGGTCGACGGTCAGGTCGAGGAAGTGGGTGGAACAGGAGATGCACGGGTCGTGGTTGCGGATGGCGCGCTCACACCACCGCGTCAGCTGCTCGTCCCCCGCGTCGTACCGGGTGATCGCGTGCTGGGCGGTGCGGCGCAGGTCGTCCTCGATCGCCCCCTGGTTCTGCGCGGTGGGCGGCACGAGACGGGCGTCGGTGACGGTGCCTTCGGCATCCAGGACGTAGCGGTGGTAGAGCAACCCTCGGGGGGCCTCCGTCGCGCCGTGCCCGGTGCCCGCGAGTGCCGGGACTTCGGTGTACGGGCGCCTGGGTGGCTCGTACGCCGCGATGATCCGGAGCGCTTCGTCGACGGCGTACACGGTCTCGACGGCTCGGACCAGGATCGACCGGTACGGATTGCGGCAGACGGCACCTTCTCGGGGATCCCCGAGCCCCGCGGTGCGGGCGGCTTCCACGGCCGTACGGGACAGGCGCCTGCCGCCGATCGCGAACCGGGCGAGGGAGCCGGTGAGATGGCGGCGCCCGTCAAGGGTGGAGTGCAGGGCGGTGGAGTGCGGGAGGTGCTCCTCACGCACGTGGTCCAGGAAGGCCGGTAGGAGGAAGGCGCTGCGCGTGCCGTCCGCGCGCAGGACGGTGGGGGTACCGCTCTCGATGGCGTACGTTCCCGGGTCGGCGAGGGCGAGCAGGTCGGCGTCGGTCTGCGCATCGGGGAAGTCGAAACCGGAGACCCACTCGACGGTCCGCCAGGCGTCGTCGAGAGCCCGCTTCAGCTGGACAGCCAACGGCTTGAGTTCGCCCGCTGTCGGGGTGCGGTGGAAGCCGCCGAGGCGGACGTTGACCGGGTGGATGGCACGGCCGCCGAGGAGTTCGAGGATCGCGTTGCCGGCCTGCTTCAGGCGCAGTCCCCGTTCGACGTGCCCCCGGGCGGTGCGGGCGAGCTCGATGGCGCTGTCGCAGCCGAGGAAGTCGGGGGCGTGCAGGAGGTAGATGTGCAGGGTCTGGCTCTCGATCCACTCGCCGCAGTACAGCAGCCGTCGCAGTGCGCGCAGGGCCGGGTCGACGGTGACTCCGCAGGCGTCCTCGATCGCGGCGCAGGCGCTCAGCTGGTAGGCGACCGGGCAGATTCCGCACACGCGGGCCGTGATGTCGGGCGGCTCGGTGTATGACCTGCCCCGCAGGAACGCCTCGAAGAACCGCGGCGGTTCATAGATCTGCAGCCGTGCCTCCGTGACGGTCCCGTCGTGGACGCTCAGGTGCAGCGCGCCTTCGCCCTCGACCCGGGAGAGCGAGCCGACGTGGAGGACACGGGAGCCGCGGTGCGTCATCGGCGTAACTCCTCCTCGAAGGCAGCCGAGTTGAAGGTGTGCAGGAAGCGCTCGGTGTCGCGGTCGTCCATGCCGTCGCGGTGCAGGACCGGGATCAGCGCGGGCAGGTTGACCGAGCCGGACGGGCCGAAGCAGCCGTAGCAGCCGCGTCCGTAGGCCGGGCAGATCGCCCCGCATCCGGCGTGGGTGACCGGGCCGAGGCAGGGCGTGCCGTGGGCGACGGTGACGCAGACCGTGCCGCGCCGCTTGCACTCGAAGCACACGCTGTGGTCGGCGATGTCCGGCTTGCGGCCCGCCAGGTACGCGGTGATGACCTCCAGGAGCTGACGGCGGTCGACGGGGCAGCCTCGCAGCTCGAAGTCGACGTCCACGTGCGCGGACACCGGTGTGGACGTGGCGAGCGTGTCGATGTAGTCGGGGCGGGCGTAGACGGTGCGGGTGAACTCCTCGACGTCGGCGAAGTTCCGCAGCGCCTGGATGCCACCGGCCGTCGCGCAGGCCCCGATCGTCACCAGGTGCCGGCAGACGTCCCGGATCTCGCGGATCCGCGCGGCGTCGGCGGGCGTGGTGACGGAGCCCTCGACCAGGGCCAGGTCGTACGGGCCCGGTGCGGTCGCGCTGGAAGCCTCCAGGAAGTGGGTGATCTCCACCTGCCCGGCGAGGCCGAGGAGTTCGTCCTCGCAGTCGAGCAGGGTGAGCTGGCAGCCGTCGCAGGAGGCGAGCTTGAACACGGCCAGAGTCGGTGGAGTCATCTCACAGCTCCCTGACGTAGAGCAGTGGTTCCGCCTGGCTCCAGGTGACGACGGGGCCGTCCCGGCACAGCAGCAGCGGGCCGAGCTGGCAGTGGCCACAGTGCCCGGTCGCACAGCGCATGTTGCGTTCGAGGGAGACGCGGATGCGGTCGCCGGACACGCCACGGTGCAGCAGGTCACGGGCGGTCGCCCGGATCATCGGCTCGGGTCCGCAGACGAATGCGGTGGTGTCCCGTGGAGCGAACCGCGCCTGGTCGAGCAGTCTGGTGACGACGCCGATCTGGCCCGTCCAGCGGCCGTCGGGCCGGTCGACGGTCACTCCCGTGTACGCGGTCTTCCACCGCCGGGTCTCGATCTTCGCCATGAGGTCCGCGGGGGTACGTGCGCCCACCAGGACGTTCAGTCTCCCGTACGGTTTCGGGTCGGCCTCCGCGTCCCGGATGAGGGGACGCAGCGGTGCGAGGCCGATGCCGCCCGCGACGACCACGAGGTCCTGTCCGACGGCCTTCTCCAGCTCCCAGCCGGTGCCGTACGGCCCGCGCAGTCCGAGTGTGTCGCCGACTTCTGCGGCGTACAGCCCCTCGGAGACGGCACCGACGCCGCGTACCGTGTGCGCAAGCCCGCCGGTGGTGGGGAGGGCGCTGACCGACAGCGGGATCTCGCCCCGGCCGAACGCCCACACCATGGCGAACTGCCCCGGCACGAAGGCGGGCAGCGGCTCCCCGACCGGCTCGAGGCGGAGCGTGGCCGTGTCCGGCGTCTCCGTCCAGCGGGCGACGACCCGGTAGGGAACCGGCGTGGCGGTCATCCCCGCACACCGCTTCCGCTGCCGTAGGGGGCGTACAGGTCCAGGAGGCGGGTCCTGGCCGCCTGCAGGCGGTGGGCGAGGACGCGCCCCACCCACTGGCCGACGACCGTACCCAGGGCCGGGTCGTCCTCGCACATCAGCCGCACGGCGAGGGCGTCGAACTCGTCGGCCCGTACGGGGCTCTGTGCCACGGCGCCCAGCTGCCAGACGTACGGCGTGAACATCCAGGACCAGCCGAGGAGTTCACCGTGGCCGAGGGTCTCGATCGCGGGTGACCGGCGGCCGGGGACGTGCATGTCGAGCACGACTGATCCGGTGCGGATGATCCAGAACCGGTCGGCGTGCCCGCCCTCCTCGAAGATCCGGCTCCCGGCCGGGAAGGAGACCTGGCGGGCGATCCGCATCAGCCGGTTGCGGTGCTCGGCCGGAAGGGCGCTCATCATCGTCGTGGTGTTGCTCATCGCTGTGTCTCCTTCTGGTCTGCCTCGTCCTTGAGGGCCGCCACCTCTTCGGTGATGTCGATGCCGACCGGGCACCAGACGATGCAGCGGCCGCAGCCCACACAGCCGGAGCTGTCGAACTGGTCGTGCCAGGTGCCGAGTTTGTGGGTGAGCCACTGCCGGTAGCGGCTGCGGGCCGAGGAGCGCACGGGCCCGCCGTGCACGTAGGAGAAGTCCAGGTCGAAGCAGGAGTCCCAGCGCTGCCAGCGCTCCGCGTGGTCGCCGGTGAGGTCGGTGACCTCCTCCGTGGTGGTGCAGAAGCAGGTCGGGCAGACCATCGTGCAGTTGCCGCAGGTCAGACAGCGCGAGGCGACGTCGTCCCAGCGTTCGGCGTCCAGACTCGAACCCATCAGCTGCCGCAGGCTCACCGGCGGCATGGCCCGGCCCATCTTGTCGACGGCCTCGGACACCGCGGTGGCTGCCGCGTCCTGTGTCCCGATGTCGGCCTCACGGTGCGGGATCTTGGCGAGCAGTTCCGCGCCCGCCTCACTGCCGACGCGTACGAAGAAGCGGTGCTCCCCGGCGTCGATCACCTCGGTGAGTGCGAGGTCGAATCCGGCATCGGCTCCTGGGCCGCTGCCCATGGAGACACAGAAGCAGGTAGCGCCCGGTTCGGTGCACTCGGCGGCTATGAGGAACGCTCCCCTCCGGCGGACCCCATAGCCGCTGTCCTGGGGTGGGGTCTCCCCTGCTCGAGCGGAGCCGAGAGCTTGGGGAAGTCCGCCCGCCAGTACCCGGTCCTGGATCGCTATGGCCCGCAGGTCGCAGGGCCGGACTCCGAGGAACGCGTACGAGGGCTGATCGGCGGCATCGGTACTGATGGCCACCGTTCCGTCGGGTGCGCGGTCCGCGCTCCACATGCGCTCGCGCTGCGGGTGGAGATAGTTCTTCCAGGACTGCGGACCGGCGGAGTGCGCGAAGGCGGCGCCGTCCTCGCGGGGCCGCAGGCGGTAGTGTCCGGCTTCCAGCTCCACGCCCCAGCCGTACGGGAGTTGATCGGCCGAGTCGAGTTCGGCGAGGACGACGGCACCGTCACGGACAGTGGGTCCGACGACGGTCCGGCCGTCGGCCACCAGCTGCGCGACGAGGGCGTTCAAGCCGTTCCGGTCGAGGACTGCCGTGGCTCCGGGGGTCGTCATGTCCGTCCTCCCACACATCGGGTGGTTCTTCCCTGCTCACCAGGCTCGAAGAGGAGCCGCACGCGGGGCAGGGGCCGAGCGGTCCCCTTTCGGGTCCGGCCGGGCCAGGTTGAGGCTCACCACCGGTCCACCGCGACCTCGCCCCGCAGCGTGGCGCCGATGCCCCGCGCCCAGGCGGAGATCTGGTCGAAGTCGCGGAAGTCGCCGCCCTTCCCGGATTTGATGATCATGCGGGCGATGCGGCCCTTCGCTCCCTCTTCCAGACAGCCGCCGAAAGTGACGTGATCCCTGGCGTCGAGCCGGATGAGGGCACGGCGCACGGCAGGTACCGGTGGGATGTCCCGCTCGCCCGCCGACGCGTCGAGAGGGCCGCTGCTGAACAGCCACACCGGCCGCTCAGCCAGCGACTTGGCCCTGCGCCTGACGAACCGGCGGGCGTCCTTGTGCCAGCGGCCCGCGTAGAGCGGACTGCCGAGCACGACGGCGTCGTACGCCTGGACATCGCCGACCTCGGAGACCGGCCGCATCTCGGACTCCAGGCCCTCCTTGCGCAGGACCTCCGTGATGGTACGGGCTATCTCGGCCGTGGAGCAGTTCTTCGTCGCGTACGCGACGAGCACCTTGACGGTCATGGTGGTCCGCCCCTCATCAGAGTTTGCGCAGCCAGTCGTCGGCCACGCCCCGAAGCGCCTGATCGCTCGGCTGAAGGTGGGAGTCGTCCAGGCGGAAGGTGAGCTTGTCGACGACTGCGACGACTCCGTCCGTCTCGCGCGTCATGTGCAGGGCGACGGATACTTCGCTGCGGCGCTCCAGCTGTCCCTCGAGGGTCACCACACCGTTCTGCACATCGACCCTGACGGCCTGGGGTGTCAGCCAAAGAGTGCGCACCAGGATCTGTTCGATCACCTCGTGACGGATCTCGTGGTCGGCGCGCAGGAACACCTGGAGCAGGTCGCGCCGGGTGACGATGCCGACCAGGCGGTCCTCGTCGTCGACGACGGGCAGCCGCTCCACCTTGTGCTGGGCCATGCGACGGGCACCTTCGGCGATGGTGTTGTCGGCGTGGACGCAGACGGGAGGCGTGGACATGAGCTGTCCCGCCGTCCGTGCCGTGGCCTTGGCCCGGTCCTTCCGCGCGGCGCCGCTCATCCGGGACAGCCGGAATCGGCGCGGCGGCCGGTGCGGGTCGGGAGCCTGCGCTTCGCGCACCAGCAGATCCGTCTCCGAGATCACTCCGACCACCTTGTCGTCGGCGTCGATCACGGGCAGCCCACTGATGCGGTACTCGGAGAAGCGCTTGGCCACCTCCTTGAACGGTGTGCCGTACTGAGCACTGACCACCTCGCTGGTCATCACCGAGCCGATCTTGCTGTGCCTCATCTCTGTCTCCTCCTCAGCGCAGTCGGCGCAGGTACGGGTCGTGGGCGGTACGAGGCAGCAGTCGTATGCGCACATCGAGTGCCGTGGTGCCGCCCGGCCAGGCCAGGACGGGGTTGAAGTCGGCCTCGGCGAGCTGCGGCAGGTCGCAGGCCATCCGGGACAGCCTGTGCAGCAGTTGCTCGAGACCTTCGAGGTCGACCGGGCCGCTGCCGCCGTGGCCGAAGAGCAGCGGGGCGCAGCGCGGCGCGGTGATCAGGTCGTGGACGTCGAGGTCGGTGAGCGGGGCCAGGCGGGCCGCGTGGTCCGCGAGCAGTTCCGTGGCCGTGCCGCCGAGTCCGAACAGGACAAGGGGGCCGAACACCTCGTCCTGGACGACGCCCGCGAACATCTCGGTGCCGCGCTCGGCGAGGGGCTGGACCACCACACCGGTCAGCAGACCGGCGAACCGGGTCTCGAAGTCCCGGAAGGCGGCCCGCACCTGGGCGTCTCCCCGCAGATCGAGGTGGATGGCGCGCTGCTCACTCTTGTGCACCAGGCCCGGCCAGTGGGCCTTCATCACCACCCGGCCGTCCGGACCGCGCAACCGCTCGGCGGCGAGGACCGCGTCGTCCTCGGTCTCGGCCCACGCCCAGGGCAGTTGGGGTATGCGGTAGCAGGCCAGGAGATCGGCGCAGGTGCCCGGGTCCAGCCAGCCGCCTTCGGGGTGCTCTGCGAGCCAGGTCTCGGTCACCGTTTGGGCGCGTCGTGTCTCCACGCCGACGAGGTCCGGGACGGTGCCCGGCGGACGGGCCAGCCACTGGGCGCGGCGGACGGCGTGAGCCAGGGCGCGTGCGGCCGCCTGCGGATCGGCGAAGGAGGGTACGGTGCCGCCTTCCGCGGTCGGCAGCAGCCGCACGGGCAGTGTCTGGTCGAGGCGAACCGCGGCGACCGTTCGGGAACGACGACCGGGGGCGTGGGTGAGGGCCCGTACGAGGTCGTCGCCGGTCGCCGCGGCGACCGCGGTGGGGACAAGCACCACGAGGACGGCGTCGATGGCGCCGGACAGAGTGAGCCGGTCCACACAGTTCTTGAGTTCCTCCTCGGTGACGGCGGCGGTGGCGTCGACCGGGCCCGCGGCCGAGGCGCCCGCGGGCAGGACGGCCAGCAGGTCGTCCATGAGATCGGTGGGGAGCGGCGGCAGGACGAGTCCGGCCTCGGCGCACGCGTCCGCCGCGAGCACGCCCGCGCCGCCCGCGTTGGTGACGAGGACGACGCGGTTCCCGGCCGGCACCGGCTGGGAGTGCAGAAGGGCGGCGGTTTCCAGGAGTTCACCGATCGTGCGGGTGGCGGTGACGCCTGCCTGGGTGAACAGGGCCTGCCGGGTCATCGTGCGTGTGGCGGCTGCGGCGGTGTGCGAGGCGGCGGCCCGCCGACCGGCCTCGGTACGGCCCGCGTCCACGGTCAGGACCGGCATCCGGCGGGTCACCCGGCGCGCGGTGCGTGAGAAGGCCCGCGGGTTTCCGAAGGACTCCAGGTGCAGCAGGGCCAGGTCCGTGACGCCGTCGAACTCCCACCACTGGAGCAGGTCGTTGCCGCTCACGTCGTACTTGTCGCCGAGCGAGACGAAGCTGGAAACGCCGAGGCCGAGCCGGGACAGGCCGCCCAGCAGGGCGATTCCCACTCCCCCGGACTGCACGGCGACACCGGCCGTGCCGCGATGCGGATGCCGGGCGGCGAAGGTCGAGTCCAGCGACAGCGCCTTGTCCGTGTTGGAGATGCCCAGGCAGTTCGGGCCCACCAGACGCATTCCGTAGGTCCGGCAGGTGGCAAGGAGGGCGGCTGCCTGTGCGCCGTCCAGGCCGGCCGTGACGACCACAAGAGCGCGTACGCCCGCCTTGCCGCACTCCTCCGCCGTCGCGGACAGGCCCGACGCGGGTACCGCGAGGACCGCCAGGTCGGGGACTTGCGGCAACGCGGCGACCGACGGGTAGGCGGGCACGCTCATCAGCGATGACACGCTCGGGTTGACGGCGAAGAGCTGCCGGGTGAAGCCACCGGTGCGCAGATTGCGCAGAACGGCGCGACCGACCGAACCGGCCCTGCGGCCCGCTCCGACCACGGCTATCGAATCCGGCCGCAGCAGCGGCCGCAGGCTTGCCACGTCGGCCGCGCTGCCGCGTGCCTCGACCGCCGCCAGGTAGGTCTCGTCCTCCTCCAGACGGATGGTGCAGCGCAGTTCGGGACCCTCGAAGCGGCGGGCGGTGCTCAGTCCGAGGTCGGCGAAGACCTTCAGGACCTCGTGGTTCTCGGCGAGCGCGTCGGCCGTGAACGCGTTGATGCCGTCGGCCCGGGCAGCGGAGACCAAGTGCTCCAGGAGCAGGGTGCCGATCCCCCGGTGGTGCAGGCCCTCGGCCACGGCGAGTGAGATCTCGGCGGTGTCGGGCTCATCGGTCCTCTCGTACTCGGCAAGACCGATGACCTGGCCCTTGGTCTCGGCGAGCAGCACGCGGTATCCGGCGTGGGGAGCGGCGCAGGCCCGGTCCGCGGCCTGTGCGGCGGACCGGCGGCTCGCCGCGAAGAACCGCAGGCGCAGATTCTCCGGCGACATCTCCTCGTAGAGGCCCTGAAGTTGTGCGTGATCTTCGGGACGGACGGCCCGTATGCAGGTGGTCGTCCCGTCGGCGAGCAGGGCGTGGACCGGAGCTCGGCTTCGCTCGTCGTGCGTCATCTCGGGCCTCCAGAGAGCAGGTTGACTCTTCCAGGGTCGAGCGGTCGGGGGCGGTGCCCCAGGGGCTGGCCGGGTGCGGTCGGGGGCCGACCGGCCCTATGCGGACGGGCGGGGCAGCGGTTCGCCGAGTTCGGCCTCCACCGCCCCTGCCATCGCCCGCAGGACGTCCAGGGTCCGTTCGGCCTCTGCTTCGTCGACCTCGGTGATGGCGAACCCGACGTGCACGATGACGTACGTACCGACCGTGGCCGTCGGTGTGCAGGCCAGGCAGGCCTCGCGTCGTACGCCGCCGAAGTCGACGGTGGCCATGCGGAGACCGGCGTCGTCCCTGATCTCCAGGACCCGGCCGGGAATGCCCAGGCACATCGTGCGCTCACTCCTTCGCGAGCCGGGCGGCGGCGATGGCGGCCTGCCCGTAGCTGATGCCGCCGTCACCCACCGGAACGGCCTCGGCGACCAGCACCCGCAGACCCTGTGCGCGCAGGCGGCGGCTGACCTCGGTGAGCAGACGGCGATTGAGGAAGCAGCCCCCGGCGAGGCAGACGGTGCGCGGGGCGCCGTCCTGAACGGCGTGTGCGACCAGTTCGGCGGTCACGAGGGCCAGGGCCTGGTGGAAGGCCGCGGCGAGCGCCGGGACGCTCTCGCCGCCGCGCTGCCTGTCCAGAAGGTCGATCAGGGTCGGCCCCGGGTCATACACCCACAAGCCGTCCACCTGCACGAGGCGGCGGGCCAGAGGCAGCGCGCTGACGGTACCTGCCGCCTCCTCCAGTGCCATGGCGGCTTCCCCTTCGTAGCTGACGGAATCGGCGAGGCCGAGCAGGCTCGCCACGGCGTCGAAGAGCCGTCCGGCGCTCGAAGCACGCGGGGAGTTGATGCCCCGGGCCACCATGGCGCGGACGACGGCGGCTTCCGTCGGATCGAGCCGCTCGGTGAACGATCCGGTCAGCCAGTGGCACGGGCGCGGGCTGCCGAGGAGCTCCGATCCGTGGAGGTAGCCGAGGGCCATCCGGTACGGGTGACGGACCGCGGCCTCGCCGCCGGGCAGCGGCGCGGTCGCGAAGCGGCCCGCCCGCCGGTATCCGGTCAGGTCGGCGACAAGGACCTCCCCTCCCCACAGCGTCCCGTCGTCACCGAACCCCAGGCCGTCGTAGGCGACCCCGACGAACGGGGTACGCAGTCCGTGCTCGGCCGCGCATGCCGCCAGATGGGCGTGGTGGTGCTGGACGGGTATGCGGGGCAGTGGTCGGGCCTTCGCCCATTGGGTGGAGAGATAGCCGGGATGCAGATCGTGCGCGACGACGCTCGGGGTGATGCCGGTGAGCCGGACGAGATCGTCGTAGGCATGCGTGAAGGCGTCCAGCGCGGTCACGTCCGCGAGGTCACCGCCGTGCGGGGAGAGATGGGCGCCGTTGCCGTCCGCCAGCGTGAACGTGTGCTTGAGCTGCGCACCGACCGCCACCAGAGGTGTGGGGGCGGCGACCGTCAGGGGAAGCGGCGCCGGTGCCAGGCCCCGCGCCCTGCGGACCGTGAGCACAGAGCGGCCCACGGCCTGGACGACCGAGTCGTCGTAGCGGGCGCGGATCGGCCGGTCGTGGGTGAGGAATCCGTCGGCGACCGCGGCAAGCGCGCGGCGGGCCTCCGCGTCGTCGGTGGCGATCGGCTCGTCGGCGAGGTTGCCGCTGGTAACGACGAGCGGGCGGGCGAGTTCGGAGACGAGGAGGTGGTGCAGGCCGGTGGTGGGCAGGAACAGCCCGGTGCGGTGGGTGCCCGGATGCACGGCGGGCGCGAGAGCCGCTCCCCGTGCGGTGAGCAGTACGACGGGACGCGCAGCCGACTCCAGAACGGACTGTTCAGCCCCAGACATCCTCGCCAACTCCCGTACGGCAGCGACGTCCTGGACCATGACGGCGAAGGGCTTGGCCGGTCGGTGTTTGCGCTCCCGCAACGCCTCGACCGCGGCCCGGTCGGTGGCGTCGCACACCAGCTGATAGCCGCCGAGTCCTTTCACCGCGACGACGGCCCCGCTCTCCACGGCTTCGACCGCGGCGCGCAACGCGGCTTCCGCGCTCAGCGTGCCCCAGGTGAGCTGTGGTCCGCAGGCGGGGCAGGCGAGGGGTTCGGCGTGGAAGCGCCGGTCGGTGGGGTCGCCGTACTCCCCCGAGCAGGCCGTGCAGAGCCGGAAGTGCCGCATCGTGGTGCGGACGCGGTCGTACGGGAGGTCCTCGATGACGGTGGCGCGCGGGCCGCAGTCGGTGCAGTTGATGAACGGGTAGCGGAACCGGCGATCGGCCGGGTCCAGGAGTTCACTCAGGCAGGCGGCGCAGATCGCCGCGTCGGGCAGGATCTCGCGTGGTCCTCCCGCCGGCGCACGGCCGGTTTCACTGTGCCGGATGGTGAAGCCGGACGCAGGGAGCGGCAGTTGCCCGCGGACGGCGGTCACCCGCACCTGCCGCACCCGGGCCAGTGCGGGAGCGTCGGTGTGCAGCTGCGCGGCGAACTCCTGGACGGCGCGCGGCGATCCGGCGATCTCGCCCTGTACGTGTCCCCCGGTGTTGGTGGCCCAGCCGTCCAGGCCGAGGCCGGTCGCCAGCCGGTGCACGAAGGGCCGGAAGCCGACCCCTTGCACGGTGCCGAACACCTCGAAGCGGAAGGCGCTGCGCTCCGGCATCGCCACTCCTCTCAGCCGCGCGCGGCGGCGTCTCGGTGCCGCACGATCTCGTCCTCGATGCCTTCGACGAGCGGTGCCACCACGGCCTCGACGCTCGACGACAGTCCGGCGCCCGGCGCGCTGTCGGCGCCTTCCACGGCGTACAGGACCATTCGGCCCGGCAACCGGCCGAGTACCCGGGCGAGTTCGACCGCCTCCCCCAGTCCGAGCCCGTGCGAACTGGTCGTCTGTGGCCGGTACAGCACGTCGGCATCGAGCGAAAGCCGGTGCACCCGCCCGGCGCAGGCGGGGTGCGCGTGCGCGGCGTCCACGACCACCGCGAGGTCCGCACCCTCCCACAAGCCGAGGAGGCGGGCGGGATCGCCGTCGCAGGTGGCAAGGAGCGTCCCCGTCGGAAGGGGCCGGTCGACAGCACGTGCGCGGAGCCGGGCGATCACGGCCCAGCCCACACCGTCGTCGCGCCGGAATTCGTTGCCGACGCCGATCACCGCGATACGTGTCCGAGTGGGCATCACGCCTCCTTCCGCCGGGCGGCCGTGCTGCCACTGTGCGGACACCGGGAAGACCCCGACAGGGGCCGGGTGTCCCTTTCCGGGGCCGGTTCGCCCCTCCCCTGCCGACCTCCTCGGTGGCACGGTCCGAAGCAGAACCCCTGCCGGGGCCTGCCGAAAGGTGGTGGCAACGTGGACAAGCCCCTGATCGTCGGAGTCGACGGTTCGGATCCGAGCCTGCGCGCACTGGACTGGGCGGTGGATGAGGCAGCGGCGCACGGTGTGCCGCTGCGTGTCGTCCATGCGTCGAGGTGGGAGTGGTACGAGGGCCACGAACCGTCCTTCGGTGTGAACCGCCCCTCAGCCAAGGTCCTTTCGGACCACATCGCGGCATCGGCCGTCGAGCGCGCTCGGCGCCGCGCCGCCTCCGTGAAGGTGACGAGCGAAGTACTTTCCGAGGATCCGGCCCTGGCGCTCGTGCGGCTCAGCCCGGAAGCCGATGCGATCGTGGTCGGCAGCCGGGGGCGTGGCGCGTTCGCCGAGTTGATGCTCGGCTCGGTCAGTCTGTCCGTCGCCGCGCACGCCGCGTCGCCGGTGATCGTCGTACGCGGCAGCGAGGAGAACGTGCCGGACGGCTCCCGAACCGTCGTCCTCGGCATCGGCAACCCCGAAGAGGCTGCCCCCGCAGTGGAGTTCGCCTTCCACGAGGCTCTGTCGCTCAAGGCTTCCCTGACCATCGTCCACGCCTGGCGCTGCCCGGCCCTGGAAGTCCCCGACTTCCCCGCGACGGTTCACGACGAACATCAGCAGCGCGCCGCCTCTCAGGTCGACGAGGCCGTACGGGACGCGACGGCCGCACATCCCGGCATCACGGTCCACCGCCAGATCGCCGAAGGCCACGCGCACACGGTGCTTCTCGCCGCTTCTCGCCACGCCGACCTACTGGTGGTCGGCGCCCGCCGCAGGAAAGGGCACATCGGCATGCAACTCGGCCCGGTCAACCACGCGGTGCTGCACCACGCGGCGTGCCCGGTGGCCGTCGTCCCGCACAGCTGACAGTCCCCTGACCGAGAACGAACCTGACCGACGTCCCGTCAATGGCTCATCGGTACACCTCGGCGGAACGCGAGCGGCCGATGTCGCGGACGACTTCGAGACCGAGTACGCGGTCGAGGTGCGCGAACGTCTCGAACTTGGCGCCGCCCGGTACGTCGGCGGCCGCCTCCAAATCGTCGAGGAGCCGCAGCACGGCCGGGGTGTCGAGCCCCTTCTCCAGGGCGGCACCGGCCCGTTTCACGAAGTCGGCGGGCATCGCCTTGGACGGTTCGTCGGCCCAAGCCGCCACGGCTTTGCGCCAGTTGGCCAGCTTCTCGGCGGCGGCAGCGACGGCTTGCTCTGTGACGTCGACCGGTTCGTGGTGCGGGTGGCCGAGGAGGAGCAGCCGCAGGGCGAGCGCGTCACGGTCCTCGTCCCGGCCCATGTCGCGATCCGCGCCCGTGGCGGCGGCCTCGCCGATGTGCAGGGACAGACCGCCCGCTCCTGCGTACGTACGGCTGCTGAGGTGTACGGCCGGCGGCCCGCCGAGAGCCTCGGCGATCTCGTCGGGGGTGCCGTGGGCGTCGGCCGGACGGATACCGGCGGCGTCGGCCGAGGCCGCCGGCGGACAGGTCCACCCGATGAGGACGGCCCGGCCGCGCAGCTCGACGACGCGGGCCAGGACGTCCGCGACCAGGAGCACACGCAGACCGGTCAGGTCGTCCGGGTCTTCAGGCTCGTCGGCCGACGGCGCGTGGGCGCACATCCGCAGCGGTCCGAACCCGGCCAGATCATCAACGATGCTCAGCACACCACAGAGACTAGGCGTACCGACCTTCGATGGCACCCGGCGGGAGCGGACGGAAGGTCAACAACTCGCCTCCCGGCCTCTCCCGCTCACGCCCTCACACGCTCACCCTCACGCCGGTCCGACACCGCCCGTGCAGGCCGCACCGGGTTCCGGCGTCTGCTCGCCCTGGACGTACTTGCCGAGGAACTGCTCGACCCGGGGGTCTGACGCCCTGTCCACGGTGATCTGGCGGCCCCACGCGGTGAGCGTGAGGGCGTCCTTCTGCTCCTTGACCGGGCTCATCAATGTGTAGGGCGTCGTACTGACCTTCTGGCTCAGCGTCTTTATGTCGCCGGCCGCCGCCTTGTCGTTGTACGTGATCCAGACGGCGCCGTGCTCCAGCGAGTGGACGGCGTTCTCCTCGCCCAGCGGCTTGTCGTACACATCGCCTTGGCAGTTGGCCCAGGCCTGACTGTGATCACCGCCCGCTGCCGGGGTCATCGGGTAGTCGACCTTCTTCGTGACGTGGTTGCGCCCCAGCTTCTTCGCGTCCCACGTCTTCTCGCCCTTGACCGGGGCCTGCGCGACGGCCTCTTCCTTGTCCTTCTTCTCCGACGCGTCGAGCAGGACGTACGAGCCGAATCCGGCGAGCCCGGCCAGTACGGCGACGCCCGCGGTGATGGCGATGACGCGGTTGCGCCGCTCACGCGCCTGCTCGGCGCGGCGCAGCTCCTGGATGCGGGCCTTGCGTGCGGCGGTGGTCGCGGCCTTCTTGCCTGTCTTGGAGGTGCTCTTGGAGGTACCCATGTCCGGGGATGTCCTTGTCCCCGCCGTGCCCGGGGCACGGCGGTGGTCACGGTGATGTCGATGGTGCATGAGGTGGTCGGCGACAGGTCCGGCCTAGGTCCTCTGCACCTGAAGGACGTGGAGATCCGGGGCGTACCGGTGAACGGGCTCCGGCGGTACGGGACGTGCGGTGGCCGGGGTCGCGGGCAGTCCCGCCTCCCCCAGCGCCGTCGGCACCGACGGCTCGGGCTCCGGGAGCGCGATCGCCGCCGCGTGCGTGGCAGACGCGCACCGCTCGCCAGGGGGACAGCTGTGGCCGAGCGAGGCTTCCTCGGCGGATGCCGAGGCACCGGCTCCGGTCATGGGCTCGGCGGAGGAGGAGACGGCGGCACGGGCGCTCGGCTCGTCGTGATGTGCCGCGGAGCCGAAGCACACGCACAGGACGGCCAGCAGGGTGGCCAGGCTGATCCCGAACACGGTGCAGCGCGCGGCGGTACGCCGCTCTCCGTGCACCGTGTCCCGCAGAGCTGACGCCATGGCCGCAGATATTAGCCGCTGCCGCTCCGGCGCCGAGCCCCGGCCTTCCCCCTCACACCGCGTGGTGCGCGAGGACCTTGTGCGGGTCCTGGGCGCCGGGCACGGTCGCCGGGTCGGCGTGCACCAGTGCGGCGGTCAGCTTCGGCACCGCGTGCAGCAGGGCGTGCTCCGCGTCGACCGCGACCTCGTGCGCCTCCCGTACGGACAACTCCCCGTCCACGACGACCGCCACCTCGGCGCGCAGCCGGTGCCCGATCCAGCGAAGGCGCAGCTCGCCGACGCCATGTACGCCGGGAACCGTCAGGAGCGCCTCCTCCGCCGCGTCGACCAGGGCGGGATCGACGGCGTCCATCACCCGGCGGAACACCTCCCGAGCCGCGTCGCGCAGGACCAGCAGGATCGCCGCGGTGATCAGCAGGCCCACGATCGGGTCGGCGAGCCGCCAGCCAAGGGCCGCGCCACCCGCGCTCAACAGGACGGCGAGGGAGGTGAATCCGTCCGTGCGGGCATGCAGACCGTCGGCGACCAGGGCGGCCGAGCCGATCTCGCGGCCGACGCGGATGCGGTAGCGGGCGACCCATTCGTTGCCGATGAAACCGATGACGGCGGCGGCCACCACCACCCAGAGGTGCGCCAGGGTGCGGGGGTTGAGCAGCCGGTCGACCGCCGCCCAGGCGGCGAAGGCCGCCGACGCGGCGATCGTCAGGAGGATGACGATGCCCGCGAGATCCTCGGCGCGGCCGTAGCCGTAGGTGAACCGGCGGGTGGCGGCCCGTCGGCCCAGGACGAAGGCGATGCCGAGGGGGATCGCGGTCAGCGCGTCCGCCGCGTTGTGCACGGTGTCACCGAGAAGCGCGACCGAGCCGGTGAGCACCACGACCACCGCCTGGGCCCCGGCAGTGACCCCCAGGACGGCCAGTGAGATCCACAGCGCGCGCATACCGCGCGCGGACGATTCGAGGGCCGGGTCGACCTTGTCCGAGGCCTCGTGCGAGTGCGGCTTCAGCACGTGCCCGGCCTTGTGCCGCCACCGCGCCGAGCGCCCCTCGCCGCCAGCCCCATGACCGTGCTCGTGCTCGTGCTCGTGCTCATGCTCGTGCGAAGGGTGCGGGTGTCCGTGCTGCTGCTCACTCACGAGTACGGCCTTCCGACGCGGGACGGGAGAGTGGACACCGCGAAGCGCCCGCAGCCATTATGTGCGTATGAGCGCACGCATGCACCTATCACCTGCGCACGATGCGCACCCGCAAGATCCGGGCGCCGAGCACTTCACCCATGCGGCCGAGGTCCTCGGCCTCCTCGCCGACCGCACCCGCCTCGCCCTCCTCCACACCCTCGCCAAGGGCGAAGCGGATGTGACCACACTGACGGCCGCGTGCGGCGCCGCCCGCCCCGCGGTCAGTCAGCACCTGGCCAAACTCCGTCTCGCCGGGCTCGTTTCCGTACGGAAGGAAGGGCGCCGCATGATCTACGGCCCGCCCGACGGACACCTGCGCCGTGTGGTCGACGAGGTCCTGAACCTCGCCGACCACCACCTCAGCGGCGCGGCCACCCACGACTGAGCGGGTCTCAGGCGTAGTTGCGCCTGCCCCGCCGGTAGGCGACCTCCCCCAGCGCGATGTCCACGACGAGGAAGGCCGCCAGCGGGATGCCGAGCAGCGGCACGAAGTAGCCGAGCACGGCGATCGCCGCCATCAGCGGGACCAGGACGTACGCCGGTACGTTCTGCCACGCCCCGCGCGGCAGCGGACGCCCGAAGGAACTGCCGCGCCCACGCTGCCACCACATGCGGTATCCCCACACGATCATCAGGATCAGCCCGAGGGTGAGCACGGCGAGGGCGATCTGGTTGACGAGCCCGAACAGCGAGCCGGTGTGCGCGTCGATGCCCCAGCGGGTCAGCTTGGCGAGCACGGGGTAGTCGGCGAACCGCAGCACTTCGGTGACCTCGCCGGTCGCCGGGTCGATGGCGACGGAGTCCTGCTTCTCGGGCCAGCTGCGCTGAATCTGCCGGACGATGTACGCCGATGACGCGTCGGCCGGTGGCACGATCTCCACCGGGTTGGAGAGCCCCTCGCCACGGGCCGCCTTCAGGACCGCGTCGAGCCCGACACCCTCGCCTCCTGCGGCGCCACCCGAGCCCGACCCGCCGTGCCCCGCGTGCTCTCCGCCGCCCGCGACGGTCGCCGTCAGCTCCGGCGTCGTCTGCCCGATGGCCTCGCGCAGGTCGCCGACGCTCTCTCCCGCGTACGTCGACCAGGTAAGGCCCGTCGCGGACAGGAAGATCAGTCCGGCAGCGGCCCACACGCCCACCGAGCCGTGCAACGAGAGCGTGCGACGGCGGCCGGTCGCCCCACTCAGCTTGAGCCCCCGCTGGGAGCGTCGGCGGCCGAACCACAGCACGAGGCCGCCGCCCGCGATCACCCACAGCCAGCTGGCGGCGAGTTCGCTGTAGAGCCTGCCGGTCTCCCCCAGGTGCAGATCGCGGTGGAGCTCGTCGATCCAGGTGCGCAGCGGCAGTGCGCCGGTGGAGCCGTACTGCTCGAGGGCGCCGCGCACTTCGCCGTTGTACGGGTTCACGAACACGGCGAGGGCGTGGTCGGCGTCCACGCCCGGCACTCCGGACAGGAGTACGCGGGTCGTCGCGCCGTCCTCCGGCGATGGCCGCACCGCGCTGACCGCGCCGTCGGGGTGTGCCTTGCGGGCGGCTGCCACCTGCTGCGAGATCGGCAGCTCGGTCTTGTTCTCGCCGACGGGGACACGCAGTTCGTGGGAGTACACGATCTTCTCGGCCTGGTACGAGCAGGCGTAGAGGAGTCCCGTGGTGGCGGCGACGAGCACGAAGGGCGCGATGAGCACCCCGGCGTAGAAGTGCAGGCGCAGTACGAGCGGACGCAGCGACGCCCATCCGGACCGTCCTGCGGAGGGCGGCGCCCCCTGGGTCTCCTGCCCGTCGTCCGGGGCGAGGAGTGTGGGTTCGGCGGACATCAGCTGCTCTCCTGGATGAAGGTGATGCGGATCGATCGGCCGTGGCGACCGGTGCAGGAGTCGGTTGGAGGGGCGCATAAGTTCCCGGCAGGCACCACTGACCGTGTGACGTGCGCCACATGGAGCGGTGTGGCGGTGCCAGATCCGCAGGGAAGAACCGGCGGACGGCCACGCGCTGCGCGATTGGCGTATCGCGGGCCTTAACCGGTGGCAGGGACAGGACTAGCGTCGGGAGACCGGGCACCTCAGAGCCGGAACCCCCCGGAACCGGGGCCCCTCACCACTCCGTTGGAGACGCGATGCTCCAGACACGCGAGTTGTTCGACAGCCTTGCCTCTCGTGCCGATCACCTCGACAACCAGACCCTCGCCGACGCCGCCGACGCCCTCTCCGCGTGCGAACAGGCCACGACCGCCTGTGCGGTCGGCATGCTCTGCGAGAAGGAGGCCGACGAACTGCGGGCCTCCATCAACCGCGATCTGAACTGTGCCGATGTGGCCTCGGCCACGCGGCGCGTCCTGACGCGCGGCACGGACGCCGATCACGCGCTCCTGGCAGCGCAGTTGCAGGCGTGCGTGATGGCCTGCGAGCACAGCCACGAGCTGTGCGCCCAGCACGGGTCGCACCACGAGCACTGCCGCCTTTGCTCCGAGGCCACCAACCGCGCGGCGTCCGCCTGCCGGGAGGTCCTGACGAGCCTGCGGGCCTAGCGCGCCTGGCGCAGTTCGCGCGGCATGGCCCCGATCCGGCAAACTGCCCGGATGGACTATGAGTTCTGGAACGACATCCACCACCGCGGCGGCATCCCCGCGGTCAAGAGCGCGCTGGAGGAGCTTGCGGAGCGCGGTTCTGCCGAGGACGTGGAGGCCGCGATGGATCTGGCCTGCCAGGTCATCGCCGACGACACCGCCCGCCTCCAGGCCCGAGCGGACCAGGCCGAGGCCAGGCTGCGGATGCTGACCGACGAGGCGCGTGAGGTGGGGCGACAGGTCGACGCGCACGCCGGAACCGAGGAGTCCGCCGCACCACCGGCGCGTGCAGAGCGCGAGTGACCGTCACCGGGCGCCGGGCAGCCGAGCCGCCATGCCGCTTGGCTTCTTCGGGGCTCCACCGCGGGCCTGCCCGGTGCTAGCGTCCCAGCGTCCGGCGCGTACCGCGTACTCGCCCGCACCGTCCACGCGTACGCCCTCACGAGCACGTCCCCTTGCGTAGGGACGCACCATGACCGCTCCCACCCCCGAAGAAGTCGGGGCGATGTACGACCAGTTCGGCGACATGCTCGCCCTGACGCTCGGATCGAGCGCCGTCCACGTCGGGATGTACGCGCCGCACGGCGAGCGCCCGCCCGTCACCACGCTGACCGCGCTCGCCGATCTCGCCCAGGACTGGCAGACCGACTTCCTCGTCGACACCATCGGCCTGACGCCCCACGAGCACCTTCTCGACATCGGGTGCGGCACCGGCGGCCCGGCCGTCCGACTGGCCGAGCGCAGCGGTGCCCGCGTCACCGGAATCAACGTCAGCAAGAGCCAGCTCGCCCGGTGCCAGGAGCGTCTCACCTCTCGGAGCCCGGCAGACCCGGGCCTCGTCGAGCGGGTGGACTTCGCGTACGGCGACGCCATGCGCCTTGACTACGCGGACGCGGCGTTCGACGCCGCGTGGTCCATCGACTGCGTCCCCCACCTCTCCGACCGGCCCGCAGGGCTCCGTGAAGCCCTGCGGGTGCTGCGTCCCGGCGGGCGGTTCCTGTTCACGGAGTTCGCCCTGCGCGGCAGTCCCGGCGCCGAGGAAGTGGCGGCCTACACGCGGATGTGGACCTGTCCCCCGCTCACGCCCTTCGCCACACTCGTCGGCGAACTCCAACAGAGCGGCTTCCGTGTCGAGTCCGTGCGGGACATGACATCGAACGCGGCGCTGTGCGGCGAGCTCATGTGCGTGCTCTATGAGGACAGGCGCGGCGAGATCGAGGAGCGGTTCGGCAAGGAGGCCCTGGCCCACACCGATCCGCTCATGGCCCCCTACCGCTCCTTCTGCCGCGACCACATGGACTACTACCTGCTCGTCGTGCGCGCCCCCGACGCCTGAACTTCTCACGCGTCGCGCTCAGGGCGCGCCCGACCGAACAGCCGCGGGTCAGCTCACGGTCACCGTGACGACCGGCGACACGGTGGCGCCGCTGGCGATGCGCAGCTCGTTCTTGCCCTTGAGGCCGAGCTTGACGCGCAGGTTGTAGGCCCCGGACTTGTTGGTGACCGTACTGGCGGGCAGGGCCTTCCACGCCCCGTGCTGCTTCTGCTGCAGGGTCACTTTGCTCCCGGCCTTCAGGCCGGTCGCCTTGCCGGTGATGCGCAGCTCCTGCCACGCGCGGACGTGGGTGACGGACGCCTTCGCCGTGAGCGTGGGCGCCGCGGCGGGCTCGGCCTCGGCCTGCACCGGCTGCGGTTCCGGGCCCGACCCTTCGGCGAGTGCGGCGGTGGCGGGAATCAACAGCACCGATCCGGCGAGGGCGGAGACGGCGGCGGTGCGCAGAAGGCTGCGGCGGGTGTTACGCATAACGGCAGAGATCCCCTTTGATGTCGGTCAGTACGCGGTCCTCATCGTGCGACGAGCCCACAATGAGGAACATAAACGTATGCACCCGACATTGCGATCACCCGGAGAGCGCGTAACGGAATCCGGTAATTTCGGTCACAGCACCGCAACTGCCCCCACTGCTTCCCCGCGTTGCCCGGCCTGATCAGCGGCGGACTCTCATCCTCACGTCCCATCAGATCCCCAGCACGGCCTTCGCCGTCATGAAGTAGATGACCAAACCGGTCGCGTCGACCAGTGTGGTGACCATCGGAGCCGACACCACCGCCGGGTCGATCCGCAGCCGCTTGGCAAGGAGTGGCATCGTGCCGCCGATGGTCGCCGCCCAGCCGCAGATGACCACCAGCGTGATCCCGACCACCAGGGCGATCTTCGCGCTGACGAACACCGCGCCCACGACCACGCCGAGGATCGCGAGCAGCGAGCCGAGGACCAGGCCGACGCGGCACTCGCGCCATATGACCTTCAGGAGGTCCGAGCCTCGCACTTCGCCGACGGCCAGGGCGCGCACGCAAGAGGTCGCGGCCTGGGCCCCGGCGTTGCCGCCCGCGCCGATGAGCATCGGGATGAACATGGCGAGCTGCGCCGCTTTCTCCAGGGTGCCCTCGAAGGACTGCGTCACGCTGACGGTCAGTGTCGCCGCGACGAGCAGCAGGCTCAGCCACAGCGCCCGGTAGCGCGCGAGCTGCCACACCGTCGCGGCCATGTAGTGCCCGGCCCAGGGCGCGGCGCCCGACTGCCGTGCCACGTCCTCGGTGTCCGCGGCCTCGATGACTTCGAGCGCGTCGTCGATGGTGAGCAGCCCGACGAGCCGGTTCTCGCTGTCCACGACCGTCAGGTTCAGGTCGTTGGTCTCGCGCATCAGCCGGGCCGCCCGCTCGGCCGAGTCGGTGGCGTACACGGACGCGGGCTCGGTGGCGACAAGCGCGGAGACCATCGTCTCCGGCGGGCTGAGCACCAGCTCGCGCAGCTCCGCGATGCCGGTGAGGCGCTGCCCGTCGTCCACGACGGGCAGCGTGTAGACCGTCTCGGCCTGGCTTCCCTTCTCCCGTACGACCTCCAAAGCCTGCTTGACGGTGAGGTCCTGATCGAGCGCCACTACTTCGGGGGTCATGTAGCGGCCGACAGAGCCCTCCGGGTAGCCGAGCAGCGCGGAGGTCATCCCCCGTTCGTGCGCGCTCAGTCCGCCGAGCACCCGTTGGGCGACCTTGGCGGGAGCCTCTCGCAGCATCCTCGCCCGGTCGTCGGGGTCCATGCCCTCGACGAGCTCCAGGAAGGTGCGATCGCGCAGTCCTTCCAGGATCTGCTGCTGGTCGACCGGTTCCAGCTCCTCGAAGACGGTCAGCGCCCTGTCCTTGTCGAGGAGCCTGAAGGCCATCCCCGCGTCGGCCGCGTCCATCCGGCCGAGCTCGTCGGCGATCACGTGGGGAGGATTGGTCTCCAACCACTCGAGGGCGGTGTGCAGTTGATGACTTTTGACTATGTCCTGCAACGACTCGGGCAGTTCCGGACGCAGCTCTTCGGGCAGGTTCGTCTGAGGCATGGGCAGGTCCTCGGCGCAGCGGTGAGACACAACACGGGCACCCAGGGACAGAGCGCGCCGCTGAAGGTTACACGGGCACGGTGAACGCGCCGACGTCACGGCCCTCCAGCGACCCGGGACCGGCCGCCGACCTCCTCGCTGCCCCCCCTACTACCCCCTGGCTGCGCGACGGCGCGCTTCCTCGTCGGCCAGGACGGATTCGATGCCATGCCGCCGTACCCCCAGAACCTGCCGGGAGTTGGCGGCCTCCGCGGCAGGGCTGAATGCCGTAAGGGCGCGCCGGGCCGCCACCGCCGCCGCGGTGTCGGCCGCCACGAGGTCGGCATTGATCGCGACCGCGGCAGTCATTCCGGCGGCTGCGGATACGACGACTCCGGCCACCAGGTCGGTGACGTTGCCCGCTGCCCACACCCCGGGAACACCCGTGAACCCGGTCGCGTCCGACTCCACGTGACTGCCCACGCCCATGGGGTGGTCGACGCTCGCCAGGCCGAGTCCGGCCAGCATCGCGCCGCGCGCCTCGAACCGCGGTGCCACGGCGAGCGCCCGCACCGGAATGCTGCTGCCCGAGGCCAGCCGTACGCCGGAGAGCCGATCCGCCTCCACGTCGAGGTCGGCCACCTCCCCGTCGACCACCGCGACACCACGGGCGCTCAGCTGCTCCCACTGCTCATCGGTCAGCTCGCCCGCGGTGTGCAGGAACAGGGTCACGTCCGGCGACCACTGACGGAAAAGGAGCGCCTGGTGCACGGCCATCGGACCGGTCGCAAGAACACCGATCGGTTCGTCACGCACCTCCCAGCCGTGGCAGTAGGGGCAGTGCAGGACGTCACGGCCCCACCGCTCGCGCAGCCCGGGGACATCGGGAAGCTCGTCGACGAGCCCCGTGGTCACAAGGAGGTGTCGCGCGCCGTGGCTCCGGCCGCTCTCGGTGCGTACGACGAGGCGCTCACCGAACCGCCGGACATCCGTGACCCGGTCCGACATGATCCGTCCGCCGTACCCGGTGACCTCCTCGCGGCCGATCCGCAGCAGTTCGCCCGGTGCCAGACCCTCTCGGGACAGGTATCCGTGCACTCCGTCGGCGGGAGCGTTGCGCGGTTCGCCGGAGTCGATCACCAGCACGGAACGCCTGGCCCGGGACAGGGTCAGCGCGGCCGACAGACCGGCCGCCCCTCCCCCGACCACCAGCACGTCCACGTCCACATCTGCGATGTCTTGCTCGTTCGTCTCAGTCATGACGACACCGTGCGCCGGACCTCAACAGATCGGCAAGCTTCTTTGCCGTTTCAGCAAGAGCTTCCTCGACTCGGTCCCGCCGTGCAGGTCAGCCGTCCACCAGGTGCAACGTGTCGATCCGGTCCCAGCCACCGGCTGTGACCCGTTCACGCAGTGCGAGTTCGGCACCGGCACGCAACAGCAGGCGCTGGTGCGGCGCCAGGCGCACGGCGAGGAGCACGAGGGCCTCCAGGACGCTGTTGGCCAGGAAACGGACGCCGATGAGGTCGACGACGATCTCTCTGCTCCGTTGCGCCTCTTCGGTCAGAGCGTCGATCAGGGGCCCGCGGTGTGCGCTGAAAGCCTCGCCGTGCAGACGCACTCCGGGGCGATCGGCCAGGGGCATCATGAGCAGCAGGTCGTCGGTGAAGTAACCGCGCATCATCAGTCCCGATGCTTGGGGCGCACCGGCAGAGGGCTGCGGGGGCCGTGGCGGTTCTCTGCGCGGTGCTTCGTCGCGAGTACAGGATCCCGCTGGATGCAGCCGCTGGCGTTGAGGCCCCGACCCAGGCCCGAGTGATCGCCGGGAGGTCGATTGCCGCGCTGACAGCAACCCATCGTCCACGGACTGATCCGAACCTACTCCCGCACGCCCCCACCCGACAGGTCAATACCGGACGGCCGTTCGCGCCCTGGGCCGAATGTTCCTGCAAGACCTTCCAGGGCAGGCTCCCCGCGGCTCACCACTCACCGCTCACATCGCAGATCCCCCAGGTCGACCGCGTCGGCCATCACCCGCATGCCCTTGTCGTTGGGGTGGAGGTGGTCTCCGCCGTCGAAGACCGGCAGCAGCCGCTCCCTGTCGTACGGGCTGCGGAGCACCTTGTCGAAGTCGGTGACGGCGTCCAGCTCGCCGCTGTTCCTGATGAAGTCGTTGACCTCCTGGCGTACCGCCTCACCGGCGGCGTCGAACTCCGACCAGCCCTTGAAGGGCAGCACCGTCCCGCCCACGACGCACCTGCCCGCCGCGTGCGCCCGGTCGATGATCTGGCGGTATCCGGCGATGAGCTGGTCCGCGGTGACGCCGGTGTGTGCCTTGATGTCGTTGATGCCCTCGAACAAGAACACCGTGCGCACGCCCGGGTGGGAGAGCACGTCTCGTTCAAGACGGGCCAGGGCGCTCTGCCCCGCGCCGTCGGCAAGCACCTTGTTGCCGGAGATGCCTTCGTTGGCGACGCCCTTGATGTCACTGTCCGACACGTTCTGCAGCCGCCGGGACAAGTAGTCCGGCCAGCGGCGGTTCGTGTCGGCGGTGGACTGCCAGCCATCGGTGATGGAGTCGCCGAGCGCGACCACGGCGCCCGTGTCCGCCCCGCTCTCCACGCTCACCGCGTCGAGGTAGAACCATGAGCCGATCCGCTCACCCCAGTTGGCCTCGCCCTCCTCACGGGCGTGGTCACCAGTGGCCGCGTACGACGTCTGCATGGCCATGCCGTGCCCCGTCGCCTGGCCCACGGCCTCGGCCACGTACAGGCTGACGACCAGATCACTCTGTGCCGCGAGCCGTCCGGACAGCGGGTCGCTGGTCACACTGTCACCCGGCGCCACCGTGACGGACCGCGCACCCCCGAAGGTGACCCGTCGGTTGCTCCCCGGGACGAGCCTCGCGCCCTCCTCGCGCGCTCCGGCATGGACGCTTCCGAAGGTCACCGGCCGGTCGCCGAACGCGTTGGACAGCCGGACGCGGGGACGAGCGCCGCCGACACTGGTACGGACGACGAGGCGATAGCTGCGGTCGGCCGCTGCCTGACCAAGGCGGTCGGCGCTCGCACCCCAGGTGATGACCTGATGCCGGGACGACGCACCCGGCGCCGACTCCCCCGCCGCCGACGCCACTCCCGTCGGTAAGCAGAACGCGAGGACGAACCCGCAGACGATGCCGACCACCCCGCGACGCCGCGCGGACCGCAGCCACAGCCGGGGCCTCAACTACCCGCTCCCCGCAGCGTGATGGAGCCACCAGGCTTGAGGGCGATCTTCCGGGTCACTCCCCCGTACGACACCGTGGTGCCGCGCCCGCCGACACTGCGCAGCCGCGCCTCCGTGACCTTTCCTGACCGCCAGCGCAGATCGACGACGAAGCCGCCGCGTACGCCGACGCCCGTGATCGAGCCGGAGCGCGCCCAGGCCTCCGGCAGGGCGGGGAGCAACTCGACATGTCCCGGGCGTGAGTAGACCAGCATCTCGAGCATCGCGGCCGCCGTGCCGAAGTTGGAGTCGATCTGGAAGATACCGCGCCCCTTCTCGACCTCGTAGATGTCGAAGAGGTTCGGCGCGGTGCCGTTGCTCCCGCCGATGGACGGCCGCAGGTTGTTCACGACCAGCTGATACGCCTTGTCCGCGTCCTTCAGCCGCGCCCAGCACAGACTCCGCCAGGCATTCGCCCAGCCGAAGCTCTCCATGCCGCGCGCGGTGAGCAGCGCCGCCGCCCCGTCGACCAGGGCTTTCGGCGTCGAGGCGTCGGGCCGGATCCTGTCGCCGGGGAAGAGCTGGACCAGCGGGGAAAGGTGCCGGTGCGTGGTCTCGCCGAGGTTCTCGGGCGACATCCACTCCTCCAACCAGCCTGTTTTCGAGCTCACTTGAGGGAGGTGGAGGCGGTCCTGGAGTGCGCCGACCCTCTTGCTGTGAGCGGTGTCCTTGCCGAGGACGGAGCAGGCGGTGCGGTAGTTGCCGAAGAGCGCCCAGACAAGTTCCTGTGCGTACGTGATGCCCTTGGCGTCGAGCGGACCGTGCTCGGGAGACCAGTCGCTGTCGGCGATCAGGACCTCCCGGCTCTTCCCGGTCGCCTCGTCGGTGACGGTCGTCGTGAGCAGTCGCGCCTCCCAGAACTCGCAGGCTCCCTTGAGCAGCGGGTGGATCCTGGCGAGGTAGGACGGGTCCTGGGTGAATTCGTAGTGCTCGAAGAGAGAGTTGGAAAGCCAGGCGTTGCCCGCCGGGTGCCACCACCAGCCGTTCCCGCCATGGATGTTGGTGGAGATGGCCACGGTCCAGCCCGCGATCTTCCCGCTGGAGTTGCGGTAGCGGTTGCGCGGGTCGTTGAACAGGGTCCGGGTGAGCTCGGTCCAGGAAGGCAGCTGCGCCAGGCAGTAGTCGGCGTACGCGTCGAAACAGGCGGAGAGTGCCGCCCGGTCGGCCATCCAGTAGTTCATCTGGATGTTGATGTCCGTGTGGTAATCGCCCATCCAGTCCGGGTCGTTGCCGTCGAGCCACAGGCCCTGGAGGTTGAGCGGCAGACTGTCGCGGGATCCGGCGATCATGAGGTAGCGACTGAACTGGAGGTAGGACGCCTCGAGTTCGGGGTCTGCCTCGCCGTCTCGGGCGCGCGCCTGTACGCGTTCCCAGGTGTCGAGGCCGCGTTGCGTCCGGGACGATGTGCCGAGCGAGACGCTCATCCGCTCGAACAAGCTCCGGTGGTCGGCGACATGCGAGTGCAGGAGCGCGGTCGCGGAGTGCCGGGCCGCTGCGAGAACCTTGGTCCTGGCGAGGCGTTGCGGATCGAGGGTGGCGTCGCGGTAGCCGGTGGAGGCATCGGGCGCGTAGTTGGTGCCGCCGCTGACCACGACCGTGAGCTCCTCGCATCCGGCGAAGGAGATCCGTGAGCCGTCGACGGCCACGGTGCCGGTGGTGCTGTACGCCGTCACCGCGGCGCCGTAGCGCAGCCCGCCGTCCGGGAAGGCGGCACCGAACGAGGCGGTACGGGGGCCTTGCCCGGTGGTGGTCTCGTCGTGGGTGCCCGCGAGGGTCACCGTCCCCGTGTAGCGGCCGCCGCCCTGCTGGGAGAAGTGCAGGACGATCGCGTCGTCGGGGTGGCTCGCGAAGATGCGGCGCCGGTACGTCACCCCTGAGCGGACGTACGAGGAGGTGACGAGCCCCTGGCTGATGTCGAGTGCGCGGCGGTAGTCGGAGACCGCTGAGAGATCGTGGTCCGGTATGTCGACGGTCAGGCGGCCCAGGAGGGTGAAGGAGCCGAAGTCGGCGCGCCCGTAAGGAAACTGGCCGTCCGCGTCGAGTTTCTCGTTGAGGCCGCCGGTCCACATGGTGGCGTCGGTGATGAGGAGGAGTTCGCGGGCGGGGTCGTTGCCTGTGAGCGCGCCCAGGCGCCCGTTGCCGACAGGCAGGCCCTGCTCGATCATCGCCCGGTCGGATGCGGGCGCCTGGTACCAGAAGCGGGTCGTCGCGGCTTCGGCGAGGAGGGGCGAGTCCGTCGGTCGAGTGACGGGTGCGGAGGCAGCGAAGGCGGGCAGGCCGCCGAGTGCGGTGAAGGCGCCCGCTGCGGCGGCCACGGAGAGGATGTCGCGGCGGCTCGGTCTGGGTCGGGGTGAGTCGGTGTGCTGGTCGTCGTCCACGAGGCACTCCATTTCGGAGGGACAGTGCGTGCGGGAAGTGCGGGTCGGATCCGACCGGCGTCAGGACCGCTTCGGTACGTCGATCCGGTCGACGTCCGGGGCGTATCCGTCGCCGCTGTCGAAGGTGACCGTGTTGGTGCCGGCCTTGAGGGTCACCGGCACGCCGATCGTCTCGGCGGTCCCCCAGTCCCCGGTGGAGGGGAACTTCAGGGCCGTGGAGCCATTGCCGTTGGCGGAGACCTGGACCGTGCGCGGGTCACCGCTGACGTACGCGACGTCGATGACGTAGCGGCCGGGCTCGCGCACGACGATGTCGTTGAACCGGAGCTTTCCGCCCTGGTAGAGGTTGCCGACCTTGCTGCCGCCCGAGCACGCGGCGCAGTCGCCGACCGCCGCGTTGCCGCTGAGGGTGTTGTCCTTCGACTCGGCCTCGTACGCCGTCGTCCGCTGCTCGGGGCCGCGCGGTGCGACGGTGAACAGGCGTGAGCCGTGCGCGGGCAGTGTCTGCGTCACCTTGTCCTTGTAGGTGCCGAGGTCCTCGTGGTTCCACAGGTCGCGGACCTTGCCCCGGCCCGAGAAGCCCAGGGTCGAGAAGTCGGCGGTGACAGCGGCGGGCGAATCGCCGAGGTTGAACAGGGCGACGGTGTGGCTGCCGTCGGCGTTCTTGGCGCTCCAGACCTGCCGGTCGCCGGAAGCCGTGACGGGCCTCGCGGGCGGGGTGCTGCCCTGGTTGAGGGCGATGACCTCGCGGTTGGTCAGGAGGGATACGCCGTAGTCGTCGAGGCGTGTCAGGTCGTCGCCGGTGTACAGGGGCGACTTGGCGATGGCCCACAGGGTCGCGTAGCTCTGCCGTTCGGCCTTGGTCAGGCCGTCCATCTCGCCGTTGCCCACGTTCAGGGAGTCGAGGTCGTTCCAGCCGCCGGGACCGGCGTGCCGGGTCCAGCCGGGTGCGTCGTCCCAGCGGTCGTCGACGGAGTTCTCCCACGACACCAGGGTGTTGCAGTAGCACTCGACGTCCGTGTCGATGCGCCAGCCGTTGGAGTACTTCTTCCAGTCGGCCACGTGGTTGATGTCGAGCGACCAGGATATTTCGAGGTGGATCGGGCGCCCTGCCTTGGCGATCGCCTTCTTCCAGGCGGCCACGTCGGCGACGTTGTTGTAGTTGTCGCCGCTCTTTGAGGAGCCGGGGCCGACGCCGTCCAGCTTGAGGAAGTCGTAGCCCCAGTCGGCGAAGAGCTGGGCCTGCGAATCGATGTACTTCTGCGCGCAGGGGCGGGAGAAGTCGAGTTTGTAGGCGCTGTCCCAGCCGTTGGTGGTGCGCAGGTCGTCGTGGACGATGTCGGCGGTGGTGCAGCCCTCGGCGTTCCAGATGGGCACCTTGCCCTCGCCGTACGCCTCCTTCTCCAGGCCCACCGGCAGGTAGATGCCCGCCTTGAGCCCCTTGGCGTGGATGTCGTCGGCGACCGGCTTCATGCCGCGCGGGAAGCGGCCCGCGTCCGGTGCCTGGCGAGCGTAGGCGTCGAACTCCGGCTTCCACGCCATGTCGCGCCACCAGCCGGCGTCGATGTTGACGTACTCGTAGCCGTACTTCTTGAGCTTGGACGCCATGGCGCCCGTCTGCTTGAGGACGTTCTTCTCGGTCAGGTAGCTGTAGTCGCCCTCGGGGTTGAGCCCGGGGTACTTCGAGGACTGCATGCTCCAGCTGGTCCAGCCCATGTAGGGCTTCTGGGCCAGGTCCGCGGCGGGCGTCGCCTCGGTCACGGCCACGGGAGTGGCAGCGGCGGGGACGGCCGTCGTCAGACCGGCGGCGAGGGCCAGGACGAGCACGGAGGAGTACAGGGACGACCGCATGGGCCGCACCTCCCAGGGGTGGTCGGGGGCAGCAGATCAGCCCTTGCCGGAACCGATGGTCAGCCCGCTGATGAACTGGCGCTGGAGCGCGAAGTACACGAGGAGCGTGGGGATCGCGGTCAGGAGTGCACCGGCCGCGATGAGGTTGGGGTTGGTGAAGTACTGGCCCTGGAGGTTGGCGAGGGCGGAGGTGATCGGCCGCTTGTCGCCGGTGTCGATCAGGGCGAGCGACCAGAAGAAGTCGTTGTAGATCCAGATCGATTCGAGGGTGGCGAGCGCCGCGAACGCGGGCCTGCACAGCGGAAGCACGATCTGGAAGAACTGCCGCCACACGGGCGCGCCGTCCACCAGGGACGCCTCGGTGATCTCCTTGGGAATCGTCCTCATGTAGTTGCTGAGGACGAAGGTGCAGAAACCGCACTGGTAGGCGATGTGGATCGCGATGATGCCCCAGACGGAGTCGTAGAGCAGGAACGAGTCGCTCATCCAGCCGGGAAGACCGATCTGGAGGTAGAGCCGGTACAGCGGGGTGATGAGTACCTGCGCGGGCAGCAGGTTGCCCGCGGTGAAGAACATCAGGAGCGCGATGTTCCACCGGAAGTCGAAGCGCGAGACGAAGAAGGCGACGGCGGCCGAGAACAGCAGGGTGCCGAGCACCGCGGGGATCGTGATGAGGACGGAGTTCCAGAAGAAGTGCGGCATCCCGGACTGGCTCCAGGCGTGGGAGAAGTTCTCCAGGCTGATGCCGTGCGGCCAGGACAGATAGCCGTGCTTGCTGGTGTCCTCGTACGGCCGCAGTGACGTGTACACCGCCCACAGCAGCGGGACGAGCCACAGGAGGGCGATCCCGCCGAGGAGCAGGTGCCTGCCGGTCTGCCGCTTGGGGCGCGGCGGGCCGTCGCCCGACGGCAGTGCGCGGCGGGTGCGTGAGCCGGCGGCCTGCGGGGTGACGGTCGCGGTCACTTGTCCTCCTTGCGGAAGGTCTGTACGAGGAAGGCGCAGATGGCGAGCAGGGAGACGACGAGGAGCACGACCGCGAGCGCGGAGCCGTAACCGATGTGGCTCGACTCGCCGATGATGTTGTCCGTGATCAGGAGGGAGAGGAGTTCCATGCCGGGTTTGCTGCCGGTGCCGCCGCCGAGGACGTACACGATGTCGAAGGCCCGCAGGGACTCCATGACGGTCACGACGAGGATGATGATGTTGACCGGCTTGAGTGCGGGGAAGACCACCCGCAGGAACGTCTGGCGTCCGTTGGCGCCGTCGAGCGCGGCGGCTTCCTTCAGGGCGGGGTCGAAGCCCTTGAGACCGGCCAGGTAGAGGATCATGATGTAGCCGGTGTGCCGCCAGGCCGACGCGACGAGCACGGCCCAGAGGTTGAGGTCGGGGTCGCCGAGCCAGTCGATGGGCTGACCGGAGCCCGCGCCGCTCAGGATGCCGTTGAGCAGTCCGTTGTCGGGGTTGTAGATGATCTCCCAGATGAAGCCGACGACGGCGAGCGAGAGCACCATCGGAAGGAAGATCGCGGTCTGGTAGATGCGCGTGAAGCGGATCTTCCGGTCGAGCTGGTAGGCGAGGAAGATGCCGAACGGTGTGGGAAGCAGCGCCGTGAAAAGGAGCCAGACGACGTTGTGCTGGACGGCCGGCCAGAACGGCGGGTAGTTGGTGAAGATCTCCCGGTAGTTGTCGAGTCCGGTCCAGCGGATGTCGGAGAGCGCGATGCCGTCCCAGCGGGTGAAGGACAGGCCCACGGAGGCGAGCGCCGGGAGCCAGACGAAGACCAGCAGGGCGAGCAGCGGGATGCCGACGATGACGGTGAGGAAGACACGGTCACCGGGGCCGAGCCGCCGGGGGCGGGCACGCTTGGACGGGGGCGCCTGGGGCGCCGGGGGCGCGGAGCGCACGGAGGACATGGTGAACCTTCCCGGACCTGATCAGGCCGTATCAGGACGTGGCGGGCCGTGGCGGGCCGCGTCAGGCCGTGAAGAAGCGCGAACGCTGGGACTCGATCTTCTTCAGCAGGGCCGCACCGTCGTCCGGGTGGCCGAGCCATTCGGTGAATCCGGGCAGTACGACGGTGGAGATGAAGCCCGGGTCGCTGTCGCGGTCGCCGAACTGGGTGATGTGCTTGGCCGCTGCGATGAGGTCGGCGGACTTCTTCTGCAGGGCGTTGTACTTGCCGGTGTCCGCACCAGAGTTGACGGCTACGTTGCTCGGGTCGACGCCCATGTAGAGGTTCTCGGCATCGGCGCCGCCGAGGTATTCGAGGAGTTTGGTGGCGCCCTTCTGGTTCTTCGGTTTGCGGCTGAGCATGAAGCCGTCGGTGGGGGCCTCGACGGTTTCCTGGCCGTGGGACGGGTCGACCTCCGGGAAGGCGAAGAAGTCGATGTCGGCGCGCAGCTTCTCGTCGGTGATCTGCTGGCCGAGGAAGAGCCCGATGACCGCCATGCCCGACTTCTTGTCGAGCAGTGACTGGGCGGCGTCCTGCCAGGAACGGCCGCCGGCGCCCTGCTGGTAGAAGCCGCTCAACTCGCGCCACAGGTCCAGGGTCTTGGTGGTGCGGCGGTCGGTCCAGGCGACCTCGCCCCGCATCAGATCCATGTGGAAGTCGTAACCGTTGGCGCGCAGGTTCAGATAGTCGAAGGCTCCGAGGATGGACCAGCTGTCGCCGCCGCCGTAACCGGACGCGATCGGCGAGAGCCCGTCCTTCTTCATCTGCTTGGCGAGCGCGATGAACTCGCTCCAGGTGCGCGGGACTTCGTATCCCTTTTCCTTGAACACGCTTTTGCGGTAGAAGACGGCCCACGGGTAGTTGTACAGCGGGACGAAGTAGTACTTGCCGTCCTCACCCTTGGACAGCTGCTTGGCGGCGTCGCTGAATCCGGAGCCTATTTTCTCCCATACGTCGTCGATGGGACGGGCCAGCTTCTTCTTGGCGAAGTACTGCATGCGATAGCCCGCGAACCAGGTGAAGACGTCGTCCGGCGTGCCCTGGAGGTAGGTGGAGATGCTCTTCTGGAACGTGTCGTGGTCGACGGTGTTCGTCTTGACCTTGAGGCCGCTGTCCTCGGTGAAGGCTCCGGTGACGGCGGTGTAGGCCTTCTTGGGTGTGGCGTCGGCTCCGTTGGATCCGAAGGTCACCGTTTTCGGATCGGCGGCCGGTCCGCCGCCGCAGGCGGTCAGGAGCGGCGCGGCAAGGGCGGCGGCACCGACCCCGAGGGATCCGCGGACCACGGTGCGTCGGCTCGGCTCGCGGCCGGGGAAAGGGCTGCGGCTCGGCTCACTGGAGGGGAAGGGTCTGCGGCTCTGCTGCGTCATCGCGGCTGCTCCTAGTACGTGTCTATGCCGATGAAGGACTGGATCGCGGTGGCCGCGGCCCCGCGCGCCCACTCCTCGAAGGGCAGGGGACGTGTCATCACGTCGCACTGCGCGGCGGTACCGAAGGCGGACGCGGTGAACGCGTCGCGGATCTGCTCGGCGAAGAGGTCGTACGCCGCGAGGCCTTCGCCGGAGATGATCACTCGCTGTGGCCCGAGGACGTTGACGACGGCCCCGATGGCACGGCCGATCGCCTCCCCGGCCCGCGCGTAGGCCTCGCGCGCGCCGGGATCACCCCGATACGCGAGGTCCAGGGCTGCGGCGGAGTCGGTGACCGGGGCGCCGGTCACCTCGCGCACACGGCGGATGATGGCGGCGTCACCGGCGATCGCCTCGACGCAGCCGGTGTTGCCGCAGTGGCACGGCGGGCCCAGCGGGTCGATCGGCAGATGGCCGATCTCACCGGCCACGCCGTGCGCGCCGGAGACCACCTTGCCGTGCACCACGAGCCCGCAGCCGATGCCCGCGCCGACGGTCACCAGGGCGAAGTCGGAGATTCCCGCTCCGGCGCCGAACCACTGCTCGGCGACGGTCAGCGCGCGGACGTCGTTGTCGACGGTGACGGGCAACCCGGTGACGGTGGAGGCCAGTTCGGCGAGCGGCACGTCCCGCCAGTCGAGGAAGGGCGAGTAGCGCACGACCCCGGCGGCGCGGTCCACATCACCGGAGACGGCGATCCCGAGCCCGCGCACCTCCACGCCGAACCCCTCGGCCTCCGTGAGGAGTTCCTGAACGAGACCGGAGATCGAGGCGAGCACGGCGCCGGGGTCGCGGTCGGCGAGCGGGAGATGGCGGGCGACGCGGATGCGGCAGCACAGGTCGGTCAGGACCGCGATGATCTCGTCGCCGGTCACCTTGACCCCGATGAACAGGGCCCGGCCGCCGTCGACCCGCACGAGGGTGGCGGGCCGCCCGAGTGAGGGCCGCGCCTCCTCGTCCGCTCCCTCGACGAGATAGCCGGCCGCCATCAACGGCCGCACCGCTTTGGTGACCGCCGCCGAGGAGAGCGCGGTCCGCCGGGAGATCTCGATCCGCGTGAGCGGGCCGTGGGACAGAACAGTGGTGAAGACCAGGGAAGCGGCCGGCGTGGGTGCCGGAACCACGTCGATCCGAGGGGTCGTCGATCGCATGGCCGAAACGTAGGGGTGTTCTTTTCCTCTGTCAATGAAAGAAGCAAGCACCTTTCAAGAGTCCACTGCAGAGGCCCTGCATCTTTCAAATAGGTGCAAGCATCAGGGTGTTGACAGGAGATCGAAGGGAGTATTGGCTACCGCATGTTCTCGAGGCGCTACCTGAACGTGAGGATCCATGCCTGTGATCTCCTTCGCCCCTGAGACCGGGGTCTGGCTGCTCTGCACTCCACGTACCTCGTACGCACTCCGGATCGACGAGACCGGAGCGCCCTGTCATCTCGCGTGGGGACCACGGCTGACCCTGGCTCAGGCGCAGGAGCTCGCCACTCCCCCGGCCCCGCAGCCCAGCAGTTTCGAGGGGCGGCCGCCGGTCGGCGAGGAACTGCCCGTCGACGGCGGGGCGCGGTATGGAACCCCTTCCCTCCAGGTGCGCTTCGCCGACGGCACCCGCGGCTTCGCATGGGAGGCGTCAGGCCACCGCGTCCATGAGCCGACGCCGGGGGGCTCCCCGGGGATCACCTCCCCGGGGTCCGCCTCACCGAGGTCCACCGAACTGGCCCTGGAGTTCCGCGACCGCCACTACCCCCTGGAGATCACCCTCCACTACCGCGTCCACGACGACAGCGACGTCATCGAACGCTGGTCCGTGCTGCGCAACATGGGCGATGAGCCCGTGACGCTCCTTCGCGCCGACTCCGCCGCGTGGACCCTCCCGGCCAGGGACGACTACCGGCTCAGCCATGTCACCGGCCAGTGGTCCGCCGAGACCCAACTGCACCGGGACCGTGTGCCGATCGGCGAGACGGTCTTCACCAGCCGCAGGGGCAACACCAGCCACCACGCGAACCCCTGGGTGATGCTCGACGCGGGTGACGCGACCGAGGAGCACGGCCAGGTGTGGAGCGCGGCCCTGGCCTGGAGCGGCGACTGGCGCGTCACCGTGCAGCGCACCCCCGACGGCCGGGCGGGATTCACCGGCGGCGCCGGCCGCGACGGCATGACCCAACCCCTGGACCCCGGCGCGGAGTTCACCACTCCACGACATGCCGGTCTCTACGCGGACGGCGGATTCGGCGCGACGAGCCGCGCCTGGCACGCGTACGTCCTCGCCCATGTACTGCCCCACCCCGACGAGATACGACCGGTGCTCTACAACTCGTGGGAGGCCACCGGATTCGACGTCGACGAGGCCGGTCAGATGGCACTGGCGGCCCGGGCGGCGGCGCTCGGCGCCGAGCTCTACGTCATGGACGACGGCTGGTTCGGCGCGCGCCGCAGCGAGAACGCCGGGCTGGGTGACTGGACGCCGTCCCCGGACCGCTTCCCCAAGGGGCTCACTCCACTGGTGAGCGAGGTGCACCGGCTCGGAATGCGCTTCGGCCTGTGGGTGGAACCCGAGATGGTCAACCCGGACAGCGATCTCTACCGCCGGCACCCGGACTGGGTCCTGCACTTCCCGCACCGCGACCGCACCGAGCTGCGCAACCAGCTGGTGCTCAACTTCGCCCGCCGTGACGTCGCGGACTGGGCGTACGAATGGCTGACCCGCCTGGTGGGCGACCACGGCATCGACTTCCTCAAGTGGGACATGAACCGCGCGCTCAGCGAGGCGGGCTGGCCGGATCAGGCGGACGGCGCCGACCGCGTGGCGACGGCGTACGTGCACCACCTCTACGACGTCATCGACCGGCTCCGCGCCGACCATCCAGGACTGCGGATCGAGGCGTGCAGCGGGGGCGGCGGCCGGGTCGACCTGGGCATGCTGTCGCGCACCGACCAGGCATGGGCGTCGGACAACACCGACGCGGCTGACCGCGTCCTCATCCAGCACGGCTACGGCCAGCTCTATCCGTCCCGGACCATGGCGGCATGGGTGACCGACGTCCCCAACCAGCTCACGGCCAGATCGGTGCCACTGCGCTTCCGCTTCCATGTCGCGATGGCCGGGGTGCTCGGGCTCGGCGGCGATCTCGTCCGCTGGACCGACGAGGAACTGGCCGAAGGGGCCGCCCTGGTGGCCGAGTACAAGCGCGTGCGCCATCTCGTGCAGCACGGGACGATGCACCGGCCGCGCTGCCCGGTCGACGACGGTCCCGCCGCGGTGCAGTACGCGGCGTCGGACGGCAGCGAGACCCTGCTCCTCACCTGGCAGCGCACCCCGCGCCATGGCGCCGCGCACCCGCCGCTGCGCCTGGGCGGCCTCGATCCCTCCGCCCGCTACCGCGACGCCCGCACGGGTGCGGTGCATTCGGCGACGGTACTCGCCGCGTACGGCCTCCGGCCCGAACTGCCGCCGGGGGACTGGGCCAGCGCTGCGGTGCATCTGGTCCGCGTCCCCTGACGGGGGCTCAGCACACCTCGTACGCGCCTAGTCGCTCGCCATGGCGCGCCGGACGCTCTCGTGGAGCAGGGCGCGGCGCTGCTCGTGCAGCTCCGCGGGCTCTTCCGCGGTAGCGGCGTAGACATTGCTGACCGGGGACCACGCCATCGACATGGCGATCACCATGGCCATCACGTCGAACGGGTCCCCCTGGCGCACCAGGCCCGCGGCTTGCGCCTCGGCGATGGCGCGCAGCTTGCGGTCGTCGAGGCGGTCGGGGTCGTCGACCAGGTGGCCCGTCGGGCGTCGCTCCAGGCGCGCCCAGGTGGCGAGGCGGATGAGGTCGGGACGGCGGAGGTACTCGTCGTAGAGACGCACCGCCCAGTCCGCGAGGTCCGTGGCGTCGATCGGCACGACGTTCACGATCCGCTCAAGCGAACCGAAGAAGATGGCGTCGAAGAGCCCTTCCTTGTTCCCGAAATAGGCGTAGAGCTGCGCCTTGTTGGTGCGCGCGGCGGCGACGATCCGCTCGACGCGCGCTCCGGCGATCCCGTGCTCGGCGAACTCCTGGGTCGCCACATCGAGGATGCGCTGATAGGTCGCGGCACCGCGCGCGGTCAAGGGCTGATCGGCCATGCCCGTCAGGCTACCAAACAGAACAGTTGGTTTGCCTGACGGGCCGCAGCCCCCTACTCTCTCCAAACAGACCGAACAGTCTGTCTAAGAATCTGTCTGGGAATTGAGGAGAGAGCCCATGAGGACCACTGTGAGCTGGCAGGCCGACGGCTCGTCGGCGACGCTGCGGCGGACACCGCTGAAGCGACGCGACCTGCGCCCCGACGACGTAGCGGTCCGTGTGGACTACTGCGGCGTCTGCCATACGGATCTACACACCGTCCAGGCCCATGACGGCGGTCAGCCTCTCGTGCCGGGACACGAGTTCACGGGTGTGGTGACCGAGACGGGGCCCGAGGTCACGGGCTTCGCCGTCGGCGATGCGGTGGCGGTGGGCAACATCGTCGATTCGTGCGGGACGTGCGCCATGTGCCGGGCCGGGCAGGAGAACTTCTGCCATACGTTCCCGACGCTGACCTACGGCGGTGTCGACCGCCACGACGGGTCGACCACGCAGGGCGGCTACTCCCGCGAGTACGTCGTCCGATCACAGTTCGCCTACGCCCTTCCCCCCGGCCTGGATCCGGCAGCCGCCGCTCCCCTGCTCTGCGCCGGGATCACCGTCTGGGAACCGCTGCACGCCCTCGGCGTGGGTCCGGGCACCCGCGTCGCCGTGGCGGGCCTCGGCGGTCTCGGCCACCTCGCCGTCAAGATCGCCGTGGCGCTCGGCGCCGACACCTCGGTCATCAGCCGGTCGCCGGACAAGGCCGACGACGCGCGGCGCCTCGGCGCCCACGACCTGGTCGTCTCCACCGATCCGGAGCAGATGGCCGCCGTCCGGGACCGGTTCGACGTCGTCATCGACACCATCGCCGCTCCGCACGATCTCGGCCCTTATCTGCGTCTGGTCGCGATGGACGGGACGCTCAGCCACCTCGGGCACCTCGGACCCATCACCCTGGAGACCACCGACCTGCTCATCGGGCGGAAGAGGCTGAGCTCCGCGGGGAGCGGCGGCAGGCCCGCGACCGCCGCGATGCTGGCCTTCTGCGCCGAGCACGACATCACCGCCGACATCGAGCTGCTCCCCTCGGCCCGCGTGAACGAGGCACTCGACCGGCTCCGGCGCAACGACGTCCGCTACCGCTTCGTCCTGGACATGTCCGACCTGGACTGAGCTGGAGCAGCGGTGACATCGAGCAGGTCGAGCAACAGCATCGCGTCGTGGTCGGGTGTGCCGGGCTCGGCGAGGTACACGCCCAGGCGTTGTCCTGGGGTGCCTTCGAGCTGCATGGCCTGGATGCCGAGAGTGAGGTCGCCGACCGTGGGGTGGTGGAAGGTCTTGGTGGTGTATTTGCGGCCCGTGACGTCGTAGCGCTCCCACAGTCCGGCGAAGTCGGGGCTCTTGAGGAGGAGTTCACCGACCAGGGAGGCCAGGTCGGGGGCGTCGGGGTCGGTACCGGCCAGGGCGCGCAGGCGGGCGACGCAGCCGCGGATCTGGTTGTCCCAGTCGCCGAAGACGTCGCGGGCGGCGGGGTGGAGGAAGAGGTAGCGGGCGAGGTTGCGCTGTTTGGCGGGCCAGTCGTCGATACCGGCGTACAGGGCCAGGCCGCCGGGGTTCCAGGCGAGCAGGTCCATGCTGCGGCTGACGACGTAGGCGGGGTTCGGGCGCAGGGTTTCAAGCAGCAGTTTGATGTGCGGGCGCACGGTCCGGCTGGGGGCCGGAGGCGGCTCGGGAGCGGTGCGGGCTGCTCGGGCCGCGAGCTCGCGCAGGTGCTGGTGTTCGTCGTCGCCCAGGCGCAGGGCGCGGGCCAGGGCGTCGACGACCTCGGGGCTCGGCCTGGTCTCCTTGCCGCGCTCAAGGCGGGCGTAGTAGTCGATGCTGACCCCGGACAGTGTGGCCAGTTCCTCGCGGCGCAGGCCCGGGGTGCGGCGGACGCCTGGTCCGGTGGTGAGTCCCAGGGAATCGGGGCTCGTCTGGGTGCGGCGGGCGCGCAGGAAGCGTCCCAGCTCGGTTCCGCCGTGCTGCTCGGGTGCCATGAAACCAGTCTCACACCGCCGTGACCTGGAAGGCAGCCGCGAGGGTGGCCCTGTCACACCACGGCTGGCCACTCAGCGGCACGACTCGGCCTTCCTGGAGATCACTCGCGGCGGCAGGCTGGATGCCGTGTTCGCCCCGCCACGCCTGGGTCGGCTGGGTCCGGTCCCGGGATTCCAGGTTGCGGGGGCGGCGGCCAGGGCCGGGAATGGACAGGGAGGCGAATCCGGTCCCACCTGCACGTTCGCGGCCCGCACGGCCCGCGCCACCCGCAGAGCCCGCACAGCCCGCAGAACCCGAAAGGACAGGTCATGACCGCCTGGAACGGTTCCGATCTGAAACAGATCGGCACAGCCGAAGAGCTGGACCTGCAGTCCGAGCGCGCGAACGGCACCTTGCGCGCCCCTGTGACGATGTGGGTGGTCCGCGCCGGCGACCACCTCTACGTCCGCTCGGTCAAGGGCGCTGACGGCCCCTGGTACCGAGGGGCACAGACCCGTCAGCAGGGCTGTGTCGAGGCCGGCGGTGTGCGAAGGGACGTGGCCTTCCACGAGGCGGATCCCAGCGAGTACGCGAGCGTGGACGCCGCGTACCGCGACAAGTACGGGCGCTACACCGGCATCGTCGATCACGTCCTGACCGACAAGGCCCGCGCCTCCACCCTCCGCCTGGAACCCGGCTGACACCCCATACGGATCACGGATGGGGACGCACTCACTCCGCCCGACGGCACCACCCGCACAACCACCCCACGTATCAAGGGAGTTCCTTTCTCATGCGCGCCACCCTGCTGTACGCGGCCGACGACGTACGCGTCGAGGACGTCGCCGACCCCAAGATCCAGAACCCCACCGACGCGGTTGTACGGATCGTCCTGTCGTGCATCTGCGGCAGCGATCTGTGGCCCTACAAATCGCTGCCGCCGTCCGACCAGCCTCGCCACATGGGGCACGAGTTCCTCGGCGTGGTCGAGGAGACGGGCTCCGAGGTACGCGGCCTCAAGCCCGGTGACGTGGTCGTGGCTCCGTTCGTCTGGGCCGACAACACCTGCGTCTTCTGCCGCGAAGGGCTGCAGACCTCCTGCCTGAACGGCGGCGGGTGGGGCGCGGACGGGGTCGACGGCGGCCAGGGCCAGGCCGCCCGGGTCCCGTACGCCGACGGAACGCTGGTCAAGCTGCCCGTCGGCGAGGACTCCGAGCTGCTGCCCGACCTGCTGACCCTCTCCGACATCCTGTGCACCGGCTACCACGCCGCTCGCACCGCGGGCGTCGAACGCGGCGACAACGTCACGGTGATCGGCGACGGCGCCGTGGGCCTTGCCGCCGTCATGTCCGCGAAGCTGCTCGGCGCCGAGCGGATCGTCCTCATGGGCCGCCACACCCAACGCACCGATCTGGGCCGGGACTTCGGCGCCACCGACGTGGTCGCCGAGCGCGGCGACGGCGGCATCGCCAAGGTCCGCGAGCTCACCGGCGGCGAGGGCACCCACAAGGTCCTGGAGTGCGTCGGCCTCAAGGACGCGCTCGTGCAGAGCTTCGGCGTGGTGCGGGACGGCGGCACGATCAGCCGGGTCGGCGTACCGCAATCCGCCGACGTGCCCTTCGGCGTAGGCGACTTCATGCGCAACATCACTCTCACCGGCGGCGTCGCGCCCGCCCGCGCCTACATCGAGGAACTGATGCCGCACATCCTCAGCGGCGATCTGCGCCCCGGCCGCGTCTTCGACCGGACCGTCGCTCTGGACGACATCGCCGACGGCTACCGGGCCATGAACGACCGAGAGGCTCTCAAGGTCCTCGTCCGTCCTTGAAGGACCCTGAAGGACCGCCGCTCAGTCCGCTCAGTTCGAAGGAGCGGCTGAGAGCTGCTGGTCGGGATCGGTGCTGGCGGTCAGTGTGTCCCCGTCGAGAGACAGCTCTCCGACGGCAGGGTGGCTGAGCGTCTTGGAGCCCGCATTGAGTGTGGTGACGTGGTGGGCCGCCCACCACCGGCGGAGGACGACGCCGCCTGACACCCGCCGCATCACCGAACGGGCAAGGAAACAAGGAAACAAGGAGCACCATGGAATTCGTCAAGCCGAAGCCCACCGGCAAGGGCCCGCAGGACTGGTTCAACGGAGATGTCTGGTTCGACGTCATCCACGCCGGCCAGGAGCCCTCCCGCATCCGGGCCAACATGGTCCGCTTCGCCCCGGGCGCCCGCACCGCCTGGCACCGCCACGCCGTCGGCCAGACCCTGCACGTCGTCGCCGGTATCGCCCTGGTCGGCACGCGTGACGGCACCGTCTTCGAGGCCCATCCCGGTGAGACCGTCACCTGCCCGCCCGGCGAAGAGCACTGGCACGGCGCCACCGAGGACCGCTTCATGCAGCACCTGGCGTTGTGGGACGGCACAGCGCCCGACGACGAGCGGCCCGAGACCACGTGGCTCGAGCACGTCACCGACGAGCAGTACGGCGCACCCCGCACCCCCGGCCACTGACCGAACAGCCTCTTCCCCACTGGTCTCCGTCTGGAACCCGCGCTCCAACAAGCCCTCGCCATCGCCGGTATGAGGGACGCAAGCGGCGCCGGAGGTTGCCGACGCGCAGGACTGCCTTCTTGCCCGCGTGAGCCCCGGCGCCACCGAGGTGTGGGTGCCGCCCCGGATCCAGCGGATGCCAGGAGAGGGCGGCTGCACCGTCGGCAACGCCCTGGACCCGCAACCGTCGCCGCATTGAGCCCGGTTGAATTTTAAGTTCCCATTAACTTAGGCTTACCTAAGTGTCGTCATGGTGGAGTCCCGCGCTGCGCCGATCCGAAATGTCGGCGTGCACGAGCCGCGGAAGCGGCTGCACCTCCGGAGCCAAAGGAACTTGATGCCCTCCCAGTCCTCGTCCTCTCGCGCGCGTCGCGGAACACTCGTCGTACCGACCGCCGTTGCAGCGCTCACGCTCGTCATCAGCGGTTGCTCCTCCAGTGACGAAGAGAGCTCGAAAGCGTCGGGGAAGGCCGGTGAGGGGTTCCCCGTAAAGATCAAGAGTGCGCTCGGAACGGCTGAGATACCCGAGCGGCCCGACCGTGTCGTCACCCTGGGCCAGGGGTCGACCGAGACTTCCATCGCCCTCGGCAAGACGCCGGTGGGGATGGAGAGTTACAAGTGGGGCAGCGACAAGACCGGTTATCTGCCGTGGGTCCACGAGGCGGTGACCAAGTCCGGTGACAAGCTGCCCAAGCAGTTCAGCGGAGGGGAGGACATCGACTTCGAGGCGATCACCGAGCTCGAGCCGGACGTCATCCTCGCGCCGTGGTCCGGCATCACGAAGGACCAGTACGCGATCCTGTCGGACATCGCACCGACGGTGGCCTACCCGGATCAGGCCTGGAGCACGAACTGGGACCAGCAGATCGACATCATCGCCAAGGCGCTCGGCCGGCCGGAGAAGGCCGAGCCGCTGGAGGAGAAGATCAAGAAGCAGCTCGCCGCTGCCGCCGCCTCGCGACCGAAGTACAAGAACGTCAGCTTCTCCTACCTCTACAACTCCGGCCCCGGCACGCTCGGCGTGTTCAAGCCGGAGGAGCAGCGGGTGCAGATGCTGCGGTCGCTCGGCCTCACCGTCGACCCGGTGGTGAAGACGTTCAAGGAGACCAAGGGCACCGACTCCGCCCTGATCGGCCTGGAGAACGCCGAGAAGCTCAAGGACAGCGATCTGGTGTTCACCTTCTACTCCGACGCGAAGAACCGCAGGGACGTCGAGAAGCAGCCGCTCTACGCGGCGATCCCCGCCGTCAAGAGCGGCGCGGTCGTGGCCGGTGACGACCCCTCGTTCGTGACCGCGTCATCGATGATCAACCCGCTGACCGTCCCCTGGAGCATCGACCGGTACCTGCCGATGATCGACAAGGCCCTCACCAAGACCGACCGCTGAGCCCGCGCACCATGACGACCACCGCACGGGCCGTATCGGGTGGTGCGGGTACTCCTGCCCGCACCACCCGCCCCGGCCCCCGCCCCACCCGATGGGCCCTGTCCCTGTTCATCGGAATCCTCGTACTTACCTTCGCCCTGTTCGCGAGCGTCATGTTCGGCAGCCGCGTCACCTCCTTCAGCGATGTCGTCGACGTTCTTACGGGCACCGCGGATCCGAACATCACCACCATCATCGAGAGCCGCTATCCCCGCACGGCGCTCGGCGTCCTCGCGGGCCTGTGCCTGGCGGTCGCGGGCACCCTGATGCAGGGAGTCACCCGCAACCCGCTGGCCGATCCGGGGCTGCTCGGCATCAACGCCGGCGCGTCCGCGAGCATCGTCGCGGCCACCGCCTACCTGGGCGCCTCCGGCACCGCGGCCGCCGTCTGGTGGGCGCTGCCCGGCGCACTGCTCGCGGGCCTGCTCGTCCACGTCATCAGCTCGGCCGGATCCAGCAAGAGCCTGGTGCGTCTGGTGCTGGCAGGCGCCGTCATGTCCGCGGTCCTCACCGCCTTCATCCAGGCCGTGACCCTCAGCAAACCGCAGGTGTTCGACAGCTACCGCTACTGGGTGGTCGGCGCACTCGGAGGCCGTGATTTCAGCGTGCTCCTCGCGGTGCTGCCCTTCGCCGTGGCAGGTCTTGTCCTCACGCTCGTACTGTCCCCGAGCCTCAACACGCTGGCCCTGGGCGACGACAAGGCGACTTCTCTGGGCTCCCGCCCGGCTCTGGTCCGCGGCGGCGGCCTGATGGCCGCGACCCTGCTGAGCGCCGCGGCGACCGCGGCCGTCGGCCCCGTGGCCTTCGTCGGCCTTGCCGTGCCGCACGTCGTGCGCGCCCTGGTCGGCATCGACTTCCGCCTGCAAGTCGTCTTCTCCTGCATCGCAGGCCCTTCGCTGCTGCTCCTGGCCGATGTCGTGGGGCGTGTGGTGCTGCGCCCGCAGGAGTTGATGGTCGGTGTCGTGACCGCGTTCGTGGGGGCGCCCGCCCTGTTGGTGGCGGTACGCAAGATGAGGGGAAACACATGACGACCAAGCAGCTCCGGGCCGCCCGCCCGGCACGGCCGCGCCGTGTCCTGCGTGTCGGCCGGGCCGTGGCGGTTCCCGTACGGCCGGGTTCCCTTCTCGTCGCCGCGGTACTGCTCGTTCTGATCGCGGCGGCGGCAGCCGCGACGCTCTCCCTGGGCCGGATCGGCATCCCCCTGGCCGACCTCGTGCCCGCCATCACCGGCGACGGCAAGGGCACGGACACCTTCGTGATGAACCGGCTGCGCGGCCCACGGCTCGTGGTCGCCGTCGGCACCGGCGCGGCCCTCGGCCTGTCGGGGGCCCTGTTCCAGTCGGTCACCCGAAACCCCCTCGGCAGCCCCGACGTGATCGGCCTCGCCTCCGGCGCCGGTGCGGGCGCGGCGGCGGTGGCACTGTTCCTGCCCGACACCGTTCCGGTCTCCCTCGGCGCGCTCATCGGCGCGATACTCGCCATGACGCTGGTGTACGTCTCCACCGGCACCGGATTCCGCAATGCGGGCCGTCTCGTCGTCGCGGGCATCGGCACCGCCGCCATGGCCACCGCTGTCACCCAGTACGTCGTCTACGCCGTGGAACGCGACAAGGCCACCGCGCTGACCGCGTACGTCAACGGCAGCCTGGCGGCGCGTGATTGGGGGCACGCCACCACCATCTGGGTCGTCCTCCTCGTCGTGGTGCCCCTCACGCTGCTCATCGCGCGGCGCCTGAACATGGCAGAGATGGGTGACGAACTCGCCGAGGGACTCGGATCGGCGCCGAGGACTACGAGGACCATCGCGGTCCTCCTCTCGATCGTGCTCTCGGCGGGCGCCGTCAGCGTGGCGGGACCCATCGCCTTCATCTCCCTGACCGCGCCACAGATCGCCAAGCGCGTCACCCGGGGAACCGGCCCGCATCTGATGCTGTCCGCCCTCGTCGGCGCACTGCTCCTGGTCCTCGCGGACCTGTGCTCCCAACAGCTGCCGCTCTTCGAGGACTTGCCGGTCGGCATCTACACCATGGCCATCGGAGGCATCTACCTCGGCTACCTCCTGGTCCACGAATGGCGACACGGGATCCTCTGAGACACTCGCCGTCTCTGAACGACGCGGCAACCCTTTGGGGTCCGGCGGCGACTACGAGGAGAGCCGCTCATCGGAAACTCCCCGAAGGAGACGTTCCCATGACCCTTCCTCGAGCCCGTCGCTCCCCCGGACTCGTCCGCGTCAGATCCCTCTTACGCCCCTCGATGCGGGCCAGGCGACTGGCCTCCCTCGTCGGTGCCACGGGCATCGCAGCCGCGGCCGTGCTGGCCGTACCTGGCACAGCCGCCGCACACGGCGTGGCCATGATGCCCGGGTCGCGCACCTACCTGTGCTACAAGGACCTGCTCGCCAACTCCTCCACCCAGATGCCCACCAACCCCGCCTGCAAGGCGGCGGTGCAGGACGCGGGCACCACGCCGCTGTACAACTGGTTCGCGGTACTCGACTCCAATGCGGGCGGCCGCGGCGAAGGTTACGTCGAGGACGGCACGCTGTGCAGCGCGGGCGACCGCAGCCCCTACGACTTCTCCCCGTACAACGCCGCCCGCACCGACTGGCCCGTCACCCATCTCACCGCCGGCGCCGACATCGAGGTGAACTACAGCAACTGGGCGCACCATTCGGGCACGTTCAAGGTGTACGTCACGAAGGAGGGCTACGACCCGGAGCAACCGCTGGGCTGGTCGGACCTGGAGAACGTACAGACCGTCCAGAACCCGCCGCAGCAGGGCGGCCCCGGCAGCGAGGCGGGCCACTACTACTGGGACCTGCGGCTGCCGGAACGTACCGGTCGGCACCTTCTGTTCGTCCAGTGGATCCGCTCCGACAGCCAGGAGAACTTCTTCTCCTGCTCGGACGTGGTCTTCGACGGAGGCAACGGCGAGGTCACCGGATTGACGGGCGGCGAACGGTCCGGTGCGGCGGTGTCCGCGCTCGGCGCGGGCGAGAAGAACGCCGAGGCGGACGCGGTGCACGAGGGGCACGAAGGCCACGAGGGGCACAGCGGCGGCTCTTCAGCAGCGTCCCGCCCCGCCGCGGATACCACCCCGGCCATCGAGAAGACCGCCTCCGACTCGCCCACGGACTCCCCCGGCCCCGGCCTGGTCGGCACGCTCGCGGGTGCCGGAGCCGTGGTCCTGGCCGGTGGGACCGTCCTGCACCTGCGCCACCGCAGGTCGGCTCCTGATTCTGATCGGTGAGCAGGCAGCGGAAGAGGTGACGTAGCTGCCCTTCCCCCACACCCCACACCCCGCCCGCCGACCGCGGGCCTTCGCGGCGGCGGGCGGGAGCACAACGCCCTACGTGAAGAATCCGTACGGCCATACCCGCGAGGGAATTTCGACCATTCCGCCTCATGAATTTCCGCCGAACCGCGCCTTACGTGGAATTGTCGCGCCGCGGATGAGCGGCCAAACTCCGCTGGCCAGCACGTACTTATGCCGCCCATACCGCGAATCCCCGCTCACATCCCGCCGCGAGGCGTATTACAACCAACCGCAAACCCCGGCAGTCACACGTAATTGCAAGCACCACGTACGTCTCATGGAGGTTATGCAATGCCCTCTCAACTCATCAGCCGCCGGGGATTTCGTACTGCGTCGGCGATGACGCTCGCTCTCGGTACGGCGCTGGCCGCTCCGCTCTTCCTGGCGGGCACCGCCGGTGCCGCGGCGCCGGAGGCCACCGCCGCGTTCAGCCCGAGCGATCACGGCATTCTCTACACCGCCGCCTCCGGCCAGATCAACAAAGTGACCGTCACCGCGTCGATATCCGAAGGCTCCGAAGAGATCACCTACGTGATCGACGACGCCGTTCCGGTCAGCGCGGGAGACGGCTGCTCCTACCCCGACGGCGCGGACCGCACCAAGGTCTCCTGCAAGGTCGCCACTCTGGAGACCCAGGACCCGTACGCCACTTTGAAGTTGGCCCTCGGCGACCGCGACGACACCGTCGCCTACGACAACGCCACCGACCAGACGTACTACTTCGCCTCGGCGGACCTGGGTGACGGCAAGGACACCTGGACCCGGACCGGCTCCGTCGACGGCAACTCCGTCAAGGGCGGGGCGGGCGACGACAACCTCACGGTGGGCGTGGCCGGTGTGGTGAGCGGCGGTGACGGCAAGGACACCATCCGCGCCGGTGCCGGCAGCATCGCGCAGGGCGGCAACGACAACGACACGATCTACTCGGACGGCGACGACAGTGCCGTCGACGGCGGCGCGGGCGACGACGTCATCCAAGGCGGCGCCGGGAGGCAGAACCTGTCCGGCGGCGACGGCAACGACACGATCCGCGGCGCGGCCGGCGGCGACTACATCTACGGCGGCAAGGGCAACGACGTCCTGTACGGCGACAGCGGTAACGACACGATCTACGGAAACAGCGGCGACGACGAGCTGTACGGCGGCACCGGCACGGACACCCTCTCCGGCGGTCCCGGCAGGAACGTGGTCCACCAGGACTGACGCTCCACACCGCCCGGGGCACCGCGCGATCAGCCGCGCGGTGCCCCGGGTGCCGACAGCGATCCCCGACTCAGCGAGCTTCGGCTCAGCGACCTTGGGCTCAGCGGACTCGGTCGTAGACGAGAGCCAACGTGCCGTGCTCGCCCGCGGTCTGGCTGACGAGCTCCCACTTCCCGGCGGGCAGGCCGTCGTCGAAGAGGCGCGGACCGCCGCCGAGGAAGAGCGGAAAGACCGTCAGCGCCAGCCGGTCGACCTTGTCGGCCGCGAGCAGTGCCTTGATGACGCTCGCGCTGGAGAGCACGAGAATGTCGCCGCCTTCGGTCGCCTTCAGGTCATCGACCGCCTCGGCCGTCGGCTTGTCGACGATCGTCGTCCGCTCCCACAGCGCCTTGCCGAGGGTGGAGGAGAGAACGACCTTGTCGGTTTCCACGAGCCACTTCGCGAAGGCCTCGTCGCGCGGGTCCGCTCCCTCCATACCGATGACGGTGGGCCAGAAACCGAGGAATCCTTCGGCGTTGACCCTCCCGAGCAGGGCCGTCGTCGCCGGCTCCCAGAGGCTGGCGAGGAGGTCACGGGCGGCATCGGTGTGGGCGTACGGCATCACCCAGCTCATGTTCTGCGGATTGTCCGGCGCCGCGTAGTGGCCGTCCAGGGAGAGGCTCATGTTGGTGACGACACGGCGGCCCGCGGTCTGCTTCTGCTCCGTCATTTCATGCTCCTAGTGTCGGTGTCACTGTCGGTTTCGGTGGCGGTGCATGTGTCGTGCGTGTCCGTGGCGAGTGCCGCCGCGAGCTTGTCGAGGCTCTGACCGAAGCCGATCTCGATGCCTGCGATGAAGTCGGCGGAGTCGACCGTGCTGTCCGTGATCAGCCAGTGGACGTCGAGGTCCGTGCCTGTGTCGGTGGGGTTCAGGCCGAGATCGACGTGGGCGGTGAAGGCGGGCGAGCCGTCGGGAAGCAGCGGGGAGAGCCGGTAGGCGAGGCGCTCAGCGGGGCGAACGTCGTCGACGACTCCCTGCGCACGCCCGACCACCAGGTCGGAGCCGCCGGTGTCCTCGGCATCGCGGTACTCATGGACGATCCGTCCGCCCGGTCGCGCCTCGAAGACGAGCTCGGATACGCGGAGGCCGTCGGGCGTCCACCACCGGGCGAGAAGGGTGGCCTCGGTCAAGTGGCGCCAGACCAGCTCGGGGCGGGCAGCCAGCGACCGGCGGAACCTGAACGAACGGCCGTCGGCCCACCCCGGATCCCCCGCGGCGAGCCGCTCCGCCTGGAGTCTTGCCCCGTAGCTGTCGAAGGTCGCACGCGGGCCACCGTCCTGGTCGGCGGTGTCCGCGGTGTCGGCGAACCGGTTGAGCGCGGCGGCCAGGTCCCGCAGGGCGGCGGACCGGAGCGCGTAGACGCGGCGCTGGCCGGTGCGCTGGGAGGTGACGACGCCGGCGCGCTCCAGGACCTGCAGGTGCTTGGTCGTCTGCGGCTGGCGCGCCTCGGCGAGCTGGGCGAGAACCCCGACCGAGCGGGGCCGCTCGGCCAGCAGGCTCACGAGCCGCCAGCGTGCCGGGTCCGCCAGTGCGGAGAGGAGTGCGTCCATGAGGTAAGTATTCACGACAGAGAATATTCGTGTCAAGGAATATGCGCGGGCGATCTCACGCCTGTGGGCGTGCGGTGTCAGGTCCGCGCGCCCACAGGCTGTTCGGTGGCCGCTGCTGCGCGGTGGCGGTCACGCGGTGGTGGTGATGCGCTCGACCGCCCGACTCGTCAGTTCACGGCCGTGCGGTGCGCCGTCCAGTGCGCGATGCAGGGTGAGCCCCTCGATGAGCGCGTCGAGTTGGCGTGCGGTGTCGGGCTCGAAGTGCCGTTCCAGCAGGTGCCGGCTGCGGCGCATCCACGCCTGGGTCAGCTCCCGGTACTCCGGGCGGCGAGCGGCGAGGGTGTAGAGCTCCTGGGTGAGGATCAGGTCGCGCTGCGGCCCTTCGGAGAGCCCGTGAATGAGATCGGTGACGGCCTCACGCGCCTGTTCGGGACTGTCGGCGCGGTCCAGGTGCCGCTCGAAGACAGCCACGATGTGGTCGGCGAAGAGAGTGAAGGCTTCGCGGAGCAGGTCGTCGATGCCGGTGAAGTGGTACGTCATCGAGCCGAGCGGCACGGCGGCGCGCGCCGCGATCTTGCGGTGGGAGACACCGGCGACGCCTTCGTCGGCGATGTGGTCGAGGGTGGCGGCGAGGATGCGCTCGCGCCGCTGGGGATCCGCGTGTCCGGTGGCCATCGCGGCGGCTCTAGATTCCGCGGATCGGGCGGGCGGGGTTCCCGACGGCGACGACGTCGGCGGGTACGTCCCTGGTGACCACCGCGCCGGCGCCGATGACGCTGTTGTCCCCGATGCTCACGCCGGGGCAGACGATGACACCGCCGCCGAGCCAGACGTTGTCCCCGATGGTGATGGGGAGCGCGGCCTCCAGCTTGTCGCGCCGGGGCTGCGGCTCCACGGGGTGCGTGGGGGTGAGGAGTTGGACGTTGGGGCCGATCTGACAGTCCTCGCCGATGGTGATCCGGGCGACGTCAAGCGCGGTGAGGTGGTAGTTGACGAAGGTGCGGGCCCCGATGGAGATGTTGCTGCCGTAGTCGACGTACAGCGGCGGCCGCACCTCGACGCCCTCACCCACCGAGGCGAGCAGTTCGGCGAGGACCGACCGAGCCTTGTCCTGGTCTTCGAGGTGGACTGCCTGGTAGCGGGCAGCGAGCTGCATGGCGCGCTGCTGCCTGCGGGCGATCTCCGGGTCGTCGGCGATGTAGAGATCGCCCGCGAGCATGCGTTCCAGGTTGGTGCGCGGGTCGTCAGCGAAGTAGTCCGTCGGCATGCGTACGATCGTACACTCTTGAACGTACGAACGTACGCTCCTGGGTCCGGGGCCGGGCTAGACCTCGGTGCGGGCCTCGGCGCAGACCTCGGCCAGTACCGCACCCGTCTCCGGGACGAGCCCGGCGACGGGTCGCCTCGGCACGGTTGACCTCAGTTCGTTCGCTGCAGTTCGTTCGCTCCAGTGCGATCTCTCAGGCGACGGGGTCGCCGACGACTCCGCCGGTCGCTGTGCGGATCGCATGCACGTAACGCCGGGAGACGGCCGCCAAGCCGTTGAACTCCGTGAGATCGGCGCCGGCGAGGATGGCGGCGCCGATGTGCTCGTCAAGGAGCCGCACGACCGCGGCGGCGGCCGCGGCGTGCACCCGCACATCCAGGTCATCGGCAGGCAGCCCCAGACGGCCGCCGACGATCACACACATTTCCTGTTCCGTCTGGTCACAGGCCATCAGCCATGCCGTGCGGAGCGCCGGCTCGGTGTCGGCGAGCCGAATCATCTTCATCGCCAGCATCTCGTCGGCAAGGTCGACGGGCGGCCCCTCCTCGCGGAGCCTGCTCAGCGCCGTTCCCAGGTGGTCCTCGAGGGAGCTCTGCGGTGGCCAGCTGCGCAGCACGCTGAGCAGGGTGACGACCCCCTGCATGACGATCGGCTCGGCGCAGCTCTCCTTGCTGCGGAAGTGCCGCCAGATGGTGCGCGTGGACAGGCCGACGGCCTCCGCGATCTGATCGCCGCTCGTGGCGGCCACTCCCTGCTCCCAGAACAGGCGCGCCGCCTCCCGGGAAATCTCGAGCCGCAGCCGCGCACGCCGCTGCTCGCTCATCCCTCCCCCGCTGCCGCGCTTCTCCGTCGCCATGACGCTTTGTCGCCCTTCTCTTCCGATGTCCTCTAACGCCATTGTGTCACTAAGTGACGGTAGATGCGAGTGTGCGGCCCTGGCGATTTCGATTCCGGGACAATCTCCTCATGACGCACTCTTCACAAGAGCCCCGGGATGACGGCGACGGCTATCTCCTCGACAACGCACGGTCCGAGGCCGGCATCCGTTTCGATGCGCTCAGCGAGCTCTTCGACCCCACCACCTTCCGGCACATCGAGACCCTGGGGATCGCCTCGGGGTGGCAGTGCTGGGAGGTCGGGGCGGGCGGCCCCTCGGTGGTGACCTGGCTTGCCGACCGGGTCGGGCCTACCGGCCGGGTACTGGCGACCGACATCGACACTTCCTGGGCCTCCCGGGCGGCGGGCGGGGTCATCGAGGTGCTGCACCACGACGTGGGCCGGGACGAACCCCCGGTGAGCGGCTTCGACTTCGTTCACGCCCGGTTGGTCCTCGTACATGTGGCCGACAGGGAGCGGGCCCTGCGCGCGATGGCCGGCGCGCTGCGGCCCGGCGGGTGGCTGCTGGTGGAGGACGCCGATCCGGCGTCGCAGCCGCTCATCTGCCTGGACGAGTACGGGCCCGAGCAGGCGCTGGCCAACAAGTTGCGCGCCGGATTCCGCTCGCTCCTCGCGGCTCGCGGTGCAGACCTGGCCTACGGGCGCAAAGTCCCCAGGCTGCTGCGGGAGGCGGGGCTGACCGATGTCACCGCGGACGCCTACTTCCCGATCACGTCCGCGGCCTGCGACGTCCTGGAGGCGGCGACGGTACGGCACGTGCGGGACAGACTGATCGCGGCAGGGCTCGCGACCGACGAGGAGATCGACCGGCATCTCGCGAGCGTCACCTCGGGCCGTCTCGACCTCGCCACCTCCCCGATGATCTCCGCGTGGGGCCGCCGTCCGTGACGGGAACTCCGTCGACGTCACCTCGGCGGAAAATCACGTGCCCCAAAGATCCGCGCACGCTACCGTCGCCCCTATGAACGTCAACGGCCCAGTCACCACCGCGACCGCGCGAGCGACCAGCTCGCCGGTTGCCGCCGCCTGACGTACTTCCCCCATTCCCATCGGCGACCGGACACGGTCCGCCGGTGGTTCCCGTGGTGCTCACACCCCGGTTCCGGTGTGCGGATCCTCTGTCCGGTGCCTCCCTGCCGCGTATGCGAAGGAGCCACCCCATGAACACCGAAAAGCCCGTCGAGATGAGCACCGAAGGCGTCGTCCGCAGGTTCGTCGAGTACTTCGAGGAGCGCGGCCACCGCCGTATCACCGGCTCGACGCTGCTGCCGCCACCCGGTGACCAGGTCCTCTTCACCACCTCGGGCATGCACCCGCTCACCCCGTACCTGGAGGGGCAGCCTCATCCGCTCGGCCAACGTCTCGTCAATGTGCAGCGCTGTCTGCGCACCACGGACCTGGAGGAGGTCGGCGACTCCACCCATCTGACCGTCTTCGAGATGCTCGGTACGTGGTCGCTCGGCGACTACGAGGGGCGCCAGAGCCTCGACTGGGGCTACGGGCTGCTCACCGACGGGTTCGGCATCGACCCGGGCCTGCTGCACGCCACCGTCTTCGGTGGCGACGACCAGGTCGGGCCCGACACCGCTTCCCTGGAGCTGTGGCAGGAGCGCGGGGTGCCGGTGGAGCTCACCGTCGAGGACAACTGGTGGCCCAACGGGACGACGACCGGACCCTGCGGACCCGACTCGGAGATCTTTCTGTGGACCGGCGACACCCCGCCCGAGTCGACGCCGACCGGTGACGACCGCTGGGTGGAGGTGTGGAACCACGTGATGATGCGTCACCGCAGGCTCGACGACGGCTCCCTCGTGTCCCTGCCCCAGCGCAACGTCGACACCGGGCTCGGCCTGGAGCGCCTCGCCTCGCTCCTCCAGGGGCGGACGTCGGTCTTCGAGTGCGATCTCTTCGATCCCTGGCGGCGCCTCGTGCCGGGCCTGTGGCAGCTGGACGAGCCGTCGCTGCGCCTTGTCTGCGACCATCTCCGCTCGGCCATGGTGGTGATCGGCGACGGGGTGCGCCCGGCCAGCACAGGCCGCGGCTACGTGCTGCGCCGACTCGTACGACGGATGCTCACCGCCCTGTGGCGGGAGGACCCTTCGCGCGAACTGGCCGACCTTCCGGGCGAGTTGGTCCGGCACACCTTGGACCACTTCCGTCAGGACGTGGATCCGGACGGTGTGCGCCAGGTGCTGCTCGATGAGGAGCGGCGGTTCAGGCGGCTCCTGGAGCGGGGTCGGCAGGTACTGGCCAGGCCCCGGTTCCGGGGCCCGCTGGACGAGGATGACCTGCGCCATCTCCATGACACCCACGGTCTGCCGCGCGATCTGGTCCTGGCCCTGCGTCAGGGGTGACACCGGGGGCACGACAGCCCCGTACACCGCCGTCGCACACGTCCGCCAGGTCAGGACCGCGCTGGTCGGCCACCGTCCGCAGTACGTCGACCAGCGCGGCCACCGCCGGACGCCGTTCGGCGGAGGCGCGGCACACCACCACGACGTGCCGCTCGATCCGCTCGCGCAACCGCACCACGTCGAAGCGCGAGGCGCGGAGCCCGAGCATCAGCTCGGTCACCGTGCTGACGCCGATGCCCGCCTCGACCAGGGCCAGTGTCGCCGCCGTGTCGGTGACTTCGTGCCGGACATGCGGTTCGAGGCCCGCGCGGCGGCACGCGGTGCGCACGGCGTGGCCGTAGTAGCTGTCGGCCGACGGCAGGATCCACGCCAGGTCCCGGGTGTCGGCCAGAGCGGCGCTGTCGCGGCCCTCCATCCAGCCGGTGGGCACAGCGAGGGCGAAGCGCTCGCGGTAGAGCCGGGTCACCCGCAAGGCGGCGTCGCGCGGGATGGGCACGTCCGGGTAGTCAAGGCCGAGCGCCAGGTCCACGCCTCCCGAAGCGACGGCGTCGTACACCTCGTCCACGTCCATGTCCCGGCTGTGCACGGCCAGTTCGGGGTGGGCCGCGTGCACCCGCCGCAGGACGGGCGGCAGGATCTCGGCGGCGGCCGTGGCGAACAGGCCCACGCGCAGGGTGCCGGAGATCGCCCCGCTGCCGCGCTCCAGCTCCTCGACGGCTTCGGCCTCCGCGGCAAGGATCCGCTCGGCGTGCCGGGCCAGCGTGGTCCCGGCGTCGGTGAGCTCCACCCGGCGGCCCGCACGGCGCAGGAGTGGGGTGCCCGCGGCCTTCTCCAGTGCGGCGATCTGCTGGGAGACGCCGCCCGGGGTGTAGCCGAGAGCGTGCGCGACGGCGGTGATGGTGCCGCGCCGGGTCAGCTCGACCAGGGACCGCAGCTGCGAACTCGTCCAATCCATGGGGCGAACATATAGAGATCGTCAAAGATCAGGAGCAGTAACCGTTCATGGACGTCAACGGTCGGGTTGCGTCACGATGACGGACAGCTCACTGATCGGCGTCCCACACGTTACTGAGCCCCACACACTACTGAGTCCCGCACGTAACTGAGTCCCGCACGTTACTGACGGCCCATGCCACGCCCGCGAACTGACGCCTCCTCAGGCCCGTCGGTCCCGGCTCCGGCCTCTGGAAGGGATCGGTCTCTTGTCCTTCTCATCGCGTCCGTCCACCGCCCCCGCCTTCCGTACCCTCCCACCCGTAGCCGATGTGGTGATCGTCGGCGGGGGCGTGATGGGCGTCTCCATCGCCTTCCACCTCGCCGAGGCCGGAGTGCGTGACATCGTCGTCGTCGAAAGCGGCGAGTTGGCCTGCGGCAGCTCCGGCAAACCCATCGGCGGTGTGCGCGCCCACTTCTCCGATCCGCTCAACATCGAGCTCGGCAACCGGAGCCTGCGCGCCTACCGGGACTTCCCGCGGCGGCCCGGCGCTGACATCCGTCTCGACACCGTGGGCTACCTCTTCCTGCTCACCAGCGAGCGGCAGGCCGTGGAGTTCGCCGGGAGCGTCCGGCTCCAGAACAGCCTGGGCGTGCCGAGCCGCATGATCGACGCCGATGAGGCCCGGCGCCTCTGTCCGTATCTGAGCACCGACGGCCTCGTCGCCGCCGTCCACTCCCCCGCCGACGGGCACGCCCGCCCTGGCCTCGCCGTGCACGGATACGCCGACGCGGCGGCGCGGGCGGGCGTACGCCTCGCCACCCACACCCGCGTGACCGGCATGGATGTCGCAGGCGGCCGGGTCGGCGCCGTGCACACCGACCGCGGCTCCGTCACCTGCTCCACCGTGATCTGCGCGGCGGGCGCCTGGTCAGGACAGATCGGCGCCATGGTCGGCGTCGACCTGCCCGTCCGGCCGGTACGCCGCCAACTGGCGTTCACCGACCGTCTTTCACCGCCTGCCCCGCGGATCCCCTTCACCATCGACTTCACGTCGTCGGCGTACTTCCACAACAGCGACGACGGGCTACTTTTCGGCCTCGCCGACCCCCGCGAGGCCGAAGGCTTCGACACCACGTGGACCCCGGAGTGGCTCGACCTCTTCCGGGACGTCGTACGCCGTCGTGCCCCCGCCCTAGCCGAGATGCCGACCGCCGACGGCTGGGCGGGCCTGTACGAGGTCACGCCCGATCACAACGCACTGATCGGCCGCTCCGTCGACCTGCCCAACTTCCTTTACGCCACCGGGTTCTCGGGCCACGGATTCCTCCAAGCCCCCGCCGTCGGCGAGATCGTGCGCGACCTGCACATGGAACGCGAGCCGTGCGTCGACATCGCGCCGATGAGCGCCGACCGCTTCCGGACCGATGCCGCGTTCCGCCCGGAGACCCATGTCGTATGACCCCGGCCCGTGGTCGTATGCCTCTTGTCCCGTGTCCGACAGTTCGACAGTTTGAAGGGTGGACTTTCCATGATCAGCCAGTGGCAACTGCGGGCCGCGTTCGCCGCACGCCTCTCGGAGATGTACGGGCGGGAAGTCCCCGCCTACACCACGCTCGTGGACGTCTCGCACGAGGTCAACAAGGACACCCTGGGTGCGCGGGGCGCCGACGCCGAACGGCTCGGGTCCATCAGCCGGGTCACCGCCGAGCGGCACGGCGCCATCCGCGTGGGCACCCCGGCCGAGCTGCGCCACGTCGCGCGGATCTTCGGCGCGCTCGGTATGCGTCCGGTCGGCTTCTACGACCTGCGGGAGGCGGCGGCGAGCGCGGTGCCGGTCGTGTCGACGGCCTTCCGGCCGGTGGACGCCGAGGAGTTGGCGCGCAATCCCTTCCGTGTCTTCACCTCGCTGCTCACGCCCGCGGACCCGCGCTTCTTCGACGCCGATCTGCGCTCGCGCCTGGAGACGTTCCTGGCAGGGCGCGAGCTGTTCCCGCCGGAGCTGCTCGCCCTGGCCGACCGGGCCGAGGCCGAGCGCGAGCTCCCCGAGGCGTACGCCGAACGCTTCCTCCATCTCGCCGTCCAGGCCTTCGAGTTGTCGGCCGAGCCGATCGACCAGGCCTGGTACGAGGAGCTGGAAAAGGTCTCCGCGGTCGCCGCGGACATCGGCGGCGTCCGCTCCACCCACATCAACCACCTCACCCCGCGCGTCCTGGACATCGACGAGCTGTATCGGCGGATGACCGACCGCGGCATCGAGATGATCGACACCATCCAGGGCCCGCCCGGTTGGAATGGCCCCGACCTGCTGCTGCGCCAGACGTCCTTCCGCGCCCTGGCCGAGCCGCGCGCCCTGCGCCGCCCGGACGGCAGCGTCACCCGCGGTGCCCTGCGGGTACGGTTCGGCGAGGTCGAGGCCCGCGGCATCGCCCTCACCGCCGAGGGCCGCGCGCTCTACGACCGCCTGCTCACCCTCGTCGACGACCAGGCCGCCCTGCACCCCGCGGCCGACCGCGCCGAACTGGCCCGCACCCTGTGGACCGCACACGTTCCCGCCACCGAGCGCGAACTGGGCGCGCGGGAGCTGGCCTACTTCACCTACCGTGCCGCACCCGACCGTCCGCGCGACGGCACCGAACCTCCCCGCACCATCACCGAGCTGGCGAGCCGAGGCTGGGTGCGGGCCGAACCCGTCGTCTACGAGGACTTCCTGCCGCGCTCCGCCGCCGGCATCTTCCAGTCCAACCTCAGCGGCGAGGGTTCCCGGAACACCGAGCAGGAAGGCGCCGCGTACGACAGCGACTGGCTGTCCGGCGCCATCGAGCGCGAGGTCCTCGATCCGTACGCCCTGTACGAGCACCAGCAGAGTCTCTCGATCACTCAGGTAGGCCACGAACTCGGCCTGGAAGTCGACGGCAGCCACCACTGACGCATTTCTCTCCGCCCACCCGCACACCTCACCCAGGGAGCACCATGACCGGCACCACCGCCCTGCCCACCACCGGTGACCTGCGCAGCCGTGCCCGCACGAGCCTGCGGCGTGTCGGCGTGAGCGTTCCGGAGGGCAACGACTTCCAGGCGCGTACGCCCATCACCGGCGAGGATCTGTTCGGCCTGACCGGGGCGACGCCCGCCGACGCCGAGGAAGCCGTCGCCGCCGCCCACCAGGCGTTCCTCACCTGGCGCACCACACCGGCCCCGCGCCGGGGCGAACTCGTGCGCCGTCTGGGCGAGTTGCTGCGGGAACACAAGAGCGACCTGGCCGACCTGATCACCATAGAGGCGGGCAAGATCCGCTCGGAGGCGCTCGGCGAGGTCCAGGAGATGATCGACATCTGTGACTTCGCGGTCGGCCTGTCGCGCCAGCTCTACGGCCGCTCCATCGCCTCCGAACGCCCCGGGCACCGTCTCGCCGAGACCTGGCATCCGCTGGGCGTGGTCGGGGTGATCTCCGCGTTCAACTTCCCCGCAGCGGTGTGGTCGTGGAACACCGCGGTGGCGCTGGTCTGCGGCGACACCGTGGTCTGGAAGCCGTCCGAGCTGACCCTGCTGATCTCGCTGGCCTGCGACCGGCTCCTTGCCCGGGCCGCGGATGAGGTCGGCGCCCCCGGCGACGTACACCGTCTCCTGCTCGGCGACCGCTCGGTGGGCGAGCGGCTCGTGGACGACCCGCGCGTCGCGCTCCTCAGCGCCACCGGATCGACCCGGATGGGTCGCGAGGTCGGCCCGCGCGTGGCGGCCCGGTTCGGGCGCAGCCTGCTCGAACTCGGCGGCAACAACGCCGCGATCGTGGCGCCCTCCGCGGACCTGGACCTCTCGGTACAGGGCATCGTCTTCGCCGCCGCGGGGACGGCGGGCCAGCGCTGCACCACGCTGCGCCGCCTGATCGTCCACCGCGACGTCGCCGACACCCTTCTGGCGCGCCTGACAGCCGCGTACACCAAGCTCCCCATCGGGGACCCGTTCGACGAGAACACCCTCGTCGGACCGCTCATCTCCCCGGCGGCCCTCGACGCCATGCAGGACGCGCTGGCCCGCGTACAGGCACAGGGCGGCAAGATCCTCGCAGGCGGCAACCGGCGCCTGGCGGACTTGGCGCCGCGTGCCGCGTACGCCGAACCGGTCGTCGTCCGTGTCGACGAACAGACCGACGTCGTACGCCAGGAGACCTTCGCGCCCATCCTGTACGTCCTCACGTACGACACCCTTCAGGAGGCCATCACGCTGCACAACGGCGTCCCGCAGGGCCTTTCCTCCAGCATCTTCACCCGCGACCAGCAGGAGGCCGAGCTCTTCCTGTCGTCCGAGGGCTCCGACTGCGGCATCGCCAACGTCAACATCGGCACGTCCGGCGCCGAGATCGGGGGCGCGTTCGGCGGCGAGAAGGAGACCGGCGGCGGCCGCGAGTCCGGCTCCGACGCCTGGCGCGCGTACATGCGCCCGGCCACCAACACCATCAACTACTCGGGCCGCCTCGCTCTGGCCCAGAACGTGAGCTTCCTCTAGGACCGCTGAGGGGCTTGGCATTTCACCCCTTCCGTGTGCGCGGTCGGTAATTCCGGTCGCGCGGTGGCGTCGATGAGATAGCCTGTCCGGGATTTCGCGCGGCAGGGTCTCTGCCGCCCCGCTCGGCGCGCTCGGCGTCGACACGCACCGCGTGCCCTGCCCGGAAGGAGGCGAGAGACATGGACCATGCCGAATGCGTTGCGGCCATAGTTGCCTCCGGCCGTGTGCCCTCCCTCCTCTGCGGCGCGCGGTAACTCTTCCCCCTTCCTGTTTCTTGTCTTCGGCATCTTCCTGAGATGCCGCGTCACGAGATGTCCTGGCCTGCGTGGTTCGTCGCCGCGCGGGCCGCGGGGGCGCGCGCCCGAAGACGGGCCCTTCTTTTGCTGGTCACCGTGATCTCGGCGCTCTCCGCCTCACGACCGGCAAGAGCGCCGGCGTGAGTGACACGCGGCTGGTGAGGCAGGCCCCGGGTGCTGTCCGCGGTTCCCGCTGCCCCACCGCCATGCCGTGTCCCCGTGCTGCGTACACCGGCCCGTCGTCACCACTGCGACCGTCCCCGGCCGGCTGTCTCGACAGCACTTCGACACGAAACGTGCGTGATCGCCATGAGCAAGAAACGTCCCGAACGTCCCGGAAGGGAATCCCTCCCGTCCGCCCCTTCCACGGCCACCGACCGTTCCCCGGACCGCGAGGTTCCCGCCGCGACTGCGGAACCGGCACCGGATCCGAAGCGCTGGTGGGCGCTGGCCGTCATCGCCCTCGCCCAGCTGATGGTGATCCTTGACGGCACCGTCGTGAACATCGCGCTGCCCTCCGCCCAGCGCGCTCTCGGCATGTCGGACGCCGACCGGCAGTGGGTGATCACTGCCTACACGCTGGCCTTCGGCGGGCTGCTGCTGCTCGGCGGCCGGATCGCCGATCTGGTGGGCCGCAAGCGCACCTTCGTCATCGGCCTGGCCGGGTTCGCCGCGGCCTCCGCGCTGGGCGGCGCGGCGGCCGGTCCCTGGATGCTGTTCGCGGCGCGGGCCCTGCAAGGTGCGTTCGCGGCGCTCCTGGCGCCCTCGGCCCTGTCGCTGCTGACGACGACGTTCACCGACCCCAAGGAGCGGGCCAGGGCGTTCGGGGTCTACGGTGCGCTGGCCGGAGGCGGCAGCGCGGTCGGGCTGATCGTGGGCGGTCTGCTGACCGAGTACCTGAACTGGCGCTGGTCCCTGTACGTCAACGTGCCCATCGCGCTGGCCGCCCTGCTCGGCGCACCGGCCTTCCTGCGCGACCGCTCCGGCCGCCGGGGCGGGCACCTGGACGTGCCGGGCGCGCTGCTGGGCTGCGGCGGGCTCGTCGCCCTCGTGTACGGCTTCAGCGAGGCCGAACCTCGCGGCTGGACCAGCCCGTCGGTGCTCACGCTGCTCGTGGCCGGTGTGATCCTGCTCGCCGCCTTCGTGTGGTGGCAGAGCCGCGCGGCGAGCCCGCTGCTGCCGCTGCGCATCGTCAAGGACCGTGTCCGGGCCGGATCGCTCGCGACGATGGGCTTGGCCACCATCGGCATGTTCGGCGTCTTCCTGTTCCTGACGTACTACCTTCAGGTCGTCCTCGGCTACCCGCCGGTGCGGACGGGCCTGGCCTTCGTGCCGATCTCGGCCGGTATCGTCATCGGCGCGACCCAGATCGCGGCCCGCCTGCTGCCACGCACGGCGCCGCGCACCTTGATGTCGTCCGGCATGGTCCTTGCCGCCGCCGGCATGGTGCTGCTCAGCAGCCTGACCGTGCATGCGCAGTACGTCCCGCACGTGCTGCCCGCCCTGCTGCTGCTCGGTCTGGGCATGGGCCTGACCTTCATGCCGGTCTACGCGACGGCCACCGCCGGCGTGCCCGCGCAGGACGCCGGTGTGGCCTCGGCTGTCCTCAACACCGTTCAGCAGATGGGCGCTTCGCTGGGCACCGTACTGCTCAACACCATCGCCACCGGCGTCACCAGCCGTTACGTCCACTCGCACGTGCACGATCCGGCCCACGGCGGCGCGACCCTCGACGAAGGCATGGTGCACGGCTTCTCCGTCGCCTACTGGTGCTCGGCGGGCGTCCTGCTGCTCGCCGCCCTCGTAGCGGGCCTCACCGTACGGCTCAAGACGCCGAAGCACGCCGGAAACGACGCACCGGCCTAGCGAGCCGGGGTCGCGTCCCGCCACCGTCCACCTCATCCCTCGAAGGATCCTCCATGAAACCCCTGACCGAGCACGACATCCGTACCTCGTTCGTCAACTGCTCGAAGGGCGAGGCGAAACGCCTTCCCGTGCCCAAGAACCTGACGGACCTCGACCACTGGGACGGCCTGGACTTCCTGGGCTGGTTCGATCTGTCCGCGCCCGATCGCAAGTATCTCGTCGTCGAACGCGCCGATGAACTCGTCGGCCTGTCCCTGCGCTCCGCTTCCGGCAACCGAGGCTTCCTGCGCCGCAGCCTGTGCTCGCTGTGCCTGACCACGCATCCCGGCAGCGGCGTCTCCCTCATGACCGCCCCCAAGGCAGGCCCGGCCGGCCGCGGAGGCAACTCGGTGGGCCTCTACATCTGCGCCGACCTGGACTGCTCGCTGTACGTACGGGGCAGGAAGAAGGCGGCACCGGGCGGGCGCATGGAGGAGTCCCTCACCGTCGAGCAGCAGATAGACCGCCTGCGCGGCAACCTCGACGCGTTCGTGGAGCGGGTCTTCCACTGAGGCCGACAGGGGCTCGACGGCCATCGTCGCCGAGCCCCTGTCCACTCCTTGAACCGCCGTCTCCTCGCGGCTCCTCCGGTCTTACGCGCCGGACCTCAGAGGGCGTTTGCACCGGTGGAGTGCGGCCGCTCCCGGCCGACGGTGAAACGCTCGGAGATGGCCGGCTGGGCCGGATACGGGTACTGCGCCTCCCCCACCCGTTTCTTCTGGGGCTGCGCCCGTACCTGGTGTGCACGCCGACCGGCATGCGAGTCCGTGAACGACACCCTCAAGGGGCATTTGGACCTGGAGCAGCACGGCGGACGGACCTTCGAGGGCGTCGCCGTCCGTGTCGCCCGGCGCATCCTCGCCATGGCCGCCGCTATCTGGCGCAACCACAAGACCGGCGCCCCGAGCACGCGGTCGCTGGTCGCTGGTCGCTGGTCGCTGGTCGCTGGTCGCTGGTCGCATTCGATCACGCCTTCAGGTACTCCGCAGCGACTTTTGTCAGATGCGTTGACGAACCAACTACCTGCTCCTAGCTTCGTGTTCGCCGCGCTTCGTATGTCATATACGAGACGCGGTATGTCATACGCGGTGTACGCACGCCTCGCGTCGGCGTGTCGAGCCATAGTTCAGAGGAGAGAGAACCCATGAGTTCCCGCATCCGCAGGGGTCCCCGTCGAGCGGCCCCCGCAGCCATAGCCCTGTCCCTCCTCCTCGGCGTCACCGCCACGGCGTGCGGGGACGACGGATCCGGTATCGCGGGCGACGCGGGGAGCGAGGGCTCCGGTAAGGGGACCATCACCTTCTGGGACAACAACACGGCCGTCCGCCGCGACATCTGGATGGAGATCATCAAGGACTTCGAGAAGAAGTACCCCGACATCAAGGTCGATTACGTCGGAGTCCCCGCCGAGAACGCCCAGTCGAAGTACGACAACTCCATCCAGGGCGGCGGTCTGCCGGACGTCGGCGGCGTGGGTGCCGCCATGCTCGCCGCGATCGCGGCCCAGGGCGCCCTCGAGCCGCTGCAGGACCGGTTGGCCGACAGTCAGCTGGACGGCGAGCTCAGCAAGAACATGCTCGATTCGACGACTTCGGCGGGCGGGACGTCGCAGTTGCTCATGGTCCCGACGTCCGCGAACAACGGCGTCCTGTACTACCGCACCGACCTCTTCAAGGCCGCAGGTCTGGGCGCGCCGACCACGTGGAGCAAGTTCTACGAGGCGGCGGACCACCTCACCGCCAAGGACAGCAACCAGTTCGGCTACACGATCCGCGGCGGTGTGGGGTCGATCGCCCAGGCCCTGGACGCGGTGTACGGGCAGAGCGGCATCAAGTCCTTCTGGAACGCCGACGAGACCAAGACCACGGTCAACGATCCCAAGAACGTCGCCGCCCTGGAGAGGTACACGGCCCTCTACAAGAAGACGACCCCGGCCGCCGACCTCAACAACAACTTCACCCAGATGGTGGCCCAGTGGGACGGCGGCCGGATCGGCATGCTGAACCACAACCTGGGCTCCTACCAGGACCACGTGAAGGCCCTCGGCCCCGGAAAGTTCCGCGGCCTGCCCAACCCGAGGACGACCGGCGGCAAGCGCGTCCAGGTGTCCAACCCGATCGACGGGCTCTCGATCTTCAAGACCAGCACCAAGAAGAAGGCCGCCTGGAAGTTCATCGAGTTCGCCTCGTCCCACGAAGCAAGCTCCAAGTTCAATGAGTCCGCCGGTCTGATCCCGGCCAACAAGAAGGCGGTCAAGGACGCCTGGGTCGAGAAGTCGGAGCCGACGCGCCTGGCCGCCGAAGCGCTCAACTCCCCCGCCACCACGATCGTTCAGCTGCCGTACTACCTGCCCGACTGGAACACGATCTCGAAGGCCGACAACGAACCCGCCTTCCAGAAGGTCATGCTCGGCAAGACCAGCGCCAAGGACTTCCTCGACGACCTAGCCGACCAGCTGAACACCGCTCAGGCCGACTGGAAGCAGCTCAACTCCTGATCAGCGGGGATCAGGGGGGCGTCAGGGGTCCAGTCTGATGCCGGCGGCGACCGGTAGGTGGTCGCTGCCGGTGGCGGGCAGTGTCCGTACGTGCGTGACGGTCGCCCCGCGGGTCATGATGTGGTCGATCCGGGACACGGGGAACCCAGCGGGCCAGCTGAAGGCGAAGTTCTCTCCGGCCGAGTCGAGGTGTCTGGTGACCGGGGTGAGGCCGCGGTCGTCCACCGTGGTGTTGAGGTCGCCGAGCAGGATCACCCGGTCCAGTTCCTCGGCGGCGAGCGCCGCGCCCAAGAGGCCCGCGCTCTCGTCCCGCCGCCCGGAACTGAAGCCGTGCCACTGCACGCGGACCGAGGGCAAGTGGGCGACGTACACGGCGACATCGCCCCATGGAGTACTGGCCTTCGCCCGCATTCCGCGGTTCCAGCCCTCCCCGACGCCCTCCGGCCTGATGTCCACGGCCCTGACGTCCGTCAGCGGATACTTCGACCAGAGTCCGACCGTGCCCCGCACCGCCCGGTGCGGATACGCCGGCGCCAGGGATCGTTCGTAGACCGGCAGCGCGGAGGGCGTCAGCTCCTCCAGGGCGATGAGATCCGGGCCGGAGTCGATCAGGGCGCGGGCGGTCCCTGAAGGGTCGGCGTTCACGTCGCTGACGTTGTGCTGGACCGCCATGACGTCGTGGGCGCCATGGTCACCGGCAGCCACCCGTCCGCCGAAGAGACCGCCCCAGACAGCGGCAGGCAGGAGCAGTGCCACCAGCGCGATGGCCGAGCGGCGCAGCAGGGCCAGGACGAGCAGCAGGGGAACGGTCAGGCCGAGCCACGGCAGGAATGTCTCGAGGAGACTGCCGAAGCGGCCCACAGTGTTGGGCACGGCGGAGTGGAACGCCAGCAGGGCGGCGGTCACGACAGCGAGCGACGCGAGAATCCGGCCGCGCGCCCAGGGTGACCGGCCTGTCGAGTCCGCACCCCATCGCAGCCATCGCCGTATCCGCGCGGTCCGCGCTCCCAGTGCCGCGCCGCTGTCCACGACCTGCTCCACCCAGTTCCCCCGTATTCCCCCGCTCCCCCGGTCGTGAGCGCTTCGCGCCTGGTAGGACGCCGCCATCGGGTGATCAGGTTCCGGCTGACGGATGCGGCCCGCGCGGGCGGCGGGAAGACTGGGGGACGCGGGCCCGTACGGACGCGCCCACTCTTCGTCGAAGGGACATACCGTGGCCGATCTCTACGCCCTTGTCGCAGAGCATCTCGAGAAGGCCCGCACCGCCGCACACGGGCGCAGCGCCGAGCTGCTCCTGCACGACGGTCCGCTGCGGCAGAGCCTCATCGTGCTCACCACCGGAACCGAGCTCGGTGAGCACGAGACGCCGACGGCCGCGACCCTTTTCGTCCTGCGCGGCCGGGTCGGGCTCACCACGGCGAGCGGACCGCTCGAACTGGGCGAGGGTGAGTTCGCGCCCGTCCCGCACGAACGCCACAGCCTCACCGCCCTGGACGACTCGGCCGTCGTACTGACCGCCGTCACCGGCATCTGAACCGGGGCGCCGACGCGGTGCGACGGCTTTAACTCTGTGCGGCGGCCTTGAGCCACTCCTCGACCGTGACGACCTCCGCCCACTGCGGGAACAGCTTCCCGATCAGGAGTTCGTGCACCTCGGGGTCCAGGTCGATGCAGGCGTCCGACAGGACGGTGAGTCCGAGGTCCCGGTCGTTGGCGTGGCACGCGGTGTGCAGCACTACGCCGCTGGTGGCGATGCCGGTCAGGACCAGGTTGTTGATGTCGCGCGCCCTGAGCACCAGGTCGAGGTCGCTGCCCGAGAACGCGCTCCCGCGTCGCTTGGTGACCACGGTGTCGCCCGGCCTCGGCGCGATGTCCGGGTGGATCTCGGTGCCGGGCTCGCCCTCGATGTGCAGGCCTGCCCGTGTCACGGCGGTGAGCGCCTTGTTGCGGGTGCTGACGTCCGGATAGCCCGGCCGTAACGCGATGACCACGTAGATCACGGGAATGTCGGCCGCGCGGGCACCGTCGATGGCCCGGCGCAAACGCGGGAGATATCCCGAGCCGTCGTCGGCGAGGTCCACGATGTCCCGCTGCACGTCCATCACGAGGAGGGCGGTGTTCGCCATGTCTGTCGTCTCTCTTCTGTCTTTTTGCGATCATGGCGCGTGATGAACGCCGATGAGGAGTGTGCCGCGAGCGGGCCCGCGACGGAAGGGTGGCCGGACGTACCGGGTGACACCGCGCTCACCATCAAGGTCCCCGAAGCCGACCCGCTGGTCCGGGCGGGGTTCCCGGCCCATGTGACGGTGCTCTACCCCTTCGTGCACGAGAGCCGCCTGGATGCTGCGGCCCGGCGCACACTGTCCGCTCTCTTCGCCGGGCACGATGCCTTCACCCTCACCTTCGCGGACTTCGCCCGCTATCCCGGCGTCCTCTACCTCGACCCGTGGCCGCACACCCCGGTCACGGCCCTTGCCAAGGACCTCACTCGGCGCTGGCCCGATGCGGTGCCCTACCGGGGGATCTTCGACCCTCCGCTCGCCCCGCATCTGACGGTGGCGAACAGTGAGGGTCCCGCGACCCAGGACGCCGCGTACGACGCGTTGCAGGCCGAACTGGAGCCCCTGTTGCCGCTGAGCTGTCGTGTCCGGGCGGTACACCTCATCGTCTGGGACGGCGCACGCTGGCAGGATCGCGCCGCGTACCGCCTCGCGGCGCGGGCTTGACCGGTTACGGCCGCGGGGTGGCCAGGCGCACGGGAAGCTTCTGCACGCTGTTCCCCACGAAGGAGGCGTGGCGGGGCAGTTCGGGCTCCGGCATGGTGAGGTCGAGGTCGGGGAAGCGCGTGAACAGCTGCTCCAGGGCGATGGTGGCCTCCATGCGGGCCAGCGGGGCGCCCATGCAGAAGTGCGCGCCGTGGCCCAGGGACAGGTGCCGGGTCGTGGTGTTGTCGCGTGTGATGTCGAACCGGTCGGCGTCGGGGCCGTGCGCCTGTTTGTCGCGGCCCGCCGCGGAGTAGCCGGCCAGTACGGGGGTCCCCTGGGGGATGACGGTGCCGTCGAGCGTGAGGTCGCGGGTCGGGTACCGGAAGGGGAAGTAGCTGACGGGGCTGTCCCAGCGCAGGGTCTCCTCCACCACGTCGGCCCACGTCACCTTGCCGGACAGGGCGAGGGCGAGCTGATCGCGGTGGGTGCACAGGGCGCGTACGGCGTTGGTGATCAGGTTGAGGGTGGTCTCGTGCCCGGCGATGATCGTGAGCATCAGGGTGCCGATCAGCTCCTGCGGGCTGAGCCGGTCGCCGTTCTCCTCCCTGGCCGCGATCAGGGCGCTGGTGAGGTCGTCCCCCGGGTTCGCGGTACGGCCCGCGGCGACCGCGCTGAGGACCTCGATCATCTCCCGGTTGGCCGCCATGGCCTCTGCGGGGCCGATGTCGGTGGCGACGATCTGGTTCGACAGGTGGTGCAGGCGGTCCTGGTATTCGGCGTCCACGCCCAGGAGTTCGCAGATGACCCCCATCGGCAGCGGCATCGCGAAGTGCCTGCGCAGGTCCGCGACGCCGTCGCCCGTGGCTGCTGCCCGGTCGAGGTCGTCGAGCAGTCTGGTCGTCAGGTCCGTGATCCGCGGCTCCAGTTCGGCCACCCGGCGCGGGGTGAACGCCTTGCCCATCAGGGAGCGCAGCCTGCGGTGGTCCGTGCCGTCGGCGGTGGTCATGCCCTGCACCGTCGCGAACGTCTTCAGCGGCCAGCCGTCCGGTATCTCGCCCGCCTGCAGGGCGGCGAAGTGCTGTGCGTTCTTCGCGACGTCGGGGTGCGAGAGGAACTCCTTGAGCGCGTCATGGCCGAGGACCGCCATGCCCTCCACGTCACCGGGCAGGACCACCGGCGTGACGGCGCCCTGGGCGAGGAGCCGGGCGTTGTCGGCGTGCGGACAGCCGCCCGCCGGGTCGAAGCGGTGCGGCTGGCTGGCTTCGGTGTTCACCTGGGGCGTGTTCAACGGGCTCTCCTCGTCGAGGGCGGGGCGGCTGCGATCTGGGGCTGCGGGGGCTGACGATGCGTACGGTCAGAGCACCGGCTGGGGCTCCGGCGAGTGGGCGGGGTGCTGGGGCAGGACGGGAGCGGTGAAGCGGACCGGCAGCGAGGCGAGGCCCTTGCTCCAGGGCGACTTCATCCACTGCAGTTCGCTCTGCGGGATGGCCAGCTCCAGGTCGGGCAGCCGGTGGCGGATCGTGTCCACGGCGGTGCGGGTGATGAGCCTGGCCGGGTCCTGGGCCGGGCAGATGTGCGGGCCCGCGCCGAAGGCCAGGTGGGAGCGGTTGCCCACGACCGGTGCGCCGTCGTCGGGGAGGATCTCCGGGTCCGCGTTGGCGCCGGCCAGACCGAGGATGAGCATGTCGCCGGTGCGGATGTGCTGTCCGCCGAAGGTCATGTCGCGGGTGGCGTAGCGGGCCGGGAAGTTCTGCGTGGGCGGGAAGCGCCACAGGACCAGGTCGAGCGCGTCGTCCACGCTGAGGTGGCCGCCGGTCAGCGAGGAGCGGAACTGCGGGTCGCAGAGCAGGATGCGCAGGGTGGTGGCGATCCAGTTGACGGAGGTCTGGTTGCCCGCGACGAACATGACCACGAGGTTGTGCAGGACCTCTTCGTCGGTGAGTTGGGCGGGGTGGTGCAGCAGGGCGGAGGTGACATCGTTGCCGCGGTGGCGTCGCTTCTCCTCGATCAGCTGGAGCAGGATCGCGCCCATCCGCTTGCTGGCGTCCGCGGAGCCGCCGGTGGCTGCGGCCGTTCCGGCGAGGGCCTCCACCAGGTGGCGGCCGGTCTCGTCGTCGAGGCCGAGCAGCGTGGTGATGACGCGCATCGGCAGCTTGCGCGCGTAGTCGGCCACCAGGTCGGCCTCGCTGCGTCCGGCGAACGACACGATCACCTCCTCGGCCGTGGCCCGCACGGAGCGCCGCAGTTCGTGGCCGTTGATCCCGGCGAGGGCGGCGGAGACGGCGGCGCGCATCCGGCGGTGCTGCTGTCCGTCGGCGAACAGCAGGGCGGGCCGCCAGCCGACCATGGGCAGGATCGGCGAGTCGGCGGGCACCCTGCCTTCCCGCAGCAGGCTCCAGCGGCGCGGGTCGTGCGAGAAGTCCTGCTCGTCGCGGGTGAGTTGCAGCATTTCACGGTGGCCGATGACCAGCCAGGCGTCGACGCCCGGGGCGATGGAGACGGGTGCCACCGGTCCATGGCCGGCGCGCAGTCGCTCGTACAGGGCGGGCAGCGCGTCGCCGTCGAGGTCGGGTCCGTACAGCGCGGTCACCGGCGCCGAGGCTCCGGTGACCGGGCAGCGGTCGGGCGGCCCGTCCACCGCGTAGGGCGAGGTCATGAGGTCTCCGTGGCGATGTGGATGAGGTGGCTGACGAGGGCGATCAGGGCCCGGACCGAGGACGCGGGGTCGCGTGCGTCGCAGGTCACCACGGGGGTACCGGGGAGCAGGTCGAGGGCCGCACGCAGGTCGTCCACGCTGTGCAGGGGGCTGCCGGGAAAGACGTTGACGGCCACCGCGAAGGGCAGTCCGAGGTCCTCCAGGTTGCCCAGGGCGTCGAAGGACGCCTCCAGGTCACGCGTGTCCACCAGGGCAAGCGCTCCGAGCGAGCCCTTGGCAAGGTCCCGCCACGCGGGCAGGAACCGCTGCTGACCGGGGGTGCCGAACAAGTAGAGGACCAGATCACCGTCGATGGTCATCCGGCCGAAGTCGAGGGCGACAGTCGTGGTCGTCTTGCCGCGGTTCACCACGGTGTCGACCCGGGCGCCCGCCTGGGTCATCACGGCCTCGGTGGACAGGGGTTTGATCTCCGAGACGGTGCCGATCAGGGTGGTCTTGCCGACCCCGAGCGGTCCGACGACCAGGATCTTGGCGGCGCCCACGACGCTGGACGTGAGGTACTTCCCGGAGCCTGCTGGCTGCGAGGCCTCGGACGGCGCGTCAGAGGCGGCTTTCGAGACCATGGAGGACCTTTCTGAGCATGGTCACATCGGTGTGTTCGGCCGGAGGCACGGGCGGGCGCGTCACGATGAGTCCCCATTCGAGGAGATCGCAGAGCAACGCCTGTACGACCGAGGGGGGCTGGCCGATGTGGGCGGCCACCTCGGCCACCGAGAGGAGTCCCTGACAGTGCGCCAGGATGATCTGGTGCTCGGGCTGGAGCGACGCGGGGAACGCCGCGTCCGTCGCCATCACGAGGGACTCCCAGGCCAGGGCCTCGGTGTCGGATGCCGCCCGTCCGCGAGTGATCACGTACGGGCGGATCGCCGAGGCCGTCGGCTCCTCCGGCCGCGGGGTCGTCATGACGCCGAAGCGGCCGGATCCCGCGGCAGGCTGCTGAGGTGCGAGCCGATCTTCACCACGAGCAGCTGCATCTGCTGGGCCACCAGGCCGACATCGGCGTTCAGGTCGGTGGCGACTCCCAGGTGCGCGCCCACACCGGCGTGGGTGAACAGCACGAACCCGTGATCGGTCTCCAGCATCAACTGTCGTACGTCGGCGCCCTGACCGTAGAGCAGCGCGGTCGTGGACCTGCCCGTCATGGTCATCGCCGCGCAGGCCGCGGAGAGGGACTCGGCTTCGGCGACGCTCAGGTCGGCCACCGGCCCTGAGAGGTTCTCGGCGGACGCGTGCCCGAGTCGCAGGCCGTCCTCGGAGACCACCACGCTGTGCCGGACCCCGGGGATCTCGATCAGCGGGCGGAGCATCCAGCCCAGGTCGGGAAGGGGGGTGATGATTCCGGTCACTGCCGGCCTCCGTCATGCTCGTCGGGGGTGGGGGGTTGGAACGGTGCGGCGGTCGACGGTGGCTCCGCCGGCCTGTTCGCGTCCTGCACCGCGGACTGGTCCGCGTTCAGGGCCGCGCGGCCGCGCAGCGACCCTGACACCACGCTGGCGATCGACGCGCGCGCCGCCTCCGGCGTCCAGGGGGTCGCGGGTGCGGCCGGGGGTGCGTGCCGGCGCTCCGGCGTCGGCGGGCGGGTCGCTCCCGGGGCGGCGTGGCGGCGGTTTCGCCGTCGGGGCAGGCCTACCGCCGTCTCGCTCTCGGCGGGCACGCTCGGAGCGGCCCCGGCCCGGATGTGCAACTCGTCGTGCTCGGCGGGGGCGTACCGTGCAGGCTGCTCGTGCGGTTGCGCGGGAGCGGGCTCGGGTTCGGCGATCCGCTGCGGCGGTGCCACCTGGGCGCTCGCACGGTGGGATCCCGTGAGGCGCGAGGGAGGTTCGGTCAGCAGCCGGAACGGTACGAACGTCACCGCGCGCGTGCCGCCGTAGGCCGAGGCGCCGCTCAGCTCCACGTTGAAACCCAGCTCCCGGCTCCAACGGCCCACGCAGGCAAGGCCGAGGCGGGGCACCGCGCCCAGGCGGGCCAGGTCCTGGTCGTCGCGTAGCTGGCCCATGGCCCGGTGCAGCACGTCCGGCGGCATCCCGAGTCCGGCGTCGTCGATCTCCAGGACCGCTCCGGCGCCCACCTCGCGGATGGTGACGACGACGTGGGAGCGCGAGGGCGAGAACACCGTGGCGTTCTCCAGGAGTTCGGCGATGGCGTGCATCAGCCCCTCCACCGCGGGCGGCACGGCGTACAGCGTCTGTCCGCCGTGCACCTCGATCCGGCTGTACTCCACGATCCGCGACTGCGCACCACGTACGCAGTCGTACAGCGAGACCGGCCGGGTCTCCCTGCGGGCGGGCCAGATCCCGCACATGACAAGGAGCGTCTGGGCCTTGCGGGTCATCTGTGCGGCCGCGTGGTCGGCCTTCATCACCTCGGCCATGAGGTGCGGGTCGTCGATGGAGCGCTCGACCCGGTCGAGGACCTGCTGCTGCACGGTGGCCATCGCGTGCATGGTGCGTGCGACGGACTCGAAGGCGGCCTGCACCGAGTCCCGCAGGCCGCGTTCGCGGCGCACCGCCTCGTCCGATCCGAGGGCGGCGGACACCGCGGCGAGTGCCCGTGAGAATTTTTCCCCGGCGTCCCCCGGCGGCGCCAGCGGGCCCGGCACGCCCTCCAGGCGCTGCCCGGCGCGCACCCGCTCCGCGATCGCGGGGAGTCTCACACCGGCCAGGTGTTCCACTTCGGCCTCGCGGAGCGCGGCAAGACGCTCCTGCCCTGCCCGCTCCGCCCGCTCCGCGGACAACTGCCGGACCAGCACGAACACCCAGGCGAGCAGCAGCACCGCGACCGCGGCACCGCCGCCGGCCAGGACCCGCCGCCACTCGGCCGCCGCGTCCAGTGCGGCGAGCACCGCACCCGCGGCCGCCAGGACCACCGCCATCAGCCAGACCACGGCCTCGCGGCCCACGGAACCGCGCTTGAGACGGCTCACCACGGCGCACGCGCCCCGGCGACCCTGCACACCTTCAGCACAACGAACGAATCCTCCCCGAGCGCACCGAACTCCCTTACGAATGGGGAGCGTGGCGATCTTAGGTTAACTCGTGCCTTTTGGCTTCCCGTTGAGGAAGCCGACCTTCCGGCACGCAACGCCCTGCCGGGACTTGGGCGCCACCGCTGTCAGGTGCTGTGGGGGTTCGTCAGGGGCAGGTGCCGTCGGCAATGACGTAGTGGCCGATTGGCGACTCCTTGAGGGTGTGCGTGACGGCGATGCTGTAGAGGCCCATGTTCTGGTTCGAGCCCTTGGCGTAGACGTAGCCGCCGCTGGTGGTGGCCCGGCCTGCCTGGACCTGCTGGTAGTTGTTCGCGGTCCAGCACCTGGCGGCGGAGCCCGTGGTGGAGGCGGTGACCTGGGCCGAACGCGCACCTTCCGCGCCGGACGCATCACGGGCGGCGACGCTGTACATGTGGCTGCCGCCGGAGCTGAGGCCGCTGTCCGTGAACGGAGGTCCTGTCGGCGTGGCGACACGGGTGCCGTCCCTGTACACGGCGTACGACGCGGCGCCGTCGACGCTGTTCCAGTTCAGGGTGACGGACGTGTCGGTCGCGCCGGTCGCGGTCAGACCCTTCGGGGCGGGCAGGCCGCCGGGGTCCGGGTCGGAGCCGTCAAGGCCGAAGAAGCCCGTGATCCAGTAGCTGGAGCAGATGGAGTCGATGAAGTTCGCCGTTCCGGTGGCGCCGCACTCCTGTGCGCCTGTTCCCGGGTCGACGGGGGTGCCGTGGGCGATGGAGGGAACGCGGTCGACTTCCACGGCGACGGACCCGTCCGTGCCGAGGTACTGCTCCCTGCGGGTCGAGTCGGGGCCGATGGTGGAGGTGCGGTCAGGGCTCTGGTCCAGGCCGTTGACAGCCGTCCACTGGTCGCGCAGTTCGTCGGCGTTCCGCTTGGCGACGGTGGGGTCGTTGTCGCCCTGCCAGATCGCCACCCGGGGCCAGGGGCCGCCGTAGCCGGGATTGGCGTCACGGACGCCTTGTGCCCAGGCCGACGGGGTGCGGTCGACGCCGGGGCTCATGCAGCTGTACGCCGAAAGGACGTCGTCGGCGCAGTCGTACGGGAGGCCCGCGACCACGGCGCCCGCCTTGAACACGTCCGGGTAGACGGCGAGCATCACCGACGTCATGGCGCCACCCGCCGACAGACCGGTGACGTACGCCCGCCTCGGATCGGCGCCGTACGCGGAACCGGCGTGCGCCACCATCTGGCGGATCGACGCGGCCTCGCCCTGGCCGCGCCGGGTGTCGCCCGGCTGGAACCAGTTGAAGCACTTGCTGCTGTTGTTGGCGGACGTCTGCTCGGGGAAGACGAGCAGGAATCCGTGCTGGTCGGCGAATTTCACCAGGCCCGCGTTGTCGGCGTACAGCTGCGCGTTCTGGCTGCAGCCGTGCATGGCCACCACCACCGCGGGGTCGGCCGCCAGGGTGGCCGGCCGGTGCACGTACATGTTCAGGCTGCCCGGATTGGCACCGAAGTCGGCGACCTTCTCCAGGGCGACGGCTTTCGGCGCCGCCTGTGCGGCGGGCGACGGCGCGATCACCGCTCCGGCGATGATCAGGCCCACGACGGCGGCCACACGCCCCAGGGCCCGGCGCCACCGCCCCCTTCCCTGCGACTTCGCCTTCGCCCGGGAAGGCGGCCCTTCGGACACCTGCGGACTCAAACGTCTCTCGTACGACGGCATGGCGGCTCCCGACGGAGGGCGACGCGGTCTCCGGGACGGATCACGCGACCCCGGAGACCTTCCGCTCCTGCTGCGGGCCGGTTGGCCGGGGTGCCGGCAACCGTAGGAGCCACCACATCCTGGGCAGAATGGCGGCGGCCGCCACAACACCGTCAACTGCCGCTGGTGTCAGACCTGTTGCCGCGCGAGCGTGTCCGTGCTACCTGCGGCGTCCTGGCCCGGCAGCCGTGCAGGCCCTGGTTGAGTTCCCGCAGTACGGCCTCCAACAGGCTGCGCGTACCGCCCAGGGAGGGGTCCGCGAGCTCGCCGTGTTTCGCGGGGCCTGGCGAGCCCTGCCGTCCGCGCCGACCTGTCGTGTTCCGCGGGGTCACAGGCCCGTGTCGGAGGCGTCGGCGCTGGCGAGCCCCTTGTGGATGCGCTCCGCCCAGCTGTCGACGGCCTTCCAGTCCCGGTGGTCTCCGTACCGTCCGCCGCGCGCCCGGAACGCCAGATGTCGCCACCCCGGGACGTGATCGCGGTAGACCGCTCCGGCCAGCATCTGGTGCTCCCAGGGGCGGATGAGGGAGCGGATCCCGGCCAGTTGCCGGGGCTCGACACTGCGGCGGACGGGCCAGTGTCCCGCATGGGGCGGCACGCTGACGCTGTACAGCCAGGTCGGGTGCGTGGCCAGGGTGCTGGGGTGGCTTCGGATGAAGTCGGTGGCCTGCCCGAGCCAGGCCCCGTGATGCACCGCGCTGCCCAGCACAAAAGCGTCGTAGCCCCCTGTCTTCTGCTCCGCGGCCAACGGCACGACGACCGTGACGTGCCCGCACTCCGCGAGCCGGGTCGCGAGGCGTTCCGCGATGCCATGGGTGGAGCCGTGCACCCCGGTGTAGCCGACCAGGATGTTCATTCCATAGCTCCTCTGCCGTGACGTGTGCACGCGCCGGTTCCATGGCGGTGACTTGGGACGGTGGTACGGCCTTTCCCGGGAGCCGCACGGGGATATCGGAACATCGAAGATGCTCTCCGGACCGGGAAAGGTCGCCGTCCTCGCACCGGCGGGCAGACGCCATGGGCGAGTGCCGGGCGAGGCGTTGTGGCTGCGCCGTGAGGCACGGACGCCGCGCCGGACGGTCTACTGCCGTCCGCGGCTGTCCGCATGTGCTCCCCAGGACGCGACACCCCGGCTCCCCCACTGTCGGTTGAAATCGACATGAAAAGGTAGAACGCCGAGGTCTAGGGCATCCGCCACCATAGAGGCGGTCGACAACGTCGAACAGGCGTCTGTCGGCCACTGTGGTCACTCGCCGGAACCGGACGCCGACGGGGTGTGGGCGGCGATGCGCCGGGTACCTCGATATGCCGGTACGGCGACGCACCGCGATCCGCGTCCGCCCGCCGAGGCCGGTTCGCCCCTCCCCTGCCGGGCTCCTCGGTGGAACCGTCCGAAGCACGGCCCCTGCCGGGACATGGCCCCGCCCCCGTACGCCGGATCGCTCACGCACCACCTCCGAACACCCCGATGCAGGAGGCACCGTGGCACTCGTACGAACGGCAGCCCTCGACGCCCACTGGCGCGCGGCGAACTATCTGGCCGCCGGTCAGATCTACCTGATGAGCAATCCTCTGCTGACCGAACCGCTGCGACCCGAGCACATCAAGCCACGCCTCCTCGGCCACTGGGGCACCTCGCCCGGCCTCAACCTCATCCATACGCATCTGAACCGCCTCGTCAAAGAGCACGACCTGGACGCGCTGTGCGTGTGGGGTCCCGGGCACGGCGGCCCTGCCGTGCTCGCCAACTCCTGGCTGGAGGGCTCGTACAGCGAGACGTATCCCGACGTCACGAGGGACGCGGCGGGCATGGCGGAGCTCTTCCGCCAGTTCTCGTTCCCCGGCGGCGTGCCGAGCCACGTGGCACCGCAGACGCCCGGCTCGATCCACGAGGGCGGCGAGCTCGGCTACTCCCTCGCGCACGCCTACGGAGCCGCTTTCGACCACCCGGGCCTGCTCGTCACGTGCGTCATCGGTGACGGCGAGGCGGAGACGGGACCGCTTGCGGCCTCCTGGCACTCCAACAAGTTCCTCGACCCCGCCCACGACGGCGCGGTCCTGCCGATCCTCCACCTCAACGGCTACAAGATCGCCAACCCGACCGTCCTCTCCCGGATCCCGGAGGCCGAACTGGACTCGCTGCTCAAGGGGTACGGACACGATCCACTGCACGTGAGCGGCGACGACCCGCGCAAGGTGCACCAGTCCATGGCCAAGGCCATGGACCAGGCCCTGGAGCGCATCTGCGCGATCCAGCGGGCCGCCCGCAACGGCGGCGCGCACGGCCGGGCGCGCTGGCCCGTGATCGTGCTGCGCACCCCCAAGGGCTGGACCGGTCCCGCGACGGTGGAAGGGGAGCCGGTCGAGGGCACCTGGCGGTCCCACCAGGTCCCGCTCGCTCTCGTACGGGAAGACCCCCACCACCTGGCGCAGTTGGAGGCGTGGCTGCGCTCCTACCGGCCCCAGGAGCTCTTCGACGAGCACGGCCGCCCCCGCGCCCAAGTTCTCGACTGCGTCCCCAAGGGCCTTCGGCGGCTCGGCGCGAACCCGCACGCCAACGGCGGCCTGCTCACCCGCGATCTGCCCATGGAGCCCCTCGAACACTTCGCCGTCCCCGTCGACAAGCCGGGCACGACCCTGCACGAGCCCACGCGGGTCCTCGGCGGTCTGCTCGCGCGGATCATGGCGGACACGTCCGAGCGCAGGGACTTCAGGGTCACGGGTCCCGACGAGACCGCGTCCAACCGCCTCGACGCGCTGTACGACGTCACCGGCAAGGCCTGGCAGGCGCAGATCATCGACACCGACCAGCACCTCTCCCGGGGCGGGCGCGTCATGGAGGTCCTCTCCGAACACCTCTGCCAGGGCTGGCTCGAGGGCTACACCCTCACCGGCCGCCACGGCCTGTTCTCCAGTTACGAGGCGTTCGTCCACATCGTCGACTCGATGGTCAACCAGCACATCAAGTGGCTCAGGACCTCGCGACTGCTGCCCTGGCGCGCACCGGTACCGTCCCTCAACTATCTGCTCACCTCGCACGTCTGGCGCCAGGACAACAACGGCTTCTCGCACCAGGACCCCGGGTTCGTGGATCACGTGCTCAACAAGAGCCCGGAGGTCGTCCGCGTCTATCTGCCGCCGGACGCCAACACCCTGCTCTGCGTGGCCGAGCACGTCCTGCACAGCCGTGACTACGTGAACGTCGTCGTCGCCGGCAAGCAGCCCTGCTTCGACTGGCTCTCCCTGGACGAGGCGCGCGTCCACTGCGCACGCGGCGCCGGTATCTGGCAGTGGGCCGGATCCGAGGACGGCGGGCGCGAGCCGGACGTGGTGCTCGCCTGCGCGGGCGACGTACCCACGCAGGAAGTCCTGGCCGCGGCCGGTCTGTTGCGCGAGCATCTGCCCGAACTCGCCGTCCGCGTGGTCAATGTCGTCGACATGACCCGCCTGCTCCCCTACGAGGAGCATCCGCACGGCATGCCCGACGCCGAGTACGACGCTCTCTTCACCACCGACAAACCGGTGATCTTCGCCTACCACGGCTATCCCTGGCTGATCCACCGCCTCGCGTACCGCCGCACCGGGCACGGCAACCTGCACGTACGCGGCTACAAGGAGTCGGGCACCACCACCACACCGTTCGACATGGTCGTACGCAACGACCTCGACCGGTACCGGCTCGTCATGGACGTCATCGACCGCGTCCCCCGTCTCGCCGTCCGCGCCGCTTCCGTCCGCCAGGCCATGGCCGACAGCCGCTCGCGCCACCACACCTGGATCCGAGCCCACGGCACCGACCTCCCCGAGGTCGCCGACTGGACCTGGACCGGCTGACGCCCCGACCACACCGCGGAGGTGCGCACCATGCCCACGCAAACGACCATCACCGCCGGCGTCGACGGCTCGCACGAGAGCCTGGACGCCGCCGCCTGGGCGGCCCACGAAGCACTGCGACGTGATCTGCCCCTGCGCCTCGTCCACGCCGGCGACCCTCCGGCGGAACGCACCCGGCTGCCGGAGATCGACGTACCGTCCGGGCGCGAGAGCGGCGCGCTCGGCCGTGCCGTCCTGCAAATCTCGCGCGAACACCCCGACCTGAGGATCCTCGACGAGCAGGTCACCGGATCACCGGTGGGGGCGCTGTTGGCCTCTGCCAGATCTTCGGCTCTGCTCGTCCTCGGCTCACGCGGCTCCGGCACCCTCGCCAGCGCCCTGGTCGGCTCGGTCGCACTGGCCGTCGCCGCGCGTGCCTCCTGTCCCGTCGCGCTGGTACGGGCGTCGGAGCACCCCGATGACCGGGACTCGAGGGTCGGCCCCGACCATCCGGTCGTGCTCGGTCTCGATCTCGCCCATCCCGGCGACGAACTCATCGAGTACGCCTTCGACGCGGCGGCGTCCCGGCAGGCACCGCTCCATGTCGTGCACGTCTGGACCGCACCGCTGATCCCTTCCGCCGACGCCGTGGACCCCATGCCGGAGAAGGCGCAACGCCTCGCGGCCGAACTCGCCCCCTGGCGGCGCAAGTTCCCCGGAACGCAGGTCACCGACCAGTTCGTACACGGTCTCGCGGGCCACCACCTGGTCAAGGCGGCCTCCCACGCCAGCCTGCTGGTGATCGGCCGCCGCGTGCCCGTGGGGCCACGCCTCGGACGGACCACGCACGCGGCGATCCACCAGGCCAAGTGCCCGGTGGTCGTCGTCCCGCACTACTGACGGATTGCCCCGCCGCGGGCGACTCACCCGCGGCGGAGGATGCCAGGGCCGCCGGTTACCGCTGCGATCACCGGATGGCTGATGAAAACGCGTGGGGGCCGGTGGCCTTTGTCGCCCGACGGGTGCGGGGTGTGCTCGGCATCGTGGATGAGGCCTCGGGCGCGGTGATCCGTGCGCTGGCCGACGTGGTTCTCGATCGGATCGACCTCGACGACCTCGTGTCCCGTGTCGACGTGAACCGGATCGCCGACCGGGTCGACGTGCGGCGGGTGGCCGACCGGGTGGACGTGGACTCCATCGCCGACCGCGTCGACGTGAACCGCGTCGCTGAACGCATCGACATCCAACGGATCACGGATCGGGTGGACGTGGAGACGATCGCCGACCGCGTCGACGTGAACCGCGTCGCCGAGCGGGTGGACGTCAACCGGGTCGCCGACCGGATCGACGTCAATCAGGTCGCCGACCGGGTCGACACCGACGCGGTGATCGTGCGGATCGATCTGGTCGGCCTCACCCGTGACGTGCTGTCCGAGATCGACGTCGGGCGGATCGTGCGCGACACCGGGGGCGGGATGGCCACGGAGACCGCCGACGCGGTCCGACTGCTCGGGAAGCGCGGCGACCGGAGCGTCAACCGGTTCGGCGACCGGCTCCTGAGGCGTGCGGGGCCGTCTCAGGGCAACGGAGCCGGTCCGCCGTCCGGGCGTGCCCGGTGACCGTACCGGAAGGCGGGCCCGCATCCGAGCCTGCCGGGATCGTCTCGCGCGGCATCGCGGCGGTACTCGACGCCCTGATCCTGGCGGTCATCGGCTTCACGGTCCAGGTGAGCGCCGGAATCGCGCGACTGCTCGTCGTGGGGCCCCCGTTCCGGTTCCCCCAACTCCCCGCCTGGCTCTCCGGCACCTTGGCCTGGACTCTCGCCGTCCTGTACCTCGGCGGTTCCTGGGCCGTGATCGGGGGCACGGCGGGAGACCGGCTGATGGGACTGCGCGTCACCGACCGCGCGGGACGGCTTCTCGGGCTGCCGCGGTCCCTGGTGCGTGCCGCCCTGAGCGTGACGTTTCCGCTGGGCATGATCTGGATACCGCTCAGCAGACGCCGTGCTTCGGTCCAGGACCTGGTGGTCGTCAGTACGGTCCGTTACGACTGGCCTTGACGCCGTCAAGCGGTGCGGTCCACGCGTTTTCACCCGTGCCGGGTGGGTGCCGGGGTCCGGGGCAGCATCGCGGCGGCGCCGAACCCGGCGAGCCCGATGGCGGCGAGCACCGCGAGCGCCACGGCGTACGGCCCCACGGCCGGGTCCGCGACGAGGATGGTGCCCGCGATCGCGGTGCCCACCGAGGAACCGAGGTTGGACACACTGCGCGAGAGGCCCGATATCTCACCCTGCTGGTCCTCGGGGAAGCTCGACTGCACCACGTTGACCGAGGGTGTCAGCATCACCCCCATCCCCAGGCCGATGAGCAGCAGTCCGGGGAGGAAGGTCCAGGTGCTCGGTGAACCGTGGGCCAGGGCGAGCAGCACGACGATGCCGCCGACCGTCGCGGCGAACCCGACCATGACCAGCGTGCGTTGCTCACGCCTCTTCGCGAAGCGCTCGGCGCCCAGCGAAGACACGAGCAGGCCGAGCGTGGACGCACTGAAGATCACGCCGGTGCCGATGGCGCTGTACCCGCGGACGACCTGGAGGTAGGCGGCGACCACGAACGACACTCCCATGAGTACCAGCCACTGCGTGTGCTGGGTGATCAGACCGAGGTTGGACGTGCGGTTGCGGAACAGTTCGGTCCGCAGCAGTGGTCGGGCCCCGGCGCGTTCCCTCGCCCGTATCCAGCGGAAGAAGGCCACGAGCACCAGCGCGCCGACAAGCAGCAGACCGGCCATCAGCCAGACGTTGTCGTCGGCGACGAGGATGCCCATGACCACCAGGACCAGACCGGTCGCGGACAACACCGCACCGACGGTGTCGAACACACGGTCCGGGTCCGGTGGGACCGGGTCGTCGATGCGGCGGGTGAGGACGATGATCACCGCGACCACCAGGGCCTGGAAGACGAAGGCCGCCCGCCAGCTGATCGCCGAGGTGATGAGCCCGCCGATCAGTGGCCCCGCGGCGGCACCGATTCCGGCCATCGCCATGATCGCCCCGAAGGCACGGGCGCGGTCGGCCACGTTCGTGAACACGAGGGTGATGAGGATGTAGACGGGCGGGATGAGCAGGGCCGTACCGACGCCCTGGAAGATGGAGTTGCCCAGGATGAGGATGCCGAGGCCGGGTGCCACCGCGCTGAGCACGGTGCCGATTCCGTACACGGCGAGGCCGATGACGAGGCAGCGCTTGCGGCCGTAGCGGTCGGTCAGGATGCCGCCAGGAATCATCAGTGCCGCCATGACGAGCAGGAAGACCGTGATCGCGGTCTGTACGCCCTGCACCGTGGTGTCCAGGTCCTCGCTGATGTCCTTGATCATCACGTTCATGTTCGAGCCCGCGAAACTGCAGACGAACTGGGCGAGGGCGAGCGGCACGAGCACCTGACGCGGCCAGGGGCGCTTCTCCTGCCGGGTGTCTGCTCCGTCTCGGGCGTCTGCTCCGCCTGGGGTGGACGGCACGGTCATCGACTCGCCTCCGTTCGCGGTCCTGGCCTCCACTCGCGGGCCGGACGACGGTCAGACTCCTGGTCGGTCCGTCCTGCGGCGTCACCCTCGGAGGGTGACGACCGGGGGCACCGGTCGGGGGCAACACTCGGGGCACAGCGGTGCGATCGGCACCCTCATCGAGTACGGCCTTGAGTACGGAGGTTCTGTCATGGCCACCTCGACCACTCGGCGCCATACCCCGGGCGCGACACAGACGGCAGCCGCCGGTCTGACCATCTTCGCCGGGGTTCTGCTGTTCCTCTCCGGATCCATGGACTTCTGCCGGGGTCTCATGGCCGTCCTCAAGGACAGCGTCTTCGTCACGACACCCGGGTATGCCTTCGAGTTCAGTCTGACGAGCTGGGGCTGGATCCACATGATCCTCGGCGCGATCGCCGTGGCCGTCAGCCTCGGTCTGTTCGTCGCCGCCAAGTGGGCCAGGATCATGGGCATCGTCATCACCTCGCTGATGATCATCGCCAGCTTCCTGTCCCTCCCGTACCACCCCATCTGGTCCATCACCCTGATCGCCATGGACGGGTTCATCATCTGGGCCCTGTGTGTCGTGGAGAAGGACACCGTCTACTAGCCGAGGTGGCCCATGAAGGACCGACGGGCGCACACGGCAGACGATCGGGCGGAACGGATCGCTGAGTTCATCGCGCCGCTGCGGGTCAAACCCGGCTCGAAAGTAGATCTGTCCAAGGACTTCGATCCCACTCACAAGAAGGGCATCAAGAAGAAGAAGGACGGACAGGAACTGCTCCGCAGCGGCGTCACCCTGCTGGCCGACTACCAGCGTCGGCTGGCCGCCGAGGGCACTCATGGGGTCCTGCTCTGCCTTCAGGCGCTGGACGCCGGGGGCAAGGACGGCACGATCCGCCACGTGATGAGCGGAGTGAATCCGCAGGGCGTGCGCGTGGCGGGTTTCAAGGTGCCCTCGGCCGCGGAGCTCAGCCACGACTACCTCTGGCGTTACTCCCGCGACCTGCCGCGCCGCGGGGAGATCGGCATCTTCAACCGGTCCCACTACGAGGAGGTCCTGGTCGTGCGGGTGCACCCCGAACACCTCACCCGTCAGCGGCTGCCGGGGAAGGCCGACGGCAGGAAGATCTGGCGGCGGCGCTATCGGGAGATCAACGACTGGGAGCGCTATCTGACGGACAACGGATTCAGGATCGTCAAGCTGTTCCTGAATCTGTCCAAGGAGGAGCAGCGCATCCGCTTCCTCAAACGGATCGACGTACCGGAAAGGAACTGGAAGTTCTCGGCGGCCGACGCCCGTGAACGCACCATGTGGGACGACTACCAGACGGCGTTCTCCGAGATGCTGTCCGCGACCAGCACGCCCTGGGCACCTTGGTACGTCGTACCCGCCGACCGCAAATGGTTCGCGCGCACCTGCGCGGCGGCCGTGCTCGTCCACACCCTGATGGACATCGACCCTCAGTATCCCGAGATCGACGACAAGAGCCGGCGCGCACTGGAGCTCGAGAAGCAGAAGTTGGAGGACGAAGCGCCTTCCGGGTCGGCCGCGGACCCGTACGCGGCACGGGCCGCCTCGGGCACCCGGCGCGGCAACGGCGATCGGAGGCGGGCGCGATGACGGCCCAGGCACCCGACCACGGCGCACAGCCGGCACATCCCGCACGGACTGACGCCTGGTACGCCCGCACGGCCCTCTCGGTGGCCGACGAACTCGGCGTCGACCCGGCCGTGGGACTCGACGCCGCGCGGGTGACCGCGCGGCTCGCCGAGTACGGGCCCAACTCCCTGCCGGAGGAGCGGACGCCGAGCGGCTGGGTCCGGTTTCTCGGTCAGTACACCTCGTACATGCAGATCATTCTCGTCGCCTCCGCCGCGGTGTCGCTCGCCATCCAGGAGTGGGGCACCGCGGTGGTGCTGCTCAGCCTGACCGTTCTGAACGCGGTCATCGGGATACGGCAGGAGGGCAAGGCCGAGAGCGCCATGAACGCCCTCAAGGAGATGACGAAGGCCACCGCGCGGGTGCGACGCGACAGGACGGAGGCCGAGATTCCCGCGGAGGAGGTGGTCGTCGGGGACATCGTCCTGCTCTCCGCGGGGGACGAGGTGCCCGCGGACGGACGGCTCGTCGCCACGAGCGCCCTGCAGATCGACGAGTCCGCGCTCACCGGGGAGAGCGTTCCCGCCGCGAAGGACTCCGCTCCGGTACGCCTCAGCGGGCTCGGACCCGCCGACCAGACGGACATGGCCTTCATGAACACCCCGGTCACGCACGGCAGCGGCGTTCTCGTGGTCACGGCCACCGGCGCGTCCACCGAACTGGGCAAGATCTCGGGGATGCTGTCGGACACACGGCGCGAGGAGTCGCCGCTCACCCGGGAGTTGAACCGCCTCACGCTGTGGATCGTCGGGGCGGCCGGCATCACCATGGTCCTGATGTTCGCCCTGGGGCGCGGGCGTGACGTGGCGTGGGACGCGCTCTTCGTCAGCGCCGTGTCCCTCGCGATCGCCGCCGTCCCCGAGGCACTGCCCACGGTGACGCAGACGATCCTCTCGCGCGGCGGACTCGACCTGGCACGGCGGCACGCGATCGTCAAGGACCTGCCGTCGGTGGAGACACTGGGCTTCACCTCGGCCGTCAACTCCGACAAGACCGGCACGCTGACGATGAACCAGATGACCGTGGTCGAAGTGGTGGACGCCTTCGACCGCTACACGGTCTCGGGAACCGGCTACGCCCTGGAGGGCCGGATCCACCATGCCGCGGGCAGCTCCCCCGGCATCGAGGACGCGATCCTGCCGTATCTCGTCGCCAGCGACGCCTCACTCGTGGACGGACGGGTGGTGGGCGACCCCACCGAGGGCGCGCTGCTCGTGCTCGGACACAAGGCGGGCCTCGACGTCGACTCCACGCGGCTGCGGCTCCCCCGGCTCGCCACTCTGCCGTTCGACCCGGCGTACAAACTCATGGCCACCTTCCACACGGCCCACGACGCGAAGGGCGTGCCGGTCGTGCGCTGCTTCGTCAAGGGAGCGGCGCCGGCCGTCCTCGCCCTCACCACCACCACTCTGTCGAACGGTTCGGCCATCCCCTTCGACACCGCGCTGCGGACGCGGGCCCAGGGCGAACTCGAACGGATGGAACAGGAGGGCCGCCGTGTGATGGCGGCCGCAACCCGTGACATCGACCCCGCCGGTTTCACGCCGGACGGGGATCTCCTCGCCCAGGTCACGGAGTTGTGCGTGACGAGCCTTGTCGGCATGGCCGATCCGCCGCGCGACGAGTCCCGGGACGCCGTGGCCGCCGCCCAGGCCGCCCATATCCGCGTGCGGATGGTGACCGGCGACGACGTCATCACCGGCGCCGCCATCGCCGCGCAGGTCGGCATCGAGGGCGAGGCGATCCTCGGCGCCGACTTCGCCGCTCTGTCGCAGGACGAACGCCTTGCCCGCATCGACGACATCGGCGTGGTCGGCCGGGTGGCCCCCGAGCACAAGGTGCTCCTTGCCGAGACTTTGAAGCAGAAGGGCGATGTGGTCGCCATGACGGGCGACGGCGTCAACGACGCCCCTGCCATCAAGGCCGCCGACATCGGCATCGCCATGGGATCGGGCACGGAGGTCGCCAAGAACGCGGGACGGATGATCCTGTCCGACGACAACTTCGCCACGATCGTCCACGCGGTGGAACAGGGCCGCAAGATCTACGACAACCTCACCAAGTACATCCGCTTCGTACTGGTGCTGCTCATCGTCTTCGTCCTGACGTTCCTCGGCGCGGCGCTCTTCGACATCGCCGACGGTGAACCGTTCACCCCCGCCCAGGTGCTGTGGATCCACTTCGTCGTCAACGCCGCCTTCGGCTTCTCGCTCGGGTTCGACCGGGTCAGCCCCGGGCTCATGTCCCGCCGCCCGCGGCCCCGCGGCCAGCCCGTGATGACCGGCGGTCTGATGCTGACGGTCGGGCTCGCGGGGACGGCCGTGGCGATCGGTCTCCTCACCATGATCCAGATCGGCGCGACCCGCTACGACAGCGTGCGCATCGGCAACTCCATCGCCATGACCGCGTTCGCGCTGTGCCTGATCGTCGCCGCCCTCGAATGCCGCAACCAGACCGCCACGGTCCTGACGACCGACACCTTCGACAGCAAGCAGCTGAACTGGACGGTGCTCGGGGAGTTCGTGCTCGCCGTCTTTGTGACCCAGATGGACGCCTTCAACCGGCTGCTCGACACCACGCCGCTCAGCATCGGCCAGTTCGGCTGGGCCCTGCTCCCTCCCCTCGCGCTCCTCGCGCTGTGGGAACTGGGCAAGCTCGCCACCCGCCGCCGTCACCTGCCGTCCGGCGCCGGGCAGAGGTGAGAGGCCGGTGCCCTGGACGCCACCCGGGATCAAGGCGCTGCGCACCTACCGCCGTGAGTGGCTGCTGAAGGATCTGATCGCGGGTGTCGTCCTGAGCACGCTGCTCGTGCCGCAGGGCATGGCCTACGCCGAACTGGCCGGACTGCCGCCGATCACCGGTCTGTACACCTCCGTGCTGTGTCTGCTCGCGTACGCCGTGACAGGGCCCTCGCGCGTCCTGGTGCTCGGCCCCGACTCCTCGATCGGCCCGATGATCGCCGCGACGATCCTGCCCCTGCTCGCCGCGGACGGGGACAGTTCGCGCGCGGTCGCGCTCGCCTCGGTGCTCGCCCTGATGGTCGGCGCGATCACGCTCCTCGCGGGGGTGGCACGGCTCGGTTTCGTCGCCGATCTCATCTCCAAGCCCACCATGATCGGCTACATGAACGGCCTGGCCCTGACGATCCTCATCGGGCAGCTGCCGAAGCTGTTCGGCTTCTCGACCGACGCCCACGGTCTTGTCCGTGAGGTGGACGCCTTCGTCCGGGCCGTGGCGGAGGGGCGGACAGTGGCCGCCGCACTCGCGGTCGGCGGTGGCTGCATCCTCCTGATCCTGCTGCTGCAACGTCTGATGCCCAAGGTCCCGGCCGTCCTCGTCATGGTGGTTCTCGCCATCACGGCATCCGTCGTCCTCGATCTGGACGAGCACGGGGTCAAGACCGTGGGGCGGCTCCCCGAAGGGCTACCGCCGTTCACGGTCCCGCACATCGCCCTGGCCGATCTGGGTCCGCTGTTCGTCGGCGCGCTCGGCATCGCCCTGGTCTCCCTGGCCGACACCATCTCCAACGCATCCGCCTTCGCCGCCCGCACCGGGCAGGAGGTCCACGGCAACGACGAGATGATCGCGATCGGCACGGCGAACGTGGCCGTCGGCCTGTTCCAGGGCTTCCCCTTGAGCACCAGCGGGTCACGCACGGCCGTGGCCGAGCGGGCCGGGGCCAAGACCCAGCTCACCGGGGTCGTCGGCGCGGCGCTCATCCTCCTCATGCTCGTCCTGCTGCCGGGCCTCTTCCGCGATCTGCCCCAGCCGGCGCTCGCCGCGGTGGTCATCACGGCCTCCCTGTCCCTTGCCGACCTCGCGGGCACGAGACGGCTGTGGCGCCAGCGAAAGGCGGAGTTCTGGCTGGCCATCGCGGCCTTCCTCGGGGTGGCCCTGCTCGGTGTGCTGCCGGGGATCGGGGTCGCGGTGGGCCTGTCCATCCTGAACGTCTTCCGGCGGGCCTGGTGGCCCTACAACACCGTCCTCGGGCGTGTGGCCGGCCTCGCGGGCTACCACGACGTACGGTCGCACCCGGATGCCCAACGCCTGCCGGGCCTTGTCATCTTCCGGTTCGACGGGCCGCTGTTCTTCGCCAACGCCAAGTCGTTCCGCGAGGAGGTCCTGCGGTACACCCACGCCGAACAGGCACCGCGGCGCGTACTGATCGCGGCGGAACCGATGACCGACGTCGACACGACCGCGGCGGACGTCCTGGAGGAGTTGGAAGCGGCGCTCCTCGATCTGGGCGTGGACCTGGTCTTCGCCGAGCTCAAGGACCCGGTGCGGCGCAAGGTCGAGCGCTACGGCCTTGGCCATACCTTCGACGCGCGCCGTTTCTACCCCACTGTGGAGGCCGCAGTGGAGGCGTTCAGGGCGGACAGTGGCGCGGACTGGGGCCCTGGTGCACCGGGCGACCGGTGACCAGGGCCCCGACAAAGGCTCTAGGTCCTGGACCCGTCCGCCGCGACGACCGAGAGCAGGTGCGTGCCCCACGGGGGCAGATCGACGTAGAGCCCGCTCGACGTCAGCTCCGTACCCGGGCGTTCGTACCGCTCGGCGTCGAGGAGTCCGGCCAACTCCCAGATCCCATCGCCCAGTTCGTTCCAGGGGAGCCTGATGCGCGCCTGTGCGCGATGGTCCGAGAGGTTCACCACGGTCAGGAACCGGCCCGCCTCACCGGACCAGCACGAGGCGATCAGGTCACGCCCCGAGTCGTTGTCCGGCCAGCCCTCGCAGTCCAGGAGCTGCCACCGCCCCGTCCGCATGCCGCTGCGGCGCACGGCGGACAACAGCCGCTCGTGGAACGCGCGCAGGGAGGGGTCCGGCGGCTCGTCCGGACGGCGGTCGAGGAAGACCGGCAGGTGGACGCGGCGCCCGGTGAACTGGCCCTCGTGCCACAGGGTCGCGCCCGGCAGCGTGGCGATCAGTGCGGCCGCAGCGCGCTCCTTGGCCGGGGGCAGCGTCCGGGCGGCCCTCGGTTCGTCGTGGTTCTCCAGGAACCGGACGAGTCCGCGCTGGTACTGCTCGTCGGCCCGCAGGTGCCCCCGGACCGACTCGACGCTCTCGTTGAGCACCCGGTCGTAGAGACGTTTGTCGTAGCAGAAGTCGAACCCCTGCTGCTGCAGGGCCCATTCGAGGTCCCAGTACGCCTCCGCGGCGAAGACCATGTGGGGGTGACGACGGCGGACGGCGGTCACGACCTCGGACCAGAAGTCCTCCTGCGGCCGGGCCCCGGCCCTCTCGCCCCACGTCCGCGCGAAGACGTCGTTCATCATCAGCATCGCCATGTCGCAGCGCACCCCGTCGCAGACCTCGCCGATGCCCTCGAGCACTTCCTCGGTCGCCCGCCGCAGGGCCGGGGCGAAGGCGTTCAGCTGCACCACGTCCGGCCAGGGCGGGAAGAACGGGTCGCGGCCCCGCGCGAGCACGGCGCTCCCGGTGTCGAGGAACCCGGCCGGATCACGCCGGGCGTCCTCGGCGTCACCCTGCACGAAGTACTCGGGGTGCTCGGTCACCCAGGGGCTGTCCGGGGCCACGTGGTTGGGAACGTAGTCGAGCAGCAGTCCGACGCCCCTGCGGGAGAGTTCGGCCCGGGCGGCGGCCAGGCCCGCGGCTCCGCCGAGCGAAGCGTCGACCTCGTAGCGGCGGATGCAGTACGGCGATCCGGCGATGTCCTCCTCGCCGATGTCCGGGACGGCGTCGGCGAAGGCACTGCGCAGCGCCGGGTTCTCCAGGGCGATGGCGCGCCCCCGCGGACTGCGCTCCCACACCCCCATCAGCCAGACGGCGTCGATCCCGGCGGGCGTGATCTCGTCCCACACGTCCTTGGGTACGTCCGCCAGACCGGCGAGGCTGCCGGTGCGCAGCCCCGTCTCCCTCAGCCACACGCGGGTGTTGACCTCGTGCACGACGGGCTGCGCGGGCAACTCGGTCATCGTTTCTGCCTCCTCGCGGAGCCGGTGCGGAAGTCCTCAGGATCGAACGTGCCGAAGATCTTCATCAGGGCCGCGACGAGACCGGTCCAGCCGGTCTGGTGCGAGGCGCCGATGCCCGCGCCGTTGTCGCCGTGGAAGTACTCGTAGAAGGAGACCAGGTCACGCCAGTGCGGGTCGTCCTTGAACTTCGCCTGGCCTCCGTACACGGGCCGCCGTCCGTCCTCACCGCGCAGGAAGATGCGGGTGAGGCGGGAGCAGATGTCCTCGGCGACCTCGTACAGGTTCTTCTGGATCCCCGATCCTGTCGGGCACTCGACGGTGAAGTCGTCGCCGTAGAAGCCGTACAGATTGAGCAGTCCGCGGATGACGAGGGCGTTCATCGGCATCCAGATCGGGCCGCGCCAGTTGGAGTTGCCGCCGAACATGCCGGTGTCGGACTCGGCGGGCAGATAGGAGACCTTGTACTCCTCGCCGTGCACCCAGAACGTGTACGGGTGCTCGGCGTGGACGCGGGAGAGCGCCCTGATCCCGTAGGGGCTCAGGAACTCGTCCTCCGACAGGAGCCGGGAGAGCACGCGCACGAGCTTCTTCTCGTCCAGGACGGACAGCAGCCGTGCGCCGCCCGCCGTGCCGGCCTGCGCCGAGGTCAGCGTCACGGAGAGCGAGGGGTGACGCTCGGCGAAGCGCCGCAACCGGTCCTGCAGACCGGAGAGTTGGGTCAGTTGCTCCGGCCGGAATACGGTCGACGCGCACAGCGGGAGGAGCCCCACCATGGAGCGGACCTTCAGCCGGACCGACTGCCCGTCGGGCAGTTTCAGCACGTCGTAGTAGAACCCGTCCTCCTCGTCCCACAGCTCGTCGTGGAGGTCCCCGATCCGGTCCATCGAGGCCGCGATCCACAGATAGTGCTCGACGAACTTCAGGACCAGTTCCTCGTATGCCTCGTTCTGTTCGGCGAGTTCCATCGCGATCTGGAGCATCGACTGGCAGTACAGGGCCATCCAGGCGGTGCCGTCCGCCTGTTCCAGGGTGCCTCCGGTGGGCAGGGGGGCGCTGCGGTCGAAGACGCCGATGTTGTCGAGGCCGAGGAAGCCGCCCTGGAAGATGTTCTTGCCGCCGGGGTCCTTGCGGTTGACCCACCAGGTGAAGTTCGTGAGCAGCTTCTGGAAGGTGCGCTCGAGGAAGGCGTGGTCGGCGTGGCCTGTCGTGCCCTTCTCCACCGTGTACACGAAGTACGCGGCCCAGGCGTGCACGGGCGGATTGACGTCGCCGAAGTTCCACTCGTACGCCGGGATCTGGCCGTTGGGGTGCAAGTAGGCGTCGCGCAGGAGCAGTTCGAGCTGCTCCTTGGCGAAGCCGACGTCGACGACCGCGAGGCCCACGGCGTGGAACGCCAGGTCCCAGGCGGCGAACCAGGGGTACTCCCACTTGTCCGGCATGGAGACGATGTCGTCGCTCACCATGTGGAACCACTCGTTGTTGCGCATCCCGGGCCGCGGCGGGCTCCAGGGGGTCATGTCGTGCTCGGCCAGCCACTTCTCCAGGTCGAAGCCGTAGTACTGCTTGGACCAGAGCATTCCGGCGAGGGCCTGGCGCAGGACGCGTGCCTCGTCCTCGGTCGCCCGCTCGGGGGTCAGCTCCCGGTAGAACTCGTCGGCTTCGGCGATGCGGTCCGTGAAGACCGTGTCGAAGTCCCTGGCCAGGGAGAGCTTCCCGCCCGCGGGGCCGAGGCGCAGGCGCAGGGTCTGTGACCCTCCGGCGGGCACGACGAGCGTGTGGAGGGCGGCTGCCTTGGTGCCCTCCCGCGCCGGGTTGACGGCGCTCTCCTCCCCCTCGACGACGTACCGGCCGATCGCGTTCTTGACGTAGGGACTCGCGTTGGGAGAGCCGAAAAGGCGCTCGTTGTCGGTCTCGTTCTCCGTGAACAGGAGCGGAACCTCGCCCGCGCACCGCAGGTCGTAGCTGCCGAGCTCGGGGTGGTCGGCGCGGATCGTGACGGTCGAGCCGGGACCTTCGACCGCCCGCAGCCGTGGCCTGGGCTCCTCGCCGTGGTGCTCGTCCCAGGACCAGGTGTTGCGGAACCACAGCGTCGGCAACACGTGCAGGGTCGCCTCGTCCGGGCCCCGGTTGTCGACGGTGATCCGCATCAGGATGTCGTCGTGGTCCGCCTTGGCGTACTCCACCGTCACGTCGAAGTACCGGTCGTCGTCGAACACACCGGTGTCCATGAGCTCGTACTCGAACTCCTGGCGCGTGCGGTCCCGGTTGACGGACACGAGGTCGTTGTACGGGAACGCGGCCTGCGGATATTTGTACAGGTACCGCAGGTAGGAGTGGCTCGGCGTGCTGTCCAGGTAGAAGTAGTACTCCTTGACGTCCTCGCCGTGGTTGCCCTCGCCGTTGGTGAGGCCGAAGGCGCGTTCCTTGAGGATCGGGTCGCGGCCGTTCCACAGGGCGAGGGCCAGGCACAGGCGCTGCTTGTCGTCGCAGACGCCGCCGAGGCCGTCCTCGCCCCACCGGTAGGCACGGGAGCGGGCGTGCTCGTGCGGGAAGTAGGACCAGGCGTCGCCGCCGGGGCTGTAGTCCTCCCGGACCGTTCCCCACTGCCTTTCGCTCAGGTACGGGCCCCACAGGCGCGAGCGTGCGCTCCCGTCGCCCGTCGGTCCGATCCGCCCGGCGTGCGTCCGCGTCTTCATGCGCGTCTCCCTGCCTCGGTCAACCGGATGCGCCAGTCTTCGCGGAGGCCCGTGGACCCGCCTCACCTTCCGGGGGTGAGCCCTCCGCCGGTGCGCCTTCCGCCCGGGCGACGAGGGTGAGCGCGATCTCGTACGCGGCAAGGAGTGCGCCGACCACGAAGAGACCGGTCCACGACGACAGGGCCAGTGCGACCACGGCCGCGACGATCACGCCCGCCACCCGCAGCACGTCGGCGTGCTGCGCCAGCCACGGCCGCACCCGCGCGCCCTGTGCCCGGTCACCGGCCTTGGACAGGAGGTGGCCGGTGGCCCGCGCGCCCTGGGCCATGTACCTGCGCAGCGCCTTCGGCAGCCGCCCTGGTCCCACCAGATAGGCCAGGACGGCGATGGCGACGCCCAGCCACAGGAGCTGGTCGCCCCGGTCGCGCAAGGTCGTGAACACGGTCCACATCGCGGCGCGTGCGCCGTCGCGGTAGACGCCCGACGGCACCTGGTCCAGGAGTTGGTCCCGGACCGCCCGCAGCACGGTCGAAAGGACCGTGACGCTCACCACCAGCCACAGACCGAGCTGGAGAAGGGTGCGCCGCCGCGTGGGCGAGATCCACAGGGTCAGCGCGAGCAACACCGGCACAGCGATCACCAGGCCCACCACCGCGCGCTTGAACAGCAGCACGGTCTCCTGCAGTTGGCCAAGCTCGTGCCGGTTGTAGATCCGGATCTGCGCGAAGTCGGCGGGCAATGAGACTCCGAGCGCCTTCTCGATGCGGTCGTGCAGGCCCGGCGGGAGTTCGCCGGAGGAGAGGGCGGGCAGATCGAGCTTCTTGCCGAACATGGTGGGCAGCTGCTCCTCCAGGGACCGCAGCACGTTGTTGACCATCGGAAGGAGGTTCAGGGTGACCGTGTCGCCGCTCACCCGTACGTTCTCGTTCTTCTTTTCGAGCACCGCGACGATCCGCTCGTGGGCGCGGCGGTTCGTCGCACGCCACAGGTCCTGGAACCGTTCGTTGGCGATGAGCGCGGAGATCGATTTCTGCACATAGTCGTGGACCGCGCTGGTGGCAGGTGCCGCCAGGAAGGAAGCGCGCGGCGGCAGTGCGTCGGAAAGACGCTGCTTGACGTCGACCCGGTCCAAGATCTCGCGCGTCAGATAGGTGGAGACGGCGGCATTCACGTCGGGATCCTCGGGCAGCGGCCCCACAGCGGAGATCCAGCGGTCCGTGTTGAGGGTGGTCCGCGAGCCCCACACCCCCACGACCGAGGTGACCGCGAGGACGGCGACCAGCGCGATCAGCACGGCCGCGACAACACGCCGGACGGACAGCAGACGGGCCCTGCGCCGCCGCTCGGTACCGGCCCGGTCACGCAGCTCACCGACCTCCGCACGCAGGCGCTCCAGTTCGGCCGCGTCGGCGCCGCCACGGGTGGGCCCGGCGGCGTCCCCTTCCGGTGTCTCTTCATGCGTCATGGGCGTCGCACCTCCGCCCCCCACCGTCCCGGTGCCCGCGCCGGCTTCCTTCACCTGCGGCGGGTGACGCGCCGCACCGGCTGCCGACGCTGTGATGACGGCCGTGCCGGCGGCCGTGACGGCGGCACTTTCCCGAGAGGAGACACGATGGCTGGGATCGGACCGGTACAACTCCTGACGGTCGAATTCGGACCCGACGCCAAGTTCGAAGGACGGATCATCGAGGAACTGGGGATCCTCGAGGCGAACGGACAGATCCGGGTCCTCGACATGCTCTTCGTCCGCAAGGAGCCCGGCGGGAATCTGTTCGCCCTCGACTTCCAGGCGGAGGGCATGGGCGAGACGGTCGCCGCGCTGCTCGGAATCTCGGGCGAGCAGGTCAGGGCTGCTGAGGAGGCGTACCCGAGCCTGGCCGACGGCAACGCCTTCGGCCTGACCTCCACCGAGATCAGGGAGATGGCCGAGTCCCTCGACCCGGGGACCGCGGCGGCCTTCATCCTGCTGGAACACGTGTGGGCCAAGTACTTGCGCAAAGCCCTGCGCGACGCCGGTGCCGTCCCTGTCGCCGAGGGATTCCTCACCGAAGAGGCACTGGCCCCGGTACTCGCCGAACTCACGGCGATGGCACAGAAGTTGGGTGACCCGGTCACACCCGAAGTCCGGCCGGACCCGAAGACCCGCAACCCCCGGAGGAAAGCCTGATGGCCGATCTCGTCGTGCTCGGATTCTCGGACAAGGAGAAGGCGGAGGGAGTTCTGCGGCTCGCCAAGGAACTGTCCCGTCAGGAACTGCTCGACCTGGACGACGCCGCGATCGCCTGGCGGACCATGGACGGCAAGATCCATGTGCACCAGACGTTCAACACCACGGCCACCGGCGCGGCCGGCGGCGCCCTGTGGGGCTCGCTGTTCGGACTGCTCTTCCTGATGCCGGTGTTCGGTGCCGCCGTGGGCGCCGCCACCGGCGCCATCGCCGGAAAGCTCAGCGACGTCGGCATCAACGACGCCTTCGTCAAGGAGATCGCCAGCACCCTCGAGCCCGGCCGCGCGGCTCTCTTCGCGCTCGTCCGGCGCTCGACACCCGATCGCGTACGTGACGCGGTACGTCCCTTCAACCCCACCGTGATCCGTACGTCGCTCACCAAGGACCGAGAGGAGGAACTGATCGAGGCCCTGCAGGAGAAGTGACCGCAAGCGGCCCGGTGCTCCGGACCGGGCCGCCGCGGCAGGCGCCGTCTCCCACCGGAATTTCACCCGGGTGAGATGGCGCTTGCCATTCACTCCCGCTGCCCCGGCCATCCCATACTTGCCGCAGCCGCAACACTTTGCTCCGAGAGCGAGGTGCCGCTCATGGCCGAGTGCTCAAGCCCTTCACAGGACACCGACCCGGACCAGTCGTCCGTCGACACCGCACCCGCGCTGCCCACGTGGCTCGTCCCCAGGCCCCGTCTGACGGACCGCCTCGCGCGAGGCGTCCTCGGGCCGCTGACCGTGATCGTGGGTCCTGTGGGCGCGGGCAAGACGGCCCTCGCCCTGGAGTGGGCGCACACCCGGCGCCTGCCCGGACCGCTCGCCTGGGTCACCTGTGACGGCCGGGCCGAGCAGTCCTGTGTCTTCTGGCCCCGCGTGATCGGCGCGCTGCGCGAGGCAGGCGTGGACGTGTCGGAGTCCGTCGCCTCGGAGGCCGAACCGCTGCTCGTGGCGGCGCTCGCCGCCGATCTGCACCAGCACGGTGAGCCGGTGGTGCTGGTCCTCGACGACTTCCAGCCCGCTCCCGGCTCCCCGATCGCGGAAGGGGTCAGCAGTCTCCTGCGGCATCTGCCGGGGATGTTGCGCCTGGTGGTGCTCGCCCGTCGGGACCCTCCGCTGCATCTGCACCGCGGCCGGCTCACCAGCGAGGTCACCGAGCTGCGGACCGGAGACCTCGCCTTCGACGACCGGGAGACGACGGCGCTCCTGGCCCAGCACGGGATCGACGTGCCGAAGCAGACGGTGAGCGCGCTGCGGCGGCGCACGGACGGCTGGGCGGCAGGGCTGCGCCTCGCCGCGATGTCCATGGAGAAGCGCCACGATCCCGAGCGGTTCGTGGCGCAGTTCGCCGGTGACGATGAAGCCATCGCCAGCTACCTCATCGAGGAAGTACTCGACCTGCAGCCCGACGGCATGCGACGACTGCTCCTTACGACGAGTGTGCTCGACCATGTGAACGCCGAACTGGCCGTGGAGCTCTCCGGCGAGGACGCGGGCCGGCACTTCGCCGACCTCGTCAGGGAGAACTCGTTCCTGCAACCCGTCGGCCAGGGCTGGTACCGCTGCCACCAGATGTTCGCCGACGTACTGCGGATGTGCCTGCGCCACGAGAAGCCCGGCCTGGTGGCGCCGTTGCACCGTCGCGCGGCGGCCTGGCTCGGCGAGCACGGTCTGCTGGCCGACGCCGTACGGCACTTGCTCGCCGCGGGCGACTGGGACCAGGCGGGGTGGCTGATCGTGGACCGTCTGGCGATCGGCCAGGTGCTCGGTCTGACCAGACTGCGGCTGCCGAGCGAGCTGACCCGGCACATGCCCGAGCAGCTGCCGACGAAGAGCCCCGAGCCCGTACTGCTCGCCGCGGCGGTCGCCCGGGTCCACGACGACGACCCCGGATGCTCCCGGTATCTCGGCCTCGCCGACGGGCTGCTCGCGGACCTGACGGCGGACGACGTCCGCGTCGCCCGGTGCCGCCTGGCCCATGCCGTGATCCGCATGGAGCAGCTGCGCTCCCGGAACCCTCAGGAAGCCCGCACCGCCGCGGCCGACGCGGAGTCGGCCCTCGCGCGCCTGCCGCAGGCCGCCCTGGCGCAGCACCCCGAGATCCTCGCGCTCACGTTGGCGATCCGGGGCAGCGGCGAGTTGCGGGCGGGCAGCCTCAAGGCCGCCGAGGCCTCCCTCACCGGAGGACTCAAGGCCGCGGGTGTCGCCGGGAACGGCGCGCTGCGCCGGGACTGCCTCGTCGAGCTCGCGCTCCTCGAGGCGCTCCGCGGCCGATTCCGGGGCGCCGACGAACTCACCTCCCAGGCCACCCAGCCGCCCCTGCCCTCGTGGACCGTGGCGGAGCGCTCGCAGGCGTCCCTGCACCTGGTGCGCGCCTGGGTCGAACTGGCGCGTGCCGAACCCGGCCGGGCGCGGAACGAACTCACCAGGGTCAGGGCCGTGCTTGACGGCCTGCCCGACGAGTTCCTCTCCGAGGTCGCCTCCCTGGTGGCCGGTCTTGTCACGGCGGTGGAGCGAGGCGGTTCGACGTCCGCCCCGATCGGTGACGTGGTGGCCGCGTCCCGGCTGCCCCGTCCCGTGCTGCGGGCCGTGGCACCTGCCTGCGCCTCCCTGCTCGACTCCGCCCGGCGCAGGTTCACCGTCACCGCCCTGCCGCGGCACCCGGCCTCGCAGCCCGCCCTCACCCTCGTCGCCGTCCCACCGGCGCCCACCGAGCGGCTCAGCGTGCGGGAGCGCGACGTCTTGAACCGGCTGGCCCAGATGATGACCACCGAGGAGATCGCCGAGGAGCTGTACCTCTCCGTGAACACGGTGAAGACACACCTCAAGAGCGTCTACCGCAAGCTCGCCGTGACCCGGCGCTCGGCCGCTGTCCGGCGAGCCCGCGAACTCCAACTCCTTTAGCCACCGCCTGAACAGCTGCTGTGGCCACCGCCTAAACGAGCCCAAGGACGCGACCGCGCTCCACGGCATCGGACCGGGACCCCACGCCCAGTTTCCGGTACACGGCCCGTACGTGGCTCTTGACCGTGTTGACCGAGACGTACAAGTCGTCGGCGATCTGTCGCAGCGGTACCTCCTGATCAAGTCTGCGCAGCACGGCAAGCTGACACTGGGTCAACGGCTCTGTCGGCAGCGGCAGGGGCCGCTTCGCATGCGCGGGCACCAGGGCGAGTACCGCCGCGGCTTCCCCCATCAGCACACCCGCGCTGCGTACATCACCCACGTCCCCGGCGATCCGCACCAGGGTTCCTGCGACCCAGACCAGACAGGTCGTCATCACGGTCGAATCGGCCGCCCGGTCCTCTCGACCGAGAACGTGCAACCGCCCGTTCAGGACGGAGACTTCGCCCGCCACTCCCCGCGAGCCGCTCCCCGGCTCCGCGCACAGCGCCACGGACATGCCCCTCACCTCCCCATGTGCAGGGCATTACCCCTACACCCTGGGGCGGCGGGCACGCTTACGGAAGACGCCTGTCGGCTCTTTTCGACGGTCTAGCAGCTGGCGCCGGGCAGTCGGCGCACCTCGAGCAGTTCGAGGCCCAGCGCCTGGATGCGGTCGAGGATCCCGTACAGCGCGGCCTGGTCGAGACCCGCACCCACGAGGACCGTCTCGGCCGGGCGCAGCACGACCGTCAGTTCTCCGAACGCCGACCGGAAGGCCTCACCGATCCTGCCCCTGACGCGGATCTCGAAGTCGGCGCCGACGGGTGGTGTCCCGGCCGGTCCGGGCCCCGAATCCTCCTGTGCCCCGCCCATGGCGACACCTCCTGTACGACGGCCTGGCCATCGGCCGCCATTCTCGTGGCGGCATGGCCGACGGCATCACCTTGCGCGGGTGACGGTGCCCCCACCTGGGCTCCCGGGCTCATCCGTTGCGGGTGAACCGGCGAGGCGGCCCCGGGCGGATGCTCCGGATCCTTCGAGGAGGAGGTTTCGCCATGGCAGAGCAGATCTCGCCGGACCAGGCGCGTTCCGGTGCGCCCGAACCGCAGCCCCACATCAGCTTGGTCGCCCTGGGCGGAGTCGTCTTCGCCGTGTGCGTCCTTGGCATCATCGGCGCGTTCCACGCGATCGCGGGACTCTCCGCGATCCTCGGCGACAACTATTACCAGTCCCAGGGCGACTACGCTTTCGACTTCGACGTCAACGTCCGCGGCTGGATCCAGATGATCTCCGGTGTCGTCATTCTCGCTGCGGCACTCAACATCTTCACCGGCCGTACCTGGGCCCGTGTCGTCGGGATCATCGTCGCGGTGCTCAGCGCCCTGGAGAACTTCTTCTTCACCCCGTACCAGCCAGTGTGGTCGGCCATCCTCATCGTCCTCGACGTCCTGGTGATCTGGTCGCTGACCATGTACGGCCACCCCGAGGCGCACAAGGCCTACGGGGCGCCTCTGTAACCGTCCTTCGCGGCCGGAGCCCAGTCCCCTCAGCGCCCCTCAGCGCCGGGAGGTCAGCCCGAGCCTGCCGATCAGCCGCCAGTCGAGCCGCGGCCGCTCCCGGTACGTTCCCGGCCGCAGCCGGGGCACGATCACCCGCAGGGCCCCGGGCCGTACCTCGCAGTGCACGGGGACGCCCAGACGCACCGCCTCGCCGTCGATACCGACCGGGATCTCCTCCTGATCCGCGTCGACGACCACGGACGCGGCGGTCGCCCGGGTCAGTCCCGCGGCCTGCCCGCCGCGCAGCAGTCCCGCGGCCTGTGCGGCGCTCGTGACCCGCACGCCGACGCAGCCGAGGACCCCGCCGTCCAACCGCGTCCTGCGGCCGAGCCCGGCGACGTCATTGGTGCCGTAGGGGTTGTTGCTCACCAGCAGGGCCTGCGGGTCCGCGAACTCGTGGTCCCCGGCGTGCGCCGTCAGCCGCGCACCTCCTTGGCCCACCAGGAGATCCGGCAGGAGCTTGAGGGTGGTGCGCGTCTTGTCGTCGCGGTAGGCCGGGCTCTGCACCACCTCGGCGTACGCGCCGAACGACACGTTGTTGACGAAGGGCCGTCCACCCGCCCGGCCGAGATCCACCCGCAGCTCCACCCCGTCGTGCAACGCGTCCAGAGCCTTCGACGGATCCTCGCGGTCAAGGCCCAGATCGAGGGCGAAGTGGTTGCGGGTGCCCGCCGGTATCACCAGGAAGGGCAGATCGAGGGCGGCGGCCACCTCGGCGACAAGGGCCTGGGTGCCGTCGCCGCCGGCCACCCCGAGCAGATCGGCGCCCTCGGCCGCGCACTTGCGGGCGAGAGCCGCCACATCGGTCTCGCCCCGCCACTCCAGGAGCACCACCTCGGCCCCCAGCTCACCCGCCCGCTCACGCAGCGCGAACCGGCGCACCTTACCGCCGCCGGACCGCGGATTCATGATCAGCACCGGGTGGCGGAACGTCGCCGCCGGATGCTCCGGCATCGGGTCCGGGGCCGCGTTCCTGGCGAGGGCCGTTCGGCCCGTGCCCGCCGCGAGGAGCCACAGGGCACCGGACGCCACGACCACCCAGGTGAGCCGGGCCCGCGTGAACTGCACGACCACCCAGATCGGAGCGGTGAGCGCGAGCAGCACCGCCAGGATTCGCGGCAGGCCACGCCTGCTGAGGATCCACCAGACCGCGGCGGCCGTGATCGCCAGGCCCGCGAGGCCCACGCCGAGCAGCGCGAAGGTCTTGAACCCCGCGAACACTCCGAGCACGAGGACCGCGGCGGCCGCGGATGCCAGGGACGCACGGGCCAGCCATCGCTGTCCTCGCATCGTCGGTTCCATGCCGCGCAGTCTCCTGCGACGGAGCGCGCCGGGCCTCACCCCTGGGAGGCGACCTCACACCGACGGGGTGACGCCGGGCGGCGCATCCGCGCCCAGAGTCCTAGACGCCTGGAGGGAGCACGCCATGACCGAGACCACGCACCGCCACCTCACCCCGCAGCAGCGGGCGGCCCTCGGCAGGGCCGGTCGCTCCCGTGCCCGGCGGTCCGACCACGCCGAGTTCGCGCCCGACCCTGCCCGGCCCGACCCGATCGACGTGATCGAACGGCAGTCGGCGCACCGGCTCCCGGAGCTCGTGCCGATCCGCTACGGCCGCATGCTCGAGTCGCCGTTCCGGTTCTTCCGCGGAGCGGCGGCCATCATGGCCACCGACCTGGCCGCCACCCCGGCCAGCGGCCTGCGGGCCCAACTGTGCGGTGACGCCCACATGTTGAACTTCCGGCTGCTCGCGTCGCCTGAGCGCCACCTGATGTTCGACGTCAACGACTTCGACGAGACGCTTCCCGGCCCGTGGGAGTGGGACGTCAAACGCCTCGTCGTCAGCCTCGTCATCGCCGGGCGCGACAACGGCTTCAAGACATCGGAACGGGCCCGTGTGGTGCGTGCGACAGTGCGCTCGTACCGGGAGTCGATGAGTAAGTTCGCCCGGATGCGGACGATCGACGTGTGGTACTCGCGGATCGACGCGGAGGATCTGTACGCCACGATGTCCACCAGGCTGGACACGCGAGCGCGGCGCAGGGTGTCCCGCACGCTCAGCAAGGCCCGCACCCGTGACCACCTTCAGGCGCTGGAGAAGTTGGCCTCGGTGGTCGACGGCGAACTGCGGATCACGTCCGACCCGCCCCTGGTCATGCCCCTCGACGAACTCCTTCCGGGAGTCGAGCGCAAGCAACTGGAGCAGCAGCTGCGAGAGCTCGTCGACCGGTACGCGCTGACGCTCTCCGCCGACCGTCAGGCGCTGCTCGCCCAGTACCGGGTGGTCGACATGGCCCGCAAGGTGGTCGGGGTGGGCAGCGTGGGGACCCGCTGCTGGATCATCCTGCTGCTCGGCCGCGACGACAGCGATCCGCTCCTGCTGCAGGCGAAGGAGGCGCCTGCCTCGGTCCTCGCGGAGTTCGCGGGCGCGAGCAGCCACCTCAACCAGGGGGAACGGGTCGTCGCGGGGCAGCGTCTGATGCAGGCGACCAGCGACATGTTCCTGGGCTGGGAGCGGATCGAAGGAGGGCTCGACGGCCGTCAACGAGACTTCTACATACGCCAGTTGAGGGACTGGAAGGCCATACCTCAGGCCGATCTGATGACCCCCGACCAGATGCGTCTTTTCGGCCGGATGTGCGGAGCGACCCTCGCCCGCGCGCACGCGCGTTCCGGCGACCGGATCGCCATCGCCGCCTATCTGGGCGGCTCCGACTCCTTCGACCGGGCCTTGGCGCGATTCGCGGAGTCGTACGCCGACCAGAACGAGCGCGACCACCGGGCGCTGGCCGCCGCGGTGCGGGACGGCAGGGTGACAGCGGCGTCGGAGCCGGAGTCGGAGTGAGGCGCCTTCGGCTCGCCGAGCCAGTGGCGCAGGAACTCCTCCTGGGCGAGTATCCGGCCGACGGCGATGCCGAACACGATGGTGGTGAAGTACAGGATCAGCCAGGACAGCACGGTGAACACCGAGCCGAGTGCCGCGTAGCGCTGCTCGCTCATCCGTAGCGCACGCGGCAGCCACAGCCCCGAGGCGGCGCTGAACGCGGCCCCGCCCGCGCCCGCGAGGAAGGCCCCCGGCAGCAGGGGCAGCCAGGGCACCCGGCCCGCGAGCAGCAGATGCTGGGTCCACCACCACATCAGGACCGCGGCCAGCGACTGCAGGAGGACACCCAGGACGGGACCCGCGCCGAACGCCCGGTGCAGCGTGCCCTGCACGATGAGCATCGCGATCCACACGAGAAGCCACACGGCCCAGCGCCAGGCCACGAGCCGTACGGCGGGTCGTGGCAGGTCCCAGGAGCGCTCACACATCCGCTGCAGGGCGCGGGTGAAGGCCGTCGCGGACAGCACCGCCACCAGCACGCTCACCGTTCCCCAGTTGTGCAACGCGGTGTCGCCGCCCATGGACACCACTTCGGCCCGCGCCACCACGGGCCCGCCCGAACCGAGCATGGTGCGCAGCGAGCGCAGCAGTTCCTCCCGCACGGCCCGCGGGCTGAACGAGGCCACTGCGATGAGCATCGGCAGCGCCGCAAGGAACGCCTGCGCCGCAAGACGAGTCGACATGTCGAGAATGGTGACGCGCACGAGCTGCTGCACGACGCGCCCCGCCAGCGGCAGCGCCGCGAGGATCGGCATGACGGTGTCCTCTCATAGCAGGAGCCCGCTCCTGCCGGACACCCTCGGGGCCGTCGCCTCGCGGCACGTCGCCCGCTCCGGGTGACGTACGCCGGTGACCGCGTGAGGCGGTCCCCGGATCACGGTGGTGCGGGAACCGACTGCCAGGTCGAACAGATGGCCAGGCGCATGTGCCCGTCCGGCGTGCGGTGCAGTTGCAGGCCGTCCGTGTTCGAGATGGCCAGCAAGGGGTCGACGCCGGGGCGCAGTCCCGCGAGTTCGAGGGTGTCGTGGCGTGACACCGGCAGCCAGGCCGGTGGTCCCGGACTCTTCCCGTCGTAGTCGGTCACCGCCAGCGTGATCCGGTCCTCGTGCACGCTGATCAGCAGACGGACGCGCGCCGCCCCGCTGTGACCGATCACGTAGTGCGCCGCGACGCGTGCCGCGTCACTCATCCGGTGGGCCAGTGGCCTCGATGCCCCGGATGCCGTGAGCACCGCCGCGGCCACTTCGGCCAGCACGTCCACGGAGTCCCCCACACGCGCGGCTTCCAGCGCCAGGGCCGTCATGTGCCCGCTTCGCTCCGCGGGGCCTGCCGTGTCCGGGGCCTGCGTGGTGATGCGGGGCAGCCTCGTCATACGTACGGTCCGTCCCATCGACGTCTCCCCACGCCGTGGAAACAGAGGGAACACCATGCGCACCGCACAGGGCGGTTCACACCCCGTGCAGGTACGCGTACACCATGGGCGCCGAGGTCCGGGGCGCGACTTCGACGCTACGGCGCCTCAACCGCACGGTCCAGGCCACTTAGCGCCAAGACCCATGTTTCGCCAATCCCACGGCAATAAAACCAAGATGCCCCGGACAAGTGCCAACACGGCCCGATGGGTCCATTATGGAACCCCCTCGCTTCCCTGCCCCACCAGGGCGGACGCGGGGTGCGCGGACCGCTGCCGCAGGTCAGGCACGCAAATGTGCCGCAGCCTGCCCTCCGGTTCGTCGCGCACGATCACCCTGGACCCCGGTGAGTGAACCCGATCCTCCTCCTTCTCGGCACATGTCAGGCCTCGTCCACACCGGGGATGCCATCATGATCGACGGCGCCTTGCCCGCCACCGGGCATCTGCACACCTACAGCACTCAGGGCTATCTGGTCCTGGAGTTTCACGGCGAGATCGATGTCAGTGCCGCCATCGAGATGGCTCCGGCGCTGGACGTCCACACGGCTCAGCCCGCCCTCGCGGCGATCATCGACCTGAGCCATGTCGAGTTCCTCGACTGCTCGGGGTTACGCCTGATGTGCCGGGCCCGGCGGCGCGTCCTTGAGCACAGCGGAGAGCTTCAACTGGTCTGTGACCAGCCGCTGTTCCTGCGCATCCTGCGGGTGACCGGCCTCTTCCCGTCCTTCGCCCCGGTGCAGAGCCTCAAGGAAGCGCTGAGCAAGCCCGACATCGAAGAGGCCGGTTGACCGCTCCGGTCGGAGCCGGTGGCAGCTCACAGGGTCAGACCCGACTCATCGACAGCATGCGTCTCGATAGCCTGCGTCTTCATGACGCGCGCTTGGATTCTGCCGATACTGCTGCTGGTGTTCGCGCTGCTCGCAGGCGTGAACTCGCCTCTGATCTACCCGCGTTCGATCAGCGCGCTGGAGGCGCAACGCCGCAGCGCGGTCGAGGGGCGGCCGATCGTCTACTGGCGGCCGGGCTGCACGTACTGCCTGCGGCTGCGCGTCCGACTGTCGTCGTGGCGGGCCGACCGCACGTCAACCCCGACCCTGGATGGGTACGGGAGCAGTAGGGCGTCTCGGCTCACGGACGTTCTCTGAGTCCCGTCGCCCTGGCCACGAAAGCCGCGTGCAGCTCCCGTACGGCCCTCGGGAAGGACTCGCTGCGGCGACGCTGGAGGACCACCAGAACGCGGGTGGTCTCGTCGGTGAGCGGTCGGTGCGTGATCATTCCGGCCCGTTCCAGTGGGTCGCCCGCGACGCTGAAGTCGGGCAGGAGCGCGGCTCCGAGGCCTTCGGCCACCATGAACTTGCCCAGTTCCGCGCCGTCCGTGGAGTACGCGAAGGACGGCGGGGAGCCGCCGAGGAGGCGATGGGCGTAGCGGTGCATGACGTAGCCGGCGCGCATCGCGATGAACGGCTCGGTCTCCAGGTCGGCGGGTGAGACGACGTCGAGGCGGGCCAGCGGGCTGTCCGGGTGGAGGCAGACGACGGGTCTGCCGCGCAGCAGTTCGGTGGTGTCGAAGTCGGGCGGGGTGTCGTCGCCGTCCAGGTAGTTGACGAGGCCCAGATCGAAGCGGCCCTCGCGCAGCCCCCGGTGGATGTCGTCCTGCTGCGAGCCGACCATCTCCACCTGCGTCGCCGGGTGGGTCTCCCGGAAGGCGCGCACGGCGGGGACCAGGAGCGGGGCCGTGGCCGCGTTCACCGTGCCGACACGCACGACACGGCTGGACTGGTGCTGGTCGTGCGCGGCCCTGCGCAGCCGGTCCACCGATTCCAGTACGCCGATGATGTGCGGCAGGAGCTCACGGCCCTCGTCGCTGACCTTCGCTCCGGAGCGGTGGCGGTCCAGGAGGGAGACGCCGAGCTCCTTCTCCAGGTTCCGCACGGTCTCGCTCAACGCGGGCTGGGAGAGGTGGAGTTCGCCCGCGGCCCGGCGCAGAGAGCCGAGCCGGGTGACAGCCTCGATGTACTCAAGCTGCTCTGTCCGCATCCCGCGCACCCCTCACCGAACACCCGCTGTGGGAGGGAAACCCTATCAGGGCTTAGTGATTACCGACTCGACGCCTGCGGGGGCAGCTGCTTGAATCGAGGACATGAATGCAGTGCGACCCCACCTGACGCGGCGACGGTACGTCGACCTCGCGCTGGTGTGCAGCGCCTGCTGTCGCCGCGGCCGCTGAGCATCCGCCGGGCACCGAACCGCGTCTCGTGCGCGTGAATTCCTCGCCCCACCGGGCCCATTGACGGCCCGCGCGATTCCCTGACGGGTCATTTCACATATATCGGTCAGCACCGCGCCCTTCGTGATCGCGCGCATCCGCAGACCTGCGGACAGCCGCACCCCGCCCCCTGCCTCTCCCCCTGCCTCGCTCCACCGGCCCCCGTGGCCGCGTAACCGAAGGACTTCCGCCATGGCCACCGTTCTCCTGCTCACCGGCAGCGCCTCCGCCCCCGGCTCGTCCCGCACCGCCCGTCTCGTCCAGCACCTGGGCCGCGACCTTGCCGCACAAGGCCACCGGGTCCAGACACTGGACGTCCGCACACTGCCCGCCGACGCGCTCCTGTCCGCAGACACCTCGCACCCCGCTGTCGCCGACGCCGTCACCCTTGTCGAGAACGCCGACGCGCTCGTGGTCGGCACACCCGTCTACAAGGCGGCGTACTCGGGCGTCCTCAAGACCTTCCTCGACCTGCTTCCGCAGTACGCGCTGCGCGGCAAGCCCGTCCTGCCGCTGGCCACCGGCGGCTCCCCCGCCCATGTCCTCGCCGTCGACTACGCGCTGCGCCCCGTCCTCACCTCGCTCGGCGCCGAGGTCGCCCAGGGCTGGTTCGTCCTCGACCGCCACATCACGGCGGCCGACGACGGGACGGTCAGCCTCACGCCCGACGCGAACGCCGGGCTCACCCCCGTCGTCGCCCGCTTCCACGAGGTGCTCGCGGAGCCGACACGGCTCGCGGCGGCGTGAAAGAGTAATCGGCTTTCCCTTCCGCGCCGAGCCGACCCACGACCCCCCTCCCCCGCGCACACCGCTCACACCCACCGGCCCCCAACCGCACCCGAAAGGCCCGCCCCATGCCCCGCATCCCCGCCTCCGACGCGGAGGCGATCGCGATCGCCCGCCGGGTGGCCGAGCGTCTGACCGCCGACGACGCGCGCCGCGACGCCGAGCGCGAGCTGCCGTACGAGGAGGTGCGCGATCTCACCGAAGCCGGTCTCTTCACGCTCTCGATCCCCCGCTCGCACGGCGGGCCCGAGCTCGGCGCCCGCAGTCTCGGCGAGGTGTTCACCGAGCTGACGGCCGGGGACGCGAGCATCGGCCAGATCCCGCAGAACCACTACTTCTTCGTCAACGTGCTGGCCCACGCTGGCACCGAGGAGCAGCGCGCCTTCTTCTACCGCGAGGTGCTCGCGGGGCGGCACTTCGGCAACGCGCTCTCCGAACGGGGCACCCGCACGGCCCGTGAGTTCGCCATCGGCTTCACACCGCACCCCGATGGCGGCCGGGTTCTGAACGGCACCAAGTTCTACGCCACCGGTTCGCTGTTCGCACACTGGATCCCGGTGTACGCCAACGACGAGGAGGGCCGCACGCACGCGGCCTGGGTCCCCGCAGACCACCCCGGCGTGCAGATCGAGGACGACTGGAACGGCATGGGCCAGCGCACCACGGGGAGCGGCACCGTCCGCTTCGATCAGGTGCGGGTGCCCGCCGAGCACATCGTGCCGGTGTACACGATCTTCGAGAAGGACGAGGTGTTCGGCGCCTTCGGCCAGTATCTGCACGCGGCTCTCGACACCGGCATCGCCGTCGGCGCCCTGCGCGAGGGAAAGCGGCTCATCCACACGCTGGCCCGCCCCCGCCTGGAGGCGGGCGTGGAGCGCGCCGCCGACGAGGGTGCCGTCATCGACGGTTTCGGCGAGCTCGCCCTGAAGGTTCGCTCCGCGCGTGCCCTGCTGCGCGATGCCGGTGACGCCCTGGACGCCGCCCGCGCCGACCTGACCGAGCAGAGAGCCGCCGAGGCGTCGGCTGCGGTCGCCGCAGCCCGCGCGCAGTCCGACGCGGTGGCCCTGGCCGTGTCCAGCGGCATCTTCGAGCTCATCGGCACCCGCGCCGCCGACCGCGACCTCAATCTCCACCGGCACTGGCGCAACGCCCGCACCCACACCCTGCACGACCCACGCCGTCTCAAGCTCCGCTATTTGGGCGGCTGGGAGCTCAACGACACCCCGCCGCCCCGCAACGGCCTGGTCTGAGACCGGTCCCGCGTTCGCGTTCACCATCGCATTCGCGTTCACCACCGCAGAGGACACCCGCACCCATGACCCTGACCTTCCACTGGTTCCTGCCCACCAACGGCGACAGCCGCCACATCGTCGGCGGTGGCCATGGCGTACCCACCGGTGCCGCCGGAGGCGATCGCCCCGCCACGCTCGCCTACCTCACCCAAGTGGCGCGTACGGCAGAGCAGTTGGGCTTCGAGGGAGCGCTCACCCCCACCGGCGCCTGGTGCGAGGACGCCTGGCTGACCACCGCGATGCTGGTCGAGTCGACCGAGCGTCTGAAGTTCCTGGTGGCCTTCCGTCCCGGCCTGGTCACTCCGACCCTGGCCGCGCAGATGGCGGCCACCTATCAGCGGCACTCGGCCGGGCGCCTGCTCCTCAACATCGTCACGGGCGGCGAGGACCACGAGCAGCGCGCCTACGGAGACTTCCTCGGCAAGGACGACCGCTACGCCCGCTGTGAGGAGTTCCTGCACATCATCCGCTCCCTGTGGCGCGGCGAGACCGTCGACTTCCACGGAGCACACGAACGCGTCGAACAGGCCCGCCTCACCCGCCTCCCCGACCCGGTGCCGCCCGTCTACTTCGGCGGATCGTCGAAGGCGGCGGGGCCGGTGGCCGCCCGGCACAGCGACGTCTACCTCACCTGGGGCGAGCCGCCCGCCCAGGTCGCCGAGAAGATCGGCTGGATCCGCACGCTGGCGAAGGCCGAAGGCCGCGAGGTCCGCTTCGGCATCCGCCTGCACGTCATCGCCCGCGACACCGCCGACGAGGCCTGGGCGCAGGCGAACCGGCTCCTTTCCGGCACCGACCCGGCCGTGATCAGCGAGGTTCAGCAGGGCCTGGCCCGCTCGGGATCCGAGGGCCAGAAGCGCATGCTGGCCCTGCACGGCGGCTCCACCGAGCGCCTGGAGATCTACCCGAACCTCTGGGCCGGCATCGGCCTGCTGCGCGGCGGCGCGGGCACGGCTCTGGTCGGCTCTCACACCGAGATAGCCGACCGCATCGCGGAGTACCACGCTCTGGGCATCGACGAGTTCGTGCTGTCGGGATACCCGCACGTGGAGGAGGCGTACTGGTTCGGCGAGGGCGTGCTTCCGCAGCTCGCCGCGCGGGGGCTCTGGCACCACCCTGCCGCCGCGTCGCTCGACGCGACACCGGCGGCGGTGCCGTTCGCCTCATAGCCACAGGGTGTATCAGCCACACGTCTTGTCCCGGGTTCACACGGCACTCACACTCTGTTGTTGATGGTCCGTCGAATTCGTTGAGTTCGTCGAGTGACTTGTCTGCATCGGGGGACACGGTGGAACGATTAACGGCTACTGATCCAGGAGAAGTCGGGCGGTATCGGACGATCGCCGAGCTCGGCCGGGGCGGAATGGGCCGGGTCCTCCTGAGCAGCGCCCCGGACGGAAAGCTCGTCGCCCTGAAGCAGGTGCGCACGCAGTTCATCGAGGACGACGGCTTCCGGGCGCGGTTCCGCCGTGAGGTGGAAGCCTCCCGCAAGGTTTCCGGCACCTATACGTCGACAGTGATCGACGCCGATGCGGACGCGCCCGAACCGTGGCTGACGTCGGAGTTCGTACCGGGCCCCTCGCTTCAGGAGGCGGTGGAGGCCATCGGCGCGCTGCCGGAGGAAGCGGTACTGCGCATGGCCACGGGGCTGGCCTCCGCCTTGATCGACATCCACCGGGCAGGACTGGTTCACCGGGACCTGAAACCGTCCAATGTGCTGCTCGCGGATGACGGTCCCATAGTCATCGACTTCGGCATCGCACGGGCGACCGACACCGACGGCGGCACCGGAGGCGGCACCGAGCTGACCCACTCGGGCCGACTGGTCGGTTCGCCCGGTTTCATGTCCCCGGAGCAAGCAGAGGGGCGGCCGCTGGACGCGGCCAGCGATGTGTTCTCCCTGGGCACCGTACTGGTCATGGCGTGCACGGGCAGGTGTCCGTTCGCCGGGCCCTCCATGCCGCAGACCTTGTACAACATCGTGCACACCGACCCCGACCTCAGCATGATCCCGGCGAAGATCCGCCCGATCGTCGCCCGCTGCCTGGCCAAGGACCCGAGCGAGAGACCCAGCCCGGACCGACTCCTTCAAGACATCGGCCGTCTCACGCCGTCGGCACGCCCCTGGCCGACCGAGGTGCATGAGCTGATCGCGGAGCAACAGGCTGAAATCGCCCGGCTCCGGGCGGAGTTGGACAGACGTACGCGCGAACGGGAGGCCGAGGCGACGGCCGTCGTCGATCTCCCTCCCGGTCCGGTACATCCCATCGGCCCCGCGTCTGAGCCCGCTCCGGTCCGGCGCCGACTGGCCCTCGCCGCGGGTGCGGTCGTCGCAGCCGGCCTGGGCGTCGCCACGGCCGTCGTCCTCTTGGACCCCGGGCGCAAGGTCGACTCTCCTGGCACCGCCGCACCCCCGCGCCCTCCCACTACGGTCGTGCAGACGACCACGGCACCGCAGACCGAGGCCGAGGCGGAGAGAGAGCCGTCCAAGGAGCCGACCACGCCCGCCGCCAAGCCCTCAGCCGCCACCGAGCCCTCCCGGCAGGCCCCGACGACGGCCGACACCCGGCCGAGCACGCGGCCCGCCGCGATCGCCGACTGCGGAGGTCAGCCGCTGGACGAACCGACCGAGCTCCTGCTCGCCTGCGGCGACGGAAAAGTCGGGCTCAAGGGCCTGGTGTGGTCGGACTGGGGCACGCCAGCCGCCCGCGCCACCGGGCAGGGGTGGGAGGTGGTCTGCGAACCCAGCTGCGCGAACGGCAGGGAAGTCCAGTACGCGGCGACAGTAGCCGTTTCCGTTCTGGCAGCAGGGCGTTACACGGTCATGGAGGTCAGAGCCCCGAAAGCGCCGGCCGACTCCGTCGTCGTCAACTACTCGCTCGACCCGTACGGGCCGACGAGGAGAAACTGAAGGTTCTCCGTCTCGACGGGCGCTCATACCCCCCACGCCGTGAACGCGCCCCAGTGGACGGGAGAGGCGAAGGGGAGTTCCTTCGCGGATCTCGCATGAGCGGTGTACCGGCTGCTCAGGGCTGCCAGATGGCGGTGCGCGTCCGAGTACTGCTCGAACTCGTCCCACGTGAGACGGCGCATCCACCTCCGTGAGAGGCGCAGCGCCGGTACTGGGTCGTGGGCGAGGGAGAGGAGCTCGTAGAAGCGTGTCATCAGGAAGGCGGTCGCCATGTCGTCCACCTGCCACAGACTGGTGACCGCGCAGGCCGCCCCCGCCTGGAGGAAGGCGGCCGGGAGCCCGAGGAACTCGTCGGGAGCCTCGATGATCGCGTAGTGCCCTGATTGGCAGGCGCTGGCCACCGCCAGTCTGCAGACGGGAAGTTGATGCCGCACGAGGGAGTCCATGTCCAAGCGGCCGTCGGCGAGGGCCAGTGAGCCGCCCTGGCTGTCGAATCCGGCGTTCCCGTGGCAGCCCAGATGCAGATGCGACGCCTCGGCGAGGTGATCGAGCACCCAGCCCACGGTGGCCTCCGCCCCGACCGCATGGTCCACCTCACCCCGCGGCTCGAACAAGGCGCGGACCTCCGCGAGTTCACTGCGCGTACCCGGCAGCGAGCCGTCGGGGTCGGCGACGGCCACCAGACGCGGCGCCGCTTCCCGCGGCCGTACGGCTCGGGAGCGGGTGGCCGCGTAGACCGCGGCGGACGGGGAGACGATCAAGTTGCCGACGTCGTCGAGGACGTCCTCGGTCCCCTGTCCCAGGGGCACGGCGTGCAGGGGGACCAGGCCGAGGAGACCGGTCGGCACGACGACCGCCTCGTGCCGCGCATCATCCGCGAGCAGCCTGGCGAGCGGGCGCACGAGCGGTTCGAGGGCCTTCAGCCGGTCCAGAGCCACCGGGAGCTGGCGACGCAGCGTCAGCCTTGAGGCCTGCTGCACGAGCCACAGCCCCATGCTGTCGTCGTCCGGGTCCGTGACCAGGAGGTGCAGGAGGCTGATGCTGCTCACCTCAGGGACGGAGACGGCCCGTACGGTGGGCTGCGTGCCGGGGATCGCCAGGACGTAGCTGCCCCACGGTGCGTTCACCAGGTAGGCGAGCGGCAGCCCGTCGGCGGCCCGGACGATGTCCCGCAGTTGGGTGGTGCGCAGGAAGTCCTCGAAGCCCGGGATCGCCTGGATGTCTTCGACCACCGCGCGCAGGGCGCGTTCGGCCTCGGCCTGCTCGCGCGCCGCGGTGAACCCGCCGGGCGCCGTCTCGGACGGCTCCGCGACCGCGGAGCGGTATCGGGCCTGCACCTTTCGGTAGCGCTCCGCCATGACGGGGTCGACGCGTTCGAGTTCCGCCAGTTCCGCCGCTCCCCGCCCGGTCACCACCGAGAGCTCACAGGCAAGGCCGCGTTCGACCGCTTCCACCGCGCGCTCCGGACGCCCCGCCCTCGCCAGCAAAAAGGAGGTCCAGCGTGCGAGCCGGTCCACCTGTACGAGCACGCCCCGACGGCTCGCGACGGTGACTTGGGCGTCGTAGAGCGCCGTCACTGCGGTGAGCATGTCCGATGCGACGTCGGCTGCCTCGGTCCAGCGTTCCGCCGACGCGTAGGCGCTGACCAGCTCCCGGGCGATGCTGAGGTGCAGCGATGGCTGGATCGCGGGCGGCGCCGCGGCAAGGGCCTCGCGGCGCAGCCGGATGCTCTCGGCGCCGTCCGGCCCTTCCAGGTGGTCACTGGCCTGGGCGAGAAGCCACGTGATGCGGCCTGTGTTGAGGAGTCCGGGGATCTCGGCGGCCAGATCGAGCACCGCGTTCGCCGCCGCCCTGGCGCCAGTGGCGTCCACGGGGTCGCGGGTCAGCAGCAGGTGGGCCAGATTGCACTGCGCCTGCGCCCACAGCGGGGGGTCGTCACCCGCACTGAGGTGGTGGAGTACGTCCCGGTAGCACTGCTCTGCCTCCCGCAGGTCCTCGGGCTCGGCACGGCGGTACAGCAGCAGACCGAGGTTGACCAGGGAGTAGGCCCAGTTGACCACGGAGCGCTCCGGTGACCTCTCCTCGAGTCCTGCTCTGACCCGGTCGATGCCGAGGGTGAGATCCGCGGGGCCGCCTCCCGGCCGCTCCCCGAGCAGCAAGCCGTAGTTGGTCTGGATGCGGGCCCAGAACTCGGGATGCTCGCGGCGGTCGAGGGCGCTCGCGCGCGCCAGCAGATCGCGGGCGGTCTCCCAGACCTCGAGGCGGTCGCCGTCGTCCCGCGCATAGTGCGCGCTGGCGAGGTTGTTCGCCACCTGCACCCACTCCAGGCTGCCCTCGGGCAGTCGGCTCAGTGCGAGTTCCAGAAGCCGGTACGCCTCGGCCAGGTCGGTGCCGAGCCCGGCATGGGCGACGTGCACAAGGCGTTCGCCGAGTAGGGCGGCGAGCGCGGTCTCCAGCTCCTCCTCACCGATGTCGGCGGCGAGTTCCATCGCCTCTCGGGCCAGCGCAATACCCTCGGGTCCTTCGGTCTCGCAGGCCCTGCCGTGCAGCTCATGCAGCCGCATGCGCAGATCGCCGCCGAATTGGTTGTGGACCTCGAAGTAGCGCCGCACCGCCGCGTCCTGAGGCGTGCGGCCGTCACACAGGTCCTCCAGGAGCCGCTGCCGCCCCTGCAACACCGCTTCGAGCGGAGTGCCGACCGCCCCGCGCAGTTCCTCACGACCGGCGTCGCGCACCCTCGTGTCGCCGGACAGCTCCGGGTGTGCACGCAGGAGCTCGGCGAGTTCGTCCGGCGGGCTTGTCAGTACGGCGTACAACAGCTCGTGCACCCGGGTCTCGTCACGCTCCTGCTCCAGATACCCGAGGAAGATCCTGTAGTGGTCGGCCGTCGGCGGCCCTTCCGGCTCCAGCTCTCGGCATGCCCTCTCCGGATCCGCCAGGTCGCGGTCGAGATCGCGGGTCAGGACGACCGGAAGCAGCCTGCGCGGCAAGAGGATCGCCTGCCCGAAGAAGGCATGGCCTCGGAAAGCGCCGGCTCGCCCGGCCTCCTCCAGGAGGGAAACCGCGGGCTGCGACGGATCGCCTCGAAGCTCCGCGACGGAGAGCCCGATCAGTAGAGGGGCCGCCGCTCCGGGGCGCAGGACCAGCAACGGAGCATCGACATATGCCTTCGCTCCGCATGCGGGGCAGTTCATCCACGACACGCCGGGGCCGGGAACCTCCAGGACGTCGGCGCGCTCACGGGCGTCGACGATGCGCCACACCGGGGCCCCGCACTCCCGGTCGCACTCCTCGCACCGCCACGCGTAGGGCACCCTCGCCGAGATCGCCACCCGCTCCCCCGTCCCCGTCCTTGACCCGCCTGCTACTTGCCGCCGGTGATCCGCGAGAGCAGGGCCGTGAAGACCCGGCCGAGAGCGGCGTCCCGCATGGCCCGCTTATGGATGGCCAGGCTCCATCTGCCGCGCGTGTCCCGCTTCACGACGACCTCGGTCTGCAGGAGCACGACCACGAGTACGGTGACCGAGAGGGAGACGGGGTCGAGGCGTTGCATCGGGGACTGCGCATACTCGACGGCCTCACCGACCGTTTGCGCCAAGTCGTCGCTGAGGGATGCCGCGTACTCCAGCGCGGCTCGCGCCAGTTCTCCCTCGCTCACGACAGGTTGCCCCGGCCGCAGATACGTCTCCACGTCCACGGGGTCCAGCGCGTTCCCCAACTCGGCACCGTCCCACGTGCTTTGCCTGGCGTCCGGGAGCAGCCCACGCTCCTCCACCACAGCGGTGAGCGCCTGGACGGCAGCTTCGTCGGAGAGACCTCGGACACTCTGCTCCAACTGACCTTGACTCGGCATGCCCCGATTCTGGCTTCCCGGCAGACCTTGCGTGTGTGGTTTCGCCAGATGGGCGACAGGACTACATACGCGAAGAGGGGTGGGGCGGGCCTCAGTTCGCCGAGGCGTCGAGCGTCACCGGTCCGTACTGCGCGGTGGGGGTCTCGGTCGTGAGGGCCCAGTAGCGGTCGCCGTAGGACCAGTGCCACCACTCCGTGGGGTAGTTGACCAGACCGGCCGTGGCGAGGGCCGCGGTGAGGGTGCGGCGGTTGCGGCGGGCGGTCGGGGAGATGCGGTCGCAGTCCATGTAGCAGGCGCCCTCGCTCTCCTCCGGGCTCGCGTTCACCGGGGTACCGAGGTCGAGTTCGGCGCCGGAGGCCGTACACAGGGTGAGGTCGATCGCGGCACCCGCGACGTGCGGGCCCACCTCGGGCGGCGAGAGGGAGCGGCTCGTCTGCCGGCGCAGATACTCGTCCGACCAGTCGGGGTTGGCCTTTCTCAGCTCGGCCGCGTACTCCTCGAAGTACTGGATCTGGAGGGCCAGCGGGCGGTATCCCTCGGTCGCAAGGAGGCGCAGTCCCTCGGGCAGCAGCCGGGCCGCGCGGGCCAGACGCCAGGCGACGCCCTCCCGCAGCTGGGCGTAGGCCCCTGCCGGGTCGGCGAGGCGGTCGTCGACATCCACGAAGGGCAGCTGGCGCAGGTCGACGAGGGCCTCGCCACACTCCTGGACCGGTATGCCGACGACTCTGGGATCGTTCATGAGGATGATCGACGACATGCTTGCCCCTTCGTGGCGACGGTGGCGGGCACAGCTCCGGGGACGGGCTGCCGCCCGCCCCCGGAGTCCCCTCCGTGCCCTGGCAGGGGCGCTACGCGACGAGCGGCCCACACGACCGACGGGTGTCGGTGGTGTGGGCCGTACGAGGCATCAGTGGCCTTCCCCCGTGCTTCCCCCGATGAATTCCGCTGAGTCCCCCGTTGTTTCCTGCGATCCCCCGTTGCCGTCGGCGTGTTCACCCGCCGACACACAGAGCGTGGCGCACTCCGCTGCAAATTCTCTGCAAGTCCGCACCAAGCGGATTGCAGGACCACTGGATGCCTGCTCAGAGCCCCGGCTCGTGCCGTTCGCGCGCCTCGTACGCCGTGAAGACCTCCCGCGCCTCGGCGCGAAGGGCGCCTGCCCCCGCCCGGTCCCCGGCGGCCTCACGCGTCGCGGCGAGGTCGCGCAGGGTGCGGGCGCGGGGCAGGGGGAGCTCCAGGTCGTTCCAGAGGGCGGCGGCCGTGGTCAGGTGCTGCTCGGCGGTGTCGAGGCGGCCCGCGGCGAGCTCGCACTCGCCGAGGGTGCGCAGGCCGAGTGCCTCGCCGAAGCGGTCGCGCTGGCCGCGGCAGACGTCAAGGACGCTGCGGATCTCGACCGCCGCCTCGGCCGAACGTCCCAGTCTGATACGCGACTTGGCCCTGGCCTGCATCGCGTAGGCGAGCATGAGCGGGTCCCCCAGAGTGCTCAGGAGGTCCACCGCACGACCGGAGAATTCCTCCGCCGCCTCGTACTCGCCGAGCGCGCGGTGCACCAGGCCGATCGAGCGCAGCGTGAGGGACTCGCCGCGGCGGCTGCCGAGCCTGCGATAGGCCCGCAGTGATTCGTCGAGGAAGGCGCGCGAGGCGTCGAAGTCGCCGAGTTCGAGCTGGACGGATCCGGCGTAGCGGCAGGAGAGACCGACGCCCGGGTCGTCGCCCAGTTCACGGAAGCCTTCGACCGCGCGGACGAGCGTCTCCTGCGCGTCGCGCAGCCGCCCCGCTTCTCGCCGGGCGCTGCCGAGCCCGGCGAAGGCGGCGGCCCGGCCGCGTACGTCGCCGAGTTCGGCGCAGAGTTCGGCTGCCTGCGTGAAGTAGCGCTGTGAGTCGGTGAACCGGTCCTGTTCGTAGCGGAGTTGGCCGAGGCCGATGAGCAGCAGGGCCTCTCCCGCTCTGTCCTCGGCGCGGCGGGCGGCGGCCAGGGCCGCGTCGTGGGTGCGCCACCAGGCTTCGAAGCGGTTGCCGACGGTGTAGGCGGAGGAGCACAGGGCTGCCGCCGCCTCGCAGGAGAGGGTGTGCAGGTCGAGGGATGCCGCGCGTTCGACTGCGGCGGCGATCGCGTCGGCCTCGGCCTCGAACCAGGCGGCCGGGTCGGCGAGGGCCCGCTGGGTGGCCTCAGGGCCGACGGGTCTGACGAGTCTACGCAGGGCGGTCGCGGCGGGGCCACCCGAGCCGCTGGAGTCGAGGAGCCCGCGGTGCAGTTCGACGGCGCCGGACGGTGTCGCGGAGGCGGCGCGGCCGGTCAGCCAGAGCCAGGCGCCCAGGGCACGGCCGACGGCGGCGGCCCGTTCGGCGGGCGGGTCCTCGGCGTCGGCGCGTTCGGCTGCGTACACCCGTACCAGGTCGTGGGGCCGGTAGCGGGGCTGGCCCGCGCGGTCGACGCCGGTGCAGTGCAGGAGCTGGGCGTCGATGAGCTGTTCCACGACACGGTCGGCCTCGGTCTCGGGCACGTCGAGCAGCGCGGTCACCACCCACGCGGCCACGTCGGGCGCGGCGAGCAGGCCCAGGCGGCGCAGGGCGGTGCGGGCGGGGGCGTCGAGGGCCCGGTAGCTCATGCCGAGTCCTGCCCGCACCTCGAGGTCACCCACGGCGAGTTCGTCCAGGCGGTGGTGTTCGTCGGCGAGCCGGTCGGCGAGCATGCGGGCCGTCCAGTGGCGGCGGGTGGCGAGGCGGGCGCCCGCGATCCGGATGGCGAGCGGGAGACCGCCGCACAGCTCGACGATGCGCCGGGCGGCGTCCGGCTCCTCCCTGACGCGCCGCTCCCCCGCGACACGGCCGAGGAGCTCGGTGCCCGGCTCCGTGTCGAGTACGTCGAGATCGGCGCGGTGGGTGCAGGGCAGGGCACCGAGACGCGCCCGCCCGGTGATGAGCACCCCGCAGGTGGCGCTCCCCGGAAGCAGCGGGCGGACCTGGGACTCGCTGCCCGCGTCGTCGAGCACGAGCAGGATGCGGCGCCCCGCGACCAGGCTGCGGAAGAGATCGCGCCGCTCGGCGTCCCCGTCGGGCGGAACGGCTCCCAGGGCGTAGAGCAGGCGCCCGAGGACTTCGCCGGGTGCCACGGGGGCGGTGGCGCCCCGCAACTCGGCGTACAGCTGCCCGTCCGGGTACTCGTCGGCGACCTGGTGCGCCACCCTGACGCCCAGGGTGGACTTGCCGACGCCGCCGGGCCCGGAGAGGACGACGACCGGCATGGCGTCGCGGGGCCCCGACAGCGCGGCCCGTATGTCGGCGAGCTGGGTGTCACGGCCGGTGAAGTCGCCGATGCTGGGCGGCAGCAGGGCCGCCACCGGGACGACGAAGGCATCTTGGGAGGCGGCAGCTGCGGGGGTCTCCCGCGATGCGGGCAGCAGCGCTTCGTCCGCCCTGAGGATCGCCTCGTGCATCCGTCTGAGGTCGGGTCCTGGATCGATGCCGAGCTCGTCGGCGAGTACGTCGCGGCCTTCCGCGTACAGCGCGAGTGCGTCGGCCTGGCGTCCCAATCGGTAGAGGCAGAGCATCAGTTGGCCGCGCAGTCGCTCCCGGGTGGGATGCCTGGCGACCAGCGCGGTGAGTTCGGCGACCAGTTCCCGCTCGCGGCCCGTCTGTGTCAGCTCCGCGGCGATCCGCTCCTCCAGGGCCGCCTGCCGCTCCTCGTCCAGCTGGTCGGCCATGGCCCGCAGCGTTTCGCCGATCCCGCCGAGTGCGGGTCCGCGCCACAGGGCGAGGGCATCCCCCAACAGGCGTGCGGCCACTGCGTGATCGCCGTCGGCCGCCGCCTGCCTGCCCCGGGCGGCGAGGCGGTCGAACTCGGCGCGGTCGACGAGGGTGGCGTCCGCGTGGACCAGATAGCCCGGCGGCCGGGTCTCGATGGCATCGGCCGACAGGGCGCGGCGCAGCGCGGAGACGTACGACTGGATCAGGGAGCGTGCCGTGTCCGGCGGCCGTTCGCCCCAGATGGCGTCGATCAGCGCGTCGACGGACACCACACGACCTGGCTCCAGGAGGAGCGCCGCGAGCAGCGCCCGGGGTTTGGGACCGCCGAGCGCGAGCCGACGGCCCGCGCGCCACGCTTCGACCGGGCCCAGCAAACGGTAGTCGGTGTCCGTGTTCACGCCCGTCTCCATGGGTCTTGCCCCGCGCAGTCCTGACCGCCCCGGTCCCCCGAACGGCTGGTCATACTACGTCTGCCCACTGTCAACTAGCGTGTACACCAAGGCAATCAGGCCATCCGCCGTCCGGGCGCCGACCGGTCTCAGCTGCGACCGCTCACACTCCGGCCAGGAGTGTGTGACCCAGGACACTCGGGACGGCCGATTACTTGGTCAGGTCCCACCCGTCCTACTGGCAACAACACTCCGCGAGACGGGACGGCGACATCATGACCGAAGCCACCAAGGGCCCTGCCAGCTACTTCCCTTCGATCGAGAAGAAGTACGGGCGGCCGATCGCGGAGTGGAAGGACCTCATCCGTTCCTCGCCGCTGACCCAGCACATGGAGCTCGTCGGCTGGCTCAAGACCGAGCACGGCCTGGGGCACGGACACGCCAACGCTCTGGTCGCGCACACCCTGGCCGAAACTCGCGCCACGTGAGCCACCGCTACCGGATCGCCGCGGCGCTCCCCGCGCGGTTGCGGCGCCGGGCGAGCCGGTGGAAGGCCTTCGGCGCTCGCCCCGGCGCGGGCAGAGCACCGGCGACCGCGTCGGCAAGGAGCGTGGTGACCGTCTCGGCGGCGCAGGTGCGGTTGGCGCCGATGCCGCCGCTCGGCCCGCGCTTGATCCAGCCCACGACGTAGGCTCCCGGCTGTCCGGTCACCCTGCCGCCCTCGTGCGGGACGGTGCCGGTGGCCTCGTCGAAGGGGAGCCCCGCGACCGGCACTCCGCGGTAGCCGATGGCGCGCAGCACCATGCCCGTCCGTATCGTCCGCTCGCCCGACGCCTCCACGACACGCACGCCCTGCACGGCTTCCTCGCCGAGCATCTCCACCGGAGCGGAGTGGAACCGGAGCACGATGCGACGGCCCGGAGCGGGTGCCTCCGACCAGTCGACGCGGGCGCGCGTGACGCCTCGCAGGAGGGCCGCCCTGCCCTTCGGGTCGGACTTCGGGTCGGACTCGTCGATGGCCGGGGCGGTCCGCGGGTCGTGGTCGTCGACGATCAGGTCCAGGCCCGGAATCTGCTTCAGGGCGAGCAGTTCGGACCTGGTGTACGCGGCGTCCTCGGGGCCTCGGCGTCCGAGCAGGACCACTTCGCGCACCTTGGCCGCCCGCAGCGCCTCCAGCGCGTGGTCGGCGATGTCGGTGCGGGCGAGGCTGTCCGGGTCGGCGAGCAGGATCCGGGCGACGTCCAGGGCGACATTGCCGTTGCCGACGACGACCACCCGCTCGGAGGAGAGGTCCATCGCGCCCGGCGCCGCGTCCGGGTGGCCGTTGTACCAGGCGACGAAGGCCCGCGCGGAGATGCTGCCGGGCAGTTCCTCGCCCGGGACGGCCAGCGTGCGGTCGGCCGACGCGCCCACGGCGTAGATGACCGCGTCATGATGTGCGGCAAGCTCCTGCGCGGTGACGTCGGCTCCCACGTCGAGCCCGAGGTGCATCCGCACCCTGGGATGCGTGTGGAACCGCGCGAAGGTGTCGCCGACCTTCCGGGTGGCGGGATGGTCCGGTGCCACACCGAAGCGTACGAGTCCGCCGGTCACCGGCAGCCGGTCGATCAGTGTCACTTCGGCGCTGGTGTGCAGGAGCAGGTCCTGTACCGCGTACATCCCGGCAGGGCCTGTGCCGACGACGGCGACCTTCAGCGGCGCGAAGTCCGAGGGCAGGACGCGCGGGAAGGACGGCTCGTCCCAGGCGTGGAAGTTCGGTCCTTCCGGGGCCGGTTCGGGCTCCTGGTCCGCGAAGTACGCCGCGTTGATCGTCGCGTACTCCCGCTGCGCGGCGGGCAGGCTGTCCACCGGGAAGATCGCCTCGACCGGGCAGGCGTCGGCGCAGGCGCCGCAGCCTATGCAGGTCTTCGGGTCGATGTGCAGCATCTCGGTGCTGCCGAACGCCCGCTCCTGCGGCGTCGGGTGGATGCAGTTGACCGGGCACACGGCGACGCACGTGGCGTCGTTGCAGCAGGTCTGGGTGATGGCGTAGGAGGTCATGTCGTCGGCTCGACTCGCTCGGCTCGGAACGGCTCAGATGAGGTTGGCGCGCTTGTAGAAGGCCAGGGCCGGCTTGGTGAGCAGGCGGGATGAGGCCAGGAACTCCATGAGGCCCGAACAGCTGGACCGCATCATGGACTTGTGGTGCTCGTTGGCCTTCGCCTCGGCGAGGCCACGCTTCTCGTCGAGCCCGGCGTTCGCGTACACCTTGGGGTTCACCATGCTGGTGACGATGTAGTACGAGGCGATCGCGACGACGAACGCGTTGATCTGGCGACGCAGCGGGCCCGCCCCGGAGAGGCGCTTGGTCGTCTGGTCGCGGGCGAACTTCATGTGCCGCGATTCCTCGACGACATGGATGTTGTTGATCGTGCGGACGAAGGGCACGACGCGCTCGTCGCGCATCCAGTCGCGCTGCATGACGTCGAGCACCTCTTCGGCCACGAGGATCGCGGCGTACGCCGCCTCTCCGAAGGCCACCGTCTTGAACGCCCGGCCGAGTTCCATCGCGAACCGCTTGGGCCGGTAGGCGGGCGCGCCCAGCTTCCGGGCGCCGCGGGCGAACATGATCGAGTGCCGGCACTCCTCGGCGATCTCGGTGAGCGCCCACTGCACTTCGTCGCTTGCCGGGTCCTTCATGTACACGTCGCGGAGCACCATTTGCTGGAGGATCATCTCGAACCAGATGCCCGTGCTGGCCACCGAGGCGGCTTCCTGCCGCGTCAGTTCCTTGCGCTGCGCTTCGGTGAGCTCCTGCCAGTACGCCGTGCCGTACAGGGAGCACCATTCCGGGCTCGCGCCATGGAAGTCCCGGTCGAGGGGGGTGTCCCAGTCCACCTCGGTGGCCGGGTCGTAGGCCAGCTCGGCGGCCGAATCGAGCAACCGCCGGGCCACGTCGTCCTCTTCGGGATGATCCGCGGGGTGATCCTGCGATGTCGGCCGAACAGTGCTGCTTGCCATGCTGCGGCTCCTTGACTCTGATGCGTACGTTCTCGTGTTCGCTCAGGCAACGGACCGGGGCGCCGTCCCACAACGCGTCGCGGCCCGCTTGTTAGACAGACCGTATAACAAGGAAAGCGGCGAGCCTACCCCCGAGTAAGAACTGAATCCGCGCAGCCATCTGCAAGTTCTTGCACGCGTAGCTGCTTAGTTGAAAAGTCTTGCAGAAAGTATTGACGCGTACATGCGCGGACGGCAGGCTCCGACTCGGAATCCCCCCACGGCAGCCTCTCCCCACGAGCAACTGCCCTTCTCAGGGCACATCTGTGCCCGGTCCCGAAGGAGCCGCACGATGCAGCACCGTTCCCGCCTCCTCGGCGCGACGACGGCCGGAGTCCTGGCCGCGGCCGGCCTCGCGACGTTCGCACCCTCGCAGTCGCAGGCCACACCGCCCGGCGACAAGACCGTCACCGCCACCATGTTCGAGCGGCAGTTCGCGGATGTGGGCAAGGCCTGCACCGACCAGCTCGGCCCGGCGGGCTACGGCTATGTCCAGGTGTCGCCCGCCTCCGAACACATCCAGGGCGACCAGTGGTGGACCTCGTACCAGCCCGTCAGTTACAAGATCGCGGGCCGTCTCGGCGACCGCGCCTCCTTCAAGAGCATGGTCGACGCCTGCCATCAGGCGGGCGTCAAGGTCATCGCGGACGCCGTCGTCAATCACATGGCTGCCGGAGCGGGGACGGGCACCGGTGGCACGAAGTACGGCAAGTACGACTACCCCGGCTACTTCCAGGACGCGGACTTCCACACCTGCCGCACGAGCATCAACGACTACACCAACCGCGACAACGTGCAGAACTGCGAACTGGTGGGCCTGGCCGACCTCGACACCGGCAGCGACGCCGTGCGCGGCACCATCGCCGCCTACCTCGACGGCCTGCGCTCCCTCGGCGTGGACGGCTTCCGCATCGACGCCGCCAAGCACATGGCCGCCGATGACGTCGCCGCCATCAAGGGCAAGATGAGCGACCCCGGATTCTGGGTCTCGGAGGTCATCCACGGAGGCGGGGAGGCCGTCCAGCCCGACGAGTACACCGGCGTCGGGGACGTCGACGAGTTCCGCTACGGCGGGCACCTCAAGAGCGCCTTCCAGGGCGGCGACATCGCGCAGTTGAAGTCGGTCGCGGACGGCAAGCTGGGCAGTGGTTCGGCCCGTACGTTCGTCGACAACTGGGACACCGAGCGCAACGGCTCTACGCTCACCTACAAGGACGGCGCGGCCTACACGCTGGCCAACGTCTTCATGCTGGCCTCCCCCTACGGCTCACCGAACGTGTACTCCGGCTACGAGTGGTCCGACAAGGACGCGGGCCCGCCGAGCGGCGCGGACGGCTGGACGAACACGCACACCCAGCAGGCGGTCACCGGTCTGGTCGGGTTCCGCAACGAGGTGGGCACCGCCGAGCTGACCGACTGGTGGGACAACGGCGGCAGCGCGCTCGCCTTCGGTCGCGGCGCCAAGGGGTTCGTCGCCCTCAACAACGGCGACGGCGAGCTGACCCAGACGTTCGCGACGTCACTGCCCGGCGGCACGTACTGCAATGTCGCCAAGGCATCACCGGACGACTGCGACGGCAACACGGTCACCGTCGGCGACGACGGGAAGATCGAGACGACCCTTCCCGCGCGCGGGGCCCTGGCACTGCACACCGGGGCGAAGGGCGACTGATCTACGCAAGCCGGAACACCGGATGACGCGGCGACTCGGCGGCGAACTCCTCGTCCGTCGAGTCGCCCGTCACGTCGAAGTAGGCGCGGGTGACGGGCACTTCACGCCAGTACTGGCGAAGGACGGGGACACTCTCCTCGGGACCGAGCTCGATCACGCGCACGGTCTGGGACTTGCCTCCCCTGCTGAGGTCGATCTGCCCGGCCGCACGGGCGTTGCGCACCCAGTTGCTCACCCCGTAGGCGCCGACGACCCAGCGCTCACTCCCCGCTGACATCACGTCGACCGGGGTGGAGAACAGACGGCCCGACTTCCTGCCGCGCACAGTCAGGATGTACCGGTAGCTCTTGCCGATCCCGAACCGGGTCATCGTCCGGAACACACCATTGATCAGGCGCGTGCCGAAACCGATGCGATACGTCTTCGCCATCAGCCTTCTTCCTGTCGAGCGACCGGCGATTACTGCTGCCGCGCGGCCAGCAACCGAGCGGCACCCAGACGCGCTTGGCGAGCCGGTTCGGGTGAGCCTGATATCGCGGCCGTGGCCATGGCCCCCTCCGCGAGCAGGACCAACGGAGCGACAGTCTGCCCCGATTCACCCGCGGCGGCCACAAGTCCGGCCATGTAGTCATGGAAGGCGCTCTTGTGCGCGCGGACGGTGTCGGCCACCGCCGGGTCGACGGCCCCGAGTTCACCGAACGAGTTGATGAAGGCGCAGCCCCTGAAGTCCGGCTCGGAGAACCACTCGTACAGCCAGTCGTAGACGGCGAGGACGCGCTCGACGCCGCCTGCCCGGCTCTCCGCGTACTCGGCGAGCCGGGTCCGCCAGCGGAGGTCGCGGCGCTCGAGGCAGGCGACGACAAGGTCCGATTTCGAGGGGTAGACCTGATACAGGCGCCTGAGCGAGACACCCGAGGCCGCACGAACCTGGTCCATGCCCACGGCCTGGATGCCGCGCGCGTAGAAGAGCTCCTCAGCAGCGTCAAGGAGCCTGACCTCGGCTTCGGCGCGATCCATGCGAACTCCGGGGGATGGGGCGAGAGAGTGAGAACGGTCGTTCTCCGACCTTACTACGCCGCCCTGCACGCGCGCATCATTGCGTGAGAACGGGCGTTCTCCTATCGTGAACACCGTCATCGGAGAACGCCCGTTCTCACGGTTGTGACGTTCAGGAGCGAGACATGACCACACGACCCCCAGTCCCTCCGTTCACCCTGGAGACCGCGGCCGAGAAGGTCCGCCTGGCCGAGGACGGCTGGAACAGCCGCGATCCCGAGAAGGTGGCCCTCGCCTACAGCAAGGACTCCCGCTGGCGAAACCGCGCGGAGTTCGTGACAGGACGCGACGCCATCGTCGCCTTCCTCTCCCGCAAGTGGGACCGCGAGCTCGACTACCGCCTCATCAAGGAACTGTGGGCGCACGACGGCAACCGCATCGCGGTGCGCTTCGCCTACGAATGGCGCGACGACTCCGGCCACTGGTACCGCTCGTACGGCAATGAGAACTGGGAGTTCGACGACGACGGCCTGATGCGCGTCCGGCACGCCTGCATCAACGACCTCCCCATCCAGGAGTCCGGCCGCAAATACCACTGGCCGCTCGGCCGCCGCCCCGACGATCACCCCGGCCTCGGCGACCTCGGCCTGTGACAGCGCGCAGGAGCGGCCTCTCCTGTGCGCTGTTGCGCTGTTCAGCCAGCCGCGTTCAGGTGGGTGCCGATCCGGAGGAAGGCCTGGACGAGCGGGGCCGGCCGTACCGCGGGGGACATGACCTGGGAACCGAAGTGCACGACGACCAGGTCGAGTCGGGGTGAGACGAACAGACGCTGGCCGTGGATTCCGCTGGCCATGAAGGAGTCGTAGGGGTCGTTCGGGATCCACCACAGGTCGTGGTACGAGAGCGTGGCGGGCGAGTCGGGGGGCGCGGCCGGGAAGCGGACGCGTCGCGGATAGCCGTCGGGGACCCCGCTCGCGATGGTGGTGGCGACGGCCTCCGGCACGATCTGCCGCTCCCCCACCGTCCCGCCGCGGCGGAGCATCTCGCCGAGCCTGGCCACGTCGCGGGCCGTGGCGCTGAATCCGCCGCACGCCGCTTCGACACCTTCGCCGTCGAGGACGTAGTACGCGTCCTCCTCGGCGCCGATGCGGGACCAGATCAACTCGCCGAGCAGGGCGGACGTGCTGATCCCGGTGATCCGGCGAAGGACCTCGGCAAGAGCTTCGACGTTGCCGTTCTCGTAGCGGAACTCGGCGCCGGGCGCGCCGGTGGCCCGCGCGGTGGCCAGGTGTTCGCGAATACTGGTGGGCCCGTTGTAACCGTAGGGCCTCAGTTGGGGCCCTACGACGGCGAAATAGCGCTGCGCCTCGATGGCCTTGTCGAAGCGGCGGCCCGCGTAGCTCACTTGCGTGCCCATGTGGAGCAGGTGGTCGACCTGCGCGTCCCCGAACGCCGTGCCTGCCAACTCGGGAACATAGTGCGACGTCAGGGCCGCGCGGTCCAGGAGCCCCTCGTGCGCGAGCATCGCCGCCACGAGACCTACGTAGGACTTGGCCGCCGAGGCGTTGAAGTGCGGGGTGTGCGGCTCCGCGCCGTGGAGGTAGCGCTCGTAGACGAGGGAGCCGCGGTGCAGCACCACGAAGGCGTCGGTCTGGGCGGCGGCGAACAGTTCCGGCAGCTTGAGCGTGGACCCGTCCGGGGCGGTGATCTCCAGGGCGTCCAGGTCGTGCGGCCTCGCGGGGAGGTCGGAGGCGGGCGCCCCGCCCCGCCACACCCGTCGGCTGGGTGAGATCTCACGGCCCGCGGCCGTGTAGCGCCGGATCCAGGCGGGGTCCGTGTATCCGCGGCTCCACATGAGGTCACTCAGCGGCACCGCCCCCGTCATGGATTCAGTCATGGGGTCAGGCATGCGGTCAGGCGTGGGGTCAGTCGCGGGGTCAGTCATGGATCGCTCCCGTCAGCAGCGTCAGGTCGGCTTCATCAAGCCATAGATTCACTTCACTCTAATCGTTAACATACAGACTGTTCAGTACGCTGACATCGCCGCGCCCCCAAACTCCGGGCCTCCGCGCGCCCTCTCCTCCGCATGCCATCCCGCCGCACCCGCACCCGCCCCTGCTCCCCCGACCGCAGGAGTCCCCATGGCCACCCCGCACACCGTGCCCCTGCCCCTCGAAGACGCCCCGCAGCAACCCGAATTCGACCGGCGGCGCGCGTGGCTGATCACCGCGATGATCGTCGTGTTCATGCTGATCAACTACGCCGACAAGTCAGTCCTGGGGCTCGCGGCCGTCCCGATCATGGACGAGCTGGACATCAGCAACAGCACGTACGGCTTGATCTCCAGCTCGTTCTCCTTCCTGTTCAGCCTCTCCGGGCTCGTCGTCGGATTCGTCTCGTCACGCATCTCGAGCCGGGCGCTCCTCTTCACCATGTCTCTGCTGTGGGCGGTGGCCCAACTGCCCGTGCTGATCGTGGCGACGGTGCCGACGCTGATCGCGGGGCGGATGCTCCTTGGAGCGGCCGAGGGACCTGCCGCCTCGATGTCCATGCACGCGCTCTACAAGTGGTTCCCCTTCGACCGGCGTGGGCTGCCGTCGGCGCTGCAGATCAGCGGCGCCGCCCTGGGCACCCTCATCGCGGCGCCCGTCGTCACCTGGCTCATCACGGCCTTCGGCTGGCGCTCGGCCTTCGCGGCCCTCGCGCTGACCAGCCTGGCGTGGAGCCTGATCTGGTGGAGGGTGGGGCACGACGGTCCGTACGGGCAGGCGCGCCCCAGCTCCGGCTCCGGCACGAGCGCCCCGCAGCCGCCCGAACCCCGGCTCCCCTACCGGAAACTGCTCCTGAACGGCACGGTCATCGGGAGCATCGCCGGCGCTTTCGGCGCCTCATGGGCACTGGCCCTCAGCCATGCCTGGCTGCCCGCGTACTTCAGGACGCAGCTCGACATGACACCTGGTGGCGCGGCGACGGTCATCAGCGGTATATCCGCCTTCAGTTTCGTGCTGCTCCTCGCGGTCTCGCCGTTCGCCGACGCGCTGCGCAGGCGGGGCGTGTCCAGCCGGTGGGCGAACGGCGCGCCGCAGGGGATCGCGGTCGTCGTCGCCGGGCTCGCCATGGCGAGCTTCTCCTTCGTGGGGGACGGCTGGCTCCAAGTCCTGCTGATCGCGGTGGCGTTCGGGGGGAACGCCGTCGTCTTTCCCCTGCACTACATGACGACCGCCGCCGTCGTCCCGGCCCACCAGCGCGGAGCGCTCTTCGGCATCGTCGCCGCGACGGGGACACTGCCCGGACTCGTCGCCCCCTATCTCACCGGGCGCCTGCTCGACACGGCGGACTCTCAGAGCGCGGGGTATACCGGTTCGTTCCTGCTCTCCGCGGGAGTCATGCTCCTGGCCGGGCTTACGGCACTGGTGTACATACGGCCGGAGCGCGACGCCCGGCGGCTCGGCCTCACCCCCGACGAGCCCGCTCAGACCGGCGCGTCGAAACCGCTGGCCCAGTAGCGGCCGCGCAGGGCCAGGTCGAGCAGCTGGCGCACGACTTCCTCGGCAGGCATCGGCGGCGTCTCCTGCTCGGCCCACCACCGCAGCACGGTGACCTGCTCGCCCACCCAGACGCGGGCGAGGAGGTCGGCGTCGATGCGCGGCTCGACGCCGTTGCGATCGGCGCGGGCGCGGAACTCATCGGCGGTGGCCCGCGCGCAGGCGTCCACGAACATCTGCAGCGGTTTGCCGTCGCCTTCGCCGCGCAGCACGATCCGGTACAGATCGCGCTCCTCGCGGGCGTGCCGCAGCATCTCGAGGACCGGCTTACCGGTGAAGCCGACGGTGCTGTCGGCGATGGTCGGGCGCAACCGCTCGGCGAGATCGGCGAGCAGGTCGGACGTCACGCGCGCGAAGAGGTCCTCCTTGTCCTTGAAGTGCGCGTAGAAGGTCGCGCGTGCCACGTCGGCGCGCTCGGTGATGTCCTCCACGGTCAGCGCGGTGAAGCCGCGCTCCAGGACGAGCTCCACCAGCGCCGAGCCGAGAGCCCGCCGTGACCGTCGCGTACGCCTGTCCTCGGCCATCAGTGGCCCTCCTCGCCCGCAGTCGTGATTGCCGGCCCAGTCTAGAAGACTCTTGACAGTTCAGAGGTTACTGAACAAGCTGTCTGTTATTGAGCAACTTGTTTATTTTTACTCATGCTTTCGTGCTCTGCTCTGCTCCGCCCTTCTCTCCCCTCCCCTCCCCGCCCCGCCCCTGCACCGCTCCGGAGAACCGTGATGAACCTCGGCACCTATCTGACCCGCAGCGCCAGCTACTGGCCGCAGGCGACGGCCCTCGTCTGCGGTGACCGCTCGTGGACCTTCGACCGGCTGAACACCACGACCAACCGTCTGGCCTCCGCGCTGATCGCCCGCGGCCTGCGCCCCGGCGACGCGGTGGCCTCGCTCGCCTGGAACCGGGGTGAGCTGGTGGAGGTCGAGTTCGCCCTCTACAAGGCGGGGTTGATGCGCGCACCGATCAATGCCCGCCTGGGTCGCGGGGAGATCGCGCACATCCTGCGGTACGCCCCCGTGCGCGCCCTCGTCTTCGACGCGGCGCACCGCGAGGACGCCCTCGCAGCGATCGCCGAGGCCGGAACCGACTGCCTGCCGGTACCGCTCGACGCCCCGTCCGTCGCCTCGCCCGAGAAGGACACGGCGGCGGTCCCCTACGAAACACTCCTCGCCGAGGGCCGCGAGGAACCGGTCGCCATCGACATCGACGAGCACGCCCCCTGCGTCCTGAACTTCACCTCCGGCTCCACCGGCGCCCTGAAAGCCGCCGTGCAGACGGTCGGCAACCGGCTCGCGAACATGCGCAAGCAGCTGATGAGCGACGAGTCACGCCCACGGCCCGGCACCCGCTACCTCGCCTGCGGCCCCATCACCCACGCCACCGGCATGGGGCTGCTCGCCGGGGTGTTCGGCGGCTCCACCACGTACGTCCTGCCCACCTGGAGCCCCGAGGCCTTCGTGGAGGCGGTGGAGAAGGAGCGCATCACCGCGACGTTCCTCGTGCCCGCCATGCTCAACATGGTCCTGGCTCACCCCGGTGCCGCATCGCGCGACCTTTCGTCACTGACCAGCGTACGGATCGGTGGCGCGCCCATCTCGCCCCAGCGCCTGCGCGACGCCGTGGAGTTCTTCGGCCCCGTCGTCGCCCAGGGATACGGCCTGGGCGAGACGACCAGCGTGGTCGCAGGACTGAGCAGCGAGGAGATCGCCCACGCGGTCAAGGAGGACCCGGAGCTTCTGCAGTCCTGCGGCCGGGCCTCGTACGACACCGAGATCCGCGTCGTCGACGAGAGCGGCCGTGAGCGTGCTCCGCGCGAGATCGGCGAGGTCATCGTGCGCGGACCCGACTGCGTACGGGAGTACTGGCAGGAGCCGCAGCTGTCCGCCGAGACCTTCCGCGACGGCTGGGTGCACACCGGCGACCTGGCATGGATGCGTGAGGACGGCTATCTCTTCCTCGTCGACCGCATGAAAGACATGATCATTTCCGGCGGGTTCAACATCTACTGCACCGAGGTCGAGTCCGCCCTCTACGAGCACCCCGCCGTACGGGAAGCCTGTGTGGTCGGCGTGCCGGACGAGACGTGGGGCGAGGCCGTCAAGGCCGTCGTCGTGGCGGAGCCCGGCGCCACCGTCGGCGCGGACCAGCTCATCGCCTTCTGCGCCGAGCGCCTGGACCGCCTCAAGAAGCCGCGCTCCGTGGACTTCGTCGCCGAACTCCCCCACAACCGGAACGGAAAGCTCGACCGCAAGGCCGTGCGCGAACCGTTCTGGGCCGACGCCGTCCGCCGCGTGAACTGATCCATCCGCCCCCGCAGCACCCGAACGAGGAACCGTCCGACATGACCTTCTCCCTGCGCCCCACGTACGACGACCCTTACCTCGCTGACCTGGTCGAGAGGCTGCGCGACTACCTCGACGGCGAACTCGCCGACCACGAACAAGAGCGCGGCCTCACCCACGAGAGCCGCCTCACCCGCGCCGATCTCGAACCGATCTGGCGCCGCAGCCGCGAACTGGGCTTCTACGGCATCCACCTGCCCGAGGAGTACGGCGGCCAGAACCTGACGTACACCCAACTCGCGGCGCTCAAGGAGGAGGTCGGCGCGAGTGGCCGCGTCCTCGCCCACAGCGTTCTGGGCGACATGGGAGGGCCGCTTCGCGCGGGCGACATCCTCAAGCACGCCACCGACCACCAGCTCGCCAAGTACCTGCTGCCCCTGGTCCGCGGCGAGCGCGCCTGCTGTTTCTCCCTCACGGAGACCGACGCCGGATCCGATGTGCGCTCCATGCGCACCACCGCCGTCCGTGACGGTGACGGCTTCCGGCTGACCGGCCACAAGGTGTTCTCGTCGGCCGGGCCGTTCGCCGACTTCGCCATCGTGGTCGCCCGCATGGCAGGGACCGGGGAGCAGGAGGGAGAGAAGCCTCAGTTCTCCGCCTTCCTCGTCGACCTGGACAGCCCCGGCTGCCGTGTCGAGGACGGCGCGACCCCGATGTCAGGCGAGCACATCGAGAGCGACATCGTCCTGGAGGACTGCCAGGTCCCCGCCGCCAACCTCCTGGGTGAGGAGGACAAGGGCATGCGCATCGCGCTCGGCCGCGTCACCACCAACCGGCTGCTGCACTGTCCCACCGTCATCGGCGCGACGCGCCGCGCCCTCGACCTGACCCTGGACCGCACCCGCCACCGCAAGGTCGCGGGCGGCAAGCCCCTGCTCGCACTGCAGGCCATCCAGCACAAGGTCGCCGACATGGCCACGGAGTTCTACGCGGCCCGCTCCATGACGTACGCGGCCCTCGCGGCGCTCGACAAGGGCGAGGAGGCGCACGCCGAAGCGTTCATGTGCAAGCTCTTCGTCGCCGAGTCCGCCTTCCGGATCCTCGACCAAGCCGTACAGATCCACGGCAAGGAAGGTCTCACCCAGGGCAACGAGATCGAGTTCCTGTTCCGCAAGATCCGCATGTTCCGCGTCCTCACCGGGACGTCGGAGATCCAGCGCAACGGCATCGCGAAGCTGCTGGCGTTCCAGGCCTGAGCTGCGGCTGCTCCGTTGCCGCGTCGGGCCCGGGGCCGGGCCCAGGGTCGGACTCGGTGTCCGGCTCGGGGGTTCCTGTGCGCAGTACGCGGTTGACGCGTGCCGTGTCCAGGACGCGTTCCCAGCGGGCGACGACGAGGGTGGCGACGCTGTTGCCCGCGAGGTTGGTCAGGGCACGGCACTCGGACATGAACTTGTCGATGCCGAAGATGAGCATGATGCCCGCGGCGGGGACGGTGCCGACGGTGGAGAGGGTGGCGGCCAGGGCGATGAACCCGGCGCCGGTGATGCCTCCGGAGCCTTTCGAGGTCAGGATCATGACGGCGAGCAGGCCGAGTTGCTGCCCGATGGTCAGGGGTGTGTCGGTGGCCTGGGCGATGTAGACGGCGGCCAGGGACAGGTAGAGGGAGCTGCCGTCGAGGTTGAAGGAGTATCCGGTCGGCACGGTCAGGCCGACGATGTCGCGCCGGACGCCGAGTCCTTCGAGTTTGGACATCACGCGGGGCAGGACGCTCTCGGAGGACGAGGTGCCCAGGACGATGAGGAACTCTTCGCGCAGGTAGCGAAGGAGCCGGAAGACGTTGATCTTCAGCAGGGCGAGGACGCCGCCGAGGATGACGACGACGAAGAACAGCGAGGTCCCGTAGAAGAGCCCGATGAGCTGTCCGAGGCTGGTGAGGGTCGAGATCCCGTACTTGCCGATGGTGTAGGCCATGGCACCGAAGGCACCGACGGGTGCGGCGAGCATGATGTAGTGCAGGATCTTGAAGACGACGGTGCTGAGGCGATTGATGCCGTCGACGAGCGGGGCGCCCACGGGGCCCACCGCTTTCAGTGCGACGCCGAACAGGACGGCGAAGAAGATGACTTGGAGGATGTTGCCCTCGGCGAACGCTCCGACCGCGCTGGACGGCACGATGTCGGTGAGGAAGTGCCACCAGCTCTGGTTCTCGCCGTCCTTGACGTACTGAGCGGCGTCGCCCGACAGGTGGAGGTCGCCCGGGTGGGCGTGGACCCCGGCGCCGGGCTGGAACACGTTGACCGCGACAAGGCCGACGGCGAGGGCGGCCAGTGTTCCCGCCTGGAAGTAGACGAGTGATTTCAGGCCGACCCTGCCGACGCGTCGCAGGCTGTCGACACCGCCGATGCCCGCCACGATCGTCAGGAAGACGATCGGCGTGATCAGCATCTTGATGGCGGAGACGAAGGTGGTGCCGACCGGTTCGAGGGCGACGCCCGCGGCGGGCCAGAGCCAGCCGGTCAGGATGCCCGCGACGATCGCGGCCAGGACCCAGAAGTACAGCTGTTTGTACCAGGGCTTGGGCGTGGACGGTGGCGTGGCCGGGGACGCGCTTGCAGTGGTGGACGCGGTTGCTGCCATGGCGTTACTCCTCGTTGAGGAACGTGGATGCAACCGGGGCGGGGTCGTCCGTACAGGCGCGTCACACCCCCGGCCCGGCGCGTATCAGAGGCGCGTATCAGAGGCGCGTGTCAGAGGAGTTCGATGAGCTTCTCGGTGAACTCGGTCGTGGTGGCGCTGCCGCCGAGGTCGGGGGTGCGCAGGTCGGTCTTGGCGAGCACCGCGGCGATGGCGTCGGTGACGTCCGTGGCCGCTTCGGCGTGGCCGAGGTGATCCAGCATCATGGCGGCCGACCAGATCGCCCCGAGGGGGTTGGCGATGCCTCGGCCCGCGATGTCGGGGGCCGAGCCGTGGACGGGCTCGAACATCGAGGGGTGTTCCCGCTCCGGGTTGAGGTTGGCGGCCGGGGCGATCCCGATGGAACCGGCCACTGCGGCGGCCAGGTCGCTGAGGATGTCGCCGAAGAGGTTGGAGGCGACCACCACGTCGAAGCGGGCCGGGTCGAGGACGAACTTGGCGGCCAGCGCGTCGATGTGCTCCTGGTCCCAGGTCACCTGCGGATGGGCGGCGCCGCGCTCGGCGACCAGCTCGTCCCAGAACGGCAGGGTGTGCACGATGCCGTTGGACTTGGTGGCCGAGGTGAGCCTTCCCGCACGCTGCGCGGCAAGATCGAAGGCGTAGTCGAGGACGCGAGTCACTCCGGCCCGGGTGAACACCGACTCCTGCACGGCCATCTCTTCCGGAAATCCCCGGTTGAGCCGGCCACCGATCTCGCTGTACTCGCCCTCGACGTTCTCGCGGACCACGACGAAGTCCACCTCGCCGGGTGCGGCGGCTCGCAGCGGACTGTCGACGCCTTCGAAGACGCGGATCGGGCGGAGGTTGACGTACTGGCGAAAGCTCCGCCGGATCGGGATCAGCAGTCCCCACAGGGAGATGTGGTCGGGCACGCCCGGGTAGCCGACCGCGCCGAGCAGGATGGCGTCCTTGTCGCGCAACTGGTCGATGCCGTCCTCGGGCATCATCGCGCCCTCGCTGACGTACCGCTCGCACGACCAGTCGTAGGAGGTGTACGAGAAGCCGAAGCCGTGACGGGCGCCGACGGCGTCCAGGACCTGCTGAGCGGGTGGCAGGACCTCGGCCCCGATGCCGTCGCCGGGGATGAGTGCGATGTGGTGGTGGGTCATGGCCCGATTGCAGCAATCAGGCCGTGGAACCGTCCAAGACGCTCTGCCGATCTGCCTTATAAGGGATGCCTATTAGGCCGTTCATCACTGCTCTACGACGGCAAGCGCGCAGGTCAGAAAGGCTCTGGCTGCCGGGGCCTGCTCCGCGCGACGGCTGACCAGAGCGACGTGCAGGGTCGTCATCGGCTCGATGTCGAGGACCAGCGCACCGGCGCGCTCGGCCATCGTGCGCCAGGACTCGGTGACCACGGCGAGCCCGGCGCCCGCGAGCACCAGCGGCAGGATCGCCACCCGGTGCTCGGTCTCCGCCGCGATCGTGAAGTCGATCCCCCGCTCGCGAAGCCCGTCGACGTACGCGCGCATCCCGGTGCCCCGCTGCCCGACGATGAGGCGCTGCCCGGCCAGTTCCTCGCAGGCGACCGGCCGACCGGCGGGGAACGGCCCGTCGGGAGGGGTGACGAGGACGAAACGCTGCTCCCCGGCGGCGTGCGAGATCACCTCTTTGTCGGTGAGCGGACCCGACGTCGCGAGGAGCCCCAGCTCCGCGGCGCCGGTCCGCACCATGTCGACGACGTCGCGCGAGGTGAAGGCGGCCCGGATGTTCACCGACACCCCGGGGTACCGGCCGCTGAACGCACTGATCATCGTGGTCAGCGGCTCCACCGCCTGGGACGGCATGGCGGCGATGTCGAGGCGCCCCTCACGGAGTTCGTGGACCGCGGCGACGCTGGCGCGGGCCGTCTCCAGGCTGCGCACGGCCGCCCGGGCAGGTTCGATCAGCGCCGTACCGGCCTCCGTCAGCAGAGCCCGGCGACCGATCCGGTGGAACAGGCTGCTGCCCAGGTCCCGCTCCAACGCCTGTACGGCCTGGGACAGCGAGGGCTGTGAGAGGTAGAGGGCCGACGCCGCCCGGTTGAAACCCCCGTGATCGACGATCGCGAGGAAGTACTCCAGCTGACGAACATCCATGCGTACATCTTCACGTCTGCGTGACCGTCGTGGCTGCGGGAGACCGCTGGGACGCCGGCCATGGTGACCGGCGTCGGCCCACCTGGGCGTCGGCCGGGGCCTAGGCGCCGCTCGCGTTGAGCATGTCCTCGCGCTCGACGATCTTCACGCGCTCGCGCTCCTCCGTCTTGCCGAGGGCCTTCTCGGCGGCGTCGAGGCGGTACCAGCCCTCCCACGTGGTGAAGCGGACGTTCTGCTCGCCGAGGAAGGCGTTCACGGCCTCCGGCTCGGGGGCGGTGGGCGCGTGCAGACGGGCGTTCGCGTGGTCGTCGAGGAGGCTGGCGACCGTCTCGTTGGCGTCGCCCTTGGTGTGCCCGATCAGGCCGACGGGTCCGCGGCGGATCCAGCCGGTGACGTACGTCGACTGCAGGTGCTCGCCGGTCTCCTCGATGACCCGGCCGCCCTTGTCCGGCACCGTGCCCGAAGCGACGTCCCAGGGGAGCTTGGGCAGCTCGTCGGAGAGGTAGCCGACGGCGCGGTAGACGGCGCCGAGGTCCCAGTCCTTGAACTCGCCGGTGCCCTTGACGTTGCCGGTGCCGTCGAGGGCGGTGCGCTCGGTGCGCAGGCCGACGACGCGGCCGTCCTCGCCCAGGATCTCGGTCGGCGACTCGAAGAAGTGCAGGAACAGCTTGTGCTGCCGGTCACCGGCGTCGCGGATGGCCCAGTTCTCAAGGGTCTTGGCGACCATGTCGGCCTGCTTGTTGCCGCGCCGGGTCGCGATCGAGCCGTCGTCGTAGTCGATGTCCTCGGGGTCGACGATGACCTCGATGTTCGGGGAGTGGTCGAGCTCCCGCAGCTCCATCGGGCTGAACTTGGCCTGCGCGGGGCCGCGGCGCCCGAAGACGTGGACCTCGAGCGCCTTGTTGGCCTTGAGCCCCTCGTGGACGTTGGCCGGGATCTCCGTCGGCAGGAGCTCTTCCGCCGTCTTGGCCAGGATGCGCGCCACGTCGAGCGCCACGTTGCCGACGCCGAGGACGGCGACCTTCTCCGCGTCGAGCGGCCAGGTGCGCGGCACGTCCGGGTGCCCGTCGTACCAGGAGACGAAGTCCGCCGCGCCGTACGAGCCGTCGAGGTCGATGCCGGGGATGTCGAGGGCACGGTCGGCCGTCGCGCCGGTGGAGAAGATCACCGCGTCGTAGAAGCTGCGCAGGTCGTCGAGGTCGATGTCCCGCGGGTAGTCGACATTGCCGAAGAAGCGGATCTGCGGCTTGTCGAGGACCTGGTGCAGGGCCGTGACGATGCCCTTGATCCGGGGGTGGTCGGGGGCGACGCCGTAACGGATGAGGCCGAACGGCGCGGGCATCCGCTCGAAGAGGTCGATCGACACACCGGGCTCGACCGCCACTGCGGATTTCAGCAGCGCATCGGCGGCGTAGATGCCGGCCGGACCGGCTCCGACAACAGCTACCCGCAGAGGGCGAGACATGATCAGGTTTCCCTTCGAGCGAAGACATGGGGCTCGTCGGGAAGCCTAAACTAAGGCAATCCTAAGTTAGTACCCGGCCTTGACCTATGACCTCATAAGGCCAGCTTATGGGATCAAGTAGGCAGGGTTTGAGTCGGGTCGGGCGTCGCCGCGATTCCCGGCGCATGGAGATGCGGGCGGGGCGCGAGGGAACTCGAGCATGCGCCGTCGCGTTGTCAACTCACCGAGCTCGCAACCGAGTTGATGCCGAGAGCACCCAGCGCCACCCAGTCCCTCGACTCCCCTTCCGCTCGCATTTCGCTCACATTCCGCTCTTCACGGAGGTCCGGAACCATGAACCGTAGTTACTTAAATCACTCCCAGCCCTCCCGGCGCACCCTCCTCGGCGGTGCCACCGTCGCAGCCCTCGCGCTGGCGACCGGAAACAGCACGGCTCACGCCGCCACGGCCCCACAGGGCGCCACGTGGCCGACCGAGTTCCCGCTCCCCGACGGTTTTCTTCCCGAGGGAATCGCCATCGGGAACAAGCCGTACGCCTACATGGGCTCGCGCGCCAACGGCGCCATCCACCGCACCGACCTGCGCACCGGCCGGGGTGAGCTCTTCCACGAGGGCGCCACCGGATGGGTGACGGTCGGCCTGAAGGTCGACGACGACGGTCTGCTCTACGTCGCCGGGAACACCGGAGTCGCGCGGGTCCTCGACACCCGCAGCGGCAAGCTCGTGGCCACGTACCGACTGACGGAAGCCACCGGCCACTTCATCAACGACGTCTTTCTGCTCGGCGACCGCGCCTGGTTCACCGACTCGCGCGACAGCACGTTGTACAGCGTGCCGCGCGGCAGCGACGGCCACAGAGGCAAGGTGCGCGCGCTGCCACTCGGCGGGGACTGGGTGCAGACGCCGGACGTGAACAACGCCAACGGAATCGTCGACACCCCCGACGGCCGGGGTCTCATCGTCGTGAGCAGCACACCGGGCAAGCTCTACCGCGTGCGTCGCGAGACCGGACACGCCACCGAGATCACGCTGATCGGCGCGGACGACGTGGTCAACGGCGACGGCCTCTTCCGTATCGGCCGCACTCTGTACGTCGTACAGAACCGGCTGAACCGCATCAGCGTGTTCCACCTCGACGCCGGGGCGGGCACCGCCACCCTGCGCCGCACGATCACCGACCCCCGCTTCGACATCCCCACCACCGCGGCCCGCTGGCGCGATCGCCTCTACCTCGTCAATGCCCGCTTCAGCAGCCCGCAGGAGCCCACGACGACGTTCAACGCCGTCGCCGTTCCCCTTTGAGCCGTTCCCCTTTGATACGAGGCCGGACGGCGCCCGGCGGCACCGATTGAAAGATCAAAGTGGCATCGGGTTAGCATATGAGCGCCGCCTAGCTCGAAAGATAAACCTGTGACTGTCAATGACGACTCGTTCACCAACTGGAAGAACCGCGAGGAGATCGCGGAGTCGATGATCCCCATCATCGGGAAGCTGCACCGGGAGCGGGACGTGACCGTCCTGCTCCACAGCCGCTCCTTGGTGAACAAGTCGGTGGTCAGCCTCCTCAAGACCCACCGGTTCGCCCGGCAGATAGCCGGCGCGGAGCTCTCCGTCACCGAGACGCTGCCGTTCCTTCAGGCCCTCACCACGCTCGATCTCGGCCCGTCCCAGATCGACATCGGCATGCTCGCCGCGACGCACAAGGCCGACGAACGCGGTCTGTCGGTGGCGGAGTTCACCGCCGAGGCCGTCTCCGGCGCCACCGGCGAGAACAAGATCGAGTGCCGCGAGGGACGCGATGTCGTCCTCTACGGCTTCGGCCGCATCGGCCGTCTCGTCGCCCGCCTGCTCATCGAGAAGGCGGGCTCCGGAAACGGCCTTCGGCTGCGCGCCGTCGTCGTCCGTCAGAGCGGCGGGCGGGCCGTCGAGGACTTGGTCAAGCGCGCCTCGCTGCTGCGCCGTGACTCCATCCACGGCCAGTTCCAGGGCACGATCACCGTCGACGAGGCGAACAGCACGATCATCGCCAACGGCAACGTGATCAAGGTGATCTACGCCAACGACCCCTCCGAGGTCGACTACACGGCGTACGGCATCAAGGACGCCATCCTCATCGACAACACGGGCAAGTGGCGCGACCGCGAGGGGCTCTCCAAGCACCTGCGCCCCGGTGTCGACAAGGTCGTCCTGACCGCGCCCGGCAAGGGCGATGTCCCGAACATCGTGCACGGCGTCAACCACGACATGATCAAGCCGGACGAGCAGATCCTGTCCTGCGCCTCCTGCACCACCAACGCCATCGTCCCGCCGCTCAAGGCGATGGCGGACGAGTACGGCGTCGTGCGCGGTCACGTGGAGACCGTCCACTCGTTCACGAACGACCAGAACCTCCTGGACAACTTCCACAAGGGCGACCGTCGCGGCCGCTCGGCGCCGCTCAACATGGTCATCACCGAGACCGGTGCCGCATCGGCCGTCGCCAAGGCGCTGCCCGACCTCGAGGCTCCCATCACCGGCAGCTCGATCCGCGTCCCGGTGCCGGACGTCTCGATCGCGATCCTCAGCCTGCGGCTCGGCCGCGAGACCAACCGCGAGGAAGTCCTCGACTACCTCCGCAACGTGTCGCTGACCTCGCCGCTCAAGCGGCAGATCGACTTCACCACCGCCCCCGACGCGGTGTCGAGCGACTTCATCGGCTCGCGCCACGCCTCGATCATCGACGCGGGTCCCACCAGGGTCGACGGCGACAACGCGATTCTCTACCTCTGGTACGACAACGAGTTCGGCTACTCGTGCCAGGTCATCCGCGTCGTCCAGCACGTCTCCGGCGTGGAGTACCCGACGTACCCGGTGCCGGTGCTCTGATCCCGGCGAGGAGGGCGGGGGCGGTCGAATGCCGATGGGCGTCCGACCGCCCCCGCCCTCTGTCGTCATCCCCCTCCGAGAAGCCTCCGGGCGCCGAGGGCCAGCGAGATCTCCACCACGTCGCCGACGCGCGTGAGGCTGCGGCCCGTCAACTGCTCCACGCGCCGCAGCCGGTTGAGGACGGTGTTGCGGTGACAGTAGAGGCGGGCGCCCGCGCGCTGCGCGGAGCCGTCGGTCTCCAGCCAGACGGCGAGCGTGTCCAGGAGAAGATCACGGTCGGCGGGGTCGAGGGAGTGCAGCGGGCCGAGGACCCGCTCGGCGAGCGCCTCCGCGAGTTCGGGCGACGAGACCACCAGGGCATCGGGCAGACGTTCGTCCAAAAGGACGGTGCCGCCGCTGCGGGGGCAGGCGCGCAGCGCCGTGTCGGCGAGACGGCGGGCGTGCGGGACGGCGGCGAGGCCCTCCACGGGTGAGCCGATGCCGGCGCGGGCTCCGGCGGGCAGGGAGAGAGCGGCGCCGAGAGCGGACAGTTCGGCCGCCGGGTCGCCGTCGGCGTCGCCGAGCAGCACCAGGGCATACTGGACCCCGGGAGCGGAGTGGCGCAGCATCCGCGTTCCCGTCGGCAGAGTGAGGTGGCTGCCGACGTCGTCCTCCCCCGCCAGGGCGATCACGGCGTACCACCCGTCCTCGGGCAGAGCCAGGACGTCGGCGGCGGTGGGCAGGTCGGTGAGGCGGGCGCTTCCGTCGAGGAGGCTCGCGGTCAGCAGCCGCAGCCGGTTCTCGTGCTGCCAGGCCATGCGGCGCTCGGTGCGGCGGTAGGCGTCGGCGACCACGCCGCAGTGCTCGTCGACGAAGTTCCATACGTCCGTGGCGACATGGATGAGCAGGCCCATGTCGTCGGGGTTGCCGCGCGAGACCTCCTCCACGAGGCCCTGCCACACCATCGCCCCGCCGAGCCGGAAGGCGTGCAGCAACGCGTCGAGGGGCAGGCCCCGTTCGGCACGTACCCCGGCGATCTGGATGGACGTGCGGTGGGCGTCCTCCCTGGTCTCCCCGGGCTGGAGGAGCGAGGTGACGCTGCACCGCAGCGAGCGGTGCACCTCCTGCCACACCTCGGTGGGGCGGGCCTCGATGTCCGGCCGGTAGGCGGGCTCCTGTTCGCGCAGTGTCGCCACGAGCCGGTCGGTCATCGAGGCCAGGTCTCGCAGCAGGGCGCGGGTCGCCCGGTGCAGCACGGCGACGGCATCGGCGTCGAGGAGGGAGCGCGAGCCCGGCGCGAGCGGGGTGATGGCGGGCACTTCGTGCAGGGGCCCGGCCACCCGTGACCGCAGGACGTGTGGCATGGGGCCTCCCCGGGGAGTGTGCGCACAGCAGGATCTTCTCTGACGCCCGAGAATGGCATACCGCCCAGTCGGTACCTAGAGGTGTGCGGCAATCTCCACATCACGGTCCGGCAACCCGCCGTCACCGGCGAGCAGTCGCGACAGCTCGACCCGGGAGCGTACGCCCAGCGCGGCGAACACATTGCGCAGGTGGTGGTCGACGGTGCGGTGGCTCACCGAGAGGCACACCGCCACCTCGCGGTTGGTGGCTCCCTCCGCCACATGACGGGCGATACGTTGCTGCTGCGGGGTAAGTGCCGCGAGCGGCCCGGGTCCAGGCTCCCCCGCCACCGCCTCGCCCGCGGCGCGGAGTTCACCGCGGCTGCGGTCCGCCCAGGCGCGCGCCCCGCACCGCTCGAAGCCGACGAGGGCGTCCCGCAGCGGACCGCGTGCCTCACGGGTGCGGCGCCTGCGGCGCAGCCACTGGCCGTAGAGGAGCTGCGTACGGGCGCGTTCGAACTCGCCGGGCGTACGGTCGTGGTGCGCGAGGGCGTTCTCGTACGCGGCGGCCGTCTGCTGCGGTGGGGCGAGGAGGGCGCGGCAGCGGGCCAGTTGGGCGGGGGCGAGCCGGTCCGCGGTGGATCCGGCCCAGCGGGTGAACTCCGCTGTGGCGCTCTGGGCTTCCGCCGTACGTCCGGCCTGGACGGCCGCTTCCACGAAGCAGGGGACGGCCAGCATCCGGACGGCGAAGTGCCCGCGCCGTGGGCCCGGGGCAACCAGAGGAGCAAGCCGGGCGGCCGCGTCCGCCGGACGGCCCGCGGCGAGATCAGCTCGGGCGACGGCCCAGACGGCGAGCGTGGCGGCCTGGGTGAGCCCGTGTGGTCCTGCGCCCGCCGCCGCGGCTGCCGCGTGCGCCGAGCATGCTTCCGCGTCGCCCTCCACGGATGCGGCGAGGGCGAGTACGGCGTGCAGGGAGACCGCGACATTGGGCTGGCCGATGCGCTGTGCGGCCCTGAGCCCTTCGAGGGCGTGCGCCCTGGCCCTGGTGTGACGGCCCGCGCGCAGTTCTCCGTAGGCCAGATGTTCCAGTGCGCGCGGCAGCAGGACCTCGGGGCCATAGGCACGTACGGCCGCGAGCGCTCGGGCGCCCGCCCGGCAGGCGCTCTCGACCTCGCCGACGACCAGAGCCGCGGATCCGGCCCGCAGCAGCCCGGCCGGTTCACCCGTCGCGGGTACGTCGTCGACGCAGCGACGCAGCAGGGCGTGCCCCTCGGCGGTGCGGCCCGCGAGGACGGCACACATCCCGGCGCGGTAGGCCTCGAGGGACGGGTCGTCGGCGCAGGCGGGTAATCGCGCCATCGCCTCTTGGTAGGCCGCGACGTCGCCCATCGCCCAGGCCGCCTCCGCGGCTCCGATCAACGCGTGGCGTGCAGGTTCCGGCGGGAGCAGCACGGCGGCGGTGAGCAGGGCCTCCCTGGCGTCGGCGGCAGGGCCGTCGGAGAGGGCGAGCAGTCCGCGCACCCGGTGCACGCCGCCGTGGGCGGGGACGGCAGCGGTGCGGGCCAGGAGGGCGCGGGCCCGTACGGGGTCCCCTGCGAGGCGGGATGCCTCAGCCGCGTCGGCGAGGCGGTCGGTGCGCAGTGTCGCGTCGGCGGTGAGCTCCGCGGCACGGGCCAGGGCGGTGGAACGCTCGGCGTGCGGGCGGGGTGCGGTCGCCGCGTCGGCGAGGGCTCCGGCGAGCCGTGCGTCGTGGTCCCCTGCCGCGCAGGCGAGTTGGATCAGGCGGGAGAGGCGGTCGCGGCAGACCGCGGCGAGGCGGGCGTGGGTGGCTCTGCGGCGGGCGAGCGGCGTACGGCGCAGTACCGCGCGGCGCAGGAGCGGGTGAGTGAAGTGGATGCGGCCGCCCGCTCCGACGACCGCACCGGCCGCTTCTGCGGGCGCAAGGCCCGAGGGGTCGCCGCCGGCCCGCAGCAGCAGGGCGAGGTCCGCGCCCGCGCCGTCGGGCTCGTGCTCCCCGGCCGCCGCTGCGAGCAACAGCAACGAGCGCGCGGCGCCGGGCAGTTCGTCGATGTGGACGGCGTAGTCGTCGAGGAGGTCTTCTCCGCCGGGCAGGGGGTCGGGCAGCGGGGTGCGTCCGGCCAGTTGGTCGGGGGTGAGGGCCTCGACGAGCGCGGTGAGCAGACGCGGGTTCCCCGCGGCCTCGCGGATCAGCCAGGCGCCGACGACGGGATCGGCGGAGTGTTGGGTGAGACCGTCGAGCAGGGCGACGGCTGCGTCATCGCCGAGCGGGCTCAGGCGCAGGGCGGACAGCCCGCTCAACTCCTCTAGTGCTGAACGGTGTTCGGCAAGGGTGAGCAGTACGGCGACGGGTCTCTCGGCGGGCAGCTGGCGGAGCTCCGCCAAGAGTGCGGCCCGGGACACGGGGTGCCAGGTGTGTACGTCGTCGATGCAGACCAGTAGCGGACCCTCGTGCGGCAGCGCTGCCGGGGCGACTGCCCGCACCGACGGGACCGGGGCACAGATCGCCCGCGCGTGCTCCACGAGTGCGGTGCGGCCGAGGCCGGGCTGCCCGGAGAGGGCGAGCACACCGCCGCGACCGGCGTGCAAGCGTCCCACCAGGGATTCCACGGCGGCGATCTCCTCGCTGCGGCCGTGGAGCTCGGGGGGCCTGAGCGCGCCGGGTACGGTCGTCGAAAGGGTCACGCCCGCACGTTACTTCCGCGTAACACAGCCCGGAAGCCCCGCGTCCGCAGGGCTGGGCACGCCACCAACGGCCGCCGCATCGTGGTGTGCGCGGGCACAGTCTGTGCGTGGGCACAGTCGGGGTCGGCGCGGGACACGCGTCGTCCGCCGCCGGTTGCCCGGCGGCGGACGAAGGCCCCCCAGTGACGGAGCGTCAGGATCAGGAAGTGTGCGGGCAGTTGCCCCGGTACTCCTCGATCGTGAGGCTCGGCTTCGGCAGCGGGCAGAGGAACTGCTCGTAGCGGGTGTCGTTGTCGATGAACCGCTTCAGCCAGGAAATGCTGTACTTCGCGATCGTCGTGTTGGACGAGTTCGGCGTGAAGTGAGTGGCTCCGTTGAGCTCCAGGTACGCCTTGTCCAGGGAGCTCGGCAGCGACTCGTAGAACGGCTCGGAGTGGGTGGCGACAGGGGCGACGGTGTCACCGTCCGCGCCGACGACGAGGGTCGGTGTCTTCACCTCGGGCCAGGTCTTGTCGGTGTTCCAGCCCGTCAGCGGGATCGCCGCCTTCAGGGACGTACGGCTCTTGGCGGCCTCCAGGGTGCCGCCGCCGCCCATCGAGTGCCCCATCACACCGAGCCGGGAGGTGTCGATGCGGCTCTTCACTGAACTCGTCTTCGTCAGATAGTCGAGCGCGGAGAGGAGCTGGCGCCCGCGGCTGTCGGGCTGGTCGACCGTGGTGAGGGTGTCGATGGTGAAGACCACGAAGCCCTGGGACGCGAGTCGCGGACCGAGCCAGGCGATGCTCGACTGGTACGCGGTGAAACCCGGGGAGATGACGACCGCGCCGAAGGTGCCGTCGGCGGTGGATGAGGGGTAGTAGACGGTGCCGCCGCCGAAGCCGGACACGCTCAGCGAGGAGACGCTGGTCTGCGAGACGGCGTAGGAGCCGCGCGTGGCCTCGATGCTGGAGACGGTCGGCGCTGGGCCACGCTCGTACGGGTTGTCGGCGGCGGCCTGGGCGCCCGGTGCGAGACCGGTGCCGAGGAGGCCGGCGGTGGCGACCGCGGCGGCCAGAGCTGCCCGCACCACAGGGCGGGAGAAGACGTGCAGGCGCACGGAGGGGTCCTCTCTGTCGTGGCGGGGCCACACAGGAGGAGGGAGATACGCCCGGGTGGAGACCGCCGTGTTCGTTGGCGGTCCCCACCGTGGCGGTGCTGACGGGGTGTCGACATCGGCGAAATCACCGGTGTCGTGCGGACGTCGTCCTCCTCATGCCCGTCATCCGCGCAGCGGGCCCTCGCAGGTGTAGTCCGACGTTCCGGCGCGTCCGCCGGTCCAGATGTCCACCTCGCCGAAGGCGCAGTTCATGTCGGTGAGGTTGTTGTCGCCGCCCGACGTGCGGTCGAGGATGTAGGTGTCGACGGTCTCGGACATGTCCTTGAAGACGAGGTCGGGGTCTGCCGCGTCGCTGAGGTTCGCGGTGATCCGGCCCGTGCACACGAACCGCGGGCGTGCGGGGGCGCTGGTGGCACGGCAGTCGGGCGTGATGCCGGTCCTCGCGGTGAACGAGGAGCGGACCTGGGCGGCGGTGCTGTCGTGCAGCCGGTCGAGAGGGACGTACTTGGTGTCGGGGACGAACAGGTCGTCCACGTGCGCGATCTGCTTGTCGAGGAAGGCGTCGTAGGCGCTCTGCAGTCCACCGTCCCGGCCGAGGCGGTCGCGCCAGGCGTCGAACGCGCCCGGGTCGTCGGAACGCAGGTAGCGGTACATCTCCTTGAGCAGCGCGGGGCGTTCGGTCCACAGGAACTCGAAGAACGTGCCCGCGTAGTCGTAGAAACGGAAGCCGTCACCGTCGTAGGTGGCGTGCAGCAGCTCGTTCACGCTCATGCGCGGCCCGCCGCCCGCGGTGTCGTCGATGATGCCCTGGATCAGGGACTTGCGGACCTTGATGCCGTCGTCGCGCGTGGCACCGTCGAAGAACTCAGCCGTGCCCTCGTCCATCGCGGTCGTCCGGTCGCCCTCGTACCAGCGTCCCTCGCCGAAGAAGCCGGGCACCGCCCAGCGGCCGTTGAGGTAGTGCGTGTACTCGTGGCGGAACAGCTCTTCGAGCGTCAGCGTGGAGTCCTGGGGAACGCGCCGCTGGTAGGTGTAGAAGGTCGCGCCCTGCTCGATGTAGACGCCGCCGTTGTCGGTGCCCATGCCGGTGAGCAGCGGATGGAAGTTCTCGTAGTCGGCGCGCGAGGCGTACAGGACGGTGTTCAGGGTGGTGTTGGGGTCGCCGCCGAGCGGCTCCTGGGTGCCGACGACGCGGTGGAACTGCGCCTTGACCTGCTTGCTCGCGTAGTAGAGCTGGTCGACCGTGTCACGGTCCAGGGCGGTACGCACCTTCATGCCGCCCTCGTCGTACGCGTACGTCTGCGGGAAAAGACGGCGCTCGATGTCGTCCCTGCACACCTTGTACGGCTTGCAGGCGTCGAACTCGATGAGCCAGGTGACGACCTTCGCCCATGGAGCGCTGCCGTCGCCGAAGATGCGGGCCGTGGTGTCCAGGAGCGGGCCGAGCCCCGTGACGATCTCCGTGCGCAGGGCGTCGATCTGGCCCATCCGGCCGTACTCGCTCACCGCGTCGCGCACCACCCAGGCATTGGGCTTGCCCTTGAGGTGGGCGTACCCGCCGAACGCCTTGAATGCGGCGCGGTAGGAGGCGTCGGCGGCCACGGCGGCGCGGAAGGCGGTGTCCTGGTTGCCGGGGTAGACGCCGAGATAGTTCAGGGAGAGCGCGGCGAGGGCGGCACCGGCCCAGCTGGTGTCCTGGGCTGTGTCGGGGTGGGCCGCGTCCATGGTGGCCAGAACCCGCTTGACGAGAGGGAGTTGGTGTTGACGAAGCCCCGTCGCGCTGGCCGCGGTCAGCGCCTCGCGGAGCGTCTCGGCGTTGGAGCGGGTGACGTCGAAGGCGCGGGCGGTCCTGCCGAAGGCATCCACGGCCTGTCGCATGGCGGCCAGGGTCGCCGGGTCGGTGATGTCGACCTCGTCGTGCGAGAAGCCCTGGTAGGAGACGGCATGCAGGTACGTGAACATCTCGAGGAGGTGGCTGCCGTTGGTGCCGTCGTGGGATGCGGCGAGCTGGGTGATGCGCTGGGAGACGGCCTGGATGTGTGCCCGCGACATCACGGGGGCGAGGCGCTGGTCCCAGGTCCAGATGAGGCCACGTAAACAGCCGTCGGCGGTGACAGCGGGGTCGGCGAGGAACGCGGTGAACTGCGCGGGCGACAGGCCGGTGACGCCGTCGAGCGTGCACGGCACCATCACCTTGCCGACTCTGGCGCGGGGCACGTCCGACGTGGCCTTCTTCCTGTCCGTACGGGCGCCGGGGACGCGGCCGCCGGTGAGCCCGCCGGGGGCGGGGAGCTGCCGCGCGGCGGGCTTCGGGGCGCTGGCGCGGCGGTCGACCCGGTCGAACGGGTTCGGCGCCTCGGGTCCTGGCGCGGCGGGTGAGGAGGCGGCCGGAGGCCGGGCGGCATCGGGGGCTTCCGCGCGCGCGGCCGGTGCGACCGTGGCGCACAAGGTCACGGATATCGCCGCGGCGAGAACGGATCTGCGCAGAGTTCGGGGCTGGTGCACGACAGGCTCCTGGAATGTGGGAGGTGCGCGGAGAGCGTCGGATCTCAACTGCCGGTCAGGCAGCGGCACTTGCGCGATCGGAGCCCTGCGCCATGTGATGCGTAACGTAGTAATGTGAAATGGTACTGACAACCCCTCAGACGTCGGACGGCGCACAACTCCCCTACGTCCCTTGCTCGTTCACCCAGCTCGCAGGCATCGAGCGCACACAGAATCCAGGGGCGGGAAACACGTGACCTTGTACGCTGGTGAACCACTCGGGGCGGGCGCGCGGGCCACGACCTTCGGGCCACGAAGGGATCACCACCATGGGTCACCTCTCTCAGCGCACCCTCGTCACTCCCCGGGAGCGACTGCGCGACCAGGTCGCCCACCACCTGCGGGCTGCGCTGATATCCGGCGAGCTCCGGCCCGGCGAGGTCTACTCGGCGCCCGTGCTCGCCGAGGACTTCGGGATCTCCGCGACGCCGGTGCGCGAGGCCATGCTCGACCTGGCCAGCGAGGGCCTGGTGGAACCGGTCCGCAACAAGGGCTTCCGTGTCACCGAGGTCAACGAACGCGATCTCGACCAGTACACCGAGATCCGCACCCTCATCGAAGTGCCCATGGTCGGCCGCATCACCCGGTCCGCCTCAAGCGCGGAGCTGGAGCGCCTGCGCCCCGTGGCCGACGAGATCGTCCGCGCGGCCCGCGACCACGACCTCATCGGCTATCTCGAGGCCGACCGGCAGTTCCACCTCTCTCTGCTGGCGCTCGGCGGCAACGACCGGCTCGTCGAGACCGTCGGCGACCTACGCAAGCGCTCCCGCCTGTACGGACTGACGGCGCTGGACGAGCGCGGCCGGCTGATCCCGTCGGCGCAGGAGCACATCGAGTTGCTCGACCTGATGGTGGCGGGCGACGCCGAAGGGGCGGAAAGGTGCATGGCCCGCCATCTCGGACACGTCCGCTCGCTCTGGGCGCGCGGCGACAAGGAGTAGGGCCTACTGGCAGGTTCGTTTGATTCTTCAACGCACCGTGCGATTCATTGACGCGGACCGTTCACATCTTTATGGTCGCCTGACCTTCCCGGCGACCCCGCAACGGAGCACAATGAGGTCCCTCCCCCGCACGGTCCGGTTCATCGCGCCCTTCCTCGTGGGTGTGCTTGCGGCGACCGTTCCCCCCACCGCGGCGGCCGGCACCGCGACACCGAGTACCGAAGCGCCGACGACACCCGCGTCCTCAGGTGACGGCTGGACGATGACGTCCACCCGCATCGACGCGAAGGACACGTACCACGCCTTCGTCGGCAACGGCTATCTCGGCCAGCGCGTCGCCCCCAACGGAACCGGCTACGCCGCCTCCGACGCCAAGACAGGATGGCCGCTGTTCACCCCCCGCTACGACGGCTCCTTCGTCTCCGGGCTCTACGCCCACAACAAGGACACCACCGAGAACCGCCAGGTCGCCGCGGCCATCCCCACCTGGTCGCCGCTCACGGTGTCCACCGGCGGGCATGATTCCGAGACGTTCACCTCCGCGACACCGGCCTCCCGGATCTCGCACTACCGGCAGAGCCTGGACCTGCGCCGCGGCCTGGTGCGCACCGAGCTCACCTGGACGGCGAAGGACGGCCGGGCCACCGATCTCGTCTACGACGTCCTCGCCGACCGCGACAACCCTCACGTCGGCGCCGTACGACTGCGCATGACTCCGCACTGGGACGGCGACGCGAGGGTCACCGACCGCATCGACGGACGCGGCGCGCGACGCGTCTCCCCCACCGCGGAAGGCACCCGCTCCGACCAGGGGACCATGGCCGTGGGTTTCCGCACGCAGGGTACGAAGACCGAAGGGACGGTCGCGTCGACACTCCGTGCAGGGCACGGAGTGCGTACGAGAAATGAACAAGCTTCAGCTCCCGCCCGCAAGTTGAGCGCCCATCAGTCCGTCGGTGTCCCCGTCCGGTCCGGGCAGACCTACGAACTCACCAAGTACGTGGGCGTCGACACCGCGCTGACCTCCCGCTCCCCCGAGCGCGACGCCGTGGCGGCCTCTCAGGGCGCGGCCGGGCGCGGCTGGGACGCACTGTTCAGCGGGCACACCGCCGCCTGGCGCAAGCTGTGGCGCAGCGACATCGAGGTGCCCGGCCGCAGTGACCTGCAGTCGTGGGTGCGGTCCGCGCAGTACGGGCTCCTCTCCAGCACCCGCACCGGCTCGGCCAACAGCATCTCCCCCACCGGCCTGAGCAGCGACAACTACGCCGGGCTCGTCTTCTGGGACGCGGAGACCTGGATGTACCCGGCGCTGCTCGCCGCCCACCCGAACCTCGCCAAGTCCGTGGTCGAGTACCGCTATCGCACCCGGGACGCCGCCCGCGCCAACGCGAAGAAGCTCGGCCACCGCGGCCTCTTCTACCCCTGGACCAGCGCGAGCAAGGGCGACCTCACGTCCGAGTGCCACAGCGTCGACCCGCCGCACTGCCGCACCCAGAACCACCTGCAGAGCGACGTCGCCCTGGCCGCCTGGCAGTACTACCTCGCGACCAAGGACACGCACTGGCTGCGCACCCGCGGCTGGCCGGTGATCCAGGGGATCGCCGAGTTCTGGGCCGACCGCGCCACGCGCAACACCGACGGCAGCTACTCCATCAAGGACGTCGCAGGGCCCGACGAGTACAGCAACGGCGTCGACGACGGCGTCTTCACCAACGCGGGCGCCGCCACCACTCTGCGCACCGCCGCCCGCGCCGCGAAGATCCTCGGCAAGGACGCCCCGGCCAGCTGGGGCACCGTCGCCGACAAGCTGCGTATCCCCTACGACAAGAAGAAGCAGGTCTTCCAGCAGTACGACGGCTACAAGGGCTCGGTCATCAAGCAGGCGGACACCGTGCTCCTGATGTACCCGCTGGAGTGGCCGATGTCGAAGAAGGCCGCCACCAACACCCTCGACTACTACGCGGCCCGCACCGACCCCGACGGCCCCGCCATGACCGACTCGGTGCACGCCGTCGACGCCGCCTCCATCGGTGAGGCCGGCTGCTCCGCGTACACCTACCTGGAGCGTTCCATCCGGCCCTTCGTACGCGGCCCGTTCAACCTCTTCTCCGAGGCGCGCGGCGACAAGGCGGGGGCCACCGACCCGCTGTCGGGCTCCCCGGCGCAGAACTTCACGACCGGCCAGGGCGGCTTTCTCCAGGTGTTCACCCATGGCCTGACCGGGCAGCGGCCGCGCGAGAACAGCGTGCACCTCGACCCGATGCTGCCGCCGCAACTGTCCGAGGGCGTCAAGCTGAACGGGCAGCACTGGCAGGGCCGTACGTACGACATCGCCATCGGCGCGCACGGGACCACCGTGCGTCTCACCCACGGCGAGCCCTTCGAGATCGACACCCCGCAGGGCAAGCAGATCGTCAGCCAGGGCGCACCCGCGCACCTCAAGACCCGCCGCCCTGACCTCGAGCCCACCGACAACCTCGCCAGGTGCCGTACGGCGAAGGCGACTTCGGAGCAGCCCGGCCAGTACGCGGGCGCCGCGTTCGACGGCAGCACCGCCACCGCCTGGGTCTCCGACGCCACCCGCGCAACCCTCACCACGGACCTCGGCAAGGTCTCCCGCATCTCCAGGATCACCCCGCGCTGGACGGACGTGAAGCCGACGAAGCACACCGTGCAGACGTCGCTCGACGGGCGGCACTGGAGCAAGGCCTCACCGGACGGAGACACGACAGCCCGCTATGTCCGGGTGAAGATCACCTCCAAGAGCGCGAAGAAGCCCGCGGGCATCCAGGAGTTGACCGTCAACCGATAGATCGCGGTCGCGGCGGGAGCGGCGGTGGAGGACGGAAAATGAGTGCCTCCACCGCCGCTCCCGTTGTTAGCCTGCCGGGCGTGGCAGACGAGGCGTACGCGAATCCCAGACTGGCAGTGCTCTACGACCCGCTCGACGCGGATCGCAGCGATCTGGACGTATACGCCGACATAGCAGCGGAACTGAAAGCACGTCACGTACTCGACGTGGGCTGCGGCACGGGTACGTTCGCGCTGCTGCTCGCCGGGCGCGGGCTGCGGGTGACCGGCGTCGATCCGGCCGCCGCCTCCCTCTCTGTCGCGCGCTCCAAGCCCGCCAGCGAGCGCGTCCAGTGGATCCACGGCGACGCGACCACGCTTCCCGGGACGCAGGTCGACCTCGTCACCATGACCGCCAACGTGGCACAGGCCATCGCCGACCCGACGCTGTGGGAAGACAGCCTGCGCGGTATTCACGCAGCCCTGCGGCCGGGCGGCCACCTCGTCTTCGAGACCCGCGTCCCGGCCCGGCGGGCCTGGGAGGGGTGGAACCGCGCCGCGACCCACCGCACGGTCACCGTCGAGGGCGTCGGGGACATCGAGACATGGGTGGACGTCACCGACGTGAGCCTGCCGCTGGTGTCGTTCCGCCACACCTACATCCTCGCCGCGACGGGCGAGACCCTCACCTCCGACTCGACCCTGCGCTTCCGCGAGCGCGAGGAAGTGACCGCCTCGCTCGCCGCGCACGGTTACGTCGTGGACGAGATCCGCGACGCCCCGGACCGCCCCGGCATGGAGTTCGTCTTCTTCGCCCGCCGCCCGGAGCCCGGCGAGCGCGTCAGCGCAGCTTCATCCGGTACGTCAGCGGCGAACGACCGGTGACCAGGACCCGGATTCCGTCCGGGGTGAGGGAGCCGTTCATCCAGGTGTAGCGCTCCCCCGGCTCGACCACAGGAGGCTGTTTGCCGCCCTTGCCGTTCCCGGGTCCGAAGGTGATCCGGTCGTCGCCGACCGTGTAGCTGGCCTCGCCGCTGACCAGCTGATAGGTGTCCTTGGCCCCGGCGACCGCCTCCAGGCCGTCGCCCGACAGTTCCCCGCCCCGTCGGAAGGACAGCTCAAGGGCGAGAGGCACCGCGGACTCCGACACGTCGAAGGCGAGCTCCCAGCCGCCGCCTTCCGTCTCGCGCACCAGGATCTCGGTGCGCAGCGCCCGGTACTCCTTGGGCCGGTGCGGGAAGTCCATCGCCGACCAGAAGCGCCCGTCGTCGGTGAGCGGATAGAGCCCGTCCTTGCGCCGGTGGCGGCGCGGCAGCGGTTGGTGGAACGCGGCGCGGACCTCCGCGTGCAGCCGCCACGCGTCGCCCCGCCGATCGAGGCCCTCGGACCGGAAGGGGCCGAGCGAGAAGAACTGCGGGGCGAGCCGCAGCGAGTCGAGGATGGCGGCGCCCTTGCGCATCTTGAAGAACGTGGGGTTGGTGGACAGGCCCGACGAGATGGCGTGCTGCTCCGGCAGGTCCGTGCCGCCGTAGATAGTTGCTGTCCGCTCGCCGCGGCGCACCCGCACGAGGCGGCAGCTTTCGTCGTGGTGCTCGAAGTCGGTCGGCAGTGGTTTCGCCGACGGCAGCTCACGAGCGAGCTCGGGGCGGTCGAGGACCTCGGCGAGCCGGTCGCCCAGCGGGGTTTCCCCGAAGGTCTGACCGGTTCCGCGCTCCCGCAGCAGCGCGGCGACCGCCGCGAACGTTCCGTTGCCGTCGCGGATCGCCAGCTCCCGGTACTGGAGCCAGAACTCCGGCAGATAGCGCAGTGTCGCCTGGTCCTGGCGCCGCGAATGGACGGACTCCACCTCGCCGTTGGGCTCGGTCACGTACAGCGAGGCGGTGAGGTTGTCGCGGACGTGTGCGTACAGGTCGCGCCGGTCGTGGAAGCGGGCGATGGTCAGCAGGGCGGGGTTGGTCACCACCGCCGAGTAGGTGGGACTGCGCTCGCTGTACTCGCCGCCGGAGAGCTGGTCGATGCCCTCCGCGAGCCAGGCGTCGATGCGCCGGGGGTACGAGGGGTCGGGCCAGCGCCGGTGGATGCGGGAGAGCGCCGAGCACACGAGCCAGCGGTGGTTGGCGGTGTGCACACCGCCGTTCGCGAGGCCCGGTCCTGCCTTGCGCAGGATCCGCTCGACCGTGGCCCGCAGCTTCGAGGTGGCCCGTTCACCGTCCTTGTCGAGCAGGGCGTACGCGATGTTGAGGTCGACGATGGAGAAGGCGGTGTCGGGCGGTGAGTGGACGGCGCCCTGGTCCCACAGGCCGTCGTCGAACTGTTCGTCGGCGAGCGCGTCCGCGAGTTCTTGCAGCGGGCCCAGGAGCGCGCCGTCGTGGTGGTGTGCCGACGCGGCGTGCACGTAGACGGAGGTGAGCGTGCGCAGGCTGCGGGCGGCGGCGCGGGCCTTGCCCTGGTCGTGCAGCTCGGTGATGTTGCCGCCGTACCCGTCGAGGACAGCGGCGGCGCGCGCGTCGGCGGCCGTGGTGAGGAAGGCGACGAAGTCCTCGTCCCGCCGGGGTTGTACGGATCCGGCGCCTTCCGCCGCGGCCGCCGTCTGACCGGAGATGCCGCCGATCCCCGTGGCGGTAGCGGTGGCGATGAAGGTTCTGCGGGCTATCACGCGGGCTCCCCCTGGGGCATGCGTACGTGGCGTACCTCGATGGCGGTGAGTGCCATGGCCAGCGGACCCGGCACGAGGAACGCGAGCGGCAGCATCATCCAGGCGCACAGCGCGGACGACGCGAGGGCGAGCAGGACCAGGGCGCTGCCGCCCACGTCCCGCGCCGAGTCACCGGCCGCAGCACGCACCGCGGCCCGCCAGTCGCCGATCGATTCGGGGCGGGCGCAGGCACGCAGGCCCACGACCACGGCGCACGCTCCGATCACCGCGGCCGTCACGGCGAAGATGCGGGCACCCGGCAGCCCCGCCCCCGCAAGCGCCAGATCCGCGGCGAACAGCAGCACCCCGGCGAGCGCGACCGCTCCCGCGACGAGGTCACCGGCACGGAATCGTTCCCGTAGAAGCGCCACGTACCGCCCCGCCGTGACGGGCTTGTCGTCCCTGGTGCCGCGCACGAGGGCGCAGGCCGTGGAGAGCGCCGCCGGAGCGGTGATCAGCGGCAGACAGGCGAGCGCCGTGACCACACCCAGGGCAAGGACATCGGCGAACAGCGTCATCCGCGGCCCGAATATCTCGCCCGTCTCGCGGATCCGGGCGCTCATCCCTTGACCCCCGAGTTGGCCATGCCCTCGACCAGGAAGCGCTGGAAGGCGAGGAAGAACAGCACGATCGGCAGGAGCGCGATCACCGACATGGCGAACATCGGACCGAACGCCGACTGGCTCGACGCATCCACGAACGACCGCAGGGCAAGGGTCAGCGTGAACTTCTCCGGTGAGAAGAGATAGATCAGCTGAGTGAAGAAGTCGTTCCAGGTCCAGATGAAGGTGAAGATCGCGGTGGTGATCAGCGCGGGCCTGGTGAGCGGCAGGACGACCAGGAAGAAGCTACGGAACGGGCCGCAGCCGTCGATCCTCGCGGCCTCCTCCAGCTCACGCGGAAGGCCGCGCATGAACTGCACGATGAGGAAGACGAAAAAGGCCTCGGTGGCGAGGAACTTCGGCAGGATCAGCGGCCAGTAGGTGTTCACCATGCCCAGCTGGTTGAAGATGATGTACTGCGGGATCAGGACGGCGTGGTGCGGCAGCATGATCGTCGCGATCATGAAGGCGAAGAGCGGCCCGCGGAAGCGGAAGCGCAGCCGGGCGAACGCGTACGCGGCGAGGGAGCAGCTCAGTACGTTGCCGATGACCGCGCCGCCCGCGATCAGCAGGGAGTTGGAGAGCAGCCGTCCGACGGACACGTCGTCCACGCCGTCGAGGGCGGTCGTGTAGTTCGACCACTCCAACTTGCTCGGCAGCAGGTTCAGGCTCGCGATCACCTCGTCCGCGGGCTTGACCGACGTGGCGACGAGCCAGGCCAGCGGATACAGCATCACCAGGAGCGCGGCCAGGCACCCGACGTGCAGTGCCACCCGGCGCCAGGGAAAGGGCCGACGGCCCACGGTGCTCGCGTTGTCGGCGGTGGTGGTCATCGCTCCCCCTCGTTCGCGTAGAAGACCCAGGAGCGCGAGGTGCGGAAGAGCACCGCGGTCACGGCTCCGATGGCGATCAGCAGGACCCAGGCCATGGCGGACGCGTAGCCCATGTGGGAGGCGACGAAGCCGCGGTCGTAGAGGTAGAGCGTGTAGAAGAGGGTGGAGTCGGCGGGCCCGCCCTTGCCGCCGCTGACCGCGAAGGCGGGGGTGAACACCTGGAAGGCCTGGATGGTCTGGAGCACCAGATTGAAGAAGAGCACCGGTGACAGCATCGGCAGCGTGATGGAGATGAACTGCCGCTTGCGGCTCGCTCCGTCCACCGCAGCGGCTTCGTAGAGCTCGGTGGGGATCTGCTGCAGACCGGCCAGGAAGATCACCATGGGGGCGCCGAACTGCCAGACCGTCAGGAGCGCCACGGCGAACAGTGCCCAGCCGGGCTTGTTGACCCAGCCACCGGTGTGGATGCCGATGTCCGAGAGGAGGTTGTCGACGGTGCCGCCGTCGTTGAACACCGCCCGCCACACCAGAGCGATCGACATGGAGGCGCCGAGCAGCGAAGGGGCGTAGAAGGCGGACCGGTGGAAGGACTTGCCGCGCCTCATGGACTTCAGGGCGAGGGCGACGGCGAGCGCGAGCGCCAGTTGCAGCGGCACGGCGATCACGACGTACGTCAGGGTCGCGCCGACCGAGCGCCAGTAGCGCGGGTCCTCGGTGAACATCTGGACGTAGTTGCGGAATCCCACCCAGCGCGGGGCGTTGAACAGGTCGTAGTCGGTGAAGGACAGATACAGCGAGACGGCCATCGGCAGGAGCGTCAGGACGACGGCGCCGAGCACCCAGGGCGAGAGGAACACCCAGGCGGCACCCTCTCGCCGGAGCCTGCCGCGCCGCTGCGGCGGTGGCTCGGGGCTCTTCGCGCGCGCGGCCTTCGCGGGTATGTCGGTCGTGGTCATGACCTCAGCTCCGCCTTCGCCTCGGTGATGAAGTCCTCCGCGGCCTCGCGGGGTGTCATCTGCTCGAACGACACCTGGTCGTAGTCACGCCCGAAGGTGCTCTGGAGGGCGTTGTCGCCGGAGGGCGGGGCCTGCGGCGGCGCTTCGAGCTTGCCGTCGACGGAGTCCTGGTAGTCGGCGACGGTCTTGTCGAAGTCCTTGAGGTCGGGGCCGATGTCGTCGCGGATCGGCTCGTTGACGGGGATGCCCCGGGAGGCGCCGAGGATCTTCGCCGCCTTCTCGTCGTTGATCATGAAGTCGATGAACTCGGCGGATTCCGCGGGGTGTTCGCTGCTGGCCGCCGCGCCCATGAACATCGAGGGCTTGAAGTACTGGCCAGGTGTGCCGTCCGTGCCCGACGGCATCGGGGCGAGCGTGAGGCCTTCGCCCACGATGGGCGTGAACCCGCTGGAGGGCGCGTCCCAGTTGAAGTCGGCAATGGCCTTGCCGCGGGCCAGCGGCTGGTTCTCCACCGATCCGTCGAGCTGCGTGGTCTGCTCGGCGGGCGAGACCGCGCCCTCCCGCCGCAGCTTGTCGGCGAAGGTCCACCAGCGGGTCAGGTCGTCGGCCGTGAAGCCGATTTCACGGTCCTTCGTGTAGAGGGCCTTGCCCTGGCCGCGCAGCCACACCTCGAAGCAGTCCTCGCTCTGTCCGGGGTCGATGGAGCCAGGCTTCCCGGTCTTCTTCGCCAGCTCCCGCATGGCGTCGGCCCAGTCGTCCCAGGTCCAGCCATTGCGCGGGAGCTTCACCCCGGCTTCCTTCCACTGCTTGGCGTCGTACACGACCGTTTCGGTGCCACGGCCCTGCGGGATCGCGTACTGGGTGCCGTCCACGACGCCGGTGGCGAGGAGACCGGGGTCGATGTCGTCGGTGCCCAGGGCGTTCTTCTGCTTCCCGAGGTCGAGGAGGATGCCGCCGGACGCGTACTGGTCGATCTGCCGGTAGTCGAGCTGCATCACGTCCGGTGCGTCGCCGCCCGCCGCCTGGGTGGCGAGCTTCTGCTTGTACGCCTCGTAGCCGGCGAACGAGGTCTGCACCGTGATCCCGGGGTGCTCCTTCTCGAACAGCGCGACAGCTTCCTGGGTACGGGCCGCCCGGTCGGGGTTGCCCCACCAGGTGTAGCGCAGAACGGTCTTGCCGCCGCCGCTCGATTCGTCCGAGCCGCCGCAGCCGGTGAGCAGCACGCTGAGCGTGAGCACCGCGGCCGTTGCGCAGGACCACTTTGTCCTGTTTCCGGGCATGCCGATGACACCTCTCCTCTCTGGTTCCTTGACGGGCGTTCTCTGTGACGAAGGGAGCGGTTACTCGCCTTGGTACGGGAGCGTGGTGCCCGGCAGTTCATACTCGTCGCGGCGCCCGCACATGCCGTAGCCGCCCCGGCGGGAAGGACGGCTGTCGTACGAGCCCGAGCCCGCGAGGTAGTCGGGGCTGCCGGATTCAAGGGCGTCGAGTTGCGCGCCGGTGCGCTCGGCGGTGGCGAGAGCGCCGGCCCGCCACAGCTCACGCCAGGTGGGGACCTTGTCCTTCACGAGGCGGGCCGCTGTCTGCTGGAATTCCAGGTAGGGGCCGTTGTCCCCGGCTTCGAGCGCCTCGCGCAGCGGCAGATACCCCTCGACGGCCAGGTCACGGCGCTTGCGGGCGGCGGCTTCCGCCTCCGGTCCTTCCTTCGCGGGGAGCTTCGCCGCGGCGGCGTACCGCTCGGGGTCGGCGAGCACGTCGGGCGGGAAGGTGAAGACGGCGTCCCCTGCCTCGGGCAGGCCGCTGTTCTGCATCAGGACCGTGATCCGCAGGTCGCCGCCCTGCACCATCCGGTGCACGGTGCCGGGCGTGAACCACGCGACCGAGCCCGCCTCAAGGGGGACCTCGCGGTAGCCGTCGGGGCTGAGCGTCTGGACGGCGCCGCGGCCACCGGTGACGACATACGCCTCCGTGCACACCAGGTGCAGATGGGGGCTGCCGCCGCACACGCCGTCGGCGGCCTCCCAGTCGTACGCGCTCAGGTGCGAGAGGCCGACGGCTCCCGGCAGCGGGTGCGGAAGACTCACCATGTCAGTCCCTTCAGGTGGGTGGCGACGCGGTCGCGGTCCCAGGCGCCGTCGGCGACCACGACGCGGTAGCGGTAGGTGAAGGACGCGCCGGGCGGCAGTGCGAACTCGTCGAAGAACGCCCAGGAGAAGGCGACGGTGGGGATGGGTTCGGAGCGTACGAACCAGTGCGATGCGTGGATCGCGCTCGCCTCGTCGAGGTTCTCGGGGGCGTGCGCGAAGACGAGCGTGGAGTGCGCGTCGATGTCGTCGTGCTCGGCGGTGAAGGCGAGCCAGGGGCCCTGGGTGCCCATGAGACCGGCCGCGTCCTTCTCGTCGTCGGGGCCGAAGGCGTCGCCGCCGGTGAAGTCACGCGGTCCGCGCCACTGCAGGCCCGTGTATCCGGCCATGTCGCGGCCCGCGGTGGTCGGCGAGCCGAAGCGCAGCGGTTCGTCGCGGATGTTGGTCAGGCGGATCGACCAGTCGAGGGCCCAGGATCCGGCCTCCTCGTCGACCGAGTGGACGGTGATGCCGCGCTCTTCCCTGGCCCACTCCTGGCCGCCGTTCTCGATCCAGGTGAGTTCCTCGGCGAGGGTGAGGCGGTCGTCCTCGACGTCCAGGACGGAGAAGCCGTCGTGGCGCATGGACCCGACGCGCTCCGGCAGGCGCAGATACCCCTCGCCGTGGACGTAGCTGTTGCCGCCCCAGAAGTTCTGCCCCGACAGATGGCTCGCGGTCATCTGGAGGCCCTTGTGCCAGCGGTGGTCGTTCGGCCGGTATCCCGACACCTGGTGCCCGGACAAGGTACGCAGGGGGTGGATGTAGGGCTTGCGGGCCTCGAAGGGGTCCGGGTCCGGTGCGTAGACGTAGCTGAGCAGTTCGACGTCGCCGGACCTGACCGTGATCCGCTCGCCGTGGGTGTGGGTGACCTGAATCGTCATCGCTGGGGGCTCCAGTCGGGGTGGCTGCCGTGCATGGCCGGGTAGTAGGGGTCACCGGCGGCGATCTCGCCCGCGAGCACCGGCTTTCCGGTGAACGCCGACTTGTAGAGCGCGGCGGCGAATTCGAGGGTGTGGCGGGCATCGGGGCCGCTGCCCGGCGGCCGTACGCCCTGCTCGTAGGCGTCGAGGAGGGCGCCGAGCTGGGCGGCGTGCGAGCTGGGTACGTCGGTGGCGGGGGTGCGCCAGGCTTCGGCGCGCGCTGCATCGACGTGCGGGGCCGGGGTGTAGGTCCAGTCGTCGTTGGTGTGCCGGTAGAGGTGGGTGAGTTCGACGGTCGCGTCGGCGCAGTCGACGCGGATGCGGCTGACCTCGTCCGGGGACAGGACGCTGTTGACGACGGTGGCGAGCGCGCCGTTCTCGAACCGTACGAGGGCGGTCGAGACGTCCTCGCTCTCGGTGTCGTGGACGAGGCGGGCCGCCATGGCGCGCACCTCGGTCCAGTCGCCGAGCAGATGCAGGAGCAAATCGAACTGGTGGATTCCGTGCCCCATGGTGGGGCCGCCGCCCTCGCTCTCCCACCGGCCGCGCCACGGCACCGCGTAGTAGTCGCTGTCCCGGTGCCAGGTGGTCTGGCAGTGCGCGACCCGGGGCGCGCCGAGCTCGCCGCTCGCGATCAGCTCGCGGGCGTGGACGGCGCCGGAGCCGTAGCGGTGCTGGAAGACGACCGAGGCGTACGTTCCCGAGGCCTCCTCGGCGGCGGCGATCTCGTCGTACTCGGCGAGCGAGAGGCACAGCGGCTTCTCGCAAAGGACCCACGCGCCCGCCTTCAGCGCGGCCACGGTCTGCGCCCGGTGCAGCGAAGGCGGGGTGCCGATCAGGACCAGGTCGGGGCGGACCGCGTCGAGCATGGCGTCGAAATCGGCGTAACCCTCGACATCCATGCCCATCGTCCCGGCCTCCGTGCGGAAGGCGGCGAGCCGGGCCGGGTCGACATCGACGGCGGCTCTCAGCTCGATCCGGTCGGAGTGGGCCCGCAGGGCGGGCAGGTGACTGCCGGTCACTATGCCGCCCGTGCCGACGACAGCAGCACGTAGACGGGCGGGGGTGGAGGACATACGGTCTCCTCGAACGAGCTTAGAAAGCGCTTGCACTGGGGCAGACCCTAGGCACCCCGGGAATGTCAGGACAAGACCTCGGAGCCGAAAACTGAATCGACTCAATATGTGGGCGGCGAGGTTTGCCCGTTCGCTGCCCGTCGCCCCCGCGCCGACCTGGGTCTTCGCCGTCGCCGGTGGAGATCCTCCAAGTCAGCGACGTGGCCGGCGCGTTCAGACCCTCTTGCAGAGCCAGGTCGCAGCTGCAACCGTTGCCCCGCGATCACCGCCTCCCCCCTGACGCCTCACTCCGGACATCCCGCACGCACCCACTCCCCGAACGGAATCCGCATGCCTCTCGACGCCGCGCGCCGTCGCCGCTGTGCCGTGGTGGGACTCGGCGCCCGCGCCCAGCTCTTCACCGAGGCGCTCGCCGGTCCCTACGCGGACCGGATCGACCTCGTCGGCTTCTGCGATGTCAACGCGCACCGCATGGCCGTCCACAACGACTGGATCGCGACCGCCCACCCCGGCCGCCCGCCCATACCCGCGTACTCCGCGGACGACTTCGAGGAGATGCTGCGCCGTGAGAGCGTCGACCTCGTCGTGGTCACCACCGTCGACCACCTGCACGACCACTACATCGTGCAGGCGCTAGAAGCGGGCTGCGACGTGGTCACCGAGAAGCCCATGACCACGAGCGCCGATCGCGCCCGCCGCATCCTCGACGCCCAACGCCGCACGGGCCGTGAGGTGCGGGTCGCCTTCAACTACCGCTACAACCCTGTGCATTCAGCGGTGCGCCAGCTCCTCGCGGACGGCGAGATCGGCGAGGTCGGCTCGGTGCACTTCGAGTGGCTGCTGGACCTGCGGCACGGCGCGGACTACTTCCGCCGCTGGCACCGCGACAAGGCCAACTCGGGCGGCCTGATGGTGCACAAGGCCACCCACCACTTCGACCTGGTCAACTGGTGGTTGGGCGCGCGGCCCGAGACCGTCTACGCGCAGGGCGGGCTCTTCTTCTACGGCGACGACGCGGGCAACCGGCGCGGCCTGGCCCGTGACTACACCCGCGCGCACGGCTCCGCCGCCGCCGCGGGCGACCCCTTCGCGATCCGCCTCGCCGACTCCTCCGTACTCAGCGCCCTGTACCTGGACGCGGAGGCGGAGGACGGCTATCACCGCGACCAGAACGTGTTCGGGCCCGGGGTGAGCATCGAGGACGACATGGCGGTCCTCGTGCGGTACTCCTCCGGCGCGACCCTCACCTACCACCTCACGGCGTACGCGCCCTGGGAGGGCTATCGCATCGCCTTCAACGGCAGCGAGGGCCGCGTCGAACTCCTCGTGGAGGAATCCACCTGGACACGCCCCGACGTGCGGAGCGACAGCGCGAGCGCGGTCATGCACGGTGCGGCGGTCGGCGACGAGGCGGGCCGTACCCAACTGCTGCTTCGCCGCTTCTGGGAGGAGCCGCGAGAAGTGAAGGTGCCCACAGGTGAGGGCGGGCACGGCGGCGGGGACGTACGCATGCTGGCCGATCTCTTCGGCGAGCGCGCGCCCGGCGATGCCGACTCCCTGGGCCGCGCGGCGGACGCCAGTGACGGAGCGCTCTCGCTGGCGACGGGCCTCGCCGCGAACCGCTCGTTCGCCACAGGGTTTCCGGTGGATGCCCGGAGCTTGATGGAGCGGTGAGCTGAGGGAACGGCCCAAGGAAGCGCGTCGATGTCCACATCCTGGCCCACGGCGGCGAAGCCACCCTGCGCAGCCCCCGTGCGGACGCCCTCACCCTGGCGGCCTGCGCCCGCATCGAGGTGCCCGTACGCCTCCTGGTGGCAGGCCCCGGCCTGGACGGCGAGCTCCCCGCGGACGTTCTGCGCCCCCGCCTCGGCCCCCTGATCACAGCCTTCGCACCCGAGCACACCCAAACCATCCTCCCGGTACTCACCTGGCACCCCTCCGAGGCAACAGCCTTGCTCACCGCCACCGCGCTGGGCGCCCGAGGCCTGTGCGAGATCCGTGACGCCGGACTCCCGGTCCCACTCACCGCCGAAGGCTCCACCGTCCGCCAGGTCGACCTGGCGGGGGCGTTCGCCGCCAACCGCCTCGCCCAAGCCTTGGCCGCCACGACCACGCTCGACGAAGCCGAGACACGCTGCCGCACCGTCTGCGGCACTTCCGAGATCGACTACGAACGCGCGAAGGCACAACGACGCCGCGCGCTCCGGCCACCTCTTGGCATCTGTGTGGGAGCTGCACCACACAGGGGGAGTTGCAGGATGCGCAGGTACGGCCAACACGGCCCTGACCTGCGCGGAGCCGGGCTACAGGGGGTACCGCTCTAGCGGGAAGACCAGTAGGTACGCCGCCTGCAAGCCGAAAGGGAGAGCTATTCCCAGCTTGCATCTACCGCTGTAGAGCTGGCACGGGCATCATCGCCGATCTGGATGATGAACTTTCCTTGACGTCTGACCTGGACATCGTGGCTTACTGGCTGGCATGGCTGACCGTTTCCCTGAGATCACCTCCGTGGAGGAGTTCATCCGGCTGCGGGAGAGCGAGGACCCGGCGGAGTACAACCGCTCGGCGTGGGCAACCATGCCGCTGCCCGTCTGGTGGGACCTTGTGCGCAACCATCCCGACATGCGTTTCTGGGCCGCGCACAACAGGACGGTGCCGTCGGAGATCCTGACCGAGCTGATCAAGGATCCGGACTGGCGAGTCCGAGACCGGGTGGCCAGAAAGCGCCGTTGCCCGCCCGAGTTGCTGGAGCAGCTGGTCGACGATCCGGATGACGCTGTGCGGAGGCTCGTCGCAGGCCACCCTCACGCCTCGCGGTCGGCAGTGGCGCGTTTGGTTGATGACCCGTGGCCAGTCATTGCGCAAGAAGCCCGCGCCCGGCTGGCCAACTGGCCGTCTGTGCAGCCGCCCGGGCCTTCCTGACGCAGCGATCACCCAGTCTTCCGGCGGTTGCGTTCACCGGACTTGCGGACCACCACCGGTGGACTGGCGGTCTGGACCGGGAGGAGTCCCGGCACGGTTCCGCAAGAGCCATACAGTGTCGGCATGTTTGAGACGATCCGTTGGCGCTGCTACGCGCATGTAAACGACCGCCGTGGTGCCGAGCGCGTGATCGACCGCATCGGAGAGCTGTTGCCGCACACCATCGAGATCGAAAGTTACGAGCGGTACTGGAAGTTCCCAGAACTGGCCGAGCTGCGGTTCGTCTCTCCCCTCCGTTGCAGCACCCCGGAAGACGCACTCCTGACCACCCTTCAGTGGGCATGGAAGATCGCGACGCCCTGGAGCCTCAACGGCCCAGAGCCAGGGGTACGTCATGAGTTCGAGGGCACCGCGTCCTCTGACGTCGGAGCCAATTTCAGTGTCGCCGGCATCGAGTGGATGGAGTTCACCACCACTGATCGCCAAGAGAAACCCTCTGTGGACAGAGCGGGTTGACATCCAAAAAAGATGTCCGGGGCGGCCCGCGCGGGCCGCCCCGGACATCGCGATCAGAGAACTCAGACCAGGTCGAACCGGTCCAGGTTCATGACCTTGTCCCATGCCGCGACGAAGTCCTTGACGAACTTCTCCTTGGCGTCGTCGCTCGCATAGACCTCGGCGAGCGCACGCAGCTCGGAGTTCGAGCCGAAGACCAGGTCGGCGCGGGTGCCGGTCCACTTGACCGCGCCGCTCGCGTCACGGCCCTCGAACTCGTCCTGCGCCGCGGACGTCGACTTCCAGGTCGTGCCCATGTCGAGCAGATTGACGAAGAAGTCGTTCGACAGGGTGCCCGGCTTGTCCGTGAACACGCCGTGCTTCGACCCGGCGTGGTTGGTGCCAAGGACGCGCAGACCGCCGACGAGGACCGTCAGCTCGGGCGCGCTCAGGGTCAGCAGGTTCGCCTTGTCGATCAGCAGGAACTCGGCCGGCAGACGGTTGCCCTTGCCGACGAAGTTACGGAAGCCGTCGTTGGTCGGCTCGAGCGCGGCGAACGACTCGACGTCCGTCTGCTCCTGTGCGGCGTCGACACGGCCCGGCGTGAACGGCACCTCGACCTGGACACCCGCGTCCTTGGCCGCCTTCTCGACCGCCGCGGAGCCGCCGAGGACGACCAGGTCCGCCAGCGAGACCTTCTTGGCACCGGAGTTGAAGGACGACTGGATGCCTTCCAGCGTGCGAAGGACCTGCGCGAGGGCGTCCGGGTTGTTCACCTCCCAGCTTCGCTGCGGCTCCAGGCGGATACGACCGCCGTTGGCGCCACCGCGCTTGTCGCTGCCGCGGAAGGAGGACGCCGCGGCCCAGGCAGCGGAGACCAGCTGCTCGGTGGTGAGGTCCGAGCCGAGGATCTGCTCCTTGAGCGATGCGATGTCCGAGGTGTCGACCGGCTCGCCTTCGGCTGCCGGCAGCGGGTCCTGCCACAGCAGCACCTCGTCGGGCACCTCCGGGCCGAGGTAGCGCACGATCGGGCCCATGTCACGGTGCGTCAGCTTGTACCAGGCACGGGCGAACGCGTCCGCGAACTGGTCCGGGTTCTCGTAGAAACGCCGCGAGATCTGCTCGTAGACCGGGTCGAAGCGCAGCGACAGGTCGGTGGTGAGCATCATCGGGAGGCGCTTCTTCGACGCGTCGAAGGCGTCGGGGATGATCGCCTCGGCGTTCGTCGCCACCCACTGGTTCGCACCCGCCGGGCTCTGGGTGAGCTCGTAGTCGTACTCGAAGAGGTGCTCGAAGAAGTCGTGGCCCCACTGCGCGGGGGTGGTGGTCCAGATGACCTCGAGACCGCTGGTGATGGCGTCGGCGCCCACACCGGTGCCGTGGGAGTTCTTCCAGCCGAAGCCCTGCTGCTCCATGGACGCGGCCTCGGGGTCGTCTCCGACGCTCTCGCTCGGCCCTGCGCCGTGGGTCTTGCCGAAGGTGTGACCACCGGCGATCAGCGCGACGGTCTCCTCGTCGTTCATCGCCATGCGGCGGAACGTCTCACGGATGTCGCGGGCCGCGGCGACCGGGTCCGGGTTGCCGTTGGGACCCTCGGGGTTGACGTAGATGAGACCCATCTGGACCGCGCCGAGCGGGTTCTCCAGCTCGCGGTCGCCGGTGTAGCGCTCGTCGTCGAGCCAGGTGGTCTCGGGGCCCCAGTAGACGTCCTCGTCAGGCTCCCAGACATCGGCGCGGCCGCCGGCGAAGCCGAAGGTCTCGAAGCCCATCGTCTCCAGGGCGACGTTTCCGGTGAGGACCATGAGGTCGGCCCAGGAGAGGTTCTGGCCGTACTTCTTCTTCACCGGCCACAGCAGTCGGCGGGCCTTGTCGAGGCTGACATTGTCCGGCCAGCTGTTGAGCGGCGCGAAGCGCTGCTGGCCGGCGCCGGCACCGCCGCGGCCGTCGCTGATGCGGTAGGTGCCCGCGCTGTGCCAGGCCATGCGGATCATCAGCGGGCCGTAGTTGCCGAAGTCTGCGGGCCACCAGTCCTGCGAGGTGGTGAGGACCTCTGCGATGTCCCGTTTCACGGTCGGCAGGTCGAGGGTGTTGAACGCCTCGGCGTAGTCGAATTCCTCGCCCAGGGGGTTGGCCACGGCGGGGTTCTTGGCGAGGATCTTCAGGTTGAGCCGCTCCGGCCACCACTGGCGGTTTCCACCGCCCTGGGTCGGGTGCGGCGCGCGACCGTGCACGACCGGGCAGCCGCCAGTCTCTTCCGGCTTCGGGTCTGTGACGATCGCGTCATGGTTCTCAGTCATGGGAATCCTTCCGGACGGGGCGGATCACGGTGCTCAGGAACTGCGAACGGCAGAGCAGTCGGGGGCGACGGGGGCGCGGCAGCAGGCAGAATTCTCCAGCGGAGCAGGTTCCTGGATCAGTTCCAGGCCGAGGGCGCCCGCCTGCTCGACGGACTGCTTCTCCGCGAGCGGGGTACCGGATGCCGGGCCGAACGGACCCGCCTCCTGAAGTCACGCGCTGTTCCCTGCTGTTGCCCTGTCCCTTGGCCGTCGGCCGGAACTGATCCTACGATGGACGAAGTCCAAGTCAATACGACAGACGGGTCCGTACGAATTCAGTCGTCAGACACAGCACAGATAGGCTGGTAGGCATGAGCGATCTTCTGCAACGGCTCCGCGGACGTGGCTGGAGGATGACCGCGCAGCGCCGGGTGGTCGCCGAGGTGTTCGACGGTGAACACGTCCACCTGACCGCTGACGAGGTGCTCGCGCGTGCCACTGCCCGGCTGCCGGAGATATCTCGCGCCACGGTCTACAACACCCTCGGTGAGCTGGTCTCCCTCGGCGAGGTGATAGAGGTGTCCACCGGCCGCGCGAAGCGGTACGACCCCAACGCCCATCACCCCCACCACCATTTGGTGTGCTCGGGCTGCGGCGCCATCAAGGACGTGCACCCCGGCGGCGACCCGCTCTCCGCGCTGCCCGCCTCCGAGCGGTTCGGCTTCACCGTCTCGGCAGCCGAGGTGACGTACCGGGGACTGTGCCCGGACTGCACCGCGTCCGCCTGAGCAACACGGCACGGTCCGGGCACCCGTCAGCAGTCCGGACACCCGTCACTGGAGGCACGCCATGACCGTTCTCAACTCCCCCGTCCCGCGGTTCCACCTGGCCGTGCCGGTCGACGACCTGGCCGCGGCCCGCCTCTTCTACGGCGAGGTGCTCGGCCTGGAGCAGGGCCGCAGCGCGGACACCTGGGTGGACTGGAATCTGCACGGCCACCAGCTCGTCACGCACTTGGCGCCGGAGCCCGCGCAGCGCCTGCACAACCCGGTCGACGGCCATGAGGTCCCCGTACCGCACTTCGGACTGATCCTGCCGGTCACGGAGTTCCAGAAGCTCGCCGAGCGGCTGCGTACGGCCGGCGTCGAGTTCGTCATCGAGCCGTACGTACGATTCGCGGGCCAACAGGGCGAGCAGTGGACGATGTTCCTCCTGGACCCGGCGGGCAACGCCCTGGAGTTCAAGGCGTTCGCCGACGACGACCAGGTCTTCGCCGCCTGACGCGCGCCCGCCGCCCCGCCGCCCCCGGCGCACGCTCCGAGGAGGCTACGGCGCCATCTCGTACTCCCCGGCCAGCGCCTCGACGCGCTCCCACACCCGCGCCGAGCGCGCGTCGTCGACGACCGGGCGCCGCACCGCGCCGAGCGCCCAGCTCTGCTGCTCCGACGTGGCGGAGTCCTTGCCGTGCAGCTCGACGGCGTGCGCGGAGAAGTCGCGTACGAGAACGGCGAACAGTTCGTCGAGCACGTCCCCGTCGAGACCGGTCAGGCGCGCCTGCTCCAGGATCAGCTGGCCGTGTACGACAAGGGCGAACAGCTGGCCGACGGAGAGGAGGAGGTCGAGGTCGCGGCTCTGCTCCTCGCCGGGTGCTGCCGTCTTGACGAACTCGCAGAGGGCGTCGGCCTGTTCGCGGAAGCGGGCGACGTTGGGCACGTCGGCGTGCGCGTCGTAGGCGGTGCGCCAGTCGTGGAAGCGTACGGAGCCAAGGCCGCGGGCCGGTCCCTGCCGGAAGAGGAACACGTCGTCGGCCGCGTCGAGCCGCGTCGGCACGGGCTCGTACTCGGCGGGGTTCAGCAGGTGGTTGCCCATGAACTTGAGGATCAGCGCGAGGTTGACGTGGACGGTGCCCTCCAGCTTCGGCAGGCCACGGATCTCGACGGCGGCCTGGGCGAAGTAGGTGTCCTTCTCGAAGCCCTTGGCGGCGATGACGTCCCACATCAGGTCGATGACCTTCTCGCCCTCCGTGGTCACCTTCATCTTCGTCATGGGGTTGAAGAGCAGGTAGCGGCGGTCGTCGGGGCCCGCGGAGCGGAAGTAGTCGACGGCACGGTCGCTGAACAGCTTCATGCCGACGAGACGGACGTACGCGTCGGTCAGCTCGCGGCGCACGTGCGGGAAGGCGGTGACGGGGCGGCCATAGAGGATGCGCCCGGTGGCGTGGGTGACGGCCTCGTACATCGCGTGCTCGCAGATGCCGATGGAGGCGGTGCAGAGGTTGAACTTGCCGACGTTGACGGTGTTGAGGGCGGCGTCGAAGGCGGCGCGGCCGGTGTGCAGCACGTCGTCGGGGCCGACCGGGTAGTTCTCCAGACGGAACTCGCTGACGTACTTCGACGAATCGACGACGTTCTTCACCAGATGGTACGACGAGTGTCGGCTGTCGGCGGCGAAGAAGACGTAGCCGTCGGGGCCCTCGACGTCGGTGCGGCGGCCGAAGACGGAGACGAGGCCTGCCGCGTTGCCGTTGCCGATGTAGTACTTGGAGCCGCTGGCCCGGAAGCCGCCGGCACCGTCACTGTCCGGCTCCAGGAGCATGTCCGTGGAGTAGATGTCGGCACCGTGGGTCTTCTCGGACAGGCCGAAGGCGAACACCTCACCCTGGGAGAGGAGGTCCGCCGCGCGGGTGCGGGCAGCCTCGTTCTCGCTCTGCCAGACCGGGCCGAGGCCGAGGACGGTGACCTGCCACGCGTACCAGTAGTCGAGTCCGTAGAAGCCGAAGATCTCGTTGAGGGCGGCGATCCGCGCGGTGTCCCAGCGCGCGTCCGGCTTCCCGTCGGCCGCGGCGGCCGGGGTGAGGAAGGTCGCGAAGAGCCCCTCCTTCGCGGAGAAGTCGAGGAAGTCCGCCAGCCAGGCGCGGGTGCGGTAGTCCTCGATCAACTGACGCTTGCCACGGGCCTCGAACCAGTCGACGGTGGCGCGCAGCAGCCTGCGGGTCTCGGGGTCGAAGTGCTTCGGGTCGTAGGTGCGCGGGTTGAACAGCAGCGGGTCGGCCATGGGTGTTCGCCTTTCCGGCTCGGGAGGTTGGGGAGGTTCGGCAGGTGAGGGGTGGTGGGGTGGAGGAGCGACGGGCCGGGTCAGGCCGCGGGGTCGAGCCGGTGCAGGGTGTCGAGCACGTCGTCGAGCCAGGCGAGCGTCATCCGTTCGTACGCGATGCCGCCGCGCAGCACGACATGCTGGAGCTCCCGCCCGGCATCAGGCATGGTGGGCGCATCCGCATCAGGCGTGGTGGGCCCATCCGCATCGGGCCCGGTGAAGTCACGCCGCTCCCCCGCCAGATAGCGCGCGAGGCGGTCGGCGTGCGCCTGGCGATGCCGCTCGACCTCGCGGATCAGCGCGCCCGGGTCGTCGAAGGCGGCACCGCGGATCTTCACGGCGAGCTCGTGCCGCACACTCTCGGGTTCGATCGGATCGTGCAGCCACTGCGAGAGCACGGTCCGCCCGAGGGCGGCGACGGAGTGCTCCTTCTTGTCAGGACGTGCCTGCTGCGGCACCTCGCGGACATCGATCCATCCGTCGTTCTCCATGCGTTTGAGCACGCGGTAGATCTGCTGGTGGGTGGCGGTCCAGAAGTAGCCGATGGACCGCTCGAACCGCCGGGCCAGCTCATATCCGGAGCCCGGCTGTTCCAGCAGCGAGACGAGGATCGCGTGCTCTAGCGCCATGCCCCGATCCTGCTATGCAACTCGTTGCATAAACAAGTGGGGCCGCCCTGGTGAGACACGGCTCACCCGGCGGCTGGGTACCGCCCTCTGCCGGTGACGCGACCGGCCCGGCGCTCCGCGGCTACCGGGCCGTCGTCGACACCATCAAGCTGGGCCGCTCCTTCGAGGTACCGCTCGACCTCACTCTCGAATCCCAGGACTCCGAGTCCGTCGAGCAGTTCGAACGGACCCTCGCCGAAGCCGATGCGGCCGACGAGCTGCGCGCCGAGGACCGGGTGCCCGTAGGGCGGGGCGCCCTGATGGGGTGTCCCGATTCACGCCCTCCAAACTCCCTTGCGGCAACACGATTCAGCGGGTGCAAGTGCCGGTTGCCAGGTGAGTGCGGCTTGAGGGATGGTTGCTCAAAGGCAACGTTCCTACTAGTCGATGAGGTGAGGGATTCGCGTAGCGAGTCCTCAATTTTTGGTCTCTCCCCCAGCGCAGATCGGCGCCGTCTCAGAGCACGGCTCACCGTTGAGCCGTGCTCCCTATCCCGTCCTCGTCGCTGACGTCGAAGGCACCATCGTGCTGCGCAGCGACGCGGCAGGTGCGCTCCTGCCCGGGGCCCTCCCCGGAAGCCTCCTCACTGATGTGGTCCCCACTTGGCTCTCCGCCGCGCATGACGCGCTGAGAGCACCTGGTCGGCGCGGCGGGCAAGCAGCGGACACACCGGTCTCGGGAACCGTCAGCGAGCGCAGGTTCGAGGCGCACTCCAGCGTGCAGGACGACGGCACCGTGGTGTGGTGGCTGGTCGACGACACCGATCACCAAGTGGTCCGTGAGGCTCTGCGGATGGAGCGTGAGCGCACCGAGTTCCTGGCCAAGGCGTCCAATCTGCTGCTCTCCTCGCTGAATCTGGAGCGCTGCATGGATGTGACCGCGCAGCTGGCGGCGGAGCACCTCGCCGATGCCGCGCTGGTCATCGCGCCCTCGCGCGGGCAGCGGCTGCCCGTGGTGACGTGCCGTCACGGCGCCGCACCCGTACGGTCCCAGGAGTCGGTCGATCCGGACGATGTGCCCGGTCTCGGCGAGGCGCTGCGCGGATTCCCGCCGGTGCCTTCACGGTGGATCGATCCCTCCGTCGCACCGGACTGGATGGTGCCCGAGGACTTCGGCCCTGTCGGCTCGATAGTGATCACCCCGCTGCCCGGTCACGGTGTCGCAGCCGGTGCGCTCGTCCTGCTGCGCCGCTCCGGCACGGCGGCGTTCACGGGCGGTGAGGAAGTCTTCGCCCGCCTTTTCGCCACACGTGCCGGAGCCGCCATGTCGGCCGCGCGTCTGTACGCGGAGCAGATCTCGATCACCGAGGTCCTGATGCGCGAGCTGCTTCCCCCCTCGCTGCACCAGATCTCCGGAGTGGACTTCGCCGGCGGCTACCGCCCCTCGGAGGACCATGAACGGATCGGAGGGGACTTCTACGACGTGCACCCCGCCGCCGTCGAGGGCGAAGCGTCGTTCGTGGCGCTCGGGGATGTCTGCGGCAAGGGTCTGGAAGCCGCCGTACTGACCGGCAAGATCCGCAACACCCTGCATGCCCTGCTCCCCCTGGCGGACGACCACCAGCAGATGATCAGCCTCCTGAACACCTCTCTGGTCAATTCCCATCACACCCGGTTCGCGACGCTGGTCCTTGCTTCCGCCGTGCGGGAGGGCAGCGGGGTGAGTCTGCGGCTGACCAGTGCCGGTCATCCGGCTCCGCTGATCGTCCGTGCGGATGGAGCGGTGGAGGAGGCCGAGACACGCGGCACGCTGGTGGGGGCGATTCCCGAAGCCCGTGCCCACACCGCTGCCGTCACGCTCGCGCCCGGGGAGTCCTGCGTCCTCTACACCGACGGGATCACCGAGGCCAAGGGCGGTCCGTTGGGCGGGGCGGAGTTCGGTGAGAAGCGGCTCCAGCGTGTCCTCACGGAGTGCGCGGGCATGCCGTCCGCGGGCATCGTGGAGCGTGTCCAGATGCTCGCGTCCCAGTGGGTCGGAAAGGGGCGGCACGACGACATGGCCGTCGTGGTGATCTCCGCGCCACGCACTCAGCATCTCAGTGCGGTGAACGGCCACACTCGGGGCAGGTACACCGCATGAAGACCCGTACTCCACCCCGGCCGGCGGTCGGCGAAACGGTCCGGCAACTGGCCGACGAGCTCTGGGAAGCCGTGTCCGCGGCCGATGAATACGCGGCCACCGACGTGGTGCTGCACGCCCTGGACGACGGCGTCGCGCCGGAGAGCGTGCTGCTCGACGTGATCGCGTCGGTGCAGGGCAAGGTCGGTGAGGAGTGGGCCGCGAACCGTCTCTCCGTGGCCCAGGAGCACGCGGCGACCGCCATCAACGAGCGGGCGGTGGCCGCGCTCTCCGTGCACCCGGCCGCACGCACCACCCCGGACCGGGGCAGGATCACGGTGGCCTGTGTGGACGGCGAATGGCACGCGTTGCCCGCGCGTCTGCTGGCCGAGGTCCTCAAGCTCCGCGGCTGGCACGTCGATTACCTCGGCGCGCAGGTACCCGCCCCGCACCTCATAGCCCACCTGCACCGCACCGACACCGACGTGGTCGCGCTCTCCAGCTCGATCGCGGCCCGGCTGCCCACCGCGCACGCCGCGATCACCGCCTGCCAGGCCGTCGGCGTACCCGTGCTCGCCGGTGGAGCCGCGTTCGGACCCGACGGCAGGTACGCCCGCCTGCTCGGTGCCGACGCCTGGGCTCCCGACGCCCGAACCGCGGCCGACCAGCTCGCCCGGACACCGCTGCCGCGCCCGCTCCCCGATCATCAGCCGATCGACGACCTGCCCCACCTGGAAGACCAGGAATACACCATGGTCTCCCACAGCAGGACCGCCCTCGTGCGCACCGTCTTCACCGCCCTCGAAGACGCGTTCCCCGCCATGCGCACGTACAGCGAAGCGCAGCGTGAACGCACCGCGGAAGACCTCGCGCACATCGTGGAATTCCTCGCCACCGCCCTCTACCTCGGCGACGAGGACCTCTTCGCCTGGTTCATCACCTGGACCGCCCAGATCCTCACCGCTCGCGGTGTGCCCGCGCACAGTCTGCCGCCGGCCCTGAGCATCCTGGCCCGCGAGCTCAAGGACTTCCCCAGAGCCACCCGGACCCTCGAACACGGCATCGACGCACTCACGCCGGATCACCCCCTCACCGCCGGAAAGCCCGCATGACCACCACGCCGCCCTCCCCTCTGCGCCTGACCACGGTCGACACCGAGGACACCGTCCGCATAGAGCTCCACGGCGATCTCGACTACGACAACGCCGACCATCTCCTGCGAGCCGTCACCGACAAGCTCGCCGAACACCCGCGCCTTGGCGACCTGCACCTGCACTGTGCGGGGCTCGACGTCATCGACTCCATGGGGCTCTCGATCCTGCTGATGGTCCACCGCAGGACCAGCGCTGCGGGCGTCCGGCTCCATCTGGACGACCGCACCGCGAAACTGGATCGGCTCCTGGCCCTCACCGGTACCCTGGACCATCTGACGGCGCCCCTCACCGGGCACCGTGAACTCCCCACTCGGCAGCACGGCAGAACCCCCGATGACTAGCGGGGAAGCGAGACCGGCCCGCCCCACCGGACCGCACCGCACCACCTGACGCCACTCCACTCCCCGACCAGGTGCGGGGAGTGGAGCCAGACATACTGACGGGGCGCACATGCCAGTACCAGACTCCACCTCACGCAGCTTCTCCCACGAGGCCACCCGGTCCGCCGGTGGGATCGTCGAACTCCTCGACGTGATGTGGGAACACGCCAGAGGATCAGCCACCATCGCCCCCGCCTCGACGTCGCAACTGCGCCTGATGTACGTCGTCGACCGCGATGAGGGGATCCGCATGCGGTCCCTGTGCAAACGGCTCGCCACTTCCCCTCCCTCCGTCACCCGCATGTGCGACCGCCTGCAGGCCATCGGCTTCCTGGAACGGCGACCGTGCCCCGGCAACGGACGGGAAGTCACTCTGCGGCTGACCCTCGCGGGCAGGACTCACCTGCAACGCATCCGCGAGCAGCGCGAGAAAACGCTGCACCACGCGATCAACGCCCTGCCCGCCGCCGATCGGCGCGCGCTGGCCAGAGGACTCGCAGGACTCCACACCCAGCTCACCACTGACGCCGACTCCCACGCCGATGCCGACGCCGACAGCAGACCCGGCTTCATCCCCGCGGCCTGACCCCGGCAGGACGTTCTCGATCAGCCCCCGGGACCAGAGGTCTCACCCCGATCCGGCAGCGCTGGGCAGTGGGTGTCGCGCCCACTGACGCAGCCGTTCCGCCGGTTGCGGCAGTACTACGAACGCTTCGGCCCGCATGCATGCCCAGCAGATGCGTGGGAGGTCGCGGGCAGCCGGGTATACGACGAAACGGGGCTGCCACCGCGGGTTGAACTTCGCGTTGAAGCGGTACAGCGACTCGATCTGGAACCAGCGGGACAGGAAGACGAGCAGTGCCCGCCACATGCGCAGCACCGGACCCGCGCCGAGCCGCTCGCCGCGAGCCAACGCCGCCCGGAACACGGCGAAGTTGAGGGAGACGCGGGTGACGCCGAGGCCGGGTGCGGCGCGCAGTGCGGTGACGATGAGGAGCTCGTTGAGGCCGGGTTCGGCGGTGCGGTCGCGGCGCATCAGATCGAGGGAGAGTCCGTCTTCGCCCCAGGGCACGAAGTGCAGCAGCGCGCGGACGTGCTGGGTGCCGCCCGCGTCCCTCTGGTGGGCGGTGACGACGACGCAGTCGCCGTCGGCCGGGTCGCCGAACCGGCCGAGTGCCATGGAGAATCCGCGTTCGGTGGCGCTCCCCCGCCAGGCCGCCGCGGCCTCCCGCAGTTGCCGCTTCTCCTCGTCGGCCAGATCGCGTACCCGTCGCACCCGGCATGAATAGCCGCTGCGCTCAATGCGGTTGATCATTTGGCGTACGTTGCGCATGGTGCGGCCTGCGAGGCTGAAGTCGGCGCAGTCGACGATCGCCTCGTCTCCCAGCTCCAGCGCCTTCAACCCGCCTTCACGGACCCAGATGTGCGCGCCAAGTTCGCTGCAGCCCATGACGGCCGGGGTCCATGCGTGCCGCGCGCACTGATCGAGGAACTCCTTGATGGCGCCGGGCCAGGCCTCCGGGTCACCGAGGGGGTCGCCGCCGGCGAGCGCGACACCGGAGACGACGCGGTAGGCGACGGCGGCCTTCCCGGTGTCCGAGAAGAGGACGGCCTTGTCGCGGCGGAGCGCGAAGTAGCCGAGCGAGTCTCGGCGCCCCTCCCGCGCCAGGAGGGCACGCAGCCGCACGTCGCCGTGCGCCGGGGCGAGCCGGACGGGCCGCAACGCCAGGTAGACGGTGGTCGAGGCGGTGAGCAGCCCGAGGGCGAGCAGCGACACGTTCACGATGTCACCGACCCGGTCACTGTCGTACGTCAGCGGGCCCGCCATCCCCATCAGGCCGTACACGACTTGTCGCAGCCGGTCGACGAAGGAGATGCCGTTATCCGTCTCGCTGTCGGCGCGCACGCCCACGATCAGCAGCCCCAGTCCGACGCTGATCGCGCTGAGCAGCAGCAGGTTGCCCAGTGCGCGGGTCCGGCCGCGCGGGTCGCTCAGTGCGTGGAACTCGCCCCGCAGCAGCACGAGACCCGCGCACAGCAGCGCCGAAACGGCCGCCGCGACGAACGCGTGATGGCGCACACCCTGCACCAGCGCGCTCACGGCGAGCAGGACGACGGCCCCCTCCCAGGCGCGCCGTTTGCGGCGCCGCAGTCCGCGCGCGAGCAGGACGAGAAGGACGCCCGTGACGAGGGAGGCGGCGCGTGCCAGATCGTCGGCGAGGCCGGGGACGTACGGCGCGATGCGCTCGATGCGGCTTTCGCGCACCTGCGGGGAGACGGCCGTGGCGATGTCGACGAGCCCGATGAGCAGGCAGGTGTGACCGGCCACAGCGGCGGGGCGAGGCTTCACAGCCGCTGAGCGTAGGCGGGCCGGTCGCTGCTGGAGTAAGAGCAGGGGAGGAGAAAGGTAAGAACGCGCGGCGGAGCAAACCCGCTTCGCGGTCCGGTCCTCTTTCCGGGAGGAAGCTGCCCCAGGAAGGCAGATGGCCTCGTCCCCGGCGAGAGGTGGAGCGACCATGGGTCTGACGAGTCGGGCACTGGAGTACACGACGGCACTGGCAGCGCTGGTCTGTGTGGGCCTCACGGTATGGGCATGGCCGCGGCTCGCCCGGCGCGGTCCGGTGGCCGTGCTCGGCAGGCTCGGAGTCATCGCAGCGACGCAGCTGGCGATCCTGACTGCGTGCGCGGTCATGGTGAACGCGAACTTCGAGTTCTACGGCACCTGGGACGAGCTGCTCGGGAATGTCTCCACGGCACCCGCGCGGATCGCGGACGCGGGTGGCGGGCCCAGTGTGTACGCGTCGCGCAGCGGCCTCGTACAGCCCACGGGATCGCAGGGCCTCGACCGGGTCAATGACCTGCCCGCCGGGCCGCCCACGAAGGTCGGCAGGGTCGAGTCGGTACGGATCATCGGACGGCGCTCGCGCGCCATCAACCCCGCGTTCGTGTATCTGCCGCCGCAGTACTTCCAGCGGCAGTACCACCGGCAGCGCTTCCCGGTGATCGTGGCGATCAGCGGCTACCCGGGCGGCATCATGAATCTCGCCCAGTTCCTCCATGTCCCCCAGACGGCAGCCCAACTGGAACGCTCGGGCCGACTGCAGCCGACGGTGGTGGTGATGGTGCGGCCGACGATCGCGCCGCCGCGCGACACGGAGTGCGTGGACGTGCCGGGCGGCCCGAAGGCGGAGACGTTCTTCACCAAGGACCTGCCCGAGGCGCTGAAGTCGGCGTACCGGGTCGGGCACGATCCCAGCGCGTGGGGAGCGCTCGGCTACTCGTCCGGGGGCTCCTGCGCCCTCCAACTCGCCCTGCGCAACCCGAAGGTGTACACGTCGGCGGCCGCACTGTCCCCCGACTACAAGATCACCGACGACCTGACGACGGGCAGCCTCTTCGGCGGCGGCCCGCGCGCGGCGCGCCGTGAACAGGGGCACGACCTGGTGTGGCGGCTGCGGCATCTGCCGGTGCCCCAGGTGTCGGTGCTCGTGGCGAGCAGCCGCCAGGGCGAGAAGGACTACGGCCCGACGCTGCAGTTCCTCAAGGCCGTGCGGTCGCCCATGACATCGGCGCGCGTCATCCTGCCGCGCGGCAGCCACCACTTCACGACATGGCGGCGGGAGATCGGCCCGGCGATGAACTGGATGGGCGGGCAGTTGACGTTCCCGCAGGACACGACGCCGACCCGGAAGCCGCACCGCACCGCACAGGCGGCCTCGCCCGGGGCGCGGCCCGCCCTCGGGCACTGAGCACCGACGCGTGGCCCCACGACCGCGTTCCTCACCGCGCTCTGGCTTCTCTCCTGTCGTGCTCTTACCTCGTGGGGCAACGCTGGGGCAGGTCCTGGCGAGCACCCCGGGCCGTCGGCGTACGGCGCCGTCCTGTCAGTCCACGGGGCTCGCGTCCTCCTGCACATCGGGATCCGTATGAAGCTCGCGTTCCTGTTACCCGCCCCTGGCGCCGACGGCTTGATCCGCACTCCCCCTCCCCCGCGCCGCGCAGTCGCTTCGGCGGTCTGCTGGTGACGCGGCAGGGTGGGGCGCGCGTCAGTGTGGTGGTGATCGTCTACAACGACGCGGAGCGCATTGCCCACGCGGTGCGTTCGGCGCTCGCTCAGGGCGAGCCGGTGGCCGAGGTCGTCGTCATCGACGACGCGTCGGTCGACGGAACCCGGGACGCGCTGCTCGTTTTCACCGAGGACGACCGGGTCCGCTTGGTGACCAGGGAGCACAACAGCGGCGGCTGCGGATCCCCGCGCAACGAGGGGATGACCACCGCGCGCTCCGAGTACCTGATGTTCCTCGACAGTGACGATGCCTTGCCCCCCGGCGCCCTCGACGCACTGCTCGTCGCCGCGGACGCTCATGGCGCGGACGTCGTGGCGGGCAGATGCCTGCGCCGTGAACTTCCCGACGGTCGCACCACGGTGTGGCAGCCGCAGCTCTTCGACCGGTCGGCAGGCGCCGAACTGCCCGGTCGGGTACTCGAAGGCATCGGGCAGCGGCCCGAACTGCTGTGGGACACGCTGTCGGTGAACAAGCTCTACCGCCGGGATTTCCTCGCCGCGCATGACGTCAGGTTTCCGGACGGCGCTTTTCACTACGAGGACTTCGTCTTCACCGCCCTGCTCTACGCCGCCGGGCCGCGGCTCGCGATCGTGGGCACCCCGGTCTACGTCTGGCACGTCCGCAGGCAGGCGTCGAGCCCGTCGGTCTCCTTGCGCCGCGCGACGATCTCCAACTGGGAGCAGCGGGTAGCTGCCCACCGGCAGGTCGTGGAGGTGTTGCAGAAGGCCGGCCACCCGGAGCTTGCGGCCGCCGCACAAGGCAAGTTCCTCGACTACGACGTGGCCATGTACACGAGGGAACTGCCGTTGCGCACCAAGGAGTACCGGCAGGACTGGTGGAGGGTGACCGGTGACTATCTCAGGACCTTCGACGCCGCCGGCTACGCCACGGCACGGGTGCCCTCCCAGTGGCTCGGCCGCGTACTTGAGGCACTGCCGGAGCCCGCGGAGACCGCCCGTCTGGTGGAGCTGGCAGCCCGGCCGCCACGCCTGGCACCGCCGTACAGCACCACCGGCGCCCTACCGGTGTTCGGACCGGGCGAGGCGTCCGTACCCCTGGAAGGACTCGACGCACTGGCCTCCCACGAACTGCCGATCGCGGTGGACGGGCTGGTCTCGACGGGTCGGATCACCCGGCTCGCCCTGCGGGTGCATGACCTGTACGGCAGGCTTGCCGCCCTCGGCCCGAAGACCGTACGCGTCATCCTTCGGGAACGGTCCGAAGCATGTGCCGATCACGTCACCGAGGTTCCTCTTGTCCCGGACGGGGACGGCTGGGCCGCGACGGTACAGCTGCATACCGGTGACCTGACCGGTCCGGCGGCCCTGATGGCCTGGGGCGTCAGAGCCGAAGTACGGTGCGCCGGAAACGAGGTCGTACCGGCCGAAGTGCGCGCACCGGGCGTCGAGCAGGCCTGCCGCCGGATCGTCGTACGTCTGGGACGCCCGCTGTTCGTGCAGGTGCACGTGACGCCGGGATCGGCCCTCACCTTGCGTGTGGTGGACGGTGCCCGTGGGCTGAGCCATCTCGTCAGGGGGCGAGTGCGCAGACTGACACGACGGTTCGGCCGGGCCGCATCGATGGTGGATGCCGCGATCCGTCACTCACCGAACTACCGGCGGCCACGGGCCGACCGGCCCGACCGACCTGACAGAAGAGAAGACAGCTGATGAGTGCGCCGACGCCCTCGCTCGCTTCCCGCGGTGTGGAGGGGAGTTCCGCTCACCGTGGTGATGCCGACATACGACGAGGCCGGAAGCCTCCCGAGGACGGCCCGGGCGCTGATGGCCCTGGAGCTGCCGGGGCTGCGACTGCTGGTGGTGGACGGCAGCCACCCCGTCGAGTACGTCCCACAGATGCTGGGTACGGCGCTCGCGACGGGCGCGGGATGCGTGGTCGGCACAGGTCGAGCTCAAGTACCAGGCGGTGCGGGCCGGTTACACCGCCGTCGAGATCCCCATCCACTTCGAGGAGCGTCAGGTCGGCGTTTCCAAGATGAGCGCCGCTGTCCAGCTCGAGTCGGCCCTTCTGCCGTGGCGGCCGCGGCTGAACTCGTCCCGTGCCCGCGGCAGTCGCTGAGGCCGCTTCCGCGCAGCCGAGCCGGTCGGGTGCGGGAGCCGCGTACCAGGTGGTCCAGGTCGCCGCGCTGCTGGTGGTCGTGGTGCTGGCCCTGATGACGGTACGACTTCCGTGGGCCGGGGACCTGGGCATTCACGCGGCGACCCTGGAGCGGCTGCGGCACGATCTGGCCAACCCCGGCGACCCGCTGGTGGACGCCGACACCAACAGCCCCTACTACTCACCGTGGATGGTGACGCTGGCGCTGATCGCCAGGGCCACGGGCGCGGGCACGTTCAGCATGCTGCACGGGGCCGCCGCCGTCGACCTGCTGCTTCTGGTCACCGGAGTCCGGCGTTTCGTCCGCACGTTCACCGCCCGTCGCTCGGCCGTACCGCTGGCGGTCCTCACCCTGACCCTGCTGTACGGCACGGAGCTGTTCACCTGGAGCGGCTTTCCCGGGCTGACCTCGCTGGCGCTGTGCCTCGCCTACCCCAGCACCTTCGCGCTGGGCGCGGCGTTCCACCTGTGGGCGCTGTTGCGCACCGCGCTCGCCCGTGACTGGCCGTGGGCCGCCTACGCGGCCCTGGGTGTGCTGCTCGCGGTGATCCTGCTCAGCCACCAGTTCACCGGGATGGTGACCGTCCTGGGGCTGGTCGCGATCCTGGCGGGCGCGCGGCCATGGCCCGCGCGCGTGGTGTGGTTCAAGGTGGGCGCGGCGGTACTCCTGGCGCTGGCGATCGTGCTGGCCTGGCCTTACTACTCGTTCTTCGCGCTGCTCGACGTCGGCGGCCTGGACGCGGTCCACAAGCCGCTCTACGGGCATCTCGTTCCGCGCTTCGGCCTGTTGGCCCTGGGTGTCGCCGCGCTCGCGGCGCGGTTCTGGCGTGACCGGCGCGATCCGCTGGTGGTTCTCTTCGTCCTCGGCATGCTCGTCTACGCGCTGGGCGGCGTCACCGGCCACTGGTCGTGGGGCCGAGTGCTGCCGGCGGTCTTTGTCTCGGCGCAGGTCGCGCTCGCGGTGGAGATCGCGGGCGAGGGCGGTCGCCTGGTGCGGCGGGTGCTGGCTCCGCTGACCGCGGCCGGTCTGCTGGTCGGCTGCTGGGGGCAGGCGGGTTCGCTCGGCTACGTGCTGCGCCCGGCCGCGATCCCCCGGGCCGTCCGCGCCGCCCCTCGGCAGGCCGCCTGGTCCGACTACTCCTGGATCAAGCCCTACGTCCGCTACGGCGATGTGATCCTGACCGACGACTACTTCCCGCTCCACCAGGCGCCCGCGTACGGCACGTACACCGTCGCCTCCGGCTACCCCGACTTCTTCCTGCCGGACGGAGCACGGCTCGCCCAGGACACCAAGCGCTACTTCGCCAGGATGACCTCGCGCACCGAACGCCTGGCGCTGCTGCGTGAGTACCACGTTCACTGGGTGATCCAGTACCCCACGGGCGGCGGTCTCTCCCCGCAGGACCCCGCGGTCCAGCAGGTTGCGACCAGCCCCGCAGGCGAGATCCTGCTCCGGGTCAGCGCGTACTGAGATGCGCGTGGGTCACTGCGCCAGGCCGCGGACCGGATCGCACGTCCGGCGCAGGCCGGGGCCCGCGAGGGTACGCAGCTTGGGCAGGTGCGGTTCCAGCTTCGCCAGCAGGCCCGTGCGCCCCCAGGTGACCTGGAGGCGGCCGCCTCCGTGGCCCTCGGGCTCGACGGTGACGTGGTGTTCGCCGATACCGCGGCGGTAGGTGATCTTCTCGCTCAGCCGGGGGAAGTCCAGCGGGGCGAGCAGGACGCCGGTGTTGCGCCGGCGGTGCTGCGTGATGACGAGCACCGGGTGGCGCCGCCCGGAGAATCCGTGCAGCGGGAGCGGGACCGCACCGAGGTCGATGGTGACGGTGCCCTCGAAGAGCCCTGGGCGGACCGGAACGAGCCGGAAGGATGTGCGAAGTCGCTTCTTGGCGGGCGCGAGGTGGACCGTCGCGACGACCGGGCCCATCGCCAATTGGTGACCGGGGTCGTAGGTGCGCACGTCCAGGGTGATGCGGGAGTCGGCGGCCGGGGCGACGCGGGTGATCTCGTGCCGCAGCAGGGCGTCGTGGAACGGCCGGGTACGCGACGCCAGATCGGTGATCTCCAGCTCGCGGGCGGAATCCGGGTCGGCCGGGACCAGCGGACCCCAGTAGACGCGCGTGGCCGCGTCCTGTGCGACCGCGCGGGGCCCGGCCCGCCGGTCCATGCCGCGCGCGGCCAGCTGCGCCTCCTCGTACCGCCCGTCGCGCACCAGTTGGATGACGACCCGATGGTCCCGCGGCAGGCGCTGGAACGCCTCGGGGGCGAGGGTGTCGAGGTACGGCGAGATCTGGTCGCGGAACTCCTTGATCCAGTCCTGCCGACGGTAGGGCAGGTCGCCGGTGTACATCCGCAGGTCGTGCTTGAGGAACTTGAAGTCCTTGTCGGGCTTGATCTCCTGGTGACCGCTTTCGGCCAGGAAGTCGTCGATGAGCTTGGCAACACCGACCCGGTCGCGGACGTTGTCTATGCGGTGGCGCTGGTTGGAGATGGACAGCGTGTCAGCGGCCTCGAACGGTGAGATGTACCAGCGGTAGACCGGGTCCGGGACAATGGTGAAGGCGCGGGCGAGGCAGTACGCCTTGGCCGAGAACAGCTGGTCTTCGTAGTGGATGCCGAGAGGGAAGCGCAGTGCGTGCCGGTCGATGAACTCCCGGCGGTACATCTTGTTGGTCGCCAGATGGTCGAAGAGCACACCTGGTTCGTGCTGGACGCCACGCACCGTACGCCGGTGCGCGAACAGGCGCGGGTGCCAGTGCGCAACGGACCCGGTGTCGGTGCGGACCCGCTCGACTGCGCCCATCGCGAAGTCGGCCTCGCTGTCGGCGCGCAGCGCGTCCAGGAGGATCTCGCAGGCCCGCTCGGGGAGTTCGTCGTCGCTGTCGAGGAACAGCAGGTACGGCGCTCTGGCCATTTCGATCGCCGCGTTGCGCGGGGCGCTGCACCCTCCGCTGTTCTGTGGCAGGCGGTGGTAGATGATGCGGTCGTCCCGCGCCACCAACTCCCTTGCCACCTGTGGCGTGTTGTCGGTGGAATGGTCGTCACTGATGATGATCTCGATGGTGCGCAGGCTCTGTCGACGTAATGACTCCACCGCGCGCGGCAGTCGCTCGGCGTCGTTGTACCCGATCACGGTGACGGTGACGTCGGGGGCTGCCTGGGCCATGGATCCTCCGGTGGGGACTTCTCGGCGCGTGAAGTCGTGGGTGAGTCTGATGGCGGGTCCTCACCTATGCGGGCGGTACGAGGGCGGCGGCCGTCTCGGGGTCCGGTGCGGGCACGCGTTGGTCGAGCGGAACGACCGGCGGGGCATGCGCCTGCCCGAGGAAGACGTGGCGCACGACCCGTTCCGCGGCGTGCCCGTCGTCGAACTCGCAGAAGGTGCGCCGGAATGCGGCCCGCCGGGCCGCCGCATCCTCGTCCCGCCAGCCGCCGCCCAGGAGGACCCGTTCGATCTCGTCCTGGTTCAGGGCCACCGCGCCGGGGGCTTGCTCGTTCAGGTCGAAGTAGACGCCGCGGGTGACGGAATAGGTCTCCCAGTCGTCGGCGAGGACCACGATCGGGCGGTCCAGGTTGGCGTAGTCGAACATCAGCGAGGAGTAGTCCGTGATCAGCGCGTCGGACGCCAGGCCCAACTCCTCGATGGAGTCGTACGTGGAGACGTCGATGATCAGTCCGCGCCGGTGCAGCTCCTCCAGCGGGGACAGGCCGCGGTCGTAGAAGTAGTGGCCGCGTACCAGCAGGACGAATCCGTCGCCGAGGGTCTTCGACAGCCGTTCCAGGTCGAGCCGCGGGGTCCACGTTGCTTCATAGTCCCGGTGCGTCGGCGCGTACAGCAGCGCTCGCCTGCCGGGCGCGACGCCGAGCCGCTCGCGGATGCGCAGCACGTCCTGGGCGGTCGCGGTGTAGTAGAGGTCGTTGCGCGGGTAGCCGTAGTCGAGCGAGGTGAACGGCACCGGATAGGCGCGCGTCCAGGTCTCGGTGGAGTGCCGGTTGGCGGAGACGCTGTAGTCCCAGCGGGAGCACCGCTCCAGCAGCGCCTCGTAGTCGACGCCTCGTGAGGTGGCCGGATAGGGGATCTGGTCGGTGCCCATCCGCTTCAGCGGAGTGCCGTGGTGGGTCTGCAGATGGATCTGGCCGGGCCGCTTGACCACCGAATCGGGGAAATTGACGTTGTTGACGAGGTACTTGGCGCGCGCCAGCACACTCCAGTACCTGCGCGACCCGGGCGCCACATGGTCGACCCCGGCAGGAACAAGAGGCACGTCGTCGCGCCTTACCACCCACACCTGACGTACCTGCGGGGCGAGTTCGACGAGCTTGGCGGAGATCGCGCCGGGACTGCAGGTGACGCCGCGGTCCCAGTACGCGGAGAAGACGGCGAGGTCCTCCTCGACCGGGTGGCGCAACTGCTCGCGGTACATGCCTTCCTTTGCCGCCTCAGCGGCCTTCTTCTTCGCCTTGACGGTGAAGGTGCGCACGCTGCGGCGCTTGCGGTTGGCGAGCTGCAATGCCCGGTAGCCGGCGTACGAGCCGCGCTCCAGCATCGCGTGGCGTACGCCGTTGAGGCCGGCGGGCCGCTGGTAGTCGGCGGGCTTGTAGCGCACGAAGTGCGCGCAGGCGCGGTGGAAGAACTCCGCCTGCTCCTGAGCGGACAACCCCGGCAGGGTGAGCACCTTCAGGTAGCGGCGCACCATGCCGCTGAAGACGATCCGGGCGCCCTCGGCCATCGGGGGATCCGACGAATCGAGCAGCTTCCACAGCGCCTCGTACTGCGGGAAGAGGCCGAACTGCCCTACCTCGCCCAGCGGTGCCGTGCGCCCGTTGCGGCGCAGGAGCACCGCGTCGATGAGCGCTATTCGCTCGGCGGCCAGCAGCGAGCCGATCGCCGGGAGTACTTCCGTGTACGTGTCCTGTCCGAACAACTCCAGGTGCGCGGCGTAGAAGTCGGCGCGCAGCACACGATTGGCGACCGTCGGTGTCAGGTGCAGCGTCTTCGGATGCGCCTCGACGGCGAAGACCTCACGGCCAGGGGAGATGAGCAACCGCCCGTCGCCGCTGCCGATCGCGGGCTGGGACCAGGTCGAACGCACATGGTCGAAGACGATCACATCCGGCCGTCCGGCTTCCTCTACGCGGCGGGCCAGCACCCCGAGCGCGTCCGGTGCGAGGCAGTCGTGGCCCTCCAGGAACAACACGTAGTCGCCGCAGGACCGCCGGGCTCCGGCCACCCGCGCGGCGCCGGCCGGCAGCCTGTGTGGCAGGCGCACCGCCCGTACCCTTTCGTCCCGTTCGGCGTACTCGTCGATGATGGCTCTGGTGGCGTCCGTCGAACCGTTGTCGACGACGACGAGCTCGACCCCGATGTCGGCGGCTTCCCCGTCCAGGGCGCTGTCCAGGCACTCCCTGAGGAATCCCTGCGCATCGAGGGCGGTGACGACGACACTGAACCTGGTCATGAAGTGACTGTTCCTGACGATGACGTTTCCCCGTGATCTCGGATACGTGGGTGTGTGTCGGGTCAACGGCTCGGGCCCATGGTGTCCGTCGATGTCCCTCGATGTCCGGGGACAGCGTGCTGGTCCCGGGTAAGCGGCCGGTCCCTCGCGGGTGAGAGGCGGGTAAGAAGCCCTGCGCCTGAGCGTCGTTGAGACGATCCGGCCGGACCACCGAGGCAGACTGGGGCACGTGTCGCAACCCGCTGCCCCTACGCCCACCGTGCTGCTCGCCGAGGACGACCGCGCGATCCGGCACGCCCTGGAACGCGCCCTGACCCTGGAGGGCTACGCCGTCACGGCCGTCGCCGACGGCATCGAAGCACTCGCCGCCGCACACCGGACGAAACCCGACGTCCTCGTGCTCGACGTGATGATGCCGGGCATCGACGGCCTCCAGGTCTGCCGCGTCCTGCGCGCCGAGGGCGACCGCACCCCGATCCTGATGCTGACCGCACTCGTGGAGACGCCCGACCGGATCGCGGGCCTCGACGCGGGCGCCGACGACTACCTGGTCAAACCGTTCGACGTGGAGGAGGTCTTCGCCCGGCTGCGCGCGCTGCTGCGCCGCACGGCCCCCGCCCCGGACGAACCGCCCCCCGGCCACCGGGTCACCGCCGCCGACCTGCGGGTCGACCCGGCCGCCCGCCGCGCCTGGCGCGGCACCCGCGAACTGATCCTCACCCGCACCGAGTTCGACCTCCTCGAACTGCTGGCCCGCAATCGCGGCATCGTCCTCGACCACGCCACCATCTACGACCGCATCTGGGGCTACGACTTCGGCCCCGGCTCGAAGAACCTGATGGTGTACGTCGGCTACCTCAGAAGAAAGGTGGACGAGCCGTCCGGAGTGCAGCTCATCCACACGGTCAGGGGCGTGGGCTACGTCCTACGGGAGGCGTGAGACGCACCCTGCTGATGCCCCTTGCCTACCAGTCCGGCCCCACCAGTCCCACCTCGTAGGCGAGAATCACCAGTTGCACTCGGTCCCGGGCGTTCAGCTTGGCGAGCAAGCGGGTCAGGTAGGTCTTGGCGGTGGCCACAGTGATGTGCAGCCGTTCGGCGATCTCGCTGTTGGAGAGACCGCTGCCGACCAGGGTCAGCACCTCGCGTTCCCTGTCGGTGATGGCGTCGAGCACTCCGGCAGGAGGCGGCGTGACCGTGGGGCGGGCCGCGAACTCCTTGATCAGGCGTCGGGTAACACTGGGCGCGATCAGACCGTCCCCGGCCGCGACCACCCGGATCCCGTTGAGGATCTCGTCGAGGTCCATGTCCTTGACCAAGAAGCCTGCGGCCCCGGCGCGCAACGCCCCGTAGACGTTCTCGTCCTCGTCGAAGGTGGTCAGGACGACGACATGGGGCAGTCCCGAATCCTCGGTACCCACCGCCCCTCCGAGGCCCGGCCCTTCGACTATCCGCCGAGTGGCCTCGATGCCGTCCATGCCCGGCATCCGGATGTCCATCACCACGACATCGGGGCTCAGTTCGGCCGCGAGCCGGACGGCCTCGATGCCGTCACCGGCCTCTCCGGCCACCACCAGGTCGGGGGCATCCGTGATGACCATCCGCAAGGAGGCGCGCACCAGTGGCTGGTCGTCGGCGAGCAGAACGCGGACGGTCATCAGTCTCCTGTGGGCAGCGAAGGTGAGGTCGGCAGGGGCAGACGGGCCGTCACCCGGAAACCCCCGTCAGGGCAGGGCGCGGCACTGAACTGGCCGTGCAGCAGGGCGATTCGCTCGCGCATCCCGGCCACACCGTAACCCGGGCCGGGCTCGCCGCCACGCCCGCGGTCGCGTACCTCGATCGCCAGCTCACCCTCACGGAAGTCGACGTCCACCCGACAGGAGTCGGCACCGGAGTGGCGTACGACATTGGTCACCGACTCCTGAATGATGCGGAAGGCAGCGAGGTCGAGATCCACCGGGAGGGCCCGACGCCTGCCTTTCCAGCAGACTCCGACGCGGACTCCGGCGGCCGTGGTCGTCCCGGCGAGCCGGTCGACGTCGGCCAGACCCTCGGCGGGCCGCAGCTGGGCTACTCGTGCTTGTCCGGAGTCGGTCGCCTTCCCGTCCCGGTCCGCGAGATCGGCCTCGCGCAGCGCCCCCAGCATCCGCCGCAGTCCCGACAGCGTCTCGCGCCCGGCGCTCTCCACCGCGAGCATCGCCTCGCGGGCATTGGCCGGCTGGGTCTCGACGACCCGGGCCGCGGCTCCGGCCTGCAGGGCGATGATGCCGACGCTGTGCGCCACGGTGTCATGCATCTCGCGGGCGATGCGCAGACGTTCGTCGGTGATGGCCTGGGTGGCGGTCTTCGCCCGCAGCACCGCGGCATGCGCCCGCGCCTGGTGCGTGGAGTCGCCGACGAGCCAGGCGACGAGCACGGTGAGGGCCACCGCGAGGAGCTGGGCGGTATCGATGTTCGCGCTCATCGCCAGGCGCACGGCAACGGGAAAGAGCAGCAGGAGCAGCGCGAAGGACGCCGCGACGGCACTGGTCCGGCGCGGGTGGCCGAGCGCGACGCAGTGCAACGCGAAGGCGGGTGCGAGGAAGGGCACCAACTCGAACTCGGACATGCCGAGCAACCCGGCCGTCAGCGCCGGGCCGAGCAGGAACAGCGCGTACCCGGTGAGCGGCCGGGCACGCAGCAGGCGGCTGCCGGCCACCACGAGTCCCGCGATCACCACGAGAACCATCCAGCCGATGAAGGGCAGGGAGAAGGTGGGCAGCGGCTGCCCGTCGTACGTGGCCTCACCGGGAAGCCGGTAGAACTTGTCGAGGAGCGCGAACACCGTCGTCGCGCCCCAGAGCACCACCGCCCAGGTCTCCGGGCGTACGCGTCTGAGCAGTGGCACGGGTACGAGGGCGGACATGCCGCGATCGTAACGGCGTGATCCATGACGGTCATCGGGCCCAGGTCGTACAACCTGGGGTGACATCTCAGCCGTCAAGTGTCAGCGCGGGCACGATGCCCCGGGCCCGTGTGCTCGGCAGTGTTGTCCCTCGTGATCGAAGTCAACGAGCTCACCAAGCGATACGGCGGCACGACAGCCGTCCACGACCTGACCTTCACCGTGCGCCCCGGCCGTGTGACCGGCTTCCTCGGCCCGAACGGCTCCGGCAAGTCCACCACCCTGCGGATGATCCTCGGTCTGCACCGCCCCACCGGCGGCACCGTCACCGTCGACGGCCGCCCTTTCCGCGACCACGCGCGCGGACTGCACCACATCGGTTCACTCCTGGACGCCCAGGATGTGCATGGCGGACGCAGCGCCCATGCGCAGCTCTCGACGCTGGCCCGCAGCAACCGCATCCCGCGGCGTCGGGTCGACGAGGTGCTGCGGGAGGTCGGCCTCGCCGAGGTCGCCCGTCGCCGTATCGGCGGCTTCTCCCTCGGCATGAAGCAGCGTCTCGGCATCGCTTCCGCGCTCCTCGGCGACCCGCCCGTCCTGCTCTTCGACGAACCGCTCAACGGTCTCGACCCGGAGGGCGTGAAGTGGGTGCGCGACCTGTTCCGACGGCTCGCCGCCGAGGGCCGAACGGTCTTCGTCTCGAGCCACCTGATGTCTGAAATGGAGCACACCGCCGATGAGTTGGTGGTCATCGGGCGCGGCGAGCTGATCGCGGCCGAGAGCCTGACGGCCTTCTCGGCCCGTGGCACACGTCATTACGTCACCGTCGGCACTCCCGCTGCCACCACCCTGCGTGACCTGCTCACCGCCGAAGGGGCCACGGTGCACCCCGAGGGCGAGCTGCTCACCGTGACCGGACTGACTGCACCTCGGATCAGCCGGATCGCTATGGACCACCGCATTCTCCTGCACCACCTGAGCGCCGGTTCCGCTTCCCTGGAAGAGGCGTTCATGGAGCTCACCGCCGACAGCGTCCAGTACCTCGCAGGAGAGTCCCGATGAGCGTGGCCACATGCCGTGCACCCGCCCCTGACCAGGAGCACGACGCCGAACTCCGGCCCCGGTTCCGCGACCTGCTCGCCGCCGAGTGGATCAAACTCCGGTCACTGCGCTCGACCTGGGTCGCCTATGGGGCCACCGCCGTCGCCGTGATCGCTTTCAATGTGGGCACGGCGTACGACACCTACAACTACTGGCCGCAGCAGGACGCGAACCGCGCCCGCTTCGTCCGGGACGGCATCCCGCTGCAGGAGGCCTTCACCGCCAACGCGGCGGTGGTCATGATGATCGCTCTCGGCGCCCTGGGCGCGATCGCGGTCATCGGCGAGTACAGCACGGGCACCATCCGTACGACGTTCGCGGCCGTACCGGCCCGGCGCTCGGTCTTCGCCGCGAAGGCCGCCGCGGTCACGGCAGCCACGACCGTCTTCGGACTCCTGGTCGCGGGCATCTCGTTCTGGCTCACTCAGGCGATACTCGGCACATGCGGTGTGGGCGTATCGCTCGGCGCCCCACACGCGTTGCGCGTCGTACTGGCCTCCGCGATGCTGGCGCCCGTCTGCGCCCTCACCGGGATGGCTCTCGGCACCGTCATCCGGCAGACCGCCTCCACGATGATCGCCGCTGTGGTGATCATCGTCGTCCTGCCGATGGTCTTCACCGACGGCCGCCACTGGTCGGCGACGGTCGGACACGCCATGCCCCACAAAGCCTGGATCCGGCTGGTGGAGGTCAACCACCAGCCGCAGGGCTTTCCCTGGACCCTCGGCGGGGCCTGGACCGTCTTCGCCGTATGGGCCCTGGCCGCGACCGCGGTCGCGATCGCCGGCGTGCACCGCCGCGACCAGTGACCGCGACGGCACTGCCTCCGCTGCGCACGCTTGGTTGCCGGCGCGCGGCCTGGGGCTAGCCGGGGATGGCACCGGGGTCGACGCCGGTCAGCTCGCAGCTCGCGTCCCACAACAATGCCGCGACGGAGGCGTCGGCGAGGTGGTCCCACACCGCTTCACGACGGGGCTCGCCCCGCAGGCCGAAGACGCGCGGTCCCCACAGCTGGCCGCCGCGCACGGCCGGGTCGAGCACCGCCCGCACCGCGGGCCATGCGCCTGCGTGCTTGCCCTGGACGAGCAGGGCCGCAGGTGCAGCGCTCAGTCGTGCGCCGGTGGTTCGCACATGGACCGGTGGCCGTGACGGAGTGAGGGAGTCCAGCGCGCCGCCGGGATGGGCCACCACGCTCGCCACCGTGCTGCCGACGGCGCGCAGGCGGCGGTCGAGTTCGACGCCGAAGTACATCTGGGCCAACTTGGAGCGTCCGTAGGTGCGCTTGGGCTGGTAGTCCTTCCGGGACTGCAGGTCGTCCAGGTCGAGCCGCTCGGACTTCGCCGCGAAGCTGCCCATGGTCACGACGCGGGCCGCCGGCGCGGCCGACAGCAACGGCATGAGCCACTGGGTCAAGGCGAAGTGCCCGAGGTGGTTCGTGCCGAACATGAGCTCGTGACCGTCCCCGGTCTCCTCGCGCGGCGGGTCGTCAAGCGCGACGCCTGCGTTGTGGACCACCGCGTCGAGGCGTTCCACCCCCAGTGATTCCACCGCTGTTTCGAGCGACGAGAGGTCGGCGAGGTCAAGGCGGACGGCCCGCACCCGTGCGCCGGGCACCCGCGCGCGGATCGAGGCCGTGGCGGCATCGGCCTTGGCGGGATTCCGGCTGCCGAGTACGACGGTGGCTCCGGTTGCCGACAGCTGCTCCGCGACGAAGTACCCGATGCCTGCGTTGCCGCCGGTGACCAGGAAGACGCGGCCATCGGCACCGGGCAGCCGTTGGACGTTCCAGGGCGGGGCGGAGGATGTGGACGACATGGCGACGGGGGGTCCCTTACTGTCGAAGGCGGCTGCGGCTGCTCCCATGGGCAGCTCGACACCCACAATTCCAGCGGTCACCGACACATCGCCTATGGATCACCGACAGTCCCGCCGGACGGCCGGCGTCCCGCCGAGGCGGTACTGGCCAGGACACTCATCTGGTCCGAGCGATGATCGACAAGACGGCCCCCGGGACAACCGGATACATTGCGCGTCGACTGACTGGCTACTTGAGGAGGGGAAGCGTGACCGACACCGGCGAAGCCCGATCCGCGGACGTTTCAGAGCATGCGACCCAGCAGAACCGACTGCGCCGGCTGATGCGCTACATCCCGTTGATCGCCCCCGTCCTGCTGTGGACCGTGCCCTGCGGGGTGCTCCTGTACACCGGCCAGCACTGGCCGCTCCCCGTCGCGCTCGCCGGCACCGCGCTGTTCGCCATCGGCCTGATCGGTATGCCGCTCGCGATGATGCGCGGCCACGGCCGGCGACAGCAGGACTGGGCGGCCATCATCGGGGACACCCTCCTCGGGGCCGGCTGGGTGCTGTTCACCTGGTCCGTCCTGCTCGGCGTCCTGCTGCGCGGCGCCCTGACCTTGGCCGGCGTCAGCGACGGGCAGAGCCGGGCCCGGATCGTCACCTGGGCGGTCCTCGGCACAGCCGCCGTACTGCTCGCCTGGGGCTACGCCGAGGCCCGCCGGGTGCCACGGGTACGCCAACTCGACGTACAACTCCCGCGCCTGGGAGCCGGACTGGACGGCACCCGCGTCGTCCTCATCACCGACACCCACTACGGCCCGCTCGACCGCGCCCGCTGGTCGGAGCGAGTCTGCGAGACGGTCAACACCCTGGAGGCCGACCTGGTCTGCCACACCGGCGACATCGCCGACGGCACGGCCGAACGCCGCCGTGCCCAGGCCGCTCCGCTCGGCACCGTGCGAGCCACCCGGGCCCGGGTCTACGTAACCGGAAACCACGAGTACTACAGCGAGGCGCAGGGCTGGGTCGACCTGATGGACGAGCTGGGCTGGGAGCCGCTGCGCAACCGTCATCTGCTGCTCGAACGCGGCGGCGACACCCTCGTGGTCGCCGGCGTGGACGACGTCACCGCCGAGTCCTCCGGCCTGGCCGGCCACCGCGCCCACCTCGCCGGAGCCCTGAACGGCGCCGACCCCGACCTGCCGGTCCTGCTCCTGGCCCACCAGCCCAAGTTCGTCGACCGGGCCGTGGCAGGCGGCATCGACCTTCAACTCTCCGGCCACACCCACGGCGGCCAGATCTGGCCCTTCCACCACCTCGTCCGCATCGACCAGCCCGCCCTCGCCGGCCTCAGCCGCCACGGCACCCGCACCCTCCTCTACACCAGCCGCGGCACCGGTTTCTGGGGCCCGCCGTTCCGCGTCTTCGCCCCCAGCGAGATCACCCTGCTCGTGCTCCGCTCCCCGCAGCGGCCCGCCACGCCCTGACACTGAGCGGGCCGACAATCCCGCTTCCGGCGACTCGTAGGGGGTGCCGGATGGTGTGGCCTGCGGGCCGGGCGTGGACACGGTGTCCGTCCGGCGTACCCGGCGCGTGCGCGGCCTGTTAGACACATGAGTGATTCCTGACGGAAGCCTGAAAAGGCACTCAAAGGGCGGCGATTGAGGTCCTAACGTAGGCCTGAGTCACAAGCAACGGACGTTGATTGTGTCTGCTTCGGCAGCTGCCGTGACGTTCGCGGCCATGTCAGCGAGCGGAGCGGACGAGACCGAACAGGTACCTGCCCCTTCTTCCCCTGAAAGGTTGAAGCGGCGAACTTCATAGCGGATTCCGGGCGCATCCAAGATTCCCCACTCAGCGGTGAAGCGGACCATCGTCCGCCACCGGGAGAAGGAGCTTCCGATGAGTGCGAATGAGAATACCGGTCGGATCAACACAGGCCGTCGGCAACTACTCGGCCTCGCGGCCGGTGGTGCCGTCGCCGCCCAACTCGGCTTTCCCCTCAGGGCGCAGGGAGCAACGGCGGGCGAGCCGACAGCTGTCCCCACAGCGGAGGCAATCGGCTCGGTCGGCCCCGTGAAGCACATCGATGGTGTCCGCCCCTTCCGCATCGAGGTCCCGCAGAAGGAGATCACCGCGCTTCGACGCCGCCTGCGGGACACGCGCTGGCCGGAGAAGGAGACCGTCGGCGACCGTACCCAGGGCGTCCAGTTGGCGAAGCTCCGCCCTCTGGTCGAGTACTGGGGCACCGACTACGACTGGCGCAGGATCGAGGCCAAGCTCAACGCGCTGCCGCAGTGCATCACCGAACTCGACGGCCTGGACATCCAGTTCGCCCACATCCGCTCTCCGCATGCCGACGCTCTGCCGATGCTCATGACACACGGCTGGCCCGGCTCGATCATCGAGCTGCTGAAGGTGATCGGACCGCTCACCAACCCCACGGCTCACGGCGGACGGGCCAAGGACGCCTTCCACCTCGTCCTTCCGACACTGCCGGGATACGGTTTCTCGGCCAAGCCGACGACGACCGGCTGGAACCCCGCACGGACGGCACGGGCGTTCCACGCGCTCATGCAGCGGCTCGGTTACCGGAAGTACGTCTCCCAGGGCGGCGACTGGGGTGCGGCCATTTCGCACCAGCTCGGGATACAACACCCGCACGGCCTTCTCGGCATTCACGTCAACATGCCCGGAACTGTGCCACCGGCCATCATCAGGCACCTGCGCAACTTCGACCCCGCACCCGCGAAACTGTCGGAGCGCGAGAAGGCCGCGTACGACCGGCTGCTGCACTTCTACCGCGACGGCTACGGATACGCGGCGATGATGAACCAGAGCCCGCAGACGATCGGCTACTCACTTGCCGATTCCCCTGTCGGAATGGCGGCGTTCAACTACGACAAGTTCGCGGAATGGACCGACAGCGGCGGCGAGCCCGAGAAGGTTCTCACCTACGACGAGATGCTCGATGCCATCTCCATGTACTGGCTGACCAATACCGGGGCATCGTCATCCCGGCTCTACTGGGAATCCGCGCGCGGAGGCGGGGGTCCCTTCAACGCCGTCGACATTCCGACCGTTCCCGTGGCGGTCACGGTGTTCCCCGCCGAGATCTACCCCGCGCCTCGGAGCTGGGGAGAGCGGGCCTACGGCAACCTCATCTACTGGAACGAGGTCGACAAGGGCGGCCACTTCGCCGCATGGGAGCAGCCTCGTCTGTTCTCTCAGGAGATCCGCGCGGCCTTCAGGCCACTGCGCGACCACCAGGTCGGCCAGTAGTGCGGGGTGACGGTGGTGGCCGGGGAACACTGTCGGCAAGGGACTGGGCCAGTACGCCTGTGACAGAACGAGGACGTCGCTGAGGACTGCCTGTAACTCGGTGCGAGATACAAATACTTCAGACCACACGCACCGCCCGCGCTCCTCATGGGGGAACACCGTGAAGTACACCCGCACCGCCGCTCTCGCCGCCATCAGCCTCGCCGCCGCCCTCTCGCTCACCGCCTGTGGCGGCGACGACTCCGGCAAGAGCTCGTCCTCCAAGGGCTCCTCGTCCTCTTCGTCCTCGGACGGTGGCTCGGGTTCCGACAGCTCGAAGTCGGAGGCCGACAACGCGAAGTCGGGCTCCGGACAGGACACCAAGACCGACGCGGGTGCCGCGAACGGCGCGACGAAGACCGGCAGCAAGGTCAAGTTCTGCAAGACAGAGGACCTGGCCATCGACGCCACCGACGTCGCGCCCGACGAGGCCTCCGGCCGGATCGACATCACCATGATCAACCGGGGTTCGACCACCTGCTCCGCGACCGGCTTCGCAGGCGTCGACATCAAGGATGACGACAACACCTCCAACCCCATCGAGCGCGGCCAGGCCCAGCCCCGTATCACCACCCTGAAGCCCGGCGACGCCGCCGTCTTCGACCTCGCCTACGACATCGACAACACCGGCAACAGCCTCGCGCACCCGACCAACATCCTGGTCACGCCCCCCAACGAGACCCACACCGTGACCCTGGACTGGCCCGCCAGCGCAGGCGACATCAAGGGCGCCTACACCGACGTCCAGGTCTACCCCACACACACCACCAAGTAGGGGCGAGCCCACTGCCCGCCCCAGCGACGCTCGGCATACCCCCTTGCGCAGCAAGTTCTGAGGCAGCGAGGCCCGCGGTGCCTCTGCGAATGACCCACTGCTGAGGCGATGCGCCCGCACACCCCGTGTGCGGGCGCATCGTGGGCTCAACGGGTCGGAGCCGTGTCGGCTTCCTTGCGGGCGGGTTCGGGGACCACGGGGAGGGTACTGCCGAGATTCTCGCCCTCGACATCGACGTGCGGCAGACGTCGATCGAGCCAGCCGGGCAGCGACCAGGCCCGCCCGGCGAGCAGGGCCAGGACGGCGGGCACGATGGTCATGCGGACCACGAACGCGTCGAAGACGACCCCGATGGCCAGACCGAAGCCGAGCGACTTGATCATGGCGTCGTGGCCGCCGATGAACCCGGCGAAGACACCCGTCATGATCAGCGCGGCCGCGATGACGACCTTGCCGCTGTGCCGGAAACCCTCGGTGATCGCCTGACGCGGATCGGCGCCGTGAACGTACGCCTCGCGGATCCGCGTGACCAGGAAGACCTGATAGTCCATGGCGAGGCCGAAGATGATCCCGACCAGGAGGATCGGCATGAGGCTCATGATCGGGCCGGTGGTCTCCAGGCCGAACAGGTCCTTGGCCCAGCCCCACTGGAAGACCGCGACCACTGCGCCGAGAGAGGCCAGGACGGACAGCAGGAAGCCGAGCGCCGCCTTGAGCGGCACCAGGATCGAGCGGAAGACAAGGATCAGGACCAGGAAGGCGAGGCCGACGACCAGCGCCAGGTAGGGCACGATCGCGTCGGCGAACTTCGAGGCGACGTCGATGTTCATCGCGGTGGTGCCGGTAACCATCGCCTGCGCACCGGTGGCGCTCTGGACGTCCTTGGCCTGGTCGCGGATGGTGTGGACGAGGTCTTTGGTCTCGTCGCTCGCGGGCGCGCTCTTGGGGACGAGGGTGACCATCGCGGTGTCACCGGCCGGGTTGTACGTGGCCGGTGTGACGGTGGCTACGTCCTTCACGTCCTTGACGCTGTCGTCGAGTTGACCGACGGCGTTCTTCGTAGCCGCGGGATCGTCGCCGCTGACGACGAGCGTCAGCGGACCGTTGAAGCCGGGACCGAACGACTCGGCGAGCATGTCGTAGGCCTTGCGCTCCGTGGTGGAGGTGGGCTTGCTGCTGTCGTCGGGCAGACTCAGTTCGAGCCTGGTCGCGGGCAGCGCGATCACGCCGAGGCCGAGGACCGAGAAGAGCAGGACCTTCCACGGGCGGCGCAGCACGAAGGCCGCCCAGCGCTCCGCCAGAGGCTGCTTCGTACCGGCGGCCTTCGTCGAACCAGCGGAACCCGCGGAACCAGCGGCACCTGCGGACTTCTTGCGGGAGGGGCGGCCGAGAACGCGCTCGGGGGCGAAGGCGAGCAGGGCCGGGACCAGGGTGACGGCGACCAGGACGGCAACGACGACGGCGCCGGCCGCGGCCATTCCCATGGCCGTGAGGATGGGCAGGTTCACCACGGCCAGGCCGACCAGGGCGATGACGACGGTCAGACCGGCGAAGACCACCGCGGAACCCGCGGTGCCGTTCGCCCGGGCGGCCGCCTCGCGGGCGTCGTGGCCCACGGCCCGCTCTGCTCGGTAGCGGGAGACGATGAACAGGGAGTAGTCGATGCCCACCGCGATGCCCAGCATGGTCGCGAGCGACGAGGTGCTGCTGTTGAGATCCAGGGCGGTGGTGAGCGCGGTGATGGCGCTGACGGTGATGCCGACACCCAGCAGGGCGGTCAGGAGCGGCATGCCGGCCGCGATGAACGAGCCGAAGGTGACGACCAGGATCAACGCGCCGAGCACGAATCCGATCGCCTCGGCGGCGCTGCTCTCCTCGGCCGGTGCCAGCGCGCTGCCGGACGCCTCCACGGTCAGGCCCTGGCCGCGTGCCGCGTCAAGGGCGTCGTCGAGGTGGCTGTGGTCCGCGTCCGTCAGTTCGGCGGGCTTGGTCTTGTACGTGACCTGGGCGTAGCCGGTGATGCCGTCGGCGCTGATGGTCTTCCCCTTGAACGGGTCGGCGACCGAGGCGACGCGCGGTGAGGATTCCTGCAAGTCCTTGAGCAGTGAGGAGACTTCGGCTCGCGGCTCGTCGGCGGTCAGCTTCTCCCCGTCGGGTGCCCGGACGACGACGCGGACGCTCGCCCCGTCGGCGTTGGCCGCGGGGTATTTCTCACCGAGCACGTCGTACGCCTTCTGCGCCTCGATGCCGGGCAGGGTGATGTTCGAGTCGCCGCTGCCGCTGCTGCCCGCCGCCGCGGCGCCCGCGACGCCGAGTACGACCGCCCAGAGCAACAGGGTCAGCCAGCGACGCCTGAACGCGCCGCGCCCGAGCCGGTGCAGAAAAGTAGCCATGAGAACAACAGACTCCGTACGTCAGGAACGAGACGAGGGTGGGAAGCGGTCGGGGCCCTGGGCTGCTCACCCGGAGAATGTGCCGGGCGCTGTCCCCACAGACCGCGGACGTGGACCGTCGTCGTCGACGGGCCGGGCGGGGCACAGGCGCCGGGGGAACGCCCGTGCCCTCGAACCATGCTGCGGCAGCACGCGGCGGCGCGGCGTCAGCCCTGGGTACGGAGTGCGGCGTTCCGTGTCGGTCATCCGGCCGACACCACAAGAGCCATCCGGCTCTTTAGGCTGGTGGCGTGGACTGGAAGCTTCCGTTCTTACCCGGCATCCGCCGTGTCGTCTCCGCCGCCGCGGTGGTGTCCCTGGCCCTGCTGTGGGCGGCCGACATCCTGGTGCTGCTGTTCGTGACCGAGCCGCCGATCGCGCCCACCAGCTGGCTGCCGGTGTTCGTCACCGGCCCGTTGGCCGCGCTCGCGCTGCCCGGCACCCACCGCCCGCTGCCCTTGCCGGTGCGGGCGGTGGGCGCGGCCGCCATCTCCCTCGCCCTCAGCTGCGTGTGCCTGTTCGCGCCGGTGAGCGGGACGGACTTCGGGTATCTGGAGATGTTCGCGCTGCTGTTCCTGATCATCCGGACACTCGCCCAGGTCCCCGGCACCCGCGCCATGGCGTGGACAGTCACCGCCCTGGCCGTCGGCATGCTGATGCAGACGCTGCGCACCCGGACGCTGGACGGCTTCGTCGGGGGCAGCTACATGGTGACGATCCTGCTCTCGCTCGGCATCGCCATGGGGTGCTTCGTCCGGGCGTCGGAGGCCCGTCGGCAGCGGGCCGTACGGGATGTGCGGCACGCCGAGCGGCTGGCTCTGGCCCGTGATCTGCACGACCTGATCGCCCATCACATGACGGGCATCATCGTGCAGGCCAACGCGGCAAGGACCGTCCACGCGACCGCGCCCGCGAAGGTCGAGCCGGCCCTGGAGGCGATCGCCCGGTCCGGTACGGAGACCTTGGAGTCGATGCGGCGCCTTGTGCGGGTGCTGCGTGAGGACGACCATCAGGCGCTGCGTCCGGGCGATCTCCTCGCCGAACTCGGGGATTTCGTCGGTGAGTTCTCCCGGCGCAGGCCCGACGCTCCGGCGGCCCGGCTCGAGGCGAGCGCCGCGGTCCGCACGAGCCGGCTCAGCCCGGAGGTCGAGGCGACTGTGCTGCGGGTGGTCCGGGAGGCGCTCACCAATGTGCTGCGGCATGCCCCGGGCGAGCGGGTGACCGTGCGTCTGGACGCCGACCCGGGGTGGGTACGGGTGACGGTGACCAACAGCGCGGGGCAGCGCCAGGCGGACCATCCGGCTGGCGGGCGCAGCGGCTTCGGCCTGATCGGTCTTCGCGAACGCGTCGAGGCGCTCGACGGGACGTTCCGGGCCGGTGTCACGAGCTCCGGTCAGTGGGAGGTGGTGGCCGGGCTGCCGCGCCCCCTCACGGACGCTGGTCCCGCGAGGTGACCACACCGTTCTCCCACGCCCAGGCCGCGATCTCCACGCGGTTGCGGGCCTCGACCTTGGCCTGGATACGGGCCAGGTAGGTCTTCACCGACGACAGCGAAAGGAACAGTTCCTCGGCGATCTCCTGGTTGGTGCGTCCCACGGCCACGAGGCGGGCGATCTCCGTCTCCCGGCTGCTCAGCCCGGCGGCCTCCTGCTGCTCCTCGCCGCCGGCTCTGTGCCGCAGCCCGCGCAGCAGCCGCACGGTGACCGAGGGCGAGACCAGCGCGTCGCCGCGGGAGGCCGCCCGCACCGCCTCCACGAGGAGCGCAGGCGGAGCGTCCTTGAGCAGGAAGCCGCAGGCGCCGTAGCGCAGAGCGTCGCGTACGTAGTCGTCCTGGTCGAAGGTGGTGATCACGACGACGTTCATCGCGGATCCGCCGGGCGAGCCGCCCGCCAGGGTGCGGGTGACCTCCAAGCCGTCCATCCGCGGCATGCGGATGTCGGCCAACACCACTGCGGGGCGCAGCCGTCGGGCCAGCTCGACGCACTCGACACCGTCTCGGGCGACACCCACGACCTGGATGCCCGGCTGGGCGTCGAGGATCATCTCGAAGCCGGCCCGGACCAACTCCTGATCGTCGGCGATCACCACATCGATCAGCTCATCGACCAGCTCATCGGCCACAGCCCGTTCCTTCCGTCTCCGGCAAGACTCGCCCCTCACGGGCGCCCCCTGACATGCGACACCGCCCCGCTGCCACCACCAAGTCCCCCTCCACCCCGGAGCTGGTGCTCATCGTAATCTCGGCAGCCCACGGGCCGGAGCGGGGCCGACCTCTCCGCCGGAGGCGGGAGGGACATCTCCGTAGTGCGGGGCCCGGCTCAGGGAAGGGCACCTGCGGGGGTGCGCACGCTGTGGCGCAAACGGGCGGCGTCCTGACTGGGGGGCGCGCCGAACTGGCGGCGGTATTCCCGGCTGAACTGTGACGGGTTGTCATAGCCGACGCGGTGACCGACTCCGGTGACATCTCCCGGGTGGGTGGCGAGCAGCAGCCGGGCCTCCTGGAGCCGGATCTGCTTCTGGAACTGGATGGGGCTCATCGCGGTCACCGCCTGGAAGTTGCGGTAGAAGGCGGAGACGCTCATCCCGGAAAGCCGCGCCACGTCCTCGACCCGGAAGGGCTGCGCGTAGTGCTCGCGGATCCAGCGCACGGCCCGGGAGACGTGGCTGAGGCTGCTGTCGGCCAGGCCGAGTTGGCGAACCGTCGCCCCCTGCTCGCCGGTGATCAGGCGCCACAGGATCTCGCGCTTGACCAGCGGGGCCAGTACGGCCCGGTCGCGGGGCTCGTCCAGCAGGCGCAGCAGCCGGACCACCGCGTCGAGCAACGGGGCCGAAGCGTCGCTGACGGCGATCCCCGACGGTGTGCCTCCGCCGGGGCGAGGAGTGTCTCCGGGCCCGGCCTGCAGCAGCAACTCGGCGACGGCGGACGGTTCCAGCTCGAGACCGAACCCCAGCGCCGGCAGCTCGGGGTCGGCCTGGGTGAACTGTCCGGTGACGGGCAGGTCGACGGATGCGACCAGGTACTGCCCCGGGCCGTACTCGTACACCCGGTCGCCCAGGGCGAGTCGTTTGGCGCCCTGGGCGATGAGGGCCAGCACCGTGCCCGACATCGAGGGCGACGGCGGATCGGACCGGTCGACCTTCGAGATGAGGACGCCGTCCACGGCGGTGGCCCAGTCGGACCGGGCATGCCGGGCCAGCAGGGTGCGGAGCTCTTCGAGGTACATGCCTCCATTGCAGCACCATTCGGCACGGTGGCTCCCGTGGGCGAGAGGATCGTGCAAGTACGAGCGAGCATCGTTCTAACGTTTTCGCAGGTCACACGGGTTGAATGGAATCACCTCACTCCATCAACGCCGAAGAAGGCACCCAATGATCGCCACCTACGGATTCAACGCCACCCTGACCGCCAAGCCCCACATGGGCGACCGGCTGGTCGACCTGCTGCTGACCGGCCTGAACGAGGGCAGCCCCGGCGCGAGCGAACATTGCGTCGTCTACCTCGTCTCCCGCTCCGCGTCCGCCCCCGACGTCGTCCACGTCACCGAGGGCTGGACCAGCGAGGAGGACCACCACCGGATCTTCGCCGACGAGACCGCCCAGGCCATCGTGGCGCAGGTCGACGGACTGCTGGCCAAGGAGTCCGAGTACACCGACTACGTGCCGGTCCGCGGAAAGGCCGCCTCCTGACCCGCCGATCGATCCCCTGGTCCTTCCTGCCGCTCGGTCCCAGCCGAGGCGGCCCTCTCCTCACCCGACGTCCGCCGCCACCCCGTGAAAGGGAGCACCATGTTCACGGCACGACCTGCCCTTGACCCCGAACTGGGCGAGCTGCTCGCCGACATGCCCCTCATGTCCCAGCTCAGTCCGGAAGTGCTCGCGCAACTGCGCCGACTCCCGTCGACGCCCATCGAGTCCCTCCTCGCCCACCGGCACGTCGACCGGCGCGAAGTCACCGTGCCCGCCGAGGACGGTGCCTCCATCCCCCTGTCGGTCTTCAGCCCCGCGAACACCGATCGCACCATCGCCGCACCCTGCGTCTACTGGATGCACGGCGGCGGGATGGTCATGGGTGATCGCTTCTCGCAGATCGACATACCGCTGGAGTGGCTGGACGAGTTCGGCGCGGTGGTGGTCTCCGTGGACTACCGGCTCGCACCCGAGGCCACCGGCACCGCCCTGGTCGAAGACTGCTACCAGGGACTGCTCTGGGTCGCCGAACACGCCGCCGAACTGGGCATCGACCCCGCCCGGATCGTCGTCGCGGGCGCCAGCGCGGGCGGCGGCCTCGCCGCCGGCGTCACCCTGCTGGCCCGCGACCTGGGCACCCCTGCGATCGCCGCGCAGCTGCTGATCTGCCCCATGCTCGACCACCGCAACACCAGCATCTCCAGCCGCCAGTACTCCGGCGTCCCGGGCGTGTGGACCGGCGAGATGAACGAGTTCGGCTGGCGCAGCGTCCTCGGCGAACTCGCCGAGGACGAGGTATCCGCGTACATCTCACCCGCGGTGGCCGACGACCTCTCGGGCCTGCCGACCACCTATGTCGACACCAGTTCCGCCGAGGTCTTCCGCGACGAGGACGCCGACTACGCCACCCGGATCTGGGCGGCCGGCGGCCAGGCCGAACTCCACGTCTGGGCGGGCGGCTTCCACGGATTCGACGCGCTGTACCCGCAGGCGCACATCTCGGCCACGGCCCGCCGGACCCGCAGCGACTGGCTCGCCCGAGTCCTGCTCCCGAACTCCAACGCATGACACCGACGGCTCACACACAACACACACGCACGCACGATCGCACTACAGGAGGAACACCATGAAGGTCGCCATCGTCACGGGCGCCAGCTCCGGCATCGGACGAAGCGCCGCGATCGAGATCGCCAAGCGCGGAACCGGAGTCATCCTGACCTACGGCAGCAACCGGCAAGGCGGTCTTGAGACGGCCGCCGCCATCGAGAAGGAGGGCGGCACGGCCGTCGCACTGCCGCTGGACGTCGGCGAGAGCGGCACTTTCGCGGCCTTCCGTGACACGGTGGCCGGTGTGCTGCGCGACACCTGGCAGCGCGACACCTTCGACTACCTGGTCAACAACGCCGGTTTCGCGCACACATCGCTGATCGAGGACACGGCCGAGGAGACGTTCGACAGGCTCATGCGGGTCCTGCTCAAGGGACCGTACTTCCTGACGCAGAAGCTGCTGCCCCTGACAGCGGACGGCGGGGCCATCGTCAACACGAGCAGCAACTCGGCGGCGACTGCCGGCCTGGAGCCCGGCTACTCGGCCTATGCGTCCATGAAGGGCGGCCTGAACGTGCTGACCCGGTACATGGCAAAGGAATTCAGCACGCGCGGCATCCGCGTCAACGCCGTCTCGCCGGGATCGACCCGCACCCGGATCGCCGACGACGCCTTCACCCGGTTCCCCGAGGTCGTCTCGACCCTTGCCGCGAGGACCGCGCTCGGCCGGGTCGGCGAACCCGACGACATCGGCGCGATGATCGCCACACTGGTCTCCGATGAGAGCCGCTGGGTCACCGCTCAGAACATCGAGGTATCGGGCGGCTACAACCTCTAGCAGAAGATCACTGAAAATCCTGGTGCAGGGGCCGTTCTGATGTCGTCGGCAGAAACTCCCGCCACCTTGCGAAATGGCTTCGGCCGCGCGGGCGGGGCGATACTGGTGGTGACAGTCGCCCCGCCGCCGGGCCGGCCACGAACGCGAGCCCGGTCGGTGAGGACGCACCTTTGTCGATGTCCTTGAGGGGAGCCGTTCATGACCACGGCGAAAGACCTGTTCATCATCGCCATGGACCGCAAGCATTCCGTGGGACAGGGCGACCTGTCCCTCGCACTCGCGGGAGCCGAGCTGATCGATCTCATCGGTGCGGGGGCGGTCGCCGTGGACGGCGACCGCATTGTGCCGGGTGGACAGCCGACGCTGGACGATCGGTTCATGGGCGAGGCTGCGGCAGCGCTCACCCGCCAGGCGCCCTATGAGCGGATCGAGGACTGGCTGTGGCGCCGGGGCCGAGACCTCTCGGCCGCGTATCAGGCCGCCCTGGAGGAGAACGATGAGCTGAAGCCACAGCCAAGCGGCCGGTTGTCCTTCGGCTCGCAACGCGTGGAACCGGTCGACACGCCCGCGCGCCGCCGAGCAACCGAGCGCTGGAATGAGAAGGAACCCGTGCTGGCCGCCCTCGCCTCGGTCGTGGGCATCGACGACGAACGATCCGACGATGAGCCCGGCCTCGATGACGAGGCGGTGACGACCGTGCTGGCCGCCGTCCACGACGCGGTGATGGAGCTGGAGGCCGTACGCCAGAGGCGGACCATCGAGAACGCGGCCTTCGCCAACCTCTGGCGCGGACCGTGAGCCGAGCCCGCATTCGCCCGTCGCGGTCGAGTCCGACGGCGACGGCGACGGCGACGCGGTCGCACGGCCGTCGGGCGGCGCGCCGTATCTCCCGGATGCGAGGAGCCCGGCCTCCTGCTCCGTCGGACCAGGAGGCCCACTGCGAGTAGTTGATCGGCCCAACATTTTCCCAGGCAGGCAAGCCCGGCAAGCCCCCGCCTAGCCGAAAATGTCAGAACTCCGCCGATAGATCGCGTCGGTGTGGCCGCGTACGTCGCGGTAAACGCTCTCCAAGCGCTGGTAGAGACGGTGGTGGGCCTGGCTCGGCAGGAAGATCTCGCCGGGGCGGACCATCTCCGCCACCGCCACGTCGAAGTCGGCGTACGTGCCCAGGCCCACCGCCGCGCAGATCGCGGCGCCGAGCCCGGCAGTGCTTGACGCTTCGGCGCGGCGGGCCGGGACGCCGTGCACGTCGGCGTGGATCTGCATCATCAGGTCGGAGCGGGAGCCGCCGCCGGAGACGATGACCTCGCGGTACTCGGCGCCCAGTTCCGCCGCCATCCGGGCACTGGTGTCATGGATGGTCATGGCGAGGGCCTCGAGGATCGAGCGGTAGATGTGGAAGCGGCCCTGGCGGCCGTCGAAGCCGAGGATGGAGCCCTTGCGGAAGGGGGCTTCCCCGGGGGCGAGCCAGTCCAGAACCGTCATCAGGCCGTCGGAGCCCGCAGCGACCTTCGCCGCCTCGGAGTTGAGGTAGTCCTCGACGGAGAGTCCGGCGGTCCGCGCGTGTGCGGCGGCTTCCTCACCGAGCAGGTCGCGGTACCAGCTCACCGTCCACATGCCGCGCCGCACGCCGTGGGACTCGTAGAGGTAGGCGTGCGGCTCGGAGGCGTAGTTGGTCCAGAAGTCGGTCGCGTTCGGGACGTTGCGCGGGCCCGTCGTCATGCCCGCGACGTACGTGCCGAGGGAGACGAGCAGCGTGTCGGGGCCGCGCAGGCCGCAGCCGAGGGCCTCGACCGCCTTGTCGTTGGCGGTGGCGACGACGGGGATGCCGACCGGGATGCCGGTGTGAGCCGCGGCGGCCTCGGTGACCGTGCCGAGAGTCTCGCCGGGTTGGACCAGCTCGACGAGCATGTCGCGCGGGATGCCGTACTTGGCGAGTTCCGCGTCGTCGTCCGTCCACTGCCAGGTGTCGGAGTCCAGGGGCCACATGCCTGCGCAATTGGCCGCCGTGTCGCGGAAGGCGCCGGTCATGCGGTGGCTGACGTAGCCGGAGGAGGTGGTGACGTAGGCCGCCTCGGGGTTCGTCCGTGTGAAGGGCAGGGAGACCCGCTCGTCCATCCAGCTCATGACCGGCTGGGCGAGGGTGCCGTCCGCTTTGAGGATCGCGCGGCAGAACCGGATCGTGCACAGACCCACCCCCGCGATGTCCGCGGGGTCGCCGCCGAAGGCTGCCATGGCCGCGCGGCTCGCCTCGCCGATCGACGTCCACAGGTCGTCGTCCGGGTGCTCGACGACACCGGGGCGCGGGGTGTCGTAGGGGCGCAGCGCGGCATGGCCCTCGCTGACGGCACGGCCGTGGGCGTCGAAGACGGTCACCTTGGACGACTGGGAGCCGTTGTCGATGCCGATGAAGTAGCGAGGACGGGTGCTGGTCATGCCCACTCCGGTCAGGTCGTACGAGGGGAGAGAAGAACGAGGGAGAGGTGGGGCGCGGCCCCGGTCGCCGGGAGTCAGCCGACCGGAGCCGCGGGCAGGGGACTTCAGGCGTCCATCGGGAAGATGGTGCCCTTGTTCATGATCCCGTTCGGGTCGAAGGTCTCCTTGAGCTTGGCGAGGATCGCGTACGCGCTGCCGTGCTCCTGTGTGGTCCACGGTGCGCGGTACTTGCCGATGCCGTGGTGGTGGACGATCGAGCCGCCGACCCTGAGGGCCTCCTCGACGATGATCGCGTTGAGCGGGATGTGGTACTTGCCGATCTCTTCGCGCGGCTCGCAGTTGATCTTGTAGTCGTAGACGAAGTAGAGGTTCGTGCCCGTCTGGTAGCTGTGCGAGGAGTGGGCACCGAGCATCACCAGATCGTCGGCCGCGGGGAACTCGTCGCGGATGCGGTGCATGACGTTGTCGTACAGCTCGACGGTGCGCGACCAGTCGACCGAGACCTCGGTGGTGTAGCCGAGTTCGGCCTGGTTGAGCATGACCTGCTGCTCGGCCTCGATCTTGTCGACGCCCCAGTTGAGGTTGTCGAACCAGTTCTCGATGAGCGCCGGGGCGACCTTCTCGTGCGCGTACTGGCCGATGACGCGCTCGATCTCCTCGCTGGTGGCGCGCACGATGCCCCGGGGGCCCTCGGCGACGAAGATGACGACGACCTTGCCGTCGTAGAAGTGCGCGAAGTGCTGGCGGGCGTCTTCCGGCGAGTACACGCGCACCACCGACGGCTTGAAGCCGTTCGTCACGACCTCACGGATGACCTTGACGCCGGTGGCGATGTCGTCGACGAGGAAGCCGTGGAACTCGTTGTTCTCCGGCTGGTACTTGAAGATCTTGACGGTGACCTCGGTGATGTAGCACAGCGCGCCCTCGTTGCCGATGACGATGTGCCGGATGTCCGGGCCCGCCGAGCGGCGCGGCACGTTCTTGATGCGGGTCACGGTGCCGTCGGGGAAGACCGCCTCCAGGCCGACGACCATGTCCTCGATCGCCCCGTACAGGGTGGAGAACTGGCCGATGGAGCGGGTGGAGACCAGACCGCCGTACTGGGCGAGCGGCTTGGACTGCGGGGAGTGGCCTGTGGTCAGGCCCTGCTCGCGCAGTGTGTCCTCGAGCAGTTGCAGCGGGACTCCGCACTGGACGGTGACCTGCATGTTCTCCGGGTCGATCTTGATGATCTCGTCGAGGCCCGAGCCGTCGAGTACGAGGGTGTCCTCGACCGCGGTCTCCAGGCCGCCCTCAGTGCCGGTGCGGCCGGTGCGCGCCACGACGTTGATCTTGTTGTCATTGGCGAAAGCGAGGACCTTCGCGATGTCCTCGGTGGAGCGGGCGTTGACGATCGCGGCCGGGATCGGGCCGTCGAAGATGCCGTGCACGGACTGGTACTTCTTGAACCGGTCGACGCTCGCGAGCTTGAGCTGCTCCTGGTCCGTGACGATCTGCTCGGCGGCGAGCAGATCCGTGAGGCGGGCGACGATGTCCTCGCGGGAGAGCTTGGAGAGCGACTGGGCCATGGTGATCTACCTCGTTCGGTGCGGTGTGAGGGGTGTTTGTTCCGTGGGCGTCTGGGGTGGGCGAAGCCGTCGGGCTCAGCGGACCAAGTAGCCTCCGTCGACCGGGAGCACATGGCCGTTGACGTAGTTCGACGCGCGGGAGGCGAGGAAGACCGTCGTTCCCATCAGGTCGGCGACGTCGCCCCAGCGGCCGGCCGGGATGTGGTCAAGGACGCGCTGGTTGGTCTCGGCGTTCGCACGGGTCGCCTCGGTGATCCGCGTGGCGAAGTAGCCGGGCGCGATCGCGTTGACCTGGATGTTGTGCTGGGCGACCTCGTCGCAGTACGCCTTGGTGAAGCCTGCGATGCCGTGCTTCGTGGCGGCGTACGCCGGGGAGAACCGGCCGCCGAGGAACGAGAACATCGACGCGATGTTGATGATCTTGCCGGAGCGCTGCGGGATCATGAACCGGATCGCCTCGTGGCTCAGCTCGAACGGCGCCGTCAGGTTCACGCTGATCATCGGGTCCCACTCGCCCCGCCCGAACTTCTCCACCTCGGCCAGGTTGCAGATGCCGGCCGAGTTCACCACGATGTCCACCGATCCGAAGGCATCCGCGCATCCCTCGACGATCCGCCGTGGCACGCCGGGCTCTGTCAGGTCGGCCTCGAGGAACTCCATGCGGCGTCCTTCGGCCTCGATGAGCTTCTGGGTCGTGCCGTCGTCGGCGGCGACGGACGGCACGAAGACGTTCGCCCCCGCCTTGGCAAGGGCCAGCGAGAAGGCCTGTCCGAGGCCGGTGTTGCCCCCGGTGACGATGGCGTTCTTGCCGTCGAGGGAGAAGAAGTCGCGGTGGAACTCGGTGATGTCCATGGGGAGTTCGCTCTTTCGTGGTGCGCTGCTGGCAGGGGTCCTGGTGGGCGGTTCAAGCGGTCACGGGCACCGCCTGAGTGGTGCCGGGCTCGGTGGCTGCGGACAGTTCACGGCGGCGGACGCGGGCGGTGAGCGTGGTGAGCCCCAGGCCGAGCAGGGCCATGGCCAGGAGGAACAGGAAGAGGGTGGTGTAGCCGCCGCCGCGCTCGGGGACAGCGGGCGTGGCGGCCGGATCGCCGATCCACCAGGCAGACACGGTGGGCAGGAAGGCATCGGGCAGATAGGCGATCCCCGAGGCCAGGCCGATGACCCCGCCACGCTCGTTCTCCGGGATCTCGACCTCACCGACCTGCGCCCAGTAGACACCGCGGCTGGCGAACACCAGGAGGCACAGCACGAACATCAGGACCAGCGCCACCCACTTGAAGGTGGACTCGCGCGGCAGGACGAGGAAGCTCAGAGCCACGGCGGCGCAGCCGGCGAACATCCAGCGCAGAAAACGGGGCGTGGACCGGGTGACCTTGTCCACGACGACTCCGCCCGCGGGACCGGCGACGAACTGGAAGACGTAGGTGCGCACGACTCCGATGACGCCGATGAGCACGGCGGCCATCCCGTACTGGTGCTCGAGGAGCGGCGAGAAGTAGCCGAGCGTGGTGTAGAAGCAGTACATCAGCGCGACCGTGCCGCCGATCAGCCACGTGTATTTGTTCCGCGCGGCGCGTCCCAGCTGGCGCAGGGTGAGGGTGCTGGAGCCGAGGTCGGCCAGGCGCCGCTCGTCGCCCTTGACGAACAGCCACACGAGTGCGGCGTAGACGAAGCACAGGAGGCCGTAGAGCCGGATCAGCCAGAGAACGCCCGCCGCCTCGGCGACGCTCGCCGCGACGACGGCCGTCCCCACGAAGCCGACGATCGTCGACGTGACACCCCTCATGCCCTCCAGGAAACCGAACAGACGGCCCTGCTCCGAGGAATCGCCCAGCATTCCGATGGCTTTCACCAGAGCGGCCCAGTAGAGGCCCATTCCCATGACGGCCATGAGGACGTGTGCGGCGAGAATTCCCCAGTACCCCGGAACGGTCCCGAGATAGAGGTCCGCCAATCCGGTGCCGATGAGCGCGGTCACGATGAGGACCTTCGGCCGGAACCTGTCCGCGAACCATCCGCCGAAGAAGTACATCACCATGGCGACGATGCCGAAGACCGAGATGATGTTGGCGTAGTCCTGCGCCGAGAGCTCGAGAGCCTGAGCCGTGGGCCCCAGGAACACGAATCGTATGTACGCGACCTGATAGATGATTCCGCAGGTCATCGACAGGATCAGAAAGCTGACCCATCTCTGGGACTTGGTCACGGCGCTCACCACCTCTTTGTGGAAATGCAGGGCAGGATGGCGTGCCCAAAAGGCCAAAAGGGCACAAAAAAAGAACAGCAACTCTCCCGGTGTCGGGTGGAGTTACTGTTCTCTGGTCTCTAGTAACTGCCCCGGAACAGAGGTTCGTTGACCCTTGTTCCGGAAGCCGATATGTGATTGTGGTGCAGCATGTGGCGGCGCCTTCTGCGGGCCGCTCCGCAAAAGTAAATCGGAGGTGTCTGCAGTGTCAACCCCCGGATTCACATCGCCCAGACCTCCCGGTTCGACGAGGCGATCGCGCTCGCTCCCGCCTTCAGAGCGGCGAACACGTCGTCCCGGTCGCAGACCAGGCCGCCCGCGATGAGCGGCACGTCGATGTCCGCGACGACCCAGGAGATGACCCGCGGCATACAGCCCGGCAGGATCTCGACGCAGTCGGCTTTCGACATGCGCAGCTGCGGGGCGAGGTTGCGGTACGAGAGCGAGTCGATGAGGAAGAAGCGGTGCACCGTGTAGAGCCCGAGGTCGCGAGCCGCGCGCAGCATGAACGCCTTGGAGCTGAGGATCCCGTCGGCGGCCGTCTTCTCCTTGACGTAGCGGACCACGACCTCCTTGGCGGCGAAGCCTTCGAGCAGATCCACATTGACGAGCACGATCCGGCCGTCGTCCTTGAGCCGTCGCACGATCGCGGGCAGATCGAGGACGGTGCCGTAGAGCAGGAAGACGATGCGGCAGTCGGAGCGCAGCACGGCGTCGAGATCGCCCTCGTCCTTGATGCTGGCGACGACCGGGTACTCCTCCAGGAGCGACGGGAGCGGCGTGGTGGTCAAAGTGGACTCCTGGAGTGCGGCGCGGCGACAAGCTCCCTCAGGGTACGGGCGTGGCCTGGGCCCGCGACACGGACCCAGGCCACCCCACTCAGTACCCTTCGAGGGACCTCGCGGCCTCGCGGATCACGTCAAGAACAAGGTCAGGATGCGAGAGCATCGGCACATGGCTGCTGGTCACCTCGTAGGTCTTCGCGCCCATGCGCTTGGCCGCGAAGCGTTCCAGCTCGGGGTTGACCGTGCGGTCGTTGGTGGCGACGATGGACCAACTCGGCTTCGTGCGCCAGGCCGTGCCGGGAACCTGCTGGTTGAACAGGTCCACGACCGGCACCGCCCCCGTCGCCAGGACGAGCATCTGCTCCGCCTCCGGCAGGTCGCCGCAGAAGTCCGGAACACCTGAGGACTTGAGCCACACGCGCCCATCAGCGACATCGACGTGATCGAAGACGGGCGTGCGGGTGAACTGGTCCTGCTGTGACTGCGACGTCTCGTCCTCGTCCGGACCCAGCGCGGCGATGTACACCAGGGCGCCGACGCGGTCGTGCGTGCCGGCCTTGGTGATCAGGGTCCCGCCGTACGAGTGACCGACGAGCACGATCGGGCCTGGGACGTGATTGAGCGTGAAGTTGACGCACGCGACGTCGCTCTCGAGCGAGTTGAGGCCGTGCTGCGAGACGAAGACCTCGTGCCCTTCGGCCTGGAGCGTGGGGATCAGCTTGGTGAAGCATGACCCGTCGGCCCAGAGCCCGTGGGCGAATACGATGCTGGGCTTGCCCACCATGAGAGTCCCTCTTCCGTAGACATCGGGCGATGACGTGGCAGTGCGCTGGATGTCCACCGCAAGATCTTGTCCGTGCGCAGAAATGGCGCCCGCCCCGACCCTGTGGCGTTCCACTGCACAGGTCATCCGCTTCAGCGGGGTCGATGCCTCACCCTTTTCAGGTGAGGCCCGCCAATGCTCACGTTGTCCGAAACAGCCCATACCTCTGGCATATGAGACCTGCGACAGTTCAGGACATGACAACTGGCAGAGGGAACGAGAGAGCCTCCCGCCGCGGCAGACCGAGGTCACTGGTCCGCTTACGCCGCCTGACGGCGATGCTGGTCACGCTGCTTCTCGCCTGCGCGGGGGTGGTCGCGAACAGCGGTGTGGCGCAGGCGGCGAACCCCGACAGCCATGTCGCGGCGACCTGGAACATGCAGGCAGGGCCGGACCGCTGGCAGGGCGCGTACAACTTGGCCCGCACCCACGACGTCGTCGCCCTCCAGGAAGTGCCGCAGGGGCAACCCGCCGGTTCGTACTACCAGGGCATGGTGAACGGAGTCGAGCACTACCTCTGGGTGCAGGGGGACAACGGGCCGCTCCGACATCTGTACATCCTGCGGACCACGTCCCGGGATCTTGGAATGGTCACCTCCTGGCAGCCGGACAACGTCCTTCCCATCAACAGCGTCTACCGCCCGGCGCTCGGAGTGGTGAACCGCGCCGATGGCATCCTGTTCGCCTCCGTACACGCGGCCTCGGGCGGCGGGAACGACGCCGGGGCCCTGCTGCGCCGCATCGCCGAGGCCGCGTTCTTACAAGGCTTCCTGGACTGGGCCGCGTTGGGCGACTTCAACCGGACCCCGCAGAACCTGGCCGCGCTCAACCCGCCCGCGGGCTACCGCGTCTACAACGGCGGCCAGGCCACCCAGCAGTCAGGCAACGAACTCGACTACATGGTCTCCGACGTCGACACCGACCGCTGGCAGGCCACCGTGCTGTCCAACTACGGCAGCGATCATTGGCCCGTGCGCTTCGGAACCCTCCAGGCGGGCGCAGGACCGGCCGAGTTGACGATCCACGCGGACAACAGCGACCGGCTCCTGGACGTGTACCAGGGCGAGGACGCCAACGGCACCCACGTGATCCAGTACCACGACAACGGCGCCGACAACCAGCGCTGGTACCTCCGCGGGCTGGGGCTGACCGGCGACACCGGTAGGCCGCTGTACCGGATCGTGAGCAAGTCCAACGGGAAATGCGTCGATGTCGCAGGCGGCCAGCGCTCGGGCCGCGGCGACTACCTGAACATCTGGGACTGCCACCCCGCCAACGGCGAACCCGGATCCGGTGGTTACCCCCGCGACACCCAGAACTTCACACTGGAACACCCCAACCCGAGGTTCCCGAACCTGACCGCCCTGCGCAACAACGGAACCGACCTGTACGCGAACATCAATCACAACGAGACCGGCGATGGCACCTGGGTCATCCAATGGCCCTACCAGCTGAGCTCCGACTGGCCCAGTCCCGCGGCCAACGAGACCTTCTACCTGCACCCCAGGGAGTAGGCAGCGAAGGCCGGGACGCCCCCTCGCTCAGACGTGGCGCATCCCCGTCAGCAGGGCGGTCAGGATGCGCGCGAGGCGAGGTTAGACGTCGACCCGCGCGTGCGCCAGCTCGGGACGGGCTTCGTCGAGCGCACACAGCTGGGTGCCAGGGGCCGACATCTGCCACAGCGCCCCGGCCATGCCCGTGGCCGTGGCCGTGGCCGTGGCGACGGCATCCATGGCCGCGCCTTCACCGATGCCCAGCCGGTCGCGCAACTCGCGCGGCCAGCTGGAGGAAGCCGCCGCCAGAGGCACGGTCCTGACGCAGTTCAACAGGGCGCACTTCGAGGAGGGACAGGCCGTGTACGGAGGCTGCCGTCCCGTGGATGATGGGTGCAACAGGTCCGGCGCGTCGCCCTCTCTGGCCACCGGTCGCAGTGCGCCAGGGAGATGTGAAGGAGCCAAAATGGAGGACGTGTCCTATGGGTACGTCGAGTTGCTGGCCGCTCCCAGGATCGACACGGCGATCGACAGCGTCGCCGAGATCGACGGGACACAGCAACTCGTCGTCCTCGTCACACCGTACGAGGGCATGGGCGGCGGAGACTTGGTCCACTTGAGGTGGGACACGGGAGTCCTGCGCACCTCTCGGATCGACACGCACCTCGTCGACACGGCAGAGGTGGGCCAGATCATGGTCTTCACCGTCTCGCGGCCGGTTCCGGGGGCAACGCGAGTCAGCTATGTCATCAGCCGCCCGTCCGGCGAATGGCGGGCCTCGGAGCGGCTGGACGTCACCGTGCGCGGGTGAGGCGCCCACGCACACGAAGCCATGGTGGGGCCAAGCGGCGCCATCTGACCGACCTGGCTCTCGCAGCCAGGCTGCCACAAGGTTCTGCTGAGGGGCGCCGCCCTCGCGTGCCAGGTACAGCGCTCGTGAACTGACCTCCTACGGTCAGGGAACCCGTGCCACCACCGCGTACATCCCGCTCGGCTCGGGCTGCGGCGCGGGTTGCTCGCGGAACCACTCGGGGGCCGTCACCAGGCCGGGCTCGACGGGCTCCAGGCCCTCGGTAAAGCGGACCGTCTCCTCCCGGGAGCGGAGCGCGAGCGTCATACCGCTCCTCGCGTACTGCTCGGTGGCCTGCTCCGCCACCTCAGGGAAGATGTCGTTGGAGGCGTGCGAGAGCACCAGGTGGCTGCCGGACGGCAGGGCCGAGACCAGCGTGGCGACGATGCCGTACGGGTCCTGCTCGTCCGCGACGAAGTGCATCAGCGCGATCAGCGAAAGACCGATCGGACGGCCGAAGTCCAGGACGGTTCGGGCGTGTTCGAGGATCGCCTCCGGCTCACGCACATCGGCCTGGATGTAGTCGGTTGCGCCTTCGGGGCTGCTGACCAGCAGGGCCTCCGCGTGGCGCAGCACGATGGGGTCGTTGTCGGTGTAGACGACCTTCGAGGACGGCTCAATGCGCTGCACGATCTGGTGCAGATTGGGCGCGGTGGGGATACCGGCGCCGATGTCGAGGAACTGGTCGACGCCCAGCCCCGCGAGATGGGCGGCGGCCCGGTTCATGAACGCGCGGTTCTGCAGGGCGCCGATGCGCACCTCGGGCGGCAGCTTCTCGCCCACTGCCTCGTCGACGGGGTAGTTGTCCTTGCCGCCGAGCAGCCAGTCGTAAACCCGTGCGGGGTGCGCCTGACTGGTGTCGATGCGGGGGCCGGGTGAGGGTGCCGTCATGGGCGGACTCCATCGTCGTGGGAAGGCGGGCGGAGTGGCTGGCACTGAGCAGTGTTTCATGCCAACTGACCTTCATATGAACGGTGTTAGCGCTGTTAGCGCTTGCAGAGTCCGCCAGGACATCCGGGAAGTCCCCTCAGTGACACCAGCTCGGAGGGGCCACTGTTCGGCCCGCAGGGCCTGCTGCACCCCGTCACCGAATGGGCCGCGGCCTTCCGCCTCGCAGGCAACGCGTTCAAGGAAGCGGTCGCCCGTGGTTCTCTCGACCGGGGAATCCGGTGGGCGACCCTGCTCAGCATCGCAGGTCCGGGGCGCAGGACCGTTGCGGAGTCGCGTGATCTTGTAGCCAGGGTCACCTGCCTGGTCAGGGTCGTGGCGTCGGCCCCTGACGGCGCGGGCGGCCGGGTGTTGCACCACGCGCTGGGATATGTTGCACCGCGTGGAGCGGATCTTGGTGGTGGGTGTCACGGGTGCGGGTAAATCGACGCTGGCCCGCGCCCTGAGCAGTCGGCTGGGCCTGCCGTACCGCGAGCTGGATGCGCTGCACTACAACGGCCCCAACTGGGCCACGAACAACAGGCTGGCCGAGGACGTATCAAGGCTGACGTCCCCATCGCGCTGGATTTTCGACTCCCTCGGAACTCCCGAAGTCCGTGATCTGTTGTGGGTGCGGGCCGACACGGTGATCTGGCTGGACTATCCGAAACGTGTCGTCATGCCCCGGGTCCTGCGCCGGTCCTTGCGCCGCACCGTCACGCGGGAGGTGCTCTTCGGCGGTAACCGGGAAACCTGGAGGGACTGGCTGAACCGGGAGCATCCCGCCTGGTGGGCCTGGTCCCAGCACGCGTCACGCCGCCGCGACATCGGGCATCGGATCCGCGACCCGCGCTTCGCCCCACTCGACACGCTCCGCTTCAGCTACCCCAGCGACACCACGGCCTGGCTGGCATCCCTCTGATCCGCTACCGGCGGATCAAAGGAGCGGTCGGCTGGACAGAAGGGCTACGCCAGTCCTGCCGGGTAGCCGAGGCCGGGGTGGATGCCCTTGTCGTCGAACATGGCGTGGCGCAGAGTTGCGGGGCCTGTCGCCCCGGATACCTCCCAATCGTCGGCACACCCGATGTGTTAAGCATTCGCCGGTGCCCTGGTGCGCGGGGTGGCGGCCGGGCAGGCTAGTTTGCTCGGATGAGTCTCCTTGATGATGTGGCCGAGCGCGACGGCTGGCAGTGCTGGGTGTGTGACGAAGCGGTCGACCCCGACGAGTCGGTCAACGACCCGCGGGGGCCCAGTGTCGACAGCCGGACTGCCGACCGGAAGGCCAAGGTCGCCGAGCGGCTCGCGCACCGCGGATGCAACACGCGCAAGGGCGCGGTCAAGGTGACCATCGCCTGGCCTGACCGCCTGTACGTGGTCGAACCCGCGCCGCTGATCACCGTTGCCGAGAGGCTGGAGCGCAAGGGGGGCCGCGAGATGGTAGGCCGCTGTCCGACCAAGCGGGACGCCCAAGAGGCGGCGGATTGGCTGGTGGACCGGTTCTCCCGACTGGTACCGGGGCTGCCGGTGACCGCCGACATCCAGCCGGGAGGCGGCCAGTTCCTCGTCATCCTGGCCACCGGCCGCCGCTGACCAGGGATCACCAGCGCACACCCGCGCCGAGCTGAACCGTCGGCCCACTCCGACCTGTCCTGGCACGAGCTGACCCACGTTGCCCGCCCGTGCCCAGCTACGGGTCAATGCCGCCGGTCGCCGCAGCCATGGCAGGGGGCCGCACCGAAAACACAGCGCGTGCCTGTGCGTCAGTCACCAAGGCTCTGGTGGAGGCGTGCTCCGTCCTGGGCGATGAGGCCATCGCCACGTACGAGAGGGCCGCGGCCGAGCTTCCCTGTGGCGGCCACGCCCTGGGCGCCGATCTCGATCAGCCCAGGAAACTCAACCGCACCTGACGGTCGGGGTTGTCCTGGTTCGTGTCCACCAAACTCCATTAGGACAACCGCGCGTGGCTCCGCCGCAAGGGCATCTCGCACACCATCCCCGAGCGGGCCGACCAGGCCGGAAACCGGGCCCGGCGAGGCAGCCGGACAGGCCGCCCGCCGGGCTTCGACCGTGAGGTCTACAAGCGCCGCAACGTCGTGGAACGCTGCTTCACCCGCTTGAAGCGGTGGCGAGGGATCGCCACCCGGTACGACAAAACCGCTCAGTCCTACGAAGCGGCCGTCGCCCTCGCATCACTCCTGATGTGGGCGTGAAGGCTGACGAACCAACTCAGTCCATGTCCTCCTCGTCCTCATCCTCCTCCATGCTCGCGTACCCGGAGTGGAACAGCGCGGAGAAGCTGGGGTACTTCGTCGTGTCGCCGTACTTCGGCGCGAACTCGTAGGCGGCCCACTCGCCGCCCGGCCCGACGTCGGTCGGATCGAGCAGCCAGAAGTCCTCTCCCCGGGCGATTTCGATGGACCGGCGAAACAACTGAACATCGTCCTCGTTGCCGGGTATCGAGTCGTAGGTCGCGATCACGCTTCTGCCGGCCTCGCTGTCCCGCATCCACACGACGCTGCCGCACGGATGGACGTCGTCCACCCAGCCATCCAGGCGCGTCCACCCGTCGCTCGCCAGGAAGAATCCCCGCAGGCTCGGCGGGAACCGCACTCCGAGCCGCTCCTCGGATGCCACCAGAGCTTCCTCCCGAGCAGGGGCTTCACCCAACCACGGCTCAACCCTCTCCCCTCGATCCAGAGCCTCCAGCTGATCGTCGTCCAGCAGGTCGACCAACTCTTCACCCTCGGCACGGACCTTCACGTACAGCTCGCCGTATCCCTCCAGAAAGACACGCCACTCCTCCGGCGTGATCAGAACAGCGGCAACTTCATTCTCTTCAGGCTCAGTTGTCTCACTCACGCCGATCATGGTGCCAGGTGGCTATGACAATGCCGATGGCTGCCGCCCGTACCGCTCCGATGCGGGCGTGGCATTTGACGACACCGCCTGGACATCCACCGCACCCTGAACGAATCGCCATAGGGGCACATGCACGGCGTCGGACTGCTCCAACCATGGTTCGTGCCCCGCGCCCTCGATCCGCCTCAGCGGACGAGCCAACCGCAGCGCAAGTGACTCAGGCGCGGACAAAGGGCGAGGGTTGCATGCCCGCGAAAGTGGAGCCTCTGGACGGATGCGGTGAGCTCGCGTCCGTCGTGTCCGTCATCTGTGGATCGCTTTCGTCACAGGGCCGGCAGCTTCGGCCAGTTGCCCTACGTGGAGTCCGGCGACGGCGAGCCCGTGCTACTGCTCCACCGGACGCCACGCTCCTGGACGGCGTACCTCGACGTGTTCCCTCTGGTCGGTGCCCGGTATCGGGCGATCGCGATGGACACCCTGGGCTACGGAGCGTCGGCGACCTGGTCGAGGCGCTCGGTCTGGACCGCTTCCACCTGGTCGGGCACCATACCGGCGGAGTGGTCGCCGTCGAGGTGGCGGCCCGCTTCCGGGGCTGTGTCCGACCAGAGTGCTGTCCGGCGGACATGTGGCGGCGCCGGAGCAGGTGCCGAAGGAGTTCGCCGACACCGTCGTGGAGTGGGCCGGCCGCGGCTGACCCGGCAGGACGCGTGCACCCCCGTGGGAGCGGGCGCTCCCCCGGCGAACATGCTGATCGCCGGGGGTCGCCGCCACCATGGCGGCGACCCCGGCGTACGAGCACGCGTTCGTGAGGGGGCGCGGGAAGCCGCGCCGTGGGCCCTTATCGATCCGCGATTTCGGGAGCGGCCGGCCTTATCAGGTGCGTGTCCAGCGCTGGTTGCTGCCGTTTGAGCAGGAGTAGAGCTGGATCAGGGTGCCGTTGGCCGTGCCGGCCCCGACGGCGTCGAGGCAGAGGCCGGACTGGACGCCGACAATGGAGCCGTCGGAGTTGAGGCGCCACTTCTGGTTGTCGGCGCCCCAGCAGCTGTGGATCTGAACCTTGGTGCCGTTGCCGGTGCCGCCCGCGTCCAGGCACTTGTTTCCGTAGACCCTGAGTTCACCGGCGGCGGTGTACGTCCACTGCTGATTGGTGCTGCCTGAACAGTCCCACAGCTGGAGCTGGGTGCCGTCGGTGGTACTGGAGTTGGGGACGTCCAGGCAGCGGCCCGAGCCGACGCCCTTGATCTGTCCGGCGTCCGAAGGAGGCGTGGTGGAGCCGCCGTTGAGTGCGTTGAGGACGGCGGTGTAGGCGGGCTTCTTGCTGCCGTCGCCGTTGAACAGCAGCGGCGTGTCCTGCGATCGCCAGGAGTCGGTGTCGCGCACGCCCCAGACGGTGATGCCGAGGCAGCGCGAAACGGCCAGGCAGTCGTTGGTCACATTGGCGTAGGTCGTGGCCGAGGCGCCCTGAATGTCGAGTTCGGTGACGGCCACGTCGACGCCGAGGGCGGCGAAGTTCTGCAGGGTGGTGCGGAAGTTGCTGTTGTAGGGGCTGCCGCTGTTGAAGTGGGACTGGAAGCCGACGCAGTCGATCGGCACACCGCGCTGCTTGAAGTCCTTGACCATGGCGTACATGGCCTGGGTCTTGGCCCAGGTCCAGTTCTCGACGTTGTAGTCGTTGTAGCAGAGCTTGGCGGCCGGGTCGGCGGCGCGCGCGGCACGGAAGGCGGCCTCGATCCAGTCGTTGCCGGTGCGCTGCAGGTTGGAGTCGCGCCGGGCTCCCGAACTGCCGTCGGCAAATGCCTCGTTCACGACGTCCCACTGGGCGATCTTGCCCTTGTAGTGGCCCATCACGCCGTTGATGTGGTCGATCATCGCCTGGCGCAGGGTGCTGCCGCTGAGGCTCTGCATCCAGCCGGGCTGCTGGGAGTGCCAGGCCAGGGTGTGGCCGCGCACCTGCTTGCCGTTCTGCACCGCCCAGTTGTAGACGCGGTCGCCGGCGGTGAAGTTGAACTGGCCGCGCTGCGGTTCGGTGGCGTCGATCTTCATCTCGTTCTCGGCCGTCACCGAGTTGAACTCACGGCCCGCGATCGTCGTGTACGCCGATTCGCCCAGCTTGCCCGAGGCGATGGCGGTGCCGAAGTAGCGGCCGCTCTGCGCGGCCGCGGCGCCGAGCGTGCTCTCGGCCGCGTGTGCGGTCGGCGGTACTACCAGTGCGGCGACCAGCGCGAGGACAGCGACGGCCAGCGATAACAGCAGACCGCGGAGCTTTCGGCGGACAGCGGGTCTGGGAAGGGCGGACAAGTTCATGACGGTGCCTCCAAAGTCGAGATGGCGAAAGGACTGAAGCGCGGGGTATGCGTCGCCCGCTCCCACTCGGCAGGCGGACGGGGCGAGCGGCGGTGCGAGGATCTCCGTTGGGCACAGAGTGTTCAGAGCCGGCACAGGTCGATATCTCGAACAGTGATCGGCTTCTCAGACAGGAATGGTCGAGCGATTGACGGTGGATCGTCAACACTCCACGCAGAAGAAATTTCCGTTCCTCTCCCGAAACTTCCGGAACCTCATCGATCGACGTGGCAAATCGTCAACCTCGGGGAAGAGGCGTGGTTTGCGGCCAGATCGGAGACAGGCCTTGACCGGAGGGACCCGCGTTCCTAGCTTGTGGCGTCAATGGATCCGGGAATCTTCCGGAAACTTTCGGAACCGTCTCTGCCCCTGCCTGCCGCGTCCCCTGCCCCCATGGAGGCCCTCCGATGTGGTTACGCCACTCGTCCCCGCCCCGTCTCAGACGCCTGGTCACCGTCCTGTCACCCCTGTTGCTCATGGCCGCCTTCCTCAGCGCCCAGCCCGCCGCCGCCGCGGCGACCATCGACTCCAACGCCTCATACGTCCTGGTCAACCGCAACAGCGGCAAAGCCCTGGACGTCTACAACATGGCGACCAACGACGGCGCCCGCATCGCTCAGTGGCCCAGAAACGATCAGAGCCAGCAGCAGTGGCAGTTCGTCGACTCCGGTGACGGCTACTACCGCGTCAAGTCCCGCCTCTCGGGCAAGGTCCTTGACGTCAACAACTGGTCCACCGCGAACGGCGGCTCGATCGTCCAGTGGACCGACCTGAACGCCGCCAACCAGCAGTGGCGGCTGGCCGACAGCTCGGACGGCTACGTGCGGCTCGTCTCACGCCACAGCGACAAGGCCCTCGAAGTGCAGGGCGGCTCCACCGCCGACAACGCGAACATCGTCCAGTACGACGACTGGGGCGGCGCCAACCAGCAGTGGAAACTCGTCAAGGTCGGCGACGACAGCCCCGGCTCGTGCGATCTTCCGTCGTCCTACCGCTGGACATCGACGGGCGCGCTGGCACAGCCCAAGTCGGGGTGGGTGTCGCTCAAGGACTTCACCGTCGTCCCCTACAACGGCAAGCAGCTCGTCTACGCGACGACGCACGACACGGGGACGAGCTGGGGTTCGATGAACTTCAACCTGTTCACCAACTGGTCGGAGATGGCATCGGCCGGCCAGAACACGATGTCGACGCCCACCGTCGCGCCCACGCTCTTCTACTTCGCGCCGAAGAACATCTGGGTGCTCACCTACCAGTGGGGCGGGAGCGCCTTCTCGTACCGGACGTCGAGCGACCCCACCAACCCGAACGGCTGGTCGTCCCCGCAGGTGCTCTTCTCCGGAAGCATCGCCGGCTCCGGAACCGGACCCATCGACCAGACGCTCATCGGTGACGGGACGAACATGTATCTGTTCTTCGCCGGTGACAACGGCAAGATCTACCGGGCCGGCATGCCGATCGGGAACTTCCCGGGCAGCTTCGGCACGACCTCGACCGTGGTCATGAGCGACACGACGAACAACCTGTTCGAAGCCCCGCAGGTCTACAAGCTGCAGGGCCAGAACCGCTACCTCATGATCGTCGAGGCGATCGGCTCGCAGGGCCGCTACTTCCGCTCGTTCACGGCGACCAGCCTGAACGGCTCATGGACGCCCCAGGCAGCGACGGAGAGCAACCCCTTCGCCGGCAAGGCCAACAGTGGCGCCACCTGGACCAACGACATCAGCCACGGCGAACTGATCCGCACCAGCCCCGATCAGACCATGACCGTCGATCCCTGCAAGCTGCAGTTCCTCTACCAGGGGCGCAGCCCCGGCTCAGGCGGTGACTACGGCCTTCTGCCCTACCGCCCGGGTCTGCTCACCCTGCAGCACTGACGGCATGACGCTGATCCGGCTCCAGCAGGGAGCCGGATCAGCGCACGTGACATCCCGCCCCGCTCCGGTGCGCCTAGACCACTTGAGACCGATACCCGCCCCCGGCCCGAGCGGCGGGGCCGACCAACCGCGCGGCAGTCGGCCTCATCACCCCGCTGCGGGGGCCACCTCCGCGCGAGCGCGTGCCCCGGTCGGCAGCCCTGAGCCACGCGTGACGACCCATCAGGCAATGCGCCGCCCATGCTTCAAACGTGCGTCACGTGCGTCGAATATGCGTGGCTCGAACATCTAGGCGCCGTGGATGAGTTCAGACTGTCTGCCGGCGTCGCGGCAGGTCATCCCACCGATGAAGATCTGTCGGAGGCCGAGCTGGCGCTCGAAGAGATGCGTTCTCGCTCTGCGGTCGCGACAGGCACTCCCTGCTCGACTGCCCGTCGGTCTTCTCCGCCGCCTACTCGTCAAGCCAGCGTGGAGTTCGGGCCGCCGCCGAGCGTGCGCCCGGCGGCGGCCCGCAGCCGCTCCTGCTGAGGTCCTGCTGAGGTCAGACGACCGCGCCGTTCTGCTCCCGTGCCGCGCGCCGCGCCTCAAGGGGGCCGCCCGTCCCGCCGCCGGTGGAACCTCCGCGATCACGACGCGGCTCCCGCGCAGGGCGGCGCCGCTCCAGCGTCACCGCCGTCGGCACCGCGGCGAACACGGTGGACACCGTGCCGATCACCACGCCCGCGATCAGCGCGAGCGAGAAGTCGGCGAGCGAGTCCCCGCCGAGCACGGTCAGCGCGGCGAGGATGAAGAGCGCCCCCATGCCGGTGTTGACGGTGCGCGGCAGGGTCTGGAGGACGGCCCTGTTCGCGGTGTGTTCCAGGTCCGTGCGCGGATCGCGCCGCCGGGCCTCCCGCACCCGGTCGAAGACGACGACGGTGTCGTTGACCGAGTAGCCGATGACGGTGAGCAACGCGGCGAGGAAGACGCTGTCCACCGGCTTGCCGAGCCAGGCGAACAGACCGACCACGACCAGTACGTCGTGCACCATCGCGCTGACGGCCGCCGCGGCGAACGTCCACCGGAACCGCACGCTCAGATAGACGAGCTGCGCGGCGACGGCGATCCCCAGCGCGATCAGCGCCTTCACCCGCAGCTCGTCACCGAGGCTCGGGCCGATCATCTCGTCGCGCTCGACGGTGACCTCGCCTCCCGGCTTCTCCAGCGCGTTCTTGATGGTGTGCTGCTCGTCGTCCGTGAGCTCGCCCGTGCGTACGGAGATGTCGCCGTCGCCGGACTCCTGGACCACGGCACGGGGGAAACCGGCGTCGGCCACGACGGTCCGTGCCGTGTCCACGTCGACCGTCCGGCTCGTGGAGTACTCGACGAGCCGGCCGCCCGTGAACTCCACCCCGAAGGCGAGACCGCGCACCGCGATCCCGGCGAGCGCGACCACCACGAGCAGCGCGCTGACGCCGAGCCAGCGCCTGCGGTGCCGCACGATCTGTGGGTCGCGTCGCGCGATCCACGCGCGTACCCGACCCGTCGACGTGATGCCGGTGATGCCGGGCCGCTCGCGCACGGAGCGGCGGCGTACGGCGAATTCGGCGAGCACACGGGTGACGACGAGCGCGGAGACCATCGACGCGACGACGCCGATGGACAGCGTCACACCGAAGCCCTTGACGGGGCCGGTGGCGAAGAAGAACAGCAGGCCCGCGGCCAGCAGCGTGGTGACGTTGGAGTCGATGACCGCGCTCCACGCCTTGCGGAACCCGCGGGCGAGGGGCTTGTCGAGCGACTTCGTCCGTGCGCCGAGATACTCCTCGCGGGCCCGTTCGAAGACGAGCACGTTCGCGTCGACGGCCATGCCGATCGCCAGGACGAACCCGGCGAGGCCCGGCAGCGTGAGCGTCGCCCCGAGGGCCACGAGGGCCGCGTACGAGATGAGTCCGTAGAGCGCGAGCGCGACGGTGGCGAGGGCTCCGAGGAGTCGGTAGACGACCATGATGAACAGCGCGGTGAGCGCGAGCCCGATGAGTGCGGCCTGCGTCGACGCGGCGATGGCGTCGGCGCCGAGTGTCGCGCCGACCGTCCGCTGCTCGACGACGTCGACGGGCACCGGCAGGGCGCCGCCCTTCACCAGCGCGGCCAGATCCCGGGCCTCTTCGTGGGAGAACCCACCGGTGATCCGCGTGTCCCCGCCGGTGATGCCGGTGTCGCACGGCACTTCGGGGTTCATGCCGGGCGCGGAGATGACCTTGTCGTCGAGGACGATGGCCACGCGCCGCTCGGGAGACCCCTGGGCCGCACAGGCGGCGGCACCGGTGATGCGGGCCCAGTCGCCGCTCGCGTCCTCGCGGAAGGTGAGGCCGACGGTCCATCCGGCCATGCCCTGCTGGTCGAAGGCGGCCTCGGCGTCCTGCACGCCGTCACCGGTCAACGAGGACGCACCGAGCCGCAGGTAGCTGCCCTTCTGGTCGGGATCGGGGAGTGTGCGGGACCCGTCGTCGGCGGCGCGTCCTTCGCCCTCGGGGGCTCGGTCGGTGACGCCGGAGACGGGATGGACGGTCAGTTGGGCCGTACGGCCGATCACCTCGGCCGCCTCGCGCGGGTCCTGAACTCCCGGCAGCTCGACGATGATGCGGTTGTCGCCCGAGCGGGAGAGGCTCGGCTCGGACACACCGAGCGCGTCCACGCGCTGGCGCAGCACCTCAAGGGCTCGGTCGGTGGCCCGGGGGTCGGCCTTGATCTTCCGGTCGGGAGAGTTCTTGGTCTCCAGGACGATCTGGGTGCCGCCGCGCAGGTCGAGGCCGAGGCGGGCGGATTGAGTGAGAGCGACGGCGAGGGACGCGGCGATCACCGCGAGTGCGAACAGCGCACGCCACAAGGGCGCGCGGGACTTGGTCTGAGACATGAAACCGCTCCACGGCAGGACGAAGGGGCAGCTGCCCGACCGCCTCGCACGCGGTGCGCGGACGGGTCAGGCGCTGACGGTGGTGAGTTCGCTGCGTGGTGCCGAGGGCGGGGCCCGCGGTTCCGCAGGGCCGTCGGAACGCTGAGCGGCGGACGGGGCCTGCGCGAGTGCCTGGTCCGGTCCGCCGTGGCTGCGGTGCGACGCCGACTCGGTCGCCGTCGCCGTGATCAGCCCGAGATGCGGGAAGGGGGTCGTATCGGGAGGTGTGCCGCGGACCGCGGGTGTGGTCAGGAGGGCGGCGTGCGGGGCGGGTTGACCCTGCGGATGCCCGCACCAGTCGGCGCCGACCGAAGGGGCGTCGCGCTGCGGCGTCAGGGAGGAGAGCGACGCCGAGGGCGCGAACAGCGTGACGAGCGAGAGCAACGCCGCCGAAGCGAGCGCGAGCACCCACGAGGCGCGTGCGTCCCGGGCGGGCGGGAGGAGCGTGGCGCGCTGCGGCACGGTTGCCTCCCTGCTCGTGCGGTGGACCTGGTCCCGGGGCTGAGATCGGTACTTCGGCGAGCAGGGCGTCCGGTGACTGATCGCCGGGGCGCTGCTTCCACCACCCTATGCAACCGGCGGCGCAGTCGGGGAGGGGCTGCCCCGCGCGGTGGAGTCAACCGAGGTCGGGCAGCGGGCGCCGGGAGACCTCGCGGGCGTCGTCCGGGGCTACCCCCAGCATGCGCAGGACCATCTCGGCCAGGTCGACGCGGCCTCGTCCCCGTCGACCTCCGGGCGGGCAAACCTCAGCTCGACGAGGGAGAGCAGGGTGCCGCCCAGGGCGGCCAGGGCGACGGACGGGTCGAGCGCGGTGAAGCGGCCGGAGGTGACGCCGGCCTCCAGGTCGCGCAGGGCGCGGGGGGGGAGCGTCGCGGCCATCTCCGTCCACGACCGCGGGGAGGATCTCATCAACGCATGACGCGTGCCCACGTCGCCGCAGCCCTAGAACTCCAGGTCGCCGCGACCGGCCCTCCAACGACAAACTCCGCTGGCAGCTCACCTCCAACCAAGCCGAAACCGAGGATCACAAGGGGGCGTTATGCACAGGGTGGAGCTCGCGCGCGGCCGACCAGGCGCTCACTGCGATGCCGGATGACGTGCATGAGGAGATGCTCGCGCTCATCGACTCCGTGGCCGACGCTCGCCAGGTCGGAGCCGGGCCGGATGGCGACGGCCGACGCCGTGCTCCGCGGACGGGCGGGTCACGGGGTCTGTCGCCCCGGAGACCTCCCAGTCGTCGGCCCACCCGATGATGTGGCCACCCACCGCGGCGGCGGCCGCGATGACGTCGCTCCGCCGGCGTTCCGGCGACGACGTGGCCGCCTTCACACGCGACAGGCGCCGCACCCCGAGTAGGCACTTTCCGCATCCGTCATAGGGACGTTCGATCATTTCCAGGTCCGTACCGCTCAAGGTCTCTCCGTATCGAGCACGCAGGGTACGGAGAAGTGGCGGCCACACCCCGGAAGGCGATCCTGGTCAGCCCAGGAAGCTCAACCGGACCTGACGGTCGGGGTTGTCCTGGTTCGTGTCCACCAGACACACCGACTGCCATGTCCCCAGCTCCAGACGCCCCCCGAGCACCGGCAACGTCGCATGCGGCGGCACCAGCGCCGGGAGGACGTGGTCGCGGCCATGGCCGGGGCTGCCGTGGCGGTGCTGCCAGCGGTCGTCGGCCGGGAGCAGGGTGTGCAGCGCGGCCAGCAGGTCGTTGTCGCTGCCCGCGCCCGTCTCCAGGATCGCGATGCCGGCGGTCGCGTGGGGGACGAAGACGTTGAGCAGGCCGTCACGACCGGATGCCGCCTCGCTCAGGAAGCTCTGGACGGCGTCGGTGAGGTCGAAGACCTTCTCGGCCGAACCGGTGGTGACGTTCAGGACACGGGTGGTGAAAGCATCGGACATGGGGCCATCCTCCCTCACTCTCTCCCATTCGCTGATACGCGGCGTCCGCCTTTCGAGACGGCATTGACCGTACGCTGACGATCTGGCTACGTTCAGCGGCATGTTGCGTTCAGCTCTGCTCACCACGCGCGGTCACATCGACCTGCTGCGGGTGGCTTCTGCTGCGTGTCGTCGCGGCTGCTGACGCCCTCTCAGCCTCAGCCCGCTCTCCCCCCTTCGCGTTTCTCTGCCCTGACGCCTTCGCGCGGTTGATTTCACCGTCCCTCGCGTAGGCCCTTCGGGCATCCCTCCCTCCTGCCGTGGAGCACCCACCCATGACCATCAGCCATGCCCCACCGGGCTCCGAGTCCGACATTTCGGATATATCAAAGTCCGACGATCCCGCTCAGGACACCCAAGACGCCCGGTCGGCCGAGCTCGATCTCGTCCCCATCGTCCCCTCTTCCACCCGCCGCGCCCGCGTCCCTCGCTGGCTGCGCCGCACCTCCGGACCCGTCGCCCTCCTCGCACTGTGGCAACTCCTCAGCTCCACAGGGGCGTTGAGCCAGGACATCCTCGCCTCGCCGGGGACCATCGCCGGCGTCGGCCGTGACCTCCTCGGCGACGGTTCGCTGACCTCCGCCATGGGGGTCTCCCTGCAGCGGGTCGCCGTGGGGATGCTGCTCGGCACCGTCGTCGGGATCTCCCTCGCGCTCGTCTCGGGGCTCTTCCGCGTCGGCGAGGATCTCGTCGACGCCAGCGTGCAGATGCTGCGCACCGTGCCCTTCGTCGGGCTCATCCCGCTCTTCATCATCTGGTTCGGCATCGGTGAGGCGCCCAAGGTCGCCATCATCACGCTGGGCGTCACGTTCCCGCTCTATCTGAACGTGTACGCGGGAATCCGCGGGGTCGACTCGCAGCTCATCGAGGCCGGGGAGTCCCTCGGACTCTCGCGGTGGGGGCTCGTGCGCCACGTCATCCTGCCTGGCGCGCTGCCGGGTGCGATGACCGGGCTCCGGTACTCCCTCGGCATCGCCTGGCTCGCCCTCGTCTTCGCCGAGCAGATCAACGCGGACTCCGGGATCGGCTTCCTGATGGTCCAGGCGCGTGACTTCCTGCGGACCGATGTGATCGTCGTCTGCCTGATCGTCTACGCCTTCCTCGGCCTCATCGCCGACTTCATCGTCCGCACCCTCGAAAGGCTGCTGCTGCAATGGCGACCGACGTTCACCGGCCGGTGACCCCCACCACCACCGCGGTCACCGCGGCGCCCGCCCCCACGACGCGGGCCACTTCAGCCGTACGGGTCGAAGGCCTGACCCGCTCCTTCGACGGGCGCGCCGTCATCGATCAGCTCGACCTCGACGTACGCCCCGGCGAGTTCGTGGCGCTGCTCGGGCGCAGCGGCTGCGGAAAGTCGACCCTCCTTCGCATCCTTGCCGGGCTCGACCGGGACATCGAGGGTACGGTCCTCGTGCCGCGCCGCAAGGCCGTCGCGTTCCAGTCGCCCCGGCTCATGCCCTGGAAGCGCGTGTGGCGCAACATCCTGCTCGGCCTCAAGGGGAAGCCCGAACGCGCCGTCGCCGAGCGGGCGTTGGAGGAGGTCGGCCTCAAGCACCGTACGAACGCGTGGCCCAAGACGCTCTCCGGCGGAGAGGCCCAGCGTGCCTCGCTGGCCCGCGCTCTGGTGCGTGAGCCCGATCTGCTGCTGCTCGACGAGCCGTTCGGCGCGCTCGACGCGCTCACCCGCATCAAGGCCCAGCGCCTCGTCGACGAACTGTGGCAGCGGCGCGGCTGCGCCGTCCTGCTCGTCACGCACGACGTCGAGGAAGCCGTACTCCTCGCCGACCGGGTGCTCGTCATGGACGACGGGGTCATCGCGTACGAGACCGAGATCGACATCGAGCGGCCGCGCGGCATCTCCGATCCGCGCTTCGCCGAGCTGCGTGCCGAGCTCCTGCAGCGCTTGGGCGTCGACGCGGACATCGCTGCGGACGTCTCCCCCGAATCCTCACCCGAAGCCGCCGCGGCCTGAACCACCACCCGTATCCCCCTTCCCCGTGAACAGCACGAACAGACCCAACGGACCGAACGGACTCACCATGCGACGACACCTCGCCGCCCCCGCCCTGCTCCTCCCCCCGGCCCTGCTGCTCGCCGCGTGCTCCGGCTCCCCCTCCGCCAGCACCTCGTCCGCGGGTGCGGGCGGCAGGACCGACGGCAAGGGGTCGCTCACCCTCAACGTCGGTGACCAGAAGGGCGGTTCGGAGGCCGTGCTGCGCGCGGCCGGGGAGCTCGACGACCTGAAGTACAAGATCCACTGGTCCACCTTCACCTCCGGGCCGCCCCTCCTGGAGGCGATCAACGCCAAGGCCGTGGACGTCGGAGCCGTCGGCAACACGCCACCCGTCTTCGCCGCCGGAGCGAACTCGAAGATCACCGTCGTGGGCGCGAGCCACGGCACCGCGTCGGGCGAGGCGATCCTCGTCCCGAACGGCTCGTCCCTGAAGAAGGCCGGGGATCTGAAGGGCAAGTCCATCGCCGTGACCCAGGGTTCGTCGGCGAACTACCAGCTGATCGCGTCCCTCAAGAAGGTGGGCCTCGGCCTGAAGGACGTCAAGGTCAAGTATCTGCAGCCCGCCGACGCCCTTGCCGCGTTCACCAGCGGCAAGGTGGACGCCTGGGCCGTCTGGGACCCGTACACCTCGCAGGTCCTCGAGAGCAAGAAGGGCCGCATCCTGACCGACGGCGACGGCCTGGTGAACGGCCTCAGCTTCCAGGTGGCGGCGCCGGGCGCGCTCAAGGACAAGAAGAAGTCCGCGGCGATCGACGACTACCTCAAGCGGCTGCAGAAGGCCCAGGCCTGGGTCTACAAGCACCCGGAGGCGTGGGCGAAGGTCTGGGCGAAGGACACCGGCCTGCCCTACGAGGCCGCACTCGCCGCAGTCAAGCGCAGCAACGGCACACGCGTCCCGGTGGCCGTGGACAAGAACGTGATCACCTCCGAGCAGGAGATCGCGGACACCTTCACCGACCAGAAGCTCATCCCACGCCGCGTCGACTTCGGCGACTTCGTCGACCCCCGTTTCAACGGCGACCTGCCGCCCTCGACCAGCAAGCCGCGCACGTACGAGAAGGAGTCCTGACGATGACCGTCCACCTGAACTGGTTCCTGCCGACCGGCGGCGACGGTCGCACCCTCGTCGACCGGCACGCCTACACCGACGGCGGCGTGAAGCGCTCCCGTGTCACCCCGGTCAGCGGGGTGCGGGCCCCCGACATCGACTATCTGATCCAGATCGCCAAGGCGGCCGAGCAGTTGGGCTTCGAGGCGGTGCTGACCCCGACCGGCACCTGGTGCGAGGACGCCTGGCTGACGACGGTCGCACTGGCCCAGCACACGGAGCGGCTCAAATTCCTGGTGGCGTTCCGGCCCGGCGTCATCTCCCCCGTGCTCGCCGCGCAGATGGCGTCCACGTATCAGCGCATCACGCGCGGGCGCCTGCTCCTGAACGTCGTCACGGGCGGCGACTCGACCGAGCAGCGACGCTTCGGCGACCATCTCGACCACGATCACCGATATGCCCGTACCGATGAGTTCCTGTCGGTCGTACGGGGCGTGTGGGGCGGTAAGCCCTTCGACTTCCGCGGGGAGCACTACGACGTGGAGGGCGGGCTCACCGCGCTGCCGCCGGACCCTCTGCCGGAGGTGTTCTTCGGTGGTTCGTCCGCGGCGGCCGGGCCGGTCGCCGCGCGGCACGCGGATGTGTATCTGACGTGGGGTGAACCGCCGGAGCAGGTCAAGCAGAAGATCGACTGGATTCGTGGGCTCGCCGAGGAGCAGGGCCGCACGGTCCGGTTCGGGATCCGTCTTCACACCATCTCGCGCGACTCGGCCGCCGACGCGTGGGCCACCGCGAACCGGCTGCTCGACGACCTCGACCCGGACACCGTCGCCGCCGCCCAGCAGGCACTCGGCCGCAGCGAGTCCGTCGGCCAGCAGCGGATGCTGGCACTGCACGGCGGCTCCCGGGACAAGCTGGAGATCTCGCCGAACCTGTGGGCGGGCGTGGGTCTCGTACGGGGCGGCGCGGGCACCGCGCTCGTCGGCAGCCACGCGGATGTCGCCGATCGGATCGAGGAGTATCACGCGCTCGGCGTCGAGCACTTCGTCTTCTCGGGCTATCCGCATCTGGAGGAGGCGTACTGGTTCGGCGAGGGCGTGATCCCGGATCTGGCGGCGCGTGGGCTGCTGCCCCGGATTCCGGCCTCGCAGCTGGGCGGGGTGCCCGCGGCGAACGGGCGTCCGGCCTCGGCTCCGGGCGGCGCGCCGCTCCTGGTGGCGGGCGGACGCTGACCCGCACACCGGTGAGGGAAGATCCCGGGCCCCGATGGAGTTAGTAGAAACGTGAACGACATCGGGGCACGGGACACAGCCGCAGACGCTGCCGCAATCGAAACGGCACAAGTGGCGGCGCAAGAAGCCGCACAAGAAGTGGACGCGGTCGTCATCGGCGCCGGGCAGGCGGGCCTGTCCAGCGCCTTCCACCTGCGCAGGGTCGGCTTCGAGCCGGACCGGGACTTCGTCGTCCTCGACCACTCGCCCCGGCCCGGCGGCGCCTGGCAGTTCCGCTGGCCCTCGCTCACGTACGGGAAAGTGCACGGCATGCACCAGCTTCCCGGCATGGAACTGACCGGCGCCGATCCCGCGCGTCCCTCGTCGGAGGTCATCCAGGAGTACTTCGAGGAGTACGAGCGGCGCTTCGATCTGCGGGTGCACCGGCCCGTCGACGTACACCAGGTACGCGAGGGCGACGGCGGGCGGCTGCTTGTCGAGACGTCGGCCGGGACCTGGGCGACCCGCACCCTGATCAATGCCACGGGTACCTGGGACCGGCCCTTCTGGCCGCGTTATCCGGGGCAGGACACCTTCCGTGGACGGCAGTTGCACACGGCCGTCTATCCCGGGCCCGAGGCCTTCGAGGGGCAGCGGGTGATCGTCGTGGGCGGCGGGGCTTCGGGCACCCAGCATCTGATGGAGATCGCTCCGTACGCCGCCGGGACCACCTGGGTCACCCGTCGGCCGCCCGTCTTCCGCGAGGGGCCGTTCGACGAGAACTGGGGGCGCGAGGCCGTCGCCATGGTCGAGGAGCGGGTGCGCCAGGGGCTCGCGCCGCGGAGTGTGGTGTCCGTGACGGGGCTGCCCGTCAACGACGCCGTCCGGCAGGCGCGGGCCGACGGCGTGCTCGACCGGCTCCCGATGTTCGACCGCATCACGCCGAGCGGCGTGGAGTGGGACGACGGGCGGCGCGTCGATGCCGACGTCATTCTCTGGGCCACCGGATTCCGGGCGGCGATCGAGCACTTGGCACCGCTGCGGCTGCGCGAGCCGGGCGGCGGCATCCGGATCGAGGGCACCCGGGCCGCCGCCGACCCCCGTATCCACCTGGTGGGCTACGGGCCGTCGGCCAGCACGATCGGCGCGAACCGTGCAGGGCGGGCGGCGGTGCGGGACATTCAGCGGCTCCTGGCGGACGCACCGGATGCTGCAGTCGCGCCGGTCACGGTGTGACGCGAGGGTGCCGGTCGGCTCAGGGCGCCGGGACGTTCTCCAGGCTCCTGTACGGGCGATAGCGCGGCACGTCGAGCCGGGAGTGAGCCGGAGTGACGCCGTCAAGGGTGCCGATCACGGTGCGCAACTCGTTCGTACCGCCGTCATCGGCGAAGCGCCGCCAGGCCGCCATGTCCTGCCACTCCACGTAATTGAGGACCCGTCGGCCGTCCTTGCTCGCATGGAAGTGCGCCCCCAGCAGCCCTGCCGGACGGATCCGCTCCAGAATGCCGATGACCGCGTCACTCAGGGCGCGCTGGCCGTCCGGCCCCCGCGTATCGAAGGTGGGCGTGACAAGCACCCCCGGACGCAGGGACGCGCTCTCCCGCGGGGCGTAGCTGCGGTACAGCGCATAGCGCACGAGGCCGGGGCGCTCGATGCCCGGGAGTGTCTCGTCGATCTTGCCGATGGCGACGGGCCGCCGGTCGCGTACCCAGTCCCGGTGGGCGTCGTCGTCCGTCCACTGGGCGTAGTTGAGGACGTGTGAGCCGTCCTCGCTCAGGAACGTGGTGAGCGAGAGCATCGCGTCCGGGCGTTCCTGGCGTTCCCACTCCTCGATCACGAGGTCGGCGGCGCGGCGCTGGACGTCCGGCGCCGGCACGATCCAGGAGCTGACGAGGATCGTGCCGGCGTCCGCGCGCCGGACGTCGGGGAACGGTGCGGATATCGGTGCGAGCATGGTCGGTCCTCCCAGAGCCTGCGATGGGGTCAAGGCAGACACTCACACCTCAAGTGCGATCGAGGTCAAGGGAAAACTCCCGGGCTCCTGGCTGTCCTGGCCGCGCTGTCCTGGCCGCCTTGGCCGTCCTAGCTGTCCCGACTGTCCCGCTGCTTCTCGTCCCCGCCCTTGCCCTTGTTCTTGTTGAACTCCGCCACGTTCTTCTGCTGCTCCTCGAAGCTCGAAGTGAAGCGGGTGTCCCCCGGCTTCACCGTCACGAAGTAGAGCCAGTTGCCCTGCGCCGGGCTGGTCGCCGCGCGCATCGCGTCCTCGCCGGGGTTACCGATCGGGGTTGGGGGCAGGCCCATCCGCGTATAGGTGTTGTAGGGGTTGTTGATCTTTGTGTCGCGGTCGCGGGTGTTGAGCGTCGAGCGGTTCAGGGCGTAGTTGATCGTCGAGTCCATCTGCAGGGGCATGCCCTGGTCGAGTCTGTTGTAGATGACGCGGGCCACCTTGCCCATGTCCGCCTTGGAGCCCGCCTCGGCCTCGATCATGCTGGCGATGGTGACGGTCTGGTAGACGTTCACGGCGTTGCGGTTGGCGCCCGCGGTGACCTGGTTGCCGCTGAACTTCTTGGTGGACGTGTTCACCATGTACGACAGCACGGACGCGGGAGTCGCCTTGTCGCCGATGGGATACGTGGCCGGGAAGAGATAGCCCTCGGGGTTTCCGCCCGCGTCACTGGGGAGTTTGAGATCGGCCTTGGGAATGGCCTTCTTCGTGGTGCCGGTCGGCACGCCGAGGGCCTTGTCGACAGCCCCGTACACCTGGCCCGAACGCCAGCCCTCCGGGATGGTCAGCGACTCGGGGCGTCCGCTGTCGTCCGGGAGCAGCAGCGGTACCGCCAGGGCGGTGACCGCCGCGACGGCTCCGGTCGCGATCAGGGCGATCCGGCCCCGACGCGTCAGTCGAATCGTGCCCCGGCGCGGAGTCTTGGTCTGCAGCATGCAGGCACATTATCCTGCAAATCCCGACATTCGGTGGATATCGTCATGTCGCGGGCTCCAGCTGGGCGTCTCTGCGTACCAGGGCGGCGTAACGTCCGTCCTTCTCCAGGAGCTCCTCGTGGGTGCCGCGCTCAACGGCACGGCCCGCATCGAGGACCACGATCTGGTCGGCGCCGCGGACCGTGGAGAGCCGGTGGGCGATGGTGAGTGTCGTCCGGTCGGCGGACAGGGCGTCGATGGCTTCCTGCACGGCGCGCTCGGTGTGCGTGTCGAGGGCGCTTGTCGCTTCGTCCAGGATGAGCACGGGCGGATCGCGCAGGATCGTACGGGCGATGGCCAGGCGCTGCTTCTCGCCTCCGGAGAAACGGTGGCCGCGCTCGCCGACCACCGTGTCGTACCCGTCGGGCAGGGACGCGATGTGGTCGTGGATCTGGGCGGCGCCTGTGGCGGCGACCAGTTCCTCGTCCGTGGCGTCGGGCTTGGCGAAGCGCAGGTTCTCGGCGACCGACGCGTGGAAGAGATACGTCTCCTGGGAGACGACGCCGACCGCCCGGGCCAGCGTGTCGAAGTCCAGGTCGCGCACGTCGACGCCGTCGATCGTGACGCGCCCGCCCGTCACGTCGTAGAGCCGCGGGACGAGATAGCTGAGGGTCGACTTTCCCGAGCCGGTGGGGCCGACGACGGCCAGGCTGCCTCCGGCGGGGACGGTGATGTCGATGCCGTCGAGGATCGGGCGGCCGACGCCGTCGTCCCCGTCGTAGCGGAATTCGACGTCCTCGAAGCGGACTTCGCCCTTGACCTTGTCCAGGCGCACCGGGTGCTCGGGCTCGGTGATGTCGATGGGCAGGTCCAGGTACTCGAAGATGCGCTGGAAGAGCGCGAGCGAGGTCTGGATCTGTACGCCGGTGGAGAGCAGGCTGACGGTGGGCCGGAACAGGCCCTGCTGGAGCGAGACGAAGGCGACGAGCGTGCCGATCGAGACCGTCGGGCCGCCCAGCTGGAAGGCGAGGCCCGCGGTCCAGTAGATGACGGCGGGCATGGCGGCCATGACGATCGAGATGACGGCCATGCGCCAGCGCCCCGCCATGTTCGAGCGGACCTCCAGGTCGACAAGGCGCTCGGACTCGTCGGAGAAGGTCCTGGTGAGCGAGTCGGAGCGGCCCATCGTGCGGCCGAGCAGGATGCCGCTGACGGAGAGCGACTCGGTGACCGTTGCGGCCATCGCGGCCATCTGCTTCTGCCGCAGCGTGGCTATCTTCTTGCGCTCGCGGCCGACCCGGCGACTGATCCACACGAAGACGGGCAGCAGGAGCAGCGAGACGACCGTCAGGCGCCAGTCGAGGGCGAGCATCGCGACGATCGTGGCGATCACGCTGGTGAGGTTCGAGACCAGGGAGGTGGCGGTGGAGGTGACCGTCGCCTGCATGCCGCCGATGTCGCTGGCGATGCGGGACTGGACCTCACCGGTGCGGGTCCTGGTGAAGAAGGCGAGCGACATGCTCTGCAGGCGGCCGTAGACGGCGGTGCGCAGGTCGTGCATGACGCGCTGCCCGACCGTCGTGCTGATCAGGGTCTGCAGGACGCCGAAGACGCTGGTGACGACCGCGCTGAGGATCATGCCGAGGGCGAGCAGGCTCAGCAGGCCCGTCCGCCCCTGCGGGATCGCGGTGTCGAGGATCTCCTTCAGCAGGAAGGGGGTGGCGACCGAGACCAGGGATGCGGCGCCGACGAGCAGGCCGACGATCGCGAGGCGGGCGCGGTAGGGACGGAAGAGGCGCAGGATGCGGCGGATCTGCCGCGGCTGCTCCTCCTGGCCGGGGGCCGGGGGCTGCGGTGTCCACTTGGGTTCGTCGTGACGCATGGGCTCCTACGGGAGGTGAGACGGCAGCCGGCGCACACGTGGGCCGGCGGGGGCAACCGGCACACGGGCCGGTGAGGACGGTCGGCGGCCGGTCGACGATGGGTGTCGGGATACGGCCGATGACGATTGAGGGAGCATAGCTCACTGTTACCTATACTCACAATGCACTAGGTCCTGATAATGTTCCCGCATGAACACCCCGGACGCCGACGGACTGCTCGCCGAACAGCTGCTGCGGCTGACCCGCAGGCTGCACCGCATCCAGAAGCGCCATCTGATGCCGACCGGCATCACCCCGGCCCAGTCCCGCCTCCTTCGCACCCTCGTGCACTACGACACGCCGCCGCGCATGGCCGACCTGGCCCAGCGCCTCGAAGTGGTCCCGCGCGCAGTGACGAGCCTGGTGGACGGCCTGGAGGCCAGTGATCTCGTGCGCCGCGTCCCCGATCCCACCAATCGCCGGGTGATCCGCATCGAGCTCACGGACGCGGGACACAAGGCTTTCGGGGAGTTGCGCAGCGCGCGTCTGGCCGCCGCGGAGGACATCCTGGCTCCACTGGACGCCGAGCAGCGCGAGCAGCTCGGCGGCCTGCTGAACGCGCTGTTCGATGTGCCGGACGTCCGTCGCTGCTGAGTCGCTGCTGAGTCGCTGTTGAGGAGAGTTCATGCCGTTGCTTGAGCCCACGCCGGAAGCCCTGCGCCCCGCGTCGCGACCGGAGGGCCCGGCCCACGACCGGGTGCCGGACCGGCAGGCCAAGGGCACGCCCGAACCGCTGCGCTCGGAGCTGTCCGCACTCCTCGGCGCGGACAAGGTCCTGACGAAGATCTCCGACCTCGTGCGGTACGCCTCCGACGCGAGCCCCTACCGCTTCGTGCCGCAGGTCGTGGTCGTCGCCGAGGACATCGACGACGTCTCCGCCGTCCTGTCGTACGCGCACGGCAGGAGCCGCGAGGTCGTCTTCCGTGCGGCGGGCACCTCGCTCAACGGCCAGGCCCAGGGCGAGGACATCCTGGTCGACGTGCGCAAGCACTGGGCGGGCGTCGAGGTCATCGGCGACGGCGAGCAGGCGCGCATCGCTCCCGGGACGACCGTTCTGCGGGCCAACGCCACGCTCTCCCGGCACGGGCGCGTCCTCGGCCCGGACCCGGCGAGCGCCATCGCCTGCACGATCGGCGGGGTCGTCGCGAACAACGCCTCCGGGATGACGGCGGGCACCACCCGCAACTCGTACCGCACGGTGGCCTCGCTGACCTTCGTCCTGCCGACGGGCACGGTCGTCGACACGGCCGAGCCGGACGCCGACGAGCAGCTCGCGCATGCCGAACCAGCTTTGTGTGAGGGCCTGTTGGCCATCAAGCGGGAGATCGAGGCGGACAAGGAGCTCACGGCCCGCATCCGTGCCAAGTACGAGATCAAGAACACGAACGGCTACCGCCTCGACGCGTTCCTGGACGGTGCGACACCCGTCGAGATCCTGCGCGGTCTGATGGTCGGCTCCGAGGGCACATTCGGGTTCATCTCGGAGGTCGTCTTCGACACGCTGCCGCTGGACCGGCAGGTCACGACGGCCCTCCTCTTCTTCCCGTCGCTTCCCGCAGCGGCGGCTGCCGTCCCGCTGTTCAACGAGGCGGGCGCGCTGGCCGTCGAGCTGATGGACGGCAACACCCTGCGCGCGTCGACCAGCGTCGCGGGGGTGCCCGCCGACTGGGGGCGGCTCCCGAAGTCGACGGCCGCGCTCCTGGTGGAGTTCCGCGCACCGGACGAGGCGCGCCAGGAGGCGTACGAAGCGGCGGCCGCCAAGGTCGTCGAGGGGCTCGAACTCGTCACGCCGGTCTCCTCGGTGACGAACGCCTTCACGCGTGATCCGAAGACGATCGGCGGCTACTGGAAGGCCCGTAAGGCGTTCGTGACGGCGGTCGGTGGCTCTCGGCCCTCCGGGACGACACTGATCACCGAGGACTTCGCGGTGCCGCCGTCGCGGCTCGCCGACGCCTGCGAGGCCCTCCTCGAACTGCAGACGCGGCACGGCTTCGACGCGGCCGTCGCGGGGCATGCCGCGCACGGCAATCTGCACTTCCTGCTCGCCTTCGACGCGGGCCTTCCGGCGGACGTGGAGCGCTACGCCGCGTTCATGGACGACTTCTGCCGACTGACCGTCGAGCGCTTCGACGGCTCGCTCAAGGCCGAGCACGCGACGGGACGCAACATCGCCCCGTTCCTGGAGCTCGAATGGGGCACGAAGGCCACGGAGTTGATGTGGCGCACCAAGCAGGTCATCGACCCGGACTGCGTGCTCGCGCCGCGCATCGTCCTCGACCGCGACCCGAAGGCCCACCTCCGTGGCCTGAAGACCATCCCCAAGGTGGAGCTGATCGCGGACCCCTGCATCGAATGCGGCTTCTGCGAACCCACCTGTCCCAGCGAGGACCTGACGACCACTCCGCGCCAGCGGATCGTGCTGCGCCGCGAGATGATGCGCCAGACACCCGGTTCCCCGGTCGAGGACGGACTCGTCGAGGCGTACGGATACGACGCCGTGGACACCTGCGCCGGCGACTCGACCTGCAAGCTGGCCTGCCCGGTGGGCATCGACACGGGCGCCCTGATGAAGGATTTCCGCCGCGCACGGCACTCGCCGCGCGAGGAGAAGGTGGCCGCCTTCACCGCCAAGAACTTCAAGGCGGTCGAGGCCGCCGCAAGGCTCGCGGTAGGCGCCTCGAGCCGCATCAGCGACCGGCTCCTGACCACGGTGACGCGCACCGCGCGCAAGGCCGTCCGCCCCGATCTGGTTCCCGAGTGGCTGCCGGACATCCCGGGAGCCGCCGCCCGCAAGCTGCCGCGCACCCCACGCGTGGGCGCGAGCGCCGTCTACTACCCGGCGTGCGTCAACCGCATCTTCGGAAGCCCCGGTGACCGCTCGCTGCCTCAGGCCGTGGTCGCCGTCTCCGCGCGCGCGGGGCGGCCCGTCTGGATTCCTGACGATGTCGCGGGGACGTGCTGCGCCACGATCTGGCACTCCAAGGGGTACGACGAGGGCAACACGGTGATGGCCAACCGCATCGTCGAGGCGGCCTGGGGCTGGACGGCGGGAGGCAGGCTGCCCCTGGTGGTGGACGCCTCGTCCTGCACGCTCGGCATCGCGCACGAGGTCATGCCCTATCTCACCGCCGACAACCGGCAGTTGCACCGGGAGCTGACCGTCGTCGACTCCCTCGTCTGGGCCGCGGACGAGCTGCTCCCCCACCTGACCGTGCACCGCACGGTCGGCTCCGCCGTCCTGCACCCCACCTGCTCGATGAGCCATCTCGGCGACGAGGCTCAGCTGCGCGCGGTCGCCGAGGCCTGCGCGGACGAAGTGGTGGTCCCGGACGACGCGGGCTGCTGCGCCTTCGCCGGTGACCGCGGCATGCTGCACAAGGAGCTGACCGAGTCGGCCACCCGTAAGGAGGCGGCGGAGGTCACCGCCCGCGCCTTCGACGCGCACCTCTCGGCGAACCGCATGTGCGAGGTGGGCATGGACCACGCCACGGGCCGCGCCTACTACTCCGTACTCCTGGAGCTGGAGCGCGCGACGCGTCCGTGAGTAACTGAGTAACGGCGTCCCAGAAACGAGGCTCCCGAGACCGGACGCGAAATAAATCCAACTCCCTGGCCACTTCAGTCCCTTGCGCCACGCCTCTCCCCCTATCAGGGTTGCATCCGTTCCAGCGCAGGCATCCAAGCCACGGAGGTCCGATGCACGACGAGCACGCGATACCGAACTTTGACGAGTCCGACCACTCCGCTACGTCTACTGAGTCCGCGACCCCTGATGACCTTGCCGACGGTGCGTCCCGCCGCGCCGTGCTCCGCACCGCGGGCCTCGCCGGGGCCGGGCTCGGCCTAGGTGCCCTCGCGGGCGGCACGGCCCACGCCGACGCCCCGCAGGGTGCGCCCACCGCGCCCGCCGCCGCTGCCTCGGCTGCCGAGGCGCCGCCGCGCAAGGGCAAGACCATGGTCGGCGTACCGTTCGAGCGGCGCTCCACTGTGCGTGTCGGCATCGTCGGGCTCGGCAATCGCGGCGGCAGCATGATCGATCTTTTCCTGGCGATCCCGGGAGTGCGGGTCGTCGCGCTCTGCGACCCGGTCAAGGACAAGACCGCGGCCGCCGCGAAGAAGGTCACCGCCGCGGGCCAGCCCGCCCCGGCGACGTACACCAAGGGCGATCACGACTTCGAGAACCTGTGCAAGCGCGGGGACATCGACTTCGTGTACGTGGCTACGCCCTGGGACTGGCACTTCGACATGGCCAGGACGGCGATGCTGAACGGCAAGCACGTCGGCGTGGAGTGTCCCATCTCGCTCCAGCTCGACCAGCTGTGGGAACTGGTCGACCTCTCCGAGCGGACCCGCAGACACTGCATGCAGTTGGAGAACTGCTGTTACGGCAAGAACGAGATGCGTGTCCTGCGCATGGCCCACGCGGGGAAGTTCGGCGATCTGCTGCACGGCGCCGGCGCGTACAACCACGACCTGCGCGGCCTGATGTTCGACCCGGACTACTACGAAGGTCCGTGGCGGCGCCTGTGGCACACGCGGCTGCGCGGCGACCTCTACCCCAACCACGGCTTCGGCCCGGTCTCCAATTACATGGACATCAACCGTGGCGACCGCGTCACGCACATCTCCAGCTTCGGCACGCCGGCCCTCGGTCTGGCCGAGTACCGCAAGGCGCACATGCCCGCGGGCGACCCGAGCTGGAAGGAGACGTACATCGAGAGTGACCGCACGATCAGCCTCGTCCAGACGGCGAAGGGGCGGGTGATCCGTCTGGAGCACGACGTCTCGACCCCCCACCCCTACAGCCGCATCAACAGCCTCGGCGGTACCAAGGGCGTCTTCGAGGACTATCCCGAGCGCATCTACATCGAGCCGGACCACACGAACGACGAGTGGGGCGACTTCGGCAAGTACGCCGCTGACTTCGACCACTGGCTGTGGAAGGAGCACTCCAATCCGCCGGGCGGGCACGGCGGCATGGACTACATCATGATCTTCCGTCTGATGCAGACCATGCAGCTCGGCCTCGTGCCCGACTTCGACGTCTACGACGCCGCGACCTGGACGTCGCCCGTCCCCCTGAGCCATCTGTCGATCAAGGCGAAGGGCGCGCCGCAGGCGATCCCGGACTTCACTCGCGGTCTGTGGAAGAAGGCTCGGCCGGGAGTGGACTCGGAGAAGCCGCAGGCGTAGCAGACGTAGCAGGCGTAAGGGTCTTGGGCCCGGCGGTGCCTTCATCGGCGCTGCCGGGCTCCTCCTCGACCGGTTGCCCGGTTGCCTGCATCTGTTCCGGTACGAAGGCGATCTCTCCGGAGAGGACCTTCTTGGCCCGCGCCGTGTCCAACGCGCCCTCCCAGCGCGAGACCACGAAAACGGCGACACAGTTGCCGAGCAGGTTCGTGGCGACGCGCATGGCGTCCATGATGCGGTCCACCCCGAGCAGCAGGGCGACCGCGCCCGCGGGGATGACCCCGAGCGCGGAGGCGGTCGCGGACAGCGCGAGAAACGCCGAACCGGGAACGCCCGCCATGCCCTTGCTGGTCAGCATCAGGACGAGGACGACCGTGATCTGCTGGCCCAGACTCAGGTCCACTCCCACGGCCTGCGCGATGAACAACGTACCGATGGAGAGGTAGATCGAGGCGCCGTCGAGGTTGAAGGAGTACCCCGTCGGCAGGACGAGACCCACCGCGTCGTCGCGGCAGCCCGCCTGGCGCAGCTTCTGCATCATCCGCGGCATGACGGCCTCGCTGGAGGCCGTGCCGAGCGCGAGCAGCATCTCCTCGCGCGTGTAACGGACGAACTTCCACAGACTCAGGCCGGTCAGCGCCTTCAGGGCGACGCCGAGCAGGACGAGGAAGATCAGGGCGACCGCGTAACAGACACCGATGAGCTTGCCGTACGTCGACAGGGCGCCGATGCCGTACTCCCCCACCAGATGCGCGGTGGCACCGAAGACGGCGAGCGGAGCCAGCTTCATGATGAAGCCGACGATCGCGAAGACGATCTCCTGACCCTGCTCGATGGCGGGCAGGATCGCGGGGACCTTCGTGTTGCCGAGATGCAGCAGGGCCGCGCCCACCAGGCAGGACAGGACGAGGACTTGGAGCAGCGAGTTCTCGGCGAAGGCGCCGATGGCGCTGTCGGGCAGCGAGTGCAGGAGGAACTCACTGGTCGATGGCAGCTCACCGCCGCCGGTCTTCGCGTCGACGGCGGACGCGTCGAGTTTGGAGGGGTCTACGTTCATTCCGGTGCCGGGGCTGACGAGGTTCCCGGCGAGCAAACCCACGACGAGGGCGACCGTGGTCGCGACCTCGAACCAGATGAGGGCCTTGATCCCGATGCGGCCGAAGGCCTTGAGGTCTCCGGCCTTGGTGATTCCGGCGACGACCACGCAGAAGACGAGCGGGGCGATCATCGCTTTGATGAGACGTACGAAGCCGTCGCCGAGCGGTTGGACGGCGGTGCCCGCATGGGGCCACAGCCGTCCGACGAGGACTCCGATCACCAACGCGCAGGCGACCTGCGCGAACAGTGAGGTTCGCAATGTGCGTGCTACGCGTCGCGGTATGGACGGTACGGACTGCGGCACGGGCACTCCTGTAGTGAGGCTTCAGTTAACTTCTGCCATACGGAAAATTCTTTCCGCGAGGCGTCACTATGGCGGAGTGAGTGCTTCTGCAAAAGACCTACAGATCACATCGGCGTAAATCTTGGATCATGCTCCAAATCGCCGAATCGGAGCGATGGGTTCCGGAGTTGGAGGAGGAGGGTTCCGGAGTCGAGGAGAAGGGCTCAGGAGTCGAGGAGAAGGGCTCCGGAACGCTTCAAGGGGCGGCCGGGGTCACGAAGGCGGCTCCGGAGAGCACCCTCCATGCCTCGGCCACCCCTTGGAGGGACAGCGCCCGGCCGGTCCGTCAGCAGCGCAGCCTGTTCGCCGTCAGAGCCCCCTGCTCGGTGGCCAGCGTGCGGTCGTAGCATCCGCCGTCGCCGTACACGCGGTAGCGCTCACGGGACGTACCGACGGCGTGCCGGTCCTCGCGGGGGACGTCGACGGTGTACGTGGCGTCGCCGTCGTAACGGTCGTCGGTCACCGAACGAGTGCGGCGGCCGTCGTGCGTGATCACGGTTTCCGCGCGGTCGCCGAGGGAGATCTCGGTGCGCAGCCGGTCACCGGCGCCGAGTGTCGTCGTACCGTCCATCGTGTACGTCCGGTCGGTGCGGGTCGCGCGTCCGTCCGTGGTGACCGTCTCGCGGTCCGTCCAGGTCGACTTGAGCGCGTCGGTCGACTCACCCTCGGTCCAGCGGTGGACGGAGGCGTTGGCGAGCGCGCGGCTGACGGTCGTCTTGACACGGCCGTGGGAGGTGTCGACGTATCCCGAGACACTGAGCCGGTGGCTGCCCCTGGTGTCGAGACGGTGCTCTCGTTCGGGCGAACCGGGCCTGTACGTCGCCTTGTTGGCGAGGTCGCCCGCCGTGCGCCCGGTCAGCTTGCCGGAGACGTGCTCGCTCTTCTCGTCCTGCCAGACAAGGATGTTGGTCGGTGTGTGCCAGCCGGCCGTCGCCTCCGGCCTGCCCGCGACGGACACCTCCACCTGGTGCTCACGGCCGTCGTTGAGCAGCCCGGCGAAGGGCGTCAGGTCGTACTCGATGGGCTTGATGTCGAAGGCACGGGGACCCGGAATCACGTACCACAGGAAGGGGTTGGACCAGCCGCCCGTCCACACGGTCGGGAACGGCGTGGCGATACCGGCGAGTTGACCGTCGACCGTGACCTGCACCTCGCGGTAGGGCCCGTCCTCGGCCTTGCAGGAGTACGGAGCCGCGTCCGGGACCGTCAGATACCAGTACTCCTCGCAGCCGCCGCCGGAGCCCGTCGCGTAGACCTCGGCGACGATGCGCTCGCTGTTGCGCGGGGTGGTGAGGGCGGTGCCGTCGCCCAGCGGAAGGACGCGGTCGGGTGGTGTCTGCTGCTTGTGCTTCGCGCCCTTCTCGGGCTTCTCGCCCTTCTCGGGCTTCTCAGCCTTCTCAGCCTTCTCAGCCATTTTCGCGGCGTAGAAGGTCAGGGTCGCCTTCACGTCGATGACACCCGTGTACGTCTCGTTGACGACGTTCCCGATGAGCATCTCGACCCGCTGGTCGCGTCCCAGGGTCTCTCGGTAGCGCGTGACGTCCTTCTCCACGGACCAGGTGATGCCGTCGACGGACGGCTCCGGAGTGGACGTACGGAAGACTTCGACGCCGCCTATGCGGAGATAGCCGAGGCGGTCGTACTGCCGCCCCTTGACCTTGCCGTCGAGGCGCAGGACCACCTTGCCCCAGTCACCCGCGCCGCACTTGCCGGGCGGGCTGTAGGCGCCTTCATAGGGCGTGAAATCCTTGAACTGCGCCTCGGCGAGGGCCATTTCGCACGACTTGGTGTGCGGCTTCGGGACGGGCGGGGCGGCCGTGATCGGGTCGTGCCAGTCGTTGCCGAACTCCGGTGGTGGCGTGTCGGCCACTGCCGGGCCCGCGCTGAAGAGTGTGCTCGCCGCGAGGGTGACCCCGGCGAGCATGGACATGACGCGTCTTCTCATGGGGGATTTCTAGCCCGGAGAAGTCGCGCGGGCTAGCCCTTCAGGTTCCCCTTGTCGCCCATCACCACGACCGGGTGCTGCTTCGGGTCGAGCTTCTTCAGGAGATACTCCATGCCCGTCTTCGACAGACTCACGCAGCCCGACGTGCCGCTGCCGTGGTCCATGTGCAGCCAGATGCTGCCGCCCTTGGACTGGCCCTGGGGGCGGGTCGGGTCGTTGGGCGGTGTGCCCTTGGCACGGTTGTAGTCGATGGCGATGACGTAGTCGAAGTCGTGCCAGTGCGACTTGGACCAGTAGTGCGGCGCCTGCATCGAGGCACTCTCGGTGTACGGGAGTCCGGCGCCGGGATCCGCGAGGACACCGCCCGCGTCGGTGAGCGTGTAGACGCCGACCGGGCTGCGCTTGTCGTTCTCGCGGTGGTCGGTGGTCCAGCCCTTCTTGCCGTTGTGCGCGGCCCAGCTACGGGTCTTGTCCCATGTCGAACCGGACTTCGTGTACAGGACGACGGTGGACTTCGCCGAGTCCTCGCCCTCCCCGTAGACCGCGACGACCTGCCGGGAGTTCTTGGGAATCTCGCTCTGGAGGCGGTCGCCGACGTCGGGGATGCTCTTGAGGTCGGTCGTCGCCGACGGCTCGGCCCTGTTCGCCTGGTCCGTGCCCGCGTCACCCTTCGCCCCGTCGTCCGTGCTTTCGCAGGACGTCAGAAGAACACCGCAGGCCGCGAAGGCAGCCACCGCTCGCACCGCACCAGCTATACGCATCCGTCCATGGTCGCACCCGGATCACGTGAGCCGTCCCGACGCTCGGCCGCGGGCGGAGAAGGGGCCGAATCTTTACTCACCGACGGAAAATCGTTTGCTTCGCACCACCGTCCGAGGCGAACCTTTCACCGCCTGTTACCGCTGCTTGTCACCTGTTTCGCTGTGCCTGTTCACCACCGTCCGTTCACGCCGGCATGCTCCGCCGAACCGACGGTCCGCTTCTCCGACCCGACCCGACCCCGACCCCGACCCTGGGACGTCACACGTCATGCAGATTCGCGATCTTCCGTTCACCGACCCGGGCATGCCGGATGCCCGCTCGGGACCTCACTTCCTGCGCTGGCTCGGACGCAACCAGCTCGGCGGCCAGCTGAAGTCCCTTGTCTGGGGTCTCCTGCACTTCGGCTCCATCGCGGTGCTCCCGTACCTCGTCGGCTACGCCGTGCAGGCCGTGATCGACCGCTCCGGAGGGCGCCTCGCCCTCGCGGGCGCGGTGATGGCGCTGTTCGGCGTGGCCATCGCCCTGGGCGACACCATGCTGCACCGCACGGCGGTCACCAACTGGATCACCGCCGCCGCCCGCGTCCAGCAGCTCCTGGCCCGCAGGACCGCGCAGCTCGGCTCGGCGCTCACGCGGCGCGTCGCCGCCGGTGAGGTGGTCGCGGTCTCCACCGGTGACGTCGAGAAGATCGGCTGGTTCGTGGAGGCGGTCTCGCGGTTCGCGGCGGCCGCGCTCACGGTCCTGCTCGTCTGCGTGGGCGTCGTCATCTACCAGCCCGCTCTCGGCATCGTCGTCGCGGTGGGCGTCCCGGTGCTCGCGCTCGCCGTACTGCCTCTGCTGCCGCGCGCCACCCGGCGGGCCGACCACCAGCGGGAGAAGGCAGGGCGTGCGACCGAACTGGCGTCGGACACCGTGGCCGGGCTCCGGGTGCTGCGGGGCATCGGCGGCGAGGAACTCTTCCTCGACCGTTACCGCCGCGCCTCGCAGGAGGTGCGTACGGCCGCCGTGCGCAGCGCCCGGATGTGGGCGGTGATCTCGGCGGTCCAGGTGCTGCTGCCGGGGCTGCTCCTCATCGTGGTCGTCTGGCACGGTGTGCACCTGGCCCGCGAGGGCCGGATCACCGTCGGCGAGCTGGTCACCGTCTACAGCACGGTCACGCTGCTGACCTATCCCTTGCGGCACTTCGAAGAGATCGCGATGGCCTACAGCTTCTCGCGTCCCTCGGCCAAGCGCGCCGCCCGCGTGCTCTCGCTCCAGCGCACGGCGCATGTCGCGGGCGGGCTACCGGACGACACCGCCCCGGCCGATGGCGGGCAGCGGGACGGCACGACCTCGGCCGGTGGCGGGCAGCGGGACGACGTGGAAATCCCCTCCGGCGATCTCTACGACCCGGTGAGCGGGCTCCTCGCCCCCTCGGGCCGTCTGACCGCAGTCGTGTGCGGCGACCCGGACGAGGCGGGGCGGCTCGCCGAACGCCTCGGCGGGCACGCGGCGTTCGACGACGCGGAGAAGCTGCCGTCCGTACTGCTCGGCGGGGTACCGCTCGACGAGGTGCCGCTGGTCACCGCCCGCACCGCCGTCCTCGTACAGGACAAGGACCCGGTCCTGCTCTCCGGCACGCTCCGAGGGCTTCTCGACGTACCGGCGTCGGGAGCGGTGGACGCCGACGAGGCTCTGGAGGCCGCGCAGTGCGCGGACGTCCTGGACGCCCTCGCGCAGGCTTCGGTCGACGAGGCCCCGCTGGACGCCCATGTCACGGAGCGCGGGCGCTCCCTGTCGGGCGGGCAGCGGCAACGGCTCGCGCTGGCCCGCTCGTTGGTCACCGACCCCGGCGTCCTCGTGCTCGACGAGCCGACTTCCGCCGTCGACTCGCACACCGAGGCACGGGTCGCCGAGGGCATCAAGGGGCTGCGCAAGGGGCGTACGACCGTGGTCCTCACGTCGTCGCCGCTGCTCCTCGACCGGGCCGAACGCGTCGTCTTCCTCCATGAGGGCGAGGTCGTGGCGGTGGGCGAACACCGCACGCTCGTGCACAGCGAGCCGCGCTACCGGGCGGTCGTGACGCGCGAGACGGACGAGGAACGGGCGCCGGAGGCGCTCACCGGCACAGCGACCGACACAGCGACCGGCACAAGGACCGACATAGAGATCAACATCGGCATCGACATCGAGGAGACGGCATGATCGGCCTGGCGCCACCGGAGTACGACCCGGCGGCCCCGACCACCGCGGACACCCTGCCCGTCGGCGCGCCCGCGACGGTCGGAGCCTACGTACGCGAGCTTGTCAGGCGGCACCGCCGGGCCTTCGCCCTGCTCATCACGGTCAACACCTGCGCCGTGGTCGCCTCCATGGCCGGTCCCTACCTTCTCGGCGATCTGGTCGAGAGCGTCACGGACAGCGCTCGCGACCTCCATCTGGGGCGCACCATCGGGCTCTTCACCGTCGCCCTTCTCGTCCAGGCCGTCTTCGTCCATCAGGTGCGGCTGCGCGGCGCGATGATCGGTGAGCGGATGCTGGCGGATCTGCGCGAGGACTTCCTCGTGCGTTCGGTCGGGCTGCCGCCGGGCGTCCTCGAGCGGGCCGGGACGGGAGATCTGCTGTCGCGGATCACCACGGACGTCGACCGCCTCGCGAACGCCATGCGGGAGGCGGTACCGCAGCTCGCGATCGGCGTGGTGTGGGCCGCTCTGCTCATCGCCGGTCTCGCCGTCACCGCGCCGCCGCTGGCGCCCGCGATCCTCGTCGCCGTGCCGCTCCTTGTCGTCGGCTGCCGCTGGTACTTCAAGCGGGCGCCCTCCGCCTACCGTTCGGAGGCCGCCGGGTACGCCGCGGTGGCCGCCGCCCTCGCCGAGACCATCGACGCGGGGCGCACGGTGGAGGCGCACCGGCTCGGTGAGCGCCGCGTGGAGCTGTCGGAGCGCCGCATCAAGGAGTGGACGGCGTGGGAACGCCACACTCTCTACTTGCGCTCCGTCCTCTTCCCGGTCATCACCTTCACCCATACCCTCGTGCTCTGCTCCGTCCTGATGATCGGCGGCGTGTTCGTCCTTCAGGGCTGGATCGGCGTCGGCCAGCTGGCCACGGGTGCCTTGATCGCGCAGATGCTCGTCGACCCGCTGGGCATCATCCTGCGCTGGTACGACGAGCTGCAGGTCGCCCAGGTCTCACTCGCCCGGCTCGTGGGCGTACGGGACATCGAACCGGACGCGGGCGAGGGCTCTGTCACTCCTGACGGACGCGATGTGCTCGCGGACGACGTGCACTTCGGCTACCGCGCGGGGGTCGACGTCCTTCGGGAGGTGTCGCTCGCCGTCGAACCGGGTTCGCGGGTCGCTCTGGTCGGCCCGTCCGGCGCGGGCAAGTCCACGCTCGGCAGGCTGCTCGCCGGGATCTACGCACCACGCAACGGTCACGTGACGTTGGGCGGCGCGGAGCTTTCGGCCATGCCCGCGGAGGAGGTCCGCGCCCACGTGGCCCTGGTCAACCAGGAGCACCATGTCTTCGTGGGCTCCCTGCGCGACAACCTGCTGCTCGCCAGGACAGGGGCGCGGGACGCAGAACTGTGGGCGGCGCTCGGCGCGGTCGACGCGGACAGCTGGGCGCGGGCTCTGAGCGAGGATCTCGACACCGAGGTGGGCTCGGGCGGCTTCGCCCTCACCCCTGCGCAGGCCCAGCAGATCGCACTGGCCCGCCTCGTACTCGCCGACCCGCACACGCTGGTCCTCGACGAGGCGACTTCTCTCCTCGACCCGCGCGCGGCACGCCACCTGGAGCGCTCCCTCGCCCGCGTCCTGGACGGCCGCACCGTCGTGGCCATCGCCCACCGGCTGCACACCGCGCACGACGCGGACGTCATCGCGGTGGTCGAGAACGGCCGGATCAGCGAGCTGGGCAGCCACGACGAGCTGGTGGGGGCGGGGGGTGCGTACTCGGCGCTCTGGCGGTCCTGGCATGGATAGGTCGTCTCGGGCAGTGGGCGAGGGGCTGGGTCGGGGGCGGGGTCACGGGCACGGGCACGGGCAGGGGCAGGGCCGGGGCCTGGGTCCGTCCAGCTTTACGCCTGGCGTATCGCATCAAGCGCTGCTGAGTCGCCTGCTGCCAGAGGAAACGGTGGCCGAACTGCCCTTCGTTGAGGGCCAGTTCCACCTTGTGGTGAACGGTAAGGATCGGGTGGTGCGCTTCGCCCGCACCGAGGCGGCAGCGGCCCGGCTGACCGCGCGGGCGGCTGCCCTGCGTGTGCTCGCCGGGCTCGACCTCGGTTTCCGCACGCCCGAGCCCCTGCTCACCGGCGGCGCGCACGGCACGGACGAGCCGCCGTACCTGGTCCTCAGCCGGGTCCCCGGAGCGCCGCTGCCGGATGGCGCACTGGCACGCCCCGAGGTGGCCGCGTCGGTTGCGGCGCAGTACGCCACGCTGCTGACCGGCCTCGCCGGGGCGGGCACCGACGAGGCCGTACGGGCGGCGCTGCCGCATACGCCCGAGGACGCGTGGCGGCTCTTCGCGGCGGACGTCCGCGCCGAGCTGTTCGGCCTCATGTCGGACGCCGGGCGTTCTCGTGCCGAGCGGGAGCTCACGGCGCTCGACGGCCGCCCCCACAACACCGGGGCGGTCGTGCACGGTGACCTCGGCGGGGAGAACGTGCTGTGGGAGGACGCCGACGGGTGGCCTCGGCTCAGCGGCGTGGTCGACTGGGACGAGGTCGCGCTCGGCGACCCGGCAGAGGACCTCGCGGCCATCGGCGCCAGCTACGGCGAGGCACTCCTGCATCGGGTGCTCGCGCTGAGCGGCCGGCCGAAGGCGGATGACGGAGTGGCCGAACGTGCCGCCACCATCCGCGGCACGTTCCCCTTGCAGCAGGCGCTGTCCGCGTATCGCGACGGCGACGAGGAGGAGCTCGCAGAGGGACTGGCGGGGTACGTGTGAGGGACGGCGGGGTGCGCGTAAGGGACCACACCCCGCCCCCCTCAGATGAAGTTGAGCGCGGCCGCGCCCCCCACTCCTCCGAGCAGCATGAAGACCGGCATCAGCACCTTCAGCTCGATCCAGCTGCCCGCCCGGAACCGCATCAGCTTCGGCGGCCCGATGGGGTACCAGCGCTTGCGGCCGATGGGGATGGGCCAAAGGATCGGGCAGCCGGAGACCGTGAGCGCGTCCCCGAGGTCGTGCACCAGGGCGCCGAGCACGATCGGAAGACCCAGCCACAGATATTCCTGGCCCGGCGCGGTGAACAGCCAGTCCGCGCCGTTCCCGGGCTTGTCCAGGACTCCGGCGAGAATCCAGGCGCTCGTCGCGGCGAGCAGCCAGACCAGCACATCGCTGCTCGAACCCCGCGCGGCACGCCACAGCAGGCCCTCGATGGCGAGCACCATGTGGATGAAGAGCAGGGCGAGGACCGCCCAGCGGCCGCCGAAGATGGCGAGGGCCGAGGAGCCCGCACCGATGAGGACGGCCCACAGCCAGGTGTGCGTCAGCGTGCGGTGCCCGCCGGCTCTGCGCGGGTCGCCCTGCTTGCGCGTCGCCTTGTAGACGGCCGCCGAGAGCTTGTCGACGATCTCGCACAGACCTCTGGATACGGGTCCGAAGGCCCGCGAGATGGTCGCCGATTTGTGGTCGAGGTCGGGCGCCAGCGCGGCCCCGGCGCAGATCAAGGCTCCGACCAGGAGGACCGGCCAGGGCATCGTGTGCCCCGCGGCTGTCGCGGCCGCTCCGACGCCCAGCCAGGCCGCCGCTCCCGACAGTGAGTGTGCCGGACCCATCATGGCTTTTCCCCGCCCCATTTCCGTTGTACTGATGCCCCGTTGGCGACACAGCGTAGCGTTCATGATCTTCGTACGGACCGCCGGTTCCCTGATCGAGGGTGAAGAAGGGCAAGATGGGGGTGTGACACTTATTGATCAGCTGCCGCCGGATGCCGACCCCGATGCCCTCTTCGAAGCCTTCTCCTCTTGGGCCGAGGGGACGGGGATCACTCTCTATCCGGCTCAGGAGGAGGCGCTGATCGAGGTGGTCTCGGGAGCCAACGTGATCTTGTCCACTCCGACCGGTTCCGGAAAGAGCCTGGTCGCGGCGGGCGCGCACTTCACTGCCCTTGCCCAGGACAAGGTCACCTTCTATACGGCACCGATCAAGGCCCTGGTGTCGGAGAAGTTCTTCGACCTGTGCAAGCTCTTCGGCACCGAGAACGTCGGGATGCTGACCGGCGACGCGTCCGTCAACTCCGACGCGCCCGTCATCTGCTGCACGGCCGAGGTCCTCGCGTCGATCGCGCTGCGGGACGGCAAGAACGCCGACATCGGCCAGGTCGTGATGGACGAGTTCCACTTCTACGCGGAAGGGGACCGCGGCTGGGCCTGGCAGATTCCGATCCTCGAACTGCCGCAGGCGCAGTTCATCCTCATGTCCGCGACGCTCGGCGACGTCTCGATGTTCGAAAAGGACCTGACGCGCCGCACAGGGCGCCCCACATCGGTGGTCCGCTCCGCGACACGCCCGGTGCCCCTCTCGTACGAGTACCGCCTGACGCCCATCACGGAGACCCTCACCGAGCTCCTTGAGACCAAGCAGGCGCCGGTCTACATCGTGCACTTCACGCAGGCACAGGCCGTCGAGCGCGCGCAGTCGCTGATGAGCATCAACATGTGCACCCGCGAGGAGAAGGACAAGATCGCCGACCTGATCGGCAACTTCCGCTTCACCACCAAGTTCGGCCGCAACCTCTCGCGGTACGTACGCCACGGGATCGGCGTGCACCACGCGGGCATGCTGCCGAAGTACCGGCGGCTCGTGGAGAAGCTGGCGCAGGCCGGCCTGCTGAAGGTCATCTGCGGCACGGACACTCTCGGCGTCGGCGTCAACGTCCCGATCCGCACGGTGCTTTTCACCGCCCTCGCCAAGTACGACGGCACGCGCGTGCGGACCCTGCGTGCCCGGGAGTTCCACCAGATCGCGGGCCGCGCGGGACGTGCGGGCTTCGACACGGCGGGCCTCGTCGTGGCGCAGGCGCCCGAACACGTCATCGAGAACGAGAAGGCGCTCAACAAGGCGGGCGACGACCCGAAGAAGCGCCGCAAGGTGGTGCGCAAGAAGGCGCCCGAGGGCTTCGTCGGGTGGACCGAGGAGGGGTTCGAGAAGCTCATCGCCTCCGAGCCCGAGCCGCTGACCTCCCGCTTCCGCGTCACGCACACCATGCTCCTCGCGGTGATCGCCCGTCCGGGCAATGCCTTCGAGGCGATGCGTCACCTCCTCGAGGACAACCACGAGCCGCGCAAGCAGCAGCTGCGGCACATCCGCCGCGCCATCGCCATCTACCGTTCGCTGCTCGACGGCGGCGTGGTCGAGAAGCTCGACGAGCCGGACGCCTCGGGCCGCATCGTGCGTCTGACGGTCGACCTCCAGCAGAACTTCGCGCTCAACCAGCCCCTGTCGACGTTCGCGCTTGCCGCCTTCGACCTGCTCGACCAGGAATCGCCTTCGTACGCCCTCGACATGGTGTCCGTCGTCGAGTCCACCCTCGACGACCCGCGCCAGATCCTCGCCGCCCAGCAGAACAAGGCGCGCGGCGAGGCCGTGGCCCTGATGAAGGCCGACGGCGTCGAGTACGAGGACCGCATGGAGCGGCTCCAGGACATCACGTACCCCAAGCCCATGGAGGAGCTCCTCTTCCACGCGTACAACACCTACAAGACGAGCCACCCGTGGGTCGGTGACCACCCGCTCTCCCCCAAGTCCGTGATCCGCGACATGTACGAACGGGCTCTGACCTTCACGGAGTTCACGTCCTTCTACGAACTCGCCCGCACCGAGGGCATCGTCCTTCGCTACCTCGCGAGCGCGTTCAAGGCACTCGAGCACACCGTCCCGGACGACCTGAAGTCCGAGGACCTTCAGGACCTCATCGCCTGGCTCGGTGAGATGGTCCGCCAGGTCGACTCCAGCCTCCTCGACGAGTGGGAGCAGCTCGCCAACCCCGAGGTCATGACAGCCGAGGAGGCCCAAGAGCGCGCCGACCAGGTCAAGCCGGTCACCGCCAACTCCCGCGCCTTCCGCGTCCTGGTCCGCAACGCGCTCTTCCGCCGCGTCGAGCTCGCCGCCCTCGACCACGTCGAGGAGCTGGGCGAACTGGACGCCGAGTCCGGCTGGGACGCGGACGCCTGGGGCGCGGCCATGGACAAGTACTGGGACGAGTACGACGATCTCGGCACCGGTCCCGACGCGCGCGGCCCCAAGCTGCTGCTCATCGAGGAGGACCCGGACCACGGTCTGTGGCGCGTCCGGCAGACGTTCGCCGACCCGAACGGCGACCATGACTGGGGTATCGGCGCGGAGGTCGATCTCGCGGCCTCCGACGAGGAAGGCCGCGCCGTCGTCCGGGTCACCGACGTCGGCCAGCTCTGAGCACGCCACGCTTCCCCCGGACTGGAGTCGAGGAACCGTCATGAACAATCCCGCCGACCGTCTTGTCGATCTGCTCGACCTGGAGCAGATCGAGCTCAACATCTTCCGTGGCCGCAGCCCGCAGGAGTCCCTGCAGCGGGTGTTCGGCGGACAGGTCGCCGGGCAGGCTCTGGTGGCCGCCGGACGTACCACCGAGGGCGAGCGCCCTGTGCACTCGCTGCACGCGTACTTCCTGCGGCCCGGCCGTCCGGGCGTGCCGATCGTGTACCAGGTCGAGCGGGTGCGGGACGGGCGTTCCTTCACCACGCGCCGTGTCACCGCGGTCCAGCAGGGGCGCACCATCTTCAATCTCACCGCTTCCTTCCATCAGCCCGAGGAGGGCGCTTTCGAGCACCAGCTTCCGCCGCGCATCACGGCTCCCGATCCCGAGTCGCTGCCGACGGTCGCCCAGGAGATCACCGAGCATCTGGGCGAGCTGCCCGAGCAGCTGGAGCGCATGGCCAGACGCCAGCCCTTCGACATCCGCTACGTGGACCGGCTGCGCTGGACCCCCGAGGAGATCAAGGACGCCGAGCCGCGCAGTGCGGTCTGGATGCGTGCGGTCGGCCCGCTCGGCGACGATCCGCTCGTCCACACCTGCGCACTGACCTACGCGAGCGACATGACGCTCCTGGACGCCGTCCGCATCCCCGTGGAGCCCCTGTGGGGCCCCCGGAGCTTCGACATGGCCTCGCTGGACCACGCCATGTGGTTCCACCGCCCCTTCCGCGCGGATGAGTGGTTCCTTTACGACCAGGAGTCCCCGATCGCGACGGGCGGTCGCGGTCTCGCGCGCGGCCGGATCTACGACATCGAGGGCAGGCTGCTGGTCTCGGTCGTACAGGAAGGGCTCTTCCGGGCCTACGGGGAGCGCCACATGGACGGCCGCCCGTCGACAGGATGAGGCAATGGACGCATGAGCTACTTCATGTACAACGTCCTGGGCGAGACGGTCGACGAACCTGACCCGGAGACGATGAGGCACGTGTTGGACGGCCTCACGAACGCTGATGACGAGCATCCCGATCTGGTGGCCCGTGAGGAGACCCTCCGGCTCTTCGGGCTTCTGGCAGCCGGTGACGTCGTACCGATCGAGGCGCTTTCGTGGCAGAGGTGACCGGTCTCCACCGGCCCCGCGCCCGGGCATCGCGGCCCGTTACCTCACCGCGCATGCCGTCGGTGAGAATCACCTCCTGAGTTCGATGGGCCCGCGCCCCCTCCAGAAGCCGCAGCGGTGACCTTCTTCGGTGAAGGTGCGGGCCACAGGGGGGCCGGGCGGCCGGAGTGGGGCAGAGAGAGGGACAGGGCATGAACAGGGACGAGGACATCACCGGTCACCGCGACCGCAGGCTCGCCGAGGCCGTTCGGCTGCGCGAGGCCGGTCTCCGCGAAGAGGCACGGGAGCAGTTGCTCGCCCTGTGCGAGCAGTTCCCCCTGGACACGGAGGTGGCGTACCAGACCGCGTGGGTGCACGACACACTCGGCCTGGAGGCCGAGGCGGTGCCGCACTACGTGCGCGCGGTCGAGAACCCGGGCCTTACTCCAGATGACCGCCGGGGAGCGCTCCTCGGCCTGGGCAGCACCTACCGCGTCCTTGGCCGGTATCCGCAAGCCGTCACGACCTTGCGGGACGCGGTGGCCGAGTTCCCCGACGACGACGCCCTCAAGACCTTTCTGGCCATGGCCCTCTACAACACCGGCCGGGCACACGACGCGATGGAGATCCTGCTGACCCTGCTCGCCACCACGAGCCAGGACCCGGACATCGCCGGCTACCGTCCCGCGATCGAGTACTACGCCAAGGATCTCGACACGACCCTGTAGCAGAGCTGCCCACGGGTCGGCCCCCGTCTCCGCCTCGATCGCCGCCTGGCTACGCTCCCCTGCGTCGCATCCACTTGAACAGACCTCGCGGCTCCGGAGCTCCCCCTTTCGTCTCCGCGTCGGGAAGTGCGGCGTCGGGCAGCGAGTCGGGGTGTGCCTCGTGATCCGGCGCGGCGGGAGGGCTTGGCCGAGCGCCGGGTTCCGCCCGGGTACCAGGACCGGGACCGGGAACGGGTTCACTACCAGGGCCAGCACCGGAGTCCGGCGCGGGCCGCGGCGCAGGTCGCTGCCCTCGGGCCTGGGAGAGACTGATGGTCAGATTCGCCCGCAGCCAGCGGATCTCGTCCGGATCGTCCGCGGTCGCGATCTTCTGAATGATCCGTCCCGCCGGTGACTCGGGTGCGCCCTGGCCGAAGGGCTCGGGCATCAGCCTGCTTACGTAGGCGCGTTCATAGGGATCCTTGATGATTTCCGCGATCTGGACCGGGTCGAGCAGCGAGGCCACGACTGCTGCACGCTCCCAGGGATCTTCGGACTGCCGCAGCAGCGCTCCCGCGTGGCGGCCCCGCCAGTTCCGTGCCCGCAGGTCGGCACCCGCCTCCAACTGGGCGCGGAGCGCGCCAGGGGCACGGCCGGTGAGCAGACTGGCATTGACCTCGGACTCGGCGAACTGCCTTAGCTCCTCGGCCAGATACAGCCAGACGACTGCCCTGTACCGGTTTAGGTAAAATTTTACCGGCGTCACGAGACCCGCGCGTGTGAGCCGGGTGAACCGGGCCGTGGAGATGTCCATGAGAGTCGCGCCCTCAGTGGTCCCCACGGCTCTGATGCGCTCCACCCATGCCTCGGGAAAGTCCTCCCCGGCACGGACGCGCTCGATCTCCCCGCGTGTGACGCGACGCCGTCCACCGACTGCGTCGCCGACGGTGCGGATGCGCCCCAGCATCACGGCCAGTTCGAACTCGCCGCGTTTCAGACCCAGTTCTCGTGCCGCGCGGGTCTGCGTGACCGATGTCTGCGCTGTCGTGTCCGCGGCTTCTTGCGTGATCGTGTGACCTGACATGGTGGTTCTCCCCCGTGAGGCGTCTTTGCTCTCGGGAAAACCGTAGCGCGATCACCGCAATCCGCGCCGAGCCTGTGGATAACTCTCGCCGCGCCGACGTTTCAGCTGGTCAGAGGTCTACCACGGGTGTCCGCTCCAGCTGCCGCGCGTCCACACCGAGGTGCTCGCCGACACGGTTGACGAGCAGTGTCATCTCGTACGCGACCTGGCCGATGTCCGCCTCCGCGGAGCTGAGGACGCACAGGCAACTGCCGTCGCCGGCCGCGGTGACGAAGAGCACCGCGTCGTCGAACTCGATCATCGTCTGGCGCACGTTGCCCGCATGGAAGTGCCGGCCTGATCCCTTGGCCAGGCTGTGCAGACCGGACGACACCGCGGCCAGATGTTCCGCGTCCTCCCGCCTCAGCTCGGAGCTCGCGCCGGTCACCAGACCGTCATTGGACAGCACCAGCGCGTGTCGCACGGACTCCATACGCTTGGTCAAGTCGTCGAGCAGCCAACCGAGCCCCGAGTTCTGCACCATGTTCCCGTCTCCCCGCCTCACTGCTCCCCCTGGCTGGAGGAACTGACCTGCCAGCCTTCCCCACCATCGGCGCCCCGGCAAGCATGATGAGGACATGGCACAGAAGATGACCGATGACCAGTGGCGGGCTTTCGTCTCGCAGGGCACCCGCACCGGCAAGCTGTCGACCGTCCGGGCGGACGGAAGCCCACATATCGCACCGATCTGGTTCCTCTTGGACGGGGACGAGCTGGTGTTCAACACCGGAGCCGAGACCGTCAAGGGGCGGAATCTGGCGCGGGACGGGCGTGTCGCACTGTGTGTGGACGACGACAACCCTCCGTTCGCGTTCGTGGTACTGCAGGGGCAGGCCCGACTGAGCGACGATCCCGACGAGGTAAGGCACTGGGCGGCCCGGCTCGGAGCCCGCTACATGGGTGAAGGGCGCGCCGAGGAGTTCGGCGAGCGCAACGGCGTGCCCGGTGAACTCCTCGTGCGCGTCAGGATCGACAAGGTGGTCGCTCTCGCCGCCGTATCCGACTGATGCTCCGGTCCACCGTGTGACGCCTCAGCCCACCGTGTCGAGCAGCCGGGCGGTATGCATCCGCCCGGCGTACTCGACAAGACGTATCAGCACCTCCTTTCCCGAATCGCGGTCCCGCGCGTCGCACAGCACCACGGGGGTGCCGCGGTCGAGGTCCAGGGCCCGTGACACTTCGTGCGCACCGTACGTACGCGCGGTCGCGAAGCAGTTCACGGCCACCACGAAAGGGATGTGCCGATGCTCGAAGTAGTCGACGGCGGGGAAGCAGTCCTCGAGCCGCCGTGTGTCCGCGAGGACGACGGCACCGAGCGCGCCCTGGGACAGCTCGTCCCACAGGAACCAGAAACGGTCCTGCCCCGGCGTACCGAAGAGGTACAGCGACAGGCCCGACCTGATGGTGATGCGGCCGAAGTCCATGGCGACGGTCGTCGTGGTCTTGCGGTCGACTCCACCGGTGTCGTCGACCAACTGGCCCGCCTGGCTGAGCAGTTCCTCTGTGCGCAGCGGGCGGATCTCGCTGACCGCGCCGACAAGCGTGGTCTTGCCCACCCCGAAGCCGCCCGCGACCAGAATCTTCAACGCCATGGCAGTCGTGTCGTCATCGTCGGCGTCAGAGCGCTCGGAGCCCATCGATCACCTCTCGCAGGATCTTCTCGTCGGGTAGCTGCGCGGGCGGCACGGGTCGGCTCACCTTCACGCAGCCCATTTCCAGCAGGTCGCCGAGCAGCACCCTGACCACTCCCACGGGCAGATCGGCATCGGCCGCCAGCTCGGCGACCGACTGGGTCTCGGTGCGGCACAGTTCGATGAGCGACCGGTGTTCCGGTCCGAGCGCGGTGTCGTCCCCGGCGCCCGGCGCGTTCTCGTCCAGCGTGACGAGTGCGATCAGATCGAAGCGCACTCCGCTGGGTCCCGGTTGGGTCCGCCCGCCGGTCATCGCGTAGGGACGGACCAGCGGTCCGGCCTCGTTGTCGTACCACTGGCTGCCCACGTCGTGCGGGACGCCGCTCCTGTCCTCGGTCATCTGCGTCGACCGCCCTGTGTCATCCGGCGGCCGGTGGCTGGGAACCGAAGCGCGATGGCGTGTGGAGGTGCTCGCCCACCCGCTTGACCAGGCGTGCCATCTCGTAGGCGACCAAGCCGATGTCGGCCGTCACGGAGCTGAGTACGGCGAGACACGAGCCGTCGCCCGCCGCCGCCACGAACAGGAAGCCGTCGTCCATCTCGACCATGGTCTGGCGCACTCCGCCGGCCCCGAAGTGGCGGCCCGCGCCCTTGGCGAGGCTGTGGAAGCCGGAGGCGACCGCGGCGAGATGTTCGGCGTCCTCACGAGTGAGGGCGGTCGAGGCGCCGACGGCGAGCCCGTCGTTGGACAGCACCACGGCGTGCCGTACCTCGCCGACGCGCAGTACCAAGTCGTCCAGCAGCCAGTCGAGTTCGCCGGACCGGCCGGCGGTGATGCTCTGATCCTGGATCATGCGGAGTCTCCTTCGGTGCTGTCACTGGCCGGTGCGGGCCTTGGAGTGTCGGGAACCGCACCGACGATGCCCGGTCGGCGACCGCCGCCGCGGGCCCAGCCGTCGCGGTAGGCGGTCATGCGATCCCGTACCTCGTCGGGGTTGCGTTCGGTCGCTTCGCGGGCGCTCACGGACCCAGCCGCGTCATCGGGGCGCCGTTCGCGCAGTTGGGGGGCCAGGCTGGCCTGGCGCACGCGGCGAGGGAGGTCTTCCGAAGGCTCCGGCTCCGGGACGCTGTCAGGTTCCGGGTCCGGGGGCTTGCGAAGGCGGAGTGTAGTGACGCCCGGTGGTGTCGTCTCCGGGGCTTCCGTCGAAGCTCCCAGTGCGGGGCGGGCGGCCGGGGCGGGAACGGAGTTGCCGTTCATCGATGCGGCTTCGGGCACGCGCGCGTGCCCGTTCTGTTCGCGGTCACGTTCCATGGTGTGGGCTCCGGGACTCTCCGGTGTGATGCTCTGCAGCAGTGCGGTGGGCAGGAGGACGACCGCGGTGGTACCGCCGTAGGGGGACGTACGGAGGTGCACTTTGACCCCGTGTCGCGCGGCGAGCCTGCTGACCACGAAGAGCCCCAGTTGGTCGCTGTCGAACAGGTCGAGCGCTTCGGACTGCTCGATACGGCGGTTGGCTTCAGCCAGGGCCTCTGCGCCCATGCCGAGGCCGCGGTCCTCGATCTCCAGGGCGTAGCCGTTACCGACCGGCTCGCCGTTGACCCGGACTTTGGTGTGGGGCGGCGAGAACTGGGCGGCGTTCTCGACGAGTTCGGCCAGGAGGTGGATGAGGTCGGCAACGGCCGTGCCGACGACCGCGGCCGCGGGGAGCTGTCGTAGCTCCACGCGCGCGTAGTCCTCGACTTCGGAGACGGCTGCGCGGACGACGTTCGTCAGAGCGACAGGCGTGCGCCAGGCGCGCCCCGGCGCGGCTCCGGAGAGGATGATCAGACTCTCGGCGTGCCGCCTCATCCGGGTGGTGAGGTGGTCGAGCCGGAAGAGGTCGCTGAGTTCGTTCGGGTCGTCCGACCTGCGCTCCATGCGGTCGAGGAGGTTGAGCTGGCGGTGGACGAGGACCTGGCTCCTGCGGGCGAGGTTGACGAAGACGCCCGAGATGCCGCCGGCGAGTTCGGCGCGCTCGATGGCGGCGTGCAGGGCCGCCCGGTGCACGGTGCCGAGCGCTTCGTAGACCTGCCCCGTCTCGTCCTCCGCGGGAGGGCCGGGTGGCGCTTCGGCGTGAATGTCGATCTCCTCCCCGGCGCGCAACCTCCGCATGGCGTGGGGAAGTTTGTGCCGGGCGATCTCGAGTGCGCCGTTGCGCAGGCTCACCAGCTCGACGACCAGGCCCCGCCCGATGCGTACGGAGATGACCAGTGAGGCGACTACCGCCACGAGTCCGAGGAGCACGGCGGCGCCTGCCGGAGTGAGCAACCCGCGGGTGAGCGGATCGGCCCGATCGGCGGCGCTGCGACTCGCGCCCACGTCGATCACGCGGAGCTCGTCCTGTACGACTCCATGAGCGCTGTCCCATGTGGCGGCCGGTGCCGCGGCGGCGGCTTGCCTGCCCGGGGGTGCGACGATCACCTTGTCCTCGACCGCGCGCACGTCGGCGTACGCGCTCCCCTCCACGAGGTTCTGCCAGGCTGCTCGTTCGGGTCCGTGCAGATCCGCCACCGCCGCCTCGGTCAAGGTCCGCCGGGTGTCGACGGCTCCGGTGAACTGCCGCAGCCGCTCCCCGTCCAGAGACCCGTCGAGTCGCGCGCTGGACAGGACGGCGTCCTCGCGCGCCAGCATCTCGGAGGCCCTGGCGAATTCGAGCAGCACGCGCGCGTCGGAGCCGAGTTCGGCCTCCTGGATGCCGGTGAGCGCGCCGCCGACTCCGAAGGCTGCCGAGATGGTCCTCGTGTACTGGCCGTAGGTCGCGTCCCAGGCCGTGCGGTGGTCGAGCACGTCGGTCCGCAACGTGCTCAGGTCATCGGCCGCGGAGACGAACGTCGCGAGCCTGGACGCCACGCCGGTGGGCAGATCGCCGCCATCGGCGATCGTCCGTCCCCCGCCACGACGCAGCTTCGCCACAGCGCGATCCGTACCTTCCGCCTGCCTCTTGAGTTCGCTGCCACGCTCCGGCGTGGGCTCGGTCGCGTAGCTCACGGCTGCCACTCGCTCGGCCTGCAACGCGGCGATGGCAGTGTCGACCGGGCCGCGCACCTCGGCGTCGACGCGCTGCAGTTGTCGTAGGCGCGCCACGTCCTGAGCCGTGGTGACCGTGGCGTATCCCCACAAGGCGAGCAGGGAGATGACCGGCACCATGAGCAGGCACAGGATCTTGGCTCGTACGGTACGAGGGCGCGGCCACCACGACCCCCGGGGCGCGGGGGTCGTCAGCGGCCCGGGCTCCGAGGGGGCTTCCACTTCGGGCCGTTCGTCGGCGGGCGCTCCCGCGTGTGCGCGGCGACCACGTGCCGGGTCCCCGGACTGCGGCGGCGATGTGCCGTCGGCCGGGTCGGGGGTCCTACGGGGTGTGCGCATGGCCTCCTCGTTCGGAAGGTTTCGAGGCGTGTGTCCGCCCGACCGTGAGCGTCCTGGTGCGCCGCTACCGGGCGGCTCCCTCCACCGGTCGCTGGGCGGCCACGGAGGCTTCACGCTCCCCCGAGGTCGGGGACAGCGCGACAAATGCCGAGGTCAGGAAGAGGTACGACCCAAGGCCGACCGCGAGGGGGAAGACGAACTGCATCGTCGTGGCCCCGGGCAGCGCGGCGCCCGACTCCGTGATCCGCACGCTCACGGCCAGCATCCCGGTGTAGTGCATGCTGCTCACTGCCCCGCCCATGACAAGCGACGCGACGGCGACCGCAAGAGGGGAATTGATGTTGAGCGCCGCCCACAGGGCCGCGGTCGCGGCGACGACGGCGATGACTACGGAGAGGCCGACCAGTACCGGGTCATAGCGCACGTCGCCGTTCAGTCGCAGCGCGGCCATGCCCAGGTAGTGCATGCTCGCGACGCCGAGCCCGGTGGTGAGCCCGCCGAGCGCGAGCGCACGCCCGCGGTCACGGCCGTAGCCGACGGAGAAGACGCCGACTCCTACGACGGCCATCGCGACGATCAGACTCAAGATCGTCAGGGGCACGTCGTAGCGGATCTCGGTGCCGGTGACGCCGAAGCCGAGCATGGCCACGAAGTGCATCGTCCAGATGCCCGTACCGATGGCTGAGGCCGCCGTGATGAGCCAGTTGCGGCGCGAGGCGCCCGTGGCGCCGAGCGCACGGACGGTACAGCGCAGCCCGAGAGCGGCGCCGATACAGGCCATCGCGTACGACAGCACGGGGGTCAGCCAGCCGAAGGTGGCGTGGTCCAGGTGTCCCATGGCTCCGGGACGCTAGTCCGGGCAGGGGCGCACAACGGGGGCGCAGTTCGAAAGGTGTTGGAATATGACTGAGAGAGGATCCTGAACGATCGCAGCACGCTCGAACGTGTGCCCCCAAACGCGCATGCGCGTCATTGAGTAATCATGGCCACATGAGCGACGACCACACGCGTGTCCGTGACTTCTTCACCGCCCGAGCGGCCGACTGGGACACCCGGTTCCCCGACGACGGTCCCGCCTATCGAGCCGCCGCGGCCGAGCTCGGCCTTCGCCCCGGCGGTCGCGTCCTCGATGCCGGGTGCGGCACCGGCCGGGCACTACCGGCCCTCAGGGAGGCCGTAGGGCCCTCCGGGTCCGTACTCGGGGTCGATCTGACTCCCGCCATGCTCGAGGCCGCCACACGAGCGGGCAGGCACCGTGAGGGACAGCTCCTGCTCGCGGACGTGACCCGGCTCCCGTTGCGCGACGCGTCACTCGATGCCGTGTTCGGCGCGGGCCTGATCTCCCATCTGCCGGATCCGGCGGAGAACCTGCGGGAGTTGAGGCGCGTGGTGCGGCCCGGCGGGGCCCTCGCCCTCTTCCACCCCATCGGCCGGGCGGCGCTCGCGGCGCGGCAGGGCCGCCGGATCACCACGGACGATCTGCGGGCCGAGGGGAATCTCCGTCCGCTGCTCGCCGGTTCCGGCTGGCGGCTGACCTCGTACGTCGACGAGGACACGCGGTTCCTCGCTCTGGCCGTACGACAGGACTAGGCCGGTCCGGGCTGCGGGCAGGAGACGACGGCTGTCGGCGTCTCCAGGGCGTCAGCGTGTTCCTCCAGGGAGTGGCAGAAGCTGCGTCCGCCTACTCGTCCGTGTGCGCCACCGGGCAGCCCCGGACGCCGGGCACCGGGAACGTACCGAGCTCGCCGACCCGATACCCCCTCGGGTAGCCCTTGATCTCCCGGTTCTGCCGGGCGTAGTGCGGTGCGGTACGGGGCGGCATCAGGCGCACGGCACGGCCGCGCAACCGCACCGCGCGCCTGACCAGCGTGCGGGTGGCGGCGCCCGGCGGTTCGTAGTGGAACGCGTGCAGAAGAGGCTCGTCGAGCAGGGCGAGGGTCGAGGCACGCAACAAGGGCGCCAGAGGGCGGGGATACCAGGAGGCCATGAGATCGAGGGTCGCTTCGGACACCTTGCGCGCGCTCTCGTCCCACGCGAAGTGGGCTTCTTCGTAGGCGTCGAGACACTCCTCGAAGGCTACGTAGGAGTCCGGGATGTCCTGGATCCCCATGCGCCGCCCCAAGGTCCGGTAGTGGACGGCGGTCGCGGTCGTCTCGTGGCGTGACAACCTGCGCCATCCGTAAACGTCGATCCAGCGCTTGGGCACCACCACGAACGTGCACAGCACGTAGCGCATGTCTTCATTACTGATGTCGTAGCTGCGGTGCATCTGGTTGATCCGGCGAATCGCCGTGCGGCCTTCGTCCGTGCCGAAACCGTGCTCCACGACGGTGTCGAGGAGCAGGGCCGTGTCGTCGTACCGCTTCTGCGTACGGTCCGTCAGTTCCGCCGTCTCGGCGAGGAGCCGACCGATGCTGGGCACGGCATATGTGCGGTAGAGCGCCAGCTCAAGAGCTCGGGTGTAGTCCCAAGGGAACTCGTACGTCGCGCTGAACCGGTAGATCGTCAGGGCGTCCTTCTCCGGGTCGAGACGCCGAATCTCCTTGAGCCGGTCATAGCGCTTCACCACCCGGTCCCCCTTCTGTCGTCGGGGCTCCAACTCTACTTTGGAGTAAGGCAGATGAGTGGTCATCAGCGGTAAACAGAACCGGGGGAAGGTGGCCCACATGTTCGACAAGCTCCGCAAGCTCTGGCGCTCGGACGACGCTGTTCGCAGCAAGCGGCAGCGCCCGCACAACCTCTTCGAGGCGGCCGCCGCATACGTGGCCGCGTGCGCCGAGGACGACCAGGACCGCATAGACGAAGCCACGGACTGGGTCTCGCCGGAGGCCTTGTCCTTCGGCGTCAGCGAGCTCGCCTGTCGAGCGGTCATCGCCCTCGCCAGGGAGCGCGACGAGTCGCCGACGGACGTGGCGCGTACGCTCCTCGGCCTGCCGGCCGCCTGACGTCCGTGCGCGAGTTCCGCGTGCGTACGGGAGAGTTTCCTGGTCATGTACCCCTCGACGATCAACCGGACCTGTGGTTAGGGTGCGCCGACAGATGAAGCGATGGGGAGGCTGGCATGGCCGGAACGGACGACGCTGTCGCCGCCGAGGACGACGCGCTGTACGTGCTGACCGCGGTGCTGCTGACGCCCGCGAAGTTCCCGAGTGTGCTCGGCGACGACTATCCGGAGGCGTGCGCGGCTCTGGGGATCGCGCCGCTCGCCGACGGGTACGGTCTCGTGCTCGGTCAGGACGGTGCGGGCGCCCGGTGGACCGTCGTCGTCGACGACGTGTCACTCGTGGCCGTCGCGATCGCTTCCTGGGACTGCGGCATGGAGTACGACCTGTCGCCCGACGAGCGTACGGTGGTCGCCGGGCTGCCCGGCTGGCCGCTTGCGGTGGCCGTCGCGGCACCCAATGTGCCCCCGCCTCACGACCCCGAGGACGCGGACGAGAAGCCGCTCTCACCTCCTCAGTCCGACTCGTGGGGACCGGCTCAGCGAAGGCTCGGCGCCGACGAGATCGCGCTCCAGTGGGCGGTGTGGCGCGAGCAGATCGACGACGTCGACTTCTTGAGCGACGGTGCCGATGACGGCGCGGCTCAAGAGGAAGGCGCTGCTCAGGAGGGCGAGGACGCTCGCCCGGAGAGCAGTGACACCGACGCCGAGGTCGATCAGGGGCAGCTCACCGGCGTACGCCGTGTCCTGGCGGAAGCACGGGCGTACGTGAGTACGCCGCCGCCCTTGGGCCGCGTGCGATCCTCGTTCGCCTCCGGAGAGGCCCGCACCCTGCGTGCCGACGGCCCTGGCTGGTCCATGGTCGCCAGGACCGACGACATCGCGTTCGTGCTCCTCGACGAAGAACCGGGAGAGGTGCTGCCGGTGGGCCGCGGGCCCGAACTCCCCTGGCTCCTGGACGCGCTCGACAAGATGGCCGTACGCCCCACCTGACCCCTCTGTTCCGGCGCCCCCGTCAGTGGTTCTGCGCGGGTTCGAGCAGAAACGCGGCCATCGCCGTGTCATGGTCTGCTGGCAGCCGTTCGGGGCGTTCCTCGACGAGGTCGAGGAGCCGTTTTAAGCGCGCCGCGTGGTGTTCGCCGTGGCGCACTGCGGCCAACGACGTGTCCCATGTCAAGGCTGCCGCATGGGTGCACAGGCCCACTGCATGCATCGACAGGGCCAGGGCGTCAGCGATGAGGGTTGTCTGGGAAGAGCCGCGCCGGACGCGCAAGGCTTCACCGACGCCCGAGAGGTGACGTCGGCGACGACGGTTTCCTCGTCGCCTTCCCTCACCAGACGTGCCAGAAGGTCGGCGTAGGCCTCCCCCATGGATTCGCGCACGGGCCCCCCACGCTCGCGTGGGGGGAAGGGCCGTGGGTCGAAGTAGGCCTTCAGCCAGGCCGATGTCAGTGGCGCGGGAGTGGGCTGAGGCTGGGAGGACGGCGGCCGCGACGCCTCGTATGCGGCCATCAACGATCACCGAGGGATCGCTGGGCCTCCTTTCGGGAAGTCATGTGCGTCATCGTCACCGCCGGGCTGCAGGGGCGCGATGGGATTTCCGCTCGCGGAGCCGCCCCGGGCAGGACCGCGAGCGGAGCAGCCGTCAGCCCCAGTTCATCGAGCGTCCGCTCACCGGTGCAGAGCGCCGTCCGGGGTGGCGGCTCAGCGGCCGAGCTCCTTGCGGGAGACGCGGCGCAGCCTGCGCCGCTGTGCGGGGTCGAGGGTCAGATAGGCCGCGGCCGGTACCCCGAGCACGATCAGGAGGGCGGCCCACCATGGCAGCCAGATCAACAGAATGATGCCGGCCGCCACACCTCCTGCGGCGATCTTCGCGTTCTTAGACATGTGTGTCGCCTCCTTCGCGGCTGTTGCCGCTCTCTGTCTTGAGAAACGGGCTCGGGCCGCACACAGTTCCAGTCTGCTCCCCTGATTGATCCCTGAGGAGCGACCCTGACGCAACCCTGAGCCGCACCTCGTGTCGGCCCTGTTACTCGACCCGCAGGGGCTCGCCGACCTCGTACATGTGGCGCAGCACCTGTCGGTAGGAGTCGATGAATCCGGCCTCCGTGTACGGCATGCCCAGCTCGGCGCAGTGGGCACGGACCAAGGGCTGGGCGCGTCGCAGGCTGGGGCGGGGCATGCTCGGGAACAGGTGGTGCTCGATCTGGTAGTTGAGTCCGCCCAGGAACCAGTCGGTCAGTACGCTGCCGCGGATGTTGCGCGAGGTGAGGACCTGGCGGCTGAGGTGACCCCAGCGCTCGCCGTCGGGGTCGGGCATCTCCATGCCCTTGTGGTTGGGCGCGAAGGCAAGGCCGAGGTGCAGTCCGAAGAGAGCCTGGTGGATGGCGGCGAAGGCAAGGGCGTGGCCCACCGGCATGGTGGTGAGCAGGAGCGTCACGTATCCGACGAGGTGGGCCACCAGGAGAAGGCCCTCAAGGACGCGTTCGCGCGGGGACTGTCGGCGCAGGTCCTGGAAGCCGTAGATCTTCATGGCGATGCCCTGGAGCAGCGTCAGCGGGAAGAACAGCCAGGCCTGGTTGCGGGTGAGCCAGCGCCGGAAGCCCACACGGACCTTGGCCTGCTTGCTGGTCCAGACGAGGACGTCGGCGGCGACGTCGGGGTCCTTGTCGATGTGGTTGGGGTTGGCGTGGTGGCGGTTGTGCTTGTCGTTCCACCAGGCCGAGCTCATGCCGAGGAGGAGATTGCCGTGGATGAGGCCGATGGCGTGGCTCACGCGGCGGTCCCCGGTGATCTGGGAGTGCCCGGCGTCATGGCCTATGAACGCCGTGCGGGCACACAGTGCGGCCAGTACGGGCGCCAGGAGCAGCACCCACCAGGAGCCGCCGATGAGGAACATGCCCGTCACCACGGCGGCCAGCGCCAGGGCGTTGACCACGATGGTGCGCGCGTACCAGCCGGTGCGGCGCCCCAGGAGCCCCTGCTCCTTGACGGTGCGCAGGAGAGGCGCGAAATCGCTCCCGGCGGGCTGCCTCGTGGTGGTGCCTGGGGAACGCTCCGCGACTGCTGCGGCGGCCTGGGACATGGTGAGGTCTCCGGTCTCTGACTGGATCGGGCTGACGTGACACAACGTATGAGCCCGTGACCTGGGGCAACCATGGCGCCTTCACCCGTCTTCCGGCGGGGGCCAGCACCGTCGGTAAGGGGGGTTAAGTACACCCCCGAGATGGCGTGACGGGGATCACTGCGCCACCGCTCACGCCTTAGCCGTAACGTGCTGTACTCTCGGCCGACCCAGGCCCAGTAGTCAAGTTTGAGGAATGCGCCATCGCCGTGCCCAGGCCCCCTGCCGCGTCACCTTCCGAGATCTCTGAACTGTCCCGCTGTTCTGTGCTGTTCGTATCCGCCGACCCGGCACGCACCAGTCGGGTCGCCTTCTGGCGGCCCGACGGGGACGCGCCGCCCGCCTGCTCCGCGGGCGCCCCCGAAGAGCTGACCATCGCCGTGCCCGGCGACGACGGAGCACAGCTGAGCGACATCTCCGCGACGGTGCTCCCGGTGCGCGCGGCGCTCCCGGTCCTGACACGCGCGCGTGCCGCGACAGGTGCTCATCCGACGGCCGCGTTCTGGGGCACGGCAGGCGTGCTCGCGCTACAACTCGCCGCACGCGGGCTGCTGCTGCCCGGACTTACGCCGAATGATCACGATGCGTGGCGCTCGGGTCCGCTGGGCGAAGACAACCTTCGTCGTCTGCGCGACCTCGCCGCCGCGATGCCGCCCGCCGCGCACGCCCTCCCGCTGGACGACTCCGAACCACTGCGGCTGCCCGAAACCGAGCGGCTGTTGCGCCAGTTCCTGGACGCGGTGGCCGACACGCTGCCTCGTACCCCCGCCGCGACACTCGCCGCGGGCGCTTCGCCCTTCGCCTCTCCGCAGCCGCAGCGCATCCCCGAGCAGCGCCCCTGGGCCACTGATGTCGCCGCCGGGCACGACGCAGGCGTACGGATCTCGCTGCGCGTCGAAGTGCCCGGCCTGGTGTCGGACACTCCCGACGGGAACCGGCTGCCGTTCCGCGCCGTACTGCAGATGCACAGCGTCAGTGACCCCTCGCTCGTCGCGGACGCGGCCGAGGTCTGGGCGGGCTCCGGCGCCTCGGGGCAGGCCTTCGGGCCGCGGTCACGGATGGACGCCCTGCTCGCGCTGCGTCGCGCCACGCGCGCGTGGCCGCCGCTCGCCCCGCTGCTCTCGGCCACCGTCCCGGATGCGGTCGAGCTGGCCGACGAAGAGGTCACCTCGCTCCTGGGCGAGGGATCTCGCATGCTCGCCACCGCGGGGGTCGAGGTGCACTGGCCCAAGGAGTTGGCGCGCAACCTGACCGCCCGTGCGGTCATCGGCCCGCCCGACGACGACACTAAGGACCCCGACAAGCCGTCGTCGGACACGCCGTCGCACCTCTCCGCCGACGCGTTGCTCGCCTTCAACTGGCGGTTCGCGCTGGGCGGTCAGCAGCTGTCACGCGAGGAGCTCGATCTCCTCGCCGAAGCCAACCGTCCCGTGGTTCGCCTGCGCGACCAATGGGTGCTCATCGACCCCGAAGAGGCCCGGCGCGCTCGCGCACACCAGGACCACAAGGTCACGCCGATCGACGCCCTGAGCGCCGTTCTGACGGGTACCACCGAAGTGGCGGGTCGCCGCGTGGACGTCCAGCCCACGGGCTGGCTGGCCACACTGCGCGAACGCCTCGCCGACCCCGAGGGCATGGAACCCGTGGGCCAGCCCGAAACACTCGCCGCCGACCTGCGCGACTACCAGTTGCGGGGCCTGAACTGGCTGGCCCTGATGACCTCTCTGGGCCTGGGCGGCTGTCTCGCGGACGACATGGGCCTCGGCAAGACGATCACGCTCATCTCCCTGCATCTGCACCGGCAACTGGACAGTGAGTCCGCAGGACCCACCCTCGTCGTCTGCCCCACGTCCCTCATGGGCAACTGGCAGCGCGAGATCGAGAAGTTCGCCCCCGGCACCCCCGTGCGCCGCTTCCACGGTGCCCAGCGCAGCCTTGAGGACCTCGCCGACGGCGAGTTCGTGCTCACCACGTACGGCACGATGCGACTCGACGCGGACAGCCTGGCGCACACTCCGTGGGGCATGGTCGTCGCCGACGAGGCCCAGCACGTCAAGAACCCCTACTCGGCAACCGCCAAACAGCTGCGCACCATCGGCGCACGCGCGCGCGTGGCGCTCACCGGCACCCCGGTGGAGAACAATCTCTCCGAGCTGTGGGCCATCCTCGACTGGACGACACCTGGCCTCCTCGGCAAGCTCGGCACCTTCCGCACCCGCTACGCGCAGGCCGTCGAAGGCGGCAAGGACCCGGCAGCCGCCGAGCGGCTCGGCCAGCTCGTACGCCCCTTCCTGCTGCGCAGGCGCAAGTCCGATCCGGGCATCGCACCCGAACTGCCGCCCAAGACGGAGACGGACCGGGCGGTGTCCCTCACCACGGAGCAGACGGGCCTCTACGAAGCAGTGGTGCGCGAGACCCTCGCGGAGATCTCCGGCGCAGACGGCTTCTCCCGCCGCGGTCTGATCGTCAAGCTGCTCACCGGCCTCAAGCAGATCTGCAACCATCCCGCGCAGTACCTCAAGGAGGACAAGCCGCGGATCGAGGGACGTTCCGGAAAGCTGGAGCTCCTCGACGAACTGCTCGACACGATCCTCTCCGAAGACGCGAGCGTGCTCATCTTCACGCAGTACGTCCAGATGGCGCGCATCATCGAGCAGCACCTGGCAGCGCGTGGCACTCCGTCCCAGTTCCTGCACGGCGGTACGCCCATCGCGGCGCGCGAGGCGATGGTCGAACGCTTCCAGGACGGCGAAGTCCCCGTCTTCCTGTTGTCGTTGAAGGCCGCGGGCACCGGGCTGAATCTGACGCGGGCCGAGCACGTCGTGCACTACGACCGCTGGTGGAACCCCGCCGTCGAGGCGCAGGCCACCGACCGGGCATACCGCATCGGGCAGACGCAGCCGGTGCAGGTGCACCGGCTGATCGCGGAGGGGACGATCGAGGACCGCATCGCCGAGATGCTGCTGCGCAAGCGGGAGTTGGCGGACTCGGTCCTCGGTTCCGGCGAGGCGGCGCTGACGGAACTCACCGACGCCGAACTGTCGGATCTGGTGGAGCTGCGAGGGGGGACGCGATGAGCGACATGTACGACGAGTCGAACGGCGACACACACGCGGACGGCCGCCATGGGGAGGACGGGCACGAGCGCACCTTCGCCGCCCTTCCGGCCACGCACGGGCGGGGGTTCGCGCAGAGCTGGTGGGGCCAGGCCTGGCTGAAGGCGCTCGAGGACACGGCACTTGACCTCGCGCAGTTGAAGACCGGCCGCAGGCTCGCGCGCTCGGGAGCCGTGGGCGCGGTCTCGGTGCGCCCCGGTCGGATCACCGCCGTCGTCCACGACCGTGACGGCACCCCGCGCCGCTCCGACGTACTGCTGCAGCGGCTCAGCGAGGACGAGTGGGACCGCTTTCTGGGCATGGCCGTCGAGCGGGCCGGGCACATCGCGGCGCTGCTCGACCGCGAGATGCCGCCGCACCTGGTGGAGGACGCGGCGGCAGCGGGTGTCGAACTGCTGCCCGGCATCGGCGACCTGGAGCCGCAGTGCGACTGTGACGCCTGGGACCATTGTGGGCATACTGCCGCGCTCTGCTACCAGGTGGCCCGGCTGCTCGACCAGGATCCGTTCGTGCTGTTCCTCATGCGTGGCCGTGCCGAGCGCGAGCTCCTTGACGAGCTGCAAGTACGCAGCGTGGCGGAAGCCGAGGCCGAGGAGACCGCTGCGGAGGAGCAGGAAGAGGCCCAGGAGGGCGTGAGCGCCGACGAGGCGTACGCGGAGGGAGCCATCCTGCCCCCACTGCCCGACCTCCCTCCGCTGCCGCCAGAGCCGGGCCTGCCGCCCTCCCTCGACACGGAGGCGGATCCCGCGCCCGGTCTCGATGTGGCAGCACTGGAGTTCCTGGCGGCGCGGGCGGCCGTGGAGGCGCACCGGATGCTGGCCGAGGCGCTCTCCCCCGGGCACGAACGGCAGCCGGTCGAGCAGGAACTGACGCCGGACGAGGATGCCGTGCGCCTGGCCGCCGCGGCTCCCGCGACAGCGGTGGCCGCGCGCCTGTCGACCGCCGCCGGCCGCGGCAGGGACGGGCTCGCGATGGCCGTGCGGGCCTGGGGGTACGGGGGTCCGGCCGCGCTGTCCGTCCTGGAAGAGGAGTGGACGCCTGAGGCAGAGGCACTGGCACGCGCGCGTGCGGCGCTGGAGGCTGCCTGGGACGACGACGAGCGGCCGCGGCTGCGCGCGGCCCGCAATCGCTGGACCGTGGTCGGGAGCGACGCCCAGCTGCGACACGGGACCGACGGCCGCTGGTGGCCCTATCGCAAGGAGCGCGGCCGCTGGACCCCGGCGGGCCCCGCGGCCCATGACCCCGCGACGGCACTGGCCTTGGCGACAGGCGGCGAATAGGGCAGGCAGGTCTGGTGCGGGCTTCCCCATACGCCTGCACCGGACCAGACCGAAGGCGCGACCCGATCACGACGGCGGCCGTATGGAAACATTCGCGCCCCCCGAAGCACACTCCATCTCCGGAAAGCACGCGGCTGCCACCGGCGCATCGACGCCGCTGACACACGCGCCGGGAACACGAGCGCGTGCACTCCCCCTGACCAGCGATTGAGCGCGGGCATGACATCCGGGAGTGTGGATCACACCGGTTCAGGGAGTACCGACCGCGACTGGACTCCCCCGTCCCGCAGGGCCGTCCGGGACTGATTCAGTACGTCAGCGCGATCCAGACGAAGGGACGAGGAGGGCCAGGTGCCCAACCACCGCTGACCGACCTGCGGGTGACGGCGGCGCCTCCTGCCCCTCGCGGGAGGCGCCGTCAGCATGCCCCCTCGCGTTCACCTTCCTGCCTCCCTGTGTTCGCGGCGACGGCGAAGTCTGACCCTTGTCACCGAACCGAACACTTGCGCCTCAGGAGGCACTCATGTCCCCGCACGCCGCCCGTAAGCGTCGCGTCCGCCGTTCCGTTGTCGCGGGCGTGCCGTTCGCCGTGCTCGCCGCGATCGCGGTGACGGGTACCGCCACGGGCGCCCAGACCGGCGGCGATGAGAAGGCACCGCGGATCATCTCGACGGCGACGCTGGGCGACGTCCCTCTGGGCACGTTCAGCAACTCCCTGTTGCCCGGAACAGTGAGCGACGACCGCGGTGTGGATCTCGGCGGCATCGGCAGCGACATCTTCCCGGCGGGACGCAAGGGCGAATTCTGGACGGTCACGGACCGGGGGCCCAACGGCCAGATCAAGGTGGACGGCAAGAAGCGGCGCACCTTCCCCGTCCCCGGATTCGACCCGGCGATCGTCAAGGTCCGCGTCTCGGGTGACTCCGTGAAGGTCATCGACGCGCTCCCGCTGACGACCTCGTCCGGGAAGCCCGTCACCGGACTGCCCAACCAGAAGGGGCGCGACGAGGCGCCGTACACGTACGACGCGAAGACGGCCCTGCCCTACGACCCGAACGGTCTGGACACCGAGGGCATCGTGCGGGCGCACGACGGCAGCTTCTGGCTGGTCGACGAGTACGGGCCCTCGCTCGTCCATGTCTCCGCGCGCGGGAAGGTTCTCAAGCGCTACGTTCCCCAGGGGCTGAAGCTGTCGGGCGCCGACTACCCGGTCGTCGAGGCGCTGCCGGGCGTGCTGCTGCACCGCAAGGGCAATCGTGGCTTCGAAGGGCTCGCCCAACTCCCGGGCGGAGATCTGGTGATGGCGGTGCAGAGCCCGCTGTCCCTCCCGGACGAGGACGCGGGTGACGCGTCGCGCACGACGCGGCTGCTGCGCTTCTCACCCAAGAAGCAGGCGGTCACCGCCGAGTACGCGTATCGCTTCGACGCGGTGGGGGTCGTCGACCCGGGCGAGGACGACACCTCCGAGTTGAAGATCTCCTCCGTAGTGGCCGTCGGCCGTGACCGCCTCCTCGTAGAGGAGCGCACCGACAAGGCCGCGCGGTTGCAGACGGTGAAGTTGGACCGCAGCGCCGACATCCTCGGCAAGCGGTGGGACGACGCCGCCACGAAGCCCTCCTTGGAGCAGCTCGACGATCCGGCGGCCTCGGGGGTGCCCGTTCTGAAGAAGCGCCTCCTGGTCGATCTGGGCGGCATCGACGGTGTGCCCGACAAGATCGAAGGCGTGGCCCGCGTGAACAGTCACACCCTTGCGCTGATCAACGACAACGACTTCGGTATGACGGACGGGGCGGAGGCGTTCGACAAGAACGGCCGGCTCGTGGACAGCGATGTGGAGACGAAAGTGACGTACGTGAGGCTGCCGAAGGCCATCTGACCTCGCGTCCGAGGCGCCCGCCAGCACAGCGGCTCGGGCTCGGGCTCGGTGAAAGAGTGGGGGCACTTCACTGTCCGGGCGTCACGGGATCAGGGAGTCCAGGCCGCTCGGCAGATCGCTGGGGAGGCCCGATGGCAGGTTGCTGGGCAGATTCGACGGCACCTGCGTCGGCAACTGCGAGGGAATCTCCGACGGGATGCTCAGCGACGGGCTGGGCTTGCCGCCTGAGCTCCTGCTTGTCTCGGAGGGGCCCTTCTTGCCGTCGGAGCCGTCACCGCTGGTGACCACAAGGAACACCGCGACGACGGCTCCGACCGCGATGATCACGGCAAGCAGCGCGAACAGCGCGCTCCGCCGTCCGGCGGGCCCTCCGGACGGCGGCTGAGGCGGCCAGCCGCCTCCACCACCACCACCAGGGGGCACACCGCCGCCTCCCGCAGGAGGCCATCCCCCGCCGCCCGGAGGCGGTCCGTACCCTCCGCCGGGCGGTCCGAAGCCACCGTCGCCCGGAGGCGGCGTGTCACCCGGCGGAGGGGGAGGCTGCGGCGGTACGGGCGGCATGGCCATACCGTCAAGAGTCGCCTCGAAAGGGTCAAGATGCGACCCTTGTGCGGAACTTGCTACCTGCGGAGTGAGAGCCTCCGGTCAGCCCCGCGCCCCAAGAAGATGATCCATGGCCAGCTGGTCGAGGTGCTCGAAGGCCATGCCACGGTCCGCGGCGGCCGTCACGTCGAAGTCCTCGAAGGCGCTGCGGTCGGCGAGCAGGCCGGAGAGGCCGTCCTCGGCGGTCGGCAGGGACAGCTCGTCCAGGCGGGATGCCCGCAGGGCCTCCTGGACCTCCGGGTCGGCGCGGAACGCGGCCGACCGCTCCCGAAGGATCAGGTAGTTGCGCATGCAGCCGGACGCCGACGCCCACACTCCGGCGTAGTCCTCCGTACGCGGCGGCTTGAAGTCGAAGTGCCGCGGTCCCTCGTAACCGCCCCTCTCCAGGAGGTCGACCAGCCAGAAGGCGCTTCGCAGATCGCCAGCCCCGAAGCGCAGGTCCTGGTCGTACTTGATGCCGGTCTGGCCGTTGAGGTCGATGTGGAAGAGCTTGCCCGCCCACAGGGCCTGGGCGATGGAGTGCGGAAAGTTGAGACCGGCCATCTGCTCATGGCCCACTTCGGGGTTGACGCCGAACAGCTCGGAGCGCTCCAGGCGCTCGATGAAGGCGAGGGCGTGCCCGACAGTGGGCAGCAGGATGTCACCGCGCGGCTCATTGGGCTTGGGCTCGATCGCGAAGCGCAGGTCGTGCCCCTGCTCCGTGACGTAGTCGCCGAGCAGGTCGAATGCCTCCTTCATGCGGTCGAGAGCGACGCGCACGTCCTTCGCCGCACCGGACTCCGCACCTTCCCTGCCGCCCCACGCGACATAGGTCTGAGCGCCCAGTTCCACCGCGAGGTCGATGTTGCGGATCGTCTTGCGCAGCGCGTAGCGGCGCACGTCCCGGTCGTTGGCGGTGAACCCCCCGTCCTTGAAGACGGGGTGGGTGAAGAGGTTCGTGGTCGCCATCGGCACGACGAGGCCCGTTGCGTCGAGCGCCTGCCGGAAGCGCTTGATGTGCGACTCGCGCTCGGTGTCCGTGGCGCCGAAGGGGATCAGATCGTCATCGTGGAAGGTCACTCCGTAGGCACCCAGTTCAGCCAGGTGACGCACGGAGTCGGCCGGGTCGATGGCCGCCCTGGTCGCGTCGCCGAACGGGTCCCTTCCCTGCCAGCCGACGGTCCACAGGCCGAAGGTGAACTTGTCCTCAGGAGTGGGCTGGTACGTCATGTGCGGCTCCCTGGATGACTGGTGCACGTCTGCGCGGCCGACCCGGGCACGACGACGTGCCCGTTCATGTACGGCTGCCACGACTATTTCGTCATGGCACTTAACAAATTAGTATCCAGAGGCATCCCTGGGAAGGTCGGACGGAAAGAAGTCCGGGCGTGCCCGGAAAGAACCGCGGGAACGGAGACCCCCGATGTCATCAGCGCCAGCAGCCGACGGACCCCTCGTCGTCGGCGTGGACAGCTCCACGCAGTCCACCAAGGTCCTGGTCGTCGACGCCGCCACGGGCAGGGTGGTGGCAAGCGGTCAGGCCCCGCACAGCGTCAGCTCGGGCACCGCCCGCGAGAGCGATCCCGAGGAGTGGTGGAACGCCCTGTGCTCGGCGCTCGACCAGTGCGGCGACGCGGCGCGCGAGGCCGCCGCGGTATCGGTCGGCGGTCAGCAGCACGGGCTCGTCACACTGGATGCGCAGTCGAGGCCGGTGCGACCGGCGCTGCTGTGGAACGACGTGCGCTCGGCGGAGCAGGCCCGCTCGTTGGTGGACCGCCTGGGGGGACCGAAGGCGTGGGCGGAGCGCGTCGGCAGCGTGCCGGGGCCCTCCTTCACGGTGACCAAGTGGGCCTGGCTGAGCGAGCACGAGCCCGCGGCGGCCCGTGCCACCGCGGCCGTGCGACTCCCCCACGACTACCTCACCGAACGCCTCACGGGATGCGGCACGACCGACCGGGGCGACGCCTCCGGGACGGGGTGGTGGGCGTCAGGGACGGAGGCGTACGACGAGGAGATCCTGGGATTGGTGGGCCTGGACCCCGAACTGCTGCCGCGCGTGATCCGCCCCGGCGAAGTCGCCGGCACCGTCCGCGGAAGCGGCGAGCTGCCGTTCTCCAAGGGCACGCTGGTCGCGCCCGGCACCGGCGACAACGCGGCGGCCGCACTCGGGCTCGGGCTGCTCCCCGGCACCCCGGTGCTGAGCCTGGGAACGTCGGGCACCGTCTACGCGGTCTCCGGCAGGCGCCCAACGGACCCGACGGGGACGGTGGCCGGGTTCGCCGACGCGCGCGGCGACTGGCTGCCGCTGGCCTGCACGCTCAACTGCACCCAAGCCGTGGACCGGGTGGCCGCGCTCCTGAGCCTCGATCGTGAGGCGGTGGAGGCGGGCGGCGCGGTCACCCTGCTGCCCTATCTGGACGGCGAGCGCACCCCTGACCTTCCGCACGCCTCTGGGCTGCTGCACGGGCTGCAGCACGACACGACTGCGGGCCAGGTGCTGCAGGCGGCCTACGACGGAGCCGTGCACTCGCTGCTCGGCGCCCTCGATCTGGTCCTGGACGCGGACGCGGACCGTTCGGCTCCGCTCCTGCTCATCGGCGGCGGGGCGCGGGGCACCGCCTGGCAGGACACCGTGCGGCGGCTGTCCGGACGGGCCGTTCAGGTGCCCGAGGCCAAAGAACTGGTCGCGCTCGGCGCCGCCGCACAAGCCGCGGGCCTCCTCACGGGCGAGGATCCGGCGGCTGTCGCGCGCCGCTGGGGTACGGCCGAGGGGCCTGTACTGCCCCCTGTGGAGCGCGACGAGTCGGCGCTCGCCCGGATCGCCGGGGTAGTCTCCGACGCGGCGCCGCTGCTCGGTGCCACGGGCCGCGAAGAAGCACGGCCATGAGGACGGAAGAACAGGGACTGACGGGGGCATGACCGCACCACCGCACGACGCGCGCCGGGGCACGTCCGGAACCCCGCTGCCCGACACCCAGCAGGGGATGCGCCGCCGTAACCTCTCGCGCGTCATGCACGCCGTCGCGGCGCACGGGCCGTTGTCCCGTGCCGCCGTGGCCACCCGGATCGGTCTGACGCGAGCCGCTGTCTCCACCCTGGTGGACGAGTTGATCCGCTCCGGGCTCCTGGACGAGCTGGGCCCCGAGCGCCCCGGCAAGGTGGGGCGTCCCGGCTCCGCACTCGCGGTCAGCGGAAGCGGACCGGCCGGGATCGGTGCCGAGGTGGGCGTCGACCATCTCTCGGTGTGCGCGGTCGATCTGCGCGGAGAGGTACGCGCGCGTGCCGTGCGACAGGGCGACAACCGGGGGCGCGACCCCGAACCCGTCCTCGCCGAACTCATCGCCCTGGTACGGCAGGTGATCAGGGAGGCCCAGCTGGCAGGACTGCGTCCGGCGGGACTGGCCGTCGCCGTCCCGGGCCTCGTCGCCCGCGGTACAGGGCTGATCGTCCGCGCCCCCAACCTCGACTGGCACGACGTCGACCTTGGCGCACTACTGCCGGGCAAACTGCCGCTGACGGTGGACAACGAGGCCAACTTCGGCGCACTGGCCGAGCTGTGGCTCGGCGACGGGGTGCCGCAGGACTTCCTCCACGTATCGGCGGAGATCGGCATCGGTGCCGCCCTGGTCGTCGACGGGCGGCTGCTGCGCGGGACGCGCGGCTTCGCAGGTGAGCTGGGGCATGTGCCGGTGTGGCCGGACGGCCCGGCGTGTCCGTGCGGCGGCCGTGGCTGCCTGGAGCAGTACGCGGGCGAGGAGGCGGTGTTGCGCGCGGCCGGTCTTGATCCGGGTGCAGATCGCGTCGGGCTGCTTGCGGAGCGCGCCGCGCGAGGCGACGAGGATGTACGAAGGGCGCTGCACGGTGCCGGGGCCGCACTGGGCATCGCGCTCACCGGTGCGGTGAATCTGCTGGATCCGCGCTCGGTGGTGCTCGGCGGCGCACTGTCACGGCTCGCACCGTGGCTGCTGGCTTCGCTCGGGGCCGAGTTGGGGCAGCGCACGGCGGGCACGACGTGCGATGTCGGTGTCTCCGGACTGGGATCCGATGGCCCCCTGCTGGGGGCAGCGCACTCGGTCGTGCGGGCGGTGCTGGATGATCCCGCGGGTGCGGTGGCATAGCGTCGATCGGGCTGCCAGGGCGCTACGTAGCTGTTCGGCTGCCTCCGTGTGGCCCACCCCTTCTGACCCCTCCCCTTGTGGCCCGCTTCCTCGCGGTCCTACTCCCTGTGGCCCGCTCCTTGTGACCCGCCTCCTTGTCGGCGCCAAACCGGTCCCCCGACGAAGTGCACGTCGTACCTGTCGTGCAGATCATCCATGCTGTCCCACTCTGCCTCACCTCGCGCGATGCGCCCCAGCTGCCGGAAGTACCCGAACCGTTCGATCCCCGGCGTGAGCACGGCGAAGAACTCAGCAGGTCCGTCGGCCGACGCCCCGAAGGCGTGCACTGATCCGGGCGGCACCACGATCAGGCCGTCTTTGCCGACTGCCGTCAGGGTGCCGTCGAGCAGGAACTCCATGGTGCCGTCGAGCACATAGAAGAGTTCCGTCGAAAGCCGGTGGTGGTGCGGGCGGGTGCCGTCGGTCCCGGCGGGCAGGACGAGCCGGTTGGCCCCCAGGAGGCCGCCGGTCGCTCGGCTGTCCTCCAGCAACCGGAACTGGCCGCCTCCGGGCAAGGGCACTTCCTCCGCGTCTCGTGCGTGGACGATCAGGGCTTGCGCGTTACGCGGCATGTCGTACTCCTCCGGTGCCGTGAGCTCGTGAGGACCAGTCCATCGCGGGAACACAGCGCGTCCAAGAAGCTGTTCATGAAGGGAGTGATCACTCGCGCTGATGAATGCGCGCAGTGTGTACCGCTCCACGGAAGGGGTGGCGACGGTTGTGGAGCTTCGACAGCTTGAATACTTCGTGGCGGTCGCAGACGAAGGCGGCTTCGGCAGGGCGGCCGTGCGGCTGCACGTCGTGCAGGCCTCGGTGAGCCAGCAGATCGCCCGTCTCGAGCGGGAGTTGGGCGTACGCCTCTTCGACCGGACCACCCGCCGAGTGGGTCTGACAGCGTCCGGCGAGCGGCTGCTGCCGGAGGCGCGGGACGCGCTCGCGTCCGCTGCCCGTGTGGGCCGCGTAGCCGCCGAGATCGTGTCCAGTGGGGAGGGTGTGCTGCGACTTGGCACCGCCCGGGCATTCGCGGAGCGCGTCCACCCGGCTCTCGACGCGCTGGCGGAACGGGTTCCCGGACTTCGGGTCCGGTTGGTCCAGGACGCCCGTGAGCGGCGTATCGACGCACTACGGAGTGGCGAGTTGGATGCTGTGCTCGTCCGGGGAGACACACCGCTACCCGGGCTTGCGGCGGTGCCGGTCTGGGACGATCCGTTGATCGTCGCATTGCCCGCGACGCATCCGCTGGCGGCTCAGCCTCTTATCGAGACGGCCGATCTCGCGGGCCTGCCCCTGCGGTTGGCGCCGCGAGACCGCAATCCCGCGTTTCATGATCTGGTGACTGGGCTGTTGCGGGCCTCGGGCATCGATGTGCCGCCAGGGCCGTACTTCACCACCTTGCACGAGACTCTGACGGCGATCGCCACGGACGCTGCGAGCGGGGCGGCCTCCTGGACCGTCTTCGACATCGTGGGTGCACTGCCCACGGCGCGCCGTATAGCGTTCCGGCCGCTGCCCGGCACGCGCTCGACCGTCAGTCTTGCCATGAGGCCCGGGCCGCCGTCCCACACGATCCGGCATCTGATCGCGGCGCTGAAGCCCGCGGATGCACAGCAGATGCCGCACTGCGTCCCCGTAGGTGACGGAGCTTGAGTCTCCAGTAGGGGGAGACGTGAGGGTGAGGACATGAACGGCGACATGCTCTATTCGATCGGTGATCTGGCGCGGCGGACCGGCCTTACGGTCAAAACCGTCCGGTTCTACTCCGATGCGGGGATCGTGCCGCCCGCCGACCGCAGCCCGGCCGGCTACCGCCTGTACGGCACCGATGCCCTCGCCCGCCTCGATCTCGTACGCACCCTGCGCGATCTGGGTCTTGACCTTCCCACCATCCGGAAGGTCGTGGACCGGGAGGTCTCACTTCCCGAGGTCGCCGCGGCGCACGCGGATGCGCTGGAGGTGCAGATCCGTGTGCTGCGCCTGCGGCGCGCGGTCCTGACGGCGGTGGCCAAGCGCGGGTCCACCCCTGAGGAATTGGATCTCATGCACAAGCTGGCCAAGCTCTCCGAGGACGAACGCCAACATCTGATCGACGACTTCCTGGGCACCGTCTTCGACGGCCTGTACGACCACCCTTCCTTCGCGGCGGTCACCCGCTCCCTCACTCCCGAGCTGCCCGACAACCCCGAGACTGAGCAGGTCGAGGCGTGGGTGGAGCTGGCCGAGTTGTTCCAGGACCCCGGGTTCCGTTCCACCATGCAGGGCATGGCCAGAGATCTGGCGGCCGATCGCGCCCCGGACGACAGCACCGGCCTGCCGCGCATCCTCGCCGAGGCGGTCCGGGCACAGGTCATGCCGGCTCTCGCGGCAGGCACCGATCCAGCCTCTCCAGAAGCGGAGCCCGTCGTCACGGCGCTCTCGGGGCACTACGCGCACATTCTCGGCCTCCCCGACGAGACCGGCCTCCGCCAACGCCTGGTGACCCGCCTGGAGACCATGGACGACCCCCGAAGGGATCGCTACCTGTCACTGCTCGCCGTGATCAACGGGTGGCCCGCGCCGGAGAGCCTGGCGCCGATGCTCGACTGGACTGTCCGGGCTCTGCATGCCCGAATGCCCCGATAGTGGACCGACAGAGCTCGATCTGCGCCGCCCCCGTCGAACCGACCGATGCCGCGCCACGACGATCTCTCGCAGGCTACCGGGACTTGATCGACGTACCGGGCTTCTGGCGTCTCGCCACGATCGATATGGCCTCGAAGCTGCCGCCCGGCATGGTCGGCCTGAGTCTGCTGCTCCTGGTCGGCCAAGGCCACGGGTACGGAACCGCGGGCCTTGCGGTGAGCGCCTTGGCGATGGGCTAGGGAGTCACCGCTCCGCTGCGCGGACGACTCATCGACCGACACGCTCCCCGTCCGGTCCTACTGGGCTGTCTTGCCGCGTTTCTGCCGGCCACCCTTGTGCTGGTCCTTGTGGCGCACGGAGACGGGTCCGTCCCCGCGGTTCTGACACTCGCCGCGGCCATGGGTGCGAGCACTCCGCCGGTCGCCGTCATGATGCGATCGGTGTGGCACCACTCCACGGACACCGGGACGCTGGCCACGGCGATGGCTCTCGACTCGTCGATGATGGGCACCGCGCTGATCACCGGCCCCGTGCTTGCCAGTTGGCTGAGCCTCTCGGTCTCACCGGTCGTGCCGTTCGCAGTCGTCGCGGTGCTGACGGCGGCTACGGTCGGCCTGCTGATCAACTCGCCGCGCCCACCGTCGCGTACGGCTCGGTCCGGGCACTGGCTCGGCCCCCTGGCATCCGCTCCCCTGCGTCGCCTGCTGGCCGCAGACGCCCTCTTCGTCATGGCGGTGACCGCGGTGGATGTGGTGCTGCCGATCTACGCACGGGCCTATCACGCGGCCGAGTTCACCGGCTTGTACCTGGGGAGTCTCGCCGTCGGCAGTGTCCTGGGGAGCCTCGCCATGGGCGCCTTTGCGAATCTACTGTCACGCGGCCCGAAGATCTCCGCACTCCTCTGCGCGTTCGCGACAGGGACCGGTGCGCTGTCCTTGGCCACAGGGATGTCGCCTCTTGCGGTCCTCATGGTGTGCCCGCTGGCCGGCCTTGTGATCGGCTGCGTCTTCGCGACGCTGCGCACGACCGGCGGCGACCTCGCCCCTGACGGCCGCGTCACCGAGACGATGTCCTGGCTGAGCAGCGTCGACATGGTCGGCGGTGCGGTGGGTGCGGCGGTGTTCGCCCGCGTCGCGGTGGCCGAGGGAAGCAGGACGGCACTGCTGCTGATACCGGCGGTCGCCCTGCTGGCTGCGGTGATCGGTCGCAGCACGCGGACGAGGCAGCCGTGACGGGTCTGCGGTCCAAGATCGGTAGCAGCCCGCATCGCGGCAATATGTCGTTCCGGTGAACCGAGCGTCGCCCTCGTATCGCGCGGGCAGAATCGCGAGACTGGACGAAGCCGACGGGAGAGGGGACAGCAATGGAAACGGACCGGCATGCCCACGTCCTGAGTGGCACCAGCGACGAAGCCGCGCGCCACTACGAGCGGGCGCTCGACGCGCTGTTGTTCTTCCGTGGGGAAGTCGCCGACGAGGCGCAGGCGATGGCGGCGGCGTCCCCGGATTCCGCCATGGCGCACGTCTTCGGCGCCTATCTCGGGCTTCTCGGCACCGAGGAGAAGGATGCCGCCGAGGCCCGGCGGTCCTTCAGCGCCTTCCGAGGCGCGGTCGATCTTGCCGGGCTCTCGCCTCGCGAGAAGATGCACACGGCGGCTGCCGAGGCGTGGCTTGACGGGGACATGCTTCGGGCCGGTGAGATCCTCGGCGAGATCGGCACCGAGTTCCCCCGCGACGCCCTCGCCCTGGCCGTCGGTCACCAGATCGACTTCTTCACCGGCGACGCCCAGCGGCTGCGCGACCGGATCGGTGGCGCGCTCTCCGCGTGGGACGGCGACGACCTACACTTCGGCCCGCTGCTGGGGATGTACGCCTTCGGGCTCGAAGAGGCAGGGCACTACGGCCACGCGGAAGAGATCGGGCTTCGGGCTGTCGAACTTCACCCGCGGGACGTGTGGGGGATCCATGCGGTCGTCCACACGTACGAGATGCGGGGACTGTTCGGCGACGGGATCCGCTACCTGGACGCGCGGACCGAGGACTGGGCCGACGGCAACTACCTCTCCGTGCACAACGCGTGGCACTACGCCTTGTACGCGCTGGAGGCCGGGAGCATCGAACGAGTCCTCGGCGTCTACGACAGCACATTGCACAACGAGGCCTCGCAGGCAGTCGCCATGGAACTTCTGGACGCCTCCGCTCTGCTGTGGCGGCTGCTCCTTGCCGACATCGACGCCGAGCGCCGCTGGGCGGCGCTCGCCCAGGCATGGGCCGGGCGCGAGGACGGCGCCTACTACGCCTTCAACGACGTCCATGCGGTGATGGCGTACGCGGGGGCCGGGCGGCTCTCCGATGCCGAACGGCTGGTGAAGGACCGTGAGCAATGGCTCGCCCGGACCGATCCCGCCGTGTCGAACCGCGCGATGACACGCGAGATCGGGATCCCGGTGTGCCGCGCCCTCATCGCGTACCGGCAGAGGCAGTACGGCCGGGTGGTCGAGTTGCTCGCCCCGATCCGCTACCACCTCAACTCCTTCGGCGGAAGCCACGCGCAGCGCGACGCCATCCAGCGGACGCTGGTGGAGGCAGCCATCCGCTCCGGCCGGCACGACCTCGCCCGCACCTTGCTCAGCGAACGCATCAATCTGCGTCCCGTCTGCCCCTACAACTGGCGGGCCCGTGCCCGGCTGGCCGATCGGCTCGGAGAGACGTCGCAGGCGGCGACTGCTCGCTCCCGTGCGGAGGAACAGGCCGCTGTGGGGGCGGCTGCGTTGGGCTGAGTACGGCTCATTCATCCCGCTCATCGCGCCCAGGCCGAGGCCCAGACTTCCGTTACCGGCCCCTCTCAAGAGTGGGCGAGTTATCCACAATCACGGTGCCGTACACAGATTTTGATCCTGCTCTTCCGCCTCAACCAGCCAGCGCCGTAACGTAATTCACGCGAGACGCTCCCCCGATCCACGTGAACCCGACCCCGCTGGCGTCGTGACACCCACGGCGCTCCTTACGGCGCCACCCCAGGCACATAGCCATGGCGGCGCGCGCCCATTTCGACGACTACGACGATCCCGAAGAACACGACGAAGCTCGACGACCTCGACGACCAAGGCAACGCAACCACCGGGGGTCGCACGCGCGGCTGCGAGAGACGGCCACGCTGCTGCCCCATTGAGAAGTCCAGCTGTTCCCCCCACCGAGAGGCAGGCCAGCCATGGATCGAGCGAGACGATTCCCCAGCAGGCGCAGGCTGTTGCAAGGAGCGGCCCTGGCCGCCGTCCCTGCCGCGCTCCTCCCCGCCACCCGCGCCACGGCCCGACCTCAGGCCGTCGACTATCCGCTCGCCCAGTGGGTTCCGGCAAGCACCTCCAACTACACGGCCGCCAACCGCCCCAGCACCTACCCCGTCGACTTCGTGATCGTCCACGTCACCCAGGAGACCTACGCCGACACTCTCGCCATCTTCCAGAACTCGGCGAAGAAGGTGTCGTCCCACTACGTGGTGCGCTCCCAGGACGGTCACATCGCCCAGTGCGTCCGCGAACGCAACGTCGGTTGGCACGCGGGAAACTGGGACTACAACACCCGCAGCATCGGCATCGAGCACGAAGGATGGGTGGATCAGCCCGAGTACTTCACCGACGCGATGTACGAGCAGTCTGCGCTGCTGACCTCGGCCATCTGCGATACGTACGACATCCCCAAGGACCGCAAGCACATCATCGGGCACGTCGAAGTGCCCGGAACCGACCACACCGATCCGGGGGCGCACTGGGACTGGACGCGCTACATCCGACTGGTCAACTCTGCCTGACGCCGCCCGGCTGATACTGGGGAGCCTGTCGAGGCGCTTGTCGGGGCACGCTCACGGGGCGACCATGGCAGCACCGCATCGCCGTCCCGGGAGGCCGAATTGACCGAACCATGGGTGGCCCTGGAGTCGGGTGCCGATCCTGCCGAGCGGATGCGGATACTGCGGCGGGCGCACGAGAGGTTCACCGAGGCGGGGACGGTCGCGCGGCCGGTGCGTTCCGTGGTGGCCGACTCGTGGCGGCGTTCGGCCAAGGCCAGGGTCAGCCCGGAGGACACCGGTGCGGCGGTGGAGCTCACCGACGGGGACCTCGGTTCGTATCGGGCCGAGCATCCGCTGGCCGCGGTGATGCCGCTGTTCCGGGAGCTGATGGGCACGTTCGCGATGGACGGTGAGCATCTTCTCGCGGTGTGCGACGCGCACGGCAGGCTGCTCTGGGTCGAGGGCCACTCCGCGACCCGGCAGAAGGCGGGGCGGATGAACTTCGTGCCGGGCGCGCGGTGGGCGGAGTCCGCGATGGGGACGAACGCTCCGGGTACGGCGGTGGCGGTGGATCGGCCTGTGCAGGTGTTCGCCGCCGAGCACTTCATCCGGCGCGTCCAGCCATGGACGTGCGCGGCGGCTCCGGTGCACGATCCGCGGACCGGGCGGCTGCTCGGGGCGGTGGACATCACCGGAGGTGACCGTCTCGCGCATCCGCACAGCCTCGCCTTCGTACAGGCGGTCGCTCGGGCGGCGGAGTCCCACCTGGCTCTGCTGGCGCCGCCGGTGAGGACCAGGAACATCGTGGGGCTCACCGCGCTCGGCCGTGATGAGGCGTTGCTGCTGACAGGTGGCCGCAAGGTGCGGCTGAGCCGTCGGCACAGCGAGATCATCCTCCTGCTCGCCCGGCACCCGGAGGGGCTGACCGGCGACGAGCTGCTGTGCGCGCTGTACGAGGACGAGTCGGTGACGCCCGTGACTCTGCGGGCCGAACTGGCCCGGCTTCGGCGGCTGCTCGGGCCGGAGCTGCTGCGATCGCGCCCGTACCGGCTCGCGGTACCCGTCGATTCGGATGTCGATGCCGTCGAGCGACGCCTTGGTTCGGGGGCGGTCACCGCGGCCGCCGCCGCGTACGCGGGTCCGCTCCTGCCCGCTTCGCAGGCGCCTGCAGTGGCGCGGCTGCGGCGCAGGCTCGCCGATCAGCTGCGGGCGGCGCTCATCGCACGCCGCGACCCCGACCTCCTGGCCGACTGGGTGCACACTCCGTGGGGCGAGGACGACCTGGCGGTGTGGCGCGCCCTTGCGCAGGTACGGGCGACCCCACCGGTGCTGGCCCGCCTCCGAGAGCTGGACGGGGAGTTGACGGACGCGAGACACGAGAACTGAGCCCGCCAGCCCGCCGGTCGACTTCCGCAACGTACCTGCAACGTCTGCGCTCCTACGCTCCGGGCGAGAGCTGCCCAACGGCGGGCAGCCTTCCCCGGGAGGCCAGCAAGATGACCCGTTACGCAGCGCCCGGCACCGACGGTGCAGTTGTCTCCTACCAGGCCCGCTACGACCACTTCATCGGCGGCGAGTACGTTCCGCCCGCCCGCGGCCAGTACTTCGAGAACCCGAGCCCGGTCAACGGGCAGCCCTTCACCGAGATCGCCCGCGGTACAGCCGAGGACGTGGAGCGCGCCCTGGACGCGGCGCACGCCGCCGCCCCCGCCTGGGGCCGCACCTCCCCGACCGAGCGCGCGGACGTCCTGCGGAAGATCGCCGACCGCATGGAGGCGAACCTCGAACAGCTCGCGGTGGCCGAGAGCTGGGAGAACGGCAAGCCGGTCCGCGAGACACTGGCCGCCGACATCCCGCTCGCCATCGACCACTTCCGCTACTTCGCGGGGGTCCTTCGCGCGCAGGAAGGGTCGCTGAGCGAGGTGGACGAGGACACCATCGCCTACCACTTCCACGAGCCGCTCGGCGTCATCGCGCAGATCATCCCGTGGAACTTCCCCATCCTGATGGCGACATGGAAGCTCGCGCCCGCTCTGGCCGCGGGCAACGCGGTCGTCCTCAAGCCCGCCGAGCAGACCCCGGCCTCCATCCACTACTGGATGAGCCTGGTGGCCGATCTGCTGCCGCCTGGAGTCGTCAATATCCTCAATGGCTTCGGCGTCGAGGCGGGCAAGCCCCTGGCCTCCAGCCCGCGTGTCGCGAAGGTCGCCTTCACCGGTGAGACCACGACGGGGCGGCTGATCATGCAGTACGCCTCGGAGAACATCAAGCCGGTGACGCTGGAGCTGGGCGGGAAGTCACCGAACATCTTCTTCGACGACGTGTGGGCCGCCAACGACGACTTCCGTGACAAGGCACTCGAGGGCTTCACCATGTTCGCCCTCAACAACGGCGAGGTCTGTACCTGCCCGTCGCGTGCCCTCGTCCAGCAGGGTCACTACGGCGAGTTCATGGAGGCGGCGGTCGCCCGCACGGAGCAGATCGTGCCGGGCCACCCGCTGGACACCGACACGATGATCGGCGCCCAGGCCTCGAACGACCAGTTGGAGAAGATCCTCTCCTACCTGGACATCGGCCAGCAGGAGGGCGCCAAGGTCCTGACGGGCGGCCAGCGCATCACGTACGACGGGGAGTTGGCCGGTGGCTACTACGTCCAGCCGACGATCTTCGAGGGTGACAACCGCATGCGGATCTTCCAGGAGGAGATCTTCGGCCCGGTTGTCTCGGTCGCGTCGTTCAGCGACTTCGACGACGCCATCAAGACGGCCAACGACACGCTGTACGGCCTGGGCGCCGGAGTGTGGACACGCGACATGAACACCGCGTACCGAGCGGGCCGGGCGATCCAGGCGGGCCGGGTCTGGACGAACTGCTACCACGCGTATCCCGCACACGCGGCGTTCGGCGGCTACAAGCAGTCCGGGATCGGGCGCGAGACGCACAAGATGATGCTGGAGCACTATCAGCAGACGAAAAACCTCCTGGTGTCCTACTCCCCGAAGAAGCTCGGCTTCTTCTAGGGGCGCAAAAGAAGGCGCCTGACCTGGTCTTTTTCCCGTCAGGCGCCTTGCTTTCTGTTCGGTCGGCATCGAGGCCGGTTTGCGAGGTACCTCCCAGTAATTCCCACGGCTGCCCCAGTCCTGACCAGCTCTTCCGGACCAGTCGCGGACCAGAATCCCTACTCACTCCGCAGACTCCCCGCTCTGGCTGACGCGATCCCACTCCTGCATCGATCGTTCGATGAAACGGTTCACTTGCTCCTGCACGCCGTCCAGGAACTTCGCGTAGTAGCGGAAGAGGACTTCGATGCTCTGCCCAGCCCTGCGGGCGCATTCACGCCGGAGTACAGCCAGAACGAGATCCCTGCGTGGCGAAGATCGTAGGGCCGCTTCGCCAGTCTCGAAGCCAGTTCTGTACAGGTCAGGACGTACTCCCGGGCCTGTGACCAGGTGATCCCATAGGCCGTTGCGTCCACATAGTCGCCCACCTGGTTCCGGAAGAGCCGGCCGTCCGGCGTGGCACCAAGTCGCTCGATGTGGGAACGCAGGACGCGGACGAATTGAGGCGGGATGGGCACAGGTCGGGTAGCGGTCGCCGCGCGCCGCTTCAGGGAGTGCACCTCGTACACGGCGCCATCGTCCGACCACCTCTAGCCAGCGGCCACGACGCCACCCGACAGGTTGAGCAGGCCCCACCCAGTCTCAGGCGGATGACACTGCTCAAGTCGCAGATGAATTGCCTCCCCCGGCCGCATGGGCGCGTAGTACGTACAGTCGAAGAACGCCTCCAGATGAGGGCCGCGTCCGCGCTGTTGGGCAACGCCCGTGATGAGCCGGGCGACCTGCGCCGGGTTCGGGACCGCCGTCGGATCAACCTCCTCGTTGACCGCTGGAGGTTTCCACCGAATTCCATTCAGGGGCTTTCTGTGAAGCACCCCTTCTCCACTGCCGTGTTGAGCACCTCGCTGAAGGCGGCTCGCTTGCTCGCGCGGTCGTGGCGGCAGCTGCATTGCCATCCACCTTGCGGCATATGGCGTCCAGCGCCCGTCGGATCACATCTGCTTCCGAGAGCGCGCTCACTGGCAGGAAGTTCCGCTTTATCCAGTCCAGCACCTTGCGCCACTCGTCCGGCGGCCCTTGAGCCCACGCCTTCTTGTTGAACGCCCACGGGTTTAGGGCGCGCCGTAGCACCCTCGGTTCCGGGTAGCTTGCGCCCCGGGGTACGACGGCAGGGGTGATGGTAGCGAACGCGTCAGCCAGGGTGCGGCGCGTGTTGCCCGGCGTGCGGTCCCAGCGTTCGTCAAGATACTCGTGCGCAAGATCATACCACGTGATCCTTTGCCTGATGGCCCGGAGTTCAGACGCCGGCAACCCGGTATGGACGTCGAAAGCCTCACCGTCGCGTGCCGCCGTCATCAGTTTGGCTCGCCGACTATCAGCGAGCCCAAAGGCCATGAACGACTCTGAATTTTCGCGCCTCGACAGTCCAACGAACCATGAACGACTTACGCCGGTCGGGATGCTCACGTATATCCCAGAACCGGACGTTGTAGCCCATCGCCAATGATCCGCATCCTTCTGACACATATCCCACCAGGCGTCCAGGTCGGCTCGGCGACACCGGAGTTCACCATTGCGTAGCTTGATCATCTGAGGCGCCTGCCCACGAGCGCGCATCCGGCAGAACGCTGACGGACTCATGCGGAGCTCCGCCAGAACCTCGGCGAGCTTAAGCACCGGACGGCGAGCTATTTCGTTTCACCTTCATTTCTGGAGAGACTCGGCGTCGAAATCTCCACGTGCAGCAGAGACAAGTAGAATTCCAAAGCCGCTGACATCAAGAGGTGACAACGGATCCAAGCAATAGCGGCGGCGCACGGATCCTCTACTCCCCCTAATTTCTTGCGAAGTCACCGGCTCCCTTCCCCCGACCCCACCGCCAAGCACAGGTGAATGCGAACACCTCAATGGTCGCCAGGATCGCCGGTTTGGCTAACCGGCGATCGTGGTCTATGTTGCGCGCCGCATCAGATGAATCCGACAGCTCCGCGGGCTGGCCGAATTCAGGACGCCAGCCGGTACGAGCGCAGAGCTGAGATCGCACCATCCGCGACGAGCACCACCAGGCCGCCATCGGTCAGGCGTTCAAGATTCCTCACCACGACACGCTTGGGAACCCCGACGGCATCGGCTACGTGCCGAGTTGCGGCTCTGGGCTGCGCCGCAACAGGTGCGAAGACGGCCCTGTCACGGGGGTAGCTGCGCTGCAGCAGGTCCTCGCTGAAAGGGCCGGCAGCGCAGACGCATATGCGCAGCCCGATGGAAGCGGCGTCGTATCCCCCGCCGCGTGGTCGAACCAGGCGTTCAGCGCGCCGAACGCAAAGAGGACAGGGGAAGTGAAGCGGGTCGATCGAACAGCGGAATCCGACAGATGGTCCTCCCAAGTAGGACCATGCCAGCGAGGCAGCCCGATGCGGTGCGGGGTTCCGAATCAATCGCAACTCGGCCACACCGGAGAATCCGCATCGACCTGACCTGGTATTTTCCGAGACATTGTACGTTGACATGCTCCCGGCGGAGGTTTCCAGTCCTTTGGAGTTCCTTCTTGTCTGCCGTAGGCGAATTCTTACCCAGGGCCCCACGTAGAGTCCTTCCGTGCGGCCCTATTGACCGGAAGGAAGGGCGGTGGACCTGCGCAAGGCGTTGCCGCAGGTCGGGGATCTCACTGCGGGCTGCTCCTGGATGGGGTCCGAGTTCAGCGCTGCGGAGCGCTTTTGGCCCACTGCCCGATGGCGGCGAATGAGCGCGCCCGGTCAGCACCGCCGAGCAGGCCACCAGCGGCACGCTCACGAACGATGGACGTCTGCCGCGCTGGTGTTGCGGATCGGCCAGGGTCTGCAGCCGTTTCGCCAGCGGCCTGATCACCCTGCCGTCGTACCCCTGACCCCACCCCCACAAGGGTGGGGTTCTCCATACCTCCCAACGGGGGGCTCCGTCATGGTCACCCAGCGCTTTCCCATGGGTGAATGATCTTGGGCCGGACGCACCGTCCAGCCGACTGTTCGGCACCACAACACACCTTGCTTGCAAGGGAGTTACGTGCTTCGAACGGCCTCCAAGACATGCGAGGTAACCACCATGACGCAGCTAAGAAACTCCGCCTCCAGGCGCCGCCGTCTCGCCCTGGGCGCCGTGGCGGCAGTCGCCGCCACGGCGGCACTGGCGATGCCCACGGCGCAGGCGGCCCAGCCGGACGCCCGCCCGGCCGATTCCGGCCGGGCGGACCTTCAGCGGGGCCTGGACGACATCGTCCGCAAGGACGGACTGGTAGGCGCCGAGGCCACCTTGGCTAAAGGTCACGGGAGCAGCTCCGTGCGCAGCGGCACCGCCGAACTCGGCACCGACCGGCCGGTGCCGCGCCAGGGCTACTTCCGGATGGGCAGCAACACCAAGACCTTCGTCTCAACCGTTGTGCTGCAACTCGTGGGCGAAGGCCGCATGCGACTCGACGACACCGTCGAGCGCTGGCTGCCCGGAGTGGTCAAGGGCAACGGCAACGATGGCGGGCGGATCACCGTGCGCCAGTTGCTGCAGCACACCAGCGGGGTGCCCGACTATGCCGGTCACCTGCCCATCCTCGACGGAGACCAGTTCCAGAAGCACCGCTTCTACCGCTACCAGCCGCGCGAACTGGTCGACATGGCCCTGCAGGACCGGCCCACCTTCGAGCCCGGCAAGGGCTGGAGCTACTCCAACACCGGCTACATACTCGCCGGGATGATCATCGAGGAGGCGACGGGGCGTCACTGGAGCGACGAAGTCCGTGCCCGGATCATCGAACCCCTCGGCCTCAAGCACACGTTCTCCGCGGGCATGCGCACCGGCCTTCCTCGGCCGCACGCCAAGGGCTATCACCAGTTCAAGCCCGGCGCCCCACTGGTCGACAGCACCAAGATGAGCATGACCTGGGGCAGCTCGGCGGGCGACCTCGTCACCAACTCGAACGACCTCGCGCGCTTCTGGCGTGGTCTGCTCGGCGGCAAGTTGCTCAAGCCGAAGCAGTTGGCGCAGATGCAGAAGACGGTGCCGGTCCCTCAGGAGGGCAACGCGGCGCCCAGGAAGGCAGGACTCGGCATGTTCTGGACGCAGCTCAGCTGCGGCGGCGGCTCCTGGAGCCACGGCGGGACCACCATCGGTCATCTGAACGCCAACGGCTTCATCGACAAGGGCAAGAAGGGAGTCATCGTGATGCGCTCCACCAACCTGAATAAGGAAGACCGCGACAAACGCACCGACCGGCTCGTCGACGCCACCTTGTGCAAGATGAGGTGACCGCGCGGGCACGCCACTTGCGCTAACTGTCTCCAACAAAAGCTGTTGATCGTGTGACTGTTAGCGTCTTCGCTCGTTGGTCTGGTTGTGGCGAAACGTCAGTCGCGGCCGTAGATCGTGTCGGATGAACTGCGGTCGCTCATCGAGCCGTTGCTTCCCGAACCGGCACCGAAGCTGGTGCAGGGAAGACCACGGGTGCCGGACCGGCAGGCCTTGTGCGGGATCCTGTTCGTGCTGCACACCGGGATTCAATGGGAGTACCTGCCCCAGGAGCTGGGCTTCGGCTCGGGCATGACCTGCTGGCGGCGGCTGGCCGCCTGGAACGAGGCCGGCGTCTGGGACCAACTCCACGTCGTCCTGCTGGAGAAGCTGCACTCGAAGAACCAGCTGGACTGGGACCGGGCGTTGATCGACCCCTCGCACGGCCTGGCGGGATGCGGCCCCTGCGCCCCGACGCCCGGCACGCACTCCCCCAAGTTCTCGGCTTCGCTCGAGCCGGGGGACCCCCGGTCGCACGCATTGACCGCCGCTGTGCCCGCGCTGCGCGCGGACGACGGGCGTCCAAAGACAGGATCTGAGGGGCCAAAGCCCCGCCCTCGGATCCACACGCCTGCCGCCGTTCAAATGCGGGGACGCCAAAATCCTGGCGGGCCCGTGCCGTGCTCTGGGAGTTCCGGCCGGGGCCGCAAGAGCTGGGCCCGTACGCGCGGGCGGTCCTCGACGGCAAGGAGGTGGCCGGGACCGGCCGGCTGCCGTACGAGCGGCACCTGCCGATCGTCTGGCCCCGCCTACTTGGCCTCGGATGATGTGGACGGAACGGCCGCCAGTGTGCGGCACAGTGGGCGTCGACCCGCTGGACGCCGGTGAGGCGGGCCGGATGGCCATCGGCTCCGATCCGTCGGGCGCGGTGTTCGGCATCTGGCAGGCGGCGGAGCACCTGGGCATGGCGGCGACCGGTCGTACCGGGCACGGTGGCGTGGAACGAGCTGGTGACGCGGGAGACCGCGAGCGTCACCAAGTTCTACCGCTCGGTCTTCAGCTACGCCGAAGAGGCCGTCGTCTCGGCCGACTTCGACTGTCTGACGCTGCTCCTCAAAGACCGTCCGGTGGCCTCCGTACACGGTGTCGGGCACGCGCTGCCGCCCGAGCGGGGATCGCGCTGGATGACGTACTTCGAGGTGGCGGACGTGGACGAGGCGGTGAAGTAGGTCGCCGACCTCGACAGTCACGCCGTCCAGGCCGCCCGGGACGGCGCGCGGGGCCGGGTGGAGACGGCGGCGAATCTCTAAGGGGCGCAGTTCGCGCTGGTGGCGTCGGCGCCCTCGTGACCACGCGGTCCGCCGTCACCGACTAGGCGACATCAGGTGCGGGGAAAGCTCCGGCCCCGCTCAGCCGCTCAGCCACTCACCACACCGAGCAGGACCCGGACCGTCTCCGCCATCGTCTCCCGGCCCTGGGCGACGTAGGGGCGGGGGTCGGTCAGGTCGGGGCGCTCCGCCAGCGTCTCGCGGACCGCGCCGGTGAACGCGACGTTGAGAGCGGTACCGATGTTGATCTTCACGATGCCCGCCTGAACGGCTTGTCGCAGATCGTCGTCGCCGACGCCCGACGAACCGTGCAGCACCAGAGGTACGGGCACGGCCTCCCGCAGGCGTTCGATGAGCGCGTGGTCCAGGGTCGCGGAGCGTTCGGTCATCGCGTGGCTGCTGCCGACGGCGACGGCCAGGGCGTCCACGCCGGTGTCCGCGACATAGCGCGCCGCCTCCTGCGGGTCGGTGCGCACCCCGGCCGCGTGGGCGCTCGCGGGAGCGTCGGGCTTGCCGCCCACATAGCCGAGTTCGGCCTCCAGCCACAGGCCCGCGCCATGGGCCCACTGGGCCGCGGCGCGGGTGGCGGCGAGGTTCTCGGCGTACGGCTGCGCCCCGGCGTCGAACATCGCGGAGGAGAACCCCGCGTCGGCCGCCGTGCGCAGCAGCCGCATGTCCGTCACGTGGTCCATGTGCAGTGCGACGTCGACGTCACAGGCCTTGCCGACCTCGGCCGCGGCCCGCGCGATCGGCTCGACCCGGCCGCCGTGGAACCGTACGGCGTTCTCGCTGATCTGCAGGATCACCCCCGGGGCGCCCGCGGCGGCCGCGCCGGCGGTGATCGCCTCGGCGTGCTCCAGCGTGATCACGTTGAACGCCGCGACGGCCCGGCCTGCGGCGGCGGCCTTCGAGACGAGTTCGCGCGTGGGAACCAGGGGCATAGAGGTGTCCCCTCGCTTTCATGTCGGTTCGGTGCGTACGGGCCGGTGTCGGCCCGTGCCGCTACGTGGTTCGGCCGGTACGGATATGTGGGCGATCAGGCCTTCTGCGGGGCCGGACTCACGTCCGCGCCGTCGTCCGCCGCGCCCGGGGCCACGGAGTTCTCGCCGCTCTTCTCGTCGCTGTAGACCATCAGGGTCGAGCCCGCGAGGGCCAGCACGATACCGAGGGCGCCCCACACGTTCGGGAGCGTCCGGTAGATCGCCAGGGACAGCACGATGGTCAGCACCGGGGCCAGCGCGTTGGTGATGGGGGCGACGACCGTGGCCTTGCCCCGGCTGAACGCCATGACCAGGAACAACGCGCCTACCGCGTTGAGGACCTGTGTCACCGCGGTGAGTGCCGGCGCCTGCCACGGAGCGTCGGACGGGAAATCGCCCATCATCACGAACGCCACCGGAACCAGCAGCAGTCCGCTGATGGTCATCCAGCCGAAGGTCGTCGCGTCGTTGACCCCGACCACCGCGGCCTTGCGCATGCAGAACGCCTGCACGCCCCAGGCAACACAGATCAGGATGGCCATCAGCAACCACGGGCCGTGCGAGTTCGAGTCGTCCTTGCCGCTGGGAATGCTGAGCAGCACGATCGCCGCCAGCGCCGCGACGACACCCACTAGGGCGAGCCGGTTGATCCGCTCCCGCAGCAGCGCCATCGCCATGAGGACGGTGACCACCGGGGAGAGCGACACCAGGGGGAAGATCAGGTACGCCGGGCCGTTGGCGAGCGCGTGGAACAGCAGGAGTTGGCCGCCGGCGCCGGTCAGTCCCGCGATCAGTCCGTACACAGCGGCGATCGGCCGGCGGTCGAACCTGTTGCCGCGCATCGCGAAGTACGCGGGTATGAGCATCGTGAAGGCCCAGATGATGTAGATCATCTCGTTGGGGTAGCCGTACCTGCTGTTCGGCTCGCTGGAGAAGGCGCCCCACACACCCCAGAACAGGACCAGCAGCGACGCGTACAGGATCCAGCTCTTCGTGCCTCTGTTCATCGGTCTTCCCCTCTTGAGGCAGAGACCCCGGAGGCCATGCGCAGCGCGTCGAGCGCGGGCTGGTCGAGCGGGGATTCGGCGATTTTCGCCGCGTACAGGGCGGCACCTACGACGGGCTCGTACAGAGGGTGTCGCAGTTCGTAGTGGGGGAAACGACTCTTCAGTCCGGTGGCGAACGCCTCCAGAACCGCGTCCGCGCCGAAGGTGCCGCCCGAGTAGGAGACCGGTACGGTCTCGTCCTGGCCGAACTCCAGCCGCTCGCGGGTGACTTCGACGAGTAGGGCGAGTTCCCGGCCGGCCTCGGCGAGGATCGCCGAGGCGGCCTCGTCGCCCAGACCGGCCGCCTCGGCCACCGAGCGGCTGAGCGCGGCGATCCGGCCGCGGTCGCCCTGCCACTGGTTGTGGACGACGTCGATCACGTCGAGGTCGGACGCGAGATCCAGGTGGCGCCGGAACACCTCGGCCAGGGGGCCCTCGGGGAGCCGTCCGTCGCCCATCCGCGAGAAGGCGTTGAGGCCGCGGACCGCGATCCAGTGCGCCGATCCCTCATCGCCGAACATCTCGCTCCAGCCCCCGACGCGCACGCCCCGGCCCAGCCGCTCGCCGTAGGTCATGGAGCCGGTGCCGCTGATGACGTTGATGCCGTCGACTGCGCCCAGTGAACCGGCCCAGCCGCAGACCATGTCGTTGTCGCAGGCGTAGCGGTCGTGTCCGAGCACGGCTCGCGGGGTCGCGTTCAGGGCGGGCAGATCGCGGGCCGCCTCCCCGTAACCGGGCAAGCCGAAAAAGGCGTACTCGATGTCGGCGGGGGTCAGCTCGGCCGCCGCACAGACAGCATCGACGCCTTCCCCCAGCACACGCTCGACGAGCTCGATGCCGTGGGAGAAGTAGTACGAACTTGCCGCTTGCGCTCGCGCCACGACTTGTCCGGACCGGTCGACCAGGCAGAATGCGGTTTTCGTACCGCCACCGTCGACACCTAGGAACATCGTTGTACCTCCGTCCGGCGCCCTCGATCCGCGCCGTTGATGCCTTTGATCAGTTGTGCAAGGAGTGCAAGGTCACGCCCTGCACCACGCGGTTGATCTCACCCGAGGGGAACGGGTTGTCGGGCCGCAGGCCCCGGGCCAGGGAGGCGCGCAGGGCGATGAGCTGGGCGTACACCACGGCGGACAGCGCCAGGGCGACATCTTCGACGCCCTCGAGGCCCGGCAGCGGCCAGGCATCGTTGCCGTCCGCTTCGGCGTCGGGGCCCGCGGAGACTGTGACGACGCTGCCGGCGGGAAGATTTCCGCGCAGCTCCGCGGAGATGTCCTGGTCGTACTTGCGGGTGTAGGGATCGTTCGACATGTACACCACGGCGACCGAACGGTCGTTGAGCACCGCCTTGGGGCCGTGCCGGAATCCCAGCGAGGTCTCCGAGACGGCCATGAGCCTCCCACCGGTGAGTTCGAGCACCTTCAGCGCCGACTCCTCGGCCAGGCCCTTCAGCGGGCCGCTGCCCAGGAAGACGATGCGCTCGGGCGCGCGGGACACGAGGGCGCCGACGGTGCGGTCCACGGCGTCGCTCTCGCAGATCGACTCGACCGCCTCGGCCAGGCGTTCGGCGACCCCGTCGTAGGCGCTGCCGCCGAGAGCGAGCAGTGCCGCGAGCGTCATGCACGTGAAGCTCGACGTCATGGCGAAACCGCGGTCGTTGGACGCGGGCGGCATCAGCAGCACGTGGGACTTCGGCAGCTCCGCGTGCTCGCGGGCCAGGCGGCCCTGCTCGTTGCAGGTGATCACGAGGTGGTGCACCTCGGAGAGGACCTGGTCGGCCAGGGCGGCGGCGGCCACGGACTCGGGGCTGTCACCCGAGCGCGCGAAGGAGACCAGCAGCGTGGGAACGTCCTCGGCGAGACAGCCGCGGGGGTCGGCGACGAGGTCCGTGGTGGGGACCGCGTCGACGCGGCGTCCCAGGCGCCGGGCCAGGGCGGTCTTGAGCACCTGGCCGGCGAACGCGGAGGTGCCGGCACCGGTGAGTACGACGCGCAGGTCACCGCGGGCGACGAGCGGACGCACGAAGGCGTCAAGCGACTCCCGGGAGGCCGCGACGATCCGGTCGACCTCCCGCCACAGGGCGGGCTGCTGGGCGATCTCGCGGACGGTGTGGGCGGCGCCGTCGTCCAGGGACAGGGTGCCGGGGGGCGTGGTCACACGTGCTCCATCAGGTGGGGGTGGGAGGCGCGGTCGTAGTCGCGCAGAACGTCGCGGACGTGGTCCACGGCCAGGTCGCGCGGCCGGGCGGCGAGCTCGTCGTGGCGGACGCGGGCGTACTGGAGTGGTAGGTGGGCGCTGAGCAGCGGCAGGGGAATGTCCACGGCCGAGAGGTTGTCCATCAGCCGGGCCTGGGCCTTTTCGATCTCAGGGTCGGGCCAGTAGTAACGCATCCGGTCGCTGTAGCTGTAGCGGCGTGCGAGGCGCTGCTCGGCAGCGCTGCCCGGGTAGTAGCCCTCCCACTTGGCGGGCTCGGCGAGCATCCGCTCCTCGACGACCTCGGGAAGGCGTGACCGCTCGGCGGCCGGGACCAGTTCGTCCTCGATCGCGGCGAGGGCGAACAGCGCCTCGCGCAGGGCGAAGGTCAGCCCGGGGCCCACCTTGAGGACCGCCCAGTGGTCCTCGACCAGCGCGGTGAGCGCCTCGGCGGTCTGGTAGTCGGTCGAGTGGGCCTCGTAGACCATGGTGGGCTCGTCGTCGAGGACCTTGCGCAGCTCCTCGGTCAGCTCGCGCCGGTAGTCGACGACCTGCACATGGTCGAACTCGACGGCCGGCTGGACCACGAGGGCCATGACGCGCGGCCAGACCTCGTCGATGCCGTGCTGGGCGAACGCCTTGCGGTGCTGCTCCAGAGTGGTGCGCGCCGCCTCGGGCGTGGTCGGGACGAGCGCATCGAGCGTCTCGTGCGCGCCGCCGGGTGTGGGCACCTCGGTACCGATCACGTACCGGATCCGCTCGGCCCGCTCGGGGCCGGCCGTCTCCTCGGCCACCCGGATCAGCCGCGCGGCGCGTTCGGCGACCACGTCGTCGGTCAGCGGCACGGGGTCACCGGCGCAGGCGAAGCTGCAGTCCAGGTGGATCTTGGCGAAGTCCGCCGCCACATAGGCGGCGACCAGGGCGTCGGCCCGCTCCATCGCCTCGTCGGGCGTCAGGGACTGCCACCGGTTCGGTCCGAGGTGGTCGCCGCCGAGAATCACGCGGTCCAGTGGCAGACCACTTTCGGCGGCGATGCCGTACACGAGGTCGCGGAAGTCCGCGGGCCGCATGCCCGTGTAACCGCCGTACTGGTCGACCTGGTTCGAGGTCGCCTCCACCAGTACATGACCGCCGGTCTCCCGTGCTTGCACCACGGCTGCCTCGATGACCAGTGGATGAGCCGAACACACCGAGGTGATGCCCTGCGGCTGTCCGGCCTTCTGGCGCCGGACCACCTCGCTCAATGGGCTCTGCATTGCCAACCCCTTACTCAACGTGCATATCAAGCCAATGTGCCGTCATGGCCTGCGGCTCATTCCGGACAGTACTGGTCTTATTTGGGGTCGTCAATAGTCTTATTCTGGTATGCATCTGGTATTGCACAGTCGAACCGGCAGAGCCACGGCGATCATCCAAGTCCGGTTGGTGATCGTTTAAGTCTGGTTGGTGATGGAGGCCCGGAACCGGTAGCGGTCCCCCCGGTAGACCTGGACGGTCAGTTCGATCGGGCGTGATTCCTGGTTCGACGTCAGCTGGGTCGCGACGAGCATCGGCATGGTCTCCCCGATCTCGAACAGCTCGATCTCCCGTGGCGTCGGGTGGCGGGCCTCGACCGAATAGTCGGCGATGCGGGGCAGCTGCGGCGGGTCGGCGGCGCGCAGGGTGGCGTAGAGCGAGGCCGTATTGAAGTCGGTCTCGGCCAGGGCAGGGCAGGCCGCCAGCGGAAGCCGGTTGTGCTCGAGCACGACGAGCAGACCGTCGAGGAAGCGCAGTCGGTGGAGGTCGAACAGGTCGGCGCCCGGAGCGATCCGGAGCTGCTCGGCCTCGGACACCGTGGCCGGGCGAACGGTGGCGGAGAGCACCTTGCCGGCCGTCTTCAAGCCGTTGACCTGCGCATAGTCGGCGAACCCCTGGACCTGCGGGGCCGCCGATGCGGACGTCATCGTCGCCTCGGGGAGCAGACCGAGCTCGGCGACGAACCACCCGCGCGACGACGACGGCCGCACGATGCCCCGCGACTCCAATTGCGCGAGGGCCGCTCGCAGCGTCACGCGCGACACGGCGTACCGCTCGACCAGAGCCCGCTCGGAGGGCAGCCGGTCACCGGGGCGGGCGGCAGCGGCGCGCAGGTCGTCGAGCAACTGCTTGGCTGTGCGCTCGTACAACGGGAGGACGTCGTCACCGAACAGGCCTCTGGGCATCGACGCGCTCGCATCTGTCATACCAGAAGCGTACCAATCCGATCGACGGCGCGAACCCTCGTTCAGGAGGCCTGTCCGTTGACATGCCAATCGAATACCGCTTACGTTCTCGAAGCAGACCACCTGATGATGGAGAAGTCGCCCGTGAGCGACCTTCCGTTTCGCCGTGCCCCAGCCACCCGCCGGTGATCGAGGCAGCGTTGTCGCAGGTCACCGAGGATGCCCGCCCGCTACCGCCGGAGGCGACCTCGCACTGGGGTCCCCGTTCGGATGTACGCCGTCCCCCGACCCCAGCCGACCCACTGCGAAAACCGGTAGTAAGACCAGGCATCGACCAGCCTTACGGACGGTCGCTTCGTCGCGAGCGTGCGGCTCGACTTTGACGATCCACAACGACGGACAAAAGGCGGCTGCCCCAGTCGGGCACGCACGACCGAAAGAGAGTTCGACATGACGGACATGAACCGGCGAAGCGTACTGAAGGTGGCACTGGGGGGTGCCGGCCTGGCCGCCTTCCCCGCCGTGGCCATGGGCGCCTCACCCGCGGCCGCCGCACCGAACTCGGATCCTGACCTCGTCGGAGTCGGCGACACCTCCATCACCCTGGAGTTCGACGACCAACTGCGCAGCCGGGTGGCGCTCAAGGGCGTCGACCTCACCCGCTTCGACGCCGGCGAAGCCCTGCTGGTGAGCGACAAGGCCATCGAGGCGTTCGCCTACCGCGGGCACCGGACCCGCACCACCCGGCACCCCCGCCACGGCGCGGGCGTCCGGGTGACGATCGAAGGCACGTCCAAAGAAGGCGTACAGAAGACGGTCGTGCTGACCTCCTTCGAGCGTCTTACCGGCATGATCGTGATGAAGGTGACCTACACCAACAGGTCCTCCACCGCGCTGAAGGTGACCGGGTGGCGCAACGGAGCCCACGAACTCCTGGAGACTCCCGGCGGCTTCTACACCTTCTCCGGTACCACGTACACGGACCGCCGCGACTGGGTGATGCCGGTGAAGGACGGCTATGTCCAGGAGAACTCGTTGGGGATGGACTCCTCCGACTACGGCGGCGGCACCCCGCTGGCGACCATCTGGCGCCGGGGCGCGGGCCTCTCCGTCGGACATGTCGAGCCCGTGGCGACGGTCCTGCGCATGCCGGTCCGCAAGACGGACGCCGGAGCGAGCATCGCCATCCAGGACGACACCGCCCGCACCCTGAAGCCGGGCCGTCGGCTCAGCACCGACACCACGTTCCTGACCGCCCTCCCGGGCGACCACTTCGTGCCGCTCCAGCGGTACCGCGACTACATGAGCGACATCGGCCAGCGCGCCCCCAAGGTCCCCGCCTCGGCCTTCGAACCCATCTGGTGTGCCTGGGGCTACGAGCGCGACTTCGCCACCGAGCAGATCACCGGAGCGCTGCCGAAGGCGCACGAGGTCGGTCTGCGCTGGGCCGCGCTCGACGACGGCTGGCAGACCAACGAGGGCGACTGGGACATCAACACGGCGAAGTTCCCGCGCGGCGAAGCGGACATGCGGGCCTTCACCAAGGAGATACGGGACGCAGGTCTGCGGCCGCGCCTGTGGTGGGCCCCGCTGGCGGCGGACCCCGACAGCAACCTGTTCCGGGACCGGCCCGACATGCTGCTCCTTGACCGCGACGGCAACAAGCAGTACGTCACCTGGTGGGACGCCTACACCCTCTGTCCGGCCTACCAGCCGACGGTGGACTACTTCGTCGAGCAGGCGAAGAGGTTCATCGGCGACTGGGGTTACGAGGGGCTCAAGATCGACGGCCAGCACCTCAACAGCGTCGCGCCCTGCTACAACCCGAAGCACCGGCACGCCCGCCCCGAGGAATCCACCGAGGGCGTGGCCCTGTTCTGGAAAGCGATCCACGAAGCCGCGCACGAGGCGAACCCCGACGCCCTCGTCGAGCTCTGCCCCTGCGGCACCGCCTTCGCCTTCCACAACCTGCCCTACGTCGACCAGTACCCCAGCTCGGACCCGGAGTCCTCCTACCAGGTCCGGAGCAAGGGCAAGTCGATGAAGGCGCTGATGGGCGCGGGCAGCAGCTACGCCGGCGACCACGTCGAACTGAGCGACGGCGGGAACGACTTCGCGTCCTCTTACGGGGTCGGAGCCGTCCTGTCGACCAAGTTCACCCTCCCCGGAACCGGAGCCCCGGACAAGGCGACCGACCTCACCCCGGAGAAGGAGGTCCTCTGGCGCAAGTGGGTATCCCTGTACGCGAAGAACATGCTGTCCACCGGCGAGTACCGCGGTGAGCTGTACGACATCGGCTTCGACAAGCCCGAGGCGCATGTCGTGGCCAAGAAGCGGACCCTCCACTACGCCTTCTACGCCGACCAGTGGGACGGGACGGTCGAGCTGCGCGGTCTGGGCCGCACGCGGTACCGCCTGACCGACCCGTTCACCGGCAAGTCACTCGGAACTGCCACTGCTCAGCACAACACCGTGAAGCTGTCCTTCGAGCGGTTCCAGCTCATCGTGGCCGAGCCCATCGGCTGATCAGCCGGGGCGGCCGGGCGGCCGGGCGGCCGGGCAGCCGGGCAGCCGGGCAGCCGGGGCAACACTCTTGATAATGCGAGTGGCGTGCCACCGGCTTGCCGGGCTCCCGCTTCTCCACCTGTGGCGTGGAGTCCCGCATGCCCCACCTGGTACCCGACACCCAGCCGCAGCGCGTCCTCGCGGCCACGAACTTCGTCTACACCATGGGCTACGGCCTCTATCTGACGGCCGGGGTGCTCTACTTCACCGAGGCGGTCCATTTCCGGCATGTCAGGTGGGACTCGGACTCGGCATGACCGGTGTGGCCGCGCTGGTCCTGGGCGTCACCGTCGGTCATCTGGCGGACCGGCACGGCGCGCGCGGCGTCTACGCGGTGACGCTCACTGTCCAGGCGCTGGCCACCAGCTGCTTCGTAGTGGCGGACACCTTCTGGCTGTTCGTGGTCGCGGTCTGCGCAGCCGCCGGGGCGAGGACATCCGGGGCAGCAGCCCGCTCACCGCCTATCAACTGATGGTCGCCGGCAACGCGATCGTCTTCCTCGTCGCCGCGGCGATCCTGTTCCATCTGCCGCCGGTCGCGCCAGCCCCCGCCCCCTCAACCGGGGACCGGTCCGTCGTCAGCCTGAAAGGCTGGTCCTGTGCCGGGCGGCGACCAGGCGCTCCGCGCTGGCTCGCCTTCGCCGCCTGACATGATGCAACCGGCCGGAGCGGCCGCGCCCGGGGCGCGGACCGCCCTCAACCGGACGGCGCAGACGAACTCCGCACGGACGGCAGGGTCGGGGGCGTCGTACGGGGCACAGTCCTCGACGCCGCCAACGCCCTCATCCTCGGGGCCCGCGAGCAGACAGACGACACGATCGCCCCCCGTGGGCCGCCACGGGGCAGAGCTCAATACACAGGCATTCGGGACCGATTCGCAGCAGGTGGCCGAGCAGTAATGCTGCTCGCGTTGGGCCTTCGAAGTGTCCACAGACGCCGTATCGGTGTAAACGGATCCAGCCCGCTGGCGAACGCTGAGGCCCCCTGCCAGCACCTAGCTAACGGGGGGCCTCAGCGACCCTCACGTGTCACGTTGCTGTCACCAACACCGTCGACGCACCTGGACCACGAAGGCCAAACCTGCATGAACGGCGTCGATCTGGACCACGTGGACATCAAAAGCTGCGGTCCCGAGTGGGGACCAGCGTGATGTAGACGGTGTCCTCCCGTCTCCGGCGAGCCGGAGAGATCGCCAGCAGCGGCGCCAGATGATCCAGGATCCGGTCCGCGGCCGACTTCGAGATCCCGAACAACGGCCCACCTGCCGCAGCGTCAGGTTCATGCGCCCGTAGGTGGCCACCAGCAACACCCGGTCGGCCAGCGGCAACCGCCAGGGCCGGCCCCGCTGGATGTCACCACCCCATCGCCGCACCAACGCGACGAGCCGGTCGAACTGCACCGGGCTCAACCCAACGAACGGCTCGATCCACTTCGGATCATCTGCTGAAATCACCCCACCCATGACAAGGCAACGCGCCAACAGGCACTTCAGTAACGGGACAACCTCTAGCGAGGTGCGCCAGTGGATGCGACAGGTCACGCAAGGCTGGATATCGCATTTATACGGGCAATCGCAATGTTTGTTATGCAGGGGCCGAGTACGAGCTCCGTTTCGGTGGGCCAGTGCCGTGGCTTCATGCCGGGGCCCGCACGAACCCATGGCACACGATCACCTGCGCACCGGCCATCAGCGCCAACTGCCTTACCAGCGAACTGTCCTGCCCCGCACCGAGCAACGCGACACCGTAGAGGGCCAGACCGCGGGGCGGTGACGCACACGAGACTCAAGCACCGATCTCGCCCATGCCTCCATGACTCACGCATGACGGGGCACATGCCACACCCGTGTCACCACCGCCTCCGGCCCCAACCAGCCGCCGCGGCGGGAGCCAGAAGGTCGGCGCAAGGTTTCCGCAAGGTCCTGGCAAGCCTTCCGTCCATCGACAGGGGCAGAGGTCCGGCAGATGGGGGTCGAACCGGCCCGCACAGACAACGGGGGACAACATGTCGGCGTTACGGAAGGGTACAAAGGCGTCGGTCGAGGAGCGGGACTGGCTGACGCTCGTGGAACGCAAGACGGTGCTGGTCGTCGTACACACCCTCACCTACGGAAAGCGGCTGGTGGACATTCTAGCGCTGCTGGAGGCCGACTTCAGGGTGCAGGTGGTGTTCACAGCACCGCCGCACGTCTTCGGCGACGAGGTTCCGCTCTTCCTCCAGGGACTAGGTGGCGCGGTGCTGCCCTGGGACGAGGCGGTGCACATGACGTTCGATCTGGCCCTCGCGGCCGGGCCGCGAGGCGTGGAGAGAATCTCCGCCCCGCTGATCACGCTGCCCCACGGGGCCGGTTATCTCAAGCGTCTGGTCTCGGGACAGCATCCGGGTGTGGCTGGACTGCGCAGACAGGATCTCGTACCCGGCGGCCGGCTGCCTGCCGCCGTCGCGGTGCCCCATCGGGCCGAACTGGCCGACCTGGAACGGCACTGCCCGGAGGTTCTGCCGCTCACCCACGTGGTCGGCGATCCCGCGCACGACCGGATCTCAGCCAGCCTGCCGCTGCGCGCCGGGTATCGCCGGGCCCTGGGCCTCGCCGACGGCGAACGTTTGGTGGCCGTTGTCTCGACCTGGGGTGCACGCTCGTCCTTCGGCCGGCTCGAGGCACTAATGCCCCGACTCATCACCGAGCTGCCCGCCGGGCAGTTCCGGTGCGTTCTCCTCGTACACCCCAACGTGTGGTCGGGGCACGGTTCCTGGCAGATCCGAGCCTGGCTGGCGCACGCTACCGCGATGGGTATCGCGCTCGTACCTCCGGAAGCGGACTGGCGCGCCGTGCTGATCGCCGCGGACTGGATCATCGGCGATCACGGTTCCGTGACGCTGTACGGCACGCTCACCGACGCGCCGATCCTGCTGGCCAGTTCTCCTGAGCAGGAGATCAACCTGGCCTCGCCTGCCGCCGCCCTTGCCGTGACCGCGCCGGCGCTCTCGCCAACCCACCCGCTCGTCCCCCAACTCCATTACACCGCCGCCGAGTACAGCCGGGAGGAGTACGCGGCGATCGCCTCGCGGATCACCTCGGAACCGGGTCGCTTCAACCGCAACATGCGGCGGCTCATGTACCGCCTGCTGAACTTGGGCCAGCCCGCCCATGAACCGGAGACGGTCCCCCTGCCGGAGCCACCGCCTCTGCACACGTGGACGCGGAGGCGCAGTGAGATTCCGGCGTGATGCGCTTCGTCTCCGTCCGGCTACGGGCGTCGCTGCCGTGTCCGTGGGCTCTACAGCGGAACGCTGTGCCGGGCCTGTTGCTCCGTGTACGGGCAGCCGGGAGGGATTACGACGTGCTGGCCTGGGTCGGTCTCACGGAGCCTGGCGGATCCCTGGGGGCCGACGGGACGACGGCCGCCGCCGACGAGCACTTCGCCGCGGACGCCGGCGTGTGCCTCAAGTGCCGGTGGTCGGCCTGTGTCGACGTACTGCACGACCGGCATCCGCGCCCGTTCGCCGACACGGTGCGCCGGCTGCACGACATCACGGCCGCCCATCCGGGATGCCGACTGGCTGCGGCTCCCTTAACCGAGGGAGGCTGGGCGGTGACGGAGGGGACCGACCCTACCGTCGTGCCGCTGGCCCGCCGAGTTCCCCCGGATCAGCCCCTGTTGGCGTCCTGTCTGCACGCCTGGCTGGTGGCAGGACACACGCTCCGGGATATCGAGGACATCCGTATCGTGCACGGCACGTAAGGACGGCTGTGCCTACGTTCGCCGGAGTCGGCGTGCGTCCGGCGGGCTGGTGGTCTCGTACAGGGCGAGGGCGCGTGCGTGGAACTCCTGGGCGGAGGCATCCTCACCCCGTTCACATGCGGTGTCGCTGAGCATCTCCAGGGTGCGGGCCTGCCAGTGGACCGCGCCGGAGGCGGTGAACACCGCGAGCGCCTCCTCCATCTGCGCGGTGCCCGTGGCTTGCTCGCCGGTCCGGGCCCGGGCCCGGCCGAGGAAGGCGAGGGCCCGGGCCGCGTCATGTGGGTCGGCCACGGCCAGGAGCCCTTCCCTGGCCCGGGCAAAGCAGGTGACGGCCCACTCGGGGTCGCGCTCGGCGAGAGCGACCTCGCCCAGCACGATCCGGGCGAGGGCCACCCCTCGCGGGTAGCCGCACCCCTCCCAGATCGTCACCGCGCGGTTCAGGTGCGCCACGGCCTCGGCGAAGCGCCCCGCGTCGTAGTGGCAGCCGCCGAGCCCGAGCAGCGCCTGTCCCTCGTCGCGCGCGTCCCCGGCCTCGCATGCCGCGGACAGGGATGCCGAGTACCACTCGATGGCCTCGTCGGTCCGGCGGGCGGCGCTGAGACCGATGGCTCCGGAGTTGAGCATCTGCCGTTCTGCCTCGCGGTGTCCGTGGCTACGGGCGGCCTCCAGACCGATGCGGTGGGCCTCGATCCACAGGTCGTAGTGGCGCAGCCGGAGGAACAACGGCCACATGGCGTCCACGAGTTGCCAGGCCGTGGCGTGCCAGCCGCGCTCGACAGTCAGGCGCAGGACCGTCATGAGGTGCGTGCGCCGGTCGTGCAACCAGCCGAGGGCACCGCGGTCGTCGGTGAAGGGGTCGGGCAGCTGGGACGGGTGCACGTAGGTCCGGGGCAGGGTGAACTGGATGGGTGTGATGCGGCTTTGGGCCGCGGTCGCGGTTTGGAGATACCAGTCGGCGACCCGTCGCAGGGTGCTTTCGCGGTCCGCTTCGCTGTCTGTCGCGGTCGCGCGGCCCTGGGCGTGAATCCGGACGAGATCGTGGAAACGGAACGCATCCGGGCCGATGTCCTCCAGCACATTAGCCTCGACGAGTTCGTCCAGTCGCTGCTCCGCCCACTCCAGGGACGCCGCGCAGGCCGCGGCGGCCGTCCGGGAGTCGAAGTCGGGCAACGGCAGCAGGCCAAGGGCCCGGTACATCCGAGCGGCCTCCGGGCCCAGCACCGCGTACGACGCGTCCAGGGCCTTTCGCACGGTCGCCTCCCCTTCGACTTCCAGTACGGCCAGCCGACCGGTGTCCGGTGCGAGTGCGTCCGCCAGTGCGGCGACGGGCTGTCTCGGCCGCGCGGCGAGCCGCGCAGAAGCGAGGCACAATGCAAGGGGCAGACCCGCGCAGAGGTTCACGACCTGGCGGACCGCTGCCAGGTCGCCCGAGACCCGGCCCTCGCCAGCACTGCGGATGAACAGCTCCACCCCGGCGGCGGGACCGAACACCTGCAGACGGTGGAACTCCGCTCCGTCCAGACGCAGTCCCGTCAGCCGGTGCCGACTGGTGACGACTACGAGACTACGGGATCCGCCCGGTAACAACGACCGGATCTGTGCCGCGGTGAAGGCGTTGTCCAGCATGACCGCGATCCGCAGATCCGCGGTGACGGACCGCCACAGGGACGCCTGCTCCGCCAGGTCGACGGGCACCGCCCAGGTGCCGAGCGCCCGCAGGAACCGGCCGAGGATCTCACCCGGGCCAGCCGGTCCGTCGGCCACGTGCCCGCGCAGGTCGGCGTACAACTGCCCATCGGGGAAGGCGGATTCGCGCAGGCGCAGCCATCGGGTGACCAGGGTGGTCTTGCCGATGCCGGCCGGGCCGTTCACCACGATCAGCGGATGCCGGACCCCGGCATCCGCGTGCCGTACAAGCACCCCGTCCAGGGCGGCCAGTTCGTCGTGTCTATTGGTGAAGTGCGCCGGCACGGGGAGAAGTTGCCGGGGTGTCGGTGGCGGCGGCGAGGCCGTCTGGACGTGGATACCTCCGTGGACGTCGCGGGCCTGGACCGTGGGTCCGTAGAACCGCGCCGAGCCGCCGATGGCATTGCTGCTCTCGTTCCCGCGGCCGTCGTTCCGTGCCGCACTCATACAGCCCATCCCCCTTCGATCAGTTGCCCGCCGCATCGATCTAGGCGGCCCTACCCCCGCCGCGCCCCGCTCGATGCGGTCACGAATGTCGGCTACGCCAAAGAGAAACGATTCAGCCAGCCCACCGGCATCCCGTCCCAATCAGCATGCAACCGCACCTGGAAACACTCTCCGCTCCCTGTCATGCTCGTCGGTCCATGGCATGTTCATTCCCCTCCGCCATGTTCGTCGAACTGGCCGGACCAGCGGGAGGCGCCGGTGGAGTTCCAGGTACTGGGCCCGGTGGGTCTCGAGGTGGACGGTCGGCGGGTGGAGCTCGGCTCGGACAAGGAGCGGGTCCTCCTGGCCGCGCTTGCGTTGGACCTGGGCCGACCGGTAGCTCTGGACATGCTCATGGACCGACTCTGGGACGGCGAACCGCCGCCGCATGCCCGCGAGAACGCACATAGCTATGTCTCGCGGCTCCGCAGGCGCTTACGGCTGGCCGACCCGTCGTCCGCGAGCGCACCCCGCATCGTCAGTCGAGCGCACACGTACACCTTGGAGGCCGCCCGCGAATCCGTCGACTGGCACCGCTTCCAGGATCTCGTGGCTCAGGCCGGTGCCGTCGCGGCGGGCGACGACGAGCGGACGGCCGCCCTCCTCGACCGCGCCGAACGCCTTTGGCGGGGTGAGGCGTTGGCAGGGCTGCCCGGCCTGTGGGCCGAGACCATGCGCCGGACGCTGGCGGAGCGGCTGCTCACAGTTACCGTCTCCAGGTTCGGCGCCAGTCTTCGGCTGGGCCGGTTCGCGGAGGTGAGCGCCGAGCTGTCCGCCCTCGTCGACCGGCATCCGGGCGATGAGACGCTAGCAGGTCAGCTGATACTGGCGTACTACGGCAGCGACCGGTACACCGAGGCGTTACGAGTGCACCAGGAGAGCCGTCAGCTACTGATGACGCAGTACGGCTCCCGCCCCGGCGCCGAGTTGAACCGCATCCATCGCGGGATTCTCGATCGTATACCGGCCGCCGATCTCGTTCTGGGCCGGCTTCCCTCACCCCGCCCGTCCACGGCCCCGCCGCCTGCACGTCCGCACCGGCCGAGGAACCTGCCGCATCAGCCGCCCCTGGTCGGGCGGCACGCGGAACTGCAGGCGCTGAGCACAGCGGTCGACGCCGCGGCCGGGGACGGCTCGGTGATCACCCTGGAGTGCGTCAGCACCGTCAGCGGCATGGCAGGAATCGGCAAAACCGCCGTCGCCGTGCACGGCGCGCACCAGCTCGCCGAGCGGTACCCCGCCGCCCAGCTTTACGTGGACCTTCGCGGCCACTCCCCCATCGGCGAACCGCTCAGTGCCGGCGCGGCCCTGACCACGCTGCTACGGCTGCTCGGCACACCCGCGGAGACCATTCCCGTCGAGCTCGAGGCCCGTACCGCGCTGTGGCAGACCACACTGGCCGAGCGCCGAGCCGTGATCGTCCTCGACGACGCAGTGAGCACCGACCAGATCCGCCCGCTGCTGCCGAGCGGTTCGCCCTCCCTGACAATCATCACGAGCCGCCGCCACCTGACCGGCCTGCCGCACGCCCGGCACATCCCGCTCGACGTGCTGCCGACCAACGACGCCATCGCCCTGTTCCGCGCGTTCGCCGGCAGGGAACGCGCCCTGGACATCCAGGAGATAACCAGAATCGTCCGGCTATGTGGCCATCTTCCGCTGGCGATCGAGCTGGTGGCGAGCCGCTTCCGCGCACACCCGGCCTGGACACTCACCACACTCACCGATCGCCTGACCCGCACCGAGGGCCGGCTGGGCGAACTCAGGGACACCGAGCGGGAGATGGGCCGTGCCTTCGACCTGACGTACCAGACGCTCACGGAGGAGCAGCGTGCAGCGTTCCACCGCCTCAGCCTGCTTCCCGGCCCGGACCTCACGGCGTACTCGGCCGCCGCCGCGCTCGGCCTGCCCCCGGCTGCCGCAGAACGCCTCCTGGAGTCGCTGCTGGCCTGCCATCTACTCCGCGAGCCGACCCCGGACAGGTATCAGTTCCACGATCTCCTGCGCGAGTACGGCCACCACAGGTCCCTCGCCGACGACACCGAGCAGGACCGCGCCGCTGCCCTCTGGCGTCTGATGGACTTCCACGTCGCCGCCGCCGAGCGCGCCGACCGTCTCGCGTACCCTCGCCGCAACAAGCCCGCGCCGCCGGGCGACAGCGGCCATGTCCACCTCCCCCACTGGCCCGACGCCCCAGCCGCCCGGTCCTGGTTTGCCACCGAGCGCGCGAACCTGCTGGCCACGGAGCTCCACGCCCACAACCGGGGCAACCACGGCACCGCCGCCCGACTCGCCTACGCCATGGCCGGTTTCCTCAACGAGGAGTGCCACTGGCACGACGCCCGGACCGTACTCCAGCACGCTGCCGACCACTGGAGCCGGACCGACGAACAGGCCGCGCTGTGCCGCACCCTGCTCCACCTCAGCGCCGTCCATGCGCACACCGCCCGCTACCAGGAAGCCGCCGAGAGCGGCGACCGGGCACTGCGGATCGCCCGTGCGACGGGAGACACAGAGGCGGAGGCCGAAGTGCTGCGCACGCTCGGCACCCTGAACTGGCACCTTGGCGACCACCGGGCCGCGCTCGCCCTCTTCCAAGATTCGTTCGCGATCAGAGCGCGGTCCGGTGACTCCCTGGACCGTGCGCGTCTGCACAACAACATGGCAGTCACCCTACTGTTTCTCGGGGAACACGACCGTGCACTCGGGCACTTCGAGAAATCGCTCAGCGGGTTCACAGAGGCGAGCGACCACACGGCACTCGGAAAGACACTTAACAATATCGGTGACCTATACATGCGTCGCGGAGATCTGAATTCGGCTCGTCGCTCGTTCGAGGAATCGCTTGCTTCTCTGGAGCACTCAGGCAACCGCTACGACCGTGCCACAGTACGCGGCAGCCTGGCCGACGCCCTCTCAGAATCGGGCGACACCACTGCGGCACTCGCCCTTTACCAAGAAACACTGACGGAATTCCATGAACTCGGTGACCGAAAGAGCCAAGCAGACACATTGATCGGCCTGGGAGAGGCGCATCGAAAAGCAGGTAACACCGAGAAGGCCCTACGGCAGCTTCAGGAGGCCCTAGACATCGCCCGCATGATCGGCGCGGCCCACCAGGAGATTCAGGCACTGCACCGCATCGGACAGGCCCATTTCGACGCCGGCCGATTCAACTCGGCAAGGGAGCACCTGGAGGACGCAGTTTCGCTCGCCGACCATACACACGACGCCGACGAGAAAGCGAAGGCCAAAAGCGTCTTGGCGGCGGTGCGACTGGCGGCGGGGGAGGCCACCGAGACCCAGACGCCAACGCAACGAACGTTCGGGATACCTGGCAGTAATTAAACCTGCAACCACTGGACTCGTTCAATTAGCAATATAAGCTGAAGATCGCTACGCTCCCCTCCGTCATGTTGATCCATCACGAAGGGGAACTTGTCCAGGTGAGCAAGATAGGCCGACTGACCATCGTCGGAGCCAGTTTCGTCGCCCTCGGCATCGTTGGCGTGAACACACCAACCGCTTCGGCGGCCGAACTCGCTTCGACCACAACGGTCACTACGAATCGTTGCATCATGTTCTGACCCTCTGAGGGTCAGTCGGCGCACCTGGGTGGCGGCACAAGCCGCCACCCACCCATCGAACACGAAAGGGCGGTGCGGAAGTTGGAGCCCATATCGGTGGCACTGTTGGCGGCACTGGCGGGGGGAGCCGGCGGCGAGGCGGGGCGGGAAGCCTGGGCCGCACTGAGCACGCTGATCCGCCGCCCGTTCCGGCGGGGCGGCAACGGAGTTGCTCCGACTGCGAGTTCAGGAGAGGCGGAGCTGGTCCGGCTGACAGAGTACCCGGACGACGCGACACGGGCACACGCACTGAGCACGGCACTTGCAGTGCGGGCAGCGCTGGACACGGAGTTCCAGGCCGGGTTGCGGCGGTGGAGCGAGTTGGTCGAGTCGCTGGACTCCGGCGACATCCGGAATGAGATAACGGGCGGCAGCTTCACAGGGCCGGTACTCCAGGGCCGAGACTTCTCCAGTATCACCTTCACGACTCAGCCCCCGCCGAAGGCCGACCCCGAACCGGACACTCCGCCCACGTCCGCGTGAAGCCCCTGGCACGCATCGACACGCGTCCACAAACACGCTCAGCCACACTGCCGTAGTCGGCAGGCCGCTAGTGAACACCGTCGGGACGACAGAACTTGAACCTGCGATCCCTGCTCCCCCGCCTGCTGCTGTACCCACAGCTCGCCTGGCTCAGCCTGTTCACGGAACACACCTGGTTCGCCCCCGGCCCCCGTCCCGTAACGCCGGACCACCTCGGCGACCGGAGCTCCATCGAGTACCTCAGATACCGCCCGGAACCGGTACTCCACCGTCCAGTCCTCGACATCCAGGCCGGTACGCTCCACGCCCTCGTTCATGGCCCGCACAGTGACGCACCGACTGTCACGGATGGGCCAGTACCGTCAAAGACCTCCCGCAACCGTCAAGGAAGACTCCCGACACCCGGGTCAAGCAAGTCCTGGGACTGCACACGTCACGCTCGAAGTGCGCGCCGGAATAGGACAGGTCACCGCTTGACAGTCGTCGGGTGAAGTACTCGACCAGCAGACTCACGGCGTTCTCGTCGTCCCAGTAGATCTCCGGGATCTGCAATCCGATCACTAGAGGCACCCAACTCCCCCGCGCACAGTGATAGGTCGGCGGACTGTACAGCAGTGAGATCAGACGGTGGCTCGGGCGGAATGCGTCCCCGACACGCGTGCCTGCGCTACACCGTTTTGAGGTGTGGGATGGCTTCTTGCACCGATCCCACCCACGCGGCGGCCGCGAAGGCCTGCTGCGAATAGGCTCGCATGTGGCTCGCCCTTGCCGACCAAGTGCACTGTGAGCAGCGGGGTTTCGATACCTATGACCGCATCCTCGGCGTCATCGACGGCGGGCTTTCCACCGGTAAGAGAGTCACCTGATGGCCAGCAAGCAGGCCACGAAGGGCCGGGACCCTGCGGCTCACTCAGTTCGGCACCTCCGGCAGCGCCGGCACCGTCGAGATGGACTGGATGGTGGACTCCCACTCCCCGGTCCGCGAGTTCTTGAACCGAAGATGCAGCACCTCGAACTCGTCTGGCACCCAGTCGAACTCGCCGACCTCGTCCTGGTCGAAGATCTGGTGCTCCGCGAACAGCTTGGCGAGCTCGATGTCCGCGGACGCCTGCAAGATGAACTTGCCAACCTTAACGACGTGCATCACCGGACGACCCTGCGCCTCCGCCACCCGGACGCTCTCCCAAAACGGCTCGTACCTCCTGGCGGACTTGGTCATCCCAACCCGCTCGTCGCGCCTGATCTCGCTCACTTCGGCGCCTCCAGCTTGCTCGTCGTCACCAGCGTCCAGCTCTGCACAGACTCCACCTTCAGCGCCTTCACGACCGCCAGGCGGATGACGTCCTGCACTGACTCCGCTTCCGCCTCCACGCGCAGCGCCGCGTGACCGTGCAGAGCCACCGTGTGTCTCGCGAAGTCTTATGCGGCCCACCGTCGCCTCTCGGAGCAGTGCCGAAGCTGTCATCGTCGTACAAGCACAACATGCGAGCAGCGCTCATCACCACGAACCTTCGAACCAAGATCCGGACCATACCCGGACCAGCCGTCCGCAACTCGTGGCGATCGGAGCTGTTTTCGCGGGTCAAACCGCATCTGAGCCGTGTACCACCAGCAGACGAAAAACCTCCTGGTGTCCTACTCCCCGAAGAAGCTCGGCTTCTTCTAAGCGCATGAGAAAAGGTCCGGCGCTTGGGTCTGCGGGTCCGGCTACCGGCGTCTGCGGGGCGCTAGCGGATCCCCATCGACGCCCACGTCCGCCTCGACGTCCACCCCACTCACTCCAGCGCCGTGACCGGCGTCCTCACCGGGCCCCAGGCCCGCATTGCTCTCATGGGTCTGGAGGCAGCCGAGCACCTGGCCGCCGAGGGGATCAAGCTGCTTTTGAACCTATGGGAGCGGACTCTGAGGGCACATATGCTGCTTTGGGCTGCGATCCAGACCGGTCGGAAACGCCTCATGGCCGGACGCGCCGGCGTCCCGCTCCTCCGGTACCGCATCGTACTGATCGCCCACCTACGCCGCCGCGATGCGGACCGGCCGTGTGACCTGCGGCACGACCACGCGTGAGCCCGTGAGACGGTTGCTGACATGACATTTTCCGCGCCGGGCGGCGAGGTTGCGCTGGAGACGAGTCGCCTGTTGCTACGACCTTGGCGGGTAGCCGAGGCCGTCGTCCAGCGTGAGCTGTGGACCGAACGTGATCCACGAGTGCCGCCGCACCGCCGAATCGACGCGGACGGACACCCCACGGTTGCAGAGCTCGAGGATTCGATCCGTACTGACCAGCTGTGGTCGATCGGGTTGCTGGCGATCGAGCGGAAGGCATCTCGTGACGTCATCGGCTACTGCGGGATGGTCGACAGTGAGCGAGGATCGGCAGGGGAACCAGAACTCGCATTCGAGCTGCTACGCCGAGTTTGGGGTCAGGGGTATGCGACCGAGGCCTCGTTGGCGGTTCTGGAATGGGCGAGATCGTCTGGGTGCGAACGTCTGTGGGCCACGGTCTGGGACTGGAACACCGCTTCTCGCCGTGTCCTGGCCAAGGTCGGCTTCACCGAGACCGGGCGGAAGGAAGTGGACGCGGTGCACGGGACCACCCTGTTCACCATGAGACGGCTCTGACACACCCGATGTTCGGCCTTGCGGACGGCTCCCTGCAGTGGTGGCAGATGGCAGCGGCTGCCGCGGGGATCACGGGACACGGGAGTGGGGCGTGAGCGCGGGGATCACGGGACACGGGAGTGGGGCGTGAGGTACCGGTCCGGAGCCCGCGGGTGGCTGTGGTCAATCGGTTGTGGCAGGCAGGGCGCGGAGCCGGAGGGGTCGCCCGACGAGCCGCAGCCGTTTTGGCTCGGCAGGGATGGGCGGGGGTGCGGGTTCGCGCCAATGGTCGGGGACAGGTTTGACCAAGCGGGCGGTGACCAGGGTGATCGTGGTCCAGGCGAGATGGGCCTCGGCTCCTGGACCACTTCGCACGCCTGTGAAGACGAGGACTCCTCCTGACGCCGTGGCCACGGGCTGCGGCAAGCCGCCGCCGGCCGGAACGGACGCGAGTCTTCCGGCTGCTTCCCCGTCGCAATCCGGCGGTGACCCGGTCAGATCCGACTCCCGGCGGGGCAGTCGCGGCGTTCGCCGGCTGTGCTGCGGCTGCGATGCCAGGCAACGGTTGACGGGCGCGGGTGGGCGCGGTATTTCCGGCGGTCCGGCCACCATTGACACACCGTGAGCCTCTGTCGAATGATGAGGCTTGCCCGGGTGATCCAACAAGGCCACGACCACCACGTCCCGCCGTGCGGCCCTTCTGCTCATGCCACCGTTCCGCTTCACCACGGAAATCCTTCCCTCCCGGCTTCACCGCAGCCGGCGCCGGAGCGTCGGCCGGTCGACCGCCGATCTGCCCGCTCCCGCGCCCCTCCCCCACTGTTCGGCCGCCCGGCCCCTCACCCCTTGGCCGGGCCGTCCGCACCGACGCAGAAGGGACACCCTTGTCGGCGACACGTACACCCCAAGGCGCCACTCCCGGCGGTCAACACTCCGGCTCACCAGCCCCGTTGTCCTTCGGACAGCAGCGCCTTTGGGCCATGGCTCAGGCGGACGGAGGCGGGACCGCGTACAACGAGGCGATGGCCTTCCGCTTGCGGGGGCCGCTGGACCGGGCGCTGCTCGCCCGGGCCCTGGATCTGGTGGTGGCCCGGCACGAGACGCTGCGGACCCGGTTCGTCGACGTGGACGGGGAGGCCCACCAGGAGACCGCTCCGCCGGAGGCCGGGTTCGCGCTGACGGTGGAGGACCTGAGCGGGTCCCCCGATGTGGCCGCCCGGCTGGCCGAACGGCAGCGGGCGGAAGGCGAGATCCCGCTCGATCTACGGAACGGCCCACCGGCCCGCGGACAGCTGCTCGTCCTCAGCCCGTCGGAGCATGTGCTGCTGGTGACCGTGCATCACTCGGTCTTCGACGGCACCTCCATGGCGATCCTGCTGAGGGAACTGGGCGCCCTCTACGGCGCGTTGATGCACGGCGATCCGGACCCGCTGCCCGAGCTGCCCGTCCGTTTCACCGACCACGCGCGCAGGCAGCGCGCCTGGGCCGAGAGCGAGGAGGCCGCCGCGCAGGCCGCCTTCTGGCAGGAGAATTTGCTCGGCGCACCGGCGCTGACGACTCCGCCGGCGGACCGGCCGCGGCCGCGGGAGCAGCACCACGAGGGGGGCAGGGTCGCGGTCCGCCTCGGGCCCGAGCTGATCGCGCCCCTGCGGGCCCTCGCCCACCGGGAGGACACCACCCTCTTCACTGCCGTGCTCACCGGCTGGCACATCCTGCTGTCCCGGCTCACCGCGGAGACCGACATCGTTGTCGGCATTCCAGTGGCGGGCCGCGGCACCGAGACCGCCGACCTGATCGGCTTCTTCGTCAACTCCCTCGCCATCAGGGCCGATCTGTCCGGCGACCCGACGGGGACCGAGGCGCTCCGCAGGCTCCGCACGGCGGTTCAGGGAGGGCGCGCGCACCAGGAGCTGCCGTTCGAACAGGTGGTGCAGGCAGTCAACCCGCGGCGCAGCACCTCCCACACCCCGCTGTTCCAGACGATGCTGGCCTGGGGTCCGGCGCGGCAGAATCCGCTGGAGTTGGCAGGTCTGGAGACCGAGCCGCTCGATCCGCCCTGCCCGCCCGCCAAGTTCGACCTCGCGCTGTTCCTGAACCGGGAGGGCGACGGCCTGGTCGGCCATCTGGACTACGCGCGGGCCCTGTTCGACCACGGGACGGTCCGGCGGTTCGTCCGCTACCTGGAACGGGTGCTGGCCCAGCTCGCGGAGAGTCCGGAGCGTGCCGTCAGCGCGCTGTCGCTGCTCGACGAGGAGGAGCGCGGCGCGCTGCTGGCGCAGGGCAGGGGGCGGGTGACCCCGGCTCCCGCGACCGGACTCGTGGAGCGCTTCGAGGAGCAGGTGCGGGTTCGGCCGGACGCCACCGCCGTGGTCAGCGAGGATGCGCGGCTGGACTACGCCGGGCTCGACCGGCGGGCCAACCGGCTCGCCCACGCCCTGCTCGCCCGCGGTATCGGTCCCGGCCAGGTGGTCGGTCTGCACTGCGGACGCACGGCGGAGCTGATGGTGGGGATCTGGGGGGTTCTGAAGGCGGGCGCGGCCTACCTCCCGCTCGACCCCGGCCAGCCCGCGGGCCGACTCGCCTCCATCGTCGAGGAGGCCCGCCCCGCGCTGATCCTCGGCGACGTGCCCGATCCGCCGGGCCCCTGGCTGTCGTTGACGGCCGTGGAGGCCGAGGGCGCGTCGCAGGAACGGCCGGGCCGCGGAAGCGTCCCGGCCCAACTGGCCTACGTGATCTACACGTCGGGCTCGACCGGCCGCCCCAAGGGCGTCGCCGCCACCCACGGCAATGTGGTCAATCTCCTCGACAACTGGCTTTTCCACTACGGCGCCACGCCCGGGGAGGCGTCCTCGGCCTGGGCGAGCACGGGCTTCGACGCTTCCGTGCACGAGCTGTTCCTGCCGCTCACCACCGGCGCCGCGCTTCATCTCGTGCCGGACGCCCTGCGCGGCGACCCGGCGGCGCTGCTCTCCTGGATGCGCGAGCACGCGATCGTGCACGCCTGGCTGCCTGCCTCCTACATCACCTGGATCGACGAGGACCCGAAGACCCGGCTGCACGGTCTGCGGCTGCGCCAACTGGCCACGGGTGCGGAGCCGTTGCCGGAGACGGCGCTGCACCGGATGCGGGAGGCCCTGCCGGGGCTGCGGATCGCCTACGTCTACGGGCCGACCGAGACCACGGTCTACAGCGTCACGCACAACGACCCGCAGGCGGTGGAGCGGTCGTGCCCCATCGGCCGCCCCGTGGACAACACCCGGATCTACCTGGTCGACGGGCGGTTCGAGCCGGTGCCGCCCGGCGTCGCGGGCGAGGTCCTGATCGGTGGCGCGGGGGTGACGGCCGGGTATCTGAACCGGCCCGACCTGACCGAGGAGCGTTTCCTGCCCGACCCGTTCCTGCCCGGGGAGACCGTCTACCGCACCGGCGACCTGGCTCGCTGGCTGGGGGACGGCGACATCGAGTTCCTGGGCCGGACCGACGACCAGGTGAAGCTGCGCGGGTTCCGGATCGAGCCTGGGGAAGTCGCCGCGGCGATAAAGGAGTTGCCCGGTGTGGTCGAGGCGGTGGTCCTCGCCGACAGTGACGAGTCGGGCGAGCTGCGGCTGGTCGCCGGAGTCGGCTGCGGCGACGGGCAGGCGCCGTCGGCCGACGGATGGCGTACGGCGCTGTCCGGGCGGCTGCCGGACTACATGATTCCCGCGCTGTTCGCCGTCTTCGACCGGCTGCCGCTGAACCGCAGCGGGAAGCTGGACCGCCGGTCGGTCCTCGACCGGGCCCGCGCGTCCAGGACCGACCAGGTCAACACCCTGGCTCCGCGAGACCGGGTGGAGATGGCACTGCACCGGATCTGGCGGCGGGTCCTTGTGCACCCCGGGTTCGGGATCGGGGACGACTTCTTCACGGTCGGCGGCACATCCCTGTCGGCGATCAAGGTGGCGCACCTGATCCAGGAGGAGTTCGGGACCGCCCTGCCGATCCGCGAGATACTCCAGCACCCGACCATCGAGCGTCTCGCCGCCCGGCTGCGGACCCGCGCGCCGGCACGGCCGGACGACGGTCTTGTGGAGTTCCGCGCGGGCCGCGGCGGACAGCGCCTGGTGTGCGTGCATCCGGCCGGCGGTACCGCCTTCTGCTATCTGCCGCTGGCCACGGCGCTCCCGGAGGAGATCGGGGTGCAGGGCATCCAGGCTCCGGGGCTCGCCCCGGGGGAGAGCCCGCTGCTGTCCGTGGAGGCCATGGCCGAGCGCTATCTGAGTCTGGTGCGGCCAGAACCCGGCGAGGCTCTGGTGCTGTGTGGGCTGAGCTACGGCGGCCTGGTCGCGCACGAGATGGGGCGGCGCCTTGCGGAGACGGGGCACAGCCGGGTGGCCGCGGTTCTGCTCGACACCTACGGCACGGACGACGCGGAGCTGCGCGCCGCCCTCGCGCCGGTGGACCGTGCGGAGTTCCGGGACAAGCTCGTCCGGTTCAACGGAATGTACCCGGGCATCGACGATGCGCAGATCGAACGGTACTTCCAGGTCTACAACCACAACCGCGCGGCCGCCCGGGAGTACGACCCGGGGCCGTCCCGCGCCCCGCTGGTGTTCGTCCAGGCAGCGGAGCAGGAGTCCGGCGACGCCGGGGCGGGTGAGGCGGTCCGCGGCTTCTGGCGGGACCGGGCACTGGGCGGCTTCGCCGTCGAGCAGACAGCGGGCGGCCACTGGGACGTGCTGGAGGGCGACGGGGTTCCGCACATCGCCGAACTGATCACCCGGCAGCTGGCGGCGCTGTCCCGCCCGGCGGCCGATACCGATACGACCACCCCGCGCGAGGTCTGATGCCTTCGACCACTCTTTCCGGCGGCCTGGCCCGGGCCGTGTACGAGCAGTCCCGCCGCAGCCCACGGGCGCCGGCAGTCAGCGACAGCGAGGTGACGCTCGACTACGCCGGTCTCGACGCGCGGGCCGCGAGCGTCGCGACCGCGCTCCGGGATCACGGAGTGCGGCCCGGGGACGCGGTCTGCGTCGGGGTGCCCCGCTCCTGGCAGTTGGTCTGCGTGATGCTGGGCGTGCTGCGGCTGGGGGCCTGCGTCGTTCCGGTGGATCTGGCGAGTCCACCGGTCCGGCGCGACCGCATGCTGACCGACTCCGGCGCCGGGGTGTTCATCCACGGCGGGGACCGGCCGCGGGAACTGCCCGCGGGGGTGCGGCCGCTGTTCGCGGAGGAGCTGCTCGCCTCCGGAGGCAAGACGCAGGACGTGCCCGAGCCACCAGTGACCGCTCCCGCCGTCTCCTTCCTCTTCTACACCTCGGGGACCAGCGGCCGTCCCAAGGGCGTGGAGGTCCGGGACGCGGGCATCCTGCGGCTGGCCCGGTCCGGCCTGCTCGTTCCGCGGCCGGGCGCCCGCTTCGGGTGTCTGGCGAACCCCGCGTTCGACGCGCTCAGCTTCGAGGTGTGGGTGCCGCTGCTGACCGGCGGCTGCTGCGTGATCCTCGGCGACGAGGAGGTCCAGACACCGGAGCGGCTGGCTGAGGTCCTGGTGCGCCGCCGGGTCGACGCCGCCTTCGTCACCACGGCGCTCTTCCACGCGGTCGTCGACACCGTGCCGGACTGCTTCTCCGGGCTCGAGCGGCTGTTCGTCGGCGGGGAGGCGCTCAACGCCCGGCTGGTGCGCCGCTGGTACCGGGACAACCCCGGCAGCCGCACCCAACTGCACAACATCTACGGGCCCACCGAGTCCACCACGTTCGCGCTGTGCCATCCGATACCGCGGGACTTCGACGCACCGGTGGTGCCGATCGGAGGCCCGCTGGCGGAGAACGGGACCGCGCTGGTGGTGCCGGACAGCACCCGGCCCGCGGCGGCCGGTGAGGTGGCCGAACTCCTGCTGTCCGGCGCCGGACTCGCCGCCGGATACCGCAACCTGCCGGAGGAGACCGCGCGCCGCTTCGTGACCCTCCCTGGGAACGACGGCGCTTGTGTCCGGCACTACCGCACCGGTGATCTGGTGCGCCGGGACGAGCACGGCGACCTCGTGTACGTCGGGCGTGCCGACCGCCAGGTGAAGATCCGCGGCTTCCGGGTGGAGCCCGGAGAGCTGGAGCAGCACATTACGGAACACCCGGCCGTACGGCAGGCGTTCGTGTGTACCCGGCGCTCCGGCGAGAGCGGTCCGCAGGAGCTCCTGTGCTACCTCGTGGTGGACGACGGGCTGTCCTGGGAGGAGTTCGACCGCCACCTGGCCGCGGGGCTCCCGGCCTCTCTGCGGCCACACCATCTGTACCGGGTGGCGGCACTCCCGCTGAACGCCAACGGCAAGGTGGACCGGGCCGCGCTGCTTGCCCGCACGGACCCGCCGTGGCGGCCGGCCTCCGACAGCACCGAGGCGGTAGGCGGTGTGCGGGGCGAGGTCCTGGAGCTGGCGGGCGCCGTGCTGGGCGTTCCGGATCCGGGAGCGGGTGACCGGTGGATCGCCTGCGGCGGAGACTCGCTCAAGGCCCTCCGGCTGCGCTTCGAGATCCGCCGCCGCTTCGGGCGCGAACTTCCGCAGAGCCTGGTGCTGCACGGCACGCTCGGTGACGTCGCCGAGGCGGTCGCGGCGGCGGACCCGGGGCAGGCGGACGCGGCGGGCCCTCCCCCGGTCACGGTGGCCGGTGCCCGCTCGGCCCCCGCGACGAGCGAGCAGCAGCGGCTGTGGCTGCTCCAGCAGCGGTCCCCGCGCTCGCGGGCGTACGACGTGCTCTTCGCCTTCCGTGTCGAGGGCGCCGTCGATCCGTGCGCGCTGCGGCGGGCGCTGGCCGGTCTTGTCGTCCGTCATCCGGCGTTGCGCACGGGGTTCGAGGCGACGGCGGACGGGCTGCGGCAGACCGTGGGGGAACCGTACGACCCGTGGACGGACCCTCCGGACGCCTGGGTCGCGCGGGAGCCGCAGGAGGTGCACGAGGCCTTTCGCGCCGAGCCGTTCGAGCTGGACAGGCCGCGGATGCTGCGCGCGTGCTGGCTCCCCGCGTCGGACGGGCGGCAAGAGCCCGAGGGCCAGGAAGGGGGCACGCTGCTGCTCCATCTGCACCACATCGCCGTCGACGGCTGGTCGACCAATGTGCTGTTGCGGGATCTGTCGGCCGGGTACGCCGCCGCGCTCGACGGGCGGGACGACACAGCGACGCAGCCGTCCGCCGCACCCACGCCTCTCGACTTCGCCGTCTGGCAGAGCAGTTGGCACTCCGGCCCTGGCTACGCGGCGCAGCGCGACGCGCTGCTGGCCCACTACGCCGCGCTCGGCGAGGACCCCGAACCGCTCCCGCCTGCCTACGGGGACGATCCGGCGTCCCCCTCCCCCGCCGGGCCCTCGCCCGCCACCCTGCTGCGTACATCCGTGGACCCCGCGGCCCGTACGGCACTCGACCGGCTGTGCGGCGAACTCGGCCTGACCCGCTTCCAGGTGCTGCTGGCGGTCTACTCCTGGGCGCTGTACGGGGTGACCGGCCGGACCCGGCCGCGGATCGCGGCGCCGGTCGCGGGGCGGCCGGTGCGGGAGTTCGAGGACAGCGTCGGCATGTTCGCCAACACCCTCCTGCTCCCGGTGACCGTGGCCCCGCGCGAGGATCTCCGGCAGCAGGTGCTGCGGCTGGGCGGGGAGGTCCGGCAGACCATGGAACAGCAGGACGTGGCGCTCGCCGATGTCCTGCGGGAGCGGACCGCGGCGAAGGGCGGCCGGCCGCCCTTCGACTTCCTGTTCGTGCTGGAGAACACGGACTTCGACGCGCTCTCCCTTCCTGGCTGCGCCTCCCGGCCGCTGTGGCCGGTACCGGCCGAGGCGAAGTGCCCCGTGACCCTCTCTGTGGTGCAGCGCCCTGACGGCCTGGAGTGCCTGTGGGAGTTTGCGGCCGAGCACCTCGACGAGGACCGGGCCAAGGCCCTTACGGGGCTCTTCCACCAGGCGCTCGCCGCCCTCACGGAAGACGGCGGCGGCACCCCGGCCGATCTGGTCGCCCCCTACCGCGCCCGCTGGGCCCGGCCGGGCGGCGACCCACCGGCCGTCCCCTCCTGGACGACCGTGGCCGAGGGATTCGCCCGGCAGGTGGCGCTGACCCCATCGGCGCCCGCTGTGGTGTCCGGCGGCGGGACGCTGGACTACGCCGCGCTCGATGCCCACGCCGCCGCGCTGGCGGCGGAACTGCGGGAGACCTACGCACTGCCGGACGGCCAACAGCCCTGCCACATAGCGCTGTTCCTCGAACCGTCCACCGAGCACGTGGTGGCGCTGCTCGCCCTCGCGCGGCTCAACGTCACCGCCGTACCGCTCGATCCCTCCTACCCGGCCGCGCTGCTGCGGCAGGTCCTGGAGCTGACCGATCCAGTCTGCGTGCTGCTGCCGCCGGGTGACCGGCCGGAGTTCGACGCGGTCGATCCGGGCGGAACCGCGCGGCACCCGGTGATCCTCTCGGATGCGGCTGTCCCGCCGCAGCCCGCGCATCAGGGGGCGCGGCCGCTCTACACCCTCTTCACCTCGGGTTCCACCGGAACACCCAAGGGGGTAAGAGTCTTCGACCGCACCCTGTGCAATCTCCTGTGCTGGCAGGCCGAGTCGGACGGTCCGGGTGCCCCGGCCGCCACCCAGCAGTTCTCCATGCTGTCGTTCGACGTGTCCTTCCAGGAGATCTTCGGCACTCTGTGCACCGGCGGCAGACTGCACCTGCTGCAACCCGCCTTGCGGCACGAGATGCCCGCACTGCTCGACCAGTTGGAGTCCGCCGGCATCGAGCGGCTGTACCTGCCCTATGTGGCGCTGCGGATGCTGGCCGAGCACGCCGTGCACCTGGGCCGCTACCCCGCCCGCCTCCGTGAGGTGATCACCGCGGGCGAGCAGCTGGTGTGCACCGACGCCGTGCGCCGGTGGTTCGCCGGGCTGCCGGAAGCCCGGCTGTTCAACCACTACGGCCCCACCGAGACCCACGTCGTGAGCAGCCTGTGCCTGGAGGGCGATCCTGCGCGGTGGCCGGACCGCCCCGCCATCGGCCGCCCGATCGGAGGCGCACTGCTGCGCGTCGTCGACGAGGCAGGGCTGCCGGTGCCGCCCGGCCAGGCCGGGGAGCTGCTGATCGGCGGCGTCATCGACACGCCCTGCTATCTGGACGACCCGCCGCTGAACCGGGAGCGGTTCACCGAACTGCCGGGCGAGGGACTGTTCCACCGCAGCGGCGACCTGGCCAGGTTCGACCGGGCCGGGCTGCTGCACTGGCTGGGCCGTGCGGACGAGCAGATCAAGCTGAGCGGTCACCGACTGGAGCCGGGCCAGGTCGAGGAGGCACTGCTGCGGCATCCCGCGGTCGCCGCAGCCGCGGTGGCGCTCGACGGTTCGGCGCTGGTCGCGTGCTTGGAAAGCCGGGGTACGGCGCCCGGTTCCGCGGCGCTGCGGGAGCATCTGGCGGGGCTGCTGCCCGCGCACGCCCGGGTGGACCGCTTCCGGCTGCTGACCCGACTGCCGCGTACGCCGAGCGGGAAGACGGACCGGCGGGCCGCGCTGCGCGCCCCGGGCACGGAACTGGGCGGCGGCCTGTCCGCCGCCCCGCCGCCCGCCGGGCGCGAGGCAGCGCTCGCCGCGCTGTTCACCGAGGTCACCGGCGCTTCCATCGGCCGGGACCAGACGTACTTCGCCGCGGGTGCCTCCAGCCTCGACCTGATGCGGTTCCACCTGCGCTGCACGACCGAACTCGGCCTGCGCTTCACCGTCGCCGACCTGTTCGAGCAGGTCACCGTCCGGGAGCTGGCCCGGTTCCTGGAGGATGTGCAGCCGGCCACTGCTCCCGACGGCTCCCCCGCCTCAGAGGCCGTGGAAGCCGTGGAAGCCGTAGATGCCGTCGAGGCCATCGCGGCCGGGGATCCGGTGGCGGTCATCGGGATGGCCGTGCGTACGGCGGGCGCTCCGGATCTGGCCGCCTTCTGGGACCTGGTGGTCACCGGGCGCAGCGGCATCGAGCACTTCGAGGCGGCGGATGGCCTGGTGGGGGCCAGGAGCCAGCCGGCCGGTCTGCTCGCCTTCGACCCGGAGCGGTTCGGCATCAGCCGCCGGGAGGCCCGGCTGATGGACCCCCAGCAGCGGCAGTTGCTGATGACGTGCGTCGAGGCGCTCGCCCACGCCGGGATCAGCGATCCCGCCGCCGTGCGGGCCGGGCTGGTGGCGGGAGCCGGGGAGAACACCTACTTCCAGGCCATGCTGCGCGAAGGCGACACCGCTCAGCTCCCGGACGGCTTCCAACTGGCCCTCCACCACGACAAGGACTTCCTCGCCACCAAGGCGGCCTATCACCTGGGGCTCACCGGCCCGGTCCTCACCGCCCAGACGGCGTGCTCCAGTTCGCTCGTGGCCGTGCACCTCGCGGCGGGCCTGCTGCGGCAGGGGGATGCCGGGGTGATGCTCGCGGGCGGTGTGCTCGTCGACACCGGAATGTCCGAGGGCTACCGCTACCGCCCGCAGCACATCTTCTCCGCCGACGGCCACTGCCGGCCCTTCAGCGACGACGCCGGCGGCACGGTCGGAGGCAGCGGCTCCGGAGTGGTCGTCCTCAAGCCGCTGAGCCGGGCACGGGAGGACGGTGACACGGTTTACGCGGTGATCAGCGGCTCGGCCGTGAACAACGACGGTGCGGCGAAGCTCAGTTACAGCGCCCCCTCGCTCGCCGGGCAGCGCGAGGTGATCCGCACCGCGCTGCGCCGCAGCGGCCGCCGCGGCTCCGACATCGGCTACGTGGAGGCACACGGCACCGGCACCCGGCTCGGCGATCCGGTGGAGGCGGGAGCCCTGCGCCAGGCGCTCGACGTCGCGGACACGGACCGCCTCGTCCTTTCCTCGGTCAAGAGCCAGATCGGCCATCTCGGCGCGGCAGCAGGCGTGGTGGGCCTCATCCGGGCGGTCCTCTCCGTCCACCACGGCGTCATCCCGCCGACGCCCGGTTTCCGGGCGCTCAATCCGGAGATCGGCCCCGGTCCGGCGGCGTTCCACGTTCCCGCCGAGTCCGCTCCCTGGCCCGAGGGCAGGGAGCGGGTGGCCGCTGTGAGCAGCTTCGGCATCGGCGGCACGAACGCGCATCTGGTGCTGGAGGCCGCCGACCGGGCGCCAGCGCCCGCTGCCGACGATCCGGTCCCGCTGCTCGTGCTCTCCGCCCCCGACGCGGAGGCGCTGCGCGCGGACGCGGCTCGTATCGCCGGCTTCCTGGAGCGCCGCCCCGACGCCTTCGGCCAAGTGCTGCGGCACCTCCAGGCCGGACGGCCGCAGGCCGGGCTGCGGATCGCCGGGGTGTGCCACGATCCGGCTTCCGCCGCCACTTGGCTGCGGTCCGCCAACCGCACCCCGGCCGACACGACGGGCTCGGCGGGGGCCGCCCAACCGGCCACGCGGGCGGCGGACCAACCCGCTTCCGCGCTCGCCGAGCTATGGCTGGCGGGCGGCACTCTCCTGTGGCCGGACGGTCCCGCGCAGGCTCCCTGGGACTTCCCGCCGCCCGCGTTCCACCTCGACGACTACGACTTCCCGCGCGCGGCTCCGGCGACCGCGGAGCACGCCCCCTCGGGACTTGCGCCGGAGCCCGCGCTCTCGGGACCCGTGCCCTCCCGGGCCGCCCCGGCATCCGAGGCACCGGAGGCCACCGGGGCGCCCGGTGTGCCCGCGCGCCGTCCGGAGCAGGAGTGGTTGCACCAGCCGCAGTGGGTCCGGCTGCGGAGCGCGGGACCGCCCCGCACCGCGACCCCACGGGTGCTGGTCGTCGTCGCCGAGGGGCCGCCCGATCCCGCCGTGCTGGAGGCCTTCCGCACGACGCACCGGCGCGTGATGTGGGTCGGCGCCGCCGAGGGCTACGCCCGGCTCGGGACCGACCTCTTCGCGGCGGACCCGGCCGATCCGGACCAGTTGGAGCGGGTGCTCGACGCCCTGGAGGAGGACGGCGCCGGCGGTATCGACTGGCTGCACACGCTGCCGCTGGGGATCGACGGGCCGGTCGGCACCAAGGCCCTCGACCGGGCGGTGTGGGCCTGTCTGGACACGCCCGCCGCGCTGGTCCGCGCGGTCGCTGGCCGCTCCCTGGCCGCACGGCTGCGGCCATGCTGGCTGTCCTGCGGAAGCCGGCCGGTGCACGGCACGGTCGAGCGGCCCGAGGCGGCCCTGCTCGCCGGCGTCACCGAGGTCGCTCCCCAAGAGGGTGCGCCGCCGGGCCACTGGGTGGACGTCCCGGGCCCGCACGCCTGGGCAACGCCGCTCGCCGCCCTGCTGTCCGAGGAACCGGACGAAGCGGAACCGCTGCCTCGGCAGTTGGCGCTGCGTCAGGGGCACTGGTGGGAATCGGTCACCCTGCCGGTGCGGGCCGCCGCCGACCCGCGGGTGCCTGCCGTGCTGGAGGACGGTGACCATCTGGTGCTCGGCGGCACCGGCGGCCTGGGTACCGCCGTCGCGGGCTGGCTCCTTGAGCACACCAAGGGCCGTGTCCTGCTGCTGGCCCGGAGTCCGAAGCTGCCCGAGGCGCTCGCCCGCTGGGCGGATCGGGTGGAGACGATCGAGGCCGATCTCGCGGCCGAGACCCCGAGGCGGATCGCGGACCGTATCGCCTCCCGCACCGCACGGCCGGTCTCGCTGGTGCACGCGGCGGGCGTCGCCGCCGGCGGGCTGATCGCCCGGCGCGACACCACGCCAGTGCCCGCCGCCCTCGCCGCGAAGCTCCGGGGGGCGCTGCTGATGGAGCTCCTCATCGAGCGGTACCGGCCCGCTCTCGCCCTGTACTGCTCCTCCATGTCCGCCGGTCTTGGCGGAGTGGGTCAGTTCGACTACGCGGCCGCCAACGCGGTGCTCGGCGCCTTCGCCCACCACGCCCCCGGGGAGGAGAGCGGCACCGCGCGGGTCGCCGTCGACTGGGATGTGTGGCGGGAGACCGGCATGGCGGTCCGCGCGCTGCCCACCGACCCCCGGCACCGGGCGCATCTTCAGGTGGGCCTCACCGTCGCGGAGGGACAGCGGGTCCTCGCCCGCGCCCTGGACCTGCGGCTGCCGCATCTGCTGGTGTCCACCACCGACCTGGCGGACTCGCGAGTCTTCTACACCGGAGCCGGTACTTCCCCCTCCCCCGCGGCCGAGGCGGCCGACGCGAGCGCGGACGTCCCTGGTCTGCTGACCGAACGGCTGTCCTCCTGGCTGGGTGTGGAACACCTCGACCCGGACCAGTCGCTGTACGACCTGGGGGCGGACTCCCTCACGCTGCTCAATCTGATCGAAACGGTCGACGAGCACTTCGGCGTCGAACTCGACCTCGCCTCCCTGAGCCACCGGGTGAGCCTGACGGAGGTCGTGACACGGCTGGACGAGGCGCGGAGCGCGGACCCCGGACAGCGGCAGGACCCGCGGACCGTGCCCCTGGAGGTGTGGCAGCGAGGAGCGGGGCGCGATGTGGTGTGCCTGGTGCATCCGGTCGGCGGCGACATCCAGTCCTACCGGTCCCTGGCCTCCGCGCTCAGCCCCGGTACGACCGTCGCCCTGATCGCCGACCCAGGGCTGCGGCAGCCGGACGCGCCCCGGTGGACACTCGCCGAGCGCGCCCACCGGTACGCCGAGGCGCTGCGGGCCCGCTTCCCCGACACCGAGTGGCGGTGGCACCTGGCGGGGTGGTCCTTCGGCGCCTGGGTGGCGGCGGAAATGGCCGCTTGGGCCGAGGCGGCCGAAAGTCCGGCCCGGTCCCTGCACCTCCTTGACCCGCCGCCTCCCGGCAGCGGTGCCGTCTTCCAGGCGTACGACGAGACCCAGTTGAAGACGGTGTTCGAGGCGGAAATCGGCCTCGGCGGCGAGAGTGCCCGCTCCTCGGAGCAGGCCGCAGGCTACGCAGACCGCCTCGCCCGCTGCTGCCGGGACAACCTGCGCAGCATGGCCGGACACCAGGTCTCACCGCTCACGGCGACCGCGACCCGGCTGTGGCTCGCGGAGCAGTCCACCGAAGGTCTCCCCTCGCTCGGCACCCCGCGCGAACAGCTCATGCGCTGGAGGACTTTCCTGCCGAAGACGGCGGAAGCGGAGGTGCTCCCGACGACGCACTACGGCGCGGTGCGGTCACCGCACATCGAGGCCGTGGCGGACGCGATCAACGCGGCGGCCGACGGACCGCCACCGGAGAACTGAGCCGCCGGACCCGCACAACCGCCGAACCGCCCACCACCGAGGAGGAAGCGATGGAACAGTACGAGCTGGACGCGCTCCAGGCCGTCACCACCAGGGAGCCGAGGGACTACCGACAGATCTCGGTGGCTCCGCTCACCCCCGTCATCGGGGCCGAGGTCTCCGGTGTGGACCTGTCCCGACTCACCGACGACCAACTGGCCGAGATCAAAACCGCGTTCCTCGACCACCATGTCCTGGTCTTCCGGGACCAGGACCTCTCCGTGGACGATCACAAGTCCTTCGCCTCGTACTTCGGTGAGCTGCGTCCGGTCAACCCTCCCCCGCCCGAGGGCGACCCGTACGTCCTGGAAATCCGGACCAGCACGGCCGCGGCGAACGTCGCGGGCAACGCCTGGCACGCCGACGGCACCGCCGATCTGGAGCCCTCCCTCGGCTCGATGCTCTACATCACCGAGATACCAGAGGGCGGCAGCGGCGGCGACACCCTGTTCGCCAACATGCACCTGGCCTACGAGATGCTGTCACCCACGATGCGCGGCCTGCTGGTCGGCCTGACCGCAGTGCACGACGGCGCGCAGAGCTTCAAGGGCTACGCCATCCCGCCGAACTACGAGGTCCCGGTCAGCGAACACCCGCTGATCGTGCGCCACCCCGAGACAGACCGGCCGATCCTCTACGTCAACCAGGCGTACGTGGCCCGCATCCCGCAGCTGTCCGCCGACGAGAGCCGGGCCGTCCTGGACATGCTGTTCACCACCGTGGCACAGCGCCCGCTGCTGACCTGCCGGGTCCGCTGGACCCCAGGGTCCCTGGTCTTCTGGGACAACCGCTGCGTCCAGCACCACGCGACGTACGACTACTACCCCCACACGCGCTACGGCCGGCGCGTCGCCATCAACGGCGGCCGCCTCAAGAGCTGACAGGCCATCAGGACGCCCCGGTGTGGTGGTCCAGCAGGCGGATGAGCAGTCCCGCGAGCTGGTCGTGTTCGGCCGGCTCAGCGGCGCGAGCAGTTCGTCGTGAAGGTCATCCCGGACCCGGTCGAGGCAGCGCAGGGGCCCGGTCGAGCCGGAAGCCGTCCTTGTGGTCGGTGCGCATCCGTCCGCCGACCGCATCGGATGCCTCCAGCAGCGTGACGCGCTGTCCGGCGCGCGACAGGTCCATCGCGCAGGCGCGGCCGGCGAGACCGGCACCGATGATCACGGTGTCGGATGCCGCGGGAGGACAGCCAACGCCGCAGCTAGACGCCGCGCGCGAGCAGCACTGATACAGATCGTCAACTGATCGGCTCTCACGGGGCTGGTCGCTGCGCCGGTCCTGCATAGGGTTTCAAGGAGGCGGCAGTGCGGCATTCGCGCACTCCGTCCACTGCCGCGCCGAGTGCTCAGGCGCATCCACGAGAGAAGGAAACACACCCATGCGCGCCCTTGTGGTCGATCACGGCGAGACCGGCCCCGTCCGCTTCGCCGATGTCGATGAGCCCGTGCCGTCCAGCGACGAGGCATTGGTCGAGATACGGCACATCGGTCTCAACTTCGGAGAGCTGAATTACGTGCGCCAGTGGCCGGCCGGCGCTGTGCACGGTCACGACGCGGCCGGCGTCGTGGTGCGCGCCGCATCCGACGGCTCGGGGCCACCCGAAGGTACGCGCGTCGCGCTGGGGATGACTTCCCACGCCTGGGCGGAGCGGGTGGCAGTCAGCCCCGCCTCGCTCGGCATCGTCCCCGAGGGCGTGGATCTGGCCGACGGTGCCGCACTGGGGATCGCCGGAGTCACCGCGCTGCGGGTGCTGCGCAAGCGTTCCCTGCTGGCGCGCGACGTCCTGATCACCGGCGCCAGCGGGGGCGTGGGGCATTTCGCCGTCCAGTTGGCGGCGCTGGCGGGCGCCCGGGTGACGGCACTGGTGGGTTCGCCGGACCGGGCCGCCGGGCTCCGCGAACTCGGGGCCGACAAGGTCCTGACCGACCTGGCCGAGACCGAGTGCCGGTTCGACCTCGTCCTGGACACGGTCGGTGGGCCGCTGGTGGCCCAGGCATGGAGTTCCCTCGCCGAGGGCGGCACCATCCACGTGGTCGGTTACTCCTCGGGGCAGGACACCACGTTCCCGTCAGGGGTCCTGTTCGGCTTCGGCGAACCCCGCAGCATCGCCACCTACGGCGACATGACGCCGACCAGCGGGGAGCTGACGGACCTGCTGAGGCTCATGGCCGCCGGGAGGCTCTCGGCACCGGTCGGACTGCGAGGCGACTGGCAGGACGTGAACGACGCCGTCCAGGCACTGTTCGCGCGGAAGGTGCACGGAAAGATCGTGCTTGACGTGGTCTGACGCCCGTCATGGTCCGACCCCCGTCGACGAGAATGGAACGATGGACGTACTCACGGAGGCCTTGCGTGTAGCGGGTGCGCGAGGGGCACTCGGGGTCGTGCTGAAGGCCGGAGGAACCTGGGGCCTGTGGCTGGACTCCTCTCCGGGAGCGGCACTGCACGTGGTGTCCCGCGGCACGATGTGGCTCCACGTCCCGGGCGAGAAACCCCTGGAGATGCAGGCAGGAGACGCCGTCCTGCTGCCGCCGGGCACCGCCCACGGGATAGCCGACGGGTCCAGTACGACGATGAGTCCCTGTGACCGGAAAGCGACGGACCAGGCCCTCACCGACGGCAGCCCCCTCCACCTGGGCTCGACGCCGGCGCAGACGGAGGTGCTCGTCCTGCGCTATGAGCAGGACCCGGAGGTGAGCACGCCGGTGCTCACCTCCCTCCCTCGGCCGATGCACGTCACGAGCCGGGAGAACACACAGCTCACAAAGACCGTCGAGCTGCTCACGGCGGAGCTCGCGCAGCCGCAGATCGGCACCACCGCCGCCGTCAACAGCATCGTCGACCTTCTGCTCATCCAGTTCGTACGCGTCTGGCTGGCCCGCCACCCGGAGGAGCAGTCCGGCTCATGGCTGGGCGCGATGCGTGATCCGGTCGTACGTGACGCCCTGGCATGTGTCCACGCCCGGCCGGAACACCCCTGGACCACCGAGTCCCTGGCGGCCGCGACAGCGGTCTCCCGCACGACGCTGTCCAGGCGCTTCCGGTCCGCGCTCGGACAGACGCCGGGCGCATACGTGACGCAGTGGCGCATGGACCTGGCGTCCGTCCGGCTCCGCGACACCGACGAGCCGGTCGAGTCGATCTCCGGCGCGGTCGGCTACGCCTCGCCGCACGCTTTCAGCCGTGCCTTCCGACGTGCCCGAGGCATGCCCCCGGGCGAGTACCGTTCCCGACTTCGCCGGCGCGAAGAAGGGGCAGAGCCCGTCGCCCGCCACCGTCATGCGGATGCTCCGCGAGCATGACGAGCAGGCCGCCCCAGCGGCCAGCACGTGATCATCCGGCTGCTTTGCGGCTGGTGTCTGAACTCTCTGTGAAGTGCCCTTTCTCCACTGCCGTGTTGAGCACCTCGCTGAACGCAGCTCGCTTGCGACGTCGTTACGGGCTGTCGCGGAAGACGGCCGCGAACCGGGTGGTGCGGATGCGTGTTCCGTCCAGGGCCGGTCGGCACCGTTCTCATGCCTGCGGAGCGGTCTGCGGCCGCCAGATCCATGGCGTGGTGTCGGGTGACATTCCCATAACCGACAAGGGGCCTCCGTGCGGGGCCAGGAGTGAGGGTGTGCCCACGGTGACCGGGCGGCCCGGGGCGGTCATTGGACGGGCGTCGACGGCAGTCCCGAACTGGATCTGGGCCTGGCCACCGTCGTCCAGGCCGAGCAGTAAAGGCACGGTCCTTCCTCCGCCGGGTTCTGTGGCTACATGTGCGGTGACGGGCTCGTAGCCGGTGAAGTGTGGCAGCGGAGTTCCAGCCGCGTGGGCCGAGGGACCGTATGTGTACGGCGTTGCCGCGGCCGGGGTGCGGTAGATGAGAGCGATGTGTCCGTCCGGTTCGAGCGCCGCGGCCGGCGCGCCGGCCGGGACCTGCGAGCCCGTACGCGGGCGAGCGGTGACCGGTCCGCCCGGCCGGTCCTGGGCCCAGTGGTGCACGGCGTCATGTCCGGCGGCGTAGACATGAATCCGTCCCGTCGTATCGAGGACGACGGTCAGTCCGTCCTGGACCTGTCCTCCGCCAAGGTGGTGCCAGGGGCCCCACCGGCCGGAGGCCTTTCGGATGCGTGTGGCCAGGTCCTGGGCGGCCGTGCGGGCGAAGAGGTGGACGCGGTGATCCGGGGTGGCCACGGCCACCGGGCAGCCGACCCGCCGTCCCCGCTCGGCGTCGGTGTCAGGAGTACCGAGCCGTCGCCAGGGCCCGAAGGTCCCGTCCGGCTCATGTTGCTCCAGGACGACGATCTCCCGTGTATCGGCACGGCCTTGGCCGTCAAGGGCGGAGAAGCGGAGCCCGAAGAGCAGGTGGCGTGCGGCCGCGTCGACCACCGCGGACAGGGTCGGCGCCAGCGGTCCGCCCCCGAGGTTCTGCGGGGTCCCGAAGTGCCCGCTGCCAAGCGCGGTCTCCCGCCAGCGGACGGCCTGGGTGCCGAGCACTCCGTAGGCGACGATCCGGCCTGCGTGGTCGGTGGCCGGCACGGCCAGCGGTCCCGGATAGCGCGGATGAGTGCTGCGGGCCCAGCCCTTGCGACTGGTGAGGGCGTGGGCGCCGCCCTGGCTGTAGTCGCCGCAGCCGGCGGGGTCGTGGCACTCCCACCCCGGGCCGCCCCCGTACGCCGCGATATAGCGAACCTTCCGCGCGAGGACGGTGGGCGGGAGGTTGTGCGGCCAACGTTGGTTGTAGTAGCCGCGGAAGGCCACAGTGGCGAAGCGCGGGGCGTGCCCGTCGCGCCGGTTGGAGTCGGCCACCCACTGGGACAACGCCTTCCAGGTGAACAGGGCCGTCGGGGTGTGGTCGCGGTGATCGGAAAAGTGCGGCTGGTCGCTGCCCTTCGGGTGGCTCGCGTCGTGCACCTGGTAGTCGGGATCGGGATCCATGGTGTGGACGACGGTGGGTCGGAAGCGGTCCATGAGCCGGGCAAGCACGTCGACCAGGGTCCGGTGGTCGTAGGCGTACACCAGGGAGACCGGGGAGTCGGTCGCCTCCACGGTGCGCATGACCGCGCCCGGGGTGTCCCACAGGGCGGGCAGGCGCACACCCCTGTCACCGCGCATGGCGATGTTGAGGAAGATCAGCCGCGCCCGGCGATCGCCCGCCGCGAGCCCGTCCGTCTCCGCTCTTACTCCGTGCGGCAGGGCCAGGACCGTGCGCTGCCAGAGGGTGAAGCGGTCCAGGCCGAGCATCTCTGCGTACGCCTGTCGCATGCCTTGTTGCCGGGCGCCGGAGTAGCCCGGCTTGTCGGTGGCCACCGGGGCGAGCTGATGAGGCACGCGGTTGCGGCCTGAGGACTCCCCTGCCGTGACCACGACGGTGACCACCGGCACCCCCGCGGACAGCAGTTGGCTGCACTGGGGGTTCATGAAGAACAGGTCGTCGTCGGGGTGGGCGATGACTTGAAGCAGCAAGCCCTTCCCCGCCGCGGCAAAGGAACCGGTCGCGTACGGGTCGACGGCGTGGACCGGCGCCACCGGGGCACCGGAACGCCCGCCGGGGCCGCACCCGGCGACCGTGGCGCCGGCGAGAGCACCGAGGCCGCTTGCGAGCACTTGTCGACGTGTCACCACATACGACGGCCCCGGCTTCGCCCCGTCATCCACCATGACCCCACACCCTCACCTGCCGCCGCGCGGCGCTCATCGGCCCCCAGAAGCGATTCCGCATCACAAAGAGGTGTCACCAGACAAGAATGCAAAACAAGTGACTCCCGGAACGGGGAACTTACCCATTTCTCATGAGTTCTTCGGGCCTGTCGGGCGCAGGGGTCCAGTCGGCATCCTGCTGGCGGGCGCGCGCATTTCCGGAATTTATTGCCCAGCGTGCGATCAGGAACGAGAAGGGCGTGGCGAGTACACCTGCTACCAGCGCCGTGATGTCCTTCCCCATTCCCAAGGAGTGCACACCCAGGAAGAGGAGCGCACCGCTGAACACCATATTGACGAGGCCCGACAGCGGGAAGCGGAAGAAGGCATGCCAGGTCGGCCTCGTACGGCAGGTGAGATAGGTATTCAGCAGGAATGAACCGAGGATACTGACCGCGAAGCCGATGCCGTGAGCGAAAAGGTATGGGATCCAACGGTTGAGCGAGACGTACACACCCATGTATACGGCGGTGTTGACGATTCCGATCGACGCGAAGACGAGGAACTGCCGCCGGGCGCGCAGGCCAGCGCGTCCGGGAACCGGGACCTTCGGCCGCGCGGCCGGGTCCACCAGGGGAGGTGGACTGCTTCCGGCGGCGGGAACGGTGCGCGCCCAGTGTGCGTTCTCGTCGGTCTCGCGCACCACGTAGAGCGGGCGGCGTTTCGTCTCCCCGTAGATGCGGCCGACGTATTCACCGATGACCCCGAGTGTCGCGAGCTGGATGCCCCCCAAGGCCACGATGGCGATCAACAGGGTGGCGAAGCCCGGCACTTCCACCCCGTGTACGACGACTTCTGCGGCGATCCAGAGTGCGTACGCGAACGCCGTGAACGCGAGGGTGAGTCCGACGTAGATGACCAGACGCAGTGGGCGGCTGTTGAAGGAGATGAGGCCGTCGATACCGTAGTTGAGGAGGCTCCGGCCGCCCCATTTCGAGCGCCCGGCGACGCGGTTGACGTTGTGATAGCTGAAACTGACAGTGTCGAAGCCGATCCAGGAAAAGATCCCCTTGGAAAACCGGTTGGCTTCCGGCAGAGCGAGCACCGCGTCGACGGCCCTGCGCGACAGGAGCCTGAAGTCGCCCTCCCCGTCGATGACATCGACATCCATGCACCGGCCCATGGAGCGGTAGTACGCCGAACTGACGGCCTTGCGCAGCATGCCCTCGCCCGAGCGGTCACGGCGGGCAACAACCTGATCGTATCCGTGGTGCCGCAGTTCCAGCATGCGGTGCAGAAGTCCGGGCGGATGCTGCAGGTCGGCGTCCATGAGGGCCACGGCGGCGCCGCGTGACATGCGCAGTCCCGCGAGCATGGCCGCTTCCTTGCCGAAATTCCGGCTGAAGGACAGGTAGCGCACGCGCTGGTCCGCAGCGGCGAGGGCACGCAGCTGGACACGGGTCGTGTCGCGGCTTCCGTCATCGACGTAACAGATCTCGAAAGATCGCTGCGTCTCTTCAAGGACCGACGTCAGCGCACAGTGAAAGGTATTGATCACTTCTTCCTCGTTGAAACACGGCACAACGACCGAGATCTGACACTCGTCCATTCGCCCCCCTGCGGGTGTGAGTGCGACCTTGCCGACCGCGACCGCCACGATTCCGTATTTTCTTAAGGGCACTTCAAGACGACGGTAAGAAAATGCTGTGCGTCGACGTGAGATCTGTACGCACGAGGACGCCAGGGGAGAGACTTTTCCTTCATCGGATCGCTGGAGAAGGGGAGCAGCCTGTGGTGCAAGCGCCGGAAAAGGCTGTCCAGGGCCAGCGCGCCGGAGAAATTCCGGATACCCGTGCGATGTGGCGGCGGGCCCCCGCGTGGCTGGGGCTCCTTTCGCTCCTGCCGCTCGCCGTGTTCGCCTTCGCGGTGTGGAACGCCCGGTGGGTGCGTCCCGGCGGAGACGACTGGTGTTTCCTGCCGGTGGTGCGCGACGGCGGACTCTCCGCGATGGTGGGGAAGTTCTACCTCCACGACAACGGACGCCTCGTCAACGCGGTGCTGGTGTGGTCCTACGCGCGGTTCGGCGATGCGGGCCAGCAATGGTTCGCACCCGTCAGCGGCGTGCTCGTACTCGCGCTCCTGTGGGCCCTGGTCACCACCGTGCTGCACGCGGCACGCAGCACAACTCCGCGGGGAGTCCCGCTCCTGGTGGCGTCCATGGTGACCGCCTTGTTCCTGTTCGGCTCGCCCAACACGTACAAGACGTTCTACTGGCCGGCCGCCTCCGTCTCGCACACCCTGCCCCCGGTGTTCGCCTGCGCCGCCGCCGTCCCCGTCCTGCGCGCGACATCTCGGCGGGCGAAGATCCTGGCCCTGCTCACCGTCGTCGTCACAGGAGTATCCCTGGGTCTCCTCTCGGAGGAGACCAGCATCGTCGCCTCGGTCGCCCTGGCGTGCGCGCTGCTGGTGAGCGGCCGTGCCTTCCCGGGAACACGTCGTCGCTTTCTCCGCGTGTGCTGCGCCGCCGGAATCGCGAGCATCGTCATCGGCGGCGTGTTCCTCTACACTTCGCCAGGCTCGCTGCACCGGCGGGAGAGGAAGCACGCGTCGACGATGCTCACCCCCGACTCGCTCCTCGCCTCCTTGCACGGGTTCGGCGAGATCACCTCCCAACTTCTGGCCACCTGGCCGTACTTGGGAGCCATCGCGGTGGGGGTCAGCCTCGGCCTGCTGAGCCGCTTCCCCCAAAGCCGTCCCGCTCCCGGCCGGACGGACGCCCTTGTGGCCGGGGCGGGCATCTGCGTCCTGCTCGTCTCCGGCTATCTCTGCACGGTGATCACCTACCCCGTCTTCGGGGAGACGGTGGTGACGTCGACGCGGCTGTGGAACGACTATCTGCTGCTCTACATCCTGCTCCTCGTGTACGTCGGCACCCTCACCGGCCGCGCCTTGCGGGGCCGAGTCCGACGCACCGGACCGGCCCTGGTCTGCGGGGCCGTGGTGTGCGCCGCCGTCTGTATCGCCCTCACCGTGTCACTCGGGGGCCTCGGATCCGACATGATCACCCATGCCCACGGCTGGGATCGTCAGAATCGCTGGATGCGGAGTCAGGCCGCGGCCGGCATCCAGGCCCTGCCGTACAAACCGCTGCCGCTCAGCAAGATGACCGAACCGTTCCGCCACGGCGGGCGCGCGAAGTGGCCCGCCTCCTGCATCGCCGACTACTACCAGGTGCAGCGCATCACTCAGGCTTCCGAGCTGCCCTGATCAGTGGGCTCTTTCAGCGGTGCCGCTCGTGAGTGAAGACGGCAGCGGCGACTGACGACAGCCGGGGGCACGGTCGGCGACAAGGGCGATCACGGCGGCGGTGCAGGCGTGGGCAGTGTCGACAGGGACCTGGGTGAACGTGTCGTGGCGGTGTAGGTCCATCGGGTCGACAGGGCAGGTTGGTGCGGCGGGAGATTGCCGCGGCGATCACCCTCGCGGGCAACGATGAGCGTGGTGAGCCTTCCCCTTGATCGTGGACACCTGGAGACTGGGGCCCGGACGCCCCAGCGGCGTCCTCGCTCACGCCGGCCCGCGGGATGAACAACAGCAGCGCGAGCGCCGTCCTGTTGACCACGGCGCTACCCGACGTCCTGACCGGTGCCTGCTGTTCCGGAACTGACCACCGATCCGACGGGGACAAGCAGGGTGAACGCGGTGGGCGCCGTGCCCGCCAGGAGGAGTCGGCCGCCGAGGCCGAGGGCCAGGTCGCGGGCGAGGGCCAGGCCGATGCCCGTCCCGGAACCGCCGCGGGTGTGCCCGCGCTCGAACAGTGCGGCCGGATCGCCGCTCAGCGTGCCCTCGTCGGTGACGTCGACGGCGAGGGCGTCATCGAGATCACGCACCGTGACCCGGACGGTGCCGCGCCCGTGAACGCGGGCGTTGTCGAGCAGAACTCCGAGGATCTCGGCCACCGGGCCGCCCGCGACGGCGAGGCCGGTCGACGCAGCGCCGCGCGCGTCGGTCTCCAGGCGTCGGCCGTCTTGGGCGAACCGGCCGTGCCAGTGCTGTGCCACGTCCTCCAGCACGTGGCACACCGCCCGGTCCGGGACCGCCGCGCGGCTCACAGTGGGCGCGTGGGCCAGGCGCAGCACCTCATCGACGGTGTCATTCAGGCGACGGGTGGCGGTGAGCGCCTCGTGCAGGGCAGGGCGTGGGTCGTCGTCGGCGAGTCCGGCCTCCAGGGTGAGTTGCAGGCCGGTCAGCGGAGTACGCAGCTGGTGGGAGGCGTTGGCAGTGAAGTCCCTTTCGCGGCGCAGGAGTTCGGTGAGGCTGTGCAACATGTCGTTGTGGGTGCGGGCCACTTGGTCAACCTCGGCGATGGCGCTGAGGGCGGCCCGCGCCGTGAGATCTCCGGCTTTGACGGCGCGGCAGTGCCGGGACAGGCCCTCCAGCGGGGCCGCGAGGAGCCGCGCCTGGCGGCGGGCCACCCCGATCGCAACAGCCAGGGCGAGCGCGCCGACGCCGAGCAGCACCGCCCAGACGGCCAGGACCCGGTCGCGTACCGCGGCGGCCGGCGAGGCCGCCCGCACCACACCGATGACGCGCTCGGCGTGCGACACCGGCACGGCCACCACGAGGTCGCCGCCTGTGCGGGAGCGGACGGCCTCGGCAGCCAGGGCCTGCCGGACGGGGGCGCCGCCGCTCGCGGGACCGTCCCCGGCGCGCAGCCGCAGGCGCGGGTCGTACAGGCCGAGCCGTCCACCGGCCGGAGCAGTGGGAAGTTCGACGGGGTCTCCGGCGGTGTAGTCGGGGCTGACGTGGACGGCCGCGCCCAGGGCCGCCCGCTCCAGGGCATCGCGCTGATCGGCGTAGAGCGAGGATCGGATGACCAGGGCCAGGGGCACCACCAGGAGGACCAGGGCGACCAGAACGGCCGTCACGGCCACCCGCACCATGCGCTGTCTCATGCCCTCATGATGGGTCGCGGGATCCGGCCCGCCGCAGTCGCGGCACACGGTTTTGCCGTCGTCTAACCCTCGTCGGGCCGGGCGTTGACCGGGCCGCACCTAGCGTCGATGACATGACCGACCCGTCACCTCGATGCCTGGGAGGGCAGTGGTCATGACTCAGCTACGTACGTCCGCGGTCGCCGCGACACTGTTCGTCGCGCTGGCGGCGGCCGGGTGCTCGGGATCGAGCGGCGGCGGGCACAGCACCTCACCCGCGCCCTCGCACACCGGTGGCAGCACGGGCGTGCCCTCACCCACGGGCAACTCCGCGGCGCCCACCGAGTCGAACCCGCCCGGCGACATCCCCGACAACCAGGCATTCGTCGCCTACCGGCCCGCCGGCGGCGCTGTCACCCACTTCACGGTGAAGGTGCCCGAGGGCTGGGCTCGCACCCAGCACGGCGCGACGACACGGTTCACGGACAAGCTGAACACGGTCCGCATCACCACGGCCACCGTCTCCGCCGCCCCCACGCCCGGCTCGGTGACGAAAACGACCGTTACTCAACTCCGCACCCAGGTGGCGAACTTCACCCGACCGCAGGTGTCCGAGGTGTCCCGGCACGCCGGGCGCGTCGTACGGCTCACCTACCAGGGCGACTCGGCCAAGGACCCGGTGACCGGCAAGGTGATCCGCGACGCTTTCGAGCGGTACGCGTTCTACCGGCAGGGCCATGAAGTGGACCTGATCCTGTCCGGGCCGGTCAACGCGGACAACGTCGACCCCTGGCGCATCGTCAGCGACTCCTTCACCTGGCGATGAACGTCGTGTCCCCGCAGCCGTACGACGAGACCCTCCGCGCCCGCGAGCTGTACCGCTTCTTCAGAGCGGGCGAGGAGGAGACGCTCGCGCTGCGCGGCGTCTCCCTGTCGGCGCGGCGCGGTGAGACCGTAGCCGTGGTCGGCCCCTCGGGTGCCGGGAAGTCGACACTCCTGGGCTGTCTGGCGGGCCTTGACGAACCCTCCGGCGGCGAGGTGCGGGTGGCGGGCGTCCGGCTCAGCCACCGGCCCGAGACGGAGCGGGCCAGGCTGCGGGCCCGCCACATCGGCGTCCTGCTGCAAAGCGGCAACCTGCTGGCCCACCTCACGGTGCGCGACAACATTCGCCTCGCGCAGCGCGCCGTACCCGGGCGGCCCGCGGTGTCCGCCCGCGACCTGCTGGACGGGGTGGGGCTCGGCCGCAGGGCAGGCGCACTGGCCCGGCAGTTGTCCGGCGGAGAACTGGCCCGGGCGGGCCTGGCCGTCGCGCTCGCCAACTCCCCCGCCCTCCTGCTGGCCGACGAGCCGACCGGTGAACTCGACGGCAGCACAGAGCAGTTGGTCCTGGACATGCTGCGCGATCACGCCCAGCGCGGCTGCGCCGTCGTGATCGTGACGCACAGCCCGCAGGCCGTACGCGTCGCGGACCGGGTGGTCGCACTGGACGACGGCCGGGTCACCGCCCCGGCGGGGCGGGAGGTGCGCGATGCGCGCCCGTGAACCGCTCGTGGTCTGCACCGATGCGGCGCTCAGCTTCGGCCGGGGGTCCGGCGCCGTGGTGGCGGTGCACGGCGCGAACCTGCGCCTGCGCCGTGGCGAGCAGCTCGCGATCGTCGGGCCGTCGGGTTCGGGCAAGTCGTCGCTGCTGCATCTGCTGGCCGGCCTGGAGCGCCCCACCAGCGGCACAGTGACCTGGCCGGGGCTGCCCGGGCCGGTCGGCATCGGGCTGGTCTTCCAGGCCGACAGCCTGATCCCCGCCCTCGACGTCCTCGAGAACGCCGCGCTGCCCCTCGTCCTCACCGGCCACACCCAGGCGATGGCCAGGGCCGCGGCCGGCCGTGCGCTGGCGCTCGTCGACGGCGCCGAACTGGCGCACCGGTTGCCGGAGGAGATCTCCGGCGGACAGGCCCAACGGGTCGCCGTCGCCCGGGTGCTGGCCCAGTCGCCCGGGCTGATCCTGGCCGACGAACCCACCGGCCGTCTCGACCACGCCACCGGCGGCCGGGTCCTTGACGCGCTGCTCGCCACCGCCCATCGGACAGGGGCGGCCCTGGTCGTGACCACCCACGACCCGGCCGTCGCCGCCCGCCTCAGCATGCGGCGCACCATGCACAACGGCCGTCTGCTGAAGGCCGATGACAGCTGAGGAGCCACCACCGAAGCGAGCAGTCGGCTGCCGCATCCGGCCCTCTACAAGGGCCCAACCCCCTGAGGGAGACGTCATGTTCACCGCATGGGCGAGCGGCCTCGCCCGCCACCGCACCGGACGCCTGCTGACCGCCATGGCGGGGATCGCCCTCGCGGTCGCTCTCATCGCCTCCCTCGGTTCGTTCCTCACCGCTTCAAAAGCCACGATGACCCAGCGGGCCGTGCGCTCGGTCGCCGTCGACTGGCAGGTCGAGGTCCAGCCCGGCGCCAACCCGGCCACTGCGCTGTCCCTGGTGCGCGCCTCGCCCGGCATCCGGACGGCGGTGCCGGTCGGGTTCGCACGGACCACCGGCTTCTCGGCCCGCGTCCACGGCAGCACCCAGACCACCGGGCCCGGCATGGCCCTTGGCCTGCCCGACGGCTACCGCCGCCTGTTCCCGGACGCGATCCGCACCCTGTCCGGTCGCACCGACGGCGTCCTGCTCGCCCAGCAGACCGCCGCCAACCTGCACGTGGCCCCCGGCGACACCCTCAGCGTGCAGCTCCCCGGCACCGGGCCCGCCCCGGTCAAGGTGGCCGGAATCGTCGACCTGCCACAGGCCGACTCGCTGTTCCAGAAGGCCGGCGCACCCGCACAGTCGCAGCCGACCGCACCGCCCGACAACGTCGTGCTGCTACCGGCCACCGACTTCGCCCGCCTGACGCGGCACGCCACCGGCGTCACCGAGCAGATCCACGTGGCCCGCGACGCCCGCTTGCCCGCCGACCCGGCCGCCGCCTTCACCACGGTCACCCGCGCCGCCCGCCACCTGGAAGCCGCATCCACCGGTGGCGCGCTGGTCGGTGACAACGTCGGTGCCGCCCTTGACGCAGCCCGCCAGGACGCTCTGTACGCGCAAGTGCTCTTCCTCTTCCTCGGCCTGCCGGGCGCCGTGCTTGCCGCCGCGCTCACCGCCGCCGTCGCCTCGGCCGGCACGGCACGGCGCCGCCGGGAGCAGGGACTGCTGCGCCTGCGCGGGCTGCGGCCCCGGCAGATTGTCGCGTTGAGCGCCCTGGAGGCGGCCCTCATCGGCGGCATCGGCTCCCTCACCGGGCTCGGAGCAGCCGCACTCAGCGGTCGAGTTGTCTTCGGCAGTGTCTCGTTCGGAGCGAGGGCAGGCAGTTGGGTCGGCTGGTACGGACTGGCATTCGCCCTCGGTGTGGCCGTGGCGGCGGTCGCCGTGCTCGTACCGGCCGTGCGTGATCTACGGGCGGTGACCATCGCCGACACCCGCAAAACGGTCCGGCCCGCCCGCTCCCCGTGGTGGGCGCGCTGCGGTCTCGACGTGCTGCTGCTGACCGGCTCGTGGCTGGTCTTCCGCGCCTCGTCCGGAAACCAGTACGCCCTGGTCCTGGCTCCCGAGGGCGTGCCGAGCATCTCGGTCTCGTACTGGGCCTTCCTCGGCCCGGCACTGCTGTGGGTCGGCAGCGCGCTGCTGCTGTGGCGCCTGATCCTGCTCGCCTTCTCCCACGGCCGCCCCCTGCTGACCTGGCTCGCCCGGCCACTGACCGGCCCGCTTGCCACCACCGCGGCCGCGATCATCGCCCGCAATGCCCGTCCGCTCGCCCGCTCGGTGGTGCTGCTGGCTCTCGCCGTGTCGTTCGCCGTCTCGACGGCCACCTTCAACGCCACGTACCGACAACAGGCCGACGTCGACGCACGCCTGACCAACGGCGCCGACGTCACGGTCACCGAACCCCCGGGCACCCGCGTCCCACCGACCGCAGGCGACTCGTTGAAGATCCCCGGCGTACGCCATGTCGAGCCGCTCCAGCACCGGTTCGCCTACGTCGGCTCCGACCTCCAGGACCTGTACGGAGTCCGCCCCGACACCATCGCGGGGGCGACCTCACTGCAGGACGCCTACTTCTCCGGCGGCAGCACCCGCACCCTGATGCACCGGCTCGCGCAGCGCCCCGACGCCCTGCTGGTCAGCGCGGAAACCGTGAGCGACTTCCAGCTCACCCCGGGAGACACCGTCAACCTGCGCGTCCAGGACGCCCGCAGCAAGGCCCTGCGCACGGTGCCCTTCCACTACGCGGGCATCGTCAAGGAGTTCCCCACCGCGCCCAAGGACAGCTTCTTCGTCGCCAACGCCTCCTACGTCACCCGGGCGACCGGCAGCGACACGGTCGGCGCGTTCCTCCTCGACACCGGCGGCCACCACCAACGCGGCATCGCCGCCCTCCTGCGCGACCACCTGGGCACCAGCGCCACGGTCACCGACCTCACCCAGACCCGCGGCGCCGTCGGCACCAGCCTCACCTCTGTCGACCTCGCCGGACTCACCCGCATCGAGCTCTCCTACGCGGTACTCCTGGCTGCCGGAGCGGGCGGACTCGTCCTCGCCCTCGGACTGGCCGAGCGCCGGCGCACCTTCGCCATCGCCACCGTCCTCGGCGCGCCCCGGCGCCGCCTGCGCGGCATGGTGCTGACCGAGGCCGCCCTGCTGGCCGGGGCCGGGCTCGCCGGCGGCGCGCTCATCGGCGGTGCTCTCGCCCGGATGCTGGTGAAAGTCCTGACCGGCGTCTTCGACCCTCCGCCCGCGACGCTGTCGGTCCCCGCCGCGTACCTGACTCTCACCGTCGGCGCAGCCGCAGCCGCCGTCCTCGCCGCCGCGCTCAACGGCGTCCGGCGCACCACACGCCCCGCGGTCGAAGAGCTGCGCGACCTGTGACCACACCGATCGCCACCACTGCACCGCACGAATCCGCGCACCTCTACGCTGCTCCCATGCGCACGCCCCCGACTCCTGCCCCGGGTCGCCACCGTGTCCTCATCGTCGAGGACGACGACACCATCGGACACCATCTCGAGATGGGGCTGCGCGGCAACGGCTACCTGCCCACCTGGTCCCGCACCGGCGCGAGCGCACTGGCCGAGGCCACCCACACCCCGTACGACGCCCTGCTCCTGGACCTCGGGCTGCCGGACCTGGACGGCCTGGACATCGCCCGCATGCTGCGCGCCCAGTACCCGGACCTGCTCATCATCATTCTGACCGCCCGCACCGACGACATCGATATCGTCGCCGGCCTGGACGCGGGCGCCGACGACTACCTCGTCAAACCCTTCAGCCTCACCGTCCTCCTGGCCCGGCTCCGCGCCCACTTGCGCCGTCACCCTAGCCCCGCCCCGGCCCGCGCACCGATCCGCCTCGGCGACCTTGTCATCGACACAGCAGCGCGCCGCTGCACCCTCCACGGGGCCGACATTCCCCTGCGCGCAAAGGAGTTCGACCTGCTCGCCGCGTTAGCCGCACGCGCCGGCGAGGCCGTCTCCCGCGAAACACTGATGGCCGAGGTATGGGACGAGAACTGGTTCGGATCCACCAAGACCCTCGACGTCACCATGGCAAGCCTGCGCCACCGCCTCACCACAGCGGCCGACACCACAACCCGCCCCGCGCGGCTGCCCGACATCGTCACATTGCGGGGGCACGGCTACCGTCTCGACGGTTGAGGACGCCAGGCAAGAGGACGGAAGGTACGGACTGACTGTGGACACCGGCCAACCGGCCGCATGCGAAGCAGACTTGACCGCCGCCAGGTGCACACGGCGTGCACTCCCCTGATGACGGCAGTCGTCTCTCTCACAGTTCATCCCGCTGGACGAGCCGATACTTTGCCCCTGCCTCGGCCTCAGTCCCCGGCAAACGGCGCTTTCTGCCGGCTGTCTGCCTCCGCTGCGCGGTGGCGGCGTTGAGGAGGGCGTTCACTCGGGGATTGCGTTCCCTCAGCTGTCGGAGCCCGAATCTGGTGCGGCCGACCTGCGCAGTGGCGTCGACAACGGTGGCTCCGAAAGCGAGAGCACGCAGAAACTGGTGCAAGGAGGCAGCTGAAAACTCTGTCTGGTCGATCTCCCCACCGGGCGTGCCCGCCATGGCGTGCGCGGAGGTCATGGCAGCGCGGAAGCCCGGGTTCTCCTCCAGCCAGCGATCGAGCAAGTTCCCTGAGACGCCTGCCACCGCGGCGCAGGCCGCAAGGGGCAGCCCCAGTGCTGCGGCGCGAACGGCGTCGGCCCGTCTGATCGCGTTCTCCTCGGAGACGACTGGGCTCCCGTTCAGCACCGTCACAAGGGCGTGGTCGATCGCCTCGCGGGGCGCGATGATGCCGGCCACGACGGATCGCGCCCACGCGTCGTCGCTCGGATCACCTTGCTGGAGTGTGCCCAATGACTTCCTCCCCCTTCGGTCTGTAGGCGGAATATGCCTACGCGGGCAGAAGGCGGGCAGTGGGACCGCTGCCGGTGATGTGGCCCGCGTCGAGCAGGTGGGTCGTGTTGGTGTAGCGGGCGACCAGGTCGTGTTCGTGGGAGACCACGACCAGGGTCATCCGGCGTTCTGTGCGCAGGCGGGTGAGGAGGTCCATGATGCCGGTGGCGGTGTCGGAGTCGAGGGCCGAGGTGACCTCGTCGCAGAGCAGGATGTCCGGGCCCGCGGCGAGGGCCCGGGCGATGGAGACGCGTTGGCGCTGTCCGCCGGACAGCTCGCCGGGGTGGCGGTCGGCGTAGTCGGCAGGGAGGTCGACCTGGGCAAGGAGTTCGGCGACGCGGTCGGGGCGAACGCTCTTGGGCAGGTCTGCGTGCAGGCGCAGGGGCCGGGCGATCTGCTGGCCGACGCTGTGCCGGGGGTTGAGCGCGGCAAGGGGATTTTGGGGAACGAGTTGGATGCGGCGCTGCTGTTCACGCGTACGGCGTTGCACGCGTCGGGCGAGTGGGCGGCCGTCGAGGGTGAGGTGTCCGGTGTGAGTGGGGTGAAGTCCGGCCAAGGCGCGCAGCAGGGTGGTCTTGCCTGATCCGGAGGGGCCGATGATGGCGGTGGCCGAACCGGGTGCGGCGCTGAATGCCACGCCGGTCAGGACGGGACTGTGCTGGCGGCCATTGCGGAAGTAGGCGTCGATCGCCTGGGCGGTGACTCCGTCGCCAACCGCACTGTCGTCAGGGCCAGTTGTCGCAGCCGGGGGCGCATCGGCGGTCAGGCGCGCCACAGGGGCGGACTTGGGTGTGAGCCGGATGGTGTGGTCGGCACAGGTCTCCACGAAGTGTGGGTCGTGGGTGGCGATGACGACGGCGAGGTTCCGGCTGATGGCGAGGTGGCGCAGCAGGTGGGCGACCTCGTCACGTACCGCGGTGTCGAGACCGGCGGTGGGCTCGTCCAGGAGGAGGACCTTGGGGGTGCGGGCGAGGGCGCGGGCGAGAGCGACGCGTCGTTGCTGGCCGCCGGACAGAGCGGTGGGCCTGCGGTCGGCGATCCCTGTATCGACGGGCAGGCGGCATTCGGCGAGCAACTCCAGGACCTTCTCCTCGCTCGTGTCAGTGGCGAGTTCGGCAACCAGGCGGCGCGCGGTCATGCGGGGGTTGAGGGCGGATCCGGGGTCCTGGCCGACGTATGCGATGGCGGTGCGGCGCAGCGTGCGCAGTTCGTCCGTCGGCAGCTGGTGCGGGCTCCTGCCCAGGACGTCGAGAGTGCCCGTGACCACGGCACCTGGGGGGAGGTGGCCGATGAGGGCGCGCAGCAAGGTGGTCTTGCCGGATCCGGAGGCGCCCATGAGAGCGGTGACCTGTCCTGCGTGAATCTGCGCGGTGGTCTCGTACAGGAGGACGGGCCCCTCGGGCAGCCGTATTTCGAGACCTCTGACGGCGACGTGAGGTGGCTGGGTCGTGCCCTTGGAGGTAGGGGCCGTGGGGTGGGCAGGGGAAAGGTTGTCGCTCATGAACGGGTCACCGCCTTCGCTGTGGTGTCGGGGGCCAAAGAGAGAGTGACCAGGTTGACGGTGACGGCCAGGATGGCGATGGCCAGACTGGGGGCGACGACGGCCCAGGGGTTGAGGAGGATGCCGGAGGAGTTCTCACGGACCATCAGCGACCAGTCGGAGGCGGGTGGTTGGGGTCCGATCTGGAGGAATCCGGCCATCGAGATGATGTAGATGGCCTCGACGAAACGAAGTCCGAACAGGGTCACGATCGTGGCGCGCAGATTGGGCAGGATCTCGCGCAGAGCGACGTAGACGGTGGATTCACCGCGGGCCAGGGCCGCTTCGACATATCCGGCCGTGCCGAGGGGGGATGCTGCTGCGGCCACGACCCGGACCGCATACGGGACGCCAAGGACGATGGCGGCGGCGATCACGGCCCAGCGTCCGCCGTCGGGCCAGGCGAGCGCGATGAGCATGATGCCCAGCAGCGGCGGCAGGAGGATCGCCACGTCCGCGCTGCGTTCGACGGCGCGGCCGAGGGCAGGCCGCAGCACCGCGACACAGCCGATCACCGTGGCGGCCAAGGTGACGGCGACAGCGACCAGCAGGGCGCCTGCGACCAGGAGGGCGCCGCCGGAGAGTATTCGACTGAGCACGTCACGGCCGAGCTGGTCCCCGCCCAGTAGGGCGTCGCCTCCGGGCGCGGCGAAGGGCGCGGTGACCGGCGTGTCGATCGGGTGCGGGGCGATCAGCGAACCGGCGAGGGTCATCAGCAGCGGCAGGCCCGCGATCAGCACCAGGGCGATGGTCTTCGCCCGGCGGGAGTACCGGGGTTCGGCCAGGGGCAGGGCGGCGGTCATACGCGGGCTCCCAGGACGGAGTGGCGGATGAGGTCGGCGGCCAGCAGGACGAGGCTGACGACGGCACCGGCGCAGATGACCACTCCGGCGATCAGCGGGGTGTCCCGTGCGGCGACCGCTCCGGCCAGGACGGCGCCGATGCCGGGATAGTTGAACAGGGTTTCGACCACGACCGCACCGCCGAACAGCAGGCCGGTGGAGGTGGCCATGCCGGTGGCGATCGCGGGGACGGCTCCGGGCAGCTGGTGGTGCAGCAGGACTCGGCGCGGGGGCAGGCCGTCCAGGTGGGCGGCTTCCACGTGCGGGGTAGATGCCTGGTCGGCCAGTGCGCCGCGCACGACACGGGTGTTCCAGCCGGTCTGTGGGATGACCAGGGCAAGGACCGGCATGATCAGCATGGTCCAGGTCGCGGGTTTTCCGTCACCGCCGGTCACCGTGACGGCGGGCAGCCAGCCCGTCCACAGAGACAGCACCATGAGCAGCACCGCTGAGACCACGAACTCGGGCACCGCGAACGCGGCCGTCGAGGTGTGCCCGATGATCCGGTCCGTGAGCCGGCCGGGGCGGGCTGCGGCCCAGCAGCCGAGCAGCAGCGAGAGCACAACCGTGATCGCGAACGCGGTCACGGCCAGGACAAGGGTGTTGGGCAGCGGATCGGCGAGCAGTTCGGTGACCTTCTGCCCGCGGGCGGAGGTGCCGAGGTCTCCGGTCGGCAGTGCGGTCATCCAGTCGGCGAACCGTTCCCACAACGGCCGGTCCAGACCCAGCAGATGGCGCCGGGCGGCGATGTCGGCTGCGCTCTCCCCGCGCTCGGCTGCGGCACCGGCCGCGTCTCCCGGCAGCACCTCAACTGCCGCGAACACCACGGCCAGCAGCACGATGAGCATCAGGATGCGGCGTCCGGCCGTCCCTGCGATCCGCAGCACGGTGTGTGCGGCCCGGCGTGCGGCGGTGGCCGCCCCCACGCCGGGGACGGCCACCGGGCCGGTCTTGGCCATCTGGCTCACCTCAGCCACACGCCTTCGAGCTGTACGCGTCCGTATCCGGGGAGCTCGGGCAGGTTCCGCACCTTGGTGGCGGCCAGGTCGATGCCGTCGGCCATGCCCCACAGCAGGTAGCCGGAGCGGTCGTACTCGATCTGCTGGAGATCCTTCAGCGCGACCGCGCGCTGCTCGGCGCCGGGGGTACCGATCACCTTGCGGTAGGCGGCGTCGAAACCGGGATCGCTCCAGCCGGACTCGTTCTGCCCGGCCTTGCTGACCATGGTCTTGGAGGCGAAGAAGATCACCGAGTCGTTGGTGCCCCAGTAGGTGGTGTAGAAGTCCCCGGTCTTCCAGGTCTTGTCCCAGAACGCGCCGGACTCCTGCTTGACGACCTTGATCTTGATCCCGGCCTCGCGGGCCTGGTTGGCGAACAGGGTCGCCGAGTCGGCGAGTCCGGAGATGTCCTCGGTGGTGATCAGCTCGTAGGTCTTCGAGAGGTCGAAGTCCGCTTCCTTCAGTAGCTTCTTGGCCTTGGCCAGGTCCCTCTTGCGCTGCGGGATGCTCTTGGCGTAGGCGGGATCGCCGGTGCCGAGGATGTCGTTGGCGACGGTGCCGTACCCGGACAGGACCTGCTTGACCATCGCCTCTCGGTTCACGGTCAGGCGTATCGCCTCGCGTACCCGCTCGTCCGCGAAGGGGCTGCCCTTGGCGGTGCGCATCACGATCGGCATCGCCATGTCGTCGGGGCGGCGCAGCACTTGGATGTCCTTGCGGGACTCGGCGGTGCGCGCGGCCACGGCACCGGCGTTGGAGGCCAGGTCGATCTGCCCGGCGAGCAGGGCGTTCGCCATGGCCTGCGGGGTCTCGAACATGGTGACCTCGATCGCGTCGAGGTGCACGGCCGGCCCGTACCACTTGTCGTTCTTCACCAGGCGCGCGTTGCCGTTGCGGAACCAGTCCAGCTTGAACGGGCCGGTACCGGGCGCCTTGGCGATCTCCGAGTCCTTGGTGCCCTTCTTCATCACGAAGGTCGTGAAGCGGGTCAGGACCGGCAGTTCGGCGTTGGCGTAGTCGGAGACCAGGACGACCGTGTCGCTGCCCTGGGCGCTGATGTTCTTCGCCTGGATGCCGGGCAGACGGGCCTCACCCGAGGGGGTGTTGCGCAGCCGCTTGAGCGACCACACCACGTCCTCGGCGGTCACCGGCGCACCGTCGTGGAACGCCGCGCCCTTGGCCATCTTGAACTTCCACGTCTTCAGATCGGCCGACGACTCCCACGAAGAGGCGAGACGCGAGACCGTGTTGGCCTTGTCGCCGGGGACGGTGAGGGTGTCGAAGACGAGGGCGAGGACGAGGTAGTCACTCTCGTTGGCCTGGGTGCCGTGCGGGTCACGGGTGATCGCGCTCGCACGCCCCAGTGCGCCTACTCGCAGGGTGCCACCGGCGCGAGGCTTTCCGGCTTCCGCACCGGAGGCTGCAGCGCCTTTGGAATCCCCGCTGCCGCCGCTGCAGGCCGCAAGGATTCCGGCCGCTCCGATGCCGGTGCCGGCCCACAGCAGCTGTCGTCTGGTGACGCCCACGTCTGGTCCTCGTCTCGGGTTCGCACTTGGTCGTTCTTAGGGTTACCTAACCGGATCCAGCCAGACTCCGCAAGCCATCTCATCCCGCCCCGACGGCTACCGACGTGACTCACGATCACGTCAACATGCCTGCCCAGTAAGGGTTTTGACGTCCAGTCAGATGGGTGCCGGATCGCCGAAAATGAGACTACGTTGATGTAGTCAATCACACCGGTTAGGGTTGCCTCACCTGAACGGCGTTGTTACGTTCCTGGTGTCCGGCGGCGCCCCGAGCCGCGCTGCGCCCGACCATTTCGCGTTCCTTTCTCCCCGCTTCCCCCCTCTGTTTCCCCCTGCTTTCGAGCCGGTGCGGCGATGCCGCATGCCCGCGCTTCGATTCGTCATGCCCTGGAAGGTGCCACCGTGCCCACCTGCCCTGCCCCGGTACGCCCTCTCGACGTCACCGCCGCAGCCGAACTGACCGCCGCCGCAGCCAAACTGCTGGCCACGCACGGGTCCGCCACCTCACCCGAACTCCTCGCCGCCCTCCCACAGGCGTGCGCCGGGCTCGGCGACACGATGCGGCACGCCCTGCGCCCCGTGGACACCGCCGACGGCCTCTTCGTGCTGCGCGGCCTGAACCTCGACGACGCCGACCCGGGCCCGACCCCCGGCCACTGGTCGACAGTCGGCGGAGCCGGCGCAGTGTGGGACGTGGCCTTGCTGCTCGTCTCCACCCTGATGGGCATTCCCATCGCCTGGGACGGCCAGCAGGACGGCCGGTTCGTGCACAACATCGTGCCCTCACCAGGTCACGAGAGCGAGCAGACCGGCGCCTCCAGCTCCGTCCTGCTGACCCCGCACACCGAGGACGCCTTCCACCCCGGCCGCGCCCACCTGCTCCTGCTGTGCTGCATGCGCAATCACGACAGCATCGCCACCACCGCGGCCAGCATCCGCCGTACCGCCCTCTGCGCAGAGGACGTCGAGCAGCTCAAGCGGCCGGTCGTGCCGATCCTGCCGGATGACGCCTACGAGGAGGCCCAGCAGTTCGCCGGACGGCCGGCGTCGGTGCCGACCCTGTTCGGCACTCCCGAGGGGATGACCATGCGGTTCGACCCCGCCTACACCCCGCTGGACGAGGCCGACGGCGCATGGCGTGCGGCGTACCGGCGCCTGGAGGACGAACTGGCCCGCGTCTCGGTCGCGGTCAGCCTCGAGCCTGGCGATGTCCTGGTCGTGGACAACGACATCGTCGTCCACGGGCGGGTGCCCTTCAAGGCCCGCTACGACGGTACCGACCGCTGGCTCAAGCGTGCCTCGGTACGCGTACCCGGCCGCCCCACCCGCCCCGCCGCCGAAGCCGAAGAGCACGGCTACGGCCAGGCCGCCCTCGAAGCACACGCCGGCTGACCCGTACCTCTGACGCGACAGGAGAACACCCCATGCCCGAGACACCCCCGGACCGCCGACTGCGGATCCTGTCCACCAGCGACCTCGCCGGTATCGACATATCCCTCACCGACGTGCTCGCCACGGTCGAGGGCGCCTACCGCACCCTGGCTGACGGTCTGTCGGACAACCCGCGCAAGCTCACCGTCAAGCCCCGTGACGGCCACTCAGTCTCCTACGCGATGCTGGGCAGGGACGGCACCCGCGAGGTCGTCGCCATCAAGACTTCGTACAAGCACGGCCTGGACAAGGGCCGCGAGGAACAGCACTACTACACGACGCTGACCCTCTACGACGATGTCACCGGCCTGCCGGTGGCGATGATGGACTGCTCCCGGATCGGTTCCCTGCGCACCCCGGCCGTGTCCGCTCTGCTGGCGCGCGAGCTGGCCGCCCCCGGTGCGCGCACGGCGCTGGTCATCGGCACCGGCACGCAAGGACGCCTCGCCCTGCCGTTCCTTCTGACCGCGCTGCCCCGGCTTGATCGCCTGATGGTCTCCGGGACACATCCCGACGGTCTGGCCGCCGTGAAGAAGGGACTGCACACCCACTTCCCCGACCGGGATGTCGAGATCGTCTCCGACCTGCGGGCCGCCGCAGCAGAGGCCGACGTCGTCGTCGCCACCGCGGGCGGGCACACACCGGCCGCCGTCGAAGCCGGCTGGCTCAAGGAAGGCGCCCTGTCCATTCTGGTCGGCCACGGCCTCGCGCCCTCCACCCTGCACGGCGCAGACCGCGTCGTGGCCACGAGCGAAGCCCAGATGAACGTCACCGGCACCGACATGGCCGACGCCGACGGCAAACTCCCCGCTGTCGACGCCGAGTTCCCCGCCGTCATCGCCGGATCCGCGGCCGGGCGTACGTCGCCCACCGAGCGGATCTTCGCCTACAACAGCGGCCTGGTCGTCACCGACATCGCCCTCGGGCACCGTTTCGCCCAGCTCGCCCTGGACGCCGGCCGCGGCACCGAGGTGGCGCTGTGGCAGTGAGCACGGAGAACTGGCCGTCCCTGCCGGTCCTGCCGGATGCCGCCACCGACGCGGTGGTGGCATCCGGGCTGCTGCCCGAACTGGCCCACGCGTTCGGCGGACCGTTCCACTTCCTGCTGCCCGACGCGTTCACCGCCAACCTCCGTGCCATGCGGACCACTCTGGCCGCGGCAAGGGTGGACGGCTTCGTCTACTACGCGAAGAAGGCCAACAAGGCGGCCGTTTTCGTCGAAGGGGCCGCCGAGAACAGCGCGGGGCTCGACGTCGCTTCTGCCGCCGAGCTGCGCGAGGCCCTCGGACACGGGGTGCGCGGTGAACACCTCATGGTCACCGGTCCCGCCAAGGATCCGGTCCTGCTGCGCCTGGCCGTGACGCACGGCGCGCTGCTTGCCGTCGACGCTCTCGACGAGCTCGATGCGGTCATCAGCATCGCGCTTTCGGGGCGAGTACGCCCCGCCCGGATCCTGCTGCGCGTCCTGCCCTCCGTGCAGCCGCACAGCCGGTTCGGCATGACCGATGCCGAGCTGGCCATCGCCATCGAGCGATGTGTGCGGGCGGGCGACGCGCTACGCATGGAGGGATTCAGCTTCCACCTGTCCGGCTACGCCCTCCAACCCCGCGCCGACCTCGCAGCCCGCCTGGTCGACCTGTGCCTCAAGGCGCGCGCCAACGGTCTGGAGGCCGGCCGCATCTCCATCGGCGGTGGCCTGCCCATCAGTTACACCGACGCCAGCTCCTGGCACGCCTTCCTCGAAAGCCAGCGTCCCGCCCACTACCACGCCGGAAAGACCTTCCACGGCGCCGACTTCTACCCGTACCACTCGCCGGTATCCGGCCCCCACGCCCTGGCCGCTCTGCTTCAGACCAGGCCCGAGAACCACCACGGCCCCCTCGACACCGTCCTGCGGGCAGCGGGAGTGGAGCTTCTCTTGGAGCCCGGCCGCGCGCTGCTGGACCAGGCAGGCGGCACGGTCTTCACCGTCCAGGGCGTCAAGGACCGCGACGGCTACCAGCTGCTGACCGTCAACGGCACCAGCCTGAGCCTGTCCGAGCAGTGGTTCAACAGCGAGTACCTCCCCGACCCGCTGCTCATCCCCCAGGACCAGGCCACCTCCTCCGGCCTGTTCCCGGCCGGTGTCGGCGCGGCCACCTGTCTGGAATCGGACATGCTCACCTGGCGCAAGATCGCCTTCCCGCAGCGGCCCCGCGCCGGGGACCTCCTGCTCTACCCCAACACGGCCGGGTACCAGATGGACTCCAACGAGTCCCCCTTCCACGACCTGCCGCTGCCCCCCAAGGTCGTCATCGACCACACCGACCGCCCCCGGCCGCGCTGGCGCCTGGACCGCCACTTCACCTGAGCAGCACCATCACGCCCCGCACCTCGCCGCGTCCCCCTCCACAGGAGTCTTCTGATGCCCGGAGCCCTTCAGCGCCCCGCCGTGGTCTCCCACCTGTCCGACCTGATCGGCTACACCCCGCTGCTTGAACTGGCCACCACCGAGACCGGCAGCCGTCTGCTGCTGAAGCTGGAGATGTTCAACCCCACCGGCACCGCGAAGATCCGCATGGCCCGCGCCATGGTCGACGCCGCCGAAGCCGCCGGAGACCTCCGAGCCGGCGGACGGATCATCGAATCCACCTCCGGCAACACCGGCCTGGGCCTGTCCGTGATCGCCGCCGAGCGCGGCTACACCTTCACCGCCGTCGTCGACAACCACGCGGCCGCCGACAAACTGCGCGCCATGAAGGCCCTGGGCACCGAACTCGTCTACGTCGTCGACGACGGCACCGAGGAACTCGCCACCGCCGCCCGCGAAGAACTCGCCGAGGACATGGCACGCGGCCAGGACAACACCGTCTTCACCGAACAGCACAACAACCCCGCCAACGGCGTCGGCTACTTCCCCGTCGCCCACGAACTCGCCGAGGCCCTCGACGGCGACATCGACATCCTCATCGGCGCCATAGGCACCGGCGGCGGACTGTGCGGTACCGGCCGCGAACTGGCCAAGCTCATCACCGACTTCACCGTCATCGGCGTCGAGCCCAAGGGCTCCATCGCCTTCGGCGGGCCCGCCCACGACTACCACCAGTCCGGCACCGGCACCCCCGAAGGCGCCGAGATCGGCGCCCTGGTCGACTTCGACCTCATCGACGAAGGCGTCAAGGTCGGTGACATCGAAGCCTTCGCCACCTGCCGGGCCGTGGCCCGCACCGGGCTGCTCATCGGCGGCTCCGCGGGCGGCGTCGTCCACGAGGCCCTGACCCGCCTGGCCTTGCTGCCGCCCGGCACCACTATGGTCGCCCTGATCAACGACGGAGGGGAGAAGTACATGGACACCGTCTTCAACGACGACTGGATGGCCGAACACAACCTCCTCAGCCCTCAGGCCGAACGCGAAGTGGACGAACACCTCACCAAGCTCCGCAGGAACCGGTAACCCATGCTGACCATCCTTCTCCGCGACAGCCGCGCGCTCGGCACTCTGGCCATCCCCCTCATCCTCACCCAGCTCGCCCAGGTCGCCCTGACGACCACCGACACGGTGATGATGGGCCTGCTGGGCACCACCGAACTCGCGGCCGGTGGCCTGGCCATCGTCATCTTCAACCAGATCCGCACCATGGGCGTCGGCCTGGTCACCTCCGTCGGAAACCAGATCGCCGCCGCAGCCGCCCGAGCCGAACAAGCCACCACCAGCTCGGACGGCAAGGACGGCACCGAGGCGCAGGAGGCGGCACACCGCGAGGTTCAGGGCATCGTCCGCGCCAGTCTGGCCGTGGCCACCCTCGCCGGAATCGCCGGCGCCCTCGTCATGATCCTCATCGGGCAGGGCCTGGGCTTGCTCGGCCAGGACGCATCCGTCGTCGGCCTCACGCAGACGATGCTCTACGCCCTCGCCCCCGGTCTGCTGCCCTGCCTGTGGTTCCAGGCCATCCGCCAGTTCACCGTCGGAATGCGCCGCCCCCAGGCCCTCCTCCAGATCACGCTCGCCTCCATCGCGGTGAACGCGGCGCTCAACTGGGCCCTCATCCACGGCACGTTCGGCCTGCCCCAGCTCGGCCTGACCGGCGTCGGTATCGCCACCTCCACCGTCTACCTGCTGTCTTTCATCGCCCTCTGTCTCGCCGCCAAGAGGGACAGCACGCTGGCGCCGCTCCTCACGCTCGACATCACCCGCGCGGATGCCGCCACCGTCAAACGCCTGCTCGGCCTCGGCATCCCGATCGCCGCCACCTACGGCTCCGAAGCAGGATTCTTCTCCGTCACCGCCCTGATAGCGGGCTCCTTCGGTCCGGACGCACTCGCCGCGCACACCGCCGTCAACCAGCTCGTCTACATCGTCTTCCAGGTCGCCGTCGGCCTCTCCCACGCCGCATCCATCAACGTCAGCCGAGAGCTCGCCCTGGGCAACCACGAAGGCGCCCGCCGCATCAAGAACACCGCCCTGGCCTGCGCCGCCGCCGTCATGACCGTCGTCGGCATCGTGTATCTCACCCTGCCCCGGCTCGTCCTGGCGCCCTTCCTCGAAACCGGGTCCGGCCAGGCACTCACCATCGCCACCCACCTGCTGATCGTCACGGCGTTCCTGCAGTTCTTCGACTGCGCCCAGAACATCGGCGTCGGCCTTCTGCGCGGCCTGGACGACACCAAGAGCGGCTTCCGTATCACCTTGATCGGCTACTGGGCCATCGGGCTGCCAGCGTCATGGCTCTTCGCGTACGCCCTGAACCTGGACACGCTCGGGATCTGGCTCGGACTCCTCACCGGCCTCGCCGCCACCGCCCTGCTCCTGCTGCGCCGCTACAACACCGCGCTCGCCGCGGCACAACCCGAGCCCGCCCCCTCCGCAGCCTGATCATCGAGCCCCGACGCCACACAGCGCGGACGGACTCGCCGCCTCGGTCTCAGCCACGCCGAGACCGCCGGCGACTCCGTCCGCACCTGTACGAGTACAGCAAGAAGCCCCCTTCATCAGCCCGCTGGACGCGGCCGACGAAGGGGACATGATCGATAGGCAGCACCTGGACCGAACTACGCGCCCAGCACACTCCACAAACTCGAGCAGCCCGACGGCGCGCCGATCAACTGCCGCGCGGCGTACTCCACGTACTCGTGCAGCCCGTATGCCAGCGCGACAGCCGCCACCGCCGCAACGACCACCGTCGTAGCCAGGGCAGCCGCGCCAACTCGCCCGGCACCCCCGCGCGGGACCACCGGCTCAGGCAGGAGCAGAGCCTGGACACGCTGCGGCACGGGCCCGCTCGTCGCCGACAACAGCGGATATCCGCTGACGCGGCCGTGGGACGCCCCGGCCAGCGCCGCTCGGGCGACAGCCGCAGCAGCCACCCGCCGATCACCCACGACCGCGGCAGCCTCCTCGTCCGCCCACCGCTCCAAGTGGAAGGCCAACGACTCCCGCAGGCCGCGCAGCGCCGGGTGCACGACAGCGGCAAGATCGACCACCGCCGACAGCAGATGATGACGCCCGGCCAGGTGCGCCCGCTCGTGCGCCAGCAGAACCTCGCGCTCCCCCGCCTTCAGCGACCGCACCATCCCGGACGTCATCACGACCCGACCACGGCGCCCCCGGTATCCAGGAAGCGCGAAGGCATCCACGTCACTTCCCGGGACCACCAGCAGGTCCCCGTCCCCCGTGCCCTCGCTCGCCGACAGCCAGGCGCGCTTGAGCAGCGAACGGTGCTGAATCCAACGCCGCACCAGCAGCACCACCTGCGCCAGCATGACCGCTCCGGCCGCACAGGCGAACGGCACCGCTGCCGGCCATTCCTCCAGCACGCGCGTGAAAGACAGTTGCTCCAGAGAGGCGAGGAACGGCACGTGGAACAAGCCGATCAGCGCTGAGATCGTTCCGCCGGCCAGCAGGACGGCAGCACCCGTCAGCACCCAGCACGCCCAACGAGGCGGCAGCACGCCGGCAAGACGCCTTGCGATGGCCGCCCCACCCCACGGGAAGGCGAGGGTCAGAAGGACCAAGACCAGCACATACGTCACTCAGAGCCGTCCTCGGCCTCACCAAGAAGGTGCCGCAGCGTCTCCTCGTCACTCTCGGACAGGGACGACACGAATCGCTTCAGCACGAGATCCCGCCGAGGCTCGCTCTCCAGCTCACGGCGCATTCGGCCCGCGACAAGTCCGGCCGCGTCCTCCACTGGTTCGTAGGCGAAACCGCGCACCACGGGGGTCCGGCGCAGCGTGCCCTTCTCATAGAGGCGGGTCAAGATGGTGGCCATAGTCGTCCTGGCCAGCCCCTTGTCGAGCGCGGCGTTGACCTGCTGCGCGGTCATCGGCTCACCGGCCTGCCACAGCACCGCAAGCACGTCCGCGACCAGCTCACCGTGCGGACGTCTCTCGTCCCGACGCTTGTCCGGCATTCTCTCCCGTCCTCCCTGGCCGTAGGCCTGACTACCACTCGCTCACGTCCGGATGCGGCTGCATGCCGCCAACGGAGACGCACACGGGTGTTGCACCAATTGGCGCGGCCCCCACCGCACTTGTCCAGCTGCCTACTTCAGGGCCTTCGCGAACTGGGGCACGACCTTGTCGAGGGCGTAGTTCACCGAGAGCACGGAGTCAGTGGCGAAGGCTTTGCTGGACGCAGACTTGAGGTCGAAGACCACGTCATGACCTGCCTTGGCTGCCGGGACCTTCTTGAACAGCGGGTCGTTGGTGACGTCCGACGCGGACATACCGATGGGCTCCATGACCATGAGGTCCGCGTCGAGCTTGTTCACGTTCTCCCGAGCGACGCTGATGAAGAAGCTGCCGCCTCCCTGCTTCTCGACCCAGGGGTTGTTCTTGAAGCCGAGCCGTTCCAGGAAGTCCACGCGACCGCTGCCCCGCACGTAGGCGCCGAAGCCGTCAGAGGTCAGCGAGCCGGACGTGACGGTTTTGCCCTTGAACTCAGGGTGCGCCTTGGCTGTAGCGGTGAACTTGGCCTTGGTCTTGGTGATGAGCTGCTGGCTCTTGTCGTGCAGTCCCAGAGCATCGGCAACCATCTCGGTCTGGTCCTGCCAGTCGGTCAGGTACTGGTCGCCGCCCTTGGGCACGCCCACCGTGGGCGCGAGCTTGCTGAGCTTCTCGTACCGCTTCGGATCGCCGCTCGACTTGGTGTCGAGGATCAGATCGGGCCGCAGAGACGCGATCTTCTCGTACTCGGGCTCAAGAGTGCCGATCTTCGTGGGGCTCTTGTCGTACTTGCCCTTCGCCCAAGGCCCCACCCCGTCACCACCGAAGTCGAGCCAGTCGCTGGCTCCGACCGGCTGTACACCCAGGGCGAGTGCAGTCTCCGCGTCGCCCCAGCCGAGAGCGACGACGCGTTTGGGCTGTTCCTTGACTGTGACCTGACCGAACTTCGTGGCGACCTTGGCGGGGAAGTTCCCCTTGGCGACAGCTCCGGCGTCGCTGTCGTTGCTACCCGAGCCGGAGCCGGACGAGCAGCCCGCGACTACGAGGACCGACGCGACCGCCACGGCACCCGCGGCAAGGCGCCGAGGGCGGAAGAACCCGGATACGGCAGTCGGCCGCGCGGAGATTGTCGAACGCTTGAGCATGAAGAAAGGCTAGCCTAACTATGCAGACGCGATAGCCGCAGGCAAAGCAGTCTCCGCCCGACCATGCAGCCGGCGTGTGCCGTGCTCGAGAAACACGAGCGCGTACACCCGGCGCGGATCTACGAGATCGATGTGGACGAAGTCGCGGAGATGATGGCCTCGGTTTGCGCGGTCAGGAACTCGCGCCAACAGAGTGCCGGAGCCGGACGAGTTGGCCTTGTGTCCGTCGGCAGCCCCAGTGCGGATTCTCGTTGGCGAGATGCAGCACCAGAGCCTTACCGCCCGCGCGGTCGACGGCCGACCGGTCCTGCTCCGGCGCTTGCCCTAGTCCCACCTCCGGGCGGTGGCGCGTCGCCGGTGGACGACCACCCGCCCACGTCAGCTCAGCATTCGCCCCGCCAGACCAGACTCGTGAGTGTCGCCCCCGCGCTGAAGACGTTCTGGTAATCCCCCGGGCCGGGGTTGTAGTGGAGGCACTTGCTGCCCGTGGACCCGCCGTACGTCCAGGTGACCTGGATGTGGTCGGCGCCCGGGTAGGCGACGCCGTTGTTGAACACCAGGCCGTTCCGGTCGCGGAACGTATGGGAGCCGTGCCAGTTGCCCTGTGTCTTGAAGGCCGTCGGCCCGGCGGTGCTCTCCCCGTTCCACACGCAGACGTATCCCTTGGGGCAGGACGGTGGGCTGGGTTCGGCGGAGGCCGTAGGTGCGACGGCGAGGACGCCGGCCATGGCTGTCGCTGCCGTGCCGATGACGAAGGAACGCGTCCGCATGACAGGTTTCCCCTTTCGTGGTTTCTCGGATTGCCGGCCGCGGAGTGCACGCGGCGATGTCAGCAGACGGCGGAGGCGGGGAGGTTGGCGTACTGGTCGCCCTTGAAGTAGACCGCGCTGCTGAACCCGTCGGCGAACCCGATCCAGATGTCGTTGGTGTAGCCGTTGTCCGTGATGGTCTCGCCGTGTGTCCAGCAGTACGCCTGGTAGGACCGGCCGGCCGTGAGGGTGGCCAGGTAGGCGCTGTCCTTCTTGGGCAGCGAGCGGACGTTGACGCCCGTGTAAGGCACCACGGTGTAACTCTGTTCGGGGGGCGCGGCCATGGCGACGGCTCCCGGGGCGAGGACGACGAATGCGGCGGCGAGCGCGGCGGCTACGACTGGCTTGCGGTAAATGATGGTTCCTCCCACCACGGACGGCACGCGCGAATCCCCCGCTCGCACGTGCCGTCGCTCCGGATGTTGTGACGGGGACAACCATCCTCACGGCAGGCAGGGGCGGCAATCCTTTCGTCAGGGCCCGAAACCATGGGTGGTGGAGGCCAGCAGCGCGGCGCCCAGGTGTGTGGTCGTGTGCAGGACCGCCTTGCCGTCGCGGCGGGTGGTGATCAGGGCGGCCCTGCGCAGCACGGTCGCGTGCTGGCTTGCCGTCGCGGGCGAGATGTCGAGGCGGCGAGCCAGTTCGGTCGTGCTGCAGCCGTCGGCCGCGGCCGCGAGCACGGCGGCCCTGGTCCGCCCCATCAGGTCGTCGAGCGAGCGCTCGGCGGGTCCCTCGGCGAACCAGTGCGCGGAGCCGTCCGTCCCCTCACCGACCGTGGGCAGGGCCAGGACGGGAGGCTGCTCCTGGTCCACGAGGTTCTGCAACACCTCCGCCTGCTGCGACGAGAACACCGTCGGCGCGATGATGAGCCCGCGCCCCCGCAGGTGGATGTCCGCGTCGCGGGGATGGCGCACTTCGAGCACGGGAGGCCGCCAGCGCACCAGCGGGTCGCACAGTGTCTCCAGCAGCCGCTCGACTCCGCCCTCGGCCATCGTGCGCACATAGCCTTCCCGGGCCGTCGCGAGGTCGGACCGCATCTGCTGCCAGTACGGGGCGATGGCCGCCCGATGGCAGGCCCGCAGCGCCCCGGCCAACTGGAGACGGGCCTCACGGTCGCCGTCGGCCAGGGTCCTGGCCCACGCACGATGGGCTGGATGGACGTCGAGGTACTCCACTTCGAGGCGCGTAAGGGCACGTGGAGCGGCCAGCAGGTTGTCGACCGCCTCGTCGATGCAGGTGGCGTCCCCCGCGAGGCTCACCACATCGATCTGAGGTCCGCGCGCGGGCATCAACGCGAGCAGGGGGCCCGCCTGTTCGCGCAGGCGTCCGCCCAGTTCCCTGCCCACCGAGGTGCGCCAGCGGTGGAAGGCCGGGGTGCCGTCACTCTCCCGCAGCCGTTTGATGCCGTCCAGGGTCTCGGCAGCCACACCAAGGGTGGTGGTCACCCTGGTCCGCGCGAGATCCTCCGCCGTGAAATGAATGCGCTTGGTCACCGATCGCCCCGTTTCCCCGCCGTTCCCGGTCCCGCGGCCCAGTGTCCCAGTCCCCCCGCGGCAAGCAGGGCGGCCGGGTGGAGGTCGACGGGGCGCGCGGGCGCCCTGGTACGCGGGCGGGCGGGCTCCGCTCGACGACGCCCTCAGCGACCAACCGCCGGGCCAACTCCCGGAACGACACCATGTCTGGCCCTGTGCGGGCCGGTAATTGGTCCGCACAGGTCAGCGTCCAGCTCAGCTCGCCCGCCCCTTCCGGCGCATGATCCCTCTTCACGCTCGCCCTCCAGTGAGCGAAGCGGAGAAGAGCCTCGTGCAGGCGCGGCTCCGGTCCGCTGCAGGCGTGCGTCCTTGGCGCATGTCAGCCCGACCTCGCTCCCAGGGAGCCCGCGCCCGGCAGGGCCGACGAGGCGGCGGATGCCCGTCGAGAGGCGCTGCGGTGGGCCGAGACGCCCAGGGCCAGCAGCCAGTAGCTGAAGAGCGCGCCCATCAGGGCGGTCGTGCCCCAGCCGTTCGCCGCGTAGAAGTGCGAGGGGGTGTTGCCGAAGAACAGCGACGGCACGAAGAACAGATTCAGGCCTGCCAGGACGTAGGCCGTGCGGCCGGTCCAGCGGGGCAACAGCCTCGCGAGGATGATGGCATGGCCCACGGCGGTCAGGAAGAGCGCGAGCAGGAGGCGGCCGATCGTCCCGTAGAGGACGTACGTGCCGCTGACCGTGATGGTCGGGTCGATCGGGCGGTCGGCGGCGATGACCGCGCCGGCTTCGAGGCCGCTGGAGACCAGGGTGATCGTCGCGTAGACCAGTCCGGCAGCGAAGGCCACCGTGCCGAGCCACTCGTAGGCGGGGGCCGCCGCTTTGACCAGCTCGCGGAAAATCGTCGTGAACACGATCAATGACGCCAGTGCGAGAATTCCGATCAGCAGCCTGGCCAGGACGTTCGCGTCCGGTGGCGGTCCGGAGTAGAGGAAGTACAGGGGTACTTCGACGATGAAGGCGGCTGCGGTGACGATGCCGGCGCGGCCCGTCAGTAGCCTGGCCGTGGTTTCGTTCATGGCTGTCCCCCTGAGAATGGTGAGATTGGGTCCGTGTCGGTTCGTGGCCGACGACATGTGCGCCGCCGCTTGCGTTCACTCCTTGCGGTGCGCCTCCTTGGGGCGCGCGCCCTTACGGTGTGTCCCCTTGGGGTGCTGATGCGGCTGGCTCTGTTCGGGCGGTTGCGGGGCCTGCCTGCCTGCCTGACGGGAGTTCGGCCTGCGCTCAGCCGAGCGTGTTCCAGAACGCGCAGTGGTGGCGGGTTGCCACCGTGCGGGTGGGGACGATGTGGTCCGGCGCCAGGGACAGCACCGTGTGGCGGGACCAGCGCGGTGACGACGGGCTGTTCGGGTCGCCGGTCCGGGCGAAACGGGTCCAGTAATCGATCATGGTGTCGGCCAGTCGGTGCTGTGCCGCGGTCAGGTCGCGAGGGCGGCCGCCCAGGTCGAAGAGGTAGGGCAGTTCGCTCGCGTGCGGTGCGCCCAGCGGAAAAGGCGGCGTTCCCGGGGTGAGGGGCGGAGCGTGCTCGTCGGCGAATTCGTAACGCCAGACGGGCACTTCAGCGGTGAGAAGCCCGGCGGTGTGTGCCGTCGGACAGGCGAAGTCGGCGTCGCCGATGACCGCGCCGAACACCGGTCCGCCGTCGGTGCGGTGCACCGGGTACGTACGGACGATCGCCTTCGCCTGCCCCGGTGCGGGGAAGAAGGATGCCACGACGTCGGGCCAGGTGTCCGGAGTGACGGGATGGCCGGCTTCGATGATCCCCGCAGCCCAGCCGTTTCCCTCGTCGTGGTTGCTGCCGATGAGGACGGGGACGCGAGGGAAGCGGCCGGCGGCGATCGCCGCCGCGGGGTCGTCCGGCAGCAACCGCGTCGCGTGCGCGGGGTGTTGATCGGTGTCCTGGACCGCGAGCAGACGGGACACGTCCACGCGCCGCAGGCAGGCCAGGACGTCGCGCCCGGAACGGCAGCCGACTTTCGACGCGAGGGCCGCGCCCTCGGCGCGGGCTGTGGGCAGAGGGACGGAGGACGGGGCGAACGGCCGGTCCGGCCGGCCGGTGCACGGACCGCTCTGGATGATCGCCCGGTCGAAGAGCCGCGAGGCGGTGGGCGAGGCGAGCTGGGCGCAGACGCTGTAGCCGCCCGCCGACTCACCGGCCAGCGTCACTTCGTGCGGATCCCCGCCGAAGGCACCGATCTCGGTGCGGACCCAGCGCAGCGCTGCCTGCTGATCGGCAAGGCCGAAGGTTCCGGAGCCGGTCAGGCCGCTGTGCGCGAGGAAACCGAGGGCTCCGAGGCGGTAGTCGACGGTGACGATCACGGCGTTTCCGCGAGTGGCCATGCGGTGGGCGTCGTACGAACCGCCCGCTCCGGTGGTGAAGCCACCTCCGTGCAACCACACGATCACCGGTCGGGGAGTCGTCGGCGCAGCGCCGTCGGGTGTCGTGATGTTCAGGTGGAGGCAGTCCTCGTCGGTGCTGCCGCCGGGCACCTCGCCTGCCGGCTGGGGGCAGGCGCTCGCGGGCCGCGTCGCCTCCCGTACCCCGGACCAGGGAACGACAGGACGGGGCGGTGCCCAGCGCAGCCGGCCGACCGGAGGCGCCGCGTAGGGGATGCCTTCGAAGGTGCGGTAGCCGCCGTGCTCGGTGCCTCGTACCAAGCCGTCGTGGGTGCGTACCGTCACGGCGGCGGGCGGGGCGGACTCGTTCGGGGGCGCCGACGCCCAGGCCGTCGCGAGTACGGCGGTCAGGGCGCAGAACGCAGTGGTCATAAAGCGGTGCGTCATGGTCGTCTCCCCGTGGTCAGCTGCCGCCCATGCCGCCCTGCGCGGCGATCATGGTCATCGGCAGATCGTGCACGGCTTTCGCCAGACCGGGCGCCAAGGCGGCGAGAGACTGCGTGCAGGCGTCGATACGGTCCCGGTGAGTCCTGCGATCCTGCCGTGAGAGAACCGTGCGGATGTCGCCCGCCGCGGCCAGCGCCAGCAGCGCGGCGTCCTCGGCAGGGATCTCCCGCACAGAAGTGTCCTCGTGCAGCGCCACGGACACGCGGGTGCGCACGTCGTCGATCACAGCAGGCCGCGTCACGGTCAGCCGCCGTCTGCCGAGACGGATGCGGGAGGTCCGCACGGCGAGCAGTCCCGCCTCCGCGAGCCGGTCCTCCACCTCCGTCAGGGTTCGCTTACGGTGGCGGCGCACGAGGCGCTTCCAACTGTGCCCGGCGCCGACGTCGCGCAGCACGCCGTCCAGGACGGGGTCTCCGGTCGGTTCCGCGCCGGCGCCGGACAGGACAACCACGCCGGCGTCCTCCTCAAGCCGGCCGCGCAGCCCGAGGTCGATCAAGGCGGCGGCGCGGACCAGCAGTTCCGTCCGGGCACGATCGTAGGGGCCCTCGGCGGCGTCGTCGTGGGCGAGCAGGTACATGGTGCAGGCCAGATCTTCGGTCACATCTCGACGGTAGGACCGAAGGCCCCGGGCACGGATCGGCCGCAGGAAGGGACCGGCACTGGGAGCACGGGGGGAACACGGGCCGGATCTCCGCCCTGAGGAGGAGGCCCGGCCCGTCAGGGGCGGCGCGGCTGGACGAGACCGTGGTCGTAGGCCGCGACGACGGCCTGCACACGGTCGCGCACTGCCAGCTTGCGCAGCACCGCGGTGACGTGGTTCTTGACGGTGGCCTCCGACAGGCGCAGCCGCTCGGCGATCTCCGCGTTCGACAGGGCCTGCCCGATCAGGGTGAGCACCTCCCGCTCGCGGGCGGAGAGCTCGCGCAGGGAGGGCGGTGGCGCCGGGTCGGGTGTGGTGCGCAGGAACCGGTCGAGGACGCGGCCCAGCACGGTCGGTGCCAGCAGCGCGTCCCCGCGCGCGGTGAGGCGGATGGCGTCGACGAGTTCGCCGGGGCGGATGTCCTTCAGCAGGAAGCCGCTCGCCCCTGCCCGCAGGGCGGCGACGACGTGCGCGTCGACGTCCCAGGTGGTCAGCACGAGCACGCGGGCCAGGCTGTCGGACCGCGCGATCTGCCGCGTCGCCTCGATACCGTCCACCACGGGCATACGCACGTCCATCAGCACCACGTCGGGCGCCAGCTCTCGCGTCAGTCGTACCGCCTCCCGGCCGTCGGCCGCCTCACCGGCCACCTCCAAGTCGTCCCGCGCGTCGATGATCATGCGAAATCCGGTACGGACCAGAGTCTGGTCGTCGGCCACCACCACGCGCAGTGTCATGACGCACGTTCCACGGGCAGCCGCGCCGACACCTCGAACCCGCCGCCGGGCCGCGGGCCGGTGCGCAGGCTGCCGCCCACGAGCCGTACGCGCTCCTTCATGCCCACCAGGCCACGCCCCGCACCTGCTGCGCGCCCAGGTGCAATCCCTTGCACCGCCCGTCCGTTGTCGATCACCGTCACCTGCACGCAGTCCCTCCCAGCCGTCACCCGCACGCTCACCTCGTCCGCGCCGACCGCGTGGCGCAATGTGTTGGTGAGGGACTCCTGGACGATCCGGTACGCCGCCTGGTCCACCGTCGCGGGCAACCCGGCGGTGGCACCCTCGTGGTGCAGGCGCACGGTCATTCCGGTGGCGCGCACGGTCTGCGCCAGCTCTTCCAGGCGCGCGAGCCAGGGCCCCGGATCGCGCTGCTCCCCGGTTCTGTGCCCATCTGCGTACCTCTCATCCGCATCCCCGTCATCTGCGTACCCGTCATCCGCGTACCCGTCCTCGTCCGGTCGGAAGGCCCGCAGCAGCAGGCGCAGTTCGCTCAGGGCCGATCGGGCGCCGGTCTCGATGACCCGCAGCGCCTGGCGGGCCTGCTCGGGCCGTTCGGCGAACACATCGTCCGCGGCGGCCGCCTGGATGACCATCACCGACAGGGTGTGTGCCACCACGTCGTGCACCTCGCGCGCGATGCGCGCCCGCTCCTCCACCACGGCCCGGCGCGTCTCCGCCCTCGTCCGCTCCCTCTGCGCTCTGCGCCACTGTCCTGCGGTCCACGCCAGGACCACTGTCAGCAGCCAGACCGTCACACCGGTCGCGCCGCCCGCCCCGAAGACCAGCGACGCCGGCAGACACATCGCCGCAAGCGCAAGGACGGACACCCGCCGCGGCCTGGTGGCCGACAGCACGCACAACGTGATCTGCGCCGCGAGCAGTGCCCCCGTCAAGGTCACCTCCGGCAGCAGCACCCACACCGCGAGTCCCGCCACCGTGTTCACGGCCAGTACGGTGACCGGGGCACGCGCCTGCCATCGCAGAGCACCTGCCTGGGCGAGCACCAAGGCGACGGCCACCGGCATCCGGCCGACGTGGTCGGCGCCGGCCACGGACACCGCCGTGCCGAGGACCGTGAGCACCAGACCGGCCGACGTCCACCACAGCGTCCGAGCCGCGCGAGGCGACAGCTCACCCCGCGTTTCCGCGGCGAAGGCGTCGTCCGGCTGTCCACTGCTGCGACTCACGGCTCGACCTTATCCAGCGGACAGGGAAGTGATCGCGCCACGGCACTGGTTCTGCTGCTGCCCATGGCTAATTCCCGCATGGACGCCTTCATTGCGGACCAGCGTCATCGAGCCGAGCACGGCCTGCTCGGCCTGCTCGGCCTGGGAATCCACAACCGCGCCGGGGGAATCACAGCCAGGCGCCGTCACCAAAAAGGGAACGCTGACCGACGTGTTCCCACCTCCGCCTGATCACGCGGCAGCGAGCGTTGCCCGCTCATGACGGCCTGGGCCACGTCGGCGAGCACCACTGGATCGGCGCAGACCGGAAGCTCCAGCGACCGGGTGGTGTCGGCGAGTCGTCGGCCACCGCGACCGGTGCGAGCGGACCGCCATCCGGTGTCACCCCAGTGGCCGTCAGATCTTGCGCCAGCGGGCGTTGGCCCAGGAGAAGACACCGAAGGCCGTGAGGCCGAGCGCGATGAGGACCAGCAGCCAGGGGCCGGCGGGGGTGTCGGTGAAGGAGCGCAGCGTGTCGTCCATGCCCTTCGCCTTCCCGGGCTTGTGCTTCAGCGCTGCGGCAATGGCGAAAGCACCCGCGACAGCGAAGACGGCGCCCCGGCACGCGCCGCCGAACACCCCGAGGAACATGACGACCTTGCGGGTTTTCGGCGACATCTCGGACATCTTCAGGTGCTTCTTGAACTTGCGCATGATCGCCCTGACCGCGATCCACACGCCGGTACCGGCCACCACCGCACCGGCGACGCCGACGATCCACTGCCCGCCGGGCCATCCCAGAACCTTCGCCGTGATGTCCTGGGAGTCCTTGTCGGAGCTCCCGCTGCCGCTGCCCTTCTCACCGGCCGCGTACGACAGCACGGAGTAGGCGACGAATCCGTAGAAGACGCAGCGGCCTGCGGCCATCGCCCTCTTGCTCGCCTTCTTGCCGTCGGGCCCCGCTTGCCCGAAGGCCGCCTCGGTCAGTCGCCACACCGCCATCCCCAGTATCGCTATGCCCAGCAGCCACAACAGAACGGTGCCGAAAGGCTTCTCGGCGATCTCGGCGATGGCGCCGCCCCGATCTGCCTGCTCACCGCCTCCGTCCGAAAAGGCGATCCGGAGCGAGAGCAGGCCAATGAGCAGATAGATGACCCCACGGGCCACGAAGCCCGCACGGGCAGCACCCGACACCGCTGTGCTGTTCGCCGCGCGCCGGGCCTGTCTGCGTCCGCGTGCTGTTGCTGATCCAGTTGCCATAGCCGCCTTGTGCCCCCAAGGGAGTATGCGATCCCTGAATCGGGCCTCCCTCTTTTGGTCTTCTCGCACGTCGTCCAGGAAGGTGCATCCATGACACACACGCAGAGCGCTCCCGCGGGTCCCACCGGAACGACCGGCATTGTCAGTTCATCCCCCTCTGCCAGGGCGGGAGATGAGGACATCGATGGCGTCCTTGATGAGAGGGCCCGACGCGCCAGACGTCGGTTGGAGAGACTCATAGGGGTGGCGGCGACCGAAGGCAACGCGCTGGTCCCGCTGCGCAACGGCGACGAGATCTTCGCAGCGATGCTGGACGGCATACGTTCCGCGCGGCACACCGTAGACATGATGACGTTCGTCTACTGGAAGGGCGAGATAGCCCAGCGATTCGCCGACGCACTGGCGGACCGGGCGCGGGAGGGGGTGCGGGTGCGCCTCATGCTGGACGGTTTCGGCAGCCGGCTCATCGAGAAGGATCAGCTGGAGGTGATGGAGCAGGCCGGTGTACAGGTGGCCTGGTTCCGCAAACCGCTCTATCTTTCACCGCTGAAGCAGAACCACCGCTGTCACCGCAAGGTCCTGGTCGTCGATGAGGAGACCGCGTTCACCGGCGGGGTCGGTATCGCCGAGGAGTGGTGCGGCGATGCCCGCACTCCGGACGAGTGGCGCGACACCCATGTGCAGGTGCGCGGTCCCGCCGTGGACGGACTGGCCGCCGCGTTCGCCCAGAACTGGGCCGAGTGCCACGACGAACTCTTCGACGACCGCGACCGGTTCATCAACCACACCCCGCAGGGCGACGCCGTCGTGCAGGTGGTGCGGGGCTCGGCCAGTTTCGGCTGGCAGGACATGCAGACCCTGTTCCGTGTGGTGATCGAGTCGGCGGAGGAGCGGATCCGGCTCGCCACCGCCTACTTCGCGCCCGACGCGTACTTCATCGAGCTGCTGTGCGCCGCCGCACGCCGCGGCGTCGAGGTCGAGATTCTGCTGCCGGGCCCGCACACCGACAAGAGGGTCTGCCAACTGGCCGGCCAGCGCTACTACGAGGACCTCACCGCCTGCGGCGTGAAGATCTTCCAGTACCAGCCGACGATGCTCCACACCAAGATCGTCACCGTGGACAGGACCATGGCACTCGTCGGTTCGACGAACTTCAACCGCCGCTCCCTGAACCATGACGAAGAGGTCATGCTCGCCGTCCTCGACCGCACGTTCACCGCCACCATTGACGGCCATTTCACCGAGGACCTCGAGCAGAGCGAGCTCATCAGGCCCGGACGCTGGAAGCGACGCTCCGCCGTCCAACGCGCCAGGGAAGCGGCCATTGCGCCGATCCGGCGCTTCCTCTGACCCGCCGGACCTGATCCCGCCGACAGCCGGGTGAAGGGCCGGTCAGCACGGACAACCCGCTCGACCAGGGAGAACTGGCCGAGCGGGTGCCGCACCTGTCGCTGGTCATGGCGCGGGGCCGTCCCGTGACCGACGCGTCGTGACCGTCAGGACCCTCAGGACCGTCAGGACCGTCAGGACCACGGCACCACAAGGGCGCCCCAGGCGACCACGGGGCCTGCGGCGACGATGCCGCAGGTGTAGCCGAGCACTTTGCGGTAGAAGCCGCGCCGTTCCACGCCTCGCGCATTGCTCAGCACCAACGCGCCGTTGGTGGAGAACGGTGAGACATCGACGATCGTGGTCGAGACCGCGAGAGCGGCGATGAGCCCGGTCGAGCTGAGTTGACTGGACAGCAGCAGGGGAACCGCGATCGGGATGATCGCTGTGAGGATCGCGGTCGAGGACGCGAAAGCCGATGTGACGGCGACCGTGAAACACAGGAGCAGGGCCACGACGAGCGGCGTTCCAAAGTCGGCTGCGTGCCGCGATATCTGCTCGATGATCCCGGCGTGCTCCAGCATGGCGATGTAGGTCATCATGCCGCCCACAAGGAGCAGGGTGTGCCAGCTGATGCCGTCCACTGCTTGCTCCTGACGCTTCATGTCGAGGAGGGCAAGGAGCGCGCCGGCGGCCAGGGCTAGGACGCCGATCTGCATCTGGAAACCCAGGGCACACACCACCAAGGCGGCGAGGGCGGCCAGAGTTGCCCACTGGTGCCAGGTGGCTCGCTCTGTGTCCGTCTGTGTGTCTGTGTCGTCGCCTGTCGTGGACTGCTCGACCTGTGTGGTCGGGTCAACCGCCATCGTGCGGCGGCGCAGCGCGGCGAAGGTGAGCAGTGACAGAAGGAGGTTGACGGCGAAGCTGGCGAAGAACAGGGTGGCCGGGGCAACAGACAGCTCGGTGTCGTCCACCATGCCGAGCACCAACGCGCCCGAGACAGCCATGGGAGAGAAGGCCCCCGCATGGGCGCCGCTGATCACCATCATCCCGGTCATGAGCGGGTTGATGTCGTAGCGGAAGGCGAAGTTCATCGCGATCGGCACCAGGATCGCCACGGCAGCGGGAGTGAAGGTGCCCAGCGAGGTCAGTACCCCGGCCAGCAGGAAGAGCACCCACGGGATCAGGGCGGTCCTGCCCCTCACCAGGCGGACTCCGGCGGCGACCAGCAGATCGACCGTCCCGTTCCGGCGGGCCACGGCGAACAGGTAGGTCACGCCGACGATGGTGAGGAAGAGCTCCACGGGGAAGCCCTCGAATATCTGCTCCTCCGTCATGTTCAGCGCGGTCGTACCGACGGCGAACGACGCGACGAAGGCGAGGATGCCGATGTTGATCGGCAGGACAGTGCCGACGACGAACATGACAAGCAGTGCGCCGACGGAGATCAGCTCAGGAGACATCATTGTCCTCTTTGTCCTGCGGGGCGGGGAGAGGTGGGGCAAGGGGCCTGATGGACGGAAGCTGCTTGCTCGCCGGAGCGGCAGATGTCAGGCAGCTGCCGGAAGGGCGAGATCTCGTACGAGAATGCGCGCCTGGCACAGGATGCGTGCGGCCCGGGCGACGGTGACCCGTTCGGGTCCGGCGGCCGTGGCACCCGAGGCACCCGAGGACTCCACAGCCAGGACACCTGCCGGGGTGCCGATCCGCAGAACGTGGCTGCCGGGCGCGGTGGAAGCCTGGGCCGGCACGGTGTCCTGGATGAGGTTGGCGGCCGCCACGGCGACGGCGGACGTGAGACCGATGGCCGGGTGGGGGGAAAGCATGGACAGCATGCGCACGGATACGTCGTACTCGTGCGCGGCCACGGGCTCGCCCAGGGTGGTGGTGTAGGCGCGGGGAGGGCCGACGAGCCCTGCCTTGGGCACCGCGTCGCCGGGCTCGGCGCCAGGTCGCACGAGGCCCATGCGGACGGCGGCGGCGTGCCGCGCCGCGCGCAGCCAGGGCACATCGGCGCGCATCTGCTCCAGGGTCTCGGCTCCGGTCATGTCGGCTCGCAGCGCGTCCACGAGGACGACCGGAGCACCGGCGTCCACCATGCTCACGTGCAGCAGACGCTCACCGACCGTCAGTTCTTGGACCGCTAGATCGGTCGGCAGGAGGAGGCCCGTCGCTGCCCCCGCGGGACAGCGGAAGGTGAGTCCCACCGGCACACCGCCGGCAAGGGTGCCCGGGACCGTTCGGTCGCCGAACTCCTGGACCCGGCCATCCGGTGTGTCCACCTCGGCTTCCAGTACCGCGCCCGTGTTGATGTTGCGCATGACCACCGGGGTGCGGTCCTTCTTGAGCGGCACCAGGCCCTCGGACACCGCGTAGAGGGCGATGGCCGTCGCGCAGTTGCCGCAGTTGCTGCCCCACTCGACCGTGCCGGTACCGATGCCGACCTGGGCGAAGAGGTAGTCGATGTCGACGCCCTCGCAGGCACTCGCACCCACTACGGCCGCTTTGGACGTAGTGGGGGTGGCGCCACCGATGCCGTCGAGCTGAACGGGGTCTGCGCCGCCGTAGGCGTCGACCAGGATGCGTTCGATCCGGTCGCGGTCGGTGGGCATGTGGACCTGGGGGAAGAGCCAGCACTTGCTGGTCCCACCTCGTACCAGAGTTGCGGGAACGTGCATGTCAGAGCGTCTTTCTCTCAGCGCATCGGGTGCGGGGCCGCTGCGTTGCGCAGACTCTCGCAGAGCCTTTGGCTTGAGCACAATGTCTGTTTTATTGAGTGGGGTTTAGCTGAGCTAAAGTCACTGCATGCTTAACGTTCGCCGACTGTTGCTCCTCGCTGAGGTTGCCGAGCGCGGCTCGCTCACCGCGGCCGCCGAGGCACTGTCCATGACCACCTCAGCTGCCTCGCAGCAGATGTCCCTGTTCGAGCGCGAGGCCGGACAACCGCTGATCGAGCGGCTGCCACGCGGTGTGCGCACCACCGCGGCGGGCGCGGCGCTGGTCGAGCGAGGCCGCGCCATCCGCCGTGAAATGCAGGCGGCGGAAGCTGATTTGGAGGCTTTCGGTCATCTGGACCGGGGTGTGGTGACCCTCGGCTCCTTCCCGACCGCCAGCGCCTCCCTGCTCCCGCTGGCCTTGACCCGCTTCCGCCGAGCCCACCCGCAGGTGCGCACGGTCGTGCGTGCGGGGGTCCTCGCGCAGCTGCGGGAGATGCTGCACATCGGCGAGGTGGAGCTGTCGCTGCTGTGGGACTACGACTGGAGCCGTGTCGACGACGACCAGTTGATCCTCACGCCACTTCTTGAGGACCCGACGGTGCTGGTCGTGCCGACCAGTTCCCCGCTGGTCGCCTCGGATCGCGTACGACTGTCCGACCTTGCGGACCAGGAGTGGATCATCCGCGCGGAAAATCATCCGGTCGCGGACGTGCTACGTCGGGCCTGCCGTCAAGCGGGCTTCGAACCGCGCATTGCCTACGCCTCCCACGACTACCAAGAAGCGCAGGCCATGGTCGCCGCCGGGCTCGGCCTGGCACTCGCCCCCCGCCTGGCCCTGACCAACCGACGCAGCGACGTACGTCTGCTTCCTCTGTCTCCCGACCCCCATGCCCATTCCCCTCAGGAGCAGGCGGCCGGTGCGGTCCCCCCTGTCCGCCGCATTCTGCTGGCCAGGCCGGCCCAACGAGCTGTCACCCCCGCGGCCCAGGCGATGGCCCGCGTGCTTCACACCGTTGCCCGCGGCTTCACCGATCCGGGCCTGGACCGCTCTCAGTTGGGCGCGGTGCGAGCGAGGTGACCGACATGGGCGTCAGCCGAGCAACCCCGCCTCCTGCGCAAGGACCGCCGCCTGGACTCGGTTGGCGCAGTCGGTGCGGGTGAGGATGCTGCTGATGTGGGCCTTGACCGTACCGGAGCTCAGGTGGAGCTGTGCGGCGATCCCGGCGTTGGAGAGGCCGCTGCCGAGCAGCCGCAGGACATCACGTTCGGCCGGTGTCAGGTCCGCGATCCGGCGTGCCGCGGCTTCGCTGTCGTGGCCCGACCGGGTCCGGAAGTCGATGAGTTGGCGGGTGACTTGCTGAGCGAGGACGGGTTCTCCGGCGGCGGCCCGGCGCACGGCGTCGATGAGGTCGCGGGGACCGGTGTCCTTGAGGAGGTAGCCGTGGGCTCCGGCGCGCAGGGCGCGGGTGACGCTCTGTTCCTCGCCGAAGGCCGTCAGCATCACCACCCGAGTGCGGGGCGAAAGGCGGATGATCTCGGCGGCGCCTGTGATGCCGTCGCCGGGCATGCGGATGTCGAGGAGGGCGACGTCGACGGGGTGGGCGCGGCAGGCTTCGACGGCCTCACGGGCGTCCTGCGCCTCGGCCACGATGCGGACCTCGTCGGCGTTCTCCAGGATCAGTCGGATCCCGGCGCGCATCAGCGCCTCGTCGTCGGCAATCAGCACTCGAATCATCGGTTCAGTGTAGAACCGCCATGATCAGCAGGATGATGGTGCCGCCGACCGTCGGCAGCAACACCAGCATCGCCGCGCAGCCGCCGCCCAGGAGCCGGGGCCACGTGAGGACCTCCGTGGACAGCGGGGGCCGGGAACCCGCCCCGTCGGACACCGGCTTGGACGAAGTGGCGTACACAGCCGGAATGCTGGGCCTGGCGGGTATGCGGGCGTAGAGGGCGAAGCCGCCCTCCCGGCGCGGTCCGGCGTCGAGTGTGCCACCGAGCAGGCTGATCCTTTCCTGGAGGCCGACGAGTCCGCTGCGGCTCCCGTCACCGGGCGAACGGGGCACCGGCGGGGCGTCGTTGACGACGGCGACCACCACCGTGTCCCCCTCGTCGTGGAACGTCACGCGGACAGGCGCACCGGACGCGTGCTTCAGCGCGTTGGCGAGTCCTTCGCGGGTGACACGGTGGACGGCCTGCCGGGTACGGGCGTCCGCGTCCGCAGGACCGGTCGCGTTCCAGTGCAGTTCGGCGTCGGCCCCCGCACTCCGGGAGTCCGCGACCAGGGCAGAGAGATCCTCGCGGCTCCCCCGCTCGGCGGTCTCCTCGCCGGAGTGGTGGCGCAGGACGCCGAGGATGCCGCGCAGTTCGTCCATGGCCGTCGCGGCGGTGGTGCGCAGGAGTTCGGCCTGGGGGGCCAGCGGGGGCGCCTGTCGTTCGGCTGCGAGCTGGAGGGCTCCGGCGTGCACCGAGATGAGGCCGATGCGGTGGCCGAGCAGATCGTGCATCTCGGCGGCGATGCGCGCCCGTTCCTCCATGCGGGCCGCCTCGTCGGTGAGGAGGCGGGCGTGCTCGAGGTAGGCGTTACGTTCCCGCAGCAGCCCGCTCAGCGGACGGCGACGCCCCAGCATCAGGCCGGAAAGGGCGGGCAGCAGGATGAACAGCGCGGCCACGCCCGCGCCGGCGGCCAGATACGGCATCTTCGGGAGCCCGCTGATGGATTGGGCGGCGATCGACACGAGCACGGCGCCGGCACAGCTCGCCCCGACCACCCCCCAGGCGCGCCGTGCGGGGGTGATGCGGCGCACGGCGGACCACACGACGCACGGCACCACCACCATGGCCCACACATTGTCTCCGGCGATCACCGGCACGCAGCACAGCACCGTGAGGGACGGGTACATCCGCCGCGCGGGCACGAGCAGCGCCGCCCACACCCCCAGGAGGGCCGCCGTCACCGGGTGGGCCGGCGGAACCAGCGGAAACGGCGCCAGCGCGCACAACAGGACAAGGCCGGCGAGTACGGACTCGGTGACGACCGTCCGCCGGGGCGCGGCGCGCACCGCATCCCGAATCGCGGCGGCCTCACGGCGCATCCGCCTCCACGGTCGCACTGCCGGGCTCATGTTCCGCTCCGCTTTCGCTCCGTGTGGGTGCCGTTCTCACCTGTGGGTGTCATTCTCAACGGCTCTTCTTGTTCTACGTGTTGGCCAACTGCGGCGACCTCAGGCAGCTTGTGCCGTTCCTCCTGGGACCTGGAGATCCGGCTCCGCCCGCAGTCCGGCGACGTCCACCCCGCTCTCGGTCAGCACACGCTCGATCTCCGCCGCGGACTCCGCGTCCGTCCCGGTCTCGTCCAGCAGGGCGGCAAGGAGGTGGGTCGTGCCGACCGTGGGCGAGCCCTGAGCGGAGGCGGTGAGTTGCGTGACGTGCAGGAGCCGCTGGTCGAAGCCGGCCGTGCCGGCGATCTCCGGGGGGTCCATCTCCGCGACCCCGGTGGAGGGAAGCAGCGCTCGGGCGACAGCATCCTGTCGTGCGCCGTATCGACGCAGGAGTTCCGCACCCTGGTTCGCTCCCGCCAGCTTCTCGGGCATCTCACGGCCCGCGACGGTCAACGACCGGTCAAGTGCCAGGATACCCAGCAGCACATCGACGGGTTCCATCTCCGAGGCCCCACGGCGCACCACCCCCCGTCGTGCCTCCGAGCGCACCACGCCCACGACCGCGGAGCCGAACCCCGCGCCGCCCCCGAGGACCCACGCCATGAACTTCCGGGTCAGCGGATTACCACTCTTCCCGAACGTCCCCGCCTTGCGCAGCCCCAACACCGAGGCGGGCTCCGGCACTTCGTCGCACCCCCGCAAGCCGTCGAGCGCGACCGAGGCAGCCGAGACGTCCAACTTCTCCACCACCATGGCCTCGCGGGCACGCGTATCGGGCAGCTCGAACATCGCGCGCGCCACATGACGGAGGCGCACCGAAATGGCGCCCTCCTCCCGTGCGGCCTCCAGCGCCTTGCGCAGACAGGCCCGCAACGCGCCGGTCATCGGGGGGAGTTCCATGCTCGCCTGCTTCTCCTCCTTCTCTTCCTCTCCCGCTTTCTCTCCCTCGTTCTCTCGCTCGTTCTTCTTCCGATTCTTCCAGCGCAGCCTCTTGGCCTCCTCGTCCCGGACCTCCCGCCAGAAGGCGTCGATCTCCCGCTCGTCGTCCTCGGTTCCTGTGATGTCGTCACCTGCGTCGTCACTGACCCACACCGATGTCCCCCGGCACCCGATCGAACCGCCGAGCGTGCCGGAGGCCTTCATTCCGGGGGCGATCGCGGAACCAGCGGCCGAGTCACCCGACACGAGCACGTACAGCACGCTTTCCGTACCGACGTCCTCGCGTTCCTGCTTGGCCACCGTCTTCATCGTCTCCCGCAACAGCTCGACGACGTCCCTCTCGAACTCGGTGGTCGCGCCGGCGTCACGGTCGGACGTTCGCTGTTCCATGGGATCTCCCTCTGCGTGGTGCCACCTGCCGAGAAGGACGCTAACCCGTGTTCTCCGGCTCCGCCTCGGCCGACCGGCCAGGCTTCCTGGCCGGTCGGCCGGGTTCTTCCCACCGGGCGGCAGGGTTCTTCCGACCGAGCGGACTCCAGAGCGGGCAACACCTCCGGGATCGCGCGCTACTCCCCCATCGCGAGGGTGAGTTGCTGTGGCATGCTGTCGGCATTTCGCCGGGTGGCTGTCCCGGTCGCGGGAAGGAACAGAGCGTGAGTGACGGTGCCAGGACCACAGGGATCGATACCAGCAAGCCGCATCCGGCACGGGTGTACGACTACTTACTCGGAGGGAAAGACAACTACCCGGTGGACCAGGCGGCCGGTGACGAACTCGTTTCCGCAGCACCGGAGGCACGCATAGGCGTCCGGGCGAACCGCGCCTTCCTGGAACGCGCGGTGCGATTCGCAGTCGGCAGCGGTATCCGCCAGATCCTTGATGTCGGAACCGGGCTGCCGACATCACCGAACATCCACGAGATCGCTCAACGCGTGGCCCCGGATGTGCGCGTTGCCTACATCGACAACGATCCGATCGTGAAGGCTCACGGGGATGCCCTGCTGAGCCGCTCCGGCACGACCAACATCGTGCTCGCCGACCTGCGTAGGCCGCAGGACGTCGTCAACCACCCCGATGTCCGTCGGCTCATCGACTTCGACGAACCAGTGGCCCTGTTCCTCGTCGCCATTCTCCACTTCGTCACCGATGAGGAACAGCCCGAGCAAATTGTCGCCACCCTCCGCGACGCGCTGCCTGCGGGAAGTCTCCTCGTGCTTTCACACGCCACGGCCGACTTCGCCGACCGCAAGGGCGCTCAGGCGGTCTACAACAAAGCCACCGCCACGTTGAACTTGAGGAGTCGCACAGAGATCGAGCAATTCTTCGACGGATTCGACCTCGTCGAACCCGGTCTGGCTCAGGCGCCGTTCTGGCGCCCCGACGGTCCGCCTCCCGACGGGTCCCGGGAGATCGGCTTCTACGCAGGCGTGGCGCGCAAGACTGACTGAGTTCAAAGCCCCCCTGTGGTGGCGGCGTTGCCCGGCGAGCGGCGGGCAACGCCGCCGCGGCCGGCGGCCGCCACTGGAGCTTTTGTCGGCGTCGGTGACGGTGACGGTGACGACGTCGGTAACGGTCAGCGCTGGTCGATCGCGAGTCCGCGTGCCTTGAGTTCGGTCAGGACGGGGTCACGTCGGCCTTGCAGTATCTGCCCGTTCATCTGCAGTGACTTGTTGAGCCGTCGCAACGACTTCATCTCGAGCAGGGGTCCGATCTCGGTGAGGGCGTGATGGCCGCCGAAGAGGAGTTCGGAGAGGTCGGGCAGGTCGGTCAGCGTACTGATGTCCGTCACTTCGTCCAGGTAGCCCATGCGCAGAGACTGGAGCGACGTGAGGCCTGCCAGGGGCGACAGGTCCCTCCAGAGCAGGCGGGAGAGGTAGAGCCGGGTCAGGGAGGGAAGGGCGGGGAAGTCCATCAGCTGCGGGATCCGCTCCACGCTCAGTACGCGCAGGTCGGGGCAAGTCTCCAGGACGCCGAGCGAGTCGAGGCTCGGGATGCTGTCGAGTGTCAGGTCGGTGACCGAAGTGCCTGCCATCCCGCTGATGTCCGTGAGCGCACGGCAATCCCGCACACTCACCTTGGTGAGTGCGGTCAGTCCGTCGAGGCGGCCGAGGTCGGTGAGCGAGGGAAGACTGCTGAACGCCAGTTCGCGCAGGGTCGGCAGATCGCCCAGGTCACCGGGGCCGCTCAGGCTGCCGGTATGGCTGACGGACAGTTCCTCCAGCGCACGATGGGAGCCAAGACCGGTGAGGTCAAGGAGCCCGGGGCACCTGTTGAGGCTGAGCCCGCGGAGGCCGGGGAGGGACGCGAACGGGGAGAGGTCCTGGATCAGGCCAAGACCGTCCAGGTGAAGCCGGTGCGGGGCGGTGAGGCCGGCCAGGTCCGCGAAGTCCGCCAGTGCGGGGCAGTTCTCGAAGGTGACCTTTTCCAGGGAGGGCAGGGGCCCGACTCCCGCGGCGGAGGCGAACCGTTCGCTGTCCGCGATCCGCAGCTCCGTCAAGTGTGTCAGCGCGGAGACTCCGCGCAGATCGAACAGGTCCGGACAGCCCTTGACCTCCAGCGTCGTCAGGAGGGGGTGGTGGCCGAAACCGCGGAAGGACTGGAAGCGAGGGCAATCCTCGATGACCAGCTCCGAGAGGTTCGCTGCCGCGGCGATGCCGGTCAGTTCACGAAGCTGCTTACAGCTCACCAAGCGCAGGGAGGCGAGTGCGGGCACGTTTGTCAGGCCGGTCAGGTCGCGGACGGCCGTCCAGCCGAGATCGAGGTGGGTGAGGCGGGTCAGGCCGGAGAGCTGCGCCGGGGATTTGAAGGATCGGCAGCCGCGCAGGTTCAGGTGCTCAAGCAGGGGGAACGCCGCTGCGAAATCGGTCACCGAGGTGACCCGGGTGATACTCAGGTCGAGGTGGCGCAGGCGGCTGAGGGCCAGCAGCGGCCTGACGTCGGACACGGGACGGCAGCGGTGCAGGCTCAACCGGGTGAGCTGAGTGAGACCGCTGAGGGGGGTCAGGTCCTCGACTCCCGCGCAGCCGTTCAGATCGAGGTGGCGCAGTTCGGTGAGCGCGCTGAGCTCCGCGAGGTCGGTTATCTCCTTGCAGCGATCTATCGTCAGCGTGCGCAGCATGGTGAGATGCCGCAGGCCCGACAGCGAGGTCACGCGCTTCAATGTCAGCTCCGTACGGCCCTCACGGCGGAAGGCCGGCGCCAGCAGAACTGCGGCGAAGCCGTCCGGGTCGCCGGCCGTAGGCCACAGCCGCAGCAGCGTGTCCAGGGCGAGGTCCGCGACCGGAGCGAACCGGGCCGCCAGCTTGAGCGCGGCGCCGTCGTCAGTGACCACCACCAGCTCACGCACCGCCTTGCGAGCCTGAGTCGACTTCGCTGTTTCGAGCAGGCCTGAGTAGGCCACCACGAGTTCGTCCGGTTCTCCGCCGTCGGTGATCGAAGTCATACCCGGAACCCTACAAGTCCGCTTCTGACGACCCTTGCACAGTGTCGCGAAGCCAGATGGCGACCACGGCGACGGTCAGGGGGCATCGCTCGGCGGCGCCATGACATCGGCACTGGGTCTTATCGAAGGCCGGGGGACTCCCACTCCCACTCCCACTCCAGCATCAATCCAGCACAGAACGGATGAGCAGGGATGAGGGCAGGTGACGACGGGTCAGAAACTCCAGCACGGACACAGATGCGGGTCAGGCCCGACACATGCCGGACCGGGAAGTAGGCGAAGCCCGCCCCTGGCGGTCTCGCCCAGCCTCCGGGACCTTGCTCAATTCACGATCGGTGTGCGATCTTAAATCTATTCGGTTCATGGAAACGTTTCCACAAGGAGGTGGGGCGGATGGCCACGATCAAGGACGTCGCCGCACGAGCGGGGGTCGCGCTCGGTACCGCGTCCCGGGTTCTCAGCGGCAGCAGTCAGACCTCGGCCGACTCACGCTCCCGGGTGCTCGCCGCCGCGTCGGAGCTCGGGTACATCGCCAACGGCCCCGCCCGTTCCCTGCGGCGCGCCCGCACCGAGGTGCTTGGGCTGCTCGTCTCGGACATCCGCAACCCGTTCTTCTCCGAGCTGGCGCACGCCGCCGAGCAGGAGGCACGCCGCCACGGATACACCGTGCTGCTTGCCAACGCGAACGAGGACGCCGAACAGGCCGACGCCTACCTCCAGACCTTCGCCTCGCAGCGCATCGACGGCCTGCTGTTCTCACCGCAGAGCAGCGTCTCGCCACAGCTCGCGGCCACGCTCGCGTCCGGACTGCCGCTCGTGTTCCTCAACCGCAGCATCGAAGGCGTCGACGCCCCGCTGTACGGCACGGACAACGCGCAGGGCGTGGAGCAGGTGCTCGCCTGGCTGCAGCGCCGGGGCCACCGTGACGTCGCCTTCATCGGCGGCCCGGACACGATCTCCACCGGCGCCGAGCGCCGCGCCGCCTACCTCGCCGGGCGCGAGGCGCACGGCATCAGCACCGACGACGGGCTGCTCGACGCGGGTGACTTCCTGGCGGGCGGGGCGGCCGAGGCCATGGGGCGCATCCTCGATCGCGGCGTCCCCTTCACGGCCGTGTTCGGCGCGAACGGTCCGACCACTCTGGGAGCGGTGCGCGCGCTGCGCGAGCGGCTCGGCGCAGAACAGGCAGCCCGCATCGAGATCGTCTCCTTCGACGACCTGGACTGGTTCGAGTTCGCGTCGCCGCCCATCAGCGCGGTCCGCAACGTCGCGTCCTCGATCGGCCGACTCGGTGTACGAGGACTCGTCGACCTCATCGCAGGCCGCCCCGCACCCGGGCAACGCATCCCCACCACCTTCACCGACCGGTCCTTGCCGGACACCCGATGAGCAGCCAGTACGCCGTCGACGCCACCGTCACCGCCGCCGAAGACGCCGACTCCCCCAGCCGTCCGCCCCACCTAGGCGAAGCTGATCTCCTCGCCCACCATCCCGGCATCTTCACTGCTGGGGTCACCTCATGCGGTACCCGGCGCCGAGCACGCGACCCCCGTCAAGGCCATCGTCCGCGCTTACGCCGTCGCACGCCCTGCGGCCAACGGCTGCACACCGCACTCATCGCCGCTCCCCCACCCGACCGAGCACTGCAACGTCCGTCCCCTGCCTGGCGAAACCGCAGTGCGCACTCCCTGAAAGGAACAGCCGATGAAGGTCGCCCTCGGCGCAGACCACGCCGGATACGCGCTCAAGGACACCGTCCGTCAGGCCATTGAGGCTCTCGGACATGAGGTGATCGACTGCGGCACGCACAGCAGCGCCCCTGTCGACTTCCCGGACATCACCCGCACCACCTGCGAGGCAGTACTCTCCGGCTCCGCCGATCGGGCCGTGCTCGTCTGCGGCACCGGCCAGGGCGCCGTCATGGCCGCCAACAAACTCCCCGGCGTCCGCTGCGGCCTCGCCCACGAGCCCTACTCCGCGCACCAGGCCGTCGAGCACGACGACGCCAACGCCATCGCCATGGGCGCCTGGCTCGTCCCGCACGCGCTCGTGCCCGACATCATCCGTGAGTTCCTCGGTGCCGTCTTCGACGACGACGAGGAGACCCGCCGCCGGGTGGCCAAACTGAACGCACTCGACGCCCTGGCCCCGGCGGCCCCTGCCCCGGCCCCCTGACAAGCCACCCACGCCCCCTCCACACACCTTCCCCTTGGGCGGATGAGCTCTCCCTTCCGCTGACACCGAACGCCTCACCCACGGACGACCGCGCCGGGTGCTTCCTCGGCATGCCGCAAAACACCCGGCCAACAGGCACGGCCCTCCGCTCCCCTCCCCTCGTACGCCCCCTCCTCCTCACTGCGCAGACGCCGGAGTCGATCCGGCGCCCTTTCAAGGAGAACTCCCATGTCCACCAGCGTCCCTGCCGGACGACGGAGCGTGCTCGGCTCCAAGGACCGCGTCAAGACCGCGATCGCCGCGGCCTTCGGCACGAGCGTCGAGAACTACGACTTCATCGCGTACGGCACCGCCTCCGCGCTCTACTTCGGAGCGGTCTTCTTCCCCGAGAGCGACCGGTTCGTCGGCACCCTGCTCTCCTTCGCCACCCTCGCGGTCGGCTTCGTCATGCGCCCGCTCGGCGGCGCCGTCGGCGGCTACTTCGCCGACAAGTACGGCCGCAAACCCGTCCTCGTCGCGGCAATGGTCGTCATGGGCGCCGCCACCTTCCTCATCGGCGTGCTTCCGACCTACGGACAGGCCGGTGTCCTCGCACCGATCCTGCTCGTGGCCATCCGCATGATCCAGGGCCTCGCGTTCGGGGCCGAGTGGGGCGGGGCCATCACCATGGCCTACGAGCACGCGCCATGGCACCGCCGCGGCATGTTCGCCGCGATCCCCCAAGCAGGCAACCCCCTGGGCATCGCCCTGGCCAGCGGCGTGTTCGCGTGGAGCTCCACCCTGGAGGGCGACTGGCAGTGGAGGACCCCCTTCCTGCTCAGCGCCGTCATGGTGATCGCCGCACTGATCGCGCGCTCCCGGCTCTCCGAATCCCCCGAATTCCAGGAAGCCAAGGCCAGCGGCAACACCGAGAAGAATCCGTTCATCGCCACTCTCGCCGACGACTGGCGCGGCATCCTGCGCGTCATCGCCCTGCGCGTCGTCGAGTCCTTCGCCTACTACTCCACCGCCACCTACCTGCTCAGCTACATCACCGAACGCCACCCCGACCTCAGGCCCGTCGCCCTCGGCGCGATCACCGCCGCCAGCCTCCTCGCCATCGTGGTCACCTTCCTCGCCGGGGCGCTCACCGACCGCATCGGACGCCGCCCCATCTACATAGCGGCCTGTACGGCGGCGATCCTCTTCGCCTTCCCGATGTACCTGCTCGCCAACACGGCCCAACCCGCCCTGGTGATTGCGGTGTTCATCATCGGCATCGGCCTCATCCACGCATCACTCACCGGAACCCAGGGCTCTCTGCTCACCGAGCAGTTCCGCACCGCGACCCGCACCTCAGGTGCCTCGCTCGGCTACCAAGTCGCCGCGGCCATCGGCGGCTTCGCCCCGCTGCTCGCCGCCGCTCTGGTCGGTTCTTTCGGCTGGCCGGGCGCCGCGCTGCTCTACCTCGTCGCGGCCGTGATCGGCCTCGGCGGCATCCTCGTGACCAAGGAGACCTGGGGGCGCGATGAGCGGGAGCGTGTCCTCGGCCTCGTCGCAGAGGAAAGGCGTACTCAGACCGCTTCAGAGGCACCGGCGAGCAGCGTCCCACCGCTCCCGTCCGAGTCTCGGTGAACTCTGCCCTCATGGTCGACCGCGCGATTCCGGCCGTGCTTCGCGGTCAGAGACGGTGCAGCGTGAACCAGAACGTCGGGACCGGGTTCGTACCGGGCGTCACGTCGGTCAGCCTCCACCCGGTGAACCTGGAGCGGAGTTCGTCGGCGGTGACGCCGGAGATCGGGTCGTCGAACGCTTCAGGGCCGTAGCCGAACATCAGCAGTCGTGCGCCGGGGGTGGCACGCTTCGTAAGACCTACGGCGTAGTCGTCGCGGCGGTGCGGTGGAATTCCGCAGTAGCAGCTGAGGTCGAAGAACAGGTCGTACGGGCCGTGCACGCCCAGCTCGTCGAGTCGGGTGGCGTCCCCGCACAGCACCGTGACGTCCGCTCCGGCCTCGGCTGCCTTCTCCCTCGCCTGCCGGACCGCACGGTCGACCAGGTCGACGGCCACCACGCGCCAGCCGTGCCGGGACAGGTACACCGCGTTGGTCCCGGTGCCGCAGCCCAGTTCGAGGACATGGCCCGGCGTCAGCGCGCCGGGCCCCTCCACCAGGGTCACGAGCTCGGGCGGCGTGATGCCGCTGTCCCACGGCGGCTTGCCCTCCCGGTAGAAGTCCTCCAACGCGCGGCGCACGGACGCCTCTTGCTCGAGTTCCGCATCCGATCGAGTCTCGCTCATCGCTACTCCTCCACATTATTAGAGTCGAACTCTAGTGACTGACTCTAGAGATAGACTCCCGCCATGGATGCGGTCAAGGGTTCCCACGGACACAGCGCCAAGCGCCCCGACAAACGGGCCGAGCGCTCGCGGCGCACCCGCGAGAAGATCGTCGCTGCGGCGTGGGACCTGTTCGTCGCGCAGGGGTACGGAGCGACAAGCCTTCAGGAGGTCGCGGACCGCGCGGGCGTCGCCGTCCAGACCGTGTACTTCGTGTTCCGCAACAAGCGCGCCCTGTTCAAGGACGTCGTCGACACCGCCATCGCGGGCGACGTCGAGCCAGTCGCCACGATGGACCGCGACTGGTTCCGCGCCGCGTGCGCCGAGCCCACCGCGGCCGGGCAACTACGCGCTCACGTGCGGGGTGTGGGCGACATCCTCGGCCGTGTCGCCCCGATCATGCCCCTGATCGCGGCTGCGGCGGCCACGGATCCGGAGATCGCCGCGCAGTGGCCTGCCGACCCCGACCCGCGCTACACCGTCCAGCACGCCGCAGCGAAGGCACTGACCCGCAAGCCCGACGCCCGCTCCGACGTCGATACCACCCGCGCCGCCGACCTCCTGTACGGGCTGCTCAGCCCGGAGTTGTACCTGGTCTTCGTCCGCGACCGGGGCTGGTCCCCGGAGGCCTGGGAGGAGTGGGCCCGCACGGCTCTGACTGCTCACCTCTGCACTGATCACCCCTGCACTGATCACCTCAGCACTGATCACGAGTAGGCCACCGCCCCTCGACCAGATTGGCGCGTTCGAGGAGTTGACGCGCCTTCACCAAGTGCATAAGAACTCTCCTTACAACGATGTAAGAGCGCGTCGGCAGATTCGCCTCTCTGTAAGGAACAGCGAGCACTCCACGTGCTCCAGCACCTCCGTTCCGCCGTCCTGCGGCCACCCGGCCGTGTCCTGCGACACGAGGAGCTCCGATGCACCACCAGTCCACTCGCCTCAGATCGACGCGCCCCGCGCGTCCGCCGTCGGTATCGCGACCGGGCCACACCCTCGGCATCCTGCTCAGCGTCCTCACCCTGCTCCTTTGCGGCGCCACCGCCCTGGCGCCCGCGGCCCAGGCTGCGGCCCCCACCGACTGGACCCCCAAACCGGCGCCGATGACGACGCCGTGGACCGACAAGGTCTCCCGGGACAATCCACTGCCGGAGTATCCGCGACCGCAGCTCACCCGCCCCGACTGGGCCAATCTCAACGGCATCTGGGACTTCGCCGTCACCTCGGCGAACGCCGGACAGCCGGCCTCCTTCACCGAGCAGATCCGGGTCCCGTTCGTCGCGGAGTCCGCGCTCTCCGGCATCCAGCGCAAGATCACCCAGAACGACAAGCTCTGGTACAAGCGCACGTTCACCGTGCCGTCGAACTGGAACGGGCGCCGCGTCCAGCTCAACTTCGGTGCCAGTGACTGGCGTACGACGGTGTGGGTGAACGGACAGCAGGCGGGCGCCGCCCACAGCGGTGGCTACGACGCCTTCGGCTACGACATCACGCCCCTGCTCAACGGCGGCACCAACACCATCGTGGTCTCGGTGTACGACCCGACCCAGACCGGCGGCCAGGCCGTGGGCAAGCAGCGCATCAACGACGTCACTCCGCATCCCGGCGGCGGCATCTTCTACACCGCCGCCTCCGGCATCTGGCAGACCGTGTGGCTGGAGCCCACGGCCCCGGCCCACATCACCCGCCTCGACACGGCGGCGAACCTGTCCGACTCGACGCTGCGGGTCACCGTCCGGGGCGACGGGATCAGCGGCCAGAGCGCACGCGTCACGGTCAGCTCCGGCGGCACCACGGTGGGCACGGCGACCGGCGCGGTCGGCGCGCAGCTGACGGTCCGCGTCACCAACCCGCATCTATGGTCACCGGACGACCCGTTCCTCTACGACGTCAAGGCCGACCTCGTCTCCGGATCCACGGTGTCCGACTCCGTCGGCAGCTACGCCGGTATGCGGTCGATCTCGCGCGGCACGGTCGACGGCAAGCAACGGCTGTTGCTCAACGGCAAGTTCGTGTTCCAGAGCGGCACCCTGGACCAGGGGTACTGGCCGGACGGCATCTACACCGCGCCCACCGACGACGCCCTCAAGTACGACCTGCAGAAGCACAAGGACCTCGGCTTCAACATGGTCCGCAAGCACATCAAGGTGGAGCCGCAGCGCTGGTTCTACTGGGCCGACCGGCTCGGCCTCCTCGTATGGCAGGACATGCCCGCGATGGACACCCGCACGCCGGACTCGGCCGCCCGCACCCAGTGGGAGGCGGAGTTCGACCAGATCATCGACGAGCACCGCAGCTCCCCGTCGCTCGTGATGTGGGTGAACCAGAACGAGGGCTGGGGCCAGTACGACCAGGCCCGCATCGCCGACAAGGTGAAGACTGCCGACCCCTCGCGCCTGGTCGACAACATGAGCGGTATCAACTGCTGCGGCTCGGTCGACGGCGGCAACGGCGACGTGATCGACAACCACGTCTACGTGGGCCCTGGGGTGACCAGACCGTCCTCGACCCGGGCCGCCGTCCTGGGCGAGTTCGGCGGCCTCGGGCTGCGGGTGCCGGGCCACGAGTGGTCGCCGGGCAACGGCTTCTCGTACGAGGATCAAGCCGACGCCGCCCATCTGAACAACCGCTTCATCGGCCTGATCGACGCGCTGCGCCTGCAGCAGATGCCGACCGGCCTGTCGGCGTCGGTCTACACCGAGATCACCGATGTCGAGAACGAGGTCAACGGTCTGCTGACGTACGACCGCCAGGTGGTCAAGGTCGACGCGACGCGGGTCAAGGCGGCGAACCAGGCCCTGATCAATGCCTCGAAGAGCCCGACGGCGCCGACAACCCTGCCCACCGGCCTCAAGTCGCTGCGGGTCACCACCCCCGGCTACACCGACCGCCATCTCCGGCACAAGGACGCCCTCGCGTACACGGAGGTCGTGAACAGCGGCAGCAGCGACCTGCTGAAGAACGACGCCACCTGGCGGATCGTGCCCGGTCTCGCCGACAGCTCCTGCTACTCCTTCGAGTCCCGCAACTACCCCGGCGAGTACCTGCGCCACCGCGAGTTCCGGGTGCACCGGGAGGCCGGTGACGGCTCGGCGCTGTTCCGCGCGGACGCCACGTTCTGCGCGGTGCCGGGGCAGGGCGGTGTCCGTCTGACGGCCCAGAACTACCCGGGTCAGTATCTGCGCCACTACAACTCCGAGGTGTACCTCGCCGTCCCCGGCGGGTCCCGCGCCGCGGACAGTCCGAGCAACTTCGCCGAAGACACGACCTGGGCCGTGGAGGCACCCTGGGCGCCCTGATCCCGGTCCTTCGGGGAGCGTGGGACTCGCGCCCTCTGCACCTCTGCCGAGGTGCGAGAAGTCGTGGACGACTGGCTCACAGCAGGTCCCGCGGGGTTCCGCGGACGCACCGCCTGTCTGCGGCCCGAGGCGACAGCCTCGGGCCGTCCAGCAGCGGTGTGGCGTCAGCCCTTGCGGCTGTCGAACCGCGCCTCAGTGGTCAGCAACGTACTGAGATCGGCGCCCGGCGCGTACTCCACAGGCTCGGCACCGGCGGTGAACAGCCGTGCCCCCGCCGCGATTCCGCCGAGCGTCAGCGCGTCACCGTCCCGACGGAGCCAGGTGCCCTCGCGCATTCCGAGGACGGGCACGTCGTTCTCCTCCAGGAACTGCGTCAGCCGCTCCTCCCGGGTCTCGCCCATGTGCGTCCCGGCGGGGTCGGGGTCAAGGTAGTGCGGGTTGATCTGGAAGGGGACAAGGCCGAGCGAGGCGAAGGACGCGGGCTCGACGATCGGCATGTCATTGGTCGTACGCAGCGTCGGGCAGGCCATGTTGGTGCCCGCGCTGGACCCCATGTAGGGCGCGCCCGCGCGCACCCGCCGCGCGATCGCGTCCACAAGGCCGCCGCGTTGGAGCGCGGAGAGCAGCCGGAAGCTGTTGCCCCCGCCGATGAAGATCGCCTGGGCCTGCGCAGCGGCCGTGCGCGGGTCGTCCGCCGTGTGTATGCCGCGTACCCGCAGGCCGATCTCCGTCATGAAGGCGGCGACCTTCGCGGTGTAGCCGTCGTGGTCGGCCAGAGCGTACGGAACGAACAACAGCTCCTGGACGCCGGTCAGATGATCCGCGATGACGTCACGAGCGTGTTCGAGGTACGCGTGCTCCGGCGCGGCGGAGTTGGACAGCAGAAGCAACTTCATGGGCGGTTCAGCCTTTCCGGGGGGATGTGCGAGGGGCCGGCGGGGTGGTGCCGGGGCGGCGGCCCCGCATCTGGCGCGGTGTGAGCAACTCACCGAGGGACTCCCCGATGGAGCGCAGAGGGACGAGCAACTCCTCCCTCCTGTCGTCGAGTTGCTCGTGCGGTCCGACGAGCGTGAGCGAACCGACCGGCTGCGAGCGCACCATCACCGGCACCGCGAGGCCGGCCGTCGCCGGGTCGTACTCACCCTGCGAGTAGGCGAAGCCGTCCGAGGGCACCCGGCACATCAGCGCCTCCAGTTCCGCCGGGTCCGTCACGGTCAGTTCGCTGAAGCTGGCCATGGGCCGCCCGTAGAGCAGCGCGGCGCGCGTCCCGGGCGCGAGCATCCCGAAGTACGCGCGCGAGGTGGCGCCCGCGTGCCCCGGATACAGCTCGCCTGTCAGCCGGTAGGCGCGAAGCGGCCCGGAGGTGCCGTCGGCCGATTCGACGCAGCGCAGATGCGTCCCGTCCGGTACGGCGAACAGGGCGGTCACCCCACTTGCCGCCGCCAACTGGCGCAGAGCGGGCCTGACGAGGCCGGCCATCCCGCTGTGCCGCTCCCAGGCGGTGGCCATGTGCCAGACGGCGGGGCCAAGGCGGTAGCGGCGGGTCACGGAGTCGGACACCAGGAAGTCGCGGTGCGCGAGGGAGGCCAGCAGCCGCTGGGCCACCGACTTGTCCCAGCCGAACTCCGCCGCCAGGTCGGTCACGCCCCACTCCTCCCTGTCGTGGGAGAAGGCGAGCAGGACCAGCAGCGCTCGGTCCGCGGTCTGAAGTGGTGCTCCTCGATCGGTGGTCACCACCGCACCCTACCCATGCGGATTCCCATATTGGATCCGGTATCTCGCATATAGGGAAACAGTTGCGCTCTGAAGGGCCTGGAGAGAGCGTGTGCGGATCCGCATCACATCGAGAGGCACCGCTTCTCAGCACCTCAGCTCAGTTCAGCACCACCACGCACGCACAGCGCCACTACGCACAGCGCCACTACGCACCAGGGAGCCACCGTGCTCAAGCACGTACTCGACGTCATCGAACTCCTCGACCGCCCCCAGGCCGACGGACACACGCTCGCCGCCCATCTGCGGGGCGTGCTCGACCGCGCGGCGAAGGAGGCGGACCACCCCGCGCCCGCCACCGTGTTCGAACAGGTCGAGGTGTCGGTTACCCGTGTGGAGGGCCCCAAGGGCGGCACCGACTTCGTCAAGGTCGTCGTTCCCGGCAGCGACGGCGCCCGCTCCGGTGGCGGCGCCCCCACCCTCGGCATCCTCGGCCGCCTCGGCGGCGTCGGTGCCCGCCCCGAGCGCACCGGCATCGTCTCCGACGCGGACGGAGCCGTCGCCGCCCTCTCAGCCGCCGCCAAGCTCCTCGACATGTACGGGCGCGGCGACGTGCTCCAGGGGGACGTGATCCTCAGCACCCACGTCTGCCCGGACGCGCCGACCCGGCCGCACGACCCGGTACCGTTCATGGACTCGCCGGTCTCGACCCTTGACTGCAACCGCCAGGAGATCGACGAGGCCATGGACGCCGTCGTCTCCATCGACACCACCAAGGGCAACCGGCTGCTCAACCACCGGGGCGTGGCCCTGTCGCCGACGGTCAAGGAGGGATGGATCCTGCGGGTCAGCGACGACCTGCTCGACGTCCTGGAGACCGTCACTGGCGAGGCCGCACACGTGCTGCCCATCACCACGCAGGACATCACCCCCTACGGCAACGGGGTGCACCACATCAACTCGATCATGCAGCCCTGCGTGGCCACCTCCGCTCCCGTCGTGGGCCTCGCGCTGACGGCCCAGTCCGCCGTCGCTGGCTGCGCCACGGGCGCCAGCCACGAGAGCGACATCGCTGCGGCAGGCCGCTTCGCCGTCGAGGCTGCCAAGGAGTACGGACGGGGAGTCGCCCGTTTCCACGACCCGGAGGAGTACGAGCGCCTCGTAGCCCTGTACGGCCCGATGACGCGCCTTCAGTCGACCGTCGGAATCACCGAGGGCTGAGACGTCCCCGCCGACAAGGCCTAGGTCCCACCTGAGCACGGAGCCCCCATGAGCAACACATCACCTCCGGCGGCACAAGCCGCGCAGGCCCGGTCACATCCCAGAGCCCTGGAACCCGTCACGCTGATCGTGACGGTGCTCCTCAGCGTGCTCGGCGCGGTCATCGGCCTGGTGCTGATCACCACTCTGGGCATCGCGCCCAACACCTCGGTGATCGGCGCGCTGATCGCCATGCTCATCGGGCGCATCCCCTTCGCCGCGTTGGCCAGAATGCGCGATCCGCACCGGCAGAACCTTGTCCAGTCCGCGATCTCCGGCTCCACGTTCGCCGCCGCGAACTCCCTGGTCACGCCGATCGCCGTGCCGTTCCTGCTCGGCAAGCCCGGCCTCGTGTGGCCGATGCTCGGCGGCGCGGTCATCGGTCTTGCCGTCGACAGCTGGGTCCTCTACCGGGTCTTCGACTCGAGGCTGCTCCCCGCATCGGCGGCCTGGCCCGCCGGCATCGCGGCGGCCGAGACGATCAAAGCGGGCGACGAGGGTGGCCGCAAGGCCAAGCTGCTGGGGATCAGCGCGGTCGTCGGCGTCGTCGGCTCCCTCTTCAAGCTGCCGATGAGCGCGGCGGGCGTCGCCTTCCTCGGCAACATCTGGGCGCTGCTGATGTTCGGCGTCGGTCTGCTGGTCGCGCAGTACGCGCCGAGCCTCCTCCACGTCGACCTGGGTGCGAACTACGTGACGCACGGAGTCATGATCGGAGCCGGTCTCGTCGCACTGGTGCAGGCGGTGCTCATGATGCGGGACCGCAAGTCGCGCTCCCGGGCAGCGGCACCGCAGCGCCCCCCGGTGGGGGCGGACGCCTTCGACGAGGAGACCCGTACGGTCGACGGGAGCCGTCTGCGGCGCGGACTCCTGGAGGGCCTCGTCCTGTTCCTGGTGGGCGCCCTGCTCGTCGCCCTGATGGGAGGTGTCGCCGCCGACATGGGCGGATGGGGCCTCGTGGGATGGGTGCTCCTTGCCGGCGCCGCCGCGCTCGTCCACCAGCTCATCGTGGGCCTTGCCGCGATGCACTCGGGCTGGTTCCCCGCGTTCGCGGTCACGCTGATCTTCCTGATCCTGGGGCTCGTCCTCGGCATCCCGATGGTGCCGCTCGCCCTGCTGGTGGGGTACGCCGCCTCCACGGGACCGGCCTTCGCGGACGTCGGCTTCGACTTCAAGGCAGGGTGGCTGCTGCGTAAGGGGGCCCTGCCGTGGCACCCGTACGAAATGGCGGGACGGCGCCAGCAGTACATCGCGCAGCTCGTCGGGTTCGCCGTCGCCATCGTGGTCGTCATGATCGCCTGGAAGCCGTTCTTCTCGGACGGCCGGGTGCCGCCCGTCGCTCAGGTGTACGTCGACACGATCAAGGCGGGCCTGACCGACACCCACGCGCTGACGATGATGGCGCTGTGGGCGATCCCCGGCGCGTTGATCCAGTTCTTCGGCGGCTCGTCCCGCCAGATGGGCGTGCTCCTGGCGACCGGCCTGCTCGTCGCCACCCCACAGGCGGGGTGGCTGGTGCTGGGTGCTCTCGCCGTCCGGGTCGCGTACTCCCGCTGGAAGGCACGCGGCAACGAGGACCCGTCGGCGAAGGCGAGCACGCAGCCCGACGCGGACAACGACCTTGCCCTGGTCGGCGCCGGCCTGGTGGCGGGCAGTTCCCTGAACGACGTGAGCCAGATCTACAAGGTTCTGTGAGACAAGGAGACGGTGAAGGCATGGGGACGACGGGCACGGAGACGACGGGGATGGGGACGACGGGGATGGGGACGACGGGGCTCGGAATGGTGACCATCGGTCAGGCTCCCAGGGCCGACCTGGCCGGGGACGTCGAGCCGTGGCTGGGCGGCCTGGAACGGTACGAGCACGGTGCTCTCGACGATGACGTGTTCGAGGGCGGGGCAGGGAACGCGACGCGCGACGCGCTGGCCCCCGAACCGGGTGAAGCACCGCTCATCTCACGGCTGCGAGACGGCACCTCCGTCCTGCTGGGCCACCGCGCGCTGGCCCCACGCATGCGGGACGCCGTCGCACGGTGCGAGGCGGACGGCGCGGCGGTGACGCTGCTGCTGTGTACGGGCAATTTCCCGCCCGTACCCGCGCGCCGCCCCCTCCTGTACGCCGAACCCCTCGTCCAGCAGGGCGTGCGTGCCCTCACCGGTGACGATCCCGTCGGCATCGTGTGCCCGCTGGCCGCCCAGCGGGAGGACGTGGAGCGACGCTGGTCGGTACTGCTGCCGGGCCGCGTGCGCGCCGAGCCGGGCGACCCGTACGCACCGGACGCGCACGCACAGGCAGCGTCGGCGGCCCGCCGCCTCGCCGAGGCCGGCAGCCGCTGGGTCGTCCTGGACTGCGTCGGCTACACGGAGTCGATGCGCCGCGCGGCGGCCGAGGCGGCGGGCCGTCCGGTCCTGCTGGCCCGCGCCCTCGCGATCCGGTTGGCGGCCGAGGCCGCCCACGGAGCGGCGTCCGTGGGAACAGCCCCGCGGGACTGAGCCCATGCCCGTTCGGTCATGCCGGGTCGCCTCGATCGTGTCGGTCCGGCGCGCGTCCAGATCGCCAGCCACCGGGGTAATGCCCCGGTCGGCGAGCGTGGTCGCGGCGGTGTCGGTGCGGGACAGACCCGTGACGGTGTGCCCGGCCCTGACCAGGTGCCGGGCGAGGGCGTCGGCGAACAGGACGGCGCCGTTGACGTGGGAACTGGCAGGGCCGACCAGGCACGAGACGATCTCAGCGATCTCGCCGGGGTCACCGGCACGGCCGCGTGCGTTTGGTCTTGTCGTTCAGCAGTTGCCACTTGTCAGCAATCTTCCGGTTTGGGCCGGGCGTCGGTTCCGTGTCAGCCGCGCTAGTGCGGATTCCCCAGGAAGGGGAAGTCCGTGCGAAGGTCGGTGTGAGGCCGCAGCCCGTCGTGGGGCACAGCGCCGTTGCTCAGCTGGGCGATCCCCAAGTTGATGACGTCGTCGGTGAGGTTACGGCCGTTGGGGAATCCTTCGGCGCTGGCGCAGTCATACGTCAGAAGGTCGGGGAGCAAGCTTTCCGCGAGTGCGTTGGCCCGGTCCTTGGGGTGGCCCGCGTGCTCGAAGACGTGCGCGAACTTGTCGAGGAAGCCCTCGCGATCGTGGGACGGCTCCTGTTGGTTCCAGACTCGCTTGTCGTCGTCATCCTGATTGAAGTTGTTGTCGATCCCGGGCCGCCCTGCCCGGTCGCCCTGGACCAGTCGGCCATCGTGCGGGACCAGGACTCGGGCCCAGACACCCACCTGCCGGTTCGGGCCGAGCGCGCTGTTCGGGACTTCCAGCACGATGCCGAACACGTTCTTGTCGGCGAAGAAGTCCTTGCCGGTCCACTGGAATTTACTGTTCGCACCGACCGGGTCGGCGAAGAAGGGGTCGCTGCGGAGCCCGGCGAAGAACCTGAAGTCGCCGGCCGCCGTGATCCGCGGCTCGGCGCCGAAGGTGACTGGTGCATCGAGAAGGATCGTGTCTCCCGCATCGAGGCTGGCCGCAGCCTCCCGGCCGGTCGCCAATTGCACACTTGCGGTCTGTGCGTGCTCCTGTACGCGTGAGAAGCGTATGCGGAAGGCGATGTCGGTGACCGCGTCGGCGTCGGTGTCCACGCCGAGCTCGTAGACCGACTCGTGGTCGACGGCGTCGTCGGTGATCGGCGAGGTCGGATTGACATTGATCACCAGGATCGTTCTGCTCGCATCGCCTGGCTTCTGAAATACGTAGAGGTCGGTGATGTGACTCCTGGGGTCCATGCTCGTGGGGCTGATGCCCAGGCCGGAGACGTGGTGTGCCATTTCGCGACTCCCATCAGGTGGCTGTACTGACCGAATTGCGCGGCGATGCGGTGGAGCCTTGGCGGTTCGTCGCGGGAATCGCAGCGTCTCGGCATTGCCCTCCCACCCGGGACGATCGCCCATTGCCGACCTATGTGCAGGTCATCGCATCCCTCATGGCTCAAGGAACGTCGAGAGCAACGATCTGCCTGTCGCCAGCGGCTGTATATCCGTCATCCGGCGTATTCGCGGTGGTCGGAGCTGCGCCGGGCCGGCCGTTGACGGCGCAGTGTCCGGCGGGTGCCAAGGGTCCCGAACCACTCCCCCGGCAGTCAGGACATCCCTGCCAAGCGCCCGCAGCACAGCCGACGATTCCCGGTTGGGGTAACCAGCGATCCTGACGACCATGGAAGCGCTGCTCCACCACGCCCATCACGAGCCTTGCCGTCCTCACCCTGCACCTCGCGCAGGCGGGAAAGGCTCAATGTGAGGCCGTCGAGAGACGTCAGTACAGGCTGCGGTGGAGTTCGGGTGGCCCGCCCCTGGTGTAGCGCAGGGAGAGCGGGGCGCTGCCGTCGATGTCGGTGATTCCCAGGTGCGCGCCCAGTTCAGCTCCGATCAGCGCCCTGCCGGAGAGCTGCATGAGATCGTCGGCCGCGTAGAGGGCCGCTACCACCCGGCCGGTGAACTGCGGGGATTCGCGCCTGCCGGGCGGTCTGGCCTCAGCGGGCAGCGCTGCGAAGTGCGCTCGCGCGCGCTCGGTGTCCAGGCCGCCCATCCAGATCGAGACAGCGGCGACGTTATGGGGGCGCAGGTCCTTGGCCATGTCGGCGGCCATCTTGTCGGCACCGGCCTTCTGGGCGCCGTAGGCGGGTCCCAGGTGATAGGACACAGCACCGTAATGCCCTGTATTGACGATCAGTCCGCGGCCGTTGGCGATGAGCAGGGGTGCGGCATGGAAGCTTGCGACATAGTGCGAGCGCAGGCCGACCGTGAGGAGATCGGCCGCATCCAGCGACTGTTCCCAGAACCTCCCGGCGGGAGCGGCGTTGACCACCTGGGCCGCGTTGTTGACCAGGATGTCCAGGCGGCCGTGATCGCGCCCTACCCGGGCGAACAGTTCCGCCACGGCTTCATCGTCGGAGTGGTCGACGGCCACAGCGACGCCTTTGCCGCCCGCTTCGTCGATGAGAGCAGCGGTCTCCGCGATCGTGCCGCCGTAGGGCGAGTCGGACGATCGGCGGCTGCGTCCCGTCACGTAGACCGTCGCACCCGACTGTCCGAGTGCGAGGGCGATGCCCTTGCCTGCTCCTCGGCTGGCTCCGGTGACCACCGCCACGTGCGGTCCGATGATCGACGCTGACATGGCTGACCTCATTAAGTTAGACGTAGGTCGAACACCGATAACTGTACGATGTCTATCGAACATGTCAAACAGAGGAAGGGGCCGCCATGACCGAGCCGGTCGCGCGCCGCACCAGAAGCCTGGTTCATGCCGACCCGACAGAGGTGAGCCTGCAGGACGCACTCGACGCCCTCTCCGACCCGGTACGCCGCTCGATCCTGCGCGCATGCGCCGGTGAACCGGACTTCAGCCGGGCGTGCGGAACATTCGACCTACCGGTTTCGAAAGCGACCGCAAGCCACCACTTCGCTGTACTACGCGCCGCCGGGCTTCTGGAACAGGTGGACAAGGGGGCGCGCAGACTCAACCGGCTTCGTCGGCCCGAGTTCGACGCACGGTTTCCTGGTCTGCTGGCGCTCGTCCTCGCAGAAAGCGCGCCGCCCCGGTCACCTCAGGGCTGAGAGAATCTCAGCTCGGCGGCGCGCCGGCCCAGTTCGTGGCGGGCCAGCGAAGCGGTGGGAAGCCTGCGCGAACTCGGCAGGTCGTCCAGGGAGATGTCGTAGCAGCCGCCGTGCTTCGCCGTGTGGCCGCAGGGGATGACGGTGACGTCGAGGCCGAACGCAGCCGCGGCGTCGAAGGCTCGGATGCGTTCGGCGTTGGACCCGGGCGAAGATCACCCACCGCGGAGACCGGACCGAGACGCATACGACGACCTCATCGCCCTGAGCCACGACACCGCCTCCCACACCAACCGCCTGTGGGCGCACCCCAACAACGGCTACGGATTCGCGTGCACCAAGTTCGTGGAGAGCGGTCACTCCCCGACGCGTACATCGCCGGGCGTCCGAGAATCGCGACGCGACGAACGGCAGGCCGGCGAGCGCGACTTGGTCGCCACCCGGCCCGGCATCGCTCGCCGCGTCGTCGGGAGCCCCCGTCTCGTGAGACATGCGAACCGCGAAGGACACGCAGGAGATCGCCCGCGCCCTCACGCCCGCGCCCTCACTCGGCCTTCCTGAACAGCTCCGACATCCGGTCCCCCTCCTCATGGCCGAGCAGCCCCGCCGAGTCCGCCCCGATCAGGCCGACCCGCCCGGCCAGTTCCCGGCCGTGGACGTCGACGGCGGCCTCGATGAGCCCGGCGAGCGCTTCCAGGGCGCCGCGGGCGCGGGAGCGGGCGACCGCCGCGCAGCCGACAGCGACCAGCGCGGCCGGCCACCACCAGCAGGCGAGCAGGGCGTAGCCCACGGCCCAGGCGGCGAGGCGGGCGGCGGCGCTGAAGGAGTCGTGCGCCGACTGGATGTGGCGTACGGCGGGTTCGGGGAGGATCAGCCACAAGCGGGGCCAGAGGGCGGCGAGGTCCACGCCGTAGGCGGCCTCTACGCGGTCTGCCGTCGCCTGCATGCGGTCGCCGTACCAGGTGGGGCGGGTGGGCTTGCGCAGCGCTACGCGGTTGCGGGCATCGGTGAGGGCCTGGATCTGCGCGAAGGTCGTGGCCGGGGTCGGCACCGCGTCGCCGTCCTCGGCATCGGTGCGAGTGACGGGATAGGCCGCATCGAGCTCCTGCTCCCTGCGCCCCCACTTCCGCCTGCGCCGGTCGACGAGAGCGTGCGACAGCGGATCGCGGGCGAAGCGCAGCCAGTACTGCTCGATCACGCCGCCGAGGAACTGCGCGGCGAGTGAGGCCGCGGTCGCGGTGAGCAGGACGAGGGCGACCAGGAGTGCGGCGGTCCCGGTGCGGTCGAGGGCGGGGCGGGTGGCAAGGTCGTCCAGGGTGGTGCGCAGCCGGTCGATGTCGTTCCAGTGGCGGTGGCCCAGGGTGGTGCCGACGGCCGTGGCGGCGAGGAAGAGGGCGCCGGGGAGAACCAGCAGGTTCAGCCAGCGTTCGGTGAGTTTGCCGCCCAGGGTGGCGAGGAGAGGGTTCATGCGGGCGGGGTCACCGTGCGGGTCCAAGGCGGCTCTTGCGCATGCGGGTGTCGTTGACGGCGCAGTGCGGGGCAGGGAGCAGGTCGCGGGCCCGTTCGACGCGGGCGCACTGGGCCGGTCCCGGGCATACGGCCACCTTGATGTGGGGTGTGATGCCGGGGGCTTCCCCGCCCCTGGAGTCGCTGACAAGGCCGCGTGCGTCCCCGGTCTGGCGCAGCAGCATGTCCAGGGCACCGAAGCAGGCGGCGAGTTCGTCGGAGTCCGCGCCTGACCGCAGCAAGTCCCGTGCCCGCTCGGCCGTCTCCCGGACCCCGGGCTGACGCAAGTCCTCCGGCGAGCCGAGCAGCGCGCACAGCGCCGCTGCCGCACCGCGGTCGGGTCGGGGGAAGTCGGGAGATGCGGTCATGGTCCAAGTGTGCCGTAGATCAGGCAGAGTTAAGGGGGAGTTGACACGCCGTCGGAGTAGACGGCCGGGGGGGAGCGAAGTCGTGAGGTACGACCGGGAGTGGTTCCTCGATGCGGTTCGCGTGCGTCTCGACCGGGCCGAGACGGCGGACGGGAGTGTGGACGCGGACGTGGTGTTCGGCCCCTTCGCGGATGCCGAACTCCGGGGACTGCTGAGGACCTGCGACACGAGGACCGACATGGAGGCCCGGCACGCGGCAGGCTGGTTCTGCGTCGCCCGCGCGATGGCCGCCCCGGGGGATGGCGGCGCCGTCCACGGGTGCATGGCCGGGACGCTGCTCTACCCGGTGTGGGTCGCCGACCCGGGTCTTGTACCGCCGGAGTTGGCGGCGAGTTACGCGTCCAACGATCCCGTCGTGCACCCCGACCCGGCGGACGCGGACGGCCCGCACGAGTGGGCGGCCCAGGTCGCCGCGTTCGAGATCGTCGTGGAGGGGCGGCAGCACAACCCGCCGCCGGACGCCTCCGAGGCCGTGCGCCGGCTCCACGAGTTGGCCGTGGCGCTGGCCGCCATGCCGCTCTCGCACGAGGTCCGGCTCGCGACCGTGATCGGGCTCGGCAGCCTCGCTGTCCTCGCGACACCGGAGTACGACCCCCGGTTCCCGGACCGGCTCAGAGGCGTGGCCGGCATCGTGCCCCTCACGGGGGCGACCTGGCCGTTCGGGGACCTGGCGGACGGGGATCCGGTCCGGTTCGTCCACGATGCTCTCAAGCGGATCCCGGCCGACTCCCCCGAACGGCCCCTCGTACTCCTAGGTCTGGGCCGCCAGCTCCTCAACCGCTACTTGGACTCGCACGATGCCGAGGACCTGCACGAGGCGGTGGGCATCGCGCGGGACGTACTGGCCCAACTGCCGCCCAGTGACCCGCATCTGCCCCACTGCCTCAGCGCCCTGGGAGCGGCGCTTGTGCTGTTGCGGCAGGTGGAGGGGGCGACGCCAGAGGAGTGCGACGAGGCGGTGGCCGTGTGCCGCCAGGCTGTCGCCGGCCATCCGAAGGGGCCCGCGGCGGCGGGCCACGACCTGGGCATGGCGCTCGTCCTCAGGGTGCACCACACCGGCCGCGTGGCGGATCTGGACGAGGCGATCGCCGTGTTCACCGAGGCCCTGCGGGCGGCAAGGGATCCGGGCGAGTCAGCCTCCCTGCGCAACGCACTGGGCAACGCTCTGCGCGCCCGCTCCGTCGCGACCGGCTCCCAGGCCGATCTGGACGGGGCGCTCGATCTCCATGACCGCTCCCTGGCCTCCGAGGAGACGGCGGACGGCCCGCGACTGCCGCTCATCGCTCCCGCGATGGCCCTGTACCACCGCTACCTGCGCGACCCGAAGGCGAACGGGGCGGATCTGGACGAGGCGGTGCGACAGCTGCGGCACGCCGAGGCGCTCATGCCGCCGGGCCACCCGGACCGTCCCGCAGCGCTCAACAACATGGGTCTGGTGCTGATCGCCTGCCATCAACGCTCGGGAACGCCGGAGGAGTTGAACGGGGCAGTGCTGGCTCATCGGGAGTCGGTGGCACTCACCCGGGAGGGGCACGGCTCGCTCGGACTGCGGCTCCTCAACCTCGGTGCCGCGTTGAGTCTGCGGCACCTGCTGACCGAGGACGGCGACGACCTGCGCGAGTCCCAGGAGTGCCGACGGCGGGCGTTCGATCTTCCCGGCATGGGCCCGGCGCACCGGGCGGCGCTGCTGAGCTCGACCGGGCTCAGCCTCATCGCGGGCTTCGAGCGTGTTCCCGACCCCGTGGCCCGACTCGACGAGGCGGTACGGCTCCTGAGGGAGGCGCTCGCCCTCACCCCGGAGGGCGACCCGATGCTGCCCCGGCGCCGCCACAACCTCGCCGCCGCCCTGATGATCCGCGTCTCGAAGACGATGCGGATCGACGAGGCGCGCGAGGCCCGCGAGCTGACCGCCGCGGTGATCGCGGAGCTGCCTCCGAACTCCCCCTACCTGCCCGGTGCCCTCACGGTGGCCGCGGGCGCACGGCTCCTGAGCCCCCGTACCCTGCTGTCGTCGGGCGGCCGGGACGAGGTGGTCGCGCTGTACCGCCGGGCGGTCGAGGCCACTCCGCCCGGCCACTCCACACGCACGCAGCGCCTGTCGAACCTCGGCGGCGCCCTGCGCGACCTGGGGCCCCGCCGCCGTCGCCGCCGGGCCGACCTGGTCGAAGCGGCCGAGCGGTTCCGGCAAGCGGCCCTGGAGCAGCAGTGCGCGCCCGTCCTGCGCCTGGACGCGGCTCGGTCCTGGGGCGAGGTCCGAGCGGAGCTGGGTGACTGGGGCGGTGCCCTGGACGGCTATGTCGTGGCGGTCGACCTGCTGCACTCTGTCGCGCCCCGCCATCTCGTCCGCGACGACCAGGAGTTCCTGCTGAGCCGCACCGTCGGCCTTGGCGCCGCCGCCGCTGCCTGCGCGGTGCGCTGCGGTCGGCCCGGGCTCGCGGTCGGACTGCTCGAACAGGCGAGGGGCGTGATCCTCTCCCACGCCTTCGACGCCGACAGCGATCTGACGCGGCTCCGGGAGAGCGCCCCCGGCCTGGCCGACCGCTTCGAGGAGCTCCGGGAGGCCCTCGACACGGCGACCGACAGCCAGGGGTTCGTGGCGGAGGAACCGTCCGGCCCCGTCGACGCCCGCGCCGATGTACGGCAGCGACTGGCCGCCGAGTGGCGGGACCTCACCGCCCGGATCCGCGCCGAGCACCCCGGCCTCGGCCTGCTGCGTCCGGTGCGGGACTGGGACGAGGACGAACTGCGCGCCACGGCCGCGGCGGGCCCGGTGGTCCTGGTCAATATCTCCCCGTACGGCAGCGACGCCCTGGTCGTCGCCGAGCACTCCATCGACGCCGTTCCGCTCCCCGGCCTCGATCCACGGACGACGGCAGCACGTCGGCAGACCTTCCAGGACGCGCTGATCCGCATCGAGGCACCCGGGACCTCCCGCAAGCAGTCGCAGCGCGCGCAGCAGGACGTACGGGAAACCCTCGCCTGGCTGTGGCAGGCGGTGACCGGCCCGGTCCTCGACCGCCTCCCCGCGGCAACCCGCGTGTGGTGGTCGCCCGGCGGCCTCCTCGGCACCCTGCCGCTGCACGCGGCGGCGCCCGCGGGCGGCGCTCCGGGCGCCCTGGACCGGGTGGTCTCCTCGTACACGCCGACCCTGCGCGCCCTGCACCACGCCCGCCGACGCGCCGCCCGCCCGGCGGGCACCGGAACCCTCGTCGTCAGCGTCGCGCAGGCCACCGGCCAGGCCCCGCTCCCCGGCGCACGCCGCGAGGCCGACCACCTGGCCCGCCTGCTCCCCCGGGCCACGCTGCTCGCGGACGCATCCGCCACACACTCCGCGGTCGTCTCGGCCCTGCACCGCCACGACTACGCCCACTTCGCCTGCCATGCCCTGGGCGACCTGGAACGCGCCTCAGGCAGCCGGCTCGTCCTGCACGACCACACCGAACGCCCGCTGACCGTCCGCGACCTGGCCCGGCTGCGGCTGCCGTCGGTCCGGCTCGCCTACCTGTCCGCCTGTGACACCCTGCGCACCAGCCCCGAACTCGCCGACGAGGCCGTCCACATCGTCAGCGCCTTCCAGATGGCCGGCTTCCCCCATGTCGTCGGCTCTCTGTGGCACGTCGACGACGTGATCGGGGCGGAAGTCGCGCTCCGTGTGTACGGCACCCTGAACAGCGGCGACGGCACACTGGACGTCGCCCGCACGGCCGAGGCCCTGCACCGCGCCGTACGCACCCTGCGCGACACCTATCCCCAGACGCCGAGCCTGTGGGCCTGCCAGGTACACGCGGGGCCCTGATGACTCGCCATCTCGACAGCCAGGCCCTCAATCCCGTCGGGCCGCCGCGCGGTACCGGGGAGCGAATTCTTCCTCGATGAAGCGTTCGATGGAGGTCGGGGTCGATGTGCGGGCGGTACGCGGCTGTTCCGTCCGCGTGTACCGGGAGTTGATGGCTTCGCCCACCTCGGCCATCATGTCCGCGACGTTGACGGACACGCCCTTGCTGCGGAGGTCCGCATGGAAGTCGGCGAGGCTGGTCTGCTCATAGGTGAGGGTGTGTGCACGCACAGCGTTCGCGATCACGCCCACGGCTTCCCGCAGGCTCACGTCGCGTTCCCCTTGGAGCTCCAGGACCTCCGTTCCGTGCCAGGTCCCGGTGGCGAGTTCCTCCCCGGCTCGGGCACCGATGTCGGCAGTGCTGATGAAGGGCAGGGGAACGTCGGGATCGAAGGGGGCGCTGATGCGGTGGTGCGCCCTGGCGGTGTCGATGTGGTCCAGCAGATTTTCCATGAAATAGCCGGCCCGCAGCCACAGCGTGTCGACTCCGGGGACGGCCGAAAGGCGCTGCTCGAAGCGGTGGAGCCCCATGACCGGTCCTGTGCCTTTGGGGTGCCGGGCTCCCCAGCTGCTGAGCCCGACGACCCGGGTTGCGCCTGACTCGGTGACCGCCTTGGTCAGCGAGGCCGCCGCCTCGTCCTGGAAGGCGCCGAAGTCGGGGTGGTCGGGAATGTAGTTGGGCTGGATCACCGCGTAGATGCCCTCCGCGCCGCTGAACGCATTCGTCAGCGCGGCCGGGTCCATCGGGTCGGCTTCCCACACCTCGGCGCCCCGTGCGGCAAGGTCGGAGAGCCGCTGGGCCGACCGGCCGACGGCTCGGACCCGGCATCCGGCTGCGAGCAGGTGCAGGGCAGCAGCCCTTCCGGTGCGGCCGCTGGCGCCGGTAATGACGAACATCGACGTATCTCTTTTCATTGGCTGTCTGTACTGGTGCCGGGAAGCGAGGCCGTAGCTCCGCTGACATCCGACTTCTCGGCAGGCGTTCGAAACGCTAGCCACCCGGCGAACCGGGCGGGTAGGAGCGATACACCCACCCGGAAACCCAGCCGTCCCGGTGAACGCCTCGTCCTTACGCTGGTGGCATGAAGGCTTCAAGGGAGCACAGCAGCGGCGGACCACTGGCGGCCTTCCTGCGCGCCCGACGGAATCAGGTGCGGCCTGAACATCACCGCCTTGCCCCCGGGGCACAACGCCAGGTGCCCGGACTGCGGCGAGATGAAGTGGCACTCCTGGCCGGGATCAGCACCGACTACTACGTGCGCCTCGAACAGGGAAGGGAACGCCGACCGTCCCACGCGGTGGTGCAGGGCCTGTGCAAGGCACTGCTGCTGGACGCCGTGGCAGCGCGTCACCTGCGCGAACTCTCCGATACAGGGGGTGCCGTCGGCACAGAGGCGGAGGCGCCCCGCATGGACACGGATCGCCTGGATGCCGTGCACCAACTCCTTGGCTCCATGACGGTGCCCGCTCTGCTGGTGAACCGATGGCTCGACATCGTGGACAGCAACGTACTCGGCGATCTTCTCCACGCGGGGTTGGAACCCCGTGACAATTACGCCCGCCTGGTCTTCCTCGCTCCCGGAGCGCAGGCGTTCTTCACCGAGTGGCCCGAACTCGCCCGCTGCATGGTGGCGGCCCTACGCGCACAGGCCGGATCTGAAGCGGGGTCAGCCCGCCTGACACCGCTTTTGCAGGAACTGGCCGCGCACAGCGATGTCTTCAGAAACGCCTGGGTCGAGCACCACCTCTACGAGAAGGCGATCGACCACAAACTGTTCCACCATCCCGGGGTCGGACCGCTCGCACTCGACCAGCACGTCCTGGAACTGCCGGGAAGCGAGGGCCACAGGATCTGGGCCTTCCACCCGGCGGACGGTGCGACCTCTGATGCCCTGCTCCGCCTGGCATCCCCGGCGCTGCCGTCCGGCCGTCCGGACCCGGAAACCGGCGGCTTCCGAACAAGGGTCTCATTGCCAGCAGGATGTGACGGGGGTTAACTGGATTCGTGTTCGCCATCCCTGGTGCGCTGGAGTCCTTCTGGCCCTCCCGCCGCGCCTATCTGTTCGACCTGTTCTGTCGCTAGGTCACTTCCGTGTGCCTGGCACGAGGCGCTCTTCGCCCGTGCCGCGCATCCCTGAAGCACCCCCAGGACGACACAGAAGAACAGGGGATCACCATGTCTGTGACCGATGAACTGCTGGCCAACAACGCGTTGTACGCGGAGTCCTTCTCCGGCCCGCTGCCTCTGCCACCCGCCAAGCATGTGGCTGTACTGGCCTGCATGGACGCACGACTCGACGTCTACGCGCTTCTCGGCCTGCACGAAGGCGAAGCCCACGTCGTGCGCAACGCGGGCGGCGTCGTCACGCAGGACGAGATCCGCTCACTCGCCATCAGCCAGCGTCTGCTCGGCACCACCGAGATCATCCTCATCCACCACACGGACTGCGGGATGCTCACCTTCACCGATGACGGCTTCAAGGACGAGATCCAGCGCGAGACAGGGATCCGACCGCCGTGGGCGGCGGAAGCCTTCACCGACCTGACGACGGATGTGCGGCAGTCCGTCGCCAGGATCAAAGCCGACCCGTTCATCGTGCACAAGGACGACGTTCGAGGGTTCGTCTTCGACGTGGCCAACGGCAAACTCAGCGAAGTGGTCTGAGGCCAGGCACATCTGAGAGACGCGCGAACCGCCGACTGGCCGGCTCCGGGCTCACCGAGAAACTCCCCCGAGACTCACCCGGCGTTCAGGATGGCGCCGGGACGGACTCCTGCTTCTCCTGGGCCTCCGCCGCCAGTCGGCGGCGGCGCGTGGCCGGGGCGAAGACGGCCAGCACGAGGGCTCCGACGATCCAGGTTCCGGCGATGAACATGAAGACCGCCTCGTAGCCGACGCCGTTGTAGATTCCGGCGATCATCAGCGGTCCTGCCGCGTTCGAAAGGCGTCCCAGGCCGTAGGCGATGCTGGTGCCGAGCGAGCGGCCCCGGGTGTCGAAGAGTTCCGGCGAGTACGCGTAGGCCAGGGCGGTGTAGCCGCGCTCGAAGAGGTTGACCATGAACCCGAACACGACGATGAGGACCGGGGTGAACGTCAGTCCGTACAGCAGACCGGACGCGGCGATGATCAGCCCGAAGACCACCAGGCACCATTTGCGCTCGAACCGGTCGGTGACCATCGCCGCGAGGAAGGAGCCGAGCGGTGCGCCGACCGTCGTCAGGGCCACGTAGAAGATCGAGTCCTCCACGCTGACGCCCTCGGCGGCCAGCAGTGTCGGCGCCCAGCTGGAGTAGCCGAAGAAGCCGATGGTCTGGGTGATCCACAGGACCGAGAGCAGGATCGTGGGGAACAGGAACTTTCTGTCCTTGAGCATCCCGAGACCGGTCCTGCCGACCGGACCCTGCGGCTGCGGCTTCTGCGCGGCGGGCAGCTCACCGTGCTCGGCTGCCGCACCCGCCTCGATGCGCGTCAGGATGGCATCGGCCTCCTCGTGGCGGCCGCGGGACTCGAGCCACTGCGGAGACTCCTCGAGTTTCCGCACGAAGAACAGGAACAGGAAGCCGATCGAGCCCCACAGGTAGACCAGGCGCCAGGACCAGTCGGACATGGGCACGACAGCGGAGGCGATGAGGTTGGTGACAGGGGTTCCGCAGATGCCGATGACGATGGCGTACGCCTGGAACTTTCCGCGCTTGGCCCGCGGGTAGAGCTCGCTGATGTAGACGACGGCGACGACGGTCATCGCGGAGAGGCCCGCCGAGGTCAGTACGCGGAAGACGCCCAGGGACCAGATGTCCCAGGCGAAGACGCACGCGAAGGACCACACGGTGTACCAGAACGTGGTCACGATGAGCATGCGCCGACGCCCCAGCCGGTCGGCCAGGCCGCCGGCGACGACGGCCCCGAAGAACATGCCGACGAAGGACAGCGAGGTCACATAGGCGATGTGATTGACACCGGAGCCCCACTGTTCGCGCACCACGGGGGCCGTGATGGCGAAGGTGTTGATGTCCGCGAACTCGAAGAAGTAGGCGAACGCCACCGCGTAGAGCGTGGTCTTGTGGAATTTCGAGATGGGCAACCGGTCGAGCCGGTTGGCCGCGTTGGTGGCGGGGGTGTGCTGCACTGCACGCTCCTGGGATGGGGACGCGGCACCGTTGCCGGGCCGGTGGATTACGGTCAGCCGGCCTCTTCGGGCCAGTACAGGCGCCGGGGATTGTCGACCAACAGGGCCTGCTGCCGGGCAGGGGTCGTGGCGACATGCGGGATGTGGTCGACCAGCAGACCGTCGTCGGGCATGTGGTTCTTGAGGTTGGGGTGGGGCCAGTCGGTGCCCCACAGGGCCCGGTCGGTGAACTCGTCGACGACCTTGCGGGCGAACGGCACGACGTCACGGTAGGCGTGGCGCTCGCCGTCCAGGGCGGGCGGTCCTGTGACGGTCAGGCGCTCGGGGCAGGAGACCTTGACCCAGACGTCGTTGGTCTCTACGAAGCGCAGGAAGCGGGCGAACTCCGGTCCTTCAGGACTCCGGGTGACGTCGGGGCGGCCCATGTGGTCGATGACGAGGGGAACGGGCAGGGAGGCGAAGAACGTCTCCAGGTCGGCCAGGTCCGGAGCCTCGAAATAGAGGACGACGTGCCATCCCAGCGGTGCGATCCTGCGGGCGATGGTCGCCAGGGCCTCGGTGGGCGCGGCGTCCACCAGACGTCGGACGAAGTTGAAGCGCACCCCTCGCACTCCCGCGTCGTGCAGGCGCCGCAGTTGCTCGTCGCTGACGTCGGGGCGCACGGTCGCCACCCCCCGGGCCCGGTCACCGGCGCTGTACAGGGCGTCCACCAGGGCGCTGTTGTCGGCGCCGTGGCAGGTGGCCTGCACGATGACGTTGCGCGCGATGCCCAGGTGGTCACGGAGGGCGAACAGGTCGTGTTTGGAGGCGTCGACGGGCGTGTACTTGCGTTCGGCCGCGAAGGGAAACTCGGCGCCGGGGCCGAACACGTGGCAGTGGGCGTCCACGGCTCCCGCAGGCAGGGCGAAGGCGGGCTTGGTGGGGCCGCGGTACCAGTCGAGCCAGCCGGGGGTGACGGCGAAGTCCTGGTCGAAATCCTGGTCGAAGTCCTGGTCGGTCATCGGGAGTGCTCCTCGTACTGTCGGTCGACCTGTGTCAGTCGACGTAGGTCAGGCCGTGCTCGGCGAGACGTCCGCGCATGGCGTACATGTCCAGGCCCAGCTCGCCCGCCTTGAACCGTTCCCGCTTGCCCTCCTCGGCGGCCTCGCGCCTCGCCGACGCCTCGGCCACCGCGGCGGCCTGGGCGGCGGGCACGACGACGACGCCGTCGGTGTCAGCGACGATCACGTCACCCGGGTTGACCAGCGCGTTGGCGACGACGACAGGAACGTTGACCGAACCGAGTGTGGCCTTGACGGTGCCCTTGGCGTTGATCGCGCGGGAGAAGACGGGGAAGTCCATCTGCCGCAGCTCGTCGACATCGCGGCAGCCGCCGTCGATGACAAGGCCCTTGGCCCCACGGGCGCGCAGTGAGGTGGCGAGCAGCTCACCGAAGAAGCCGTCCTCGCTCTCGGTGGTGCAGCCGGCGACGACGACGTCGCCCTCCCGCACCTGCTCGGCGGCCACATGCAGCATCCAGTTGTCGCCGGGCTGCAGCAGTACGGTGACGGCGGTGCCGCAGAGCTTCGCGCCCTCGTAGACGGGCCGGATGCAGGGACGCATCAGGCCGAGTCGGCCCATGGCCTCGTGGACCGTGGCGACCCCGAACCGGGACAGGGCCTCGACCGCCGCGTGGTCGGCCCGTTCGATGGTGCGGTGGACGACTCCGAGTTCGTGCATGGTGTGGCTCCTTGCGCTGTCGTGGGTGGTCGGATCGGGGGCGGAACCCGGCTGTGTGGAGGCGAGGGCCGCGGAGGCTCAGCGGCCCTGGGCGGTCAGGCGCGCGTCCAGGCGGGGATAGACACGCCTGGCGTTCCGTTCTTCGATCGCGGTCAGCTGTTCGTCGGACAGGCCCGCGTTCTCGACGTAACGGCGGGTGTCGTCGAAGTGGTGGCCGGTGTGCGGGTCGATGCCGCGGACGGCTCCGATCATCTCGGAGGCGAAGAGGATGTTGGCGTGCGGGACCACTTCAAGGAGCAGGTTGATGCCGGGCTGGTGGTAGACGCAGGTGTCGAAGAAGACGTTGCGCAGCAGTGACTCCACCGCCTCCGGCTTGCCCAGCGCCTGCGCCAGGCCCCGGAATCGGCCCCAGTGGTACGGCACGGCTCCGCCGCCGTGCGGGACGATCAGGCGCAGCTCGGGGAAATCGGCGAACAGGTCCCCGGCCAGCAGTTGCATGAACGCGGTGGTGTCGGCGTTGAGGTAGTGCGCCCCGGTGGTGTGGAAGGCCGGATTGCAGCTGGTGGAGACGTGCACCATGGCCGGCACGTCCAGCTCGGAGAGCTTCTCCCACACCGGGTACCAGGACCGGTCGGTCAGCGGTGGCGCGGTCCAGTGGCCGCCGGAGGGGTCCGGATTGATGTTGACGGTGACGGCGCCCAACTCGAGGACGGCGCGTTCGAGTTCGGGGATGACGGTGGCCGGATCGGCCCCCGGTGACTGCGGCAGCATCGCGCCGGGGGCGAATCGCCCGGGGTAGAGCTCGGCGACGCGGTGGCACAGGTCGTTGCAGATGCGGGCCCACGCGGAGGAGGTGGCGAAGTCACCGATGTGGTGGGCCATGAACGAGGCGCGGGGGGAGAAGACGGTGACGTCGATGCCTCGCTCGTCCATGAGACGCAGTTGGTTGGTCTCGATGGACTCGCGGATCTGGTCGTCGCCGATGGCGGGCCCCGCGGGGTCGGGCGCCTGTGCCGGGTCGGTGAGCGCGGCGGTCTGGGCCTGACGCCACTCCCCCAGCGGGGCGGGCGCCGTCGTGTAGTGGCCGTGGACGTCGATGATCACGCGGTGTTCTCCAGAGCGGTGGGGGTGGGGTCCCAGAGGGATCGGGGTATCAGCAGGTCGCCGGCCATGATGAGACGAGCGGTGCGAAGGAGAGCGGAGCGCGTGACCCGCTGGGGATCGTCAGGGGCGAGGCCGAGGGTGACGCTGAACTCTCCGGACGGGTGCTCTACGGAGACGGTGGGCTCCGTGCCGGACACATCCGCGGCACCGGACACTTCGGCGGCGACGTCACGGGCGACGCTGCCTTCGAGTACGCAGGCGGTCGCAGCCGTGACGGCGGCGAGCACGCCGATGGACTGGTGGCACACCCGTGGGATGAGGCTGCGCGTGGAGAGCGTGCCCCCGTGGCGCGGCGGCGCCACCAGCGTCATCTTCGGGTAGTTCTTCTCCGTGACGTCGCCAAGGCCCATGGCTTCGCCGCAGATCAGGCGCAGCGCCTCGACACGGGCCTTGAGCCCGCCGTCGGCGTCGATCTGTGCCGGTGTCTCGTAGCCGGTGGCGCCCAGGCGCTCGGCTGCCACGATCACCAGAGGCTGGCCGTTGTCGATCAGAGTGACATCGACGGCGCCGCATCCGGGAACCTCGACGGTGTCGCGCGTACGCCCGGTGGGGAGCAGGGATCCCGCGACGGAGCCGGCCGTGTCCAGGAAGCCGATCTCGACCGGAGCGGCGGTGCCTGGGACACCGTCGATACGGACCTCGCCCTGGTAGTCGACGTACCGCGTCCCGTCCGTGCCCAGTGGGGTGGCGACAGTGATCTCGGCGACCATGCCGGTGTTGCGGGTACGCACACGGGCGGTGGTGCGGTCGGCGTCGGGGACGACGATGCCGGTCTCGACGGCGAACGGCAGCACGGCGGCCAGCATGTTGCCGCAGTTGGCGGAGGTGTCGGCGGCGTTCCCGCCGGGCTGTATCTGGACGAAGGTCCACTCCACGTCGACGCCGGGTTCCGTGCCCGGCCCTACGATGCCGGCCTTGCTGGTCAGCGGGTGCCCGCCGCCGACACCGTCGATCTGGCGCGGGTCGGGTGATCCCATCGCAGCGAGCAGTACGGCGTCACGGAGCCCGGTGTCCTCGGGCAGCGCTCGCGCGTCGAAGAACGGCCCCCGCGACGTTCCGCCTCGCATGAACAGGCACGGAATCGCGGTCTGGGAGCCGTGGCGGCGCGCCCCGCGGGTCCGGGCGACTGCTTCGGCAGGCATCGGCACTCCTTCGTCGACTGGGGATACGCAGAGGAAACTAGATCATCAACCAGATTGTTGACAAGATGTTTGATGAAATTACAAAAGAAGTCCCCCAGGGCGCGCCCTGAGCCCCCACGGCTCTAGGCTTCACCTGCACAGACCTGCCGATGAAAGAGGTCGAACGAGTTGACGGACAAGCTGACGGGCGCCGCCGCACGCCAGTACGTGGCCGACGCCATCAGGCATTCCTTGCGCTCCGGGGACCTGGTACCCGGGCAGCGACTTGTGGAGAACGACCTCGCCGAGTCCTACGGGACGACCCGCAGCGCCGTCCGCGAGGCCCTCCAGGACCTCGCCGCCGAGGAGATCGTCGAGATCATCCCCCGCCGCGGCGCCCGCATCCGGGTGGTCTCCGTGGACGAGGCCATCCAGATCACCGAGTGCCGCTCCGCGCTTGAGCAGCTGTGCGCCACGAAGGCCGCCACGCAGGCGAACGAAGCGCAGCGTACGGAGCTGCGCCGGATCGGCACGGAGATGCGGCAGGCCGTCGCGGACGGAGCGGTGCACACCTACTCCGCCCTCAACCAGCGCCTGCACGAACTGGTGGTCGAGGCCAGCGGTCAGGAGGTGGCCAGGCGCCAACTCGAGCGGCTCAACGGACCGATGGTGCGTTTCCAGTTCCGCCTTGCCCTGCGCCCCGGCCGTCCCGCCCAGTCGTTGCAGCAGCACCTGGACATCATCGACGGCATCGTCAGCGGGGACGCCACAGCAGCGGCGCGCGCTGTTGCCGCGCACTTGGGCGACGTGGTCGAACAACTGCGGTCGTCGGCCGCCGCGTCGGCGGCACAGGCACCGGCCCGCACATCAACAGCCACCGGCTGACAGACGTACGAAGAGCGGCCGAAGCCCGTTCAACGGGCTTCGGCCGCTCTGTGACGTCACGAACCGCGTCAGCTCTCGTCGACCGTCATCTCGCCGAGCAGCGACCAGTCGTCCTGGGGCACCTTCACGTTGACGATCCTGGGCGTCGCGGCGAGATGGGGCGGCAGGCTCTGCTGCGCCGCCTTGAAGTGCGCCGAGCCGACGTGCGCCGCACCGGCCTCGTCGTCCCTGAAGGCCTCCACCAGAACGTATTCCACCGGGTCCTCGATGCTGCGGGACCAGTCGAACCACAGGCACCCCGGCTCGGCCCGCGTCGCCCGGGTGAACTCCTCCACCACCTCGGGCCAGCGGTCGGCGTGCTCGGGAAGGACGCGGAACTTCACGGTGATGAAAATCAAGGGGCCACTTCCTTACGTCGTTCGAGACGGGGTCGATAGGGGCGGGGTCACGGGGTGAGGATCGCCCGGCCCCGGATCCGGCCGCTCTCGAGATCGTCCAGGGCGTCCTGGAAACGGTCGAGGGGATACTTGGCGGTGTGCAGGCGCACGCGGCCCTGAGCGGCAAGGACCATCAGCTCGCACAGGTCGTTGTAGGAGCCGACGAGGTTGCCGATGAAGTTGATCTCGGCGGAGATGATGTCGATGGTCGGTACGTCGATGTTCTCGCCGTAGCCGACCACATGGTAGTCGCCCGCCTGGCGCAGCATGCCGACGCCGTCCTTGGTGGAGCCGCCCTCACCGACGAAGTCGATGACCGTCTCCGCCCCTTGCCCACCGGACAGTTCGCGCACCCGGTCCACCTGGCCGCCGTCGGCGACGACGCCGTGGTCGGCCCCGATGGAGACGGCCAGGGCCACCGCATCCGGGTTGCGGTCCACGACGACGATCTCGGCGGCAGTCATCGCCTTGAGGACCTGTACGCCGATGTGCCCGAGCCCGCCCGCGCCGATCACCACGCAGCGGTCACCCGGCCGCAGCTTGCGGGCCGCCTTGGCCGCTGCGTGATACGCCGTGAGGCCCGCGTCGGCGAGAGCCGCGACATCGGCCGGTTCGAGGGAGTCGTCGATCCGCACGACACTGCGTGCGGAGGTCTTCAGGTACTCGGCATAACCGCCGGCCGTGTCGATGCCGGGAAAGAGGTTGTTCTCGCAGTGCACGTCGTCACCCGCCCGGCACGCCCGGCACAGTCCGCAGGTGATCAGCGGGTGCACGATGACCTTGTCGCCCTCGCAGACATTGGTGACGGCGCTGCCGACCGCGTGGACCCAGCCGGCGTTCTCGTGCCCGATGGTGTAGGGCAGTGTCACCCCGGACTTCTGCGCCCACTGGCCCTCCAGGATGTGGATGTCGGTGCGGCACACACCGGCACCGCCGATCCTGACGATCACGTCGAACGGTCCTGTGACCTCGGGAGCCGGGACCTCGGCCATGGTGAGGTTCTGGCCGTAGCCGACGACCTGGACTGCTTTCACGAGACGTTCTCCTTCGGTGAAGCGGTGAGATGGAGGAGCTCCCGCGTATGCATGGGCTCCCCCGCGTGTACGGACTCCACCGCACGCGGGGACTGGTCGGCCCCTGACTGCGGATACCGGGTGCGGAGCAGGCCCCGGCAGAAGTGCGCGTTGCCGTCGATCGACACCCGGACCGCACGGGCGAACCGCAGCCGGAGCGGGATCTCACCCGGCGGGTAGCGCCGCCCTTCCTCGTCGACCAGGACCGGGTCGGACGGTGCCACGCCGAGACCCAGCGCCGCCCGTCGCCGCAGCAGCGCACCGGACGTCGCCACGTCGGGAAGGTCGCCGATGACCGTGTCGTGGAGGTCCTCCTCTGTGAGGTCCGGGTTCTCGCGGAGGACGAGCGCCAGTGCCCGCTCCATCGCCGCGGCATGGGCCTTGCGGCGGAACGTCAGCCGCAGCGCTTCGAGATCCTTCTCCGCCTCGGCCCCGAACGTGCCGCGGTAGCCCGCGTCCGCGGCGAGGCCGCGGTTGATCAGGTCCGAGTCGTGGTGGTCGTCGAGCAGCACCACGACATCCTGTGTCCAGGGCAGCGCCGTCAGCGCGTCCTTGGAGTCCGAGGCCATCAGATACGCGAAGTTCGGCGAGCAGAATGAAGTGGGAAGCCTCAGGCGGACGGTGAGCGCGCCATCAGGGGTCACCAGCACGGAACGTACGAACCCCAGGTCGGTGATCGGCTCGTCAAGCTCCGGGTCGAAGACCGTGTCAAGGGCCGCGCGAGCGGACCGCTCCCGTGTATCAGCCGTGTCGGCGGGCATGTCAGGCCACCACCGGTTCGGTGACGCCAAGACCGGCCGGGACCTCGATGTCGTACATGGCGGCCGCGTTGAGGCCGAGGATCTTCTTCTTCTGCGCCAGGGTGATCGGCGCGTACTCGGGCGTCATGTCCTCGGGGATCTGGAAGTCGACGAACCGCTCGATCAGCCACCGGGGCGTCCACAGCGCGTAGTCGCTGGAGAACTGGATGCGGTCCTCGTCCAGCCAGTAGAGCAACTCGCCGATGATCTGCGCGAAGTACCGCGGACGGCTGTGGATGAAGGGCATCGCGACCGCGAGACCCGCGTGCACGTTGGGCTCCTGCGTGGCGATCCAGCAGAAGTCCTCGAGGCGGGGCAGGCCGCAGTGCTCGACGACGAAGTTCATCTCGGGGAACCGCGTGGCCGCCTTGTCGACGTCCGCGACATCGAACGCGTCCCGGTCCAGCGGCCGGATCGTCGGCCCCTTGTGGATGTGGATGTTGTTGATCCCGAGTTCCTGACAGGCTTCGAGATAGCGGTACGTCCACGGGTCGTCGAGTTTGTAGCCTCGGCTGTCGCCCTTCCACTCGGCGGTGTACAGCTTCGCGCCCTTGAGCTGGAACCGCTCCGCGTCACGCCTCAGTTGGTCGAGTCCCTTCTGCTCGTAACGCGGGTCCCAGGAGTGGTTGTACGTGAGCTTGTCGGGATGCCGCTGGGCGAGCGCGAAGGATTCCTCGGTCTGCCCGAAGCCGTTGCGGTAGAACGCTCCGAGCCGCGCGGGCTGGAAGATGGCGTGGTCGACGTACCCCTCGACGAAGAGGTCCTTCATCAGACGTTCGCCGCCGTAGTAGAGGTACTCCTCGTACGGCCACAGTTCCGATTCCGGGCTCAGGTTGCGGTGGTAGTCGTAGAAGCAGTCGATGAACTGCTTTCCGTGGATGTTGAGTTGGTTCTCGGGGCGCGCGTCCCAGAGCGCGACGTGCGCGTCCACGATGAAGTAGTTCTCGCCGTCCTTGGAATACATCTCTCTCCTCAGTTCCTCAGATCGCGATGGGTGGTTGAGCGAAGGGGAGCTCGACGGCGCCGCGCGTCAGGAGAACTGGATTCCGCCGTCGATCATGACGGACTGGCCGGTCATGTAGTCCGAGTCCCGCGAGGCCAGATACGAGACGAAGGACGCGACGTCCGCGGGCTCCTCGACCCGGCCGAGCGCGATCGCCTCCGCGTACTTCTTGATGGCCCGTCCCTTCTGCAGACCCTCGGCCTCCGCGAGGCGCTCGTCGATCAGGTCCCACATGTCGGTGCCGACGATTCCCGGGCAGTACGCGTTGACGGTGATGCCGTGCTGCGCCCACTCCATGGCCGCGGCCTGGGTAAGACCACGTACGCCCCACTTCGACGCCGAGTAGGTGCCGAGCAGCGCGAACGGGCGGTACGCGACGATCGAGGCCGCACCGATGATCTTGCCGCCGCTGCCCTGGGCGATCATCTGCCGTGCCGCGGCCTGGTAGGAGAGGAAGATGCCGCGCAGGTTCACGGCCATGACCTGCTCGAACTCGTCGAGCCCGGTGTCGAGCAGCGGGGTGACCCTGGCGATACCGGCGTTGGCCACATAGACGTCGACCTTGCCGAAGCGGCCCGCCACCTCTTCGACGAGTGCGTCGGTCTGCTCCTTGCTGGACACATCGGCGTGCACGGCGAGGGCCCGGCGGCCCGTCTTCTCGATGCCGGCCGCGACCTCGCTCAGCTCCTCGCTCATGCCGGGGAGGTCGGCCACCGCCACGTCAAGTCCGTCGCCGGCCAGCCGCTCCGCGATGCTGCGGCCGATGCCGCGCGCGGCGCCGGTGACGATCGCGGTACGGGTTCCGTTGTCGGTGGAAGTCATAGGTGCTCCTGTGCTCGACGGTGAGCCGCCGCACCCTTCGTGCGGTGCTGACCATCAGCGTGGGGGCGGGGAGTGCCGTCGAGTTTTTCAATGTGGAACACACCCGGTTCTCCCCTGTGGAACACACCCGACGCGTCCCTTCGATCAGGGCGCGGCGAACACGGGAAGAAGCCGCGGGGAACCACCCGTTGACAGCTGCAAACGCGTTCGTAATATGGCGGAAACACGCTCATCGGAGGCGCCATGCTCAGTGATCGCACAGCGCAGGACCAGAACATCGCGCGAGCACGCCTGCAGTTCCTCACGAACACCGACCCGCCTGCGACGATCGTGCCCGAAGGCATCCGCAACTCCTGGCAGCGTTCCAAATACCTGGGGGTCGGCACGGACGAGGTGGTCGTCCCCTACCAGCCGGACTACGACCGGGAGAGCCGTTTGGTCCGCGCCGCCACGCCCGTCCTTGACCGCCTGGAACAGGCTCTGGCAGGTTCGGACGCCTGCGTGATCGTGACGGACCGAAAAGGCTGGGTACGCGATCGCCGCGTCGGGGAGGAGCGGCTCTCGGCACACCTGGACCGGGTCCACCTGGCGCCCGGCTTCAACTACGCCGAAGAGTTCGTCGGCACGAACGGCATCGGGGTCGCTCTGGAGGAGCGCCGGCCCAACGTGGTCCTGGGCACCGAGCACTTCAACGAACGCCTGCAGAACGTCTCCTGCGCCGCCGCCCCGATCCGTAACTCGGTCACCGGGCGGGTCGAGGGAGCAATGAACCTGACCTGCTGGAACGGCCCGGCGCGCACCCTCATGGCAGCCCTAGTGCAGGAGGCCGCCGGTGACATCGAGCGCGTGATGTACGAGTTCAGCAGCTCGCACCAGCGCGCCCTCCTTGAAGCGTTCCAACAGGTGAACCACTACGGCGACCGGCCCGTTCTCTGCCTCGGCCAGGATCTCGTGCTCGCCAACTCCGCCGCCTCCGCACGGCTCACCGGCGACGACCACCGGCTGCTGCACGAGGCCGCCGCCGAACTGGGGCACGCGCCGCGCACCCGCAAGCAGGTGCAGTTGTCCGGCGGAGAGACCGTCCTGATGCGCTGCCGCCAGGTCGACAGCTCCGCGGGCGCGGCCGGATACCTGCTGGAGCTGGCCTTCACGGACCGCCTCTCCGACCCCTCCGCTCCCTCCGACCAGGCCCGCCCCCGTACCGGACTCAGCTACGGCTCCCGCTCCCGGGAGGCGCAGGACGCGGCCCGGCCGTGGCCGCTGCCGGGCCTCGCCGGAACGGACCCGGCATGGAACACCGTCTCCCGTACGGTGTCCCGCTGCGCCCGCGAACGGACGCCGCTCCTGCTCCACGGCGAGAGCGGAACAGGGAAATCCGCGCTGATCAGTGCCACGCACGCGCTGACCGGGGCGGCCTCGGCTCCCGTCATCGTCGATGCCATGGCCGTCCGGGGCGACGCCGGGACCGACCTGCCGACCGACCTGCCGACGGCCCTGCGCGAGGTGCCGACAGGGCCGGGCCGCGCCCTGGTCCTGCGGAACGTCGACGCCGTGGCCTCCGAGCAGGGACCCGCCGTCGCCCGGGCACTGGACGCCGCGGCGGCACAGGGTACATGGATCGTGGGCACGCTCCACCGCGCACCAGGCGTACCGGAGCCTCTGAGGCGCTGTTTCGTCGAAGCGGCGGCCGTTCCCGCCCTGCGGCACCGCCTCACGGACATCCCGGCCCTGGTCGGCTGTCTGCTGCAACGCATCGGCGCGGACGTCGAGTGCGCACCGGAGGTCCTGCCTCTGCTGCGCCGGCACGACTGGCCCGGCAACATCCGCCAACTGAACTTCGCCCTGCGCGAGGCCGCCGCGGGCCGCCGCACGTACCGGATCGAGCTGCGCGACCTGCCGCCGTCCCTGCACAGCGCGGGCAGCCGGTCTCTGAGCGCCTGGGAAGCATCCGAGCGCGACACCCTGGTCCAGGCCCTGCTTGAGGTGGACGGCAACAAATTGCTGGCGGCACAGCGGCTCGGCATCTCCCGTACGACGATCTACCGCAAGATGAGGTCCTACGGCATCACGCTTCCCGCACGCCACTGAGACGGGCCGGGGTCCGACGTGCCGCGCGGTCACACAGCACCGTCACAACGGCCACAGGCCATCAGAAGCGCTAGAGGCCCCGTGGCCGCACCGTCATCCGGATCCCGTCCCGCGCCCACAGCACGAACCGTTCCACCGGCGTCACTTCGTGCCCCGGCGCGGGGCGAAAGCGCAGGCGCTTGAGGAGGACGGCCAGGACGAGCTGGGCCTCGACCGTGGCCAGCGCGGCGCCCTCGCAACTGCGTGGCCCGATCCCGAAGGGGACATACGCGAGCCTCGGCCGCTTGGCCACCTCCTGCGGCGTGAACCGCTCGGGGTCGAACCGCTCCGGCTCGGGCCAGTGCTCGGGGTTCAGGTGCACCGCCCAGAACGGATAGAACACCGTCGTCCCTGCCGGGATCTCGTACGGGCCGAGAACCAGGTCCTCGGTCGTCTCGCGTGCGCCGTAGGGGCCGGGCGGGAACAGGCGCATCGACTCCTTGAGCACCATGTCCAGATACGTGAGCCGCCGCAGATCACCGTAGTCGGGCGTGGCGCGCTCGCCCAGCACCTGGTCGAGTTCGGCGGCGACGCGCTCGGCCACGTCGGGATGGCGGCCCAGCAGGTGCAGCGTCCACGAGACGGCGACGCCGGTGGTGTGGTGAGCGGCGAGCAGCGTCACCATCACGGTGTCCCGGATCCGCGCCGGGCTCTCACCGGCCTCGACGAGCGCCCCGATCAGGTCACTGCTGTCGGTGCGGCCGTCCGAGCGGTGCGCCGCCACCACGCGGTCGACCGTCGCGCGCAGATACGCGAGGGCCGCCTCGGCCCGCTCCGCCGAGCCCGGGTCGGCCCTCGGCGCCTGGTAGAGCCGCCCGAGGTACTCGGTGAGCACCTCCTCGAACGCGGCGACGACACGGTCCGTGTCAGTTTCCGCGCCGCCGAGCGCGAACCCGCAGATCATCCGGAGCGAGAGCGCGGTCAACTCCCCTTGCAGTTCGACGGGTTCGCCGTCGGCCTGCCCGGCCCAGCGGTCCGCGAGCTCTTCCGCCAGCTCGGTGAAGTGCGCGAAGTGCCGCTCGTGGGCAGGACGCCCGGCGAGCACCGAGAGCAGTAGTCGGCGCCAGGGGGTGTGCTCGTCGGCGGGAAGGACTTGCAGGTTGCCCGCCTCGCACAGCGGGTCCAGGAACGCGAACAGCTCCGCGGGCCGCTTGTCGATGTGCGCCGTGGCCTCCAGAAGTACGGGATCGGCGACCGACACGGCCGTGTCCGCGCCCGGCAGTTGGAAGCGTACGACGGGTCCGTGCGCCTCGTGCAGACGCAACTGGTACCGGTGCAGCCCGCCTGCGGCCGCAACGGCGCTCAGCCCGCCGTCCTCCTGGTGCTCGGGTCCGGGGATGCGCATGACCGTGCCTCCTGTCCCAAGGTTCGGCCCTCGATCGAAGCTGTCCGAGGGGCCCTCAACTCGCCCTTGCATCAGTCAGTTTCTCCCGCCTCCACTCCGACGGCGGCCGTTCCGAGGGATCAGGCCCTCTCCACCCCAGAACTCCGCACCGCGCCCCCGACATCGTTGTCGGAGGCGCGGCCCGCACGGATCGTGGCCTTACGGCGTGTAGACGGCATCACTGCCGTAGAGCTCCCTGGTGAACGCGGAGACATCGGCGCTGCGGTCGGCGCCGTCGAGGTTGTACGTCAGATAGACGCCGTACCCCTCGCTGACGGTGCGGCGGGCGAGGCTGGTGACCGTGCTCTGTGAGGTACCGCCGATCTCGACGGCCGCCGGCGACAGCTTCGACTTGGGCAGTGCGATGCCGGGGACCTGCCAGCTGCCGTAGTACGGGTTCCAGGCGTAGTCGAACTTGGACGAGACGTCGACGCCGCCGTAGGAGAGGCGCGTCGCGGCCGGGCCGATGTTGTAGAGGCTGATGATCTTGTTGGGCATGTTCGCGCGCAGCGCCGTCACCAGGTGCACGAACGAGCTGGCGTTGGGCTGGCCGGTGCCGTTGTTGCCGTACTCGGCGTACTCGTCGTCGAAGTCGATACCGTCGAGGCCGTATTTGGTGACGGTGTCCGACATTTGTTTCGCGAACGCCGAAGCCGCCTCCTTGGACGGGAAGTTGGCGAAACCCGCGCCCTGGTGGTTGCCGAGGACCGAGAGGACGACCTTGATGCCCTTCTGCTGCAACGGCCGTATCTCCGTGGCCGCGTTGTCGAGGACGCGCTGCACGTTCTCGTTGAAGTGCAGGTATGCCGCCTTCTTGCCCGTGTCGTAGTTGATGTTCGCCGCGAAGATCACAGCGACGTCGAAGACGTTGCCCCCGCCGTTGGCGAGGGAGTATTTACCGACGTTGCGCATGCTGTTGTTGTTCACCTCGACGTACGCCACCGAGGTCGGTCCCTGTTTCGTGGGAGCGGGGGCGGGAGCGGGGGCCGCTGCCGCGCCGGTCGTGGCGGTCGTGCCGAAGGTGAGGGCCGCGACGGCCGAGAGCGCGAGTGCGGCCAGCCGCACTCTGCTCCGTACCAGAGTGAACATCGTTGATCGGTCTCCCATCGCATGGGTCGGCGCCCGACCTGTTCGAAAGCGCCGAGTGAGCCCTCCGAGTTTTCCTCTCCCGTCACCGAATCCCAAGAATCGCGCGCAAACTCTTCACGACTCCCACGCACCTCACGTCACAGCCGGGCGCCTGGACAAGGGAGTTGATGCGGATAATTTTTCGAGGTTCGCCCACGGCAGAGCACTCTGGCACCCGAAAGTTCCGTTCTGCGGAGACTGTACGGCCGTATCCCCGATGATGGGATCGCCCAGGAACGGATCACGCAGCGCGGAGAGGCACGTACATGGTGGCGGAGGCCGGCACACAGCAGGATGAGCGCGTCGCGGGGCGGGTGTGGACGGTGCGCCTCGACCCTTACGGTCGCCTTTCCGCCGGTGCGGTCAGGCTCTCCTGCTCCCGCCCGGCCTGCGCGGAGCAGCGCTTCCCCGACGGAACCACCGCAGGGCGCAAGGCCGCGATCGGGCATGTCAACACGCACCTGGCCCACATCCGCACGGGCGGCGGGCCGCGCGGCGAGGCGTGGTGCGCCTGTCGCGCCGCCGACTGCGCGTGGCACACCCCCGATCCCGAAGCGGGCCGCCGGGGCGGGTCGCGGCAGCCGGACGCGGTGCGGTGCGGGGGCCCGGTGGTCCTGACCGTGTACGCGGACCGCGCCGGACGGCTGTGGCGGATCGCGGAGATGTGCGCGCGCTGCGCGGCCGCCACCCCCAACTGCCGGGTCCTCGACACCGCACCGCCCCCGGCAGGGCCGGACCAGGCGTCGAAGAGACCGGATGCCGGGCCCCCAGGAACGGGCGGCGGCACGGTCGAGGACGGTGTCGCGGCGGTGTTCTCCGATCACACCCCCCTCTCCCCTGCTGCCGGGACTTCACCGGCCGCCGCACCCGCGCCGGTCCCTCGCGCCCGCGCCGCCTCACCAGGGGCAGCGCCCCGGCGGGCGAAGCGGTGGGGGAAGATCGCGCAGCGGACCGTGCCGCACGACCTCGAGCCCGATGTCCTGCGCCTGGAGCTCATCGAGCTCGGGGACGCGTTCCGTGCCTACCAGGAGCGCCCGGAGCCCGACCTCGTCCTTCTCGCCGAGCTCCACGAACGCAAGGCCCGCGCCTTCCGCCTGTGGGCCGACGTGAGCGGCGACGGCGCGCTGCGGCACGAGGCACAGCGTGCCGAGACGGCCGCGCAGACCACCCGGGAGATGCACGCCAACCGCAACGGCCAGTTGGTCGGCGACATGGACGGCGCCGACGGGCCGGTGGTGGAACGGCTGCTGACCCGGGGCCAGGGCGTGCACGCCCGCACCGTCCTTGACCATGTCGCCGCGCACACCCCGCACCCCGAGGCCGAGGTGCGCCTCGCCGTGCTCATGCTCACCCTGCGGGCCGCCCGCGCCGGTACCGGGAACGCCACCGGCCAGGACCTGACCGGCTGGCTCCAGGACGATGCCGAACGCGTCCTTGAACAGCTGGTCGTGTCCGACTGGCTCCAGCTGCCCGAGACCCGCACCGTCGCCGACATGTTGGCCGCCCGCTCCGAGGACCCCACCCCGTTCACGGTCCCCACGCTGCTGCCCGATCAGCCCCGCCCCTTCACCTTCGGCAAGAACAACCGCTCAAGGATCTCCGGCTGGGCCCAGAAGATCGTGGGCGACCGGAAACTCCGCAAGAAGAAGGCCACCGCGACCACCCGGCTCCTGGCCCTGCACACCGCCGCCCACACCCGCCCCGACGGCCGCATCGGACGTCCCGAGGACGGTGGCGGGCTGCCCTTGGAACAGGTCGCCGCGTTCTGTGCCCTGACCCCGGAACAGGTCACCGAGCACGCCGAACTGCTGGTCGCCGCCGGCTGGCTCACCGAAGCCGACACCGCTGAGGGACGGCTGCGCGGGCAGCTCACCGAGCGCGTCCTGCCGCTGAGCGGGCTGCTGTAACAGGACCGCAAGGCATGCTGAACGTTCAGATCAAACTGAATTCAGCGGCAACTCATGGAACCGCGCCCGAACGGATGATCGTCTTGATCAAGTGAAGGGCCCCGGTGCGCGGATCGTCGTTGCACCGGCGGCCGAATTCCGAGGAAAAGAGCCACATGCAGGTCCGCAAGATCGCTTACACGCTGTTCGCCGCGACCACTCTGGCCATGGCCGGGGCCGGTGCTGCCCATGCCGCCGACATCGCCCCGGGCTGGGAGCGGTACGGCGTGTACTCCACCGATGGCGAGTGCCAGGGCAAGGCCAACGAACTCACCAAGGCAGGCAAGATCAACGGCGCCGAGTGCTACGCCGAAGGCCGTGGTCACGCCCTGGACGTCCACTACAAGTAGCGAGAAGGCCCGCCCTGGTGCGAACCGCCGCCCCGCGACGTCGCGCACCAGGGCGAGAGCCCGCGTCCGGTCGAGGCGGAGAACGCGGCCGCTATCCGCGCCGTCGGCCCGGTCCCGTCACGGCTTCGCCATACGCAGTTCGGCGCCGCTCGCGCGTACTCCCTCCGCGGCGGCGTCGGCCAGTGCGGTGTCGGTGATCACCGTGTCGAACGCCGTCAGCGGTGCGACGCGGTACTTGCCGAAGGTGCCGAACTTGGACGAGCCCGCGACAAGCACCGAACTCCCCGCGGATTCCATCGCCGCCTGTTTGACCTCGACCTTCGGTTCCGACGGTGTCGTCACCCCGCGCAGCAGGTCCCAGGAACTGGTGCTGATGAACGCGAAGTCCAGGGCGAGTTGACGCAGCGTCGCCGCGGCGAGGCGGCCCACGCTCGAGCGGTTGGCCACGTCGATCCGGCCGCCGATGTGCACGATGTCGAGGTGCGGTGCGCTCATGAGCTGGTCGGCGGTGGTGAAGTCATTGGTCACCACCGTCAGGGATTCAAGGCGGGCCAGTGCCGGAACCATCGCGAGAAGCGTGGTGCCCGCGTCGAGATAGACGGTCATCCCTTCCTGGACGAGACCGGCGGCCTGCGCGGCCATGGCCTGCTTCTCGGGCTGCTCGACGAGCGACTTGTCCTGGAAGCTCGGCTCGGTGTTGACGTGGCTGGCGATCCTGACTCCGCCGGGGACCGAGAAGACCAGGCCCTGGCGCTCCAGTTCGGCGATGTCCCGGCGGACCGTCATGTGGGAGACACCGCAGAGCTGGGTGATCTGCTGAACGCTCAGCACCCCTTCCTTGCGCAGATGCCGCAGGAGTTGTTCGCGCCGTTGGTCCGGAATGAGCGGCAGGGGTTCCTGAGCGGTCATCGTCTGTCTCCTCGTCTTCTCTTTCCGTACGCGACGGTAGCCGATGATCTTCTTTTCCGGCCCGCGCGCGTCAGCCTCCGACGAACGTGCTGAGCAGCAGGACGCCGCCGAGGCTGAGCAGCGACTGCAGGGACAGCATCAGGGTCCAGGTGCGGAACGTCTGCGACACCGACAGCTGGAAGTACTCCTTGAACAGCCAGAAGCCGGAGTCGTTGACGTGCGAGAGCATCACCGCGCCCGATGCCGTGGCGAGCACCATCAGTTCCGGGGAGACACCGGGGTAGGCGGTGAGCAGCGGAGCGACGATACCGGTCGCCGCGGCCGTGGCCACCGTGGCCGAGCCCAGGCAGATGCGAAGCAGTGCGGCCACCAGCCAGGCGAGCAGCAGCGGCGGGACCGACCAGTCGACCGCGTAGTCCGAGATGATCTGGTCGATGCCGGTGGCGGTCAGCATCGCCTTGAGGCCACCGCCCGCGCCGAGGATCAGCACGATCGCACCGACCGGACCGAGCCCCTTGCCCGCCATCTTCTGAAGCTGCGTAAGGCCGAACCCGGAGCGGACCCCCAGGGCGAAGAACGCGAAGATGACGGCCGCGAGCAGGGAGAGCACCGCGGAGTCGCAGGCCTCGAAGAAGTAGTACGGCAGTGTGCCCTTGGCGGTGTTGGCGGTGCCGAGCGTACCGATGAGCATGAGCACCGGCGGCAGCAGAACCGTGATGAGCGCGAGGGTGAAGGAGACCGGGCGCCGCTGGTTGTCCGGCACCGGGTCCGGCTGGGGCACGGGACCGCGGTCAAGGTCGGGCGCGGGGCCGAACCACCGTGATGCCACCTTCGTGAGCAGCGGCCCGGTGAGGACGGCCAGCGGGATGCCGATGATGAGCCCGTACATGATGGTGAGGCCCGTGTTCGCCTCGTACGCGGAGACGGCGAGCGTCGGCGAGGGGTGCGGCGGCAGCAGGCCGTGCGAGACGTACAGGCCCGCGGCCAGCGGCAGGCCGATGTAGAGGAGATGGGTCCCGGTGCGCTTGGCGACGGCGTAGACCAGCGGCACGAGCATGACGAAGCTGACGTCGAAAAGGTGCGGCATGCCGATGATCAGGGCGGCCGCGGTGATCGCGGTGGGGATCCATTTGACGGGCCGCGCGCCGATGAACTTGGTCGCGATGCGGTCGGCGCCGCCGGACCCGAGCAGGATGCCGCCGAGCAGGGTGCCGAGACCGATGGTCGGTCCGCTGCTGGCGAGGGCGTCGCCGAAGCCCTCCTGGAAGTGCTCGACGGTGGCGCCCGGCGCGATGCCCGCGGCGAGTCCGAGTCCCAGCGCGGAGAGCGCGAGGGCGAGGAAGGGGTGCAGCTTGAACTTGGTGATCAGCACGACGAGTACGGCGACGGCGGCGGCGCCGAGCAGCAGGTGCTGGACGTCGGCGCTCACGAGCGGACCGCCCCGGTGGCGGTGGTACGGGTGGCGCGGTCGGCCGGACGGGCGGCGCGGCCCGCGGTCCAGGCCTCGCTGAGTGCTTCGTCGGCGTCGGCGAGGTCGCCCAGGCGGATCAGCTCGCCCGCTGCGACGGGGCGTGCGAGGGTGGTGTGCGCGGCCAGGTAGAGCGGGGCGATGTCGTCGGGCGTGTCATCGGCGCGCAGCAGGACCGCCTGCACTCCGGTGACGTCGTGGTGGTGACCGCCCATGTCGAGGAGGGTCCCTGCGGGCAGGTCCTGGCGTGCGCGGCCCGCGAGAGCGGCGTGTCCGCGCGGGTCGACGCCTCCGGAGGGGCGGTGGTGCAGCACCGCCGAAAGCAGGGAGAGCGGGGTCTCCACTCCCATCAGGTGGTACGGGAGATAGACGGCCGCGTACCCGCCGTCCTGGCTGACGACGTGCCCCTTGCCGCGCAGCGTCTCCCAGGTCACGGAGTCACCGGTACGCACGACGACGAAGACACCGCCCGCGAACGACGCCTCACCGGGCAGCCGCAGCGCGCTGAAGACATCCACCGCGCCGGACTTGTGAAGTACTCCGCCGTCCTCGCGCAGCCGGTAGACGTCGGCGAGTTCGGCGATCCGGGCGACCGGGTAGTGCAGCAGCTCGATGTCGGGCTCGAAGCCGGTGTTGGTGGCGACGACCGCCATCTCGCAGTAGTCGGCGGTCGCACCGACGGGCAGCGCGGACACCGCTTGCGCTCGGGCCTCCAGCGTGGCCGGTACGTCGTCCCCGAGGGTGAGCAGTTCCGCGAGCCCCGGCGCATCGACAGTGGTGTCGAGCTGGGTGACGGTGCCGCGCTCCGGATCGAACACGAGGTCGTACTCGCTGGACTTGCCGATCGCCACGATGTCGAGGCCGATGAACTGCGCCCAGGTCACCAGGCCGATGAGGTTGGCGGGCTGGTCACCGTCGGCGGTGGTGTAGACGACGCCGGCCTGTTCGGCCAGGTCGGCCAAGTGCAGTCCGGCGACCGAGTCGACCTCCTTGCTGACCATCGCGACGTGCCGGCCGGCCTCGATCGCCGCCTTCGCCATCGCGTAACCGTGCACGGGGCTGCCGGTCGCCTCCACGAGGATGTCCCACGCCGCCGCGCCGAGCAGAGTGCTGTCGGCGACCAGGGCGATACGTCCGTCCCGCTCGGCGCGCGCGACATCGGCGGCGCTCTCGCAGTCGGCGAGGCGCGCCGTCTCGTAGCCGAGCTCGGCGAGCATCACGCGCAGCCCCGGCAGGTCGCGGTCGCAGAGCACCGCGGGCCGGAGCGCGGGGCCACGCAGGGTCTGGGCGAGGAGCGTCCGGGCGAAACCGCCTCCGGCGCCGGACAGTGCGTAGTGCACGGTCCGGCCCTCGGTGGCGGCGAACAGGTGGTGCAGGTTCATGGGCCCTCCTCGATGAGCGCTCATACGCAGTGGCGGCTCGCATGAGTGGCTAGAAACAGTCCGCCGATTAACAACATGTATCAGGTACGCTCACACGAGTAAAGCTTGTTAACATTTTTTCACATCTCCGGATGCCGAAGACCCACCCGCCGATACCGCGCCAACAGAAAGAGGGAGGTCCGATGCCGCTCATCGGAGCCATCGCCGACGACTTCACCGGAGCCACCGATCTCGCCACCATGCTCGTCGCCCGCGGGTTCCGGACCTTGGTGGCCATCGGTCCGCAGGCTCTGCGCCACGACGGGCCCGCCGCCCGCGAGGTGCGAAAGGCCGACGCGGTGGTCGTCGCGCTCAAGTCCCGCACGGCACCGGTCGCCGAGGCCGTCGAGGCATCACAGGCCGCTCTGCGCGCGCTCCGCGAGGCCGGTTGCGAGCGCTTCTACTTCAAGTACTGCTCGACGTTCGACTCCACACCTCGGGGGAACATCGGCCCCGTGGCCGACGCGCTCCTGGACGAGCTCGGTGAGCGCTCGACCGTCGTCGTCCCGGCCTTCCCCGCCACCGGCCGCACCGTCTACAGGTCACGGCTCTTCGTCCACGACGACCTGCTCGACGAAAGCCCGATGCGCGACCATCCCCTGACGCCGATGCGCGACTCCCACCTCGGGCGGCTCCTCGCACCGCAGACCCGCCGACCCGTGCGGAGCATCGGCCTCGACACCGTCCGGGAGGGCGCCGACGCCCTGCGCGAGACCCTCGCCGCACCGGAGTACACCGACGCCCTCACCGTCATCGACGCCACCAGCGACGACGACCTGCGCACCATCTCCGCCGCCACCTCGGAGCTGCGTCTCGTCACGGGCGCGGCGGGACTCGCCCTCGGCCTCATCGGCCCGCACGAGGGAGCGGCGCGGGCTGGGGCGGCGTCCCGGCCCACCGACGTCGGCGCCGTCCTGGCCGGGAGCGCCTCTGCGGCCACCCGCGCCCAGGTCGCCCACGCCCGAGAACACCTGCCCTACCGCAAGCTCGACATCACCGCACTGCGCTCGGACCCTGCGGCGGCCGTCGCCGAACTGGTCGACTTCGCCCGCGCGTGCTGGCAGAGCGACCCGGAGCGCCCGCCGCTCATCTATGCCGTCGACTCTCTGGACGACCTCGAACAGGACGCACCCGAGGGCCAGGCACCCGCCGCCCAGCTGATCGAACAGGCCCTGGCCGCCTGTGCCTCCGAACTCGTCCGCGCCGGTGCGCGCCGCCTCCTGGTCGCGGGCGGGGAGACCTCCGGCGCCGTGGTCACCGCACTCGATGCCCATACCCTCGCCATCGGCGCACAGATCGCCCCTGGCGTCGCCTGGGCCCGCACACAACCAGGCGTGGGCGGGAGCGCCGACGGCATCGATCTGGCCCTGAAGTCCGGCAACTTCGGCGGCACGGACATCTTCACCTCGGCCTGGGACGAACTCGCGTGAGCGCGGCCCGCCACGACCTCGCAGCCGCGGGCGCCCGCCTCGCGTCCCTCGGTCTCAGCCCCGGCTCCTCCGGGAACCTGAGCATCCGCGAGGGGTCCCGGGTCCTCATCACCCCCACCGGCACGGACCTCGCCGCGATCGACGCCGACGGCCTCACCGTCCTCGACCTGGACGGCACCCATCTGGACGGCCCCCGCCCGTCCAAGGAGTTCCCCCTGCACACCGCCTTCTACCGGCGTGACCCGGCCGCACAGGCGGTTGTCCATCTGCACTCCCGCCACGCGGCGGCGGCCTCCTGCCGCCCCGCCTGGTCGGAGCACAGCGCGCTCCCGCCGTTGACGCCGTACTTCGTGATGCGTGTGGGCCAGACTCCCCTGCTTCCCTACGCGCCTCCTGGCGACGCCCGACAGGCGGCGGAACTGGAGCAGTTGTCTTTCCCCTTCCGTGCCGCCCTGTTGCAGAACCACGGCCCGGTGGTGTCCGGCACCTCTGTCACGGCGGCCGTCGACTCGGCCATCGAGCTGGAGGAGACGGCGGCACTCGTCCTGGCCTTGGGGCAGTTGCCTGCGCGGCTGCTCACGGCTGAGGAAGCACGTGCGCTGGCCGACAAGTACGGCACTCCGTGGAGCGGTTGAGACGCAGATCAACCGCTGTGGTCACAGCGCAGGCGGGCGCCCCCACGGCGCTGCCCGTTCCAGCTGCGCGGCGAGCGCGAGCAGTACGCCCTCCTCGCCGAGGGGCGCGGCGAACTGGACGCCGAGTGGCAGGCCTTCGCTGTCGTGTCCGAACGGGACCGACATCGCGGGCATGCCGGTGACGTTGTGGACGCTGGTGAAAGCCGCGTACACCGAAGCGTGTTCGTAGATCGTCTCCGGGCGGGTGGTGTCGAGGGTGCCGAGCCGGGGTGTCGGGCGGGCGACGGTCGGGCTGAGCAGCACGTCGCACTGGCGGAACGCGGCGCCGACCTCCCAGCCGATCTCCTGGGCGCGGCGCAGCGCACGGCTGACGTCGGCCGCGGGCAGGGCGCTGTAGGTCTGGTACAGGACGCGGGTGAAGGGCTCGATGTCGTCGTCGGCAAGGGGGCGGCCGAGCCGGTCGAGGCGGGCGTCGATCTGCGCCACGAGGTCGGCGCCCATCAGAACGCCGGATGTCCGGCCGACGTCCTCGGGGCGGTAGCGGGCAGTGGTGTCGACGACGTCGTGGCCGAGGCGCTCGCACAGCAGCCCTGCGGCGCGTGCGGCCGCCGCGGATTCCGGGTGGACCTCGGGGCCGTCCGGCAGTTCGGTCAGCAGGCCGATCCGCAGCCTTCCCGGGTCACGGCGCGCGAGTTCGGCGAACGGGGCGGAAGGTGCCGGCGCCGCGTACGCGTCACCGAGGAGCGGGCCCGCTGCGACGTCCAGGAGCAGGGCGCTGTCCCGCACCGTCATGGTGACGGCGTGGTGTCCGGAGACGAGGCCCGAAAGGGTGGTGGGCCGTGGGGCGGGCGAGACCCGGCCACGGCTCGGCTTGAGGCCGAAGAGGCCGCAGGCCGCCGCCGGGATGCGGATCGATCCACCGCCGTCACTGGCGTGCGCGACGGGCACCAGACCGGCGGCCACCGCCGCGGCCGAGCCGCCGCTGGAACCGCCCGGCGAGTGCGCGGGGCTCCACGGGTTGCGGGTGGGGCCGTACAGAACCGGTTCGGTGGAGGCGTTCAGACCCAGCTCAGGTGTGTTGGTGGTGCCGAGGATGACCGCGCCCGCGCGCCGGTAGCGGGACACGAGCTCGCTGTCGCGCCGAGCGGTCACCTCGGCGAAGAGCCGGCTGCCGCCGGTCGCGGGCAGGCCGTCGACCTCGGTGCCGAGGTCCTTGACGAGGATCGGTACACCGCGCAGCGGGCCGTCCGGCAGTCCCGCCGCAACCTCGGCGCGGGCCGCGTCGAACCGGGTGTGGATCACCGCGCCGAGGCCCGGCTCACCGTCCTCTATGCGGGCGATCGCCTCCTCGGTGACGGTACGGGCGTCGAGCTCACCGCCTTTGACGGCCTCGGCCGTGGAGACTGCGTCCGGGATGCTCACGCCACGTACCCTTCGGGCTTGCCCCAGCTCTGGCGTCGGGTGGTGCCGCGGTCCACGAGGACGCAGCGGGTTCCGGTGAAGTTCGTCGGCATGCACTTGTTGCAGTGGATGCACAGGGACGGCGTACTGGCGTCCTTCTGCAGGCGGTTGATCAGGTCGGGTTCCCGCAGCAGGGACCTGGCCATCGCCACGAACTCGAAGCCCTCCCGCATCGCCAGATCCATGACCGGCTTGTCGGTGATGCCTCCCAGCAGGATCATCGGCAGGTCCACGGCGGCCCGTATCTGGCGGGCGTCCTCGAGGAGATAGGCGTCCCGGTAGGGGTAGCTGTGCAGGAACCGCTTGCCGACCGCCTTCACACCGAGCTTGATCGGCTGCGGCATCACATCGGCGAACTCCTTCAGAGGGGCGTCGCCCTTGAAGAGGTACATCGGGTTGAGCAGGGAGCTCCCTGCCGTCATCTCCAACGCGTCGACGCTGCCGTCCTGTTCGAGCCACTGCGCCACCGGGATGGCCTCGTCCAGCCAGAAGCCGCCGGGCACCCCGTCGTCCATGTTCATCTTGGCGATGACCGCGATACGGCCGCCGACCGCGTCCCGTACCGCCCTCATGATCTCGCGGGCGAACCTGGCACGGTTCTCCAGGCTGCCGCCGTAGGCGTCGGTGCGGTGGTTGAGCTTGGGGCTGAGGAAGGAACTGGCCAGGTAGTTGTGACCGAGGTGCACCTCGACGGCGTCGAAGCCCGCCTCGATCGCGCGGCGGGCCGCCTCGGCGTGGGCCTCGGTGATGCGCCGGATGTCCGCGACCGACGCCTCCTGGGCCCAGCTCAGCGAGGTGGCGTGGAAGTGCTTCGACGGGGAGAGGGCCGGGAGGCCGTTGGCCTTGGGGCTGGCGACGGGGCCGCCGTGGCCGATCTGCGCGGAGACCGCGGCGCCCTCGGTGTGCACGGCGTCGGTGAGACGGCGCAGACCCGGCATCGCCTCGTCGGTCCAGTAGATCTGGTGCCGGTCGGTGCGCCCCTCCCTGGCTACCGCGCAGTACGCGACGGTCGTCATGCCGACGCCGCCCCGCGCATAGGCCGCGTGGAACTCCAGGAGGTCGCGGGTGACCAGGGATTTGTGGCTGAGTCCCTCGTAGGTCGCGGCCTTGATGACCCGGTTACGGAGCTGGAGGGGGCCGAGTGTGGCGGGGGCGAGCGCGTCGGGGGCAGAACCGGCGGGCTGATCGGGCCGGGGGCGGCCGGGCTGCTGGGGGTTGGTCGTCACGTGAGGCTCCTGGGGGACTCGATGTGGTGGCAGGCGATCCGGTGCCCCGGGGCGATCTCCCGGAGGACGGGTTCCTTCTCGGCGCACCGGTCGGTGGCCAGCGGGCAGCGGGTACGGAACCGGCAGCCCGATGGCGGTTCGATAGGCGAGGGCAACTCGGCCGCTGCGGCGGCCGGTTCATCCGGCTCTCCGTCGTCCGCCGAGGCGGCGCCGGTGCGACCGCGCTGGGCCTCGGGCAGTGAGGCAAGGAGCAGACGGGTGTAGGGGTGGGCCGCTGCGAGGTGCAGGCCGTCGGACGGCAGCGTCTCGCAGACCTTGCCGAGGTACATGACCATGACCTGGTCACTGATGTTCTTCACGACGGAGACGTCGTGGGCGATGAACACCATGCTGAGGCCGCGTTCCCTGGTCGTGGTCTCCAGCAGGTTCAGGATCTGGGCCTGTACCGACACGTCCAGGCTGGAGACGGGCTCGTCGCAGATCAGCACCTCCGGTTCGAGCATCAACGCCCGTGCGATGCAGACCCGTTGGCACTGTCCACCGGACAGTTCGTGCGGCCTGCGGTCCCGTACGGTCTCCGGGTCGAGGCCGACCGCCCGCAGGATCGCGTCGATCTCGGCGTCCTTGTCCGCCACGGTGCGCCCCCAGATCGACGGGCCCTCCCACACCAGGTCCTTCACCTTGCGGCGAGGGTTCAGGGCGGAGACCGGGTCCTGCATGATGATCTGGATGCGGGCCCGCGCCCGGCGCAGCGCCTCGGGGCCGAGAGCGGTGAGTTCGTCGTCACCGAGCCGTACCGTGCCGGAGTCGGGGGGAGGCAGCTGGATGAGGGCGCGGCCGACGGTCGACTTGCCGCAGCCGGACTCGCCGAGGATGCCGAGGGTCCGGCCCGCGGGCAGATCGAGGTCCACACCGGAGACGGCGTGCACCTTCTGGCCGCGGCCCACCGGGAACTCCACGACCAGGCCTCGGGCGCTGAGCGCGGGGCGGGCGGACTCCGGCACGACGGGAGCAGGGGCGTCGAGCGTCATACCGTTGCCTCCTTGGGCGCGCCCAGCGGGTGGTGGCAGGCGACCGTGCCGCCGGAGTCGTCGCCCGTGCGTCCCGTGAGCACGGGCGGCTCCGACGTGCAGCGGTCCGTGGCCGCCGCGCACCGGGGAGCGAACCGGCAGCCGTGAGGCGGGTGGAGCAGATTGGGCGGGCGTCCCTCGATGGTGGGCAGCAGCGTGTGCGGGGGCAGGTCGAGGTGCGGGATCGAGTCGATCAGAGCGCTGCTGTAAGGGTGCCGGGGGTGGCCGAACACCTCACTGGTACCGGCGTGTTCGACGAGACGGCCCGCGTACATCACCGCGACGCGGTCGGTCCGTCCGGCGATGGTGCCCAGGTCGTGACTGATCAGGATGGTCGCCATCCGCAGCTCCTCGCCGAGGGACTGCAGCAGGTCGAGGATCTGCTTCTGCACGGTGACGTCGAGTGCGGTGGTGGGTTCGTCGGCGATGAGGAGCCGGGGTCCACAGGCGAGCGCCATGGCGATGACCACGCGCTGGCGCATGCCGCCGGAGAGCTCGTGCGGATACTGTCCGGCGCGCCGGGCCGGTTCGGGGATCCCGACCTGGCGCAGCAACTCCACGGCCCTGTCACGGGCTTCGGCGCGGCTGAGGCCGAGATGCAGCCGGACGCTCTCCGACAGATGCCGTCCGACCTTCTTCACCGGGTTCAAGGAGGTCATCGGGTCCTGGAAGACCATGGCCACCTCCGTGCCCCACAGGGCCCGGCGTCCGGCAGGCGTGAGCGCGTGCACGTCCTGGCCGCCCAGGAGCACGGAACCGGAGACCGAGGTACCGGATCCTTCGGTGATAAGGCCCATCAGGGTGCGGCCGAGGACGGACTTGCCGGAGCCGGACTCCCCGACGATGCCCAGGGTCTCCCCACGGGCCAGGGACAGCGAGACTCCGTCGACGGCCCGCATGGCGCCGCGCGGGGTGTGGAAGACGGTGGCCACGTCGGTGGCCGAGAGCAGGGGCGCGTCGGTGGCCTCGAGCAGCGGCGCGGATGCGGAAGTCACAGTTTCACGCTCCGGGAGTCCCACCGCTGACGAGCCTTCTCGCCGACGATATTGAAAGCGAACACAGTAAGGAAGAGAAACGCACCCGGCACCAGGACGATGTGGGGATGCGCCTCGAAGGCGTCGCCCTCCCCTTCGGCGATCATGTTTCCCCAGGTGGGCTCGGGCGGCTGGATACCGAGCCCGAGGAAGCTCAGGGAGGCCTCGGCGACGATCAGGACCGAGATCATCACGACGGCGAGCGACATGATCGGCAGAAGGACGTTCGGCAGCAGCTCGCGCGCCATGATGCGCGAACGCTTCGCGCCCATGGCCCGTGCGGCGGTGACGAACTCACGGTTCGCGTACGCCACTGTCGTCGCCCGGCTCAGACGCACCATGCCGGGGATGGTGAGCAGGGACAGGGACAGGGCGACATTGCGCAGCCGCGGTTCGAGGACCGTCGCAAGAGCGATGAGCAGGATCAGCGGGGGCACGGCAAGGAGCGAGTTCGTGGCGATGCCCACCACCCGGTCCACCGACTTGCGGAAGTAACCGGCGACGATCCCGACGAGCCCGCCGACGACCGTCCCCACGACGACGGCGGTCAGCGAGATCAGGAGCGAGGACCGCGCACCGTACAGGGACCGGGCGAGCAGATCGAGGCCGAAACCGTTCGTGCCGAGGGGGTGTGTTCCGGAGAACGTCGGGGTGCCGAAGACGGGTTCGGTGACGGTGGCCGCGACGTCCCGGTCCTCGGCGAGTGGCAGCCATCCCGCGAAGGCGATGGCCAGGGCGAGCAGCACAAGCCAGGCCGTCGCCGCCCAGAAGACCACGTCGAAGGCCGGTCCGGCCAGCATCTTGCCGATCCGGGAGGCGCCGTTCAGGAGCAGGCCGATGCCGAGCAGTGCGAGGGCCGCCCTCGCCGGTGCGATCAGTACGGGGGTGGTGGCGCCGAACACCAGCAGGGCGAGGCCGATGAGGGTGACCGCCGTCGCCAGCAGGACGGGCGGAGCAAGTGCGTTCCGCGTGCGCGGAGCGATCTCAGACATGGACACGTCGCGTCCTCGGGTCGAGGTAGCCGTAGGAGAAGTCGATCCCGGCGTTGATCACCACGTAGAGGACCGCGATGGTCAGGACGGCGCCCTGCACCATCGGGAAGTCGCCCTGGTTCGCGGCGTTGACGACGAGCGATCCCATGCCGGGCAGCGAGAAGAGGTACTCCACGATCACGGTGCTGCCGATCAGCCGTCCCAGGCTGAGGCCGAGCAGCGTCACTAGGGAGAACGAGGAGGGGCGCAGGGCGTCGGCGAACAGGATCCGCAGCGGACCCATGCCCTTGGCGCGTGCGGCGAGGATGTAGTCCTCCCGGAGCGTGACGATCAGATCGCCGCGCAACACCCTCGCGAACATGGCGAGTTCGACCAGAGCCACGGTGAGCGCGGGCAGGAAAGCGTGGTGCAGATTGCCGAGGAGGTCCCCGTCGCCGATCCGCACCCACTCGGATCTGGGGAACAAGCCCAGCGAGTTGACCATCACAAGGACCAGCAGCAGACCGGCCAGGAAACTGGGCACCGACAGGACGGCGAAGGTGCCCGCCCCGATGATCCGGTCCGCGATCCCGCCCTCGCGGTACGCGGACCACATGGCCAGCGGAACGGCGATCAGCAGGGCGATGAGCAGGCCGAGAACCGCGATCTCGAGGCTCACCGGCAGTGCCGAGACCACCCGTGCGCTCACGTCGCTCTGCGGCGGCACGACCGACTGGCCGAGGTCACCGGTGAGGACGCCGCCGAGCCAGTCGAAGTACCGGATGTGCAGCGGCTGGTCGAGGCCCATGTCGTGGCGGAGTTCGGCGTACTCGGACGGCGGTCGTCCGGCGCCGAGGATGTCGATCGCGGGGTCGCCCGGCATCAGGGCCACCAGTGAGAAGACCCCGACGCTGACGATGAACAGGACTCCCGCCAGTTCCAGCACCCTCAGGGCGAGGCGGCGCAGTGCGGCGGCGCTCATGGTTCCTCCAGGTCTGCCGGTGCGCAGGGCCTCACTTGCTGAGCCATGCCTCGCCGAACAGGGCCATGTACTCGTCGGTGGGCACGATGCCGTGCACGTCCTTGCCCCAGGCGGTGAAGGCCGCGCTGGCCCCCAGGTTCGCCACCGGCACCGTTTCGTTGACCCGCCGCTGCACCGCGTCGAGGACCTTCTGCTTCTCCTGGTCGCTCGCCGCGGCCTGCAACTGGACGAGCAGCTTGTCCATCCCGGGATCCGCGTAGCCGCCCGGGTTCCCGTAGCTCTTGGAGTCGAGGACGCTCTGCAGACGGTGGAAGGGGTCGCTCTCGGAGACGCTGGCCGCGCCTCGGCTGAGGTCGAAGTCGTGGTCGACGTAGGTCTTGGACACGCGGTCGGCCGTCGAGGAGACCAGGTCGAGCTTCACCTTGAAACCGACGCGTTCCAACATGGCCTTGGTGATGACGGCCTTGGAGCGGGCCACCGGGTCGGTGCCGTCCATATAGGTGATGGTGCCGTCGTAGCCGTCCTTCTCCGCCGCGGCCAGGAGTTTCTTCGCGGCGGTGAGGTCGACGCCGAGGGGCTTGACCTTCGAGTGCCATCGCGACTCCGGCGGGAACAGCGCCTGCCCCGGCAGCCCCTTGCCCTGGTAGCTGCGCTTGGTGTCGAGCACCGGGTCGAGGGCGAGGGCGACGGCCTTGCGGACCCGGATGTCCTGACCGGGGCGTCCTTTGCGGGTGTTGATGGTGACCATGTTGCCCAGGCCGGTCAGGGTGAGTTCGCCGGGATGCCCGGCCTTCACTGCCTCGTCGACCACGTCGGGGCTGCGCACGTAGGTGACGTCGGCGCTGCCGTCCTCGAGCGCCTCCAGTTTGGCCCGGTCCGAGTTCGGCCAGGTGAACCGCAACGCGTCGAGATAGGGCTCACCCTTCCAGTAGTCCTTGTTGGCCTTGAGGACCATCTCCTCCTGGGGAGCGTGCTTCTGGAGGGTGAAGGGGCCGGCGCCGATCGGCTTGAACGTCTTGCCGGCCCGTGCGGCGGGCGCCACGATCATGCCGGGTGCCTGTGCGAGCCTGGCCGGGAATCCGGCCCAGGCCCTGCGCATCGTGAAGACCACGGTGTGCTCGTCGGGGGCGCTCGTCCCTGCGATGTTCGCGGCGAGCAGGGTGGCGTCGGCGCCCTTGTTCTCCTGGTACCACTTGATGCTGCCGGTGACGGCCTTCGCCTCCAGCGGAGTGCCGTCGGAGAAGGTGACGCCCTCGCGCAGGCGAAGGGTCCAGGTCTTGGAGTCCTTGCTGCTCGTCAGGGATTTCGCCAGCCAGGGCTCGTACTTCTCGGCCTCGGTGTCGTAGCGCATCAGTACGTCGTAGACGGCGGCGAGTGCGGATCCGCCGGACGCGCCCGTGGCGTAGGTGGCGGCCGGGCTGAGGCTGCGGGTCTCGGTGTAGTCGGCGAAGTTCAGAGTGCCGCCGCGTACGGGCTTGCCCGCTTTGCCCTGGCTCCCGGTCATCCCGAACTCGTAGCGTCCGCGTTCGGCCTTCTGCTCCTTGCCGCTGTCGTTCTCGCCGGGCGACACGCACGCCGAGGCGAGCAGGCCCACGGCCACGAGAGCCGCGGCGGTGCGGGCGTGCACCCGTGGTGCTCGCTTCATTTCTTCCTCCAGTAGTCCTGGGCACACGGTGGGGAAGGGGCCGGGCGGGCGTCACCTAGGCCCGGGGCCGCATCAGGTGGGGGGACGCTACGACCGGCGAATCCGGCCTACGTGACGCATCCCACTCACCGGGAACCCTCACCGTCGGCGGTGCGTGCGACCGTCCGCGGAGAGTGGCCCTGACGCCTCGTCACACCGCCGTCCCAGTGACCGGTACCCGGCGGGGGCCGATGCCGCAGGTCTGGCCGACACTGGCTGGACCGCGATCCCAGTGGAGTCCCCCGACGCCCCAGAGGAGCCCTCGATGTCCAGCGCCATGGACCGCCGCACCACCGCACGCGCCGTTCTCGACGAACTCACCGGACCCGGTGGCAGGTTCGAACTCGCCGACGCGGATGTCCTTGGCACGCGCCTGCCGGTGTTCACGCACCGGCGGCGTGCGCTGCACGAGGTGCTGCACGAGTCCGCCCGCCACGGCGACCGTGACTACATCGTCACCGCCGACTTCCGGATCACCTTCGCCGAGCACGCGGCCCGGGTCGCCTCGCTGGCACGCGTCCTGCGCGAGGAGTACGGGATCGCCAAGGGCGACCGGGTCGCGATCGCCGCGGCCAACTCCCCCGAGTGGATCCTGACGTTCTGGGCCACCGTGTCGATCGGCGCCGTGTCCGTCGGCTTCAACGCCTGGTGGTCGTCACGCGAACTCGCCTACGGGATCGAGAACGCGGCACCGTCCCTGATCGTCGCCGATGCGAAGCAACGGCCGAAGCTCGACGGCTGCCAGGTGCCGGTGCTGTCCCTGGAGGACGACATCCACCGGCTCTCCACCACGTACGCCGAGGAGCCGCTGCCCCACGCCGATGTGGCCGAGGACGATCCGGCCGTCATCCTCTACACCTCCGGAACCTCCGGCCGTCCCAAAGGCGCGGTCCACACCCACCGCAATCTGCTGTCGGTCGTCGAATACCACCGGCTCAACGACGCGCTCCTTGCGGAACTCGGCGACCCGCTGGCCGCCGAGAACCGCGTCTACCTGCTCGTCCTGCCGCTGTTCCACATCGCGAGCCTGCACAATCTCGCGGTGCCCCGGCTCGCGACCGGCAGCCGGATCGCGCTGCACCAGGGCGCCTTCGACGTCGACGCGGTCCTCGGCATGGTGGAGCGCGAACGCGTCACGAACTGGGGCGCGGTGCCCACGATGGCTCACCGGCTGCTCGAGCACGGCGGCGCGGACGCGTACGACACGTCGTCGCTGACCGCCTTCTCACTGGCCTCCGCACCGTCGTCCACGGAGTTCAAGGAACGGCTGCGCAAGCAGCTGCCGTTCGCCAAGAACTCCCTCGTGGACAGCTACGGCCTGACCGAGTCCTGCACCGCGATCGCCGCCGCGTCCGCACAGGACCTTCAGGAGACCCCGGGCACGCTCGGCCGACCGGTCACCGGCGTCCGTCTGGAGATCCGCGACCCCGCCGGGCAGGTGCTTCCCGACGGCGAGGAGGGCGAGGTCTGCGTCCGCAGTGCCTTCAACATGCTGGGTTACTGGGGTGATCCCGGGGCCACCCAGGACGCCGTCGACGCGGACCGCTGGCTGCGTACAGGCGACCTGGGCCGCCTTGAGGACGGACGGCTGTACCTGGTCAGCCGCCGCTCGGATCTGATCATCCGGGGCGGCGAGAACGTCTACCCGGCCGAGATCGAGACCGTCATCGCCGAGCATCCCGGAGTACGCGAGTGCCTGGTCGTCGGCGTCCCGCACCCGGACCTGGGTCAGGAGGTGGCCGCCGTGGTGGTGACCGAGCCCGGCACCGGCCTCACCGAGGAGACCTTGCGGGCCCATGTCGCCGACGAGTTGGCCTACTTCAAGGTGCCCAAGCGCTGGCGCCTGACGACCGAGAACCTGCCGCGCAACGCTACGGGCAAGGTGCTGCGGCGGGCCGTGGAGCCGTGAGCGTCAGTGGTAGGTATCGGTCGTCAGGCGCCAGTCGTAGGCGTCAGAACACCGAGGGGGCACGCAAGGTGGTCTCGGCGCCGCCATCCACGTACAGGACCTGTCCGGTGATGTGGGTGTTCGACTCCGAGGCCAGGAACGCCACCGCGCGGGCCACGTCCTCGGGCTTCAGATAGCCGTTCAGCGGCATGGGGACCGCCGCGTCCATGACCTTCTTCATCTCGGGGTCGTCGAAGAGGCCCGCGCTCATGGGGGTGAGCACGATGCCGGGCGCGACGACGTTCACCGGGATGCCCGCGTCGGCCCACCCCTCGGCCACCGCGGTGCGCCGGGCCCACTGGGCGAGCGCCGACTTGGAAGAGGGGTAGAGCTGCCGCTCGCGTCCTTCCGCGATCGCGGTGCGGGCGTGCTGGAGGGCGTCTTGCTCGTCGGCGGCGAGGAGGGCGGCGACCACGGACTCGTCGGCCGGCTGCGTGCCGGAGATGGAGCCGATCACGACCACCCGGGGTGCGGTGGAGGCGGCGAGCGCCGGGCGGAGCGCGGTCACGAACTCGGTCGTGCCGAAGTAGTTGACGGTCACCATGCCTTCCCCCGGTACGGAGGTACCGGCGCAGGTGATCACGGTGTCGACGACTCCCCCGGTGGCGGCGGAGACGTTCTGCGCGGCCTGAGCGCGGCCCTCGGGCGTGGCCAGGTCGGCCTCGATGTCGGCGCCCCGCAGATCCACTCCGACGACCTTGTCGCCCTCCGACCTGAGCAGGGCGGTCACAGCGGCCCCGATTCCTGATCCGGCTCCGGTGACGACGGCACAGCGCGGCATGGCTTCTCCTAGGTTCGGGTGATCTTCGCACTCCACGCTAGGTCGGGCCGCCCGGTATCGGGCCCGGGCTCCCGGTCACCGGAACGGTTGGCGACCGCGAACGGGTCAGGAGCGGCGGTCGGCGAGGACCGGTCCCAGCAGCAGACTGCAGGCGAGGCGGATGCCCTCGTGCGCGTCCGCGACCGACGACCTCTCGTAGAGCACGGTCGTGAGAAGCCCGTACCAGGCCTGTTCCAGGATGCGCACCGCCCGCACTTCACGCTCGGTGGGGTCGGTGACCGAGGCGGTGCGCAGCAGCAGGTCCCGGACGATCTCGTCCGTCTGCCGGACGGCGGTCCCGTCGCCGACGCTCGCGGCGTTGTTGGACTGCATCATCGCGAGCGCGAGCAGGGGCTGCTCGAAGAGCTGGCCGCTGGCCTTCACCAGGAGCTGCACCACAGCCTCCACGGGGCTGAGCCCGGGCGGCGGCGACGGTCTTTCGGCGTCAAGGCGCAGGATCCGGTCGTGCATGAGCGCGGCGAACAGGTGCGTCTTCGACGGGAAGTAGCGGTAGAGCGTGGCGATCGCGACACCGGCCTCCCGCGCCACGTCGTGCATCTGCATCCGCTCGAGGCCGTGCTGTGCACCGAGCCGCCCGGCGGCACGCAGCATCCGGGCGTACCGCTCCTGCTGCCTGGCCGAGTTGGGCTCGGCGGGCTCTCGCACCCCGGGCGGTCTGCGCACGGTCATCCTCTTCCGCTGACCTGTAGTTGAGCTGACTTGCAGCTGAGCTCTACACGATCGTCGCCGCCTCCCGCGCCAGGCGGCGAGTTCCCGGTGAATGGGACCCGACCAGCGCCGGTCCCAGGCCCGGTCGCCGGATTCCCGCCCACCGGGACGCGCGCCGCGCGGGACCGGAGACACCCGATGGGATGGGCCCGCCCACCCGCCCAGATCCGCCCCAGATCGCCCCAGAGAGGTGTCCATGCGGCTCGGAATCACCAGCCCCGTCGTCACGGCAGTCCCGGGTGCCCACTCCCCGTGGGAGCTCACCGCCGGTATCGAGGAACTCGCGGCGATCGCCGAGGCCGCCGACCGGCTCGGCTTTCATCACCTGACCTGTTCCGAACACGTCGCGGTCCCCGCGGACGTCGCCGAACAGCGGGGAGGAACCTACTGGGATCCGCTGGCGACCTTCGGCCATCTTGCCGCCCGCACCAGCCGGATCCGCTTCGCGACCCAGGTCCTGGTGCTCGGCTACCACCATCCGCTGGCCCTCGCCAAGCGCTACGGCACCTTGGACCGGATCTCGGGCGGTCGCCTGATCCTCGGTCTCGGAGTCGGCAGCCTGCGGGAGGAGTTCGAGCTGCTCGGCGCGGCCTTCGAGGGCCGGGGAGCGATCGCCGACGACGCCATCGCCGCGTTGCGCGCGAGCCTGTCCCGCCGCGAACCCAGCTACCGCGGCGAGTACTTCCGCTACGAGGGGTTCGTGGTGGAGCCGCACGCCGTGCAGGACCGGGTGCCGCTGTGGATCGGGGGCCGTACCCCGCGCTCGCTGCGCAGGGCCGTGGCCCACGGCGACGGCTGGGTGCCCTTCGGCCTGTCTCTCGACCGGCTGCGAGAGATGCTCGACGCCGCGGATCTGCCCGAGGGCTTCGAGGTGGTGCTCGGCGCCGGCCGGCCGCTGGATCCTTCGGGGGACGCGGGGCGGACCTCGGCGGCGCTCCACAGGGCCGCCGATGCGGGCGCGACGCTGGTGAGCGTGTCGCTGACCGCCGAGTCGGCGGACCACTACATCGAGCAGGCCGAGGCACTCGCCACCCTGGCCGCTCCCCTGTCCTGAAGCCGTGTCCCCCTGCCCGCACCTAGGAACGACCGCGACTCAAGAAGACGAGGCCCCGTGACCGACCATCCACCAGCCGCCCCGCACAACCCCCTTGACCTCGCCGCGCTCGAGACGCGGCTGCGCCGACTCGAGGACGAGCGCGACATCGCCCGCCTCATGGCGTCGTACGGCCCCCTCGTCGACAGCGGTAGCGCCGCCGAGGTCGCCGAACTCTGGGAACCGGGCGGTGTCTACGACATCGACGAGCTCTACCTCAGTGGCCGGGACGAGATACGCGCCATGGTGCGTTCCGTCGCACACCAGGGGTGGATACGGGCAGGCTGCGCGCATGTGGTCGGTCCCCCGCACATCACGGTGGACGGGGACACCGCCGTCGCCGTGTGCCACTCGCTCATGGTGGTGCACGACGACGGTCGTTACATGGTCCGGCGGGCCACCGCCAACCACTGGCAGCTGCGCCGGTCAGGCACCGGCTGGCTGGTCACGGCCCGCACCAACCGGATCCTCGACGGCCGCCCCGAGTCGCCCGCTCTCCTGTACGACGGGGTGCGGCGCGAACCGGCCGACGGCTGACGGGGTGTGCTGCGGTCACCGTCACCGTCACGGGCGGGCTTCCTTGGGCAGGCCCAGGACACGCTCGGCGATGATGTTGCGCTGGATCTCGTTCGATCCGGCGTAGATCGTGTCGGAGCGGGAGAACAGGAACAGCCGCTGCCAGTCGTCGAGGTCGTAGGGCCCACCGGCCGCGACCATGCCACCGGCTCCGCAGACGTCCATGGCGAGTTCGCCAAGGTCGCGGTGCCAGGTGGCCCAGAAGATCTTGCCGATGGAGGCCTCGGGCCCTGGGGCGCCCGCGGCGACGCCGTCGAGCATCCGCAGGGCGTTGAAGCGGATGGTCTCCAGGCCCGTCCAGGCACGGGCGAGCCGGTCACGGATCAGCGGGTCACGGGCGGCGCCGTTGCTCCGGGCCAGGGCGAGCAGTGCCTCCAGTTCCTGGCGGAAGCCGACCTGCTGGCCGAGCGTGGAGACCCCGCGCTCGAAGCCGAGGGTCGCCATGGAGATCTGCCACCCCTCGCCGGGGGCGCCGACGACATGACCGGCGTCGGTGCGGGCGCCGTCGAAGAACACCTCGTTGAACTCGGAGGTGCCGGTCAGCTGCACGATCGGCCGGATCTCGACGCCTGGCTGGTCGAGCGGAACGAGGAGATACGACAAGCCGTGATGGCGCCGGGAGCCGGGTTCGGTGCGGGCCACGACGAAGCACCAGTCGGACTCGTGCGCGAGCGAGGTCCAGATCTTCTGGCCCGTCACCACCCACTCCCCGCCGTCCCGTTCGGCCCGGGTCCGGACGTTCGCCAGGTCCGAGCCCGCGTCCGGCTCGCTGTAGCCCTGGCACCACAGTTCCTCGACCGCGACGATCCGCGGCAGGAAGCGGGCACGCTGCTCCGGCGTGCCGAAGGCCACCAGGGTGGGCCCGAGCAGTTGCTCACCGATGTGGTTCACCCTGGCGGGGGCGCGGGCCAGTGCGTACTCCTCGTGGAAGGCGACCTGTTGCTCCAGGGTGGCTCCCCGGCCCCCGTACTCCTTCGGCCACCCCACGCAGGTCCAGCCGTCGGCCGCCATGTGGCGTTCCCAGGCGAGGCGTTCGTCGAACGCCTCGTGCTCCCTGCCGGGGCCGCCACGGCCGCGCAGATCCGCGAATTCGCCGGTGAGGTGGGTGGAAAGCCAGCCGCGGATCTCTGCGCGGAACTCCTCAACGCTGCTCATGGCGGTACGCTAATCTACCAAACACTTGTTAGGGAAGGAGCGACGGATGTCCGCTGCCCACGACGGATCGGTGCGCTACGAGAAGCGGGGACCGGTCGCGACGGTCACCATGGACCGGCCCGAATATCGCAATGCCCAGAACTCCGCGATGACCTACGCCCTCGACCGGGCCTTCTACCAGGCCGCCGACGACTCGGACGTGAAGGTCGTCGTACTCGCAGGAGCGGGCGAGCACTTCTCCGCCGGGCACGACATCGGCACCCCCGAGCGCGACGCCCATCAGCCCTTCGACCGCAAGGCCGGACTGTGGTGGGACCACTCGGACAAGGCGGGTGCGGAGAGCCGCTTCGCCCGCGAGTCCGAGGTCTATCTCGGCATGTGCCGCCGCTGGCGCGAACTGCCCAAGCCGATGATCGCGTCGGTGCAGGGGGCGTGCGTGGCGGGCGGTCTGATGCTCGCCTGGGTGTGCGACCTGATCGTCGCCTCCGACGACGCCTTCTTCGCGGACCCCGTCGTCCGCATGGGCATCCCTGGGGTCGAGTACTTCGCCCACCCCTGGGTGATGCCGCCCCGCATCGCCAAAGAGTTCCTGTACACCGGCGACCGGATGAGCGCCCGCCGGGCGTACGAGGTGGGCATGGTGAACCGGGTGGTACCACGGGAGGAACTGGGCTCCGCCGTCGAACAGTTGACGGCCCGCATCGCCGAGATGCCGCGGATGGGACTCGCCCTGACCAAGCGCGCCGTCAATCAGGCCGAAGACCTCCAGGGCCTGCACACGGGGATGGACTCGGTGTTCGGCCTGCACCATCTCGCACACGCGCACAACGCGGAGACCGCACCCGACGCGCTCGGCGGAATGGACATCCGCGCGATGAAGAAGGCGGGAACCTGAGGTGAGGCCGACGGAGGAGCAGGAGGAACTGCGATCCGCCGTACGGATGCTGCTTGAACGCGAACGGGGCGCGGCGGCCTGGCGCCCGCTGGCTGAGCAGATAGGCGTGGCGGGCCTTGCCGTGCCCGAGGAGTACGGCGGCGCGGGCGGCGGAGCACGGGACGTCCAGGTCGTCATGGAGGAGTTGGGGCGGAACCTGAGTCCCGTACCGTTCCTCGGCTCGTCGGTGCTCGTGGCGGGGGCACTGCTCGCCTCAGGTGACGAAGCGGCGTGCGCCCGGCTGCTGCCGCCGCTCGCGGACGGCCGCTCGGTCGGGCTGCTCGCCTGGGCCGAACAGGGGTCCTGGGACCCGGAGGCGATCTGTGCCGAGGCGGTGCCCGCACCGGGCGGCGGCTGGCAGGTCACCGGGGTCAAGGAACACGTCCTTGACCCCGGCGGCGCCGATCTGCTGCTCGTCGCGGCCCGCACCGGGGCCGGAGCCTCGCTCCTCGAAGTGCCGGTGGACGGGGCCGGTGTCCGCCGTGAGCCGGTGGTGACGATGGATCAGACCCGGGAGCAGGCCCGGTGGGTGCTGTCCGGCGCCGAGGGGCGGCTCGTCGGTACGGACGGCGACGGGCGGCGGGTGCTCTCCCGGGTACGCGATCTCGCCTGTGTCGCGCTGGCCGCCGAACAGACCGGGGCCGCCGAGCGATGCCTGGAACTGACCGTCGAACACGTCCTGCAGCGCGTTCAGTTCGGCCGGCCGATCGGCTCCTTCCAGGCCGTCAAGCATCGCCTAGCGGATGCGTACGTCCTGGTGGAGTCGGCGCGTTCGGCGGCCATCGGCGCGGCGTTCGCCGCCGACGAGGATCCTGCCGCGCTGCCGCGCCTTGCCGCGGTCGCGGGGTCCGTGTGCTCCGAGGCCTTCTCGGCGGTGGCGGGCGAGATGATCCAGTTGCACGGCGGTATCGGCATCACCTGGGAGCACGACGCCCACCGGTACTTCAAGCGGGCGCACGGCTCGTCACACCTCTTCGGCTCGGCGGCCCGGCACCGGGAACGGCTAGGCGCCCAGCTGGGCCTGCTGTCCGTATGACAGGCGCGCGGCCGGACGCAGTGGCGGGGCCACACCCTCCGATCGATACAGAAGGGCATGGGCATCATGAACACCGGCAGTTCGCTGGACTTCACAGGACGCGTGGTGCTGGTCACCGGCGGCACCAAGGGAATCGGCGCGACGATCGCCGAGGCGTTTCTCGACGCCGGTGCGGAGGTCGTCGTCTGCGGGCGCGGCGCTCCCCCGTCGCCGCCCCGCGGGGGCGGGCGGGAGGCGGTGTTCCTGCAGTGCGACGTCCGCGATCCCGCGGCGGCGGCCGGTCTGGTCGCGGGCACGGTGGACCGGTTCGGCCGCCTCGACGTGCTCGTCAACAACGCGGGCGGCTCACCGGACGCCGACTCGGCCACCGTCTCGCCCCGCTTCGTCGAGAAGATCGTCGCACTCAATCTGCTCGCCCCGTTCTACGTCGCGCAGGCCGCCAACAAGGTCATGCGGGAGCAGGGAAGCGGCGGCGCGGTGATCAACATCGGCAGTGTCTCGGCGCACGACCCGCAGCCGGGCACCGCCGCCTACACCGCGGCCAAGGCCGGACTCCTCGCGCTGACCCGGGCGTTGGCCCTGGAGTGGGCACCACAGGTGCGGGTCAACCACATCACCACCGGCCTCATCCGCACCGAGAGCGCCGCCGCCGTCTACGGCGACGACGGCGGCGCGGCCGTGGCCGACGTCATTCCCATGGGGCGGATGGCCGTCCCCGAGGACGTGGCGCGCGCCTGCCTGTTCCTCGCCGGTGACCTGTCCGGATACGTCAACGGCGCGGACCTCGCGGTGCACGGCGGCGGAGAGGTCCCCGCCCGTTATCTCGCGGCGCGGCGGCAGAATCCCGGCTGACGTGCGCGGACGACGACGTCAGGATCGGGCGCTGCCCGGCGGTCAGACCAGGTTGTCCTCGACCACCAGGCCGAAGGCACCACGGCCGTACATCGCAAGGGCCCGTTCCACGTCGTTGGCCACATGGACGCTGCCCGCGTGCGCGTCGCGCCAGGCCCGTTCGATGGGATTGCCGCGCCGCAGCGAGTGACCGCCCGCCGTCTTGAACAGCAGGTCGATCGCGGCCACCGCCCGCTCGGTGCCCCTGACCTGGTCCCGCCGGGCCCGCAGCCGCAGCTCCATCGGGATCTCCCGCTCAGCGGAGGCGAGTTCGGACAGCTCGCGCAGGTTGCGGTCCATCTGCAGGACGGTCGCGTCGATGTCGGACGCCGCCCTGGCGATGGCCACCTGGGCGAAGGGGTCCTCGGCGAACCGGCCACCGCCCATGCTGAGGCGTACCCGCTCCTTCATGAGCGCGACATACGACTCGTATCCGCCGGAGACGGCGCCGATCACCGGCGCGGTAACGGCGCTGGTGAAGATCGCACCGAACGGCAGCCGGTAGAGGGGACCCTGGTTGATCTTCTGGCCGGGACCCTTCAGCTGTGCCTGCTCGTAGTTGCGGATCACCCGGTGGGCCGGGACGAAGGTGTCGTCGACGAGAATGTCGTTGCTCGCGGTGGCGCGCAGACCGACCACGTCCCAGACGTCATCGATGCGGTAGTCGGACCCTGGCACCAGGACCGTGAGGAAGTCCACCGGCCGCCCCTGCGCGCCGACGACGAGCGCGCCGAGCAGCGCCCAACGGGCGTGATCGCAACCGGAGGAGAAGCTCCACCGGCCGGTGAGCCGGTAGCCGCCGTCGACCGGGGTGAGCCGTCCCACCGGGGCGTAAGCGGAGGACACCAAGGTGTCCCGGTCCTCGCCCCACACCTCGTCCTGGGCGTGCTTGGTGAACAGGCCGAGCTGCCAGGGGTGCACGCCGAGCACCGACGCCACCCAGCCGGTGGAGCAGCACACGGCGGAGATCGCCCGCACCACGGCGTAGAAGTCCACCGGATCGCTCTCCAGGCCGCCGTAGCGGCGGGGCTGGAGCATCCGGAAGACGCCGGCGTCCGTGAGTTCACGGATCGTGTCCTCGGGGATCCGCCGTGACTCGTCGGCGGCCACCGCCCGCTCCGCGAGAGCGGGGAGCAGCGTACGCACCGATTCCAGAACCTCATTGCCCATCGTGGCGACCTCCGTGTCCGTGCGGTGTCCGGGTGCCCGGCGCGCCGTCATGGGTGCTTCAGCCCCGCCTTGTGGATCTTCCCGGAGGCGTTGCGGGGAAAGGACTCGACGACGAGGACCTCGCGGGGAACCTTGAAGTTGGCGAGCCGCGCCCGGCAGAAGCCGATGAGTTCGGCGGCCTCCGGGGCCGCTCCCGGGCGGGCCGTCACGTAGGCGCGGCCGACCTCGCCGAGGCGGGGGTCGGGGACGCCGAGCACGGCGGCCTCCGCGACGGCGTCGTGCCGGGTGAGGACCTGCTCGATCTCCGCCGGGTACACGTTGAACCCACCGACGACGAACATGTCCTTGGACCGCCCGGTGATCGTCAGATTGCCCCGGTCGTCGAAGCGCCCGATGTCTCCGGTGGCCAGCCAGCCGTCGGGGTCGACGGGCGCGGGGGCGTCAGAGGGCTGGTCGAGATAGCCGAGCATCACGTTGTAGCCGCGGACCAGGATCTCGCCGTCCTGCCCGACGGGCATCCGCGCGCCCGACGTGTCGACGACCGCGACCTCGACGCCGTCCAGGGGGCCCCCGGCGGTTCCGGCCACGGTCTCGTCGTCGTCACCCGCCGAGCAGGCGGTCACGGTGCCGCAGGTCTCGGTCAGGCCGTACGCGGTGAGCACCTCGGGGAAGAGTTCGGCCCGCATCCTTTGTACGAGAGCGACGGGGACCACGGCGGATCCTGTGACCGCGAGGCGCAGCGAGGTGAGGTCGAACCGGTCGCGCCCGGGGGCGTCGAGGAGCGAGGTGTAGAGGGTCGGCGGGCCCGGCAGGACGCTGATCCGCTCGGTCTCGATCAGGGACATGGCCCGGTCGGCGTCGAAGACGGCCTGGAGCACCATCGTGGCGCCTTGCAGGACGCAGGCCAGGACACCGGCCTTGTAACCGAAGCAGTGGAAAAGGGGGTTGATGATCAGGTAGCGGTCGTCGCCGTGCACTCCGGTGCGCCCGCACCAGGCCCGGTAGGTCGACAGGTTCTGCCGGTGGGTGGTCAGCGCGCCCTTGGGGCAGCCCGTCGTCCCGGAGGTGTAGAGCAGGTCCGATGCGTCGTCGGGGGCGACGGCCGCCGAGCGGGCCGCGACAGTGGCGTCGGAGATCGCGCGGCCCAGGTGCAGGAAGGCGTCCCATCCCGTCGTGCCGGGGGTTTCGGCGCCGCCGAGCAGCACCACGTCGGTGAGGTCCGGCAGGCCGGGGACCGGGGCGGCGCGGTCGGGTCCCGCGCCCAGCATGGTCAGGTAGTCGTGGCCGAGGAATCCGTTGTCGACGAGGAGCAGGCGTGCCCCGCTCTTCGCCAGGACCCAGCGGGCTTCGTCACCCTTGTAGCGGGTGTTGACGGGGACGAGTACCGCGCCGACGCTGCTCGCGGCCAGTGCCGCCACCACCCAACGGTGGCCGTTGGGCGCCCAGAGCGCGACGCGGTCGCCGTGCGCCACGTCCAGCGCGACCAGGGACGCGGCGGCCTGCCGCACGGCCTCGTCCAACTCCCCGTACGTCAGCCGCACTTTGCCGTCGACGAGCGCCTCACCTCCGGGGCGGTCCGCGACCGCACGGGCGAGGGCGCGGGGAAGAGTCAGCGGACCGTCGGCCGCCCGGTCCATCACTTGTCCCCGGCGGGAAGCAGGCGGCGGGACGCCTCGTGGGCGCCGCGCACCAGTTCGGCGCGGGGAAAGCCGCTGCGCCGCTCGGCCGTGCCGGCGTTGCCGCCGGCCACCCACACCGGGCCGTCCGCGAGATGTTCGAGGCCTTCACGGGCCACGTCGTCGGGCTCGGCGACCCGGAGTCCCGGCAGATCCATGCGCAGACCTGCCCGCTCCATGGCGGGTGTGCGGGTCACGCCGAGCACGAGCTCGAGGACCTGGACTCCGTACGGCTGGAGTTCGAGCCAGAGCCCTTCGGCGAAGACCCGGCTGAACGCCTTCGCCGCCGAGTAGACACTGATCGTGGCCTGCCCGAGATAGCCCGAGAGGGAGCCGACCAGCATGATGCCGCCTCGCCCGCGGTCCTTCATGAGGGCGCCGAAATGGTGGGCGAGGGCGAGTTGGGCGGTGATGTTGAGGTCGAGGACCCCTTGGACGCGCTCCAGCTCGCCGCTGACGAACTCGTGTCCGTAACTGTTGGCGCCTGCGTTGAAGATGAGCAGGCCGACCTCGAGGTCCTCGGTCGCCGTGCGGATCCGTGCCGTCGCGTCCGGGGCGAGCAGGTCCAGGGCGAGGGTACGCACCTCGACACCGCGGGCCCGTGCCTCTTCGGCGGTCCGCCGCAGCGGCTCCGGCTTGCGGGCGACGAGCACCAGATTGATTCCCACGTCCGCCAGTTGACGGGCGAACGAGGCACCGACGCCCTCGGACCCTCCGGCGACGACGGCCCACGGCCCGTAGGCACCTGTGTCGAGCATCGGCTTCCTCTCTCCGTCCCATCCCTGTCGCCGCGAACATAGAACCGGCCCGCGCGGCCCCGGCCCCGGGATCCCACTGGACGGGATGCTGGTGCGGCGGGGCTGCGGCGGAGGGTCAGCGATGCGCCGGGGTGACCTCACGCGCGGCCCGCGCCATGTCCCCCGCGGCGAGCGACGCGAACACCATCGCCGAGCCGATCGGGACGCCGGGGCCGGGATAGACGTGCCCGGCGAACGAGGCGCTGGTGTTGCCCGCCGCGTAGAGGCCGCCGATCGGACGGCCCGCCCTGTCGAGGACGCGCCCCGAGACGTCCGTGCGGAGTCCGCCCTTGGTACCGAGGTCGCCGAGCTCCATGCGCACCGCGTAGTACGGCGGCCGGTCGAGCGGTACGAGGCAGGGGTTGGGCCCCGTCTCCTCCCTGCCTGCGAAGAAGCGGTCGTAGGGGTCCTCGCCCCGGTGGAAGTCCTCGTCCGCCCCGACGCCGGCGAAGGCGTTGAACCGTGCGACGGTGCGCTCCAGCGTCTCGGCCCGTACGGAGATGAGGCGGGCGAGCTCGGGCAGCGAGTCCGCCCGTACCCAGGCGTCGGCCGCCAGGTGGTCCTGCGTCGGACAGTCGGGGACGGTGATGGCGGGCGGCCTGCCGCCGGAGCGCGCGTCGAAGACGAAGTACGCGGGGCCCGGACGGGCGGCCAGCGCACGGCCCATCCGGTCGTAGGGCAGCGACTCGTTCGCGAACCGCTCCCCCGCGCCGTCGACGACGAGTCCGCCGCGCAGGCCGAGTGTGAACGCCGGATGCCCGTCGGTCCTTTCGAGCACCGGGCACCACCAGGCCTCGTCCATGAGGTCGGTGTCGGCACCGGCCTCGACGGCAGCGCGGATCGCGTCCCCGGTGTTGGCCCCGCGCGGCGCCATGGTCCGGTGTGCGCTGCCCGGGACGCCGTGCTCCGACCGCATCTCCGCGTCGCTCTCGAAGCCCCCTGCGGCAAGGAGCACTCCGTGGCGGCCCCGCACCCGGACCGTGCCGTCCGGCCCGTCCGCCTCGACGCCCGTCACCCGGCCGCCCGGTTCCGTCACGAGCCGGGTCATGCGCAGCCCCGTACGGACCTGTCCGCGTCCGGTCGCGGTGAACGCGAGCAAGAGGCGGCCGATGAGGGCGCGGCCCGCGGTCAGCGGACCGTCCGGGTGGCCCTGGGCGGCGCGGTCGCGGTCGACGGCGGGCCGGACCGGCGGCAGCAGGCCGCCGAGCCGGTCGGCGGGCAGGTCCAGCGGCACGAAGGAGCGTCCGGCCGGCATCCGTCCGGGGGCATCGAGGTAGTCGGGGAAGGCGCGCCACTCGAACTCGACGGCCGGATCGCGCTCCAGCCGGGCGACGAGTTCCGGGGCGTGGGCGAGGAAGGCTTCCTGCCTGTCCCGTTCGCGGTCGCCCAGCAGGGCCCGCAGATAGGAGCGTGCGGCTTCGGTGGAGTCACCGATCCCGGCCCGCTCCTGGACCTGGGTGCCGGGCAGCCAGCAGGCGGCTCCCGAGTAGGCCGATGTGCCGCCGAGCAGACCGGTCCGCTCGATGACCACCGTGTCCAGGCCGTCCGCGGCGGCGCGCAGGGCCCCGGTCATCGCTCCCGCGCCCGAGCCGACCACGACGACATCGTGCTCTGCGTCCCACTGCGACGCACTGCCGTCGTGCCCGGTGTCCCCCCGCTGTCGGCTGTCGCGCACATCGTCTCCTTCGGGCCGGTGATGTATCCGCTCAGCTCAGCGCGCGGCGGCCGACGGAGGCGGTTCCGGTCCCACTGACCGGTACGGCGGTACCGGTGGACCGGCCGCCGTCCGGCAGGTCGCGCGCGCCCCTGAGGGAGGCGGCGACCTGACGTGGCGGGTGCGGCGGGCGTAGGGTCGGGGATCGTTCGTCGACCGGAGTCCGGGGGTGCGGTATGCCGAGAATCGCCGAGGCCAGGGCGGGTGCCGAGCCCAGCTCTCCGAGGCAGCACGCGCGGCGTCGACGCATCCTGAAGTCGGCCGCGGCCATCGCCGCGGAGACGGGCCTCGATCGTGTGCAGATGCACGAGGTGGCCAAGTCGTCGGGCGTGGCGATCGCCACGCTCTACCGCTATTTCCCCTCGAAGACCCACCTGTTCACGGCCGTGATGGCCGATCAGATCGAGGAGTACGGGGCGCGCCTGCCAGGTCGCGAACCCGAGAGCCCGCCACGGGACGCCGTGTTCGCCGCTCTGGCGGGCGCCACCCGCAATCTGCTGCGCAAGCCCGAACTGGCCACCGCGATGATCCAGTCGGCGAACGCGGCACGGGCCACCACCGTCCCCGACCTCGCGCGCGTCGACACGGGCTTCCAGGACCTGCTGCTCAAGGCCTGGGGCGTGGCGGAACCGACGGAGCGGCATCTGAGCCGCATCCGGCTGCTCACCCTGCTCTGGTACGGCGTCCTGCAGTCCCGGCTCAACGAACGTTCCTCGCCCGCCGAGGCGGACGCCGACCTGCGCATGGCCTGCGAGCTGCTGCTCGCGCCCGAGGAGGACACGGGCTGAGCGGCGACGGGCGGGCGCGCAGGTTCAGCTCCCGCAGCTTCCGCTCAGCGGGCGCCGGTGGGCTGTGTCCCCGTGGTGTCGAGGTCGGCCACCGAGTAGGCCGCGTACGTCCGGTACGGGTCCCGGCCCTTGAAGTGGGCCGTGAGCTGCTCGTCGAGCTCCTCGGCGGTGAAGACGCCGTCGGCCGCGGTGAACTTCCGTTCCACGGTGGGGGCCGCCATCAGCGCGACCATGTCGCCGTAGACGACGAACACCTGCCCGTTGATCTCGCCCGACGCGGGCGACGCCAGGTGCGCGACGAAGGTGCCGACCCGCTCCGGCGCCATGATGTCGAGCCCGTCCGCGGCGTCCTGGTGCCCGGCGCCGAAAGCCTCCGCCGTCATCGCGGTGCGGGCGCGCGGGCAGATCGCGTTGGCCCGTACGCCGTAGCGGGCGAGGCCCTGCGCGGTGGCAAGGGTCAGGGCGGTGATGCCGGCCTTGGCGGCCGAGTAGTTGGGCTGGCCGGCGGCACCGAACAGGAAAGCCTCGGAGGAGGTGTTGATGACCCGGCCGTACACCGGGCCGCCCGCGGCCTTGCTCGCCGCGCGCCAGTGCACGGCCGCTGCCCGTGAGACGGCCGCATGGCCCTTCAGATGGACCCGGATCACGTCGTCCCAGTCGGACTCGGTGAGGTTGAACAGCATCTTGTCGCGCAGGACACCGGCGTTGTTGACCAAGATGTCGAGGCCGCCGAAGGTGTCCTTCGCCGCCTCCACGAGCCGATCGCCCATCGACCAGTCGCCGACGTCTCCCGTGACCGCGACGGCGCCGCGGCCCAAGGCCTTGATCTCGGCCACGACGTCGTCGGCAGCCGGACCGACGTCGTTCACCACCACGTCTGCGCCCCTGGCCGCGAGGGCCAGTGCCTCGGCCCTGCCGAGTCCGGCTCCCGCGCCGGTGACGATGGCGGTACGCCCCTCCAGGCTGTGCCCCTCCAGGCTGTGCGTCGCGCTCATGCTGCGGCTCCCTCTCTCCTGCGTACGGGATGACGGGTGATCGGTGACGAATGATCACCGGGAGCGCAAAACTAGTACCGATTCTAGTTTCGGCCGGAGGGCTGTCCCGCTGAGTGGGGCACACCCCGCCGACGGCCGCGGCGACTCCCCTACGTGGACTACGTGAACCTCACCGCCACGGAGCCGAGCCCCCTGAATTCGGCCCGGAAGACGTCACCCGGGCATGCGTCGACGGCCCGGGTGCAGGAGCCCGGCAGCACCAGGTGACCGGCCTCCAGGCGGACGCCGAACGACGCCACCTTGCGGGCGAGCCAGGCGACCGCCTCGGTCGGGTCTCCGAGCACGGCGCTCGTGTTGCCGCGGGCGATCTCCTCGCCGTCCTGGTAGAGAACAGCCCCGATGTCGGCGGGATCGAGGTCCCCCGGGGCGACGCGGGCATCGCCCAGGATCACTCCGGCCGACGAGGCGTTGTCGGCGACGGTGTCGGCCAGGCCGATCCTCCAGTCGGTGATCCGGCTGTCGATGAGTTCGATGGCGGGCACGATGTACTCGGTGGCCGCGAGCACGTCCGCCGCCGTGCAGCCCTCGCCCGGCAGGGCCTTGCCGAGGACGTAACCGATCTCGACCTCGATGCGCGGGAAGCAGTAGCGGGCCGTGTCGACGGATGCCCCCGACAGGACCATGTCGTCGAGCAGATGGCCGTAGTCCGGCTCGTCGACGCCCATCATCTGCTGCATGACCTCCGAGGACAGCCCCACCTTGTGGCCCCGCACCGCGGCTCCGGACGCCAGCCTCCTGCGGATGTTGAGCAGCTGGATCTCGTAGGCGTCGACCACGTCGATGTCGGGGTACGTACCGGCCAGGGGTGGGACCGGTGACCGGTCGCGCTCCGCGGTCCACAGCAGTTCGGCGGCAGCGGCGCGCTGCGCGGGGTCAAGCATCGGGGTTCTCCTTCTGGGTCGGGGGTCCGTCCGTGGGCGGGGCGGACCGGAAGCGGGCCCGGCCGCCCGACAGCGCCTCACGGCCTGCGGCCGACGCCTCGAAATGTGCCGCGTCGCCCCCGGGACCGTCCGCGTGGAATGAGTGGAATGACACGTCGAGGCTGTCCCCCGGGAACACCGGAGCGGTGAACCGCGCCTCGAGCTCCACCAGTTCGGCCGGGTGCGCACCCAGCGCGGGGGCGAGCACCAGCGTGGTCGCGGCGAGGCTGCACAGGCCGTGCAGAAAGGGCCGGGACATGCCCGCGGCCCGCGCGGCGTCCGGATCGATGTGCATGGCATGGCGGTCGCCGAGCAGCCGGTACAGGGCGGCCTGCCGGTGGTGGGTGTCGACGGTGAGCCGCTGGGCCGGGATTCCCTCGCGGTGAGCGGGCGCCGAGGGACCTCGCTCGCCGCCGAAGCCGCCGCAACCGGGGGCGAAGAGCGACCAAGTGGCCACGAAATAGTCCGAGGTCACCTGCACCTCGAACACGGCGGCCGATCCCTTGTCCCACACCTCGGCCACCCGGGCATGCGTGGTCAGCTCTCCGGATCGCGGCAACGGGCCGCGCACCAGCAGGCGTTGAGCGCCGTGCACGGCTGTCGTGACGTCGAAGGCACCGAGCGCGCCCAGGGCGTCCGGCGCCCACTGGGCCAGGGTCAGGGCGAAGGTGGGCAGCACCCGCAGGCGCTCTTCGTACACCAGGTCCAGATCGCTCGCCCGCGCGCCCACCGCGAGCGCGTAGAGGATCGCGTCCCGTTCGGTGTAGGCGACGGTACGGGTGCCGAGGTCGTGGCCGCGCCACGGGGAATCGGTCACCGGTCCGCCCCGAGGACGAGGCCGCTGGTCGGGACTCCGGTGCCCGCGGTGACCAGGACGTGTCCGACGTTCGCGGGCTGGTTCACCGACGTGCCGCGGACCAGGCGTACGCCTTCGGCGATGCCGTTCATGCCGTGCAGATAGGCCTCGCCCAACTGCCCGCCGTGCGTGTTGAACGGCAGCCTGCCGCCGAGCTCCAGATGGCCGTCCGCGATGAAGTCCTTCGCCTCGCCCCGTCCGCAGAAACCGAGCTCCTCCAGCTGCGGCAGCACCAGCGGCGTGAAGTGGTCGTACAGGATCGCGGCGTCGATGTCGGCGGGGGTGAGCCCGCTCTGCCGGTAGAGCTGCCGGCCGGTCAGGCCCATCTCCGGGATGCCGGAGATCGTGGGCCGGTAGTAGCTCGTCATCATGTGCTGGTCGGCGCCGAGCCCCTGGGCCGCGCCGCGGATCACGGCGGGCGGACGGGGCAGATTCCGGGCGCGCTCGGCCGAGACCACCACAAGGGCCTGGCCGCCGTCGGTCTCCTGGCAGCAGTCGAGCAGCCGCAGCGGTTCGGCGATCCAGCGTGAACTCTGGTGGTCGGCCAGGGTGATGGGACGTTCGTGGAAGTACGCGGCGGGATTGTTCGCCGCGTGGGCGCGGTCCACGACGGCGACCCGGCCGAAGTCCTCCGTGGTGGCGCCGTACTCGTGCAGATAGCGGCGGGCGAACATGGCCACCCACTGGGCGGGGGTGCTCAGCCCGAAGGGTGTCATCCAGGCGTAGGCGGCACGGTCGGCGGAGGTGTCCATCGGCCGGTCGGCCTGGCCGAGGCCGTAACGCTCCCCGGAGCGCTCGTTGAAGGCCCGGTAACAGACGACGACCTCGGCGGCGCCGGTGGCGACGGCCATGGCTGCCTGCTGCACGGTGGCGCAGGCCGCGCCGCCGCCGTAGCCGATGCGGGAGAAGAACGTCAGCTCGCCCATGCCGGTGTTGCGCGCGACGTGTATCTCGGCGTTGGTGTCCGCGGTGAAGGTGACCAGACCGTCGACGTCGGACGGCTTCAGGCCCGCGTCGGCGAGAGCGGAGAGCACGGCCTCACAGGCGAGCCGCAGTTCGCTGCGCCCGGAGAACTTGGAGAACTCGGTCGCGCCGATCCCGGCGACGGCGGCGGTGCCCGACAGGGGGTGCGTGGTCATCGGGGCTCCACCGCCTGCGGCAGGCGCAGCGAGACGGTGCCCGTGACGTGGGCACCCAGGCTGTTGGTGCCGGTCACCGCGATGTCGACGCATCGGTCCTCGTCGCGCTTGGCCGTCACCTCACCGCTGAGCACCATGGTGTCGCCCGGATGGTTGGGGGCGCCGAGGCGGATCCGGATCGCCTTGACGGCGGCGGCAGGTCCTGCCCAGGCGGTGACGTACCGGTCGACAAGACCGTTGCTGGTCAGAATGTTCATGAAGATGTCCTTCGCACCGCGTTGCCGGGCGAGTTCGGGGTCGTGGTGCACGTCCTGGTGGTCACGGCTCGCGAGGGCCGTGACGACGATCAGAGTGCGGGTCAGCGGGATCTTCAGCTCGGGCAGCGGGTCGCCGACGCGCACCTCGTCGTACGTTCTGGTGGGCGGCGGCGTCATGACGCGACCGTTCCGCCGGTCAGGAACCCTCCGAGCCGGGCGAGGTCCGCTCGGGCGCCCCCCAGCGTGGACGAGAGCTGCTTGCCCCACAGAAAGTGCCGGTGCACGGGGTAGTCCGTGTCCACCCCGATGCCTCCGTGCAGGTGCTGGACCCGGTGCACGGTGTTCAGACCCGCCTCCGAGGCCCACCATTTGGCGACGAGTACCGCGGTCTCACCCGCCGCCTCGCTCGTGCCCCCTGCCAGGGCGTCCACCGCGTGCCAGAGCGTCACGCGCATCGCGTCGATGTCGATGTAGCAGTCCGCGAGCTGATGCTGCACGGCCTGGAAGGTGGCAAGGGGGCGGCCGAACTGCTGCCGCTCACGCAGATGGTCGGCCGCGTGAGCGAGGGCGCCCTCGGCCACGCCCAGTTGGAGCGCGGCCAGGGCGGCGCGGGCGTGCCGTACGGTCCACTCGACGACGCCCGTGCCGGGGGTGCCGATCGCCTCGGCCGGGACGCCGTCAAGAGTGAGGTGGCCGCTCAGATCGTGGCTGGTGGTCTCGGCGTACTCCCATGTCGCGCCGGTGGCGTCGGACGCGACCAGGAAGAGCCCGGTGCCGCTCGCCGTGCGGGCGCTGACCAGGACGTGTCCGGCGCCGGACGGAGACGGTACGACGGCCTTCGTCCCGGTCAGGCGCCAGCCCGGGGAGCCGGACGCGGCGTCCGTGCTGTGGTGAACTCCGTTCCCTGTGGCCGTCGTTGGGGTTGCCGTGGCCTCGGGCTCCCCCGGGTCAGCGGGGCCGAACTCCTCCAGCGCCACGGTCAGACGGTCGGTGCCCGCCACGAGGGGCGGGAGCAGCCGGGCCCGCAGATGCGGGTCGCCGTGCGCCGCGACCGCGAGCGCCCCGACGAGCGCCGGCCACACCGGCACCGGCGCCACCCGTCGGCCCTGCTCCTCCAGGAGCACGCACAGACCGGCCACACCGAGCCCGGCGCCGCCCACCTCGTCGGGCAGGGCCACGCCGAGGAGTCCGGCGTCGGCCAGAACGCCCCAGAGCCGGTCGTCGACACGGTTCACCCCGGTCTCCACGGCGCGCAGCCGGTCGGGGGACGCCCGGTCGGTGAAGATCTCACGCGCCAGGTCCCGTACTGCTTCGAGCTCTTCTCCCAGGGAGAAATCCATCAGTTGGTCTCCGTCGCGGCGGGCCGGAACACCGGCAGGGACAGGTCGGGATCGGCGTCGAGCCAGTCGAGGACCACCGGCATCCCGATCGCCACGTCCTCGGGCGAGACACCGGCGAGGTCTGCGATGAGCCGGGTGCCCTCGTCCAGGGCGACGACCGCGACGAGATGCGGGAAGTCGAAGGCGGGATGCCGGGGATGGTGGTTCACCACGAAGCTGTAGACCTGCCCGCGTCCGGAGGCCTGGACGGTGTCCCACTCCAGGGAGCCGCATTCCGGGCAGCAGGGGCCCGGCGGATGACGCAGTACGGAACAGGCCGCGCAGCGCTGGACGAGAAGGCGGTGTTCGCGCGCGCCCTCGAACCAGAAGGCGTTGTCCCGGTTGACGGCGGGGCGAGGCCGCAGCGGCTGCGGCTCCGGCACGGGCTTCGACTCCGGCTCCGGATCTGGCTCTAGCTCTGGCTCTGGCTCTGGCTCTGGAGGGCGGAAACGCAGGGTCCGCCAGCGTTGCGTCGCGACGGTCGCGCCGTCCTGGTCGCTGTAGGTCTTCAGCGTCGTGACGAACCGTCCGGAGCCGAGCCCCGTCCGCTTCTCGGCCGAGATCGACTCGACGACCTCGTGTACCGCGACGTGATCGCCAAGGGCCAGTTCGCGGACGAACTCGAACTCGGAGTCCGTTGCCACGACCGAGGTGTAGCCGCCCGCGTCGAGCAGTCCGACCAGTTCGTCGAAGCCTCGTCGGCCTGCCGCGAGGTCGGCGGAACCGCCGTCTCCGCCGTAGCCGCGCATCGTCCACGCCTGCACCATGGACGCCGGAGCGACCACTCCGGCCCGTCCCGTGGCCCGGGCCGCCGCGCCGTCGGTGTACACCGGATTCGAGTCGCCCATGGCCGCCGTCCAGTGCCGGATCATCGGCTGGTTGACGGGATCGGGGCCCGGGGTGCGCGCTTTCAGCTCCCGTCCGACGAACGACTGCAGGCGCTCCTCGTAGTCGGAGCCGTCAACGACAGCGTCCTTCATGCGCCACGCCCCGCCCGGGGCAGGCCGAGCCCCTGGGTGGCGACCATGTCGCGCAGGATCTCGTTGACGCCGCCGCCGAAGGTGTTCACGATGCCCTGCCGCGAAAGCTGCTCGACCTGTCCGGCGAGGGCCGCCCCGGGTGACTCGGGCCTGATGCGCCCGGCCGCGCCGAGGATCTGACCGAGCGAGCGCTGGACGTGGATGTGCGTCTCGGTCCCGTACACCTTCGCGGCTCCCGCGTCGGCGCCGGTCAGCGTGGACGCGGCGACCGCCGCCGTCATCTTCCAGTTCATCAGCCGCATGGCCTCGAGCCGGGCGTACGTACGGGCGAACTCGTCGCGGACCCAGGGCAGTTCGACGGCGCCATTGGCCTCGGCCCACTCCAGGACCCGTTCCCAGAGCTGGATCATGCGTCCGCCGAGCGCGGCGAGCCCGATGCGCTCGTGGTTGAGCTGTGCGGTGATCAGCCGCCAGCCGCCGTCCACTTCGCCGACCACGTCCTCGACGGGCACCCGGATGCCGCTGTAGTAGGTGGCGGTGACGACCATGCCGCCCACCGTCGGCAGCGGGCTCCAGGAGAAGCCGTCGGCGTCGGTCGGCACGATCAGGATGGAGATGCCCCGGTGCTTGGGGGCGTCCGGGTCGGTCCTGGCCGCCAGCCAGATGTAGTCGGCCGTGTTGGCGCCACTGGTGAATATCTTGCTGCCGTCCACCACGAAGGACTGCCCGTCAGGGTCGAGCCGTGCCCGGGTGCTCAGCGAGGCGAGGTCGGTGCCCGCCCCGGGTTCCGTGTAGCCGATGGCGAAGACGATCTCGCCCGCGAGGATGCCCGGCAGGAACCGCTTCTTGTGCTCGTCGGAGCCGTGCGCCATCAGCGTCGGGCCCACGGTGTTCACGGTGACGAACGGGAAGGGCAGCCCGGCGCGCTGGACCTCGTCGAAGAACACGTACTGGTCCTCGGCGGACCGGCCCTGGCCTCCGTACTCGGTGGGCCAGCCGATACCGAGCCAGCCGTCGGCGCCGAGGCGGGCGACCACCTCGCGGAAACGGTCTCCGCCCACGCCTTCCTCGCCCGCCCGACGGCGCTCCTCCTCGGGCATCAGGCCCGAGAAGTACGCCCGCAGTTCCCGGCGCAGCTCTAGCTGCGCGGCGCTCTCGCGCAGTTGCATCTGGTTCTCCTTGGTCGTCACGTCGCGCTCAGGGGCTCGGGAGCTCAGGGGCTCAGAGGCTCAGGGAAGGAAGCGCCCGCGCCCGTTCGCGTGGAACTCGTCGCGCAGCGCCGCCTTGTCCTCGTCGGTCATCGGGGCGTACGCGGGCCTGCCGCGGCCGGTCCAGCGGTGGACGGGGTCGTCGGTGCGCCACCCGATGAGCTGCATCTCCTTCTTGCGCAGCTTGTTGGAGCCGGTCGTCGGCAGGGCGTGCGAGACGCGGACGTAGCGGGGCGCTCCCTTGGTGCCGAGGTCCTCCTGCCGGGCGAGGAACTCCGGCAGGTCCAGGTCCTGGAAGCGGGTCCCTTCGGCTATCTCGATCGCGGCCATCACCTGGTCGCCGGAGCGCGGGTCGGGGACGCCGAAGACACCGGCGGCGAGCACGCCGGGGTGCCTGCGCAGGATCCGTTCGGTGTGGAGCGCCGAGGTGTTCTCACCGTCGACCCTGATCCAGTCGCCGGAGCGGCCCGCGAAGTAGAAGTAGCCGGCCTCGTCGACGTAGCCGAGGTCGCCGGTCCAGTACCAGCCGTGGCGTACGCGTTCGGCGTTGGCCGCCTCGTTGTTGTAGTAGCCCTCGAAGCGGGCGGCGCCCTCGGTGTCGACGATCTCACCGATGGCGTCCTCGGGGTTGAGGACCCTGCCGTGACCGTCGAGCACGGCGGCGGGGCAGCGGGCGCGGCTCACCGGGTGCACGATCCTTACGCCGTCCCGTGCGGGCACCCCGAGCGCGCCCGTGGGGGCGTCCGGCGCCCGCCGGAGCATGCCTGCGCCCTCGCTGGATCCGTAGCCCTCGACGAGCCGGCAGCCGAACCGTTCGAGGAACGCGGCGGCGTCCTCCGGGGACGCCTCGGTGCCGAAGGCGTGGGTCAGCCGGTTGTCCCGGTCGTCGTCCGTCTCCGGCCGGGCCAGGATGTAGCCGATCGCCTTGCCCACATACGTGAAGTAGGTGGCGGAGAAGTGCCGTACGTCCGGCAGGAATCCGGAGGCCGAGAACCGTTCGGTGAGGGCGATGGTGGCGCCCGCGGTGAGCGCCGGGGCCCAGAGCGCCATCAGCGCGTTGCCGTGGAAGAGCGGCATCGGGCAGTAGCAGACGTCCGTCCGGCCGATGTCGTACTTGGCGCTGTTGGCCGCGCCGAGTGCGGCGAGCCGTCCCTGGGAGCAGATCGCGGCCTTGGAGGTACCGGTCGTCCCGGAGGTCAGCAGGAGCAGCATCCGGGTGGCGGCGGTCACCTCCGGGTCGCGGACCGGCTCCGAGGCGTACGTGGCGAGCCGGGCCGCGTACTCCGGAGTGTCCACGATCAGGAAACGGTCCCGGTCGACGCCGAAGTCCAGGCCGTCGAGCAGCGCCAGGCCTGCCGCGTCGGTGACGATCAACTGGCAGTCGGTGTGCCGCACTTCGCGTTCGAGTTCGGCACCGCGTCGGGTGGGATTGATGCCGACGACGGCCGCGCCGCCGAGTGCGGCGGCGCCCAGCCAGAAGACGTACTCGGGGACGTTGTCCAGGAGTACCCCGATATGGAACGGATCTCCGGTGCGCAGCTCGCCCGCCCAGGCGGCGCGGGCGGCGCTCTCCCTGACGACCTCGTCCCAGGTCCAGTCACGCTCGCGGGTGCGCAGTCCCACGTGGTCGTCCCCGGCGCGCGCGAGCAGCAGGTCGGCAATGGTCTTCTGTGGCACGGTCGGCCCCTCTCACCCGGCGGCCGGGGTGTGACGGATACGGATGGGGAACGGAGCGGTGTCCGCCACGCCCGGCTGTGGCGGATCCGGTTGCGGCGTGGCGCGCGCCGTCCGTCAGTCGAAGTTGGCCTGTCCGCCGTCGAGCGGGACGGTCGCGCCCGTGAGATAGCGGGCGTCCGGGCCGCAGAGCATGACGACGGCGCGTCCGATGTCCTGCTCGCAGTCGCCTACGTAGCCGAGCGGAATGGAGGCGCAGAACTCGGCTGCCTCCTGCGGGTGCTCGGCCTGCCACTTCTCGTACGACGGCGATGTGGCGTGCGGGGCGATCGCGTTGACCCGGATGCCGTCGCGGCCCCATTCGCCCGCCGCGCTGCGGGTCAGGGAGCGCAGGGCCACCTTGGCCGCGGCATACGCACCGTACGTGCGCAGGTCCCAGCGGACCATCGCGGAGGTGACCAGATTGACCACCGATCCGCCGCCGTTCCGCTTGAGATGCGGATGGCAGGCCTTCATGAGGGCGAACGCGGCGAACGGGCCGCTGCCGAAGCCCTTCTGGAAGTCCGCGTCGCTCATCGTGAGCAGCGGGCCGTAGGAGCCGGTGTAGGCGTTGTTGACGAGGATGTCGATGCGGCCGAAGCGCTCGGCGACTGCGGCCACGACCTCGGGAGCGCGCTCGGTGTCGAGGACGTCGAAGATGAAGGGTTCCGCCTCGACGCCTCGGGCGCGCAGTTGTTCGCAGACGCCTGTCAGCTTCGACGGGGTGCGTCCGAGCACGGCGATGGAGGCGCCCTCGGCGGCCAGGGCGAGAGCGATACCGCGGCCCACGCCCTGCCCGGCTCCGGTGACGAGCGCGACTCTGCCTTCGAGGCTTGGCATCCCTCTCCCTTTCGCTGGCGACCGCCGCTTTCCCTCAGGGGGGCGGCTGCTGCTTTCCCTTTCGGTGGCGGCTGCGCGCGCCCCGGATCCGACCATCCTTGGCGCGGTCCCGGACCGGGCGGTGTTCCGCTCCCGCTCAGTGGTACGGACGGGCCGGGCTCTTCGCCCTCAGTCGGGGCGCGGCAGGTGCTTGTTGATGAACAGTCCCTCCGCCGTGACGCACTCGCGGCCGCCGGCCGAGATGGCGCCGACGGTCCGGATCCGGGAACCGTCCACGGAGACCTGCCGGGCCGTGATCGTGAGCGGCTCGAACAGCGGTGTGGGCCGCCGGTAGCGCAGGGTCAGTTCCGCCGTCATGCCCGAGGGGCCGCCCCAGTGGTTCGCCACGCCGAGGGTGTGGTCGAGCAGGAGCGCGGACACACCTCCGTGGACGTGCCCCGGCGGGCCCTGGTACGGCAGGCCGAGGGTGACCGTGCCCTGGATCGAGCCGTCGTCCCTGCCGTGCAGGCTGAGGGGCGGGGCGAGGGCGTTCTCGGGTCCGGTGACCGGATCGTGGCGGGTCACCCCTGCGCCCTGCCACATCACGGCCATGCGGGCCGCCCGGTCGGGGACGTGCTCGTCGAGGTGGTCCGCCACGGCGTTCAGCTGTGCGGTGACGGCGGCCAGGTCGAGGCCGATCTGGTCGCCCACGGCGAGCAGCCCCTCGATCACCCGGCGGGCGGCCACGACCGCGGCGTCGACGCCGTGGTCGTGGGGTTCGGCGACCAGGAGCGGCGGCGCGTCCCGGCCGCCCGTCCGGGCAGGCACGCCCGTCTCCCGCGTATCGGCGTTCATGCGCGGACCGTCGCCGTCGCGTGGGTGAGCACCGGCGCGTCCGCCCGCTCGGGACAGGTGGAGCGCAGCACGAGCCGCTCGGCCCCGTCCGCGTCCGTGCCCGCACCGCGCCAGACGGAGGTACGGATCGTCTCCCCCGGGCTCAGCGATCCGGCGAACCGTACGCTCAGGCCGGTCAGCCGCGTCACGTCACCGTCGAGCATTCCGTCGACGAGTGCCTTGCAGACCAGTCCGTACGAAGCGAGCCCGTGCAGGATCGGACGGTCGAACCCGGCGGCCTTCGCGAACTCCGGTTCGGCGTGCAGGGGGTTGAGATCGCCGTTGAGCCGGTACAGGAGTGCCTGCCGGGGTGAGGTCGGTGAGCTGAGGACGAGATCGGCGGGGCCATCGGGCTCGGCCGGGGTTTCCTCCGGGCCCGGCTCGCCGCCGAAGCCGCCCTCGCCCCTGGCCCAGATGCGGGTGGTCGAGGTCCACAGGGCCTCGCCACCGGGAGTGGTGGCGGCCGACTCCAGGACGATCAGGGCAGCCTTGCCCTTGTCCCATACGTCGGCGATGCGTGAGGTGAGCGTCGCGGTGCCGGACGGCGGCAGTGGGCGGTGGACCGTGATCCCCTGTCCGGCATGCAGCATGGACCGCAGGTCGATGTCGATGCCGGGCATCACGTCACCGACGGCGGGGGTGTCGCCGGCCGAGGGGCCGGATCCCGCGACCACGGCGAAGGTCGGCAGGACCGTCAGGCCGTGTTCGTAGGTGAGGTGCAGTTCGGGGCCGGTCGCCTCGTCGGCTCCCGCGCCCAGGCTGAGGTGGTAGAGGAGCACGTCACGGGTGCTCCAGCTGATGTCGCGCCGGGACGGTTCGGCGCCGAGCGCCTTGTGCCGGTCGATGGGCATGAACGGCCTTTCAGGATAGGGCAGTTGGGTGGAGGTCAGGCCTGGCGGGTGCGCTTCGGCGCGGGTTCGGGGTCGCGCGGCAGGCCGAGCAGCCGCTCCCCGATGATGTTGAGCTGGACCTCGGTGGTGCCGCCCGCGATGGACAGGCAGCGGGAGTTGAGGAACATCCAGGTGGGGTCGTGGCGGTGGCCCTCGCCGGTCAGCGCGGCGGTGCCCTGCCACTCCACGCACATCTCCCAGACCTGCTGCTGGTGTTCGACGCCGAGCAGTTTGGCGATGCTGGCCTCGGCGCCCGGCTGCTGCCCGGCGACCGAGCGCAGGGTCGTGCGCAGACCGAGCAGGGCGCCCGACTGCCCGTCGCACAGGGCGCCGCCAAGATCGGTCAGGCGTGCGTCGTCGACCATGTCCGGTGTGGCCGCGGCCATCTCCAGGAGCGTACGGGCGCCCGAGCCCACGGTGTCGTCGGAGAGCGCGACCCGCTCGTTGGCGAGGGTGGTGCGGGCGAGTTTCCAGCCGTCGCCGGGTCCTGCGACCAGCATGTCGTCGGGGATGAACACCTGGTCGAGGAAGACCTCGTTGAACTCGGCCTCACCGGTGATCTGCCGCAGCGGCCTGATGTCGAGGCCGGGGCTCGTCATGTCGAGGAGGAAGTACGACAGGCCCTTGTGCTTGGGTGCGTCGGCGTCGGTGCGGGCAAGGAGGACACCCCAGTGGGCGTCCCGGGCCATCGAGGTCCACACCTTCTGCCCGGTGATCAGCCAGCCTCCGTCGGTCTTCTCGGCGCGGGTGGTAAGACCGGCGAGGTCCGAGCCCGCCCCCGGCTCGCTGAACAGCTGGCACCACATCAGGTCCCCGCTGAGACTCGGGGCGAGGAAACGCTCCTGCTGGGCGGCGTCTCCGTGGGCGATGAGCGTCGGTACCACCCAGCCGCCGATGATCATGTCCACGGGTGTCAGGCCGGCGGCCCGCAGTTCCTCGGCGATGACGAGCTGCGTCACGGCGTCGGCCCCCTTGCCCCAGGGGGCGGGCAGGTGCGGTGCGGTGTAGCCGTCGGCGGCGAGCCGGGTCAGCCGCTCTTTGCCCTCCAGAGCGGCTGCGGCACGGAGTTCGGCCCGTACGGAGGCCCGCGCGGTCTCCGCCTCCGGTGGCAGCTCGACGCCCAGGGTCCTGTGTGCGCCGTCCAGGGTGAGACGGGCGACGCGGCGGCGCCAGTGGGCCGTCGTACCGAGGGTGACACGCAGGGTCTGGGCCCGGCGCAGTGCGAGGTGCGCCTCGTGCTCCCAGGTGAAGCCGATGCCGCCGAGGATCTGGATGCAGTCCTTCGTGGTGGCGAACCCCGCCTCCACGCTGGTCGCACCGGCCACGGCGGCGGCCAGCGCCGCCTCCCCGGGGTCGGTCACCGCGCCGGGGTCCGCCGCACGCGCCGCGTCCCAGGCGCAGGCCCTCGCCTGCTCGGCCTGGGCGAGCATCCGCGCGCAGCGGTGCTTGACGCCCTGGAACTGGCCGACCGGGCGCCCGAACTGCTCGCGCACCCGGGCATAGTCGGCGGCCGTGGCGACAGAGCGGTCGGCGATGCCCGCGGCCTCCGCGGCGAACAGCGCCGCCGCCAGGTCGAGCGGCCCGTGCTCGTCGATGTCGAGGATGTCGGCGTCCTGCACCGTGACGTCCCGCAGCCGCAGCCTGGTCGAGCGCCTGGTGAGGTCATGGCTCGCGACGTCGTCCGCCTGCACGGCGACGCGCGGCAGCACGATCCAGGCGAGACCGCCGCTGTCGCCGTCGCTGGCACTGTCGCGGACCGGCAGTACGAAGAGGTCGGCGAGGTGGCCGCCGACGACGAGTTCCGATGCGCCGGAGACGCTCGCCGTGCCGTCCTCGGCGCGGGTGAGGCGGAGAGTGCCCGGAGCGAGGCCGATCGCGCCGACGCGGGTTCCGTCTGCGAGCGCGGCCAGTGGCCCTGTGTGTCCGGCCCGGTGCAGTACAGCGGCGGTGAGAGTACTGGGCAGGAAAGGCCCCGGCGTCAGGGCACGCCCCAATTCCTCTACCACTACGGCCAGTTCGAGCAGACCGTAGCCGGATCCGCCGTGCTCCTCGGGCAGATGCAGGCCGAGCAGACCCTGCCCTGCGAGCTCGCCCCAGTACGGCGGCAGGGTCTCGTCCTTGGCGTCGACGGCCTGACGGACGGTGTCCTGGGTGATGTGCCGCTCGACGAGGGTGCGTACGGCGTCGCGCAGGTCGCGGTGTTCCTCGGTGAGTCCGATGGTCATGACGCCCCCTCAGACGCGTTCGATGATGGTGGCGGTGGAGTGTGCGCCGCCCGCGCACATGGTGATCAGGGCGGTGGACCGGTCGGCGCGCTCCAGTTCGTTCACGGCCTGGGTGATGAGCCGGGCGCCGGTGGAGCCCACGGCGTGGCCGAGGGCGATGGCGCCTCCATTGACGTTGACCTTGTCCATGTCGGCGTCGTGGACCTGCGCCCAGGAGAGCACCACGGAGGCGAACGCCTCGTTGATCTCGACCAGATCGATGTCGTCCAGCGTCATGCCCGCCCGGCGCAGCACGTGCGCGGTGGCCTCCACGGGCCCGTCCAGGTGGTAGTACGGATCGGAGCCGACCATGCCGGAGGCGACGATCCGGGCACGGGGGCGCAGCCCGAGCCGCTCGGCCCGCTGTTCGCTCATCAGCAGTACGGCGGCTGCTCCGTCGCTGATCTGGGAGGAGTTGGCGGCGGTGTGGATGCCGTCGGGGAGCACCGGCTTCAGCGCGGCGGCCTTCTCCGCCGTAGTGGCGCGCAGCCCCTCGTCACGGGTGACCCGGGTGGTCCCGCCGGTCGGCCCGTCCGGTCCGTGCACGGGGGCGTCGATCTCGATGATCTGCCCGTCGAAGCGCCCCTCGGCCCAGGCGGTGGCGGCCTTGCGCTGCGAGGCGACACCGAAGGCGTCCACGTCGGCGCGGGTGATGCCGCGCTTGCGGGCGATCCGCTCGGCGGCGTTGAACTGGTCGGGCATGTCGAGGTCGAAGTCCTCCGGCACCGGTGACCCGGTGTCCGGGGTGAGCGCCTGGCCGAGGAAGACCCGGCTCATCGACTCCACGCCGCAGCCGATGCCCGCTTCGATCGCACCGGAGGCGATGAGCCCGGCGATCAGGTGCACGGCCTGCTGGGACGATCCGCAGGCGCAGTCGATGGACGTGCACGCGGTGGTGTAGGGCAGTCCGGCATGCAGCCAGGCGTTTCGGGTGACGTTGTTGGACTGCTCCCCCGCCTGGGTGACGCAGCCGCCGATCACCTGTTCGACCACGTCAGGTGCGATGCCCGAGCGGTCGATGAGCCCTCGCTGGGTCAGACCGAGCAACTGCGCCGGATGCAGGGCGGACAGGGCACCGCGGCGCCGGCCGACCGGTGTGCGTGCGGCGTCGACGATGACGGCCTCGGCCATGGTTCTCCGTAGGGATGAGGCGGCCCGCCGACCGGTGAGGGGCCGGGCGGGCTCGGCTGACCACCGGATCCGGGCGGGGCGGTGGCTGACGCGAGAGGTCCGGAGGGATGTCCGGGGCCCGCGTCACATCCAAAAACTAGAATTGGTTCTCGCAAGAGGCAACCGTCAGTCCCGCTGAGTGACTTGACCGGGCTACTGACGGACGGGCCCACCTCAGACAGGGGAGACACCGGCGATCTGGTCCGCCCGGACGGCCGGTTCCGGTCAGTGGGACCGGCGCCGCCGGACGCCCGTGGCCCGCCCTAACGTCCGGACCTTGGAGAAGTCGCGTCCTGAGGGGATGAGATCAACGTGAGCGCAGTCGAGTCAGAGCACGACGCAGTCCGGTCCATCGAGGCCGGGGCAGCGCCGACCCGCTTCGCCCGCGGCTGGCACTGCCTGGGCCTGGCCGAGAGGTACAAGGACGGCAAGCCGCACTCGGTGGAGGCCTTCGGCCAGAAGCTCGTGGTGTTCCGGAGCGGCGACGGCACGCTGAATGTCCTCGACGCCTACTGCCGGCACATGGGAGGCGACCTCTCTCAGGGCACCGTCAAGGGTGACCAGGTCGCCTGCCCCTTCCACGACTGGCGCTGGGGCGGCGACGGCCGCTGCAAACAGATCCCGTACTCCCGGCGAGTGCCCCTGCGGGCCCGCACCGCCGCCTGGCCGACCCTCGACCAGGACGGGATGCTGTTCGTCTGGAACGACCCCGAGGGCAATCCGCCGCCCTCGGATGTGACCGTTCCACGCATCGAGGGCGCCACGAGCGAGGGCTGGACCGACTGGGTCTGGTACGAGACCGTGGTGGACGCCAACTGCCGTGAGGTGGTGGACAACGTCGTGGACATGGCGCACTTCTTCTACGTGCACTACTCGTTCCCGACGTACTTCAAGAACGTCTTCGAGGGCCACACCGCCACCCAGTACATGCACGGATCCGGGCGGCCGGACGCCCGGCCGCAGGAGCAGGACGGCAGTCGCCCGAAGACCACGGGCAGCGAGTCGGTGGCCAGCTACCACGGCCCGTCGTTCATGATCGACGACCTCACCTACCACTTCGAGACGGGCGATGTGCAGTCGGTCCTGATCAACTGCCACTATCCGGTGAGTGCCGACAAATTCATCCTCCAGTACGGCATCATCGTCAAGCGCTCGGACACGATGACGGGCGAAGAGTCCGACCAACTCGCATCGAGCATGGCCGAGTTCATCAAGCTGGGTTTCGAGCAGGACATCGCGATCTGGAGGAACAAGACCCGGATCGACAATCCGCTCCTGTGCGAGGAGGACGGCCCGGTCTATCAACTGCGCCGCTGGTACGAGCAGTTCTACGTGGACGCGGACGCGGTGCGCCCCGAGATGACGGACCGCTTCGAGTTCGAGCTCGACACCACCCGGCCCGTCGAGGCCTGGCAGCAGGAGGTCGAGGACAACCTCGCCCGCAAGGCCGCAGCGGCGAAGATCCCGGCCGTCTGATGCCGCCCGAGGACAACCGCCTCACCGACGGGGCGCCGATGCGCCCGGTGTCCTGCCAAGAGTGCGGCGGCCGGGTGCTGGTGCGCAAGAGCAGTTGGCACCAGACGAGCGTGCAGTGGAGCGGCGATGCCGTGCGCGGCTGCACGCGGCGCACGGCCTCCACGACCGGTTCCGCAGCGCCCGGCGGCTTCGAGACATGCCCCGCGCTCAGGGCCACCATTCGCGAGGCGGCCCTGAGCGGCACACTCGAAGTCCTGGACGACGACCGCACGGCCTGAACACGGAAGCGGGCCTTCCCTGCGAACTACCCCTGCCATACGGGGAGTTCGCAGGGCAGGCCCGCTTCGTCGCGCTAACGGCTCCCGACAGCGGCGGCTCGGCCCGCCCTGCGCCCGAAGAACGTACCGTCGCCGAGCGACGTACCGCTCACATAGCCCGCACCATGGATCCCGGAGGACGCCCGCCCCGCGGCGAAGAGGCCGGGTACGGCACGGCCGGACTGGTCGGCGACGGCGCCGTCGACGTCGGTGCGCAGTCCCCCGAGGGTGAATCCGGAGACACCGGTGCCGGGTCCTGTCCGGTCGCCCCCGTGGAAACCGAGACGCGGATCGATCGCGGCGAAGGGGCCCTTCAAGGGGCGCAGCCAGCGGGTGTCCTTGTGGAAGTACGGGTCGTCGCCGCGTTCGGCATGGCGGTTGTAGGTGGCGACGGACGACTCGAGTGCGCCCTCGGGCATGCCGAGTTCGGCCTCCAGAGCCGCCAGGGTCTCTTCGGCGAACCGGGGCAGGACTCCCCAGCGCTCTGACTCCGGTACCGACTCGTAGCCGTCCTCGTCGACGATCACCCAGTACGGTCCTGGCTGGGTCAGCACCGCGGCCACGCTGAACAGGCCGGGGTAGACGTCCTCGTTGATGAAGCGCCGGCCATGGCCGTTGACCAGCATGCCGCGGGCGGCCAGGGCCGGCAGGGCGGTGAGGGCGATCTCGGTGACCGCCATCCGCCGGGTCGCGGCGCCCACGGCGGCCGCCATCCGGATGCCGCTGCCGTCGTCCAGGCCGTCGCTGACCTTGCCGTGGCCGAGCAGATGGGGCGCGTGGTCGGCCAGCATCTCCTCGTTGTCCACGAATCCGCCCGTGGTGAGGACGACACCCGTGCGGGCCCGATGGGCGACGTCCTCGCCGTAGCGCCGTGCGGTGACACCGACGACCCGGCCGTCGTCGTCCACGATCAGCGCCGTGGCCAGGGTGTCGGTGTGGCACCGGGCGCCCGCGTCACGGGCGGCGGCGACGAGCTTCTCCATCACCAGCCAGCCGCCGAACGACTCGGTGGCGGGCCGGTGTCCACGCGGGGCCGGGCGGGCCACGGTGGTGTAGGGCCAGGCGTTCTCGCCGAGCCACATCAGCCCGTCCTTCGACGTGGGCATCCAGGTCGGGGCGTCCCACAGGCTCGGCTCGAAGGTGAGCCCCCGGTCGGTGAACCAGCGGAAGTGCTCGGTGCTCCCCTCGCAGTACAGCCGCAGCTTCTCCTCGTCGGCGCCCGGTCCGAGCGCCGCCCTGAGGTAGGCGAACATGTCGTCCGCCGTGTCCTCGAAGCCGCAGGCCAGCTGAACGGGAGTGCCCCCGCCGAGGTACAGCTCGCCGCCGGACAGTGCCGACGAGCCGCCCGCGGCGCCCGCGCGCTCCAGTACGAGCACCTCGGCGCCGGCCTCTGCCGCCTCGAAGGCGGCAGCCGCGCCCGCGCAGCCGAAACCGACCACCAGGACGTCGGTCTCGGTGTCGTACCGGGTCACCGAGTCCGCGCGGACCGGAGCAACGGGCCGCGCGGTGCTCACGCCTTCGTCCCTGACGGGGTGAAGGCCGCGAGCGGCTCGGAGCCCGACCAGTCATGACCCCAGTAACTGTCGGCGGTGATCTCTTCCGCCGTGTAGTGCGTCTCGTCGACGAGCATGCCCTCGCAGCCGTACTCCAGGTCCCAGCCGCCGGGCGCCCGCACGTAGAACGACACCATTTTGTCGTTGGTGTGCCGCCCCAGGGTCGAGGACAGCGGAAAGCCGAGCCGCCCCACGTTGTCGAGGGCGCGGCCCACCGCGTCCAGGGTGTCCACCTCGACCATCAGGTGGACGAGGCCCGGCGCTTCCCCGTGCGGCGCGGGGCACACGGCGAGGCTGTGGTGACGCTGGTTGACGCCCATGAAACGGACGCGGCGCGGCGGAGCGTCCGGGTCCTGCTTGCTGATCTTGACGGCGCCGCGCGGCAGGAAGCCGAGCACCTCGGTGTAGAAGGAGACGGTCTCCTCCATCTGCGTGGTGGGCAGCACCACATGGCCCATCCCCTGGGCTCCGGTGACGAAGTCCTGGCCCAGGCCCGTGAGTACCGGACTGTGGTCGAGCTCGGGCGCGAAGAACACCTCGACCGGGACGCCCGCGGGATCCTCGAAGGCCAGGGCGGACTCCACTCCCCGCGCGTCGGTCTCCGCCCGGGAGAGCTCCTTGACCGCCGTGCCCGAGGCCTCGACGGCGCGTCCGACCGCGGCAAGGGCGAACTGGTCGCGCACTTCCCAGCCGACGGCCAGGACCCGGTCGGTGTCCCCGGGCAGGACCACGAGCCGGGCCCTGCGTTCGTCCATGCGCAGGTGCAGGGCGTCCTTCTCGGGGCCCGACCCCTCGGCGAATCCGAGCGCGTCGACGGTGAGTTCGCGCCAGCGGCCGATGTCGCGGCTCTGGACCCGGAGATAACCGAGTCCGCGGATCTGGGGCATACGTGTCTCCTGTCTTCTCGTCCATCAGATGTCTGGTCCGGCAGAAGGTGCTAGATCATGGAGCGCATGGGGCCCTGCGGCGGGTCGACACCGAGTTCGGTCAGAGCCGACGCGTGGAAGACGGACCCGGGTACGTGGATGGCGTGGGCGAGGCCGGTGTGCGCATCGCGCCAGAACCGCTGGATGGGGTTGTCCAGGCGCATCGCGTTGCCGCCCGAGCGCGCGACGATCTCGTCGACCGCACGGACCGCACGCCAGGCGGCCGCGGCCTGGGTGCGCCGGCCGACTGCCCGCCGCTCGAACGTGACCTCCTTGCCCGCCGCCACCAGGTCGTACAGCTCACCGATGTTGCCCAGGAGCGCGGACCGGGATGCGGCGATCTCCGCCGCCGCGTCGCTCACCGCGTACAGGACGTAGGGATCGTCCTTGACGGCCTGACCGGTGATCTGGACGCGGTCGCGCTGGTAGGCGAGGTGGTGGGCGAGCGCGCCTTCGCAGATGCCGATAACGGCGGCGGTGATGCCGAGCGGGAAGGCGGCGGAGAACGGCAGCCGGTAGGCGGGGTTGGTCAGACCGGCCTCCTCGGCAAGGCTGCCGTCGACGACCTTGGCGTACTCGATGACGCGGTACGCGGGCACGAAGGCGTCGCGGACGATCACGTCCTTGCTGCCGGTGCCGCGCAGACCGACCACGTCCCAGGAGTCCTCGACGATCTCGTAGTCGGCACGCGGCAGGATGACGTGCACGGACTGCGGCGGCATAAGACGCTCTCCTGCGGCGTCGGCGAGGAAACCGCCGAGGAAGATCCACTCGCAGTGGTCGGTGCCGGAGGAGAACTGCCAGCGGCCGTTGAACACATAGCCGTCGTCGACCGGCTTGAGCACACCCATCGGCGCGTAGGGAGAGGCGATCCAGGTGTCGGGGTCCTCGCCCCAGACCTCCTGACGCACCCGCGGGTCGGCCATCGCCATCTCCCAGGGGTGCACGCCGACCACGCCGGTGACCCAGCCGGTGGCGCCGTCGCAGGCGGCGATCCGCATGACGGTCTCGGCGAACTCCCGCGGATGCAGTTCGAGTCCGCCGTGCGCCTTCGGCTGAAGCATGCGGATCGCGCCGGTGTCCCGCAGGATCTTGGCCGCCTGGTCGTCCAGCTTGCCGAGGGCCTCGTTCGCCGGGCCGAGCGCGCGGATCTCGTCGGCCCGGGTGAGGACGGCGTCGAGTACCGGATTGGACATGTCAGTTCTCACTTCCGTGCGGAGGACTTCTCGGCGAGGGTCACGGCGATCTCGATCAGCTGGTCCTCCTGGCCGCCGACGAGCTCGCGGCGGCCGGCCTCCAGGAGGATCTCGGCGCCGGACACCCCGTACTTCGCCGCCTGCCGGTCGGCGTGCTTGAGGAAGCTGGAGTAGACGCCCGCATAGCCCATGGTCAGCGACAAGCGGTCGAGCAGGCATTCGCCGTCCATGACGGGCCGTACGACGTCCTCGGCCGCGTCGATGATCTTCAGTACGTCGATGCCGGTACGGATGCCGAGCTTCTCGGCGACCGCGGCGAAGGCCTCGACGGGGGTGTTGCCCGCGCCCGCGCCGAAGCGGCGGACCGAGCCGTCGATCTGCTGGGCGCCCGCGCGCACGGCGAGCACCGAGTTGGCGACGCCGAGGCCGAGGTTCTCGTGGCCGTGGAAGCCGACCTGGGCGTCGTCGCCGAGTTCCGCGACGAGCGCCGCGATCCGGTCACTGGTCTGCTCCATCACCAGGGCGCCCGCCGAGTCGACGACGTAGACGCACTGGCAACCGGCATCGGCCATGATCCGGGCCTGCGCGGCAAGTGCCTCGGGCGGTCTGCTGTGCGACATCATCAGGAACCCGACGGTCTCCAGGCCGAGTTCACGGGCGAGCCCGAAGTGCTGGACGGCGATGTCGGCCTCGGTGCAGTGGGTGGCGATGCGGCACACTGAGGCGCCGTTGTCCGCGGCCTCCCGGATGTCGTCCTGCAGGCCGAGGCCGGGCAGCATCAAGAAGGCGATCTTCGCCCGACGGGCGGTGCGCACGGCCGCCTTGATGAGTTCCTGTTCCGGGGTGTGGCTGAAGCCGTAGTTGAAGGACGACCCGCCGAGGCCGTCGCCGTGCGTGACCTCGATGACGGGCACCCCGGCCGCGTCGAGCGCCGCGACCATGGACGTGACGTGGTCGACGGTGAACTGGTGCTGCTTCGCGTGCGATCCGTCTCTGAGGGACGAGTCGGTGACACGGATGTCCAGGTCGGAGCTGTAGGGCATGGCTGGTGAACTCCTTGGGTTCAAGGCGTGGTGCGCCGGGAGACGATCCGCTCGGCGAAGCCCTCGCCGACCTTGGTGGCGGCGGCGGTCATGATGTCGAGGTTTCCTGCGTACGGAGGCAGGAAGTCCCCGGCGCCCTCGACCTCGATGAAGACGGCGACCCGGGCCGGCGAACCGCTGACCGCGGTCGGCTCGTCGAACTGCGGTTCGGCGCGCAGCCGGTAGCCGGGCACGTACGAGGCGACTCGCTCGACGATCGCGCGCACCGAGGCGGTGATCGCCGCCCGGTCGGCATCGGCGGGGATCGCGCAGAACACCGTGTCCCGCATCAGCATCGGAGGTTCCGCGGGGTTGAGGATGATGATGGCCTTGCCCCGGGCCGCGCCGCCGATGGTCTCGATGCCCCGGCTGGTGGTGAGGGTGAACTCGTCGATGTTGGCCCGGGTGCCGGGCCCCGCGGACGGCGAGGCGACACTGGCCACGATCTCCGCGTACGCCACTTCGGTCACCCGCGACACGGCGTGCACGACGGGGATCGTGGCCTGTCCCCCGCAGGTGATGAGGCTGACGTTGGGGGCGTCGAGGTGCTTGCCCAGGTTGACGGCGGGGACGACCGCGGGGCCGAGGGCGGCGGGTGTCAGGTCGATTGCCTGGATGCCCAGTTCCGCGTACTTGGGGGCGTTGGCCCGGTGCACGTATGCCGATGTGGCCTCGAAGACCAGGTCGGGCTTCTCGTCCTGGGCAAGGAGCGGGTCGACCCCTTCGGCGCCGGTGTGCAGTCCTTCCTCGGCCGCGCGTTTGAGCCCTGGGCTCTGCGGGTCGACCCCGATCATCCAGCGCGGTTCGATCGCCTTGGACCTGAGGAGTTTGTACATCAGGTCGGTTCCGATGTTCCCGGAGCCGACGATCGCGGCGGTCGCCTTGGTCACTGTTCGAACCTCATCCGAATCGTGGGGTGTGGGCGGCACGGAGGCCCACTGGGGCGTGTCGGGTCAGCCGTCGTACGTGATGCGGAGCCGGTCGCTGACCGGGAGCGCCTGACAGGCGAGCAGCATCCCGTCGGCCAGGTCGGCCGCGTCGAGCACTTCGTTGCGCTCCATGGCGGCCTCGCCCTCGACGACCACACAGGCACAGGCGCTGCAGTTGCCCTCGCGGCAGGAGTAGGGGACGTCGAGACCCGCGGCGAGCATCACGTCGAGGAGCTTGCTCTCGCGCGGCCAGGACAACGCCCTTGTTTCACCGTCCAGTTCGACCTCGACGGTGCCGGAGCCCGCGCCGGACACCAGCTCCGGCGCGGGCTCCGGCGCGGGCTCCGGCACCGCGAAGGGGTCGGACGTCAGGGAGACGAACCGTTCGAGAGTCACCCGGTCCGGCGGTAGTCCCAGCCGGGCGAGCGCGTCGGTGGCGAGGTCCATGAACGGTCCGGGACCGCAGACGAAGGCCCGGAGGGCGGCGTACGGACGGGCGAGCGCCTGAAGCCCGGTCCGGGTGGGTCGGCCCTGGACGGACTCCAGCCAGTGGACGACGGTGAGCCGCTCCCCGTACTCCCGGCACAGGGCGGCGAGTTCGCCCCCGAAGATCACGGACTGTTCGTCGCGGTTCGCGTAGAGGAGCGTGACGGCGCCGGTCCCGGCGTGCAGGCAGGAGGTGAGGATCGACATCACCGGGGTGATGCCGCTGCCCGCGGCGCACAGGAGCAGGTCGTCGTCGAGCGAGTCCGGGGTGAACGTGCCTGCGGGGCGCAGTACTTCGAGGACATCGCCCTCGGTGACCCGGTCGCAGATCCAGTTCGAGCCGTAGCCGTTCGCGGTGCGTTTGACCGTGACCTTCAGGTGGTCGTCGCGCATCGGGGAACTGCACAGGGAGTAGCAGCGCGCCACTGATCCGCCCGCGCGCTCCGAGGGCACCCGGATGGTGAGGAACTGGCCCGGCTTGTAACGGAACTTGTCCGCACAGCCTTCCGCGGGTTCGAGGACGAGCGAGTGGGCGTCGGCGGTCTCCTTGACGACCTTGACGACGCGGACCGTGAGCGGGGTGCGGGACGTGGACGTCATGGCGCGTCCCCCGCGGCCTCTCCCCTCGCGGTCACCACCGCGTCGGGTGCTGCCGCCTCGGATCCTGCCGCGTCGGGTCCTGCCGCCGACGCGGCGTGCCGGGCGGCGAGGTAGCCGAAGACGATGGAGGGGCCGATGGTGGCGCCGGGTCCCGCGTACTCGCCGCCCATCACGGGCGCCGATGTGTTGCCGGTGGCGTACAGGCCCCGGACGGCGGAACCGTCCTCCCGCAGCACCCTGCTGTGCTCGTCGCAGACGAGGCCGCCCTTGGTGCCCAGGTCGCCGACCTCGATGCGGATCGCGTAGTAGGGCGCCTTGTCGATCTCGTCCAGGTTGGGGTTCTTCAGGGTGGGGTCGCCGTAGTAGCGGTCGTAGGCGCTGTCACCGCGGCGGAACTCGGTGTCGTCGCCGGTGCGGGCGTGGCCGTTGAAGCGCTGGACGGTCTCGGCCAGCGTCTCGGCGGGCACCCCGATCTTCTCGGCGAGTCCGGCGACGGTGTCCGCCCGGTGGACCGTGCCGTTCTCGTAGAACGCCTTGGGAAAGGGCATGCCCGGCAGGATCTGGGCGAAGGGGTACCGGGCCCGCGCCTTGGCGTCCATCACGAACCACGCGGGCACGTGTCCGCCCGTCAGCTGGTCGTGGACGAAGTTCACGTACGGCGAGGACTCGTTGGTGAAGCGCCGGCCTTCCGCGTTGACGATGACCGACGGGGGGATGCACCGCTCGGAGACCAGCGGGATCGTCGCGCCCGCGGGGTGATGGACGGACGGCATCCACCAGGCGTCGTCCATGAAGTCGAGGGCGGCGCCGACCGACTGACCGGCGGCGATGCCGTCCCCCACGTTCTCCACGGCGCCCGCGCTGTGGATGGCGCGCCCTCCGTCCGGCAGGTACTTCTCGCGCATCTCCTGGTTGTGGTCGAAGCCGCCGGTCGCCAGGAGCACACCGCGCCGGGCCCTGATGCGTGTCTCCCGGCCGTCGTGGGTGGCGACGATGCCGGTGACGGTGTTCGAGTCCTCCGGGTCCACGACGAGGGACGACATGGGCGTACGCAGCCGGAGCGGGACCCCGGCGTCCTTGAGCGCCATGCGCAGCCGCGCCACCAGGGCACGGCCGCCGGTCGCCATGTGCCGGCGGCGCACCACGTTGGACGACACCCGCCAGGCAGCCACCACCGAGGCCCAGCGTCCGCGCCAGGTGCGCTTGACCATGGCCAGATCGCGGTAGTCCTTGGCGGTGATCCAGAGGCCGAGCGGGCCCTTGAGGCTGTTGGGCCGCTGGAACCGCTCGTCGGGACCGAGCTTGCGGGTGTCGAAGGGCAGCGCCTCGATGGACCGGCCGAGCGGCCTGCCGCCGTCGTACTCGGGGTGGTAGTCGGCGTAACCCTTGACCCAGAAGAAGCGCATCCACCGGCTCTCGCCGAGGAGTTCCATCGCGGCCGGGCCGTGGTCGACGTAGGCGTCGAGGCGGGCGGCGGGGACGCGGCCCTCGGTGAGGAGGTCGAGATAGCGCCGTACCGAATCACGGCTGTCGTCGTGTCCCTCGGCGCGCAGGGTGGGGTTGTTGGGGACCCAGATGCCGCCGCCGGAGATGCCGGTCGAGCCGCCGAACTTCCGGCCCTTCTCCACGACCACGACCGACAGGCCGCTGTCCGCGGCCGTGAGCGCCGCCGCCATGCCGCCGCCACCGCTGCCGACGATGACGAAGTCGTACTCCTCGTCCCATTCCGTGCCTTCGCCGCGGGCGCTCACGAGGCGTCCTCGCGGGTCAGGAAGGCCAGGACCGCGCTCTCCCAGGCCGCCTTCTGCTCGATCATCACCCAGTGGCCGCAGTCCGGGAACACGTGCAACTCCGCGTCGGGGATGGTCCGCATGGGCAGGATCGACATGTCGACGGGGCTGACGCGGTCGTCCCGGCCCCAGGTGAGCAGGGTCTTCGCCCTGAGCCGGTGCAGCGTCGCCCAGTACGGCGCCTCGTCGGAGACAGCAGCGGCGGCCGCACGGGCGGCAAAGGCCTTCGAGCCGTACATGCGGCGGGCCGAGGCGAGCGTGTCCGGGTCCGTGGCCTGCGCCCACCGTTCCTCGATGAGCTCCTCGGTGACCAGGGCCGGGTCGTACACCATGGAGTGCAGCCAGCGCGCCAGGCCTTCCCGCGTGGGGTTGTCGGTGAACTCGGTAAGGAGTTTGATGCCTTCGCCGGGGCCGGGGCTGTAGAGGTTGCGTCCGATGCCACCGATGGTGACGAGCCGCCGCACACGACCGGGGTGGCCGAGGGCGAACCGGGTACCCACGATCCCGCCCATGGAGTTCCCGATCACGTCGACCTGCTGGAGACCGAGGCCGTCGAGGAAGCGGACGACCGCGTCACCCGCGGTGGCCATGGGGTGGCCGTCGGACGGGTCGCTGACCCCGAAGCCGGGGAACTCCAGGACCAGGCAGCGGAAGTGGGGTGCGAACGCGGCCAGGTTGTCACGGTAGTTGCGCCACCCGGTGACACCGGGGCCTGAGCCGTGCAACAGCAGCAGAGGAGGCCCCTCCCCCGCCTCGTGGTAGCGCAACACACCCTGGTCGGTCGCGAGTTCGCGCCGTGTCGAGTCGTGACTCAGCTCCGTCATCATTCCTGCCCTGTTCCTGCCATCGGTTGACCCGTGATCGGCTTCTGCGGGACCGGCTACCGGCACTGGTCCGCGACCGGTTCCCGGACCGTAGCCAGCGCCGTCGGACCCGAGCCGTGGGCGTCTCGGTCAGCGGGACGCGGCGGGAGCGGGGCCGTCGAAGCCCGGGAAAAGGGCGCGCCCTGGCGGGAGTTCCACTCATCGGGAGCGCGCTCCGGCCGCTCCGGAGGCTGTCCTACGTTCGGCCCGTGCCCGTCCCGGGGCACCCCGCCGCACCGGACAAGTCGAGGTGAACCGATGACCGCCCACTCCTTGACCCCACCCGTGGCCCCCGAGGAATCGACCCCCACACCGCAGCGGATGCGGCAGGCCCTCGGAGCCTTCGCGACCGGCGTCACCGTCGTCACGGGCCTCGCCCCGGACGGCGATCCCGCGGGCTTCGCCTGTCAGTCCTTCGCCTCCGTCTCCCTCACGCCGCCCCTCGTGCTGATCTGCGTCGACCACCGGGGGCGCGCATGGCCGAGCATCAGGGAGTCGGGGCGCTTCACCGTGAACGTCCTGGGCGCGGAACAGACGGACCTGTGCAGCCGGTTCGGCTCCAGCAAGGGCCGTAAGTACGAGGGCCTCGACTGGGAGTTGTCCCCCTGGGGGACGCCGTCCCTGCCCGGGGTCCTCACCCGGGTCCACGCCGAAGTCCATGACGTGCGGGGTGCGGGCGACCACGATGTGGTGACCGGCCGGGTGCTGGGTCTGGAGCCGGTGTCCGAGGACCTCCCCATGCTCTTCTTCCGGGGCGGCTTCGGCATCGAGAGTCCCGCGGCACGGACGGCCCCCGGTCCGTGGGGGTGGGGCGACCGCTGGGGGTGAGATCCCCGGTGGCGCGCCACCCACCGCCGCCTCAGTACCGCCTCAGTGCCGCATCACTGCCGCATCACTGCCAGTCGCCGTACTGCCCCGCAGCGAGCAGCCGGTCCATGGTCTGCGGTGACCAGGTCTCCTCCGGAGCGACCGGGGCCGCGGTCGCGGCCGACCGGCGCGGCGTCCGGTCCGGTCCGCCCGGAGCAGGGAAGAGATCGGCCGACACCTGGCGCGCCGCGTCCGCGACCAACGGGGCGACCTTCTCCAGCGGGGTGGCCGCGTCCCCGACCAGGGATATGGCTGCGACGGGCCCCTCGGGACCGCGGACCCCCGTCGCCACGCAGGCGATGCCGGGAAAGCACTCGCCGCGCTCGAAGGCCAGACCGCGGCGCTGCCGGATGCGGTTGAGCTCCTGGTGCAGGGTGCCGATGTCGGAGATGGTCCGCTGGGTCTGGCGGTTGATGGTGTCACCCGCCCGCGACTCCACCTCTTCCGGTTCGAGCCAGGCCAGCATCGCCTTGCCCAGTGCCGTGCAGTGGGCCGGGGCGCGGCCGCCGACCCGGGAGGGCACCGCTGAGGCGAAGCGGCCGCCCACCTTGTCCAGGTAGTAGACCTCCGCGCCGTCGAGGACAGCGAGGTGGACGACCATGCCGGTACGCATCTGCAGATGGTGGAGCCAGGTGGCCGCGGCCTCCCGTATACGACTCTGGGAGCCGTCGCCCCCGCCGAGGCCGAGTGCACGCCGACCGAGCCCGTACCCGAATCCGTTGTGCTCGAGCCAGCGCAGCCGGACCAGTTGGTCGAGGATCCGATGGGCCGTGGAGCGGGGCAGGTGGGTGCTGCGGGCCACGTCCTCCAGGGACCGCCGGGCGGTGTGGCCTTCGAACACGTCCATGATCAGCGTCATGCGCTCGACCATCGACGGTGGCAGCTCCCGGCGGGCGGACGGGTCCACGCCGGGAACACCTTCGACAACCGTCACAGATACCTCCAGTCACAGACTGAAATGAATTCTTGTTTTCTGGACGGTAACAGCGCGCCTCGAAGGCAGGGAAGACATGCGCACCGGCTCTTTGCCGACCACCTGCGGGTGGCTCACGTCATCGGCGTGAATTCGGGCAGGGTGAGGGCCGAGTGGGCCGGTCGTCCCTCCGCGGGAGGCATGGCGCTGAGGTTGCGCAGCATGTCGTTGCGCTGCTCAAGGGCCCGGGCGGTGGTCGGGAAGAGAGCGGCATCACCCTTGCCGACCTGCTCCTGATTGACGGTCACGAACTCACGGGTGTTGTGTTCGTAGGCGGCGAAGCCCGCGGCGTGGTCCCGGTCGGCCAAGGAACCGGCGAGCATGTACGCGCCGACGAGCGCGAGGCTCGAGCCTTGTCCGGTGAGGAACGAGGGCGCGTACGCGGCGTCGCCCACCAGCGCGACCCTGCCACTGGACCAGCGGGGCATGCGGATCTGGCTGACCACGTCGAAGAACAGGTCATCCGCCTCGCGCATGGCGGCGAGCATGCCCGGGACCTCCCATCCCGCGTCGGCGAAGACCGCGGCGACCAGGTCCCGTTGGGCTGCCGGGTTACGGAACGCGTCGAACGGCGGCTCCGGGCGGGCGAAGTTCAGGAAGCCGTGCACATCGCCGTTGCCCCCGACGGCGTAGAGTGCCGCGGCCCTGCCCGGGGTGTTCCACATGATGACCTCGTCGGCGAGTCCGAGGGTGTTGGGCAGGGTGAATCCGGCGAAGCAGTAGCCGAGGTAGCGGTGGAACTGCTCTTCGGGGCCGAACAGGAATTCACGGGTACGTGAGTGCAGACCGTCCGCACCGAACACCATGTCGAACGTACGCCTGTCGCCCCCGCGGAAGGTGACGTCGACCCCGTCGCCGGACTGGTCGAGGGTGTCGATGGAGTCGTCGAACAGGAACTCCACGTCGTCACGGACCGCCGTGTAGAGAGCGTCGGTCAGATCCCCGCGCCGTATCTCGAGGTCCTGTCCCGCGACACCGCCGGTGAGGGCATGGGGGTTGACCGATGCCACCTCGCTGCCGTCCCCGTCGAGGAAAGTAAGGCGGCGCAGGTCGATGTGCGCGTCCCTCAGCCGCGGCAGGATTCCCATCCTCCGGACGACTTCGAGTGCGGTGCCGCGCACGTCGATGGGGTAGCCACCGCCACGAAGTGCGCTCGCCTTCTCCACTACCGTGACGGCGAATCCGTAGCGGTTCAGCCAGAACGCGAGGGCGGGCCCCGCGATGCTGGCCCCGGATATCAGGACCTTGCGCTTGGGCTTACCACGGACACCCCTCAACAGGTCGGTGCGGCTCATTCCTTGACTCCTTTGCTCATGGTGCGGGCGACAAGCAGGGACAGGGCCGTGACTGCGCCGGCTATGACGAAGCCGACGACGAAGGCCGATTCGGCCGGGACATCCGACCCGGAGGGGGTCCCGGCGGTGAGGAGCGCGCCACTGACCTGCACTCCGACGGCGAAGCCGAGCACGCGAGTCACCAGGACCAGGCTGGTGGCGATACCGGTGTCACCTTGGTCGACGGATGTGGCGGTGTTGGTCACCATCGCCGTGACGCACAGGCCGTTGGCGAGCGCGATCATCATCTTGCCGATGACGAGGTGCCAGACCTCGGTGTGCACGGCTGCCAGGGCGAGCAAAGCGGCGACCATGATGACGATCCCGGCGGTGACCACGGCACGCGAACCGAAACGGCGCGCCCCGATCCCACCGATCGGCCCGGCAAGGGACGCGGCAACAGCGCCGGGCAGCAGGAAGAAGCCGATCTCGGTGGCACTGGCCCCGAATCCGTACTCACCGGCGGGCACAGCGAACAGTTGCGGGACGAGATAGACCGGCACCGAGGTACCGACGCAGATCACGAAGGTCAGCACACACGACTTCCACACCGCGGGCCGCGCCAGCATGGCCAGATCGACCACCGGCGATGCCGCACGACGCTCGACGGCTATCCATCCGGTCACGAACGCGGCCAGAACCACGATGAGGGCAATGAGTACGAGTGGCTGCGAGGCGATGTCGGGTGCGAGGGCGAGTACGAGCATGAGCGTGACCAGGGTCCCGCTCAAGAGGAGAAGGCCGGGCCAGTCGACCCCGGCGCCGTCCGACCGGCCGGGCGGATCATGCGGCATCAGCCTGTTCACCAGGATGGTGGCCACGATGACCGCGATCGTCGGCAGGGCGAACATCCAGTGCCGGGAGAGCCCTTCCGCCACGGGCCCGGCCGACAGCGTTCCCGCCATCCCGCCCCCGACGAACAATCCACTGACCGTCCCGATGGCCACCTTCGACTCACCCGCGGGGAGGTGTTTGCGCACCAGGATGAACGACAGGGGCAGCGCACCCACCATCGCTCCCTGTAATACCTGGCCGAGCAGCAGCACCGGCAGGTTCGGCGCGAGGGCGGACACCAGACCACCGGCGCAGACCACCGCCATCAGCCGGATCAGGACCCGTTTTCCGCCGTAGCGGTCGCCGAACTTGCCTGCGACCGGCGTGACTAACGCGCCGGTGATGAGCAGCACGATGCTGAGCAACGCCCCTTCGGCCGGACTCATGTCCAGCTCGCGTTGCAGGAGCGGGAGCGTCGGCGTCACCACCGACTCCAGGGCACCGGTGGCCAGTGCCAGCATGCCGAGGGCCCAGACGGCGGCCTTACCGATGCGGACCGGGGGAGCCAGAGTTGCGGTCATGGACGTCCTTTCCATCGTTGCCCGGCTCCTGCGGGGCGAACCCCTTTAAGCCGTAACCGAGTTGGCGCATGCACGGCGGCACGCGCCGATTCGATCATTACACTACACCGTGCAGTGTAGATGGAGGGGAAGCTAAGATGTGCCCATGCCGACCACGAAGACACTGCGCGAGGGATCCACACGGAAGCGGGCCGCCATCCTCACGGCGGCCCGGGAACTGTTCCTCGCCGACGGCTTCGACCGGTCAAGCGTCGACGCGGTCGCCGCCCGGGCCGAGGTGTCCAAGCGGACCGTCTACGACTACTTCGGCGACAAGCGGACGCTTCTGCAAGCAGTCGTCGACGCCGTCGGCCAGTCACTGATCATCACGATCCGGCGCACCCTCGACGACACGCTCACCGGCCTCACCGAGGACGCCGAACTCGAGGGCGCCCTGATCGCTTTCTCGATGCGCATCGCGACCGACATGCTCGGCTCGGCGGAGTACGCGACGCTGCAACGACTGGTCCGGGCGGAATCCGGCAACCTGCCGCACCGGGACTACAACTCCATGGCCGACACCCCCGACGAGGCGATCGCCGAGCGGTTCGCCGCCTTCGCCGCGGCCGGGCTCCTCGAGGTCCCCGACCCCCGACTCGCGGCCGACCAGTTCATCGCGCTGACCTTCGGCGTCGCCCTTGACAGGCTCGGCTCCGCGAACGCCACGGAGGACACCCGCGTACGCCCCCTCATCGTCGAGGGAGTGCGGACCTTTCTCCGGGCCTACCGAACCAGGTAGGAGCCCGGAGCCTCTCTCCAGGGCTCCGGGCTCCTTGGGCACGCAGAGGGGTCAAACGGCTGCCGCGGCCAGCCGGTTCAAGAGACCCGCCACGAGCGCGACCCGGTCCGGGATGTCGTCGACGAGCACGTGCTCGTGGCGGGCGTGGGGGCCCGCGCCGCTGCAGCCGAGACCGTCGAGGACCGGCACGCCGAGCGCCGCGATGAAGTTCGCGTCGCTGCCGCCGCCGACGCTGATCGGCTCGAGGGGCCCGCGCAGCTCGGTGGCGACCTCGTCGACAAGGCCGAACAGGGCCTCGCTCGCCGGGGTCAGGCGCATCGCGGGGCGGTTCCACTCCCCGCCGATCCGCACGTCGACGCGCGGATCGCCCGGCCGCAGCGAGGCAAGGACCTCGTCGACGCGGTCGGCTTCGTCCTGCCGGGTGATGCGGACATCGACGAGGCAGTGCGCACGGCCCGCGACGACGTTGCGGGCCGTGCCGCCGTCGAAGGTGCCGATGTTGATCGTGGTCCCGGCGTCGGGGTCCTGAGCCGCGGCGAGTTGGGTGACCAGTTCGGCGAGGGCGTGGACCGCGCTGGCGCCGCCCGCGGGATCGTTGCCGGCGTGGGACTCGATGCCGGTGGTGGTGATGCTGAAGGTGCCCACACCCTTGCGTTCGGTCTTGGCGTCCCAGCCGATTCCGGGTTCGAGCACCAGCGCCGCCGCGCAGTGGCGTGCCGCGTCCTCGATGAAGGGTCGCGACTTCGGGCTGCCGAGCTCCTCGTCACCGGTGAACACGAACGTCACCGTCGGGTGGGGCAGCCCCAGTTCGCGCAGGGCCCGCAGCGCCCAGACTCCATTGACGAGCCCGGCCTTCATGTCGTAGACGCCCGGCCCCCTGGCGATCCCCTTGTCCACGGTGAAGGGCCACTCGGCCAGGGTGCCCGCCGGCCACACCGTGTCGTAGTGGCAGATCAGGAGCACCGGCTTCCCCGGGGTTCCGGTTCCGGGGTAGGTCGCCGTCAGGACGTCTCCGTGCTCCGCCTGCTCGTGGCGGATCCACTCGGCCGGCGGGCCGAGACGGTCCTCCACCCAGGACCTGATCGACGCGGCGGCGGTGTCCAGCAACACCTTGTCGGAGCTGGGAGATTCGAGGCCGACGAGCGCCGACAGATCGCCGAGCAGGTCGTCGAGGTGGGTTCGGGTCCAGGTGGACAGCGGCTTCGCGGACAAGAGGTGCGCCAATCTGTGTGTGGGGTGTGGGATTTAGCGGACGGGGACGCCGGGGCCGAGTGGTATGCCAAGGGCGTACCAGGCGAGGAACATCGCCAGCCATACGACGAGGTTGACCACGGCGAGCGGCAGGACCAGGGACATCAGCGTGCCGATCCCCGCGGACGGCCGGTAGCGGCGGATGAACCCCAGCGCGATGACGAAGTACGGACTCATCGGGCTGAGACTGTTGGTGGGCGCGTCGGCGATACGGAAGAGCGCCTGGGTGGTCTCCGGCCGGATGCTCAGGAGCATCAGCATCGGCACCAGGACCGGTGCGACAAGCGACCACATCGCCGAGCCGCTGGTGAGGAACAGGTTGAGCAGACTGACGAGCAGCACCGCGCCGACGAAGATCACCACGGGTTGCGCGCCGAGCGAGTCGAGCACCTTGGCGCCGGAGATCGCGATGACCTGCCCGATGTTGGTCCACTTGAAGTAGCCGAGGAACTGCGAGACCGCGAAGAACAGCACGAGGACCGGGACCAGTTCGCGCAGACCTCTTCCCATCAGGTCAGGGATGTCCTGCGCGGCGGTGATCGTGCGCACGGTCAGTCCGTAGACAGTGCCGATGATCATGAAGAACACCATGAGCACCACGGCGACGTTGTCGAGCAGCGGCGATTCGACGATGGAACCGCCCTCGCCGCGCAGGGGCGAGCCGGTGGGCAGCGTCGCGAGGACCACCGCGGCCACGTACAGCGCTCCGGCGGCGATCGAGCGGCGTACGCCCTTGTGCTCGTCGTCGGACAAAGTCATGTCGGGCAGTTCGTCGACGTCGGTCAGTTCCGGCTCGACGGCGTTCATCGCGGCGACCCGGCGCGCGACGACGGCTTCGGTGACGAAAGTGATCACGACCGCGAGCAGCAGACAGGACGCCGCGGAGAAGTACCAGTTCGACACCGGGGTGACCGAGTAGGACGGATCGATGGTGTGCGCCGCCGATGTGGTCAGGCCCGCAAAGATCGCGTCGGATCCCTCGATGACCGGGCTGACGCTGCTCGCGCCGCCCACGGCCACGTACGACACGACCGCGCCGATGATCGGGCTGCGGCCCACCGCGCGGAACGCGATCATGCCGAGCGGGATCATCACCACGAACGCGGCGTCTCCGGCCACGTGGGAGAACATGCTGGTCAGCGCCACGGCGAAGGTCACCATTTTGGCCGGGACCCGGGCGAGCGCGGCGCGCATCAGTGCGGGGAGCAGACCCGTTCCGTCCGCGATCGCGACGCCGAGCATGACCACGACGATCAGCCCGAGCGGCGGGAAGTTCACGAAGTTCGTGATCAGGTCGCCGAGGACCATCTCCACACCGGCGTCGGACACGATGCTCTTGACCCCGATGACCTTGCCGTCGGCAGGTGAGACCACCGAGACGTCGAGCGTGGCGAGCAGCCAGCTCGCCACCACTATCAGCCCGCTCAGGATCACGAACAGCCAGAACGGGTGCGGCAGTTTGTTGCCTGCCCGGTCCACGAAGTCCAGCACACGCAGGATCACCGTCGTCGGTGAACGCCGTCGTTTCGTCGTCACCTCGGTCATGAGAGCCTCCCGCTGCTGTTCAGTGGCGTTATGGCTCGCCATAAGACAGCGCGACGCTTCTTTGTGTCAAGCATCAGATGCCTAACGACAGAATCGCTCTGTGTAGGCTGTGTGCATGCAAGAGATGGAGCATGGGCTCGATGACGCGGACCTCGATCTGGTGGCCGCGCTGCAGATCGCGCCCCGAACGCCGCTGAACACGGTCGCCGACATCCTGGGCACCTCGGCCAGCACGGCGGGGCGGCGCATCCAGCGGCTGCAGCAGCTCGGGCTCCTGCGCTTCATCGGCACCGTGCACTGGTCACTCCTCACCACCGGCAATCCCTACGTGGTGTGGATCAAGTGCAGGCCGGGTGCCACGGCCGACGTCGCGAGGGCCATTCAGAAGGTGCCGCAGGCCCAGTCGCTCATCACCACCACCGGCGACTCCGACATCTACTGCACTCTCTATCCCCTGCCAGGTACGGACACGCGCCGCCTGCTGACCCGGACGCTGCCCGAGATCCCCGGCATCGCGTCCATCCAGTCGCACCTGGTCCTGCGCTCCGCCCGCGAGGCGTTCACCTGGCGGCTCGACCGGCTCACCGCACGGCAGACGGAGGAGTTGCGCCAGCAGGCCGACACCCTCCCCGATGCGGCCCCCACCAGCGTCGGGCCCCTCAACGAGATCGAGTTCCGCACGCTCAAGCTCCTTGTCGAGGACAGCCGGATCTCCGCGGCGCAGGTCGCCCGCGAACTCGACGTCAGCCGGTCCACCGCCTACCGGACGATCCAGTCGCTCCTGGAATCAGGTGCCGTCCGCCCCCGGGTGGAGATCGAACCGGCCGTCCTCGGGTTCCCGATCACCGCGCTGTTCACCCTCGACGTCCAGCCGCGGCACATCCCCGCCGTCCTGACCGCACTCGGTGAGCACTCCTGCGCGCGGTTCACCGTCATGACCGCAGGGCCTGCCTCGATCCTCCACCACGGCGTCTTCACCGACGAGGACCACCTGTCCAGGTTCGTCACGGACGACCTCGGCGCGCTCCCCGGTCTCAACGGCGTCAACACCCTGATCGCCCTGTCCGTCCTGCGCCGCCAGTGGATCGACCGCGACGACGATCTCGTACTGGGGCACAGGGCCCACGACATCCTGTCGCCGAACCACCAGACCCGGTGACGAGGTTCAGCTCTCAGGCAAGTCCCGCGTGCAGCAGGCGTTGAAGCGGCTTGCGGGCGGCGAACAGTGCCAGGCCGACACCGATGCCGATCACAGCGGTGATCGTGAAGTAGGAGGCGTTGTCGATCGCGGTGAACAGCTGGCCGAGCAGACCCGCGAGCGATGAACCCAGGGCGAGCGTGAGGAAGTTGAGGCCGACCATCTGGGAACGGAAGGCCTCAGGACCGATCCGCGTGGCCAAGGACAGCCCGATGGGGCCGACGAAAACCTCCGAGGAACCGGCCGCCATCATGAAGAGCAGGATGAGGAAGAGCGGGATCTCCGCGTTGCCGGTGGCTTCGGACAGGACGAGCAGGAACAGATAGGCGCAGCCGATCTGGACCAGGCCGATGGCGACCTTGGTGACCGGTCCCGGCTGGCGCTCCCCCAGGCGGTTCCACATCCGGGCGATGAGCGGCGTGATGAGGACCGCCGCGAGCGGACTCACGGTCGTAATCCAGGCGACGGGGAAGGTCCAGCCGCCGATGTGCAGGTCGATGCGCTCGGTGATCAGGATCGAGATCGCCGTGAACTTCTGGAAGAGGAAGCCGAAGTACACGCCGGAGGCCAGGAACAGCGGCAGGTAGCCGAGGATGCGCCGGCGTTCGTCGCGCGTGACCGTCTTGGACGTGGTCATGGTCAAGAAGTACGTGGCGGCCGCTACCAGCGCCGACACGGTCACCACCGTGGACAGGTTCTCCGCCCGCAGCAGCCCGGCGGCAACAGCGGCGCCAACGGCCAGAAGGAAACCCAGGGCACCCACGGCGAGCAACGGCCGACGCCTCGCCGGGAGAGGGTTGTTGACGATCCGGGCCCGCTCGGGAAGGTGCCTCATCGACACCACGTACTGCCCGAGCGCAACGGTCATGCCGATGGCGGCGAGCCCGAAGCCGTAGTGGAAGCCGAGTTCGTTCTGGGCGAGGCCGGTGGTGAGCGGGCCGACCACCGCACCGATGTTGATGGCCATGTAGAAGTACGAGAACCCGGCGTCCCGATACCGTTCGTCGGGATTCTGGTCCAGGACGAAGCCCACGATCGAGGTGATGTTCGTCTTCAGCGTGCCGGTGCCGAGGACGATGCACACAAGACCGGCGCCCAGGCCCGCGAGGCCCGGCGCGAAGGCGAGCACCACATGTCCGGCGGTGATGACCACGGCGCCGTACAGCACCATGTTCCGCGGGCTGGCAAGGCGCTCCCCCATCCAGGCACCGAGGAGCTGTGACAGGTACACCGCGCCGCCGTACGCGCCGACGACGCCCGAAGCCACGGCAGGATCGAGGGCCAGGCCGCCGTCCGCCACCTCGTACAGCAGGTAGAAGGAGAGGATGCCCTGGAGCCCGTAGAACGAGTAGCGCTCCCACAGCTCGGTGAAGGCCATGCTCCACAGGCCGCGCCGCAGGGAACGCCCGTTCGCGTCGGCCGGGGTGGTCGGGTGGGTGCCGTCGCGGTGTTCCGTGGACGGTGCGGGGGTTCCCCTCATTCGCTGAGTCCTGCCAGTCGGGAGCCGACACGGGCGATGAGCGAGGTGTTCTGGGAGTGCCGCTTCTCCTCCCAGCGGTCGGCGACGCCGAAGAGCCGGTACATGGCGTGCACGCCGACCCAGCGCAGGGGTTCGGGTTCCCAGCGGCCGGAGTCGTGGTCGTTCCAGGGCAGCCGGGTCAGGTCGGTGTCACGTCCGTCGGCGCGGTCGAGCAGGGTGCGTGCCGCGAGCTGTGTGGCCGTGACGCCGTGGCCCGCGAAGCCGCGGACCACACCGATCCGCGTGGCGGGGTCGAAGGTGACACCGGCACACCAGTCGCGGGTCACACCGATGGCACCTCGCCAGGCGTGCTCGACGGTGAACCGCGTGTCGGGGAAGAAGAGCTGGAGCCGCTCGCTGAGGGTCCGCACGGTGCGGGCGTCCACGCGCCCCTGACCCGGGGTGCCGGAGTTGAAGGCGTAGGGAGTTCCGCGTCCGCCGATGGCGATGCGGCCGTCCTCGGTGCGCTGTGCGTAGACGAAGGTGTGGGCCGCGTCGCCCAGACATTCCCGGCCCTGCCAGCCGATCTGTTCCCACACGTGGTCGGGGAGCTGGTTGGTGACGACCATCGAGGAGTTGACCGGGATGACCTCGCGGGCGCCGAGAGCGCGGACGTCGCTGTCGACCTGTCCCGAATAGGCCTCCAGGCACGTGAAGATCGTCGTGCCGCGCACGGTGCCGCGTGACGTGGTGACGGCGCCTGGCGCGATACGGGTGGCGCGGGTGTGCTCCAGGATGCGTACGCCCTTTGCCGTCACGGCATCGGCGAGGCCGTGGACGAGCTTGGCCGGGTCGACGCGGGCCGTGGTGCGGGTGAGCAGGCCACCGAGCGCCGGACGGACGGCGATCCGCTTGTTGACGGCGTCGGCGTCGAGGATTTCGAGGTCGTCGGCGCGGTAGCCGTTCGCCAGGTCCGCGGCGTGGGTGAGTTCGAGGCGTTTCATCGCCGCGGGGGTGGTGGCCACGCGCAGGTGTCCGCCGCGCTGCTGGTCCGCCTGGATCCCCTCTTTCTCAAGGATGTTGAGGGTGTCGTCGACGGCTCCGTCCATCGCACGCTGGAAGGAGGCGATGGCGGCGGCACCGTCCTGACCCCGCTTGCGCGCGGCTTTCGCGTACACGGCCCGGTTGCCCGGGATGAGCGGGGAGAGCCAGCCGCCGTTGCGTCCTGATGCCCCATAGCCCACCTCTTCCGCCTCCAGGACGGTGATCTTCGCGGTGGGGTGCGCCGAGGCGGCGTGGTAGGCGGCCCAGAGTCCGGTGAGACCGCCGCCGACGATGACGAAGTCCTGTGTCTCGTCGGGTAGTTGAGCGTCCCGTTCCCGTTCGAGCGGAGCGCCCGGGGTCCGGGATGCTCTCATCCAGTGCGATATCTCGCCGTTGCGGTAGGCGGCCATCCGGGGCTCCTTGGGCATGCGGTGGTGCGGCATTGCGGCGGCGCGGTGACGCGGGACGCGAGTTCGTCAGGGGGGGGCGGAACAACGCGTGCGCTCAGTACGTGGGAGGCGCCATGGTCCACAGCACCCTGGCCTCGTCCGTACCCGTGGCCTCGGCGACGCGGTGGGGGTCGCTGCTGCGGTAGTGGATCGAGTCGAGGGCGGAGAGCCGGTGCCTCTGATCCCGCACCCAGACGTCCACCTCACCGGTCAGGACCAGGAGCAACTCCTCGGAACTGCCGTGGGTGTAGGGATCGACTCCGGTGGAACCACCTGGCGTGAAGTGGCCGAGGAGTACTTCCAGGTGGTCGAAGGATGCGGGGGTGAGCTTGATCTTCGTGGCGCCGTCTCCGAACGACATGCCGTGGGTGTCACGGAACCGCAGGACGGGGCCGGCCGCGCTCCCCCCGTGGTCGAACAGGTCACCGACGTTCAACTTCAGGACCTCGCACAGCCGTTGCAGGGTGCGCACGCTCGCGTTGGCCTGATCGCGCTCGACCTGGGAGAGGTGTCCCTCGGTGAGTCCACTCTGCTCTGCCACTTCCTTGAGCGTCAGATGCAGGGCCTTCCTGCGGCGGCGCAGGCGCGCGCCGACCTCGGCCGGAGAACTGGAGTGATCTTTCGCCATGGCCGGAAACGTAGCAACGATGCACCGCTGCCACAATGGTCTATCGCAGAATCATATTTTTCTTTGATGAGTGGGGAGCTTGCCGCCACTACCGGAGTTGCTGCCAGTGCGCGGCCCGGAGTCCTGCCGCCCGGCCGCCGGGGTTCCACAGCACGAAGACACCCGGCGGCTCACAACACCACGGCGATTTACAGGTGGCGGCCGATCGCGGGCATCAGGTCCTGGAAGGTGCGGCCGGTCGCGGGCTCACCGATGGCCGTCAACCGCCAGCCGCCGTTGACCCGTTGGACCTTCGCCATGATCTGCGCGGTGTGGCTGCCACCACCGGCGAGCGTATAGCGGGCCAGCTCCTGGCCCGTCGTCTCGTCGAGCAGACGGCAGTAGGCGCTGCTCACCTCGGCGAAGGTCTGGCCCGTGAAGGAGTTCACGGTGAAGACGATCTGGTCCACCTGCGGGGGAACGTGCTGCAGGTCCACGGCGATGGATTCGTCGTCGCCCTCACCACTGCCGCCGACCAGGTTGTCGCCGCTGTGCCGCACCGAGCCGTCGTTGCTGACCAGGTGACGGAAGAAGACGACGTCGGCGTAGCTCTGCCCGGCGAAGAGCACGGCCGACGCGTCGAGATCGATCTCTCGGGAGCCGGTCAGCTTGGCGAAGAACCCCTTGCGGGGCGCGGCCTGCCAGCCAAGGCCCATGCGGACGACGGTGAGCGCGGGACCCTCGGACTTGCTCAGACTGATCTGCTGGCCCTTGGCCAGGTTCACGGACATGCGGGTGATTTCTCCTTGGTCAGTACGGTCGCGCGAGGCACGGATGGTCAGGTGGCCCGCCGCCCGGTCCGCTCACGCGAGGAGGCGTCGGGACGGTCGGGCGACGGGCCAGGGATGGGTCAGAGGCGGGTCAGAGGCAGGAGCGGATCAGACGTTCACGCCGAAGTCGGACGCGATGCCCGCGAGCCCCGACGCGTAGCCCTGACCTACGGCACGGAACTTCCACTCTCCCCCGTGGCGGTACAGCTCACCGAAGACCATCGCGGTCTCGGTGGAGGCATCCTCGGACAAGTCGTAGCGAGCGATCTCGGCGCCACCCGCCTGGTTCACGACGCGGATGAAGGCATTGCTGACCTGCCCGAAGCTCTGCCCGCGCGACTCGGCGTCGTGAATCGACACCGGAAAGACGATCTTGTCGATCTCGGCGGGCACAGCGGCGAGGTTCACCTTGACGCTCTCGTCGTCGCCCTCGCCCTCACCGGTGAGGTTGTCGCCGGTGTGCTCGACCGAGCCGTCCGGGCTGGTGAGGTTGTTGTAGAAGACGAAATGCTGGTCCGACACGACCTTGCCGGACCCGTTGCACAGCAGGGCGGACGCGTCGAGGTCGTAATCAGCACCTGTGGTCGTACGCACGTCCCAGCCCAGGCCGATCAGCACCGCGGTCAAGCCCGGTGCCTCCTTGCTGAGTGACACGTTGCCGCCCTTGGCCAGGGAAACTCCCACTGCGATTACCTCCATCGTTCGAGCCGTTGTTCACGGCGTGTTCTTACCCGGGACAACGTCGCCGGGGCAGCAATGGTTCCATGGTTGCGCAATAGATTAAGTATGGGTGGCGATGGCGCGCCACACCGTCAGGCAAGGAGTGCCGGATGTTCGCGGACGTGGGGCCCATGGAGCTGATCACGATCGCGGTGATCGGCGTGCTGCTGTTCGGTCCTGACAAGCTGCCGGAGTTTCTGCAGAACGCGGCGCGCACGGTGCGTAAGATCCGTGAGTTCTCCGAGAGCGCACAGGACGAGATCCGCTCCGAACTCGGCCCGGAGTTCAAGGACTTCGACGCCCGCGATCTGCACCCGAAGACGTTCGTGCGCAAGCACGTACTCAACGGCGAAAGTGACCTCGGTCGCGAACTCACCGACATGCGGGACGCGCTCGACCCCCGACGCGAACTGGCCGCCACCGCCGACGCCCTGCGCGATGCCGCCACCGCCGAACCGGCCCGTGGCACCGGAGCCACGCCGCGACCCGCCGTCAATCTGGCGAAGCCCATGGCGGCAGCATCCGGGCGCGCGCACGCCGCCTTCGATCCTGACGCCACCTGATCGCCCCCCCCACACACATCACACCGACTCAAGGATTGCGCAATGCTCAAAGCCACGTCCACGCCCACGTCTACGTCCACGTCCTCGGACAACCACGGCCAGGCGGTCCGAGAACTCGCCGTGCTCGATGGCGGACCCGCCCATGGTCTGCGCCTGCACGTCGCGGACAGACCGCCGGTGGTGCAGGTCACCCGCCCCTGCGACGTGGAGGAGGCAGGACCGGACGGCCTGCGGGCCGAAGCGCTGTACGTGTACCGGCGCGACCTGCGCGTGCAGGACGAACCGCTGCGGTACGGGTTCGACGGGGCGAGCCCGTGAAGGCGTGAACGTCCGGACCTCAACCTCACCGGGCGGTACCGATATCGGTACCGGTCACCATCACACTCGCCACCGAATCGCAGTTTTTGTGCCGGATCCGTGCCGTGTGCGACTTCACACGCCTCACCGGCGCACCCGTCGCCGCATCCATGCTGAACTGCGAGCCGTCCCGTGTCTTTGTGGCCGATGACGACCAGCACGCCATGCGATCCCACCCGCAACACAACGGCTCGACGAAACAGAGAAGGCGAGAAGCGTCCATGAATGTCAGTGCGCACATCGAGGCCGTCCACGCGCAGGTCCGCCGCCGCGACCCCGGTGAGGCCGAGTTCCATCAGGCGGTCACCGAGGTCCTCTCCTCCCTCGCGCCGGCCCTTGAACGGCATCCGGAGTACGTGGAGACAGGGATCGTCGAGCGACTGTGCGAGCCCGAACGGCAGTTGGCCTTCCGGGTCCCATGGGTCGATGACCAGGGTGACGTGCGGGTCAACCGCGGCTTCCGGATCGAGTTCAGCAGCGCACTCGGCCCGTACAAGGGCGGCCTGCGGTTCCACCCGAGCGTCAATCTCGGCATCGTGAAGTTCCTCGGCTTCGAGCAGATCTTCAAGAACGCGCTGACCGGCATGGCCATCGGCGGCGGCAAGGGCGGCGCGGACTTCGACCCCCGCGGGCGCTCGGACGGCGAGGTCATGCGGTTCTGCCAGTCCTTCATGACCGAACTCCACCGCCACGTGGGCGAGCGGACCGACGTGCCGGCCGGTGACATCGGCGTGGGCTCCCGTGAGATCGGCTACCTCTTCGGCCAGTACAAGCGCATCACCAACCGCTTCGAGGCGGGCGTCCTGACCGGGAAGCCGGTCGCCTGGGGAGGTTCACACGCCCGTACCGAGGCCACCGGCTACGGCACGGTCTACTTCGCCCAGGAGATGCTCGCCACCCGCGGCCACGACTTCGACGGGCGCCGCGTGGTGGTCTCCGGCTCCGGGAACGTCGCCGTCTACGCCATCGAGAAGGTGCACGCCCTTGGCGGTCGCGTCGTGGCCTGCTCCGACTCCTCGGGCTACGTCGTCGATGAGGACGGCATCGACCTGGAGCTCCTCAAGGAGATCAAGGAGGTGCGCCGCGCCCGCCTGTCCACCTACGCCGAGGCGAAGCCCACCGCACGCTTCTCGGCCCGGGGCACCGTGTACGACCTTCGCTGCGACATCGCCCTGCCGTGCGCGACCCAGAACGAGTTGGGCCGCGAGGACGCCGTCGCGCTGATCAAGAACGGGGTGCTCGCCGTCGCCGAGGGCGCGAACATGCCGTGCACTCCCGAGGCGGTCCAGCTGTTCCACGAGGCCGGGGTCCTCTTCGGCCCGGGGAAGGCGGCCAACGCGGGCGGAGTGGCCACATCGGCCCTTGAGATGCAGCAGAACGCGGCGCGCGACCAGTGGGCGTTCGAGGAGACCGAGAGCCGCCTCGCCGCCGTCATGCGCAACGTACATGCCGAGTGCCGCCAGACCGCCGAGGAGTACAGCGGGACACCGGACGACTACGTTCTCGGCTCCAACATCGCGGGCTTCCTGAGGGTCGCGGACGCCATGTCCGCCCAGGGCATCGTCTAGATCGCCACCGTGGAGGGGCGGCCGGCCCCGAGCTGATTCGGGACCGGCCGCCACTTCGGGGCAGGGAATGGTCAGGCCGGGGCAGGGGATGGTCAGGGGCCGTCGGTCAGGCGCCGTCAATGATGTCGATGGCGGCCGCGGGGCAGACCGCGGCGGCTTCGCGGGCCGTGGTGTGCTGCTCCTGCGGCGGCGTCGGGTCCAGCAGGATGACGATGCCGTCCTCGTCGCGCTGGTCGAACACCTCGGGGGCGATCAGGACGCACTGGCCCGCGCCGCAGCACTTGTCCTCGTCGATCGTGAGCTTCATACGGGTTTCTCCCTGCGTCGGGGCGGTGGGGATGGCTGAACGAGGCGGCCCGGCGGCCGTGTTGGGGTGAGGCGTCCTGGCGGAAGTCACCAGCGCACCGGGACGGTGCGCAGACCGCCGACGAGCAGCCCTTCCACCCGTTCCAGGTCTTCCGTGGCGACGGCCAGTTCGAGGGCGGGCAGTTTGCGCAGCAGGACTTCCAGGACGACCTGGAGTTCGGTGCGGGCCAGTGACTGGCCCAGGCAGGAGTGGGGTCCCGCGCCGAAGATGAGGTGAGGGTTGGGGCTGCGGCCCAGGTCCATGTCCTCGGCGTTGTCGAAGACGTCCTCGTCGCGGTTGGCGGCGGGCATGCTGCAGATCACGGTGGTACCGCTCGGCACCGTCCGGCCGCCGATCTCGGTGTCCTCGGTGACGTAGCGGCGCAGGCCGAATCCGAGGTTGGTGTCGAAGCGAAGCGCCTCTTCGACGGCGGTGCGCACCAGCGAGGGGTCGGCGAGCAACTGCTCCCACCGGCTCCGGTCGGCCAGGAGCATGGCGATCATCTTGCCGATCATGTTCGCGGTGGTCTCGTGTCCCGCGACCAGGAGACCCATGGCAGTCGCGAGGAGTTCCGCGTCCGAGAGCCCTTGATCGGCAGCCGTCGCGGAGTCTTGGATGAGGGTGCTGATGAGGTCGTCGGTCGGCTTCTCGCGCTTGGCGGCGATGTGCCCGGACATGTACTCGACGAACTCGCGCTGGGCCCGTTCGGTCTCCTCCCGGGTGAACCGGGTGATGCTCAGGAGCGCGTCGGACCAGTGGGAGAAGCGATCCCGGTCCGCCGCGGGCACGCCGAGCAAGTCGCAGATGACGTAGACGGGCAGCAGGAAGCCAACGTGCGCCTTGAGGTCGGCGGGTGCGCCGACGCTGACCATGTCGTCGACGAGCCGTTCCGCGGTCTCTGTCATGCCGGGCCGCAGAGCCGTCATGCGCTTGGCGGTGAACCATTTACTGACCTGACGGCGCCACTGCTGGTGCGGCTCTCCCGTCGTGGGCAGGGAGAGCGCTCCCGCACTGCCGGATGCGATACCTCCGCCGCCCTCGCCCTCGGGTGCGAGGCGGGCAGCGCCGTCCTCGGCAGTGGGGCGGGCGAAGCGCGGGTCGGAAAGGAGCGCCTTGACGTGCGCGTGGCGGGTGAGCAGCGTCGCTCCGTCGCCGCTGGGCAGTTCGACCGCCGCCACAGGGCACTGGCTGCGCAGCCGCTGCCAGTCGGCGGGGGCGTCCAGCGCGCCCTGCTGGGGCAGCGGATAGCGCACGGTCTCTTGGCTGTCGCTATGGCTGCGGCCGTTGCTCTGGCGCTTGCTCTGGCTCTGGCTCTGGCGCTTGCTCTGGCTCTGGCTCTGGCTCTGGCGCTTGCTCTGGCTCTGGCTCTGGCTCATGACTGAACTCCCTCGGAAATGTGGGGCTTTCGTCCGGTCGTCGCGGCGGGCGCTGTAGGTGCGGAAGCGCTCACGCTTATGCACGGTACACGCGAAAAGCATCATGCACATGCATTGCATGATGCTCTTCATGGGCATGATGCACACGCGTTGGCGTAAGGTGCGGGTGTGCAGACGGTTGAGCCGGAGGTGGCCGAAATGGATGCCCAGCAGGCAGGGGAACAGATCGAGCGGGAGCTGCTGATCCTCACCCGACACCAGGAGATGGCTTCACCGCGCCGCCTGGCCGGCACCGAGGCGCTGGACCGCAGCGCATACGTGCTCCTGAGCCGGATCGAGGTGCAGGGGCCCATGTCGATAGCCGACCTCGTGACCGCCTTCGGCCTGGCCGCCTCCACGTTCAACCGGCAGACGACCACCCTCCTCAAGGACGGCCTCGTCGAGCGGACGCTCGACCCGGACGGAGGCGTCGCACGGAAATTCCGTATCACCCAGTTGGGCAAGGACCGACTGAAAAGCGACCGCGACATCGTCGTCGACGGACTGTCCGAAGTGGTCACCGAATGGACCCCCGAACGCCTCGACACCTTCGTCGCCGACCTCCAGCAGTTCAACAAGGACATCGAGCGCCTCACCGGTCGCCCCTGGCCCCGCTGATCACATACCGACTCTCATGAACGGGTCGGCCTCGCGTCGACGATGCGCAGTGCGATGTCGCCGTACTGGTAGGCGAGTTGGTCCACCGAGAACTCGCCGCCCTCGTGGAACCAGCTGGCCACGCCGATGCCCATGTCCAGGATCGAGTACGAGGCGATTCTGGCCGACCGCACCTGGAAGACTCCCTCGGTCGCTCCCCGCTCGATGAGTTCGCGGTAGCGGCGTTCGTAGTCGCTGCGGCGGCTGAGCACCCGCTCCTGGTCGGGCTGTTCCAGATTGCCGATCTCACGGTTGCCGACGAACGCCTCCAGGCGGTGGCGGGCGTGGTAGCGGATGTGCGCTTCCACAGAACGACGCAGTTGTTCGCGTACGTCGTCGGTGCCGGAGACGGCCGCGATGTTGTCCGCGATGAGCTGCTCCATCGTGCCGACCATGATCTCGGTGAGGAGCTCGTGCTTCGAGGCCACGTGCTTGTACAGGCTCGGGCCGCGCATGCCGACGGCGGCGCCGATGTCCGTCATCGTCGTGGACCGGTAGCCCTGCGCGGCGAACAGCCTCAGCGCGGCCAGCCGGATGCCCGACCGGCGGTCCACCGGGGACTCCTCTTCGGGCCGTGCGGGGCGGTGGGGGCGCTCGTACGGTCCGCCTGGCACCGCGTCCACGTATCCCTCCGGCTATGAGTCATTAGCCACACCCTCTGTGTGGCGATTCGAGCATAGCTGGCCCCACTCCCTTGACATGGACGTCAACCTCCCCTGTCATGGCTAATGGTCACTAGCTGAACTGAATTCAGGAGGGTGCGTGTCCATCTCCTTCGAGATCGACGAGAGAGCGGCCGTCATCGCGCGGCGCACCGCGCGGTTCGTACGGGATGTGGCGATCCCCGAGGAACAGGCGTGCGACGGGAACATTCACGCCGGCCCTGAACCGCTGCGCCGCCGCCTTCAGGACGCCGCTCGCGCGGCAGGGGTGTTCGCCCCGCACGTCGGTGCCGAGTGGGGCGGCCTCGGGCTCGATCTGTGCGGGCAGGCGGTGGTGTTCGAAGAGGCCGGGTACTCGTTGCTGGGGCCGCTCGCGCTCAACTGTGCGGCGCCCGACGAGGGCAACATGCATCTGCTCGACGTCGTCGCCACCGAGGAGCAGAAGGAGCAGTTCCTCCGCCCCCTGGCAGCGGGCGAGGCGCGTTCGTGCTTCGCGATGACCGAGCCTGCTCCCGGTGCCGGATCCGATCCCCGTGCGCTCGCCACGACCGCCACGAGGATCGACGGCGGCTGGCGGATCGACGGCCGCAAGTGGTTCATCAGCGGCGCGGACGGGGCGGCCTTCGCCATCTGCATGGCCCGCACCAGCGGCACGGCCGGGGACGCGGGCGGCGCGACGATGTTCCTCGTCCAGGGCGAGAACCCGGGCATGAAGATCGTCCGGAACATCGACACCCTGGACCAGGGCCTGTTCGGCGGGCACAGCGAGGTGGTGTTCGAGAACTGCGAGGTAGCCGACAGCGCCGTCCTCGGCGAGGTCGACAAGGGCTTCGCGTATGCGCAGGTGCGCCTCGGACCCGCGCGGATGACCCACTGCATGCGCTGGCTCGGAGTGGCGCGGCGTGCGCAGGACATCGCCCTCGAGCGTGCGGCGGACCGCTCGGCCTTCGGACGGCCGCTGGCCGAACTCGGCATGGTGCAGCAGTTGTTGGCCGACTCCGAGATCGACATCGAGACCAGCCGAGCGGTGCTGTGGCGTGCCTGCTGGGAGCTGGACCAGGGCCGCTCGGCCGCCCAGCACACCTCTATCGCCAAGACGTACGTGTCCGAGGCGGTGAACCGGGTGGTCGACCGGGCGGTGCAGGTGTGCGGCGCGCTCGGCATCTCGGGCGATGCCCCGCTGTCGCGCCTGTACCGGGAGGTGCGTCCGTTCCGTATCTACGACGGGCCTTCCGAGACGCACCGCTGGGCCATCGCCAAGCGCGCGGTGCGGGCGGCCCGGGAGCGGCGGGCCGAGCGGTGAGCGCCTCCGATGCGACCGTGCTCGGCGTCGAACTACCGGCGCTGCAGCGCTACTTCGAGGCCCACGTCCCAGGATGCGCGGGACCGCTCCGGGTCGAGCCGCTGCACGGAGGGCGTTCCAATCTGACGTACCGCGTCAGTGACGGGACGCACCGGTGGGTGTTGCGGCGGCCACCGCTCGGCGTCCTGACACCGACCGCCCACGACATGCACCGCGAATACCGCGTCGTCGCCGCCCTCTCCGGCACCGGGGTGCCGGTCGCCGACGCCGTCCTCTCGTGCCGGGACCCGGACGTGATAGGAGCGCCGTTCTGCGTCGTCGCGTTCGTGGAGGGGACGGTGCTGCGCGACGGCGACGAGGCCGCCGCGCTGGCGCACTCCGACGCTCAACATGCGGCCGAAGCACTCGTCGACGCCCTGGTGGCGCTGCACTCGGTCGACGCCAGCGCCATCGGGCTCGGCGACTTCGGCCGTCCCGAAGGCTATCTGGAGCGGCAGGTGCGCCGGTGGCGCGGGCAGTGGGACAAGGTCGCCACCCGGGCACTGCCCGACCTCGACGCCCTGAACACGCGGCTCGCCCGCGCCCTGCCCGCGAGCGGCGCACCGGCGATCGTGCACGGCGACTACCGTCTGGATAACACCCTCCTGGCACCCGGTGACTTCGGGCGGATCGCGGCGATCGTGGACTGGGAGATGGCCACGCTCGGTGATCCTCTCGCCGACCTCGGCATGCTGCTCATGTACTGGGACCCGGCCTGCGAGCCGGTCCTGGGGGCGCGTCACGTCCCGACCGCCAATCCCGGTTTCCCCGCCGGGCGCGAACTGGCCGAACGGTACGCAGCGGCATCCGGCCGGGACATCACCTGCCTGCCCTACTACCAGGCTCTCGCCTGTTTCAAGCTCGCCGTGATCGCCGAGGGCATCCACGCCCGCTTCCTCGCGGGACAGACGGTGGGCACCGGCTTCGAGCACGTCGGCTCCGCGGTCCCGGCGCTCCTTCGCTCGGGGCTGCGACTCCTGCCGTGACCACCGCACATCACCGCATCGCCGCACCACGAACGAAGGAGAACCCCGTGTCCGACCGACTGTCCGCAACCATCGCCCTGGTCACCGGTGCGACCGGCGGGATAGGTGATGCCGTTTCGCGCAGGCTCGCCGCCGAGGGGGCCACGGTGGTGGTCACCGACGTGGACGCCGACCGCTGTGCGGAGCTCGCCAAGGAGCTGACCGCCGACGGAGCGCGGGCGCTCGGCATCGCCCTCGACGTCAGTGACGAGGATGCCTGGCGTGACGCGATCGAGCGGGTGGTCGCCGACCTCGGCGGTCTGTCGCTGCTCGTCAACAACGCGGGCATCGCCGAGATGCGGACCGTGGAGACCGAGACCCAGGAATCCTGGGACAAGGTCATCGCGGTCACCCAGGGCGGCGTCTGGCTCGGAATGAAGCACGCCGGGCCCGCGATCGAGCGCTCAGGAGGCGGCTCCATCGTCAACATCGCGTCGATCTTCGGGACGGTCGGCGGCTTCGGCAGTCAGTTCTCTTACCACGCCGCGAAGGGAGCCGTACGCCTGATGACGAAGAACGCCGCACTCCACTGGGCGACGCGCGGCGTCCGCGTCAACTCCGTCCACCCCGGCTTCATCGAGACGCCCCTCTCACGTGAACTGTGGCGCGGCACGCCCCGGCACACCGCGATGCTCGAGGGCACCCCGATGGGACGCCTCGGCCGGCCCGACGAGGTCGCGGGGGCCGTGGCGTTCCTCGCTTCGGACGACTCCAGTTTCGTCACCGGCTCCGAGCTGTACGTGGACGGCGGCTGGACCGCCCGCTGACAGGCGAGGACACGCAAAGGAAGGGGAGGGCTCGGCAACTGCCGCGCCCTCCCTGCCTCTTGTCCCGATCCCGATCCCGATCCCGTACGGCGTCACCGCACGCGCGTGTACTGGTCCACCCCGTCCTTGTGCACCAGGGTGACCCGCCCGCGCAGCACGAGGACGTCGAGGTGCGCCGCCGTCTCGTTGACCGCGAGCATCTGGTTGAACGCGCCGAGCTCGCCGAACGGCACCTCCCGGCGCGTCCAGCCCAGTTCGCGCGCCACCGCGTGTGCGTCCAGCGTGCGCTCCCCCAGCGCCTTCAGGCTCTGGGAGAGGCGGTTGTCGTGGTGCGTGAGCAGCTCGGCGACCCGGGTGTGCGAGCTGCTCGACACCGGGCCGTGCGCGGGCAGCAGACGCGTGTCGGCGTACCGGGTCATCAGCCGCAGCGAGTCCAGGTAGTCGGCGAGCGGACGGCCACCGGGCTCGGCGAGCTCGAAGCCGATGGACGGGGTGATGTGCGGCAGGACGTGGTCCCCGGAGAACAGCAACCCGCGCTGTTCGTCGAGGAAGACCACATGTCCTTTGGTGTGTCCGGGAGTTGGCACGACGTGCAGCTCGCGGTCGCCGAACCGGAGAGTCTCAGCGCCGAGCCACTGGTCGGGCGCCTCCCACACGCGTGGGTCGTAGCCGCCGTGGTCCATCTCCTGTACAAGGTCGGCCAGTTCGCCCGCACCAGCCCTGCGCAGCGTCTCCAGCGAGCCTGCCGGTACGTCGCTGCGCAGCCGGTGGAGTATCTCCATGCCCGGCCGTTCGCCTGCTCCCAAGTACACGCGCGAGCCGAGGAGTCGGCGCAGCTCCACCGCGTTCGTGTAGTGGTCGCTGTGAATGTGGGTGACCAGGATGTGGCTGATGTCGCCGAGGTCCCGGCCGATGGCCGCCATCGCCTCCTCCAGCGCCTTGCGCGCCTCGGGGATCGCCCAGCCTCCGTCGATCATGACGATGCCGTCGTCGTCCGCCAGGTTCTCCAGCAGATAGACGTTGACGGCGTGCAGGCCGTCGTTGGGCAGCGGCAGGGGGACACGGTGCACCCCGGGCTGCACGGTCTGGATTCCGGCTTCGGCCCACGGGCCTTGGTCGAACCGCTTTGTCATGACTCTCCTTCGCTGTCGCTCGCTGAACCGCCCTGGTCCGTCGTGGTGCGGGCCGCACCCTGCTGCCGCACGCAGGTCGCACGCAGCCGATGGGCAAGTTCGCGGGCCCCGGACCTGTCCAGCTTGCCCACCTTCGTCTGGGGCAACTCTTCGATGTCGTAGACGAATTCGGGCCATTTGGTCTTGGCGAGGCCGACGCTCTCCAGATGCCCCGTCACCTCCGCCAGGTCCATTCCGGCGCCGTCCTCGGTGACGACGAGCAGCGCGATGCGTTCGCCGAGCACCTCGTCCGGGACGGCGGCGACGCAGGCTCTGGCCACGCGCGGGTAGGCGGCGACGGCCCGCTCGATCTCGGTGATGTCGATGTTCCGGCCGCCGCGGATGATGATGTCCTTCTCGCGGCCCATGATGGCCACGGTGCCGTCCTCGTACGTCATCAGCAGGTCCCCGGTGGGGAAGTAGCCGTCCTGCGTGAGGCCGGGCGGTTCGACGGCGCCGTCACGGGCGTAGCCGAGGAAGAGGGAGGGACCGCGGACCTGCGCCCGCCCTGTCACGCCAGGAACCGCCGCCCCGCCGTCCGGGGTGAGCGCGCGCAGTTCCGTACCGGGGAAGGGCCGGCCGTCCCTGCCGAGCCGGATCTCCTCGGGGTCGTCGGGGCTCGGCGAGGTGTGGCCCAGACACTCGGACATGCCGAAGACGCGGAGGATCTTCGTACCCAGGGACTGTTCGGCGCGGGCGAGCGCGCCCCGGTCCATCGGGCCGCCGCCCACGGTGATCGCGCGCACTCCCCCGAGGGCACCGGAGCCCGCTGCCGCCGCGCCCATCTGGAGCGCCATGGTCGGTACGCACATGGTCCAGCGGACGGCGGCGTCCGCCATGCGCCGCAGGGCGGCGGCCGGGTCCCACCGCTCCGTCAGGACGAGCGGCCCGCCGAGGAGAAGGGACAGGTGGACGCCGAAACAGTACGCGGCCGTCGACGACAGCGGCACGATCGCGGCCACCGCGTCCCCGCGGTGCAGTCCGTTGATCTCGATGGTGCTCGCGCCCGCGTAGCGCAGGGCGGCCTCGGACTGCACCACGCCCTTGGGGCGGCCGGTCGAGCCGGAGGTCAGTCCGATGAGCACCCCGCCCGCCCAGCGCGACACGTCGTGCGGCCCGGGTGCGGACCGGCAGGCCCAGCCGTCGAGGACCTGGCCCGCCCCGCTCTCCGGCAGCAGCCCGGTCACTCCCCATTCGTGCATCGCCGACGGCTCGGCCACGACGGCGTCCGGGCGGATGTCCGCGAAGGCCGCGGCGAACTCGGCGCGTGTGGTGTGCCGGTTGACCACCGCGAGGACCCCGCCGGTGAGGCCCACGGCGAGTGTGCCGGCGATGGTGCGCCATGAGTTGTCGGCCTGGAGCATGACGGTGCCGCCGGCCCCGTCGGGGAACATCACCTCCGCGAGCCGGGTCGCCTCGGTCAGCAGTTCGCGCGCCGCATGAGGACCCGCGTCGTCAATGACGGCGACGAAGTCCCCCTGCTCTGACTTGTGTTGGAACTCCTGCGCTACCTGTCGCATCCCGCTTCCTCGCTACGCTTTACGGAACTCCGTGACCATCTCAGTGCGGCGCTATCAGCCGGTGAACATCTCCGCCTCGTTGCCCATCACCGCGATACGGCGGCCCTTCATGTCTCCCACCTGTGCGACCGCATCGGCCCACTCCTTGCTCGCCAGGGCCTTCTTCAGGTCCTCGGGCGAGTCGAAGCTGAGCACCGATAGCCCGTCCCAGCCCTCGGAGCGCGGCTCCAGAGCCCTGTCGATCTCCGTGTGCCGCCAGGCGCGGAGTCCTGGCAGGCGGTAGGTCAGTTCCGCGTGGTCGCCGCGCCACCATGCGATGAACCGCTCGTGCGTCCATTCCGGTGGCCGGGCTGCCAGCAGGACGAGGTTGTACATAACTGCCCTCCGTGGATTGCAAGTTGAGGGGAGACGCGTAGTCAGGGGAAGTGAATCTCGGACGATCGGCCGATCAGCAGGCGCTGCAGCCGGTTGTTGTCGTCCACGCGTCCGGCCGCGACGAAGCTGGCCTCGGGCGCGCCGTCGCGGCGCACCTCGCCGAGGAAGAGCTCGTCCTGTCCGAGGGTGGTCGCGGACAGGAGATGGTGAGTGCGCGTGCCCCGTTCGCGCTGTTCGAGGTAGCCGACCAGCGCGGCGCGGTCCCCGGCGAAGTCGGTCGCCCGGCCGTCACCGGTGGAGAACAGGATGGAGAGGGAGAAGTCGTCGCTGACCAGGTCGAGGATCCGGTCCGGTTCGTCGCTGTCGAGGATCTCGAACCACGCGGTCAGGAAAGGTGCGGGAGCGGCTGCGGGGGCGGTGGCTGTGGACGCCTCGGTCATCTCTGCCATGTCGGCTTCCTTCGGCTCGGTGCGGCATAGCCTGCCGTGGGTGCCCGGACGCACTCACTCCGGCAGGTCGATGAGGTCGTATGTCGTGGTGAAGTACGACTGGTAGCGGGCCATGCGCCCCTCGGGCGTGACGACGGCCGCCGACAGGAAGGACCCGACGCTCTTCCCCGACTCGGTCACCACTCCGTACACGGTCTCCAGGTCGCCGTCGGAGCTGTGCCGGAGGATCCTGTGCTCCCTCGCGACGGCGTTGCGGCCCGCGATGTAGGCGGCGAAATCCTCCTTGGACCGTCCGGTGGCCTCGCCGCCCGGCAGGGCGATGAGGAAGCGGAAGTCCGGTTCGAGGAGTTCGAGCGCCCGCTCGGGGTGGTCGCTGTCCATCCGCGCCATGTAGGCGGGCAACACGCTGGCCATGAGGGTCCTTTCGCTGCGGGGTGCGGATGCAGGGTGGGAGGTGAGGGGGAGGGGGGCAGGGATGTCAGTCGCGTACAGGAGGCGTGAAGAAGTCGCCCTGCGACTCCCAACGACCGTCCCTGACGACGACCTTCTGTACGTCACGGGTGCCGAGGTGTCGGCCGACGCCGAAGTCGAGAACCGGAGCCACTCCCGTGTCGACGTGGCGTGCGTTCTTGTAGGCCTTGGTCAGCGACTCGCTGGTGACGGGCCCGTCGATGGTCTTCGCGACCTCGACGAACGCCTTCGCCGCGGCCCAGCCCCACAGGGTGATGAAGTCGGCCGGGTGCCCCCGCTCGTACTTCGCCATCGCCGCGCGGAACTCCTTGATGTCCGGGTCGTCGTCATTCGGCGACTTGACCAGTTGCAGCGCCTTGAGCCCGTCGGCCGCCTTGCCCGCCAGCGTCAGCGTGGCCTGTGCCGCCACGGGCGCGTAGCCGTACGCAGGGGCTTCGAGCCGCTGCAGCTTCGCTTCCTTGAGGTACGACGCGGTCTCGGCGGCGGTGAGGATCAGCACGACGGCGTCAGGCTCGGCGGCCTTGACCTTGCTGATCACCGGGCTGTAGTCGGTGGTCTGGTACTTCACCGAAAGACGTTTCACCCGCACCGACGGATCGGTCTTGCGGGCCGCGGGCTCTATCTCCTTGCCCACGTTCACGAACGCCGCCGGATCGCTGTGCACGACGACCACTCTCTTCGCTCCGTCACGCACCACCCACTCCCCGAGGGCGGCTGCCTGGTCCTCGTACAGCGTCTGCAGACCGAACAGGCCGTCGCGGGCCGGCTCGTACCAGGACGCGTCGCCGCCCAGCGTGTTGAGGACCGGCACCTTCGACTGCTGGAGCACGAAGGGGAACGTGGCCTGGGTCTGGGAGGTGCCGTTGGTCGCGACGATCGCCACGACCCCCTCCTGGTCGACGAGCCGACGGGCGATCTGGACGGTCTGCTGCGGGTCGTTGGCGTTGTCCTTGACGACCCAGTCGATCTTGCGCCCGTTGATCCCTCCCCGTGCGTTGACCGACTTGAAGTACGCGTCGGCGCCGGCCCTTTCAGGGATTCCGAACGAGGCAAGGGGGCCGGTGAGCGGGAACCACGCGCCGATCTTGATGACCTTGTCGCCCCCCGCCGACGGACCTCCGGTGCTGCACGCGTTCGCCACCAGGGCAAGCATCGCGGCGAGTGCGGCGATGAGCGTGCGTGTCGTACGTGGTCGCATGCCCCTCCTCAGATCAACCTGAGTCAAGTTCAGTTCAGTTGATACGGATGCTAATCCCGGAGAAACACGCCTGGCAATGGCCGGTCACGTCCCGATCGCCATCGGACAGCACAAGGCCCCCTGACGGTTGTCCGTCAGGGGGCCTTGGCGAAGGGGAGAAGGGAGAAAGGAGAAGGGGGGAAGGGGCGGGTCAGCGCGTCGGCCGCGCGAGCGCCGTACGCGTCAGCTGGCGACCATGCGCACGCAGGCGCCCTCGATCAGCTCGCTGATCTCCGGCAGCGGGGTCGGGCCTGACGGCCGGTACCACCGCCACACGCTGACGATCAGACCGAGCACACCCGCTCCGAGCAACTGGGCGTCCCGCAGCGGGAACGCACCCTGCGACATCCCCTTCACCAGCAAGTTCGTCCAGTCCCGCTCGACGACCTGGACCAGCTGGCGGGCCGCCACGCGCTCGGCCTCCTCGCGCTTGGACCGGCGGGATCCGGAGAGCAGGTCCATGTGGTTCTGCAGGATGCGCATCTGCAGGACCTCCTGCTCCGAGACCTCGTAGGCCGCGCGCACCGCCGCCCGAAGCGCCTCGACCGGCTCCTCCACGTCCTTGGTCGCCTCGGCGAACCGTTCGTGCGAGCGCTCCAGTTCGAGCCGCATGATGGTGAGCAGGCAGTGCGCCTTCGACTCGAAGTAGTGGTAGAGCGCGGTCTGTCCGATGCCTACCCGCTCGGCCACGGTGGACCACTTGGTGGCCTCGAAGCCGACCTCGCCGAAGCAGTCCACGGCGGCCGTGAGAATGGCGGCGCGCTTGGAGCGCGGCCCCGCCTCCGGTTCAACGATCCTCGTCATTGCATCTCTCCTGGCCGTCACCTGCCGTGGTCGTACCCGAGAGTAAACCCAACTTGAACTCAGTTGCCAACCGACGGCTCCCCCCCCCACCCCCCACGGATCACCCGCGCTCGAGCACGGTGGCGTTCGCCATGCCGCCGCCCTCGCACATCGTCTGCAGACCATAGCGGCCGCCGGTCCTGCGCAACTGGTGGACGAGCGTGGTCATGAGCCGGGCGCCCGTGGCCCCCAGCGGGTGCCCGAGCGCGATCGCGCCTCCGAAGGCGTTGACGCGCTCCGGATCGGCGCCGGTCTCCTTCTGCCAGGCGAGTACGACGGAGGCGAAGGCCTCGTTGATCTCGATCAGATCGATCCGGTCGAGGCCGAGACCGGCCTTGTCCAGGACCTGCTCGGTGGCGGGGATCGGTCCGGTCAGCATGTGGATCGGGTCGGAGCCGGTCACGGCCATGCTGTGCACCCGCGCGAGCGGGGTCAGGCCGTGGCGGCGTACCGCCTCCCCGGAGGCGATGAGGAGGGCGGCGGCGCCGTCGGAGATCTGGCTGGCGACGGCGGCGGTCAGCCTGCCGGCCTCGGTGAGGCTCTTCAGGCCCGCCATCTTCGCGAGCGTCGTGTCGGCGCGCGGCCCCTCGTCGGCAGCGAGCCCGAAGGCCGGGACGATCTCCTCGTCGAAGGCGCCATCGGCCTGTGCGGCAAGGGCCCGCTGATGGCTGGTGAGCGCGAACCGCTCCATGTCCTCGCGGGTGACGCCCCACTTCTCCGCGATCAGCTCGGCACCGCGGAACTGCGATACCTCCTGGTCCCCGAACTGTTCGCGCCAGCCCTCGCCCGCGAAGGGACTGCCGAAGCCCGCCTGCTCACCGACGAACATGGGGCTGGCGATGGGCACCAGGCTCATCACCTCCACCCCGCCTGCCACCACCAGATCGGCGGCGCCGGATCCCACGGCCTGCGCGGCGAAGTGGACGGCCTGCTGGGACGAGCCGCACTGCCGGTCGATGGTGGTGCCGGGCACGTGCTGGGGCAGGCCCGCCGACAGCCAGGAGGTGCGGGCCAGGTTTCCGGTCTGCGCGCCGATCTGGCTGACACATCCGAAGTACACGTCGTCGACCGCGCCGGGGTCGACGCCGGTACGTTCAAGGAGGGCACGCAGCACATGTGCGCCGAGGTCGGCGGGGTGCACGCCGCTGAGCGTGCCCTTGCGGCGGCCGACGGGGGTACGGACGGCTCCGACGATGAAAGCTTCCGATGCCCTCGATACTTTCGATGTTGTCGATGTGTTCGACACGGCGGGCTCCATGGGTTCGGTGTGAGCGGGTCAGTGCTGGGGCGCGACACGCGGGAATTCGGGCGCCCGCTTGCCGAGGAAGGCGGCAACGCCCTCGCGTCCCTCGTCGCCGCGGGCGGCGGTGGCGAGCGAGCGGGCCTCGCGGTCCAGGTGCGGGCCGAGGTCGGAGGTCAGGCCCGCTGCGACGAGGCGACGGGTCGCCCCGAAGGCCGCGGTGGGTCCGCGACGCAGGGCGTCGGCCGTGCGCGACGCCTCCGCGGCCAGTTCGCCGGGGGCGACGGTGCGGCTCACGAGGCCGATCGCCTCGGCTTGTGACGCCGTTGTCCGACGGTTCGTCAGGAGCAGCTCCAGGGCCCGCTTGGGCCCGACGAGACGCGGCAGGAACCAGCTCACTCCGGCGTCGGGCGAGTAGCCGATCCCGGTGTACGCGGCGGTGAACGAGGCGTTGTCGGCGGCGAGCGTCACATCGGCGGCCGCCGCGAGGCCGATGCCCGCACCGGCGACGGCCCCTTGCACGGCGGCCACCATGGGCGCGTCGAGCCGGGCGAACGTACGCAGGGCCTCGTGCAGCGCGTCCGTGACCGCGTAGATGTGCTTCTCCAGCGCGTCGCCGCTCAGCCTGGAGAACTCCGCGAGGTCGCCGCCGACGCAGAAGGACTTCCCCTCGGCGGTGAGGAGTACGGCCCGTACGCCCTCCTGCGCGCAGGCCCGGGCCGCGTCCTGGAGCCCGCGCGCCATCTCCAGGTCGATGGCGTTGCCCGCGTCGCCCCGGCGCAGGGTGATCTGTGCCAGGCCGTCCTCGCGTATCTCGATGCCGACCCTCGTCGTGCCGACCCTCATCGCGCCGTCCATCCGCCGTCGACGGTGAGGACCTGCCCGGTGCAGTACGTGGAGGCGTCCGAGGCGAGGAAGAGCAGCGCGCCGTCGAGCTCTTCTCCGTCGCCGCCCCGGCGCAGCAGCGTGTTGCGCTCGACCCAGCGGCGCGAACGCTCGTCGCCGAAGAGCTCAGCGGTCATCTCGGTGCGGAACCAGCCGGGCGCGAGCGCGTTGACGCGAGTCCCTGCGCTGCCCCACTGTCCGGCCAACTCCCTTGTCAGGCCGATCAGTCCGGCCTTGGACGCGGAGTAGCTCGCGCCACCCAGCGGGGCGCCCGATACGAGTCCGAGGATGGAGGAGACGTTGATGATGCTCTTGCCCGTATCGGTGGCGGGAGCCTCGGCGGTGAGCCGGGCGAGGTGGAAGGGCGCGGTGAGGTTGACGCCGAGTACGTCCGCGAAGGCGTCCGGGGTCTCGTCCTCGGCACGCGTCTCGCCGGACATGGCCGCGTTGTTGACCAGGATGTCGAGACGCCCCGTGGCGGTGAGCGCCGCATCGGCGAGACGCGTCCGGTCGGCCTCCAGCGAGACATCACACGCGACCGGGTGGATCCGTGCGTCGGAGCCGGCGAGCTCCTTCAGGCGGTCGGCCCGGCGGGCCGCGGCGAACACGGTGGCACCGGCCTGCGCGAGGACGGTGGCGAAACGCGCGCCGAGGCCTGCGGACGCCCCGGTGACGACGGCTGTCCTGCCTTCGAGCGAGAACAGTTCGGCGGCGGTTCGTGGCGTGCTCACTCGTCCACCCCGGTCTCGTCCACGCCGATGGGCAGGGCGGTGGCGCCGCCGTCGAGCACCAGCGTCTGGCCGGTCATCCACGAGGAGGCGTCGGACGCCAGGAACAGCGCCGCGTTCGCCACGTCCTCCACAGTGCCGAGGCGCCGCAGGGGCAGCTTGGCGGTGAGGACGGGCTCGCGGACCTCCCACACCGCTCGCGCAAGCTCCGTCTTGACAAGGCCGGGCGCGATGGCGTTCACCCGGGCCCGTGGCCCGAGTTCGTAGGCGAGCTGCCGCGTCATGTGCAGCATGGCCGCCTTGGTGGCGTTGTAGTAACCGATGTGCGGGTCGACGATAAGACCGCCGACGGAGGCGATGTTGATGACCGCTCCCCCGCGTTCGGCCATCCAGGCCCGCCAGGCGGCCCGGGTCCAGGCGATCATGCCGTACTGGTTGACGCGTACGGTCTTCTCCGCGCGCGGCAGGTCCAGGTCGAGCAGATCACCGTTGTACGGGTTGGTCGCCGCGTTGTTGACCAGGATGTCGAGACGCCCGAAGCGCGTCATGGTCTCGTCGACACAGGCTTCGGCCTGGTCGAGTTCGCCGGCGTTGGCGACGACTGTGTGCACATCGCCGTCGCTCTTGACCCGCAGCAGTTGCTCGCGCGCCTCGGCGAGGCCGGGGGCCTTTCGGGCGGCGATCACGACGTGTGCGCCGGCCGCCCGGTAGGCGGTGGCGATTCCGAGGCCGATGCCGCGCGAACCGCCGGTGATGACGGCGACCTTGCCGTCGAGGGTGTCGGTGCTCACGCGGCCCCTGCCTTCGTATCGGTCTTCGCTTCTGTCTTCGTGTCGGTCTTCTGGTACTTGGCGAGTTCCTGACGGGCGACGGTCCGCAGATGCACTTCGTCCGGGCCGTCGGCGATACGCAGCGCGCGTGTGATCGCGTACAGCCGGGCCAGTACGGTGTCGTCGCTGACCCCTGCCGCGCCGTGCGCCTGCACCGACCGGTCGACGACCTTGTGGGCGACGTCGAGCGCCGCCACCTTGATCGCGGCGACCTCCATCCGGGCGGCCGCGTTGCCGACGGTGTCCATCAGCCACGCCGACTTCAGTACGAGCAGGCGTAGTTGCTCGATCTCGATGCGGCTGTGGGCGATCCACTCGCGGACCACGCCCCGGTCGGCGAGCGGCCCGCCGAAGGCGACGCGTTCGGTCGTGCGCTCGCACATGAGCTGGAGGGCGCGCTCGGCGAAGCCCACGGCGCGCATCGCGTAGTGCATGCGTCCAGGGCCCAGACGCCCCTGGGCGAGGGCGAAGCCCTCCCCTTCCCCGACGAGGATGTGATCCACCGGCACGCGGACGTTCTCGAAGAGGACCTCGCCGTGTCCGCACCGGTCGGTGTATCCGAACATGGGCAGGTCCCGTACGACGGTGACGCCCGGGGTGTCACGGGGGACGAGCAGCATGCTCTGCTGCCGGTAGGTGGGCGCGCCGGGGTCGGTCTTGCCCATCAGGATGATGAGCTCGCAGTCCGGGTCGAGGATCCCGGAGGTGTACCACTTGCGGCCGTTGACCACGTAGTGGTCACCATCGCGGGTGATGCGCGTCTGTATGTTGCGCGCGTCGGAGCTCGCGACCTCGGGTTCGGTCATCGCGAAGCACGAGCGGATCTCCGCCTCCAACAGCGGCTTCAGCCAGCGCTCTTGCTGCTCGGGGGTGCCGTACAGCGCGAGCAGTTCCATGTTGCCGGTGTCGGGCGCCGAGCAGTTGAACACCTCGGGGCCGATGATCGAGCGTCCTGCCAGCTCCATCAGTGGCGCGTACTCCAGGTTGGTGAGCCCGGCGCCCCAGTCGCCGTGGGCCATGAAGAGGTTCCACAGGCCCTCGGCGCGGGCCTTCTCCTTCAGCTCGGTCATCACCGGCGGCAGTGCGTGCGGGTCGTCCGCCTCGGCGAGCTGCCGGTCGTACACCGCTTCCGCTGGAAGGACGTACTGCTCCATGAACGACCGCATACGGTCCTGGAGTTCACTCGCGCGCGGCGAGAATCCGAAATCCACGAGGGCTCCTGATGTGGTTCTGGGGTCAGCCGAGGATGTCGCGCGCGGTGCGGATCATCGCGGCGATGGTGGGCGGCAGTCGCTCCTGGTCCGGGTCGTGGTGCTTGCCCTCGCGGTGCCGACGCAGGTTGTGGCCCATGATCGCGGCCATCTTCATGCGGCCGAGGGCGCGGAACCAGTCCATGGCGGGCAGCGCGGGCCTGCCGTCGAGGTAGGCGTCGAGCAGGTCAGGGTCGGTGGGCAGGCCGGGCACCGCGCGGCCGAGTTCGGGGAAGTTGCGGTGGTCGGCGAAGAGCAGGAACCAGCCGAGGTCGATGCGCGGGTCGCCGACGCTCCAGATCTCCCAGTCGACGACGGCGACCGCGCGCTCCTGGACGCACAGCACGTTGCCGAGCCGGAAGTCGCCGTGCAGCAGCACCGGCGGGAGGCCGTCGGGCACTTCGCCGCCGAGGCGCTCCAGCAACTCCGTTCCTCCCGGCCGCAGTTCAGCTGGGACCGCGTGCAGAGTGCGGCTCCAGCGCGCCAGCTCACCGGCCGCGTCGAGCGGTGCGGGCGCGTCGAGCCCGGGAGCGTCGGCATCGGTGTCGTGCAGCCGTCGGAGCACGGAGGCGATCTCCAGCATCCGGGCCCGCGCCGTCGCCTCCGGGATCTCAGCCTTGTCCAGTACCGGCTCCACCGCGTCCCCGTCCGCGAAGTCCATGGCGAACCAAGCGGGTTGGGCCTCGTCGACAACAGCGAGACCCGGCACCGGTACGGCGGATCCGGCGAGCGCGGCGAGCACCCGCGCCTGACGCAGCACGTCATTGCGGCCGATGGGCCGCTGTCCCGCCGGCACGGCCTTGACGACATACTTCGCGTCCCCTGCCGTCACCGAGTACGTCAGTCCGGAGTGACCTCCCGGCAGGACCTTCAACTCCCCGACGGACGCCCCCGGATGCAGGCCCGCGAGTCCGGCGCGGACCCGCCCCGCCAGTTCCGTCTCCTGGGTCGCCGTGCTCATCGGGCGGGCTCCTTGGGCAGGCCGAGCACGCGCTCGGCGAGGATGTTGTGCTGGATCTCGTCGGTGCCGCCCGCGATGCTGTAGCCGGGCGCGCCGAGGAGGTGCTCGGTCCAGGCGTACGTGCCCCACTCCCCCGTGTCGGCGACCAGGCGGGGGCCGAGCAGTTCGGAGACGAGGTCGCTGGTGCGCCGCATGGTCTCGGTGGCGTACAGCTTGCCGACCGAGGCTTCCGCGCCGGGTTCGCGCCCTGCGGCGAGGGCGCCGGTCACGCGCAGCCCGATGAGCCGCTGCACCAGTGCTCGTACGTAGAGGTCGGCGGCCTGCTGCCGTTCGCCGCCGGTGAGCGGGCGGGGCAGGTGCCCGGCCAGTTCGAGGGCCCGGTCGGCGTTGTCAAGGCCGAGGTTGCCGGAGTCGAGGCGTTCGGCGGCAAGGACGCTGAGGGTGACCCGCCAGCCCTCGCCGACCGGTCCGAGCCGGTCGGAGTCGGGGACGACCACGCCGTCGAGGTAGACCTCGTTGAAACTGGCGCCGCCGGTCATCTGCCGGATGGGCCGTACGGTCACGCCTGGCGTGTCCATGCGGACCAGGAAGACGGTGATGCCCGCGTGCTTGCGCACCTCGGGGTCGGAACGGCACACGGCTACGCCCCAGGTCGCGACGGTGGCGCCCGAGGTCCACACCTTGTGGCCCTGGAGCACCCAGTGGTCACCGTCGCGCTCCGCCCTCGTACGGACCCCGGCGAGGTCGGAGCCCGCCTCGGTCTCGGAGAAGAGCTGGCAGGCCAGTTCGTCGGTGCGCAGCAGGGGCGGCAGCCAGCGGCGCTTCTGCTCATCGGTGCCCCAGATGCCGATCGCGGGGGCGACGAGCTGCTGTGTCACCGGGAAGATCTCGGTGCGGCGCGGCACGTCGAAGGCGGCTTCCTCCGCGCGGTAGAGCTGCTCGTAGTACCCGGGCAGGCCTCGCCCGCCGTACTCCGCGGGCCAGTTGAGCGCTCCCCAGCCCTGCTCGTGGCGCACGCGCTCCCACTCCTGGGTGCGGGCGGTGTGCGCGCGCTCCTGTTCGTCGGACCAGTTCTCGAACACGGCGACGGAGTCGGAGCCGCTGCCCCACTCTTCGTCGGCGGGGCGTCGTGGTGCGGCCGTCTCGAGCCAGCGCCGGGCCTCGGTGCGGAACTCCTCGGGTTCCGGGATGCCGTTCATCTCTTCGTGCACCTCCATTCAAACCGGAAAGCTCAGCCGGACAACTCAGTCCGACAACTCAGTTGGACAACTCAGCGGGTAAGCACCGTGCAGGCGCTCACGCCCGGCGCGCCGTACACATGGGTGAAGCCGATCCGGGGCGCGCCCGGGACCTGGCGGTCGCCTGCCCTGTCGCGCAGTTGCTGGACGATCTCGTAGACCTGGCGCAGGCCTGATGCGCCGATGGGTTCGCCGTTGGCGATGCAGCCGCCGTCGGTGTTGACCGGCAGCGCGCCGCCGATCTCCGTGGCGCCGGAGGCGATCAGGTGCTCCTGCTCGCCGTCCTCGCACAGCCCGCACTCGGCCATGTGCATGACCTCGGCGCCGCTCTCGGTGTCCTGAAGCTGGCACACGTCGATGTCCGCGGGATCGATCCCCGCCTCCTCGAAGGCGGCGGCCGCGGCGGCACTGCTGACGCTGGTCGGTTCACCCGCGGCGATCCAGGGGCTGAACACCTCGAAGGAGCCGTAGCGCCGGGTCCGTACGGCCGCCGAGCGCAGGGCGACCGACGGGCCCTGAAGGGTGCGGGCGACCTCGGGCGAGCAGAGCACAAGGGCTGCCGCGCCCGCTCCCGGGGAGCAGAACATGAAGCGGGTCAGCGGGTCGCTGACCATGCCGGATTCGAGGACTTCGGCGGCGGACACCGGCTCCCGGCGCCACGCCTCGGGGGTGAGACCGCCGTTGCGGTACGCCTTCTCGGCCACGAGCGCGAGCGTCTGCGGGGTGATCCCGTGATCGTGCATATAGCGCCGGATCTTCATGCCGAAGAACTGCGTGGTGACCATCAGCCCGTCGCTGCCGTACTCCTCACCGAGGCCCCAGTCCTCGGGCCGCGGGTCGAAGGCGCCGCGCGGGTGTTTGTCGAAGCCCACCGCGAGAACGACGTCCGCCGAGCCGGAGCGGATCGCGTTCACGGCGGAGACCAGCGCGCTGCCCCCGGTGGCGCAGCCGTTCTTGACATTGATGAACGGCAGTCCGGTCAGGCCGAGTTGGGACACCAGGGTGTCGGCGAGCCCGGCACTGTCGCTGCCGCCGAACGCGGCCCGCACCCGCGACCACTCGATCCCGGCGTCCGCGAGCGCGGCATGGACCGCGCTCACGGCCAACTGCCGGCCGCTCGCCTCCGACCGGCCGAACGCGGTCCGTGCGGCACCGCAGATCAGCACGTCGGCGCTCATGAGCCCTCCTTGCCTGTCGTCGTGGGCCTGGCCCTCGGCACGCCGTCACCGGCGGTCACCGTGAGCGGCATGCCGATCCGGATGCCGTCGGGATCGTCGATGTCGTCGACGTCCAGTACGGCCGCCACCCGCACGCCCACGTCGAGCTCGACGTAGCCGACCGCGAACGGCTCGAAGCCGCCGGACGGGGCCTGGTAGGGCGGGGACTTGGGTGCGTACCGCTGCACCGTCCAGGTCCACAGCGTGCCCGCGCCGCCGAGGAGCGCCCGCTCGGCAGGACCTCCACAGCGCGGGCACGTCTCGTCCGCGGGGTAGACCGCAACCGAGCAGCCGCGGCAGCGTGCGCCCTGGAGCCCGGCGGCCGGACTCCGCGGAACCGTGGTCATCCGGATCAGCGCCCCTGCCACTTGGGCTCGCGCTTCTCCAGGAACGCCGACACGCCCTCGTTGGCGTCCTCGGAGTTGAGCGCCACGCCCACGGCGAGGTGCTCCATCACCATCAGCGACTGGGTGTCGGCGTCCAGGCTGCGGTCGATCGTCATCTTGGTGAGCCACATCGTGAACGGGCTCTTGTCGGTGAGGTGGGAGATGAACTCCTCGACCGTCTCGTCCAGCTTCTCGATCGGCGCGTGGTCGTTGATCAGGCCGAACTCGGTGGCCTCGATGCCGGAGAGCAGCTTGCCGGTGAGCATCAGCTCCTTGGTCTTGCGGATGCCGATCATGCGCGGCACCCGGTAGATCGGCCCTGCCCCGCCGAACAGCGCACGGCGGATGTGGAAGTCGCCGATCTTGGCGTCGTCCGCGGCGATCGCGAAGTCGCAGGAGATCATGATCTCGAAGCCGCCCGCGGTGACATGGCCCTCAAGGACCGCGACCGACGGCGTCTTCATCGAGTAGAGACGGTCGCACACCTTCGCGGACTTGACCGCGACATCGATGGCGTTCGACTTGCCGACGTACTCCGCCTTCAGGCTGTCGAGGTCGAAGCCCGAGCAGAAGGTGCCGCCACGACCGCGGAACACCAGGACCCGCAGCTCGGGGTCCTCGTCGACCTCGGTGATGATCTCGTCGAGCCGGTCCAGGATCGGCACAGTGACGCAGTTCTTCTTCCACGGGCGATTCAGCCAGACGCGGGCGACATGGCCGTCACGCTCGAACTGGATCTCGTCTTCCACTGCCATCTCTGATCCCTCTCGCTCAAACTGAACTGAATTCATTCCGATTCTGGGGAGCCTCTGATCCACTGTCAACCCTCAGACTGAGATCGGTTCAGTGAGAGGTGGGGGTGTCTGCCGGGCCGGCCGAGATGGCCGAGACGTCAACGAGCACCTTGACCCGCCGGGCGTCGCGCACGTCGTGCAGCCCCTCGACGGCGTCCGCGAGCGGGATGTGGTCGAGCCAGCCGTCCGTCGGGAAGCGGCCGGCCGCCATGTGCTCGATGACCCGCTCGAAGACTCCGTCGGGATACGCCTCCGAGCCGAGCAGGGAGAGTTCGGCCAGGCGCACGACGGAGGCATCGACGGTGACCGCGCCCGAGTAGAGGGCGACCATCACGACCCGCCCCTGTGCGGCGGCGGACCGGATGCAGGCGTCCAGCGCCTCATGCCTGCCCGCACACTCGACGGCGGCATCGACACCCCGGCCCCGGGTGTGCCGCAGCACTTCCGCGGCCACGTCCACCGCGCCGGGATCGAGCACGCGGGCGCCGTGCCGTTCGGCCGCGGCCCTGCGGGACGGCGAGGGCTCCACCACGATCACGTCGTCGACGCCGTTCGCCCGCAGCGCGAACAACACGCCCATGCCGACCGCGCCCGCACCCGTCACCAACGCGCTGCCACCGGCCGGTACACCAGCCCGTTCCACGGCGTTCAGAGCCACGGCCATCGGCTCCACCAAGGCGCCCTGCTCAAGCGAGAGCCCGTCGGGCAGCCGGTGCACGGAACCGGCCGGCACGACCACGTACTCGGCGAGTCCGCCGCCGGGCGAGGTCACCCCGATCGCGGCAAGTGCCGTACACAGATGGGACAGTCCGGCCGTGCACCGCGGACACACACCGCAGGTGCGGATCGGCCGTACGCAGACGCGGTCGCCGGGCGTCGCCCGGTCAGCTCCCTCGCCGCAGGCGACCACCGTCCCGGCGAACTCGTGGCCGAGGGTCTGCGGCAGGGTGGCCCCGGTCAGCGGGTTGGGCGTGTGCGTGGCACGAGGCGTCTCGAAGTACTCGTGCACATCGGTTCCGCAGATCCCCGCGTACGCCACGCGGATCTTCACCTCGCCGGGGCCCGGCTCGGGTTCGGGCATGTCCTCGATCCGCAGATCCTTGGCTCCGTACAGCCTGGCGGCCAGCATCGTTCCTCCTGGGAATCGCTCCTGCACGACACATCGAGCGACGCATCGAGCGATACCGAGACTGCCACCGAACTGAACTGACTTCAATCCATTCTCGTACGAAGGAGCCTCAGCGATCAGGCGGCGGACCCGGAGGAGGCGAGACCGATGAGTTCGGCGACTCGGGCCCGGTGCTGGTCCGCCGTGCCGAACAGCACCTCGCTGCTGCGTGCCCGCCGCACGTACAGGTGGGCGGGGTGCTCCCAGGTGAAGCCGATCCCGCCGTGCAACTGGACGTACTCCGCCGTCGCCAGGCGGAAGGTCTCGGAGCAGACCGCGGCAGCGGCACTGGCGGCCACCGGCAATTGTGGCGATGCGATGGCCACGCAGGCCGTCGCGTACGCGGACGCCGAACGCGCCGCCTCCAGTGCGACCAGCACGTCGGCAAGACGGTGCTTGACGGCCTGGAAGGACCCGATGGGGCGCCCGAACTGACGTCGCTGTGCCACGAATTCGACCGTCGCGTCCAAGGCGTGGCCGCTGCCGCCCACCTGCTCGGCGGCGAGCGCCGCCCGCCCCGCGTCGAGCGCCGCCGCCACCTCGCCCGACTCCCCCACGGGCGTGGCGGGCACGCCGTGGAACTCCACCCGTGCCTGGCGGCGCGTCTCGTCCAGGACGCGGTGCGGGGTGCGCACGCAGGTGTCGGGGGTGGGTTCGCAGGCGAACAGCCGCAGACCGTCGGCGGTTCGGGCCCGTACGAGGATCAGGTCCGCACCGGCGCCGTCGAGCACGAAGTCCCCCGACCCGAGCAGCACCGGGCCCCCGGCGCCGGGCTCAGCGCTGATGCCGGGCTCGTCGTCGTGGAGCCCCGCCACGGTGGCGGTGAGCGTTCCGTCGGCGATCCGCGGCAGGTAGCGTTCGCACGCCCGCCGGTCGCCGCTGCCCAGCAGGGCATGCGCGGCGAGGACCACGGTCGGAAGGAGCGGGGCGCAGTACAGCGCCCGCCCGGACTCCTCAAGGGCCACGGCGAGTTCGGCGAAGGTGAAGCCGGAGCCTCCGTACTCCTCGGGAATCGCGAGGCCGTGGACACCGATCTCGCCCGCGAGCCGCGCCCATACGGCCTCGTCGTATCCGCGTGGGGTGGCCAGGTGCTTGCGGACGTCCTCGGGTCCGCTCGCTTCGGTGAAGAAGTCCCGTAGGACGGTGCGCAGTTCCCGCTGTTCATCGGTTTCGGACAGCAGTTGGGGATCGATCTCGGGGTGACGGCGGTGCATGGGGTCTCCAACGTAGGACGCAGGCAGGGCTCAGGGGGCCGGCCGGTGGGGCGCCAATGACGCGGCGGCTGTCTCCGCCGCCGTCAGTCCGAAGACGAGGGCCGAGGCGAGGCCGCCCGCGTAGGCGCGGTGCCACAGGCCGCCGGTGTCCGAACCTGCGGCGAGGAGCCCTGGGAGAGGCCGGGCGTCCTCGCTCAGGACGCGGGCCCTGTCGTCGATGCGCACGCCGTGGAAGGGGAACGTGATGGCCGGTGTCGTCTCGATGACGTAGTACGGCGGCTCGTCGAGCGGCAGGCGGTCCAGCTTCCGGCCAGGATCCGGCTCCACCCCTGCCGCGGCCTGCGCGTTGAACAGCTTGACGGTGTCGCGTACGGCCTCGCCCTCGTAACCCCACTCTTCGGGCAGGCAGGCCAGCTCGTCGAGGTCTTCGGCCAGTCCGACACGTCCACCGCGCTTGTCGGCGAGGGCGTACTTGTCGACGGCTACGGCGCCTTCCACGTACGAGCCGACGATCCAGTCCCGGAACACCCGGGCATCGGCGATGAGGAGGCCGCGGCTCTCGGGCTCGTCGAGGAGGGCCATGGCGGTGAGATGGTCGCCCAGCGTCTCGTCGACGAACCGCTCGCCCCGCAGATTGAGCAGCAGGGCGTGCTCGCTGTAGTACAGCGACATGTCGACGAAGTCCGCCGGGTCGGCGAAGGGGATGCCGCTGGGGATGAGGTGTCCGTAGAAGCCCGCGTCGTCGGGGCCGGTGGCCGCGCCGACTCCGGTGGCGAGGCGGTAGCCGCCGCCTCGGCTGTGGGTGTGGGAGCGCAGCTGCATACGGTCGGCATGCGGGTGCACATGGGCGGTGCGCAGGCCGATGTCGCCCTGGAAGCCTCCTGTGGCGACGAGGGTGCTCGTGGCGCGTACACGTCGGCGTACGCCGTCGGCAGGCCGGACGTCGGCGCCGACCACGGCGCCCTCCTCGACCACGAGCCGCTCGGTCTCTGTCTCGAGGAGCAGCTCGCCGCCGCCTTTCAGGATCAGTCGGCGGCAGGTGTCGACGTAGTGGTTGGTGTCGAACCGGTGGCCGCGGCCGAAGCTGAGAACGGGCTGGGCATCCTTGGCCTCCACGCCCAGGGACCGGATCCAGGAGATGCCGTCCGCGAACCGGTCCACCAGGGCGTCTTTGAGTACGCGTTCTCCCCGTGGATTGTGCCGGTCCATGGTCTGGCGGTCGGGCGCGGTCCACGCGTACCCCGCGTATCGCGCGGAGCCGCCCACGTCCGGGGCGACCTCGACGACCACGACGGTGAGGCCGTCACGGACCGCTCGGGCGGCGGCCGTAAGACCGGCCATGCCCGCGCCGATGACAAGCAGGTCAACGCCTTCTTGGCACATGGAATCCTCTCCTCGATCCAGAGATCGGTTGTCCGCCTCAGCCCTGTGCGGCGACCACGGGCGCATCCTCTTCGCCGTCGAAGTAGGCCTGCTCGGCGTGGGCGAGGAACACGGCGTCGGTGGGCTCGCCACGGGTGGCGATGCGGCCGTCGTGCAGCACGACCACTTCGTGCGATGCGGACGCGGCCCGGCCGAGCGACTGTTCGAGGAGTACGACGGTCATGCCTTCGCGGGCGAGTCTGCCGAGGCGGGCGTACACCTCGTCGACCATCGCCGGGGAGAGCCCGAGCGTGGGCTCGTCGACGATCAGGAGTTCGGGTCCTGCCATCAGGGCCCGGGCGATCGCCAGGATCTGCTGTTCACCGCCGGAGAGCCCGGCGGCGGGTACGCCCATCCGCTCGCGCAGCCGAGGTGGCAGCCACTCGCTCGTCTCCGCGAGTCGCGTGCGCAGGTCCGCGCCCTTGAGGCCCGCGGCGTACGCGGCGACCTCCAGGTTCTCCCGCAGGGAGAGCGTCTTGAACAGTGCACGGCCCTCCGGCACCAGTGCGCTGCGCAGATCGCCGTCGACCTCGCGCCGGCCGTGGGTCGGCGCGAGTGTGCCGTGCAGGATGCGGCCCAGCGTGCTCTTGCCCGCGCCGTTGGCTCCGACGACACCGACGACGCTGCCCTGCTCGACGGCGAGGTCGATCCCGCGCAGGGCGGTGATCCCGCCGTAGGCGTGGTCCACGCCGGTGAGGCGGACAGCGACGCGTTCGGTGCCCTGCCGCGGCGGGGGCTCGCTCCGGGCGCCGCCCTCGCCCAAGTAGGAGGACCGCACCCGGGGATCGTCAAGGATCTTGCCGGGTTCGCCCTCGCCGATCGGCCTGCCGAAGTCGAAGGCGACCACGCGGTGGGCGACGGCGAACAGGTCGTCGAGAACGTGGTCGATGATCACGACGGCGGTGCCGCGCTGCTGCTGTCGTACGATCTGCCGCGCGAGCAGCGTGCGTTCGGTGGCGTCGAGGCCGCCGAACGGTTCGTCCAGGATGAGCAGTTCGGGCTCCTCGGCGAGTGCCCTTGCCAGGTCGAGGCGCTTGTGGAGGCCGAAGGGCAGTTCGGCGGGGTAGCGGTCCGCGACATGGGCGAGGCCGATGTCGTCGAGGAGTTCTACGGCTCTGGCGCGGTGCTGCGGCGTGCTGCGGCGCCGGGTGCAGAGCACGTTCTCCAGGACTGTCAGTTCGGGGAACGTCTCGGCGTGCTGGAACGTGCGCCCGATGCCGATTCTTCGGCGCGCTGTGGCGCGGGCCTTCAGCAGGGGCTTGCCGTGAAAGCTGGCGCCGCCTGCCACTCGTCCGCCTCCGACGAGCCCCGACAGGACGTTCAGGAGCGTCGTCTTTCCGGCGCCGTTGGGGCCGATGATCGCGAGGGTCTCGCCCGCCCGTACGGTCAGGGACGCCCCTTCGAGCGCCTTGAGACCGCCGAAGGTGACCGCCACCTCGTCAAGTCTCAGTATCTCGGGGGCGGTTGTCCCGGGCGGGGGCGCCGGTCGCGCGGGCTCATCGGGCAGTTCCGCGGCGGCCGTGGCCTGCGGCGCGGGCCGTCGCAGCAGTCGGCGAGCCATGCGTGCGAGGAACAGCACCACTCCGCCGGGCAGGAACAGCAGTGTGGCGATGAGTACGACGCCCTGAAGGATGGGCTGTGGCACTCCCGCGCTCTCGGCGGCCGTAGGCGCCCAGGTCAGGTACGCGCCGCCGACGACCGCCCCAAGGAGGGTTCCTGCGCCGCCGAGGACGCATGCGGCGATCAGCGAGATCGCCAGTGCCAGCGAGAACGGGTCGGGGCTGACGAATCCGACGACCAGGGCAAGGAGTACCCCCGCCAGGGCCGCGAACGCGGCGCTGACCGCGAAGGCGAGCGCCGACTGGAGCTCCGGCGCGATGCCGATCGAACGTGCCGCCATCGGGTGGGACTTGGCGGCGACCAGTCGCATGCGCAGGGCGGTCGGCCGCGCGAGGGTGCCCACGGCGAGCGCGACCCCGGCCGCACCCACGGCGATGTACTGCGCCTGTGTACCTGCGCCGGCCAGCGTGCCGAGCCCCAGGGCACTGTGCAGTCCCTCCACCGGCAGGCCCTGGTCCCCGCCGGTCACGCTGATCCACTGGCCCATCACCTCCATCGCCACCATGGTGAACGCGAGGGTGAGCAGAGCCACGTACAGCATGGAGAACCGGGCCCCCGCGCTCCCCAGGAACGCCCCGAAGGCGGCGCTGCAGCCGAGCGCCCCGAGCAGCACGAGCTCGACCGACCAGCCGTGCCCGCTGCCGTACGCCGCGAAGTAGGCGCCCAGGGCGAAGAACGCGGGGTGGGCGATCGACCAGATGCCGGACCAGCCCGCGAGCAGGCCGACCGAGAGGACGAGGACGGTGTAGACGGCCGCGAGCCCCACGGAGTAGGCCTGGTACGGCGGCACGGCCCCGGAGCTCAGCAGGGCGATGAGCGCGGCCGCGGCCAGCGGCCCGAGCATCGCCTTGCCGAGGTGGGAACGAGTGACGAAAGGCATGGACCGCTCCTTCAGACCCGCTGGAACGTGCGCACGCCGAACAGCCCCTGAGGGCGGATCAGCAGCACGAGGATGGTGAACGTGAACACGAAGGTGTCCCGGTAACCGGCCGAGACGTAGCTCGCGGCCAGGTTGTCGAGGACACCGACCGTCAGGCCGCCGATGACGGCGCCGTACATGCTGGTCAGACCGCCGAGGAAGATTCCCGCGAAGGCGCGGAACAGCGGTGCGCTGAGCACGGTGGGTATGAGCCCCGCCCGGGGCGCGTAGAGGACCGCGGCGAGCACCGCGAGGCCGAGTCCGAGCGCCCAGGCGATCCGCGCGATGCGCTGCGAGCCGAGGCCGAGGATCTGCGCGGTGTCGGCGGACTCGGCGACGGCGCGCATCGCGGAGCCGATGGTGGTGCGTCCGAAGAGATACGCCACAAGGGCCATCGCGACCGCCGCGACGGCGATGGTCAGCAGACTCTGCTTGGGTATCGCCGAGCCGCCGAACGAGACGGATCCCTCCACCAGGCTCGGGAAGAGCCGTGGCTGGTCGTCCCAGATCGTGCTGATGACGCTCTCCGCGATGAGCGAGACGCCCATGGTCATGACGAGCGCGGAGAGCAACTCCCCCTGTGCGAGGGGCCTGATCACCGTTTCCCGGACGGCAAGGCCGACCGCGATGCTCACCGCCATCGCGGCTACTGCGGCGAGGACGAGTGGCAGTCCGCGGTCGTACAGCGTGAGCGCGCCGTACAGTCCGACGGTCGCCAGGCTCGCGAGGGCGAAGTTGACCACGTCCGTGGCCCGATAAATGATCACAAGACCGAGGCCCATCAGGCCGTACACCGCACCGCTGGCGAGACCACTCACCAGGACGAGCAGAAACTGATCCACGTCGACCGTCTCCTCGTGCCGGGCGCCCATACGCCCCGCACCTCGGCACCACTTGACACGAACTGAACTCAATTCATGCACGGTAAGCAGCCGTGGGCCGGGCAGGCAAGACCTCTGCACCGGTTGTTTCGCCCACCGGCAACCGGGGTGTCAGCTGGTGAAACGGCCACCGTTGGCCAGGAGTACCGCGCCGACCAGGTTCGCGGCCGCGTCGCTCGCCAGGAACAGGGCGATGTCGGCGATCTCCTCGGGCGTCGCGTACGGGCGTACGCGCGGGTCGGCGAATCCGCTGCGCAGTTCGGGCGGCGTCCGCGCCGCCATGCCGGTCTCCGTCGGTCCTGGTGCCACCACGTTCACCCGGATCCCCGAGGCGATGACCTCCTTGGCGACGGCCTGACTCAGGGCGTGCACGCCCGCCTTGGACGCGGCGTAGTGGGGATAGCCGACGGGGGTGTCGAAGGCGGAGGAGGACCCGATGACGACGATCGCCCCCGCCCCCACCGGCCGCATCGCCCGCACCGCGGCGCGCAGCACATAGAAGGTGCCGTCCAGGTTGATCCGCATGACACGACGCCAGGCCGCGTCCCCAAGCCGGTCCGTCACTTCCGGCTGACGGCCCGCCGCAAGGGCGGCCGCGATCTCACGTTTGGCGTCCGGGTCGTCGACTCCGGCGGCGTGCACCAGCACGTCGAGGCGTCCGTACTGCCGCACGACGTCCTCGACGGCCGCATCGACAGCGGCGGCGTCCGCCACGTCGAGCGGGACCACGCTCGCGGCGCCGATCCCTTCGGCAACGCCCTTGGCGCTGTCGGCGTTCACGTCGGCAAGGACCACGGCTCGCGCCCCCTCTGCGGCCAACTGCCGTGCGACTGCCGCACCCATCCCCGACCCTGCCCCGGTCACCATCGCGACCTTGTCGTCGAACCGGGCCCCGACCGCTCGCCGCGCATCGCTGTGCATGCGGACCTCCTCGCCATAGATTGATACTGAACTGACTTCGTCTCTGTTACCGTGACCGGCGTCGTGTCGGATTGACAAGAGCCTGGACGGTGAACATGAGGGCGGTGCGGCTCACGGCCTGGGGGCGGGAACCCGTGCTCGACGAAGTACCGTGCCCGGAGCCCCGCGAGGGCGAGGTCCTCGTGAAGGTGGAAGCTGCCGGGCTCTGCCATTCGGACGTGCATGTCGTCGACGCGGCAGCGGGCACGCTCCCCTACCGCCCGCCGTTCACCCTCGGGCACGAGGTCGCGGGACATGTCGCTGCCCTCGGGCCCGCTGCCGACGGCACGCGGGTCGGTGACCGCGTCGTGGTCCACGGCCCGTGGGGCTGCGGGTCCTGCGCGCAGTGCGCCGTGGGCCGTGACAACTACTGCGACCGGCGCGGCGGTCTTTCCTGGCACGGAGTCGGTCTTGGCAGGGACGGCGGGATGGCCGAGTACGTACTCGTCCCGTCCGCCCGCCATCTCGTGCCGATCGGCGATCTGCCCGCCGAACAGGCGGCGCCGCTCTCCGATGCGGGCCTGACCTCCTTCCACGCGATCGCCGGACTGCGGCACGCGCTCGGCGAAGGCACCACCGCCGCGGTCATCGGCGTCGGCGGTCTCGGGCACCTGGCGGTCCAGATCCTGCGCGCGACCACCCCGAGTCGTGTTCTCGCGGTCGACATCCGCGACGAGGCACTCGCCCTCGCGGACCGGTCCGGCGCACACCTCGCCACGTTGTTGCGCGAGGACACCGCTCAGGTACTACGGGCGCGGACCGAAGGCCTGGGCGTGGACGCCGTACTCGACTTCGTCGGCACCACGGCCACACTCGAACTCGCCACCCATGTACTGCGCCCGGGCGGCGAACTCGCGGTCGTCGGCAGCGGCGGCGGCCAACTCACCGTGCGCAAGCCGGGCTTCCTCCCCACAGGCTTCCGCCTTTCACTGCCGTTCTGGGGCACACGGCCCGAACTCGCGGAGGTCGTCACCCTGGCCCGCTCAGGAGCGCTCCGAGTAGAGACGGAGCAGCTCCCTTTGTCCTCGGCGCCGAAAGCGCTCGGCCTGCTGAGACAGGGGCAGGTGCGGGGGCGGGCCGTCCTGATTCCCTGAGAGCCGTCCTGATTCCCTGAGATCGGCGTCAGCGATCCGTCAGCCGCAGCGTGATCCGGTCGAACAAGTCCGTCAAAGGCTCGCCGATCTCCTGACCGAACTCGGTGAGCCCGTACGTGACTTGGGGCGGCGTCGTCGGCTCGACCTCTCGCCAGACCAGGCCGTCCTGGACCAGCGCGCGCAGGGTCTGAGCGAGCATCTTCTCGCTGATGCCCCGGATGCTGTCGCGCAGCTCGTAGAACCGAAGGTCGTTGTTCCGCAGGGAGATGAGCACCCAGACGCCCCACCTGCTGGTCACGTGGTCGATCACCCCGCGAGCGGGGCAGTCGGTGTGAAACACGTCATACCGGCTGCCTGCCTCGGCCTGCGTAAGCTGCGCGCCTTCCCTCATGTCCGGAGCTTACCTCTGGGTATGTTCTTACGGAAAGTAAGCCCGGCTCCTAGCGTCAGTTGCCGTAGTGCACAACGGACTAGGAGCTGAACATGATCGTGGTGACCGGGGCTACCGGCAATGTGGGCCGGCCTCTGACGCAGGCCCTGATCGAGGCGGGCGAGCAGGTGACAGCGGTGTCGCGGCGCGCCGTGGCGGTGCCGGACGGCGTCCGGCACGTGACGGCCGACCTGGCCGAACCGGCGTGCCTCACAACCGCGTTGGACGGTGCGAAGGCACTGTTCCTCCTGCTCTCCGGCGACCTGCACGCCCCCGGAGCCAGACCGACCGACCTCATCGACCTGGCCGCGGCAAGCGGGGTCCGCCGGGTCGTCCTGCTGTCCTCGCTTGGCGTGGCGACCAGGCCGCTCGGCCCGACGAGGGTCGCGATGCGCGCGATGGAGGACGCGTTGCGGGAGTCCGGCCTCGACTGGGCCGTCCTGCGACCGGGCGGCTTCGCCTCCAACGCCCTGGCATGGGCTGAGCCCGTCCGCACACAAGGGACGGTCGCCGCACCCTTCGGCGACGTAGGAGTGCCGGTCATCGACCCGGCCGACATCGCCGAGGTCGCGGCGGCCTGCTTGCTGGACGACCGGCACACGGGCGGAGTGTACGAGCTGACCGGGCCTGAGGTGATCACGCCGCGTCAGCAGGCAGCGGCGATCGCCGCCGCGCTCGGCTCGCCGGTACGGTTCCACGAACTCACCCGCGACGAGGCCAAGGCCGAAATGACCCGGCACGTGCCCGCGGAACTCGCCGACGACACCCTGGACATCATCGGCGCCCCGAACCCGGCCGAACTGCGGATCAGCCCGGACGTGGAACAAGTCCTCGGCCGCGCCCCGCACCCCTTCGACGCCTGGGTCGCCCGCAACATCTCCGTCTTCCGCTGAGCCACAACTCAACTGAAGCGTCCGGAAAGCCTCGTGCGGCTGTGGCCGCACGAGGCACCCACCTCCGCGGTGCCGACGTCGCCGGGGCACCGTCATGACCGGTCTCCGGATCCGAACCGGGTCAGTACCCGCTCTGCCTGATCCATCATCTCCCGGACGATGGCCTCGGCGGGCTTGATGTCGTGGACGAGGCCGACGCCCTGCCCCATCAGCCACGGCATCTCCTCCCAGTCCCCCTCGGTCCCCGGCATCGGCGGCAGCACATTGAACTTGCGCAGCACGGTCTCCTCCCCCTGGAAGACCGTGGTGCCGATCTGGTCGAGTGCGTCACGGTCCTTCGGTACTTGGTCGAGCCGCTCGTTCCACTCGGACACCACGCGATTGCGCTGTACCCGCATCGGATTGAAGTCCGGCCACTCAGGGCCGAAGATCGCTGAACGGACCGAGTCCTCCCCCAGGGCCGAGATCAGCCGACGGTGGTGCTCGGGATGGACCTGCGCCTCCCGCGACGCGACAAGGCGCGTTCCCACCCATACGCCGTCGGCGCCCAGGCACAGGGCCGCGGCGCTCTGGCGTCCGTCGGTGATCCCGCCCGCGGCGAGTACCAGCGCGCGGTCACCCACGGCGTCCACGACGGAGGGGACGCCGACCATGGTGGGCAGGCCGCCGTAGTTGTGGCCACCGGCCTCCCAGCCCTGGGCGACGACGACCTCCACGCCGTCGTCGACGGCGAGCCGGGCCTCCTCGGCGGAACCGACCTGCTCCCACACCGACACCCCGGCCTCACGCAGCTGCTTGAGCTCGTCGCCGGGCGGGTGCCCCCAGTGGTAGGAGACGATCGGCACCCGCTCGTCGGCGCAGACCCGGACATGCTCGGAGTTGTCGAAGTACGAGATCAGGTTGATGCCGAACGGCGCACTCCCCACGCCGTCGCGGACCTCATGGATGATCTGCCGGAGCCGCTCCGCGGGCATGAGCGCGGCGCCCACCGCGCCGACACCACCCGCCCGGGTGACGGCCACCGCCAGATCTGATGTTCCGCCCGCGAAGGCCATTCCGGCACAGGCGAACGGGTACGGAACGGCGAACTTCTCGGTGAACCTGGTGGACAGCACGCTCATGACGGCTTCCTCCTGGAGCTCGTGAGACACGGGCCCTTCCCACGCCCGTTCCGCAGGTTCCCACCGGACGACAGTACGAGGCCAGCGTCCGGTGCGGATGGGCGCGAACCGTATCGTCGGCCTCCTTGTGCTCTACCTCTGGCGCCGTACGTACAGGCGGTTGCCCTTCGGGCCCGTCCACTCCAGGCGGACGACACCCGCTACCGCGGCATCATCGGCGCGGGAGGGGTCGGCCCAGTGGCCGAAGGCCGGGTTGCGGAAGAAGGTCGCCCACAGGTCGCCGTCGCGGTCCTTGAAGAAGTTGTTGTGCCCGGCGCCGACTCCCGCGGTCCAGCGCTCGGAGTACGGGCCTTCGAAATGGTCCGCCACGGCGACGATCGCGTCGTACTGGTACTGCGTCCGTCCTGCGCCCCCGACGTCGTAGGCGTAGCGCGTGCTGCCGTCGGCGTTGACCGACGTGCGGTCCCATGCGGCGTGCACCAGGTAGTACTTGCCGCCGTGCTTGAAGACGTAGGCGCCCTCCAGGTACGGCTCGGGCGTGTACGGGGTCTGCTTGAACGCCGGGAGGTTCGTCGTCGGAACGATGTCCTCCATGTCCCCGCGGAACTTGGCGTAGACGTGATTGTGCAGCACCAGCCATGCGTCGGAGCCCTCCGAGTACAGGCTGCCGTCGATGTGGTGGTACGCGCCGGGCTTGATGAACGACGGCCCGCCGATGAACGAGTCACCGAAGGGCTTTTCGAGATTGCCCTCGACGAGGCGGTACGGGCCCGCGACCCCGCCCTCGCTCACCAGCATGAACGAGCCGACCTTCTGGGAGTGGTCGCCCATGCACGCGACGAGGTACCACTTGCCACGGAAGTAGTGCAGTTCGGGCGCCCACGCCTGGCCGCGCTTGCCGAACTCGTCGTCGTACCAGTACTCCTGCCACGGGGCGACGACCGTGCGGCCGGGGCGGTTCTCCCCGACGAACTCGGGCGACCACACCTTGCCGCGCTCCGCGCCGGGCCGAATGCCTTTGGTGTCGGCAAGCCGCCACGGGCCGTGCAGGGACGGCGCCGTCCATACGAAGAGGCCGTCGTTCCAGGGTCCTGCCGCAGTGAGGCCGGGCACGCGGGTGGTGCCGGTGGCGACGTAGAGCGGACGGCCGTTGACGACGAAGCAGTTGACGTAGGTGTCGCGCATCCAGACGCGGCCGAGATCCTTGTCGCGGGGACGGAGCTGGAGGGGCAGGACGAAGGAGTTGTCCTCGCGCGGCCACAGGTCCTCGCGGGCGTCCGCGACACCGTACGGCCTGGGGTCGGGCCAGTTCGACGGGTGATGCTTGTGATGCTTCGCCGCCGCGGCTTCGGCGGGCAGTGCGGCCTCCGCGGGCAGTGCGGCTTCACCGGGCAGCGCCTGGGCAGTGGCCGAGGGCAGTGCGGCCACGCCCACGGTGCCTGCGATGCCGGCCAGCATGGACCGTCGGCCGAAGTTCGTTCCGTTCTCGGATCTGGTCATCAGTAGCGAATCCTTTGTCGTCTGTCGTCGAGGACACCGGTGCTGTCGGAAAATCAGTGGGGGCGTGCGGCGCTGCCCTCCGCGTGCGCTTCGAGGCCGCCGGTCTCGAACGCGGAGAGGGTCGTGTCGTAGTCCGTCTCCACGTCGTACATCGGCGTCATCCAGTGGTAGAAGTTGTCGCCGCGCTCGCGGAGCAGGTCGTACAGCTGCCGGGTCAGTGCCGTGCGTATGCCCAGCATTTCGGGGTGGTCATGGCGGTTGTGCAGCTCGTCGGGGTCGGCATCGAGGTCGTACAGCTCGTTGCGGGACTCCGGGTTGATCACCAGCTTGTGGCTTCTGGTGCGCAGCATCCGCTGCGGGTAGGGGAAGTGGTGGCCGTGGAACTCGGCGAGGTGGTGCTCGTCCCACTGCGGGTGCTCGCCGCGTACGAGGGGCAGCAGGCTGCGGCTGTCCACGGCCGGCTCGGTCTTGCTGCCCGCCAAGTCGAGGATGGTGGCGGTGCAGTCGGTGAGGGAGACGAACTCCTCGCGGACCTGGCCCTGCGGGGCGCCTGGGACCTTCAACAGCCCGGGGATGCGGTAGATGTCCTCGTACATCGCGGGGCCCTTGTCGTGCAGCCGGTGGGCGCCGGTGAACTCGCCGTGGTCGGCGGTGAAGAAGACCGCCGTCCTGTCGTCCAGGCCCAACTCCCGCATGGCGTCGAGGATGCGGCCGATCTGCTCGTCGATGAGCGTGACGTAGCCCCAGTAGACGGCGATCAGCTTCCGCGACTCCTCAAGGGTCATGGTGTCGAAGGCCCACAGCTTGCTGTAGTTCTGCTGGACTGCCGGTTTCGCCGCGAAGGTCTCGCTCACTGAAGCGGGCAGTTCGACCAGATCGGGGTCGTACATGTCGTAGTACGCGTCCGGGAGGATGTACGGCAGGTGCGGGCCGAAGAAGTGGGTGGCCAGGAAGAACGGCGCGCCACCGCCGTCGTCCTCCTGTGCGGCGAAGCGGCGGAGCATCTCGATGGTGCGCGTGGCCAGGTAGTACTCGAAGGTGGCTTCGACCGGCTGGTGGAGGCGCGCGGCGAGGAGGTTTCCGGGGCTGCCGTTGGGTGTGGTGCCCCGCACCGGGTCGGTGATGCGGTACGGGGGCAGGCCGTTCTCCGCCAGGTGGGCGAGGTAGTCGGGGTGGTCCACGGGGTTGTGCCAGCCGACCAGGTCGGGGCCCTCGAAGCCGTAGTCGGCGGCGTTGCGGCGTACACCGCCGTGCCACTTGCCGAGCAGGCCCAGGTTGTAGCCCTCGGAGCGCAGTTGCTCGGAGAAGGTGAACTGGCCGTCGGAGAGGTCCTCGAGATAACCGACGTTGCGCTCATAGTTGGCGAGCAGCTTGTGCCGGAACGGGGCCGCCCCGGTGAGCAGGCTCGCGCGTGCCGGGGTACAGATCGCGGTGGGGGTGTAGAAGCTGTCGAACCGTGTGCCGTCGGCCGCGAGCCGGTCGAGGTTCGGGGTGTGCGTGTGCGGGTTGCCGTACGCGCCCAGGGTGTCCACCCGGTGTTGGTCGGTCATCAGGAAGAGCATGTTGTGGCGCACGGAGGGCCTCTCGGGTCGGTCGGTCCGGCTCGCGCGGCGGCCGGGGCGGGCCGACGCGGTCCTGGGAGCGTGACGCGGCTTCCGGTGCGTGCCCGAAGCTTCCGGTGCGTGCCCGAAGGTGCCGTGCGTGCCCGAAGGTGCCGTGCGTCGCATGCTCCGATCCGGCGACGATTTAAGTCAAGAGTACGGACGTTAATCACACCGAGGTAGCCCACCAAGGCGCATGAGCACCGTTCCGCGCCGCCGACACGTCCTGAGACCGGGAGTGACAAACCTGTTTGCCTGTACGTGACAGCAGGTCAAGCCGGTATCGGTGAAGAGCCTCGTGAGGGGTGTGGCATTCACATGAACAATTTGTTTCGACTCATTGACGAAAATACTCGGCGCTCACATGCTGTCCTGCATGCACGAACACGACGGCCCGCTGACGCGGCTCCGACGCAGCCATGAGCAAGCCGTTCTTGAGCTGCTCCGCAAGCACGGTCCGCTGAGCCGCGCCGAGTTGGGCGACCGCAGCGGGCTGTCCCGAACCACGCTCCACGACATCGTCGCCGGGCTTGTCGGCAGCGGCTCCGTGGTCACGGGCACACCACACGTCGAGGTGCGCAAGCGCGGCCGGCCGGTGGAGAAGCTCAGCCTGAACCCGGCCGCGGGCGAGGTGGTCGGCATCGACTTCGCGCGCCGTGCCGTACACGTCGCGGCGGTCAACTTCGCCCATGAGGTGATCGGTTCGGCGAGCGAGTCCCATGCCGCGGACCTGTCCTGGCCCGAGCGGATCGACATCGCGGGACGTCTCATCGCCACGTCGGGCACCGCACACCTCGACGCGCTCAGCGCGATCGGCGTAGGCGTGGTCGGACCGATCACCGACCCCGGCAGCGAGAACGCCCGCGCGCAGGGCATCGACGGCCTGCCTGACCTGCTCCGCAAGCAGTTCGGCGTGCCGGTGCTCCTGGACAACAACACCCGGCTCGCGGCGCTCGCCGAAGCCGTGTGGGGCGCGGCGGCGGACAGCAGCGACGTGCTCTACCTGCGGTTGTCACACGGCGTCGGCGGCGGCCTGGTCGTGGGCGGCGCGCTGCACCGCGGCCGCAACGGCCTGTCCGGCGAGTTCGGACACATCACCGTGGACCCGGCGGGCAGACCGTGCGAATGCGGCGGGATCGGCTGTCTGGAGACCCGCGCCTCGCTCGACGCGGTCCTGAACCGCTACCGCGAAGCCGGTGGCCGGGCCGACGACCTCGCCGGACTCCTCGACGCGGCCGCCGTCGGCGAACCGTACGCCCTGAACGTCCTCGAACGCGTCGGCAGCGACGTAGGCGGGGTACTTGCCGCCGTCTGTCATGCCGTCGGACCAGGCGTCATCGTCATCGGCGGCGAACTGGCGGAGGCAGGCCCCGCCCTCCTCGAGCCGGTCGAACGGGCCCTGCGGCAGCAGCTGATGCCGCTGGTCCGCCAGCTCGTGGACGTACGGCGCGCGACGCTCGGCGATGCCGGGAGCGCGCTCGGCGGCATCGCCCTCGTTCTCCATGAATCCCCCTTGCTCTCCCATTACCCGCAGCCCGTCTCCGAGGAGAACGCGTGAAGCCACCAGCGAGGAACCCATGGCTGTGATCACTCCCGTCGACAAGACGGCCGCCGGGGGGCGTAAGCAGCAGCCGCGCCGCTCCCGGCACCGGCCCCTGCTCCTCAACGCCGTCGCGGTGGCGGCGGGCATCGCCGTATGGGGCGTCGTGGCCGCCCTGGGCCTCGTCGAGAACCTGCCCACGCCTTCTGCGGTGGCGCAGAAGGCCGGCACCATGATCTCCGACGGCACCCTGGCGTCCGATACGTTGGCCAGCCTGCGCCGGGTCTTCCTCGGCTACGCCATCGGCGTGGCCGTGGCCGTGCCGGTCGGCTTCCTCATGGGCTGGTATCCCACCGTGCGCGCCCTGGTCGAGCCGTACATCCAGTTCTTCCGCACCATCCCGCCGCTCGCGCTCATTCCGCTGGCGGTCGTGCTTCTCGGGATCGGTGAGGTGCCGAAGATCGCCGTGATCTTCCTGGCCTCGTTCATGGCCTGCGTCCTCTCCTCCTTCCAGGGTGTCATCGACGTCGACAGGACACTGATCAACGCGGCCCGGGTGCTCGGCGCCTCCGACCGCACGATCTTCGCCAAGGTGGTCGTCCCCGCCTCCACCCCGTTCATCCTCGTCGGCATGCGGATCGGCCTCGGGGCGTCCTGGGCCACCGTGGTCGCCGCCGAACTCATCGGCGCCCAGGAGGGGTTGGGCTACCGGATGCAGAAGGCGTCCACCTGGTTCGAAATGGACACGATCTTCGTGTCCCTGATCACGATCGGCGTGCTCGGGCTCATCATGGACCGGCTGCTGCTGCTGGCCGAGCGACGCCTCACCGGCTGGCAGGAGCGACGATGAACAGCAAGATCAGTTTCCGCGACGTGGTGAAGACCTTCCCGCTCAAGGACGCGACCTTCACCGCTCTCGGCGGGGTGAGCCTGGACATCGCGGACCAGGAGTTCGTCACCGTCGTAGGACCGTCCGGCTGCGGCAAGTCCACCCTGATGAGCATGGCCGCAGGCTTGCAGGAGCCGGACTCGGGCAGCGTCCTGGTCGACGGCACGCCGGTGTCGGGGCCGGGCCCCGACCGTGGAGTCATCTTCCAGCAGTACGCCCTCTTCCCCTGGCTGACCGTGCGGCAGAACGTGGAGTTCGGGCTCAAGCTCGCCTCCGTACCCGCCGTGGAACGGCGCCGGCGCACCGATCAGGCCATCAGCCTCGTCGGCCTGAGCGACTTCGCCGACGCCCTGCCCAAGACGCTCTCCGGCGGGATGAAACAGCGCTGCGCCATCGCCCGTGCGTACGCGGTCGACCCCCAAGTGCTCCTGATGGACGAGCCGTTCGGTGCACTCGACGCCCTGACCCGGGTGCAGCTGCAGGACCAGCTGCTCGAGACCTGGAGCCAGGAGAAGCGCACCGTCCTCTTCATCACCCACGACGTGGACGAGGCCGTCTACCTCGCGAGCCGGGTCGTCGTCATGGCCGCCAAGCCCGGCCGCGTCCACCGCGTCATCGACGTGGATCTGCCCTACCCCCGCACCGAGGAGATCCGGCTCTCGCCCGAGTTCCGGCGCATCCGCAACGAGGTGTGGACCTCCGTGTACCACCAGGAAGCCCCGCCTCAGGCCGCCGCCTGACCCCACCGTCCCCGGCACTTCGTACAACCAACCCCGCGCACCACCCCGAGAGGACATTCCGCATGCCCAGAAGGTCGGTCAGGCACGCCGTCACGGCGCTGCCCGTCGCGTTCATGCTCTCGCTCTCCGTCAGCGCCTGCTCCAACAGCGCTTCCGAGAACAACAACACGGTCCGGTTCGGCTACATCGGCGACTACAACGGTGCCAGCCTCCTCGCGATCGCCGAGAAGCAGGGGATGTGGAAGAAGGCGGGCCTGACCGCACAGGTGAAGTCGTTCAACAACGGTCCCGTGCAGGTCCAGGCACTCAGCGCCGGCAACCTCGACTACGGCTACATCGGCCCCGGCGCGATGTGGCTGCCCGCATCCGGCAAGGCCAAGGTCGTCGCCGTCAACACCCTCACGTACGCCGACCGGGTCATCGGGCAGCCCGGCGTGAAGTCCATGAAGGACCTCAAGGGCAAGCGGGTCGGCGTACCCGAGGGCACCTCCGGCGACATGGTCCTCAACATCGCCCTGGCGAAGGCCGGGATGACGACGAAGGACGTCGAGAAGGTCAACATGGATCCGTCCACGATCGTCTCCGCCTTCTCGTCCGGAAAGATCGACGGTGCGGGCTTCTTCTACCCCGCCATCGACACCATCAAGAAGAAGGTTCCGGGCCTCGAGGAGATAGCCAGCACCAAGGACACCGGGGATTCCTTCCCCACCGCGTTCGTCGCCGGCACCAAGGTGCCCGAAGGGAAGAACAGCAAGGTGATCAAGGTGCTGCAGCAGGCCAACGACTGGCGTAAGCAGCACCCCGAGGAGACCGTCACGCTCACCGCCAAGATGCTCCAGGTCACCGAGGCCCAGGCCAAGGCCGACGCCTCTCACGTCCAGACCCTCTCCACCGAGGACCTGGCCGCGAAGACCAAGAGCGGCGAGGTGGACAAGTGGCTGAAGACGCTGGGCGACTTCTTCGTCCGCAACAAGCAGCTGGACGAGAACCCGGACCCCTCCGAGTACTACACGGGCGATCTCTACACGAACGCGTACAGCAAGTAGCCCTGGACCACGTGGAGCACGGGCCGGAAATGAGCCTCCCCATGAAGAGCTGCTGCGCCCCCTCCGGCCCGAAGCCGCAGGCACGCGATCTCCCCGACACGCCCGAAGGAGCTGTTCGTTCCGGCACGGCTGCGTGCCGCCCCGCGCACGCCGCACACGCCGCACACGCCGAGTACGCCGACCGCGTCCCCCTCCCCGGCGGAACCTTCCGCATGGGCGGCGAGGACGCGGACGCGAACCTCGGTGACGGCGAGGGGCCCGTACGCGACGTATCGGTCCCGCCCTTCGCCATGGACGCCTACGCGGTCACCAACGCCCGCTTCGCCGCCTTCGTCGAGCGGACCGGATACGTCACCGAGGCGGAGGAGTTCGGCTGGAGCTACGTGTTCGCGAAGTTCCTGCCGGGCCACCTGCGCAAGGCGTCATCACGCCCGCCGGGAACCCCGTGGTGGTGCGGCGTCCAAGGCGCCGCCTGGAACAGACCGGAAGGGCCGGACAGTCGCCTTGACGGCCGCTGGGACCATCCCGTGATCCACGTGACGTGGCGAGACGCGACCGCCTTCGGCCGGTGGGCCGGAGGACGGTTGCCCACCGAACCGGAGTGGGAGTACGCCGCACGCGGGGGCCTCGACCAGGCCCGCTACCCCTGGGGCGACGAACTCACGCCGGGTGGGGAGCACCGCTGCAACATCTGGCAGGGCACCTTCCCGTTCCGCAACACCGAATCTGATGGCTTCGCGGGCACCGCTCCCGTGCACGCGTTCGCCCCCAACGGGTTCGGCCTCTACAACGTCGCGGGAAATGTCTGGGAGTGGTCCGCCGACCCCTGGCAGGACGGCGATGCCGACCGTCGCGCGATGCGAGGCGGTTCCTACCTCTGCCACGACTCGTACTGCAACCGGTATCGCGTCGCCGCCCGCACCGCGAACACCGTCGACAGTTCCGCGGGCAACCTCGGCTTCCGCATGGCCTGGGACATCGACTGACACCGGGCGGCAACGGATCGACGGGGCCGCGCATCGATGCGGGGCCCCTTCGATCCGTTGCCGATCGGTGTCGACCCGGTCGTAGGGTCAGTTCCCGCCGGCTTCGAACGTGCGCAGCAGGTCGGCGGCGACGCTCACCGCGATGGTCGCGGGTTCCTTGCCGGTGATGTCCGCGAGGCCGATCGGCGTCTTGATCCGATCGATGGTGGCCTCGTCGTGACCGCCCTCGGTGGTGAGGCGTTTGCGGAACCGCACCCACTTGGCCGCCGACCCGATGAGGCCGATGGAGCCGAGATGCGTGGTGCGCAGAGCGGCGTCGCACAGAGCCGCGTCCTCGGCGTGATCATGGGTCATGATCAGGACGTGGGTGCCGCGCGGCAGCTCCGCGAGGACCTCCTCGGGCAACAGCAGCGTGTGATGCACGTGCACCTGCCCCACCGCGTCCGCAAGGACGCCGAGCCGCTCCTCGGCGAGGATGTCGGAGCGCGTGTCGATCAGATGGAGATCGAGGTCCTGACGTGCCAGGATGCGCGCCAGCTCAAGGCCGACGTGCCCGACGCCGAAGATCGCCACCGCCCGTACCACCGACAGCGGTTCGAGCAGCACCGAGACCGTACCGCCGCAGCACTGCACGCCGTGCTGGTTGGTCACCTTCTCGTTCAGAGCGAAGTCCATCAGCTCCGGCTCCGGTTTGGCGGCGGCCATCATCTCCCGGGCCCGATCGATCGCGACGGCCTCGACATTTCCTCCGCCGATCGAGCCCCATGTCTCGCTCTCCCCCACCACGAGTTTCGCACCGGCGTCGCGCGGGGCGTGTCCGCGCACGGTCGCGACGGTCACAAGGACACCGGACTCCCGGCGTGCTCGCAACCGTGCGACCGCGGCGACCCACGTCATGTCAGGCACCGCTCAGCGTTGCCGCATCGGAACGGATCTGACCGCCGGCGGGGTGGCCGCCGACTGCAGAGCCGCCATCGGCCAGCCCGGCGAACTCGGCGAACCCGGTCCGGGACACCTCGTCCCGGCGAGCCGCCTCGATCGCCCAGTACACCGCCTCCGGCGTCGCGGGCGAGGCCAACTCGACGCTGACCCCGCTCGGCCCGAACGCGGCAGCGGCCTGCCGAAGGGCTTCCCGCACCGAGAACGCCAGCATCAGCGGAGGCTCACCCACTGCCTTGGACCCGTACACCGCACCTTCTTCCGTGGCATTTTCAAGAAGCGTTACGTTGAACTCCTCGGGCATCTCCGAAAAGCTGGGGAGCTTGTAGGTGCTCGCGGCCTGAGTGAGGAGACGGCCGCGGTTCGGCCCGTCGCCGGTGTCCCAGCGCATGTCCTCGAGTGTCAGCCACCCCGCGCCCTGCACGAACCCGCCCTCGACCTGACCGATGTCGATCATCGGGGACAGGCTGTCGCCGACGTCGTGCACGATGTCCACCCGCCGGATGCGGTACGCGCCGGTGAAGCCGTCCACCTCGACCTCGGCAGCGGCGGCGCCGATGGCGAAGTACTTGAACGGCGTGCCGCTGAACGACTTCGCGTCCCAGTGCAGACCCTCGGTCCGGTAGAAACCGGCCGCCGACAGCTGAACCCGCTGGAAGTACGCGGTGCGCACCAGGTCGTCCCAGGCCAGCTCCTTGTCGCTGCCGAGGGTGCGGGCGACGCCGTCGACGATGCGCACATCGGCGGGACTCGAACCCAACTGGGTGGCGGCCACCTGCAGCAGCCGCTCGCGCAACTGTTGGCAGGCGTTCTTCACCGCCGCACCGTTGAGGTCGGCTCCGGAACTCGCCGCGGTCGCAGAGGTGTTGGGGACCTTGTCGGTACGCGTGGGGGCGAGGCGCACCTTGTGCAGCGGGATACCCAGCGTGGTCGCGGCCACTTGCAGCATCTTGGTGTGCAGGCCCTGGCCCATCTCGGTGCCGCCGTGGTTGATCAGGACCGAGCCGTCCTTGTAGATCAGCACCAATGCGCCGCCCTGATTGAAGGCGGTGAGGTTGAACGAGATGCCGAACTTCACGCCGGTGATCGCGAGTGCCCGCTTGGTGTGGGGATGCGCGGCGTTGAAGGCCGCGATCTCGCGCTTGCGATCGGCGAGTCCGCCGTTCTCCTTGACCTGCTGCCAGACGGCGGAGATCCGTTCGGGCTGAGCGACGAGCTGTCCGTATGGCGTCACCTGGCCCTGCCGGTAGAAATTGCGCTCCCGCAACTCCATCGGATCCAGGCCGAGCAGCGGCGCGCACCGGCCCATGATGTCCTCGATCACCAGCATGCCCTGGGGCCCGCCGAAGCCGCGGAAGGCGGTGTTGGACGCCTTGTTGGTCTTCGCGATGCGACCGGCGACGCGCGCGTTGGGAATCCAGTAGGTGTTGTCGATGTGGCACAGCGCGCGAGCCACCACCGGCTCGGACAGGTCCAGGCTCCATCCACCGTCCGCGGTCAAGGTGGCGTCCAGGGCCCGGATGCGACCGTCGGCATCGAAGCCGATCTTCCACTGGGCGTGGAACCCGTGGCGCTTGCCGGACATGGTCAGATCCTGCGTCCGGTTGAGCCGTACCCGAACCGGCCTGCCGGTCAGCTTGGCGCCGAGCGCGGCGATGGCCGCGAACCCGTGGGGCTGCATCTCCTTGCCGCCGAAACCGCCCCCCATCCGCAGACACTGCACGGTCACCTCGTGGCTGTGCAGGCCGAGAACGTGCGCGACGATTTCCTGGGTCTCCGAGGGATGCTGAGTGCTGCTCTGGACGAAGACCTGCTCGGCCTCGTCGATGAGGGCCAGCGCCGCGTGTGTCTCCAGATAGAAGTGTTCCTGATCGGAGAACTGGAACTCGCCGGTGAACACCTGCGCGGAGTCCGCGAAGCCGGCCTCCGCGTCGCCGGTCAGCATCATGGGCCGGGCGCCGTGGAAACTGTCGCCCGCGATCGCGTCCTGCAGCGTTACCACGGAGGGCAGTTCGTCGAGTTCCACCTCGACGGCGGCGGCACCGAGCCTGGCCGCCTCCAGGGTCTCGCCGAGCACCCAGGCGACCGCGTGGCCGTAGAACATGACGGTGTCGGGGAACAGCGGTTCGTCGTGCTTCATCCCGGCGTCGTTGACGCCGGGCACATCGGCGACGGTCAGCACGCGGACCACACCCGGCACGGCGAGCGCGCGCTCGGTGCGCAGCGCGGTGATCCTGCCATGGGCCTTCGTGGCCTGGACCGGGTAGGCGTGCAGCACGTCCTTGGTGCGATGGATCAGGTCGTCGGTGTAGAGAGCGGCGCCTGTCACGTGCAGGGCAGCGCTCTCGTGCGGCACGGAGACACCGACGACAGACTTTTCGGGGCGCTCGGACAACTCGCTCATGACGACACCGCCTCGGTGGTTTGGGCGTACAGCTTCAGCAGGCTCTGGCCGAGCATCGCGGAGCGGTAGTCGGCGCTTGCGCGGTGGTCGTTCATGGGCGTGCCCTGGGCCCGCAGCAACTGGGCCGCGGCCTCGACGGTCGGCGCCGTCCACGGCTCGCCCTCAAGGGCCGCCTCGACGGCGAGCGCGCGGACCGGGGTGGCAGCCACGCCGCCCAGGCCGATGCGTGCCTTGCGGACGATCCCGTCCTCGATGTCGAGCGCGAAAGCGACCGCGACACTGGAGATGTCGTCGAAGCGCCGCTTGGCGATCTTGTGGAAGGCGACGACCGGCGACAGCGGCATCGGGATGCGCACGGCGCGGATCAGCTCGCCGGGACGGCGCACGCTCTGCCGGTAGCCGGTGAAGTAGTCGGACAGGGGGATCTCGCGCTCACCGTCGTCGCCGGCGAGCACCACCGACGCCTCAAGGGCGAGCAGTACCGGCGGGCTGTCACCGATCGGGGAGCCGGTACCCAGATTGCCGCCGAGGGTCGCACTGTTGCGGATGAGCCGCGACGCGAACTGCGGGAAAAGGTCCGCCAACAGCGGGATGCGGCCGTCGAGGCGGCGTTCGATCTCCGTGAGCGTCTGCGCCGCCCCGATCTCGATGTGGTCGGATTCGACCCGCAGTTCCCTCAGTTCGGGCAGACGGTCGACGGCGACCACGCAATTCTCGCGCCGGGACCGGATATTCACCTCCACGCCCCAGTCGGTGCTTCCGGCGACCACCACGGCGTCGGGCCGGTCACGCAGCAACCGCAGCACTTCCGCCAGGGTGCTCGGGCGCAGGAACTCCCTGCCGTCCTGGGTGTATTGGGTGGCGACCGGTGCGGGCGCGGCTTGCTCGCGACGCCGCGCCAGGAGGTCCTCGTCGGTGGGTGTTCCGACGGCGAACGCGGCATCGCGGATCGGGCGGTAACCGGTGCAGCGGCAGAGGTTGCCACTCAGCGCGTGCAGATCGAACCCGTTCGGACCGTGCTCGGCGTCGGTGCTTTCGGCCGAGTCGGTGCTGTTGGACGAGTCGGTGCTGTTGGCCGCGTCCGTGTTTTCGCCTGAGTCCGCGTGTGAGTCCGCGTGCGCGCAGCGGTCAGGTCGGTAGTACTCGGCGGCCATGCTGCAGATGAATCCCGGTGTGCAGTATCCGCATTGGGAGCCGCCGCGGACGGCCATCTCCTGCTGCACCGGGTGGAGCGTGGGCGGCGTTCCCGCTTCACCGGCGGAGGCGAGGCCTTCGGAGGTGATGATTTCCTGGCCGTCGAGGGCCGCGGCAGGGACCAGGCAGGCGTTGACGGCCACCCAGTCGGTGGGCTTGTTCACTCCGGGACGGGCCACCAGGACCGAACAGGCGCCGCATTCACCCTCGGCGCAGCCTTCTTTGGTGCCGGTGAGGCCGCGCTCGCGCAGGAAATCCAGTGCCGTGGTGTGGGTAGCGGCCGGTGAGATCGGTGCTTCTTTTCCATTGACCGTGATCCGCGCCGCTACCATGTCAGGCCTTCGTTTCGGTACGCGATCGGTCGCTTCATCATGTTCGCCAATTTCAGGCAGCTTTCTGTGTTCAGAGGCGCCACGGAAGAGGAGTGGGCGCAAAAGGGCACGCGAGAGTTACGTGCCAGAAGATGGTGAAGGTAAATCCGGAATGCGCCCCGGAATGTGCCACAGACAGGCACATCAGAACGGCGTACTCAGCAGCCGTGCGCGATACGACCCGGCACCCAGACGGTGCGCTGGGCGAGGCGACCGAGATCAGAGCTGGTGTTCATCCGCGGGGTCGCCTCCTTCGGTAGTTACAGATCGTTGGCCACCGCAACCTAGTGGCTGCGGCCACGTCGGTCAAGAGCTCGGGCTCTGGATGCTGTCGCCGCTGTTGCCGATCATGACGTAGGTGCCGAGGCGCCGGAAGTCGTTGATCACACCGAACATGCTCTTGCCCGACGGCAGGAGGGCCTGGAGAGCAGGGTCCTGCGTCAGCTGGGCGCTGAACATCTCCTTGTACGCGTTGTAGACCCTCGCCGTGTAAGTGGGCTCCTTTGCCGCGTTGGTCCTGTGGTCGTTGGTGAGGGCGATGGAGGCGAGGTCCATGAGGTAGCAGTCGATCAGGTCGGTGACGTCCTTGGTCTTGGCCCCCTTCCTGCTCGCCTGTGCGTCCTCCTCAAGGAGACGCGCCATGCCCAGAACGATGTCGCGATGAATACGGTGCCTCGTGCTGCTGGGGAAGGCGGCCATGATGTGGTCGGCCTGACCCGCGCCATCGGTGTTCATGGTGCGCGGCGTCTTCAGGTCATCCAGGCCGGGAACGGCCAGCGGGACCGCTTCGAACATCGACTCCTCGTCAGGAATGCTCGTGTTCCGTGAGGCGAGGGGATGCAGGCCGATCTCATGGGCCAGCATGCCCATGATGTAACCGACGTCGTACTTCTCGAAGTAGTAGCTCGCCAAGTTGATGTCGACACCTGCGTCGCCGTGGTCCTGCACATCGGCCGGCGTCTCCGTCGTACGCACGTGCAGGGTGATCCGGACCTGGCGGTCACCGACATAGTCCCGGATCGTCTCGTGCCTGTGCAGCAGATCGATGATGCGGGCTGCCTTGTCACGGTACGTCTCGTTCGTGTGCTTCAGGTTGGTGAACTCGATGTTCCCCGTTGCTTCATCGGGTGCGGGGCTCGGGTCCTGCGTGCTGGGCTCCTGCGGCATGCGGGCCGGGGCCTCGGTACGCGCCGTGTCGCCGTCGGCCGACATGGGCAGGGAGACCGGGTCCACCCAGACCGACTCACGCAGTACCGGGGCAGCGCCCGTGCGAACCGCATCCCAGCTCTGCTCGCTGTCCTGCTCGCTGTCCTGCGGGCTCGGCTGCTGCGGCGGCGGCACGTCCCCGATCAGGGCGCCCATCAAGGCCAGATGACGGCCACGAAGACCGGCCGCAGCGAGCGAGGAATCCTCCGGGGCCGCATAAAGGTCACCCAGCAAACTGCCCTGGATGTGGGGGCGGTGCGGGGAATCAGCGTCACGGTACTCATCCCGCAGACCAAGCTGATGAGTCAGCTCATGCACCATCTGTACCGGATCAGCGTCCGCCCACCACGTGTTCTGATCCATCGCACGGTCCCTGCCCACCAGGTCCACGGTCAAGTGGGGGGCATCGGCGGGGTCGACGTGCTCGACGGTGACGTGCAGCAGGTCACCGTTGGGCAGGCGGTAGCCGGGCGCGTTCAGGAACTCGGCGACACCCGCACCGAGTTGCTCGAGAGCATGCGCGGCCTGCCCGTCCGTGCCGCGCATCGCGATGCGGACGGTGAGTTCGGTGACCGGATCGCCGTCGTACGTGAATCGCCGCGCGTCGAACCCGGAACGCACCACGAACCGGGGCCGACTGTCACGCGGCCTCCGTGGCTGGGTCTGTGACGTGGTGTCGGTGCTGCCCTGCGGAAGCCGGGGACGGGTCTCGCCGGTGTCGCTACTGGTGGGCGCCGGGTCAGCCGTCTGGATGCTGTCGCCCTGGTTGTTGAACGCGACGCTGCTGCCCAGACCGAAGAAACTACCCGTGACGTTGTACCAACTCTTGTCACCCGGCAGCAGATCCCGCACGGGACTGTCCGGCGCCAACTGCTCGGCGAACTGCACCTTGTACGCGTTATAGGCCCTCGCCGTGTAAGCGGTGTCCTTGATCGCCCTCGCCCGGTGATCGTTGGTGACCGCGATCGTGGCCAGGTCCATCAGATAGGTGTCGACCAGGTCGGTGACGTCCTTGGACTTGGCACCCAACACACCCACCCGTACGTGCCGCGCCAGCACCTCCGCCATCTCCACGACGATGCCGCGGTAGATACCGTGCCGGATCGACTGCGGAAGGGCAGCCATGATGTGGTCCGCCTGCCCCGCCCCCACAGTGTTCATGAAACGCGGCGTCTTCAGCGTCTCAAGACCCGGCACCTGCAACGGCATCCCCCGGAACAGATCCTCCTCCTCAAAGATCCTCGCATCACGAGCGGCCAGAGGATGCAGACCGATCTCATGAGCCAACATCCCCATGATGTAACCGGTGTCGTACTTCTCGAAGTAATAACTCGCCAAAGCGATGTCCACACCGGCATCACCACGGTCGATCACATCAGCCGGAGTCTCCATCTTCCGCACATGCAGAGTGATCCGCACCGGGCGGTCACCGACATAACTCCTGATCGTCCCGTGCTCGTCCAACAACTCGATGATCCGGACCGCCTTGTCCAGATACTCCTCCGTCTGATTCAGGTTGGTGAACTCGAAGTTCCCCAGCTTGAAGGGACGGAGCACCGGCTCCGACGCGGCGGGCGCTGTGTCCTCGGTGTTGGCCTGGGGCAGTCGGGGACGGGCCTCGCCGGTGTTGCCGTCGTTGGTGGTGTCGCCGGTCAGGTCCGGAGTGACAGTGATGGGTTGCCGGATGCTGTCGCCGCGATTGTTGGTACCGACACTGGTGGCCAGTGCGGCGAAGTCCCCAAGGACGCCGAGTCTCCCCTTGTCCGCGGGCAGCAGGGCGCGCACGGCGCTGTTCGGAGCGAGCTGCTCAGCCAACTGCGCCTTGTAGGCGTTGTAGACCCTTGCCGTATAGGACGGGTCCATGATCGCCCTTGCCCGGTGGTCGTTGGTGACCGCGATCGAGGCCAGGTCCATCAGATAGGTGTCGATCAGATCGGTGACGTCCTTGGACTTGGCACCCATCACCCGGACACGCGCGCGCCGCGCCAGCACCTCGGCCATTTCCACGACGATGTCGCGGTAGATCCCGTGCCGGATCGTGTGAGGGAAGGCGGCCATGATGTGGTCGGCCTGCCCCGCCCCCTCGGTGTTCATGAAACGCGGCGTCTTCAGCGTCTCCAACCCCGGCACCAGAAGAGGCATCCCCTGGTACAGCTCCTCCTCCTCGGGAATCTTCGCGTTCTGTGTGGCGAGGGGGTGCAGACCGATCTCATGAGCCAACATCCCCATGATGTAACCGGTGTCGTACTTCTCGAAGTAGTAACTCGCCAAAGCGATGTCCACACCGGCATCACCACGGTCGATCACATCAGCCGGGGTCTCCGTCGTCCGCACGTGCAAGGTGATCCGAACCGGACGACCACCGACATAGCTCTTGATCGTGCCGTGCTCGTCCAGCAACTCCACAATCCGGACGGCCTTGTTGAGGTACCTCTCCGTCTGGTTCAGGTTGGTGAACTCGTAGTTCCCCAGCTTGAAGGAGCCCATCGCCGGAGTCGGAGCAGGTGCCGTGTCCGCGTCCGCGCCCTGCGGAGCATGAGCCGGAACTTCGTGGACTGACGCGCCATCGGCAGGCCGGGGCAGCGAGACCGGGTCGACCCAGATGGCCTCGCGGGTCTCCGCAACAGCGGCGTTACGGGCCGCAGCCCAACTCTGATCGGCCAGGTCGGCCTGATCACCGGTCTGCTGCGGCGCCGGTGTCACCTCGCCGATGAGCGCACCCAGCAGAGCCAAGTGCCGATCCCGCAGGCCGGCGGGGGCGAGAGACGCATCTTCCGGAGCCTCGTTCAGGTCACCGAGCAGACTGCCCAGGACGTGCGGGCGGTGCGGTGAATCCGTATCCCGGTACTCGTCGCGCAGGCCGAGTTGATGGGTGAGTTCGTGCACCAACTGCACCGGGGCCGCGTCGGCCCACCAGGTGGTCTGATCCATTGCCCGGTCCCTACCCGCCAAATCCACGGTCAGGTGCGGGGCATCGGCGGGGTCGACATGCTCGACGGTCACATGCAGCCGGTCGCCGTTCAGCAGCCGGTAGTCCGGGCCGTTCAAGAACTCGCCCACACCCGCACTGAGCTGGTCGAAAACGTGGGCGGCCTCGTCATTCGTACCCCGCAGCGCAACCCGGACGGTCAGCTCCGTGACCGGCTCACCCTGATACGAGAAACGCCGCGCGTCGAACCCGGAACGCACCACGAACCGAGGACGACTGTCACGCGGACCACCGCGCACCGGTGAGGTGACGGACGACTCTGTCTGCGGCGCGGGGTCGGTTCCGGGCTCGGGCAACCTGGGGCGCGCGTCACCAGTATTGCCACCGGACTGGTCCGTAATGACAGGCTGCTGGATGCTGTCGCCGCGATTGTAGGTAGCGATGCTGGTGGCGAGTTGGGTGAAGGACCGAGCGACGCCGAACAGGCTCTTGTTCGTCGGCAGGAGATCTCGAAGAGCAGGGTTCTCCGCCAACTGCTCAGCCAGCTGCGCCTTGTAGGCGTTGTAGACCCTCGCCGTGTAGTTGGGCTCCTTGACCGCGTTCATCCGGTAGTCGCTGGTTACCGCGATGGACGCGAGGTCCATCAGGTAGGTGTCGAAGAGGTCGGTGACGTCCTGGGACTTGGCGCCCGGCACGCCCACCCGAGCACGCCGCGCGAGCACCTTCGCCATGTCGATGACGATGTCGCGGTAGATGCGGTGCCGGATCGTGCGGGGATAGGCCGCCATGATGTGGTGGGCCTGCATCGCCGAATCGGTGTTCATCATGCGGGGCGTCTTCAGGTCGGTCAGCCCCGGCACCGGCAAGGGCATACCTTGGTACGCCTCCTCCTGCTCCGAAATGTCCTCGTTGCGGGAGGCGAGGGGGTGCAGACCGATCTCATGAGCCAGCATGCCCATGATGTAGCCGGTGTCGTACTTCTCGAAGTAGTAGCTGGCGAGGTTGATCTGGACGCCGTCGTCGCCCAGGTCGCGTACGTCAGCCGGGGTTTCGGTCGTGCGCACGTGCAGGGTGATCCGCACCTGACGGTCACCGACGTAATCCTTGATGGTGCTGTGCTCGTCCAGCAGCTCGATGATCCGGACCGCCTTGTCCAGATACTCCTCCGTCTGATTCAGGTTGGTGAACTCGAAGTTCCCCAGCTTGAAGGGACGGAGCACCGGCTCCGACTCGGCGGGCGCCGTGTCGCCGGTGTCGGCCTGGGGCAGCCGGGGACGGGCCTCGCCTGTATTGGTGTCGGTGGTGTCTCCGGTGATCGTGTCGTCGCCAGTCTGGTCCGGAGTGACAGTGACTGGTTGCCGGATGCTGTCGCCACGGTTGTTGGTTCCGACGCTGGTGGCCAGTGCGGCGAAGTCCCCAAGGACGCCGAACCTTCCCTTGTCCGCAGGCAATAGAGCACGCAGGGGGCTCTCCGGAGCAAGGCGGTCAGCCAGCTGCGCCTTGTAGGCGTTGTAGACCCTCGCCGTATAGGACGGGTCCATGATCGCCCTTGCCCGGTGGTCATTGGTGACCGCGATGGAGGCCAGGTCCATCAGATAGGTGTCGATCAGATCGGTGACATCCTTGGACTTGGCACCCATCACCCCGACCCGCGCGCGCCGCGCCAGCACCTCGGCCATTTCCACGACGATGTCGCGGTAGATCCCGTGCCGGATCGTGTGAGGGAAGGCGGCCATGATGTGGTCGGCCTGACCCGCCCCCTCAGTGTTCATGAAACGCGGCGTCTTCAGCGTCTCAAGACCCGGCACCAGAAGAGGCATCCCCTGGTACAGCTCCTCCTCCTCGGGAATCTTCGCGTTCTGTGTGGCGAGGGGGTGCAACCCGATCTCATGGGCCAGCATCCCCATGACGTAACCGATGTCGTATTTCTCGAAGTAGTAACTCGCCAGAGCGATCTCGACGCCGTCGTCCCCGCGGTCGATCACATCGGCCGGGGTCTCCGTCGTCCGTATGTGCAGGGTGATCCGCACCTGGCGGTCGCCGACGTAGTCCTTGATGGTGCCGTGCTCGTCGAGCAACTCGACGATCCGGACCGCCTTGTCCAGGTACCTCTCCGTCTGGTTCAGGTTGGTGAACTCGTAGTTCCCCAGCTTGAAGGAATCCTGCGCCAAGACCGGTGCGGCGGGCGTCGTGTCCGAGTCCGGCGGAGCGTGCGCCGGAACCTCGGTGGTCGCCGTGCCCTCGGCAGGCCGGGGCAGGGAGACCGGGTCGACCCAGATGGCCTCGCGGGTCTCCGCAACGGCGGCGTTTCGAGCCGACGCCCAGCTCTGGTCGGCCGGGCCGGTCAGGTCGTCGCTCTGCTGCGGCGCCGGGGTCACCTCGCCGATGAGCGCTCCGAGCAGGGCCAAGTGCCGGTCGCGCAGGCCGCCGGGGGCGAGGGACGAGTCCTCGGGAGCCTCGTTGAGGTCGCCGAGCAGACTGCCCAGGATGTGGGCGCGGTGCGGCGAATCGGCATCCCGGTACTCGTCGCGCAAGCCGAGCTGATGGGTGAGTTCATGCACCAACTGCACCGGAGCGGCATCCGCCCACCAGGTCGTCTGATCCATCCCCTGGTCCCGGCCCGCCAGATCCACGGTCAAGTGGGGTGCGTCGGCGGGGTCCACGTGCTCGACGGTCACGTGCAGCCTGTCACCGTTGAGCAGACGGTGGTCCGGAGAATTCAGGAACTCCTCCACCCCCGAACTCAGTTGGTCGAACACACGGGTGGCGTCGCCGTCCGTGCCGCGCAACGCGACACGAACCGTGAGGTCGGTGACCGGCGTGCCCTCGTACGAGAACCGCCGCGCGTCGAACCCGGAACGCACCACAAACCGGGGTCGGCTGTCACGCGGGCCGCGCGCCGGTGAAGTGGTGGAGTGCACGGTCTGCGGCACGGTGCCAGTGTCGGCCTCGGGCAGTCTGGGACGTGCCTCGCCGGTGGTGCCTCCGCTCCGGTCCGGAGCGACGGGCTGTTGGATGCTGTCACCGCTGTTGAAGGTCGCGATGTTGGTGCCGAGTTGGGTGAAGGACCGTGCGATGCCGAACCAGCCCTTGTCCGACGGCAGGAGGTCCCGCAGAGGAGTGTTGTCCGCCAGCTGGGCGTAGAGCATCTCCTTGTAGGCGTTGTAGACCAGTGCCGTGTTCTTGGGCTCCTTGGCCGCGTTCCTCCGGTAGTCGCTGGTGATCGCGATGGAGGCCAGGTCCATCAGGTAGGTGTCGAAGAGGTCGGTGACGTCCCTGGACTTGGCGCCCGCTACGCCGACCCGCGCGCGCCGAGCGAGCACCTTGGCCATGTCGATGACGATGTCGCGGTAGATGCCGTGCCGGATGGTGCGAGGGTGGGCGGCCATGATGTGGTCGGCCTGGCCCGCCCCCTCGGTGTTCATGGTGCGCGGCGGGTCCAGGTCGGTCAGTCCCGGTACCGGCACGGGCTTACCCCGGTACGCCTGCTCCTGCTCTGGAATGTCCGTGTTGCGGGCGGCGAGAGGGTGCAGGCCGATCTCGTGGGCGAGCATGCCCATGATGTAGCCGGTGTCGTACTTCTCGAAGTAGTAGCTCGCGAGATTGATGTCGACGCCATTGGCGCCGTGGTCCTTCACATCGGCCGGAGTCTCGGTCGTGCGCCGGTGCAGGGTGATCCGGACAGTGCGGTCGCCGACGTAGTTCTTGATGGTGCCGTGCTCGTCGAGCAGCTCGATGATCCGGACCGCCTTGTCGAGGTACCTCTCCGTCTGCTTCACGTTGGTGAACTCGTAGTTCCCCAGCTTGAAGGGACGGAGCACCGGCTCCGGTGCGGCGGGCGCCGTGCCGTCGGTGTTGGTCTGGGGCAGTCTGGGGCGTGCCTCGCCGGTGTTGCCCCCGGTGGCGTCTCTGGTCTGATCCGGAGTGACAGTGACGGGCTGCCGGATGCTGTCACCGCGGTTGTTGGTTCCCACGCTGGTGGCGAGTGCGGCGAAGTCCCCGAGGACGCCGAACCTTCCCTTGTCGGCGGGCAGCAGGGCACGCACGGGGCTGTCCTGCGCGAGGTGCTCGGCCAGCTGGGCCTTGTAGGCGTTGTAGACCCTTGCCGTGTAGGCGGGGTCCTTGATCGCTCGCGCCCGGTGGTCGTTGGTGACCGCGATGGAGGCCAGGTCCATCAGATAGGTGTCGATCAGATCGGTGACGTCCTGGGACTTGGCACCCATCACCCCGACCCGCGCATGCCGCGCGAACACCTCGGCCATCTCCAGGACGATGTCGCGGTAGATCCCGTGCCGGATCGTGTGAGGGAAAGCAGCCATGACGTGGTCCGCCTGCCCCGCCCCTTCTGTGTTCATGAAACGAGGCGTCTTCAGCGTCTCAAGGCCAGGCACCATCAGGGGCATCCCCTGGTACAGGTCCTCCTCTTCAGGGATCTTCGTGTTGCGGGTGGCGAGAGGGTGCAGACCGATCTCGTGGGCGAGCATCCCCATGACGTAACCGATGTCGTACTTCTCGAAGTAATAGCTCGCCAAAGCGATGTCGACGCCGTCGTCGCCGCGGTCGATCACATCGGCGGGAGTCTCGGTCGTGCGCACATGCAGGGTGATCCGCACCGGGCGGTCGCCGACGTAGTCCTTGATCGTGCTGTGCTCGTCGAGCAACTCGACGATCCGGACCGCCTTCTCCAGGTACCTCTCCGTCTGGTTCAAGTTGGTGAACTCGTAGTTCCCCAACTTGAAGGAACCCAGCGCCGGGTTCGGTACGGCGGACGCCGTGTCCGAGGCGGGCGGAGCGTGCGCCGGAACCTCGGTGGTCGCCGTGCCGTCGGCAGGCCGGGGCAGGGAGACCGGGTCGACCCAGATCGCCTCGCGGGTTTCCGCGGTGGCGGCGTTTCGGGCCGCCTCCCAGCTCTGGTCTGCCAGGTCCGTCAGGTCGTCGCTCTGCTGCGGCGCCGGGGTCACGTCGCCGATGAGCGCGCCGAGCAGCGCCAAGTGCCGGTCACGCAGGCCGCCGGGGGCAAGGGACGGGTCTTCGGGAGCCTCGTTGAGATCACCCAGGAGGCTGCCGAGAATGTGCGCGCGGTGCGGCGAATCGGCATCCCGGTACTCGTCCCGCAGGCCCAGCTGGTGAGTGAGCTCGTGCACCAACTGCACCGGAGCGGCATCCGCCCACCAGGTCGTCTGGTCCATCGCCTGGTCCCGGCCCGCCAGATCCACGGTCAGGTGCGGGGCATCGGCGGGGTCGACGTGCTCGACGGTCACACGCAGCAGGTCACCGTTGAGGAGACGGTAGCCGGGCACGTTCAGGATCTCCTCGACACCCGAACTCAGCTGGTCGAACACGTGGGCAGCGTTGCCCTCCGTGTCGCGCAGCGCCACGCGGACTGTCAGCTCGGTGACCGGCGTGCCCTGATACGAGAACCGCCGCGCGTCGAACCCGGAACGCACCACGAACCGGGGCCGACTGTCACGCGGGCCACGCGCCGGCGTCGCGACGGTCGGCGCGGTGTCGGTGCTGCCCTGCGGCAGCCGGGGGCGTGCCTCGCCGGTGTCGCTACTGGTCTGCGTCAAAGCAGCAGGCCGTTGGATGCTGTCGCCCTGGTTGTTGAACGCGACGCTGCCGCCCAGACCGAAGAAACTACCCGTGACGTTGTACCAACTCTTGTCACCCGGCAGCAGACCCCGTACCGGACTGTCCTGCGCCAACTGCGCGGCGAACTGCAACTTGTACGCGTTATAGGCCCTCGCCGTATAGGCGGGGTCCTTGATCGCCTTCGCCCGATGGTCATTGGTGACCGCGATCGTGGCCAGATCCATCAAGTAGGTGTCGATCAGGTCGGTGACGTCCTTGGACTTGGCACCTGCCACGCCGACCCGCGCATGCTGCGCCATCACCCCGGCCATCTCCACCACAATGCCCCGGTAAATGCCGTGCCGGATCGTGTGGGGGAAGGCGGCCATGATGTGGTCGGCCTGACCCGCCCCCTCGGTGTTCATCAAACGCGGCGTCTTCAACGTCTCGAGACCCGGCACCATCAAGGGTGTGTCCCGGAACTCCCTCTCGTCCTGAGGGATCCTCGCGTCGCGGGCCGCGAGGGGATGCAGGCCGATCTCGTGGGCGAGCATCCCCATGATGTAACCGGTGTCGTACTTCTCGAAGTAGTAACTCGCCAACGCGATGTCCACACCGGCATCACCACGGTCGATCACATCCGCCGGAGTCTCCGTCGTCCGCACGTGCAAGGTGATCCGAACCGGACGACCACCGACATAGCTCTTGATCGTGCCGTGCTCGTCCAGCAACTCCACAATCCGGACGGCCTTGTTGAGGTAGTTCTCCGTCTGGTTCAGGTTGGTGAACTCATAGCTCCCCAGCTTGAAGGGACGAACGACCGGCTCCGGTGCGGCGGGTGCCGTGTCCGCATTCGTGGGGGCGTCCGCGCCCGCATCATTGCCGGACAGCGTGCTCAGCTCGTACGCCTCCTCCTCCAGGAGGCCCGGGAGGTCGCTGCCCGTGGGTGACGGGGGCAGCGGAACGGTAGCCGGGTCCTCGGTCACCTTCGGTGCCGGGGCCGGGGTGTGGAGGCTCAGGGGTACGAAGTCGCCGCCCCGGCGGCGCAGTCGGATGTGGGGGCTGTCGGTGGACGGGCCGGGATAGGTGTGGGCGGTGCCGTTCTCGTCGACCAGGGTGACGGTGGTACCGGTCGCCGCGGCGGCCCACTTGGACACGGCGCGGTCCGCATCGGGACCCCACGGGGCCTCAGCCAGATAGCGGCGCAGGTGGCCGTCGAGCTCGTCCTGGTTCGGCGCGGGCGCGTTCGGGCCGCTGAACCGGAGGGGCGGAGGCGTGAAGAGCGAGTCGCGCGCTGCCGGGTCGTCGCCCGGAAGGCCGTTCATCCGCATCAGTTGCGTGGCCGGCACCCCGGCGCGGGTGCGCAGCCGTGCCGCCTCGCGGCGGTCCGGCCCGGGCTGTACCGCGGCCTGGCGCAGGGCGGAGGAGAGCGCGCCGAAGAAGCCGTTGCCGCGGCCGGTGGGGGTGCCCTGGGTGTAGGTGGCGCCGTCGGGTGCGGTGAGGACGCCGTCGCGGTCGAGGCGGTAGCGCGGGCCGCTGCTGTCGGCGGGCGAATGCCAGGGCAGGGTGGTGTGGCTGCGGTGCGCGGGCGGTTTCGTGGGCTGCTGCTCCGGTGCGGAGCGCGTGGTGTCGGTGCTCGATGTCCCCTTGTCCGTACCGGATCCGGTGTCGGTCGGCGGGGCGGTGATGATCAGGGTCGGGGTGCCGGACGGGAGCGCGGCGGAGAAGAAGCCGTCGGCGGCGAAGAGGACCGGGTCGGCGGCCGCGTCGATGGCGGCCGGGTCGGCGCCGTTCGGCAGGAAGAGCTGCGCGCGGCCCTCTCCGGTGACCACGGTGAGCGGGGTGCCCAGAACGCGGGCGGCGAGGGCGGGCAGCAGATCGGCGCCCCCGTTGTCACCCGGGCGGCGCTCCGGCGGGGCCGGTTCGCCGTCCGGGCGCTTCGTGTCGCTCGGCTGCTTCGGGTCGTTCTGCGATGGCTCGCTCGCGAACGGGCGGGACAAGGCGGCGGTGGCGAGCTTCACTCGCTGCGTGGGAGTCGGCCAGAAGTTCTGCGGGAGTCGGCCGAAGGCGTCGTACTCGGCCTGCTGGGGCGGGGTGAACTTCACTCCCGCATCGTTGAGTTCATCCGGCGTGAAGGTGTCCGCGACGTCCAGTGCGAGGGCGTCGAGCAGGTCCTCGTTGTCGTCCTGGCCCAGCGCCGAGGCGAGGCGGCGGCGGGCGGCGCCGACGGCATCCGCGGTGAGCGACGGGTCGCCGGGCGCGTTCGCGAACTGCTTGGCGAGGTCGGTGCCGAGCAGATAGGACAGGCGGTCCCGGACCTCGGCGGCGGCGAGCAGCGAGTGGAAGAACGACGCGCCGTCGTGCGGCACGTCGTGCACCTCGCGCACCGTGGTGCCGTCCGGCGATGTGATGGTGCGCGGGGTGGAGTCGGTCGCCGCGGTGACGACGTACGGCTTGGGCGCCTCGGAGCGCCATTCCGGCTCGGTGTACTTCTCCGTCGCGTCCGGCGCCGGGACCGAGACGGGGCTCTGATGGTGGGAGGTGAGACGGGAGGCGGCGAGGTGCAGCCGGTGGTGGTCCCGGGCGGCGGCGTCGGCGTGCTGCTCCCAGCGGTGGACGTCCTGGCGGGCGGCCTGCCAGGCGACGACGGCCGGGGACCAGACCACGTCCTGCGGCAGGTCGGTCGGCGGGCCGGTGTTGTCGTCGCCGAGCGCGGTCTGCTCCTGCGCGCTCAGGTCGAGCCATGTCTCCCGCGCCCGCGCGCGGGCGTCGTAGTAGCCCGTCTCGGCCGCGGCGAGGTCGCCCGCCGCCTTGGCCTGGTCGTCCCAGGCCCCGCGAATGTCTTCGGTGAAGGTGGTGTCGTCCAGGAGGCCGTGGTCGCGGGCGATGTCCTCGCGCAGCCAGACGAGTGCGGTGGTCTCGGCCTCAGCGGCGCGCGGCCCGCGCCGGGGCTTGCCGAGCGCTTGCAGCGGGCGGCTGTCGGTGAACCGGTGGTCCACCTCTGCCACCGAGAGCCAGCTCACCGGCAGCGCGAAGAGCATGCTGCGATCGGTGACGACCTTGATGTGCGTGCCGAGGGTGGTGTCAGCGGCGCCCTTGAGCGTGGTGCCGTCGTTCGTCCCGCCGACCGGAATCGTGGCACCCGGGTTGGTGACGCCCGCGTTGCTGTTGCCCGCGAGCGGCGAGGTACCGACCGCGCCCTCGACGTTGTCGGAGATGCCCGCGTCCAACGCGTCGGAGGTCTTCCGGCGTTGCATGGCCTCCATGCGCGGCTTGTTCTCGACGGCGAGCAGCCGGGCGCCGCCGCGGTGCATCTTCGCGTAGATCCGGGAGTCGGCGGTGTGGGACTGGCCCAAGAGGCGGGCCGATGACTGGGTGGGCAGCGGCGAGCCGTTCGCGCCGAGCGCCTCGCGGAACCCCGCGGTCAGGCCGCCCTGCGCGGTGGCCTCCAGCTGAGCCTGTGCGGGGGCGCTGCCGGGACCGGTCAGTGTGGTGAAGCCCGCCATGCGTACGTGTGCGGCGAGGCTGTTGCCGGTGTGCCGCCGACCGAGGTCGCCGTCACCGAGTCCGTCCGCGCGGGCGGTGGCGAGCGTCAGGGCGTCCTGCACGTTGGCCGCGCCGCGGATGTCCACGGCGAGGATGCCCGAGCCGATCTGATCGTCGAAGGTCAGGACGTCGGAGTCGGAGCTGCCGGTGGTGTCACCGGCGGCGGAGGTGCGCCAGGCGGCGATGCCGTCCGGGCGTGCCTGATCGGCCGTCAGCATCCGCACCGCGCGCTCCGGTTCCGGCACGTCCTGCTCGGTGAGGGCGTTGTCGGCTCCGTCGCCGACCGGGGTGAGCAGGCTCGCGGGGAGGATCTCGTTGAGGCTGCCGACGGGCGTGTCGACGGCGCTGGGGGTGAGCGGATCGCCTTCCGCGTCCGTCATGGTGACGGTCAGGGTGTAACTCGTGACGATCTCGGCGTGCGCCTGGGTGGTGGCGATGTTCGGCATCGCGGTACTGCCGGCGGTCTCGGTCCTGGTGCTCGACCGCTGCTTGGCCGCGGTGCCCTGGAGGGAGGGGTTGGCGACGAGGATGCCGCTGCTCGCCGCGCGCTCGCCGCCGCTGAGGGTCACGTCGGCGCCACGGTCCTGGGAGACACCGTCCGCGTCGTCGCGGGCGATGGTGCGGTAGTCCTCGAGCTCGTAACCGGTGCGCAGCCTGTCCACGGTGGTGGTGACCGGGGTCAGCGCGAACCGGACCTGTCCGCGGCTCCCGCCGACCGGCAGCCGGAGCGGGCTCGACCAGGAGCGGTAGCGGACCGGCAGGGTCATCCCGTCGGTCGTCAGCTCGTGCAGGTGGGAGCGGAGGAAGTCCGGGGAGAGCCGCTGGAGGACCTGCTCGCGGTCGTGCGAGGGCACTCCGATCTTCTCGAGATCCCCCATCAGCTGCCGCGCCGCGTCGCTCGCGTCGAGCTGGCCGCTGGGGTGGGTGGGGAAGCGGCGGCCGCTCAGGAAGGCGGGAAGGCGGTAGCCGCCGCCGAGGTTGTGCGGGGTGGTGGTGCCCAGGCCGTCCGGGGCGAGTCCGGACTCGATGACGTCCTGCATCGGCAGGTGGAACATCACGGCGTCGCGGATACGTTGCACCGCGGCGGCGGCCCGGCGCGGGGCGAGCCCGTGTGCGAGGTGCTCGGAGACCCGCCCGGCCACGGAGCTGATCCCGGCTCCGGCGCGGGTGCCCACCGCGCCCATCGCGGCCGTCCAGCGATCCCGTACCGCGACGGTCTCGGCGGCGTCGGCGACCACCAGGTACGTCCGTCCGGAGTAGCTGAGGGTGGTGTTGCGCCCGCGGGTGAGGGTCTGCGCGAAGCTGTGCCCCTTGCCCCAGGCGTACTGGAGGGCGGTCGAGTAGGAACCGACCACTGCCGCCTGGCCCGGGGCCTGCTTCAGCGGCATGTCGGCGCCCTGGAGGCCCAGGGTCGTGTGGGAGACCGTGCTCGTGGTCCCGTTGACGCGGTGCTCGTTGCCGATGGTGGCCTCGAGGCTGGCCGGCTTCGGGTCGCTCTTGACGCGTACGTTGTCCAGATCGCCGCGGATCGCGGCCTTCATGTAGTGGGTCTGGAGCGGTCCCGCACCGGTCAGACCGGTGACGCGTGAGCCGAACGGGCCGAGGTACTGGCCGATCTGTCCGGCCACTCCCAGGTTCGCCATCGCCCGGCGCAGTGCGGTGCGTACGGGTGCCCCTGGCGCGCTGACGTGCCAGGAGGTGCCCGACGCGAGGTCGGCGGTGTCCTGCATGAGCTGCTGGCGCTGCGGTGCGCCCTCGGTGCTGAGCACGACGTGCGGGGAGCTCAGCAGTTTCCGGATGAGCTGCCGGTCGGGTGTGTTCTCAAGGGGCTGCGGGTGGGTGCCGTCGAGGAGTTGGTCCGCCTCGACGGAGGAGAGCGGCTGCGGTACGGGTGGTGTGGGTACGGGCCCGCCGGGCTGCGGATCGGCGGGGGCATGGCGGTCGGAGCCGTGCGCGGCCGGCACGGCGAGCTCCACCCGGCCCACGGTCTCGTTGCCCTCGGTGAACAGCGGCCGAGCCTCGACCTTGCTGACGAAGACGCCCGCGCCGAGCAGGCCGACCGAGGCGAGTCGGGCCCAGCCGCGCGGTCGGCTATGTCCTTCGAAGGTGGCGCCCAACTTCACCTGGTAGCTGTAGAGGTCGGCGCCGTTCTGGAACATCAGGTTGTCGTGGGTGACCGCGACCGTGCTGCGGGTGGCCCTCTGTTCCGTCTTGGCGTACCGGGCGCCGAGGGACGCGCTGCCGGCCTGCCGCGGCAATCCGGTTCCGGGCACCTTGTCGTGGTCGCGCGGGGAGACTCCCAGCTCGACACCGCCGGAGAGGGTCGTCGACGCCTGCTGTCCCTGACCCGAGAGCTCGTAGCCGACCACTCCGTTGCGCAGCGAGCGCTCGTTCATGGTGGTCTCGAACTGCCGGTCGGTGAGGCGAGCCGTGAGGATGAGCGTGTGATGGCCGCGGCGCACCTTGCCGTCCTCGGTGAGGGTGACCGGCACTCCGGTGGTGGTCAGGTCGTCCAGGCTCTGCGCCAGGCTTGGCCTGTTCAACGCCTCACGCACCTGGCGGTCGTTGTGCAGCGCGGTCCGCATCCGCCCGTCGCCGTACCAGAACTTGGCAAGGCGCGGGTGCCGCAGTACCAGCGGCGGGACGAACAGCGACGGGTAGGAGTGGTGCAGCGTGTCCAGGACGCTGTCGGCGAAGGCCCGCATGGGGTCTTGGGGAGCGGGTTGACGGGGCGGAGTCTCGGACTGGGGCTGCGTCTGGGACTCGGTCTGCGGCTGAGTCTGGGGCTGGGTCTGTTCGACAGGCGGCGGTTGTGTCTGCGTCGGCTGTATCTGGGTCTGCGGGCCGATGGGACGGAAGCCCTCGGCGCGGACCTGGCCGCTCAGGTGGACCGGGTCCTCTCGGCTGAGGTACCACGGCACGGGCGGTTCGGCGTCCGGGTTGGGTCCCGCCTTGCCGGGCGTACGACTGTCCCAGCCCGCGAGGCGGCGCGCGTCCTGGGTGGACATCCAGTCCAGGCTGACCACGCGGACCGGGCGGGCATCCGACGGCAGATCGCCGGGCTTGCGCACCATCAGAGTGCGCTCGACCCGATAGAGCGCGACCGGGTGGTTGCGGACGCGGCCGGTGGTCTTGCGAGCCGCGGTGGTGCCGAAGTAGTGGCCGCGCCCGGTGGTGAGGTCCGCGCGGACCAGCGGGCCGCCCTGGAGACGTACGTCGGTCTCGGGACCGGTCAGGGTGTAGTTCGGCCCGGCGGTGACCTGGACGCCCATGCGGGTGTCACGGACGTGGCCACGCTCGTTCTGGTACGTGGTGTAGGCGAGTTCGCGCAGTTCCGCCTTGACCGACTCGGTGACCAGCGTGGCTCGGTGCGGCACCGACCGTTCCACGATCAGGTGCCCCAGCGGGTGCTGTCCACTGCCCTGGGTCAGCTCGGGCCCGGTGACCGGCCCGGAGAACCTGCCGAACAGGGCGTGCAGCCGCCCCGGCCGGACGTACGAGACCAGGGTGCGGTGCGCCGAACTACCGGGCCGCGCACCGGAGATGGCGAGTGCCATGTCCTCCGGTGAATCCGTCAGGTGCAGTCCGGTGATGTCGGCCATCCTCGGCTCGACACCGTCCGGGAAGGTGAGCGTCTTCGGAGCCCGCTGGGGCCCCGTGTAGGGCACGGTGAGGTCGTCGGGCAACCGCCAGCTCAGCCCGTCACGCATCGCGAACTCGGCGGTGTGCACCTGGCTGCGCTGCCAATTAGGCGTCGGTGAGGGTGAGTTGGTCTGGTCGCTACTGTCCGGGCCGGTGGTGGCCGGATCCGTGGTGACCGGGCCGGTAGTAGCCGGACGGGGGGTGACCGGGGCCTCGGTGACGCGGTCCACCCGCACCCGGTAGTGCACGTCGTCCAGGTGCAGGTGAGAGCCCTCGTGGGCGCGCCACTCGGACTGGTTGTACGCCTGGGTCCCCTGCGCGTAGTCGGTCTTGCGGGTCCAGCCCAGCGAAAAGCCGAGCTTGAGAAGCCAGTTGAGCGGCGGACCCATGCTCAGCCCAGCGGCGATCCGTCGCCCGACGCCCACGCTGCGGCCACCGCCCGTGCCACCCTGGCCGCGTCGCATCGTGTCAAGGCGTACGGTGCCGCCGTCCACGTCGGAGAAGCGCACCCAACGGTGGTACGGGATGGCCTCCACGGTCATCTCGTGGCCGACCCCGGACTTCTCCCGGCCCACGAAGCGCGCGCCGCGCGGGGCGGTGAAGGCGCTCGGCTGATGGGTCAACAGCCGCAGCAGTTCCGCCTCGTCGAACTGGGCGCGCAGCTTCGCGGGAAGTTTGCTCAGGATCTCCTCGGCCACCTGCTCGGGCGAGCGCAGGGTGGTCATGCCGGCGCCGGTGAAGATTCCGGTCGGATGATTCTGCGGGGTGCCGTCGGTCCGGCCGCCCGGGGTGCCGTCGCCCGGGTCGGCGTCCGGACTGATCAGGACAGTGGGCAGTCGGCTGCCGTCCTCGAAGGTGACGGTGGGCGGTACCGGGCCCGGCGGTCGGGCGTCCGGGCCGGTCAGCAGCCGTGCCGGGCGGTGCCGTTCGAGCTGGGTCTCCAGCGGCACGGGGTCGCCCGGGTCGGGGGCCTTGCTGTCGGGGGCCTTGCTGTCGGGGGTGGAACCGTCCGTGTCCTTGGTCTCCGGGGCAGGAGCAGTCAGGTCCGGGGTGGTGGTGACGGCCGGGTCCGGCGTCGTTGTGACAGCCGGGTCCGGGGTGGTGGTGACGGCCGAGTCCGGCGTCGTTGTGACAGCCGGGTCCGGGGTAGTGGTGACAGCCGGGGCCGGGGGCGTCGTGGTGTTCACGTCCGGTACGGGGGTGAGCGGGGCCGAGGCCGGGATCAGCGCGTCGAAGTGGTCGGTGCCGTTGTAGGCCAGGTGCAGCGTGCTGCCGTTCCGGCCGCCCGGGTTGAGGGTGTTGACGAGGGTGTTCCCCGGTGACGTCCTGTCGGGCTGGACGAGCCGCAGGTCGAGGTCGAGGGTGTGCGCGAGGGCCTCCGGAAGCACGTCGGCGAAGGGAGAGGACCACAGCGCGGGGAGTTCGGCCGTCGAGGCGACGAGCCCCTTGGCTCCCAGCCGCCAGGCGTCGGCGGGAGTGGGCGCCACGTCGGCGAGGTGCGGGTAGCCGCTCTCCCGGAGGATCCGCTGCCACTGGCCGGTGTCGCCGTCGGTGACGACAGCCTGCGCGATCCCGTTCCAGAGGTCGGTGATCCGGCTCCGCTCTGCCTGATCCTGTACCCCGGCGACGGCACGCATCCGCAGATCGTCCACCACGGCGAACACCGGGTCCGGGAACGCCATGGACACTCTGTCGCCGAGCTCGGTCCCGGTGATCCGGTCGCTCAGCAGACGGCGCAGGCCCGCGACGTTCTTCGATGCCCACGCCGGCGGTATTTCCCGGCTGCGCGCGCTGTCGAGCAGCGCCCGGAAGAAGCAGTTCCCGTCACCCGGGGTGTCGAGGCGCCGCAAGGCCAGACCATCCGCGTGCACGGTGTCCGCGGTGCCGGGCGTGGCCTTGCTGAGGAGGGTCATGTCCTCGGCGAGGCTCTCCGGGCGGCTCGGTGCGGGCGTCAGATCGGGCCTGCGGCGGGCGAGTTCGGCGGTGTCGTCGGAGCTGAGTTTCAGCTCGGACAACGGCAGCGGAGTACTGGAGAGCGACCAGGTGACCTGCGCGGAGGGTGCGTAGGCGAGACCGCGGACGTCCTCCGGCGAGACAAGGGTGGTCGGCGGGAGCACGGGAGGCGGCGGGGGCAGCAGGGCGTCGAGGGTGGTGTCGGGCCCCGCGTTCGTGTGCAAGTCGGCTGCAGCGCGCAGGAATTCGGTGTACTGCTCGACAGTGGGAGAGGCGGCCGGATCGCTGTCACTGGTGGTGGCGCTCGTCGCACCGCTCCGGTCGACGACCATCCGGCGCAGCAGGTCCGGGGTCATCCGGCCGTCGCCGTAGCGGGCGGCGGTGTCGGGGCTGAGCCAGCGCAGGCCGTCCACGAAGGCAAGACCGGCGATCAACTCGCGGTTCTCCGGCTGCTGTTCGGCGTCCGGGCCGAGGGCGTCGCGCAGGGTGCGGATCTGCTGGAGGGTACGGGCCAGGGCGAAGGCGTCGGCCGGTTCTGGACCGGCGTGCAGACCGGCGTCGCGAGCGAGCCCGTCCAGGTCGGCGCCGCTGGGCTCCGGGGTGAAGAGGCGCCAGCGTCCAGGACCGTCCGCGCCCTCGGCGAGCACCGCGCGGACGTTGCCGTCCTTGTCCAGGGCCGTGCCCACCTCGGTGGTGGGCGCGTACACCGGTCGCCCGGTGCGGTTCGCCACGTGCTGTGCCACCGGCAGCCCGGCGACAGCGGGCTGCCGTCCGGTCTCGCAGGAGAACAGCACCAGCGGCCGGTCGTTGTCGCTGTCCTGTGACCAGGACTTGTATGCCTCGCCGAACTGCACACCGCTGACCTTCACGGTGGGGTGTTGCGCGTCGTCGGTACCGAGCGTGACGGTACGGGGAGTGCCGTGCCCCGCGAAGTAGTCGGCGCCCCGCTCGGTGCCCGAGCCGGGGAGCGCGGTCGGCGGACCGGTGAACACGGTACGGGGAGCGGGTGCGTCCGCGGCGGTGTCCGGAGCCGGAGGAACGGACGTGGTACGCACACCGCGGAAGGTGTCCTGGCCAAGGAGTGCGCGACGGCCCGCGCTGTGCGCCGTACCGTCCTCTGCCGGGCTCTGCGAGATGGTCAACGTCTGTACGGCACGCCCTGGTTGGGGTTTTACGGTCGCGTCCGGCACCAAGCGCCGCAGCTGCGCGATGGGCACCGTGTGGCCGTCCAGGGTGGTGACGGCCGGCTCGGGCGCGGGCTGGCGCGCAGGGGTGTTTCCGTTGTCCGTGGTATCGCCGCTGACGACGGGACGTACGACGATCTGCCCGGTGGGCGGGAGCGCTACGGGAGGTGTCGCCGGGGAGTTGTCCGGCGCGACGGTCGAAGGCGTGGGGGAAGGCGGAGGCGGAGGCGTAGTGCCGCCGTTCCCGGGACCGCGTCCGCCGGTTCCGTGGCCGCTGCCGCCGCCCGACTCCAGGTGCAGATCGGTGGCCGTCTCGGTCCAGGGGCGTGACAGGGTGGCGAGCTTGGTCGCGGCGGGCGGGCTGGTGTCCGCGGAGTCGGGGCCGACTCCGTTGCTGTCCAGGGGACTCGTCGGCCCCGAGACCACCTTCGGGCGCGTGGCCGGGCCCGATATCCCGGAGGTGGTCGTGCCGAGGGCGTCGGCGAGCGGCAGCAGCACGTCTGCGCCGGGGAACGCGGCGTCCTGAGCATCCGGAGTACCGTCCGGCGTCACTGCGGTCGGCGGGCCGGTGAGCGGGCGGACCCGGACCGGGGCGCCCGGACCGTCGCGGGTCAGCTCGACGGCGGCGCGCACCGGGGCCCCCGGCCCCACCTGCGCGACCGGCGGTCCGAGCACGACGGCCCGGTCGACCCCGGCCCCGTCAAGGAGTTCGGCCGCTTCCGGTGCCCCCTCCCCCGGTGGCGGAACCTCCGAGACCACGATCGTCAACGCCGGTGACCGAGTGGGAGAGGGGCTCCCGGCGAGCGGGGTGGGCCCGGCCTTCACGTCACTCGGGCCGCTGACATCGCGCACGCCGTCCGTGTCGGCGTACGAGCCGGTGGTGCTCACCTTCGGCGGAGTGGTGGTGATGTCGGTGGCGTCGGGGAGGAGGGAGCTGTCGACGGAGTCCGACGCATCGGTGTTCCCGGTCTCCGGGCCGGTGCTCTCCGGAGACGAGGTGCTCTCCGCAGGTGAGGTGGTATCCGGCGACTGCGAGGTCGTCGGAGCGCTCTCGGGCGTGCTCTGGGACTGCGCGGTCGAGGGAGCCGGGGAGCCATTGGCAGCCGGAGCCCCACCCGGCCTGGCGCCGGTACCCGTGCCGGGTGTGGCGGAGTTGGCGGGGCCTGCCGTGGCAGAACTGCCCGAGCCGGAAACACCGGAGTTGCCCGGACCGGACGCGGCGGAGGCGCCGGGGCCGGACACGGGCGAGGCGACGGGGCCAGGCGCAGCCGAAGGCGAGGGACCTTGCCCATCGGAGCCACTCGAGTCCGCGGCGGCGGAGTTGGCAGGACCGGACGCGACCGAGGTGTCAGGGCCAGCCGTGGCCGAGGTGTCGGGACCAGCCGTGGCCGAGGTGTCGGGACCAGCCGTGGCCGAGGTGTCGGGACCAGCCGTGGCCGAGGTGTCGGGACCAGCCGTGGCCGCGGTGCCAGGGCCAGGCACCGCCGACGCATCGGGACCGGGCGCAGCCGAGACGTCAGGACCAGACACCTCCGACGCATCGGGAGCAGGTGCAGCCGAGACGTCAGGACCAGGCGCAACCGACGTTCCGGGATCGGGTGCTGCCGAGGTGTCAGGACCAGACACCGCCGACATACCAGGATCGGGTGCTGCCGAGGTGTCAGGACCAGATACCGCCGACGTACCAGGATCGGGTACTGCCGAGGTGTCAAGACCCTGGGAGGCCGCGGGCCCGCCCGTGTTCTGCCCCGGCGCCCCAGTCGTACTGTTGCCGCCCTGCCCGGCTGCTACCTCGTCCGGAGTGTTCGAAGTATCAGGAGTGTTCTGAACGCCGCTCCCCGGGACGTCCGCACCCGAGCCCTCCGGAGACGCCCCCACCCCAGCGTCGGGCCCCTGGCCCACCACCGAGTCGACGCCACCCCCCGTACTGCCGGTACCGGAGTCGACCACAGCGCCGTTGCCGGAGAGTGGCGTATCCACCGTGACCGGGGTGCCGAAGCCGTCGAGGGCACGGCGGACCCCGTCGGCGTCGATCTGCCCTGCCGGGCTGTTTCCCGCCGGGACCACCCGGACCTCGGGCACCTGCGACAGGTTGCCGTGCAGGCCGTCGCGGACGCCGATCTCGGTGCTGCCGGGAGCCTGGGAGCCGCGCAGGTCGGCGAGGTCGTGCAGGGCCTGCTCGCGGACCTCGGCGGAGCCGTGATGGACCTGCTGCCACAGATCGTTCTCGGCGGCGGTCACGGACAGCGGGCCCGGCGAGTAAGCCGGTGGGTCGACAGTGGAGTACGGCGGCGGGCTCTCGGCGACGTAGGGCGGGGGCGACTGGCTTCCGGTGACGTCCCCGAGGCCGGTGTTCTGCTGGGTGGCAGGCGGAGGCGAGGTGAGCGCGGAGCCGTCGCCGCCCGAGGTAGCCGGCCGCGAGGGACCGTCGGTGTGGTCGGAGCCGCCACCCGTGCGAGAACCCCCGGAGCCGACCGAGTCCCCCGTGCCGGAGTCGGGAGTGCCGCCGGAGACGGTGGGCGGCTGGTTGCGCAGGTTGTCGATGACGTTGCGCAGTTCGGCGCCGCTGTTTATCGCCCCGCCGGTGAGCGTGGACTCGACCTGGCTGCTGATGCCCGCGCCGACGAAGGTGGACCAGCTGGTGGACCAGTCGCCGTCGAAGGCCCCCTTGATCAGGATCTCCGCCAGCGCCTCACCGGCACCGGCGGCGATGAAGTCGGCCACCCCCTTGATCCCGTAGTGCCCGGCCACCGCACCCGGCATGTGGGAGTAGTTGTTCAGCAGGTGGTTGTTCCGCCACAGGTTCGGGTTGTTGAAGAAGGAGAGCGGGTTGTTCGTGAGGTTGGGGCCGCTCCCGTACGGGGTGGGGCTCGGGGTGGTCTTAGGCGTCGGAGCCGGAGGGGTGGGCGTGGGAGTCGGCGTAGGCGTGGGAGTCGGCGTGGGCTCGGGCTTCGGCGTAGGCGTGGGCTCGGGCTTCGGCGTAGGCGTGGGCTCGGGCTTCGGCTTGGGACTCGGGCCATTGCCGCCGGGGCCGAGACCCGAGCCGTTAGGACCGTTGGGGCCGTTCTTGAAGTCGTTGCCCGGGCCGTTCTTGAAGAAGTTGCTGTCGTAGCTGTTGACGATGTTCTTCGCGAAGCCGTTGAAGATGCTGGTGAGGCCACCGGCGGCGGCGCCGAACGCCGCTGACTTGAGGATGTCGTCCCAGTCGAACCCGTCGGGGCGGCGGTCGTTCGGAGCGAAGTTCATCATCGCGAGCCGCACCGCGAAGGTGGTGAACGCCTCGGCGAACGCCTCGGTCAGCGAGGGCGCGATGTGCAGCCGCTGGAGCAGGTGGCTGAGCGTGGTGAGGATCATGAACCGGCTGCGCAGCTTGGCCAGCAGGATCTGACTGGCCGACGCGCCACCGGTGAAGAAGGACATCGCCAGGTAGATGGCGATCTCGATGAGCAGCCGGATGATCTCTGCGATGACCTGCCACTTGGACTCCATGATGTCCATGGAGGTCTTGCGCCGGCCTTCCGCGATCTTCTCGAGTTGGTCGGCGAATTCGAGAAGGTAGTTCTTGCCGCCGTCGTTGGTGAGCGTGCCCATCGCATTGGCGTACGACTTGGACAGGTCGTCCGGCATCGACTCGGCGATGTCGTGCACCGACTTCGTGATCAGCGAGGACATTCTGTCGAGCTTCTTGCCCAGGCCGGAGTACGGCATCCGGCTGTCGTAGGCGAGGTCCTCGTCCGCGTCGATGAGCCTCTCCCCGGTGAGGATGAAGATCATCGCGTTGACCTCGGGCGAGACCTGGATGCTCATAGGGGTCCGTCCTGTGGGCCGCGCGGGCAGGACGGAGCGGCGGCGCCGTCCTGGAGGTGACGCGAGCAGGACCGAGTGGCCGCTCCCGGCGTGGTGTGGGAGCGGCCTGCGGTGCGGTGGTCAGCGGCGCCCATGCCCGCCCGAGTCACCGTCAAGACCGTTGGCGTCGATGCGGTTCTTGCCCTGCTCGATGTCCTCGATGTTGCGGTCGCGGGTGCCCTGCATCATGCGGACCTGGCTGACCGTGGCATCGGTGATGCTCGTCAGGGCGTCGCGGATGGACAGCATGGTGTCCTTGGTGGTCTGCCGCTCCTTCTGCTCCTGCGGCTTGGCCTTCTCGGCGAAGTCGCCGCTCGTGCCGGGCCAGCTGACCGTGGGAGCGAGCTCGTCGAGGAACTCCTCGGTCATGCTCCTGGCGAGGGTGCCGATCTCCTCCAGCTGCTCCGACAGGGCCTCGATGCGCTGCGGATCGGCGTAGTACCGCTGTCCCATGGTCAGTTCTCCCCGTCCTCGCCGATCGCGTCACGCCAGGCGGGGGTCGGCTGACCGCCGCGTGCCGTGTCCTCTTTGTCCTCGCGGAGCACCTCGGGACCGAAGATCCGCTCCCAGTCCAGCTCGAAGCCCTTCAGCTCGGGTACCTCGCTGCTGGGTTCGGCGAAGGGCGCCAACGCCTTCATCACGTGGCGGTTCATCTTCAGGCGCGCGGCGTTCGCCGACTCCAGGACGCTGGCGGCCAGCTCCTGCGGGGACATGTCGCGGTACTTGTTCTCCAGGAACTCGATCCCGGTCAACTCGCCCTGCGGGCCAACGGTGGAGCGGACCGCGCGGTCGGACGAGAGCACGGCGAACGACGCATCGCGCAGCTCGCGCTCGGTGCGCGCGACCCCCTCCTGGGCCGTTTGGAGTTCGGCCATCGCCTTCTCCAGACGCTTCTCCAATGGTTCCATCAGGTCCGCGCCTCCCTTCCGCCTCGGTCTTCCCCTACGCCCGGACCGGGTCCGCGCGTGTCAGGTCCTGGTCCCACGTACATCAACTGCGCACATGATCTTGCCTGGTGAGAGCCGGTTACGGAAGCGGGGGCCGCATGGGATTCGTCTCTCCGCGGTGATCGAACCGGGGCTCCGGGAGTCATCGACCGATGACGGACGGGGTACCGCCCTCCTCGGTTCCCCATACGTCGGCGTCCTCTTCCAGATAGTCGGCGGAAGTGGTGACCCTTCGGCCCGACTCCGCCTCTTCCTCGGAGCTGTCGCCGCCGGTGGTCGACACGCGGGAGGCCGGTGCCAGGAAGGTGTCGCTGTCCTCCTGCCGGTTCCACGGGCTGCGCCTGCTGCGGCGGTTGCGCCGCTCGCTCTCCTCCACCGCGTCGACAAGTACGGAGCGCACCCGCTCGCCGTTGCCCTTCTCGCCGCCCGCGCCCATGCCGCCCATGCCGCCGCCCATCGGCATGCCGGGCGAGCCGGGCGTGCCAGGAGCGCCGGGTGTGCCGCCCCCGCCGGAGGAACCGGACGGGCTGTTCGCGGACGCGCCGTCGGAGAGCGGGGAAGCCCCGCCCGCGCCGAGACCGTCCAGCGAGCCGGAGCCCCCGGAGAGGCCTGCGCCGGCACCGACGGACAGCGGGCTGCCGCCGCCCGCGCCCACTCCGCCGCCGCTGCCACCGCTGCCACCGGTGTTCAGATCGGGGAGCGTCACATCCCGGTTGCCGCCCCCGCCGCCGCCTCCGCCGTTGGGGATGTCGAGGCTGTTGGGGATGTCCAGGTTGCTCTTGTCCCCTACGGGGTTGAGGTCGTGCAGGTCGATCGTCTTGGTGCCGCCCTGCGGATCGGTGAGGGTGGCGACGCCGGTGTCCGGATTGATCTTCTGCGAGCTGCCGTCCGGGAAGGTGGTGACCGGCTCGCCGTTGTCGAGGGAGGTGACGGAGCCGTCCGGGTTCGTCACCTTCGCCCCGTGGGTGAGATCGGTCAGCTTGGTACTGCCGTCCGCGTCGGTGCTGGTGAGCATCCCGGTGTCCGGGTCGAAGGTGGCCTTGCCGCCATCCGCGAACTTGGTGGTGAAGTCGTTGCCGTCGAGCGAGGTGTGCCCGCCGGTCGGTGTCTCCAGGCCGGACTGGTTGTTGTTGAGGTCCCCGAGGTTGTTGAGGTCCCCGAGATTGCCGAGATTGTTGGAGTCCCCGAGATTGCCCAGGTTGCCCAGGTCGCCGTTCGACTGGGTGTCCATCCCGGAGTTGATGTCGCCGAGGTCGCCCAGGTTCCCCACGCCGTTCCCGCTGTTCCCACCGTTGATGTTGCCCAGATTGCCGAGGTTCTGGGTGGTGGTTTTGCCGTCCGGGTCGGTCGTGACCGCCTGGCCGGTCGAAGGGTCGACGTTCTGAACGGTGCCGTCGGGGAAGGTGGTGGTCAGCTTGCCGTCGTCCCCGAGCGAGGTCACCGAGCCGTCCGGGTTCGTCACCTTGGTGCCGTCGCCCAGGTTCTGCGTGGTGGTCGAGCCGTCCGGGTTGGTGGTCGTGAGCGTGCCGCTGTCGGGGTCGAAGGCGCTGCTGCTGCCGTCCGGGAAGTCGGCGGTGACTTGCTTGTTGTCGCCCAGCTGGGTGCTGCCGCCGGTCGGGCTCTTGAGAGGCGTGTTCGCACCGCCGTTGATCCCGCCGAGCCCGCCGCCGGGGGTGTTCAGGTTGCCGAGGTTGCCCAGGTTCTCCGGAACCGGGGGCATGGCGGCGCGCTTTTGCGTCCCGTCACCGCCGGGACTGTTCAAGCCGCCGAGGCCACCACCGGGGCCGTTCAGGTTGCCGAGGTTACCCAGGTTCTGCGGGATCGGAGGCACCGCGACGGACTGCTGCCCCCCGCCACCGCCGGGGCTGTTCGAGTCGCCGAGGCCACCACCGGGGTTGTTCGCACCGCCGGGGCCACCACCGGGGCCGTTCAGGTTGCCAAGGTTGCCGAGGCTCTCGGTCGGCGGGTGGTTCGCGTTGTTCTGGTTGCCGCCCGGGTTCAGCAGGTCGTCGAGGTTGAGCTTCTGGTTGCCCCCGCCCCCACCAGGATTGTTGAGGCCGCCGAGGCTGTCCCCCAGGGCTTTGCTGTTGGCTTTGGCCGCGGCCTCGGCTTCCGCGCGCGCCTTGGCCGCGTCCGCCTTGTCCTCCGCACGCTGCTTCTTCAACTCGTCAGCAGCCGCCTTCGCGGCCGCCTTGTTCTCCGCGTTCGCCTTCTTCGCCTCGTCAGCCGCCTCCTTCGCGGCCGCCTTGTTCTCGTCGTTCGCCTTCTTCGCGTCGTCAGCCGCCTTCTTCGCGGCCGCGGCGGCCTCCGCGTTCGCCTTGGCCGCCGCGTCAGCCGCGTCTTCCGCCTTCTTGTCCTTGTAGTCCTCCGAAGCCGTGCTGGTCGTCTTCGGCTTGGGGATGTTTTCGGAGAAGTCTTTGCTGAGGTCGATGAAGTGGTTGTTCAGGCGGGACTGCACTATGGCGGCTTCCTCGCCCAGGTACTTGTCGACACCCTGGGTCCAGATCTCGACCGCCTTGTCGCCGACCTTCGTCCAGGTGGCGGAGTCGGTGAGGTCGCCGTAATCGTGCACCTGACTGAAGTCGCTGTGCGGGCTGTGCATGTAGGTGGTGTAGTAGGGACCGATCGCCTCGATGTCCGTCTTCTTGACGTTGTTCTCGTTCACCCACGTGGCGAGGTCGTCCAGGACATAGCGCAGTACCTGATGCGGGTCGTAATGCGGGGAGTTGGCCCACTTCAGCCATGCGGCGAGCAGATCCCTCGCGGCGTCCTCCAGGTACGTACGGCCCAGTGCGAGCGCGCGTGAGTACACCGTGCCGTCGGTGCTGGTCCCGCTGCCTCCGCCGACGGCGGAGTTGAAGGTCTCGACGTAGTTGTCGTAGTTCTCGCGGATCTTCTCGAGCAGGCTGCGGAAGACGTCCGCCGCCTCGCCCTTCCAGCTCGCGTCGTCCGCGCCGAAGCGGTCCTCCCACTCCTTCAGGAGCGGCGCTTGGTCCTTGAAGAACTTCGCGGCATAGTCGAAGGACTTCCCGGTGTCGTCGAAGGACTTCAGGATCACGGCGTCGCCGCCCGGAACGGGCAGCTCGCTGAACTTGGTGCCCTCGGTACTGCCCTCCAGCAGAGCCATGAGTGCCGCCCGCGGTCCGTTCATGTACTGGGCGAGTGGCCGACTGTCCATCTTGTCGTCGTTGTAGTCCGTGAACTCGTTACCCGACCGGACACTTGCGTCGTTCACGTTGTCGGAGCCCGCAGAGGCGAAGATGACCTCGTCACCGGACTTCACGCGGCCCTCGAAGACGATCCGGGCCTGCTTGACTTCCATCGTCTTGTCTTTGTCGAAGAACCAGATGTCGTAGTCGTCGTCCGAGTTCATCGCGAAGCCGGTGGAGTCCTCGACGGCCGTCTTGATGCTCTTCTCCTGGAAGTCCATCCGGAAGAGCTTGCCGCCCTTGTCGGAGCGGAGCTTGTCGAAGAGTTCGGGGCGCTTCGGCATCGGATAGCCAGTGATGTGGGCGACCAGGTCGGCCCACACGTCGGTCTCCAAGTATTTGCCGTTGGCGACGTGCTTGAGGTGGTCGTCGTAATTTTCGTCGATGCCTGTGTCTTCCGCCACCGGGCGCCCTTCCTGGTCTGTTGTCGTCCGTACCGACGCACCCCGTCCTCGTGGGGGTGTGCGGCCGGATGTCTTTCACGCGGGCGCGCCGGGCGGCCGTGGCCCCGGCCACTGCGCGCGGCACGGGCTCAGGAGTCTCAGTCGTCCGAGCTGTCGGTGCCGCCACTGCTGCCGGCGGTGAGTGTGTCGACGTCTTCGAAGCTCTGGAGCAGCGTCTTCGCGTCGATCGCCTCCAGGTTCTTGTCCTTGGTCTTGTTGGCCTCGTCGATGGTGTCGGTGAGCGCGTCTTTCAACTCCTCGAAAAGCTTGATCTGGTCACCGAGCAGTTTGTCGACGGCCGTGGCCGCGTCGGTGACGCCCTTGATCAGCTTCGGCCCCGAGACCAGGGTCTCCGTGAGCATCTTGCCGATGCGCAGAAACTGCCTCTCCGGCACGAGGTTGCGATCGGTGGTCTTTCCGTCGATGAGCTCTTCCAGCGTGCGGACGCCGGCCTTCGAGCCGTCCGAGCGGTGCGTCTTCGCGCGGTTGTACACCGCCTGTACCTCGTTGTCGCGGAAGTTCTCCATCTCCTTGAGATTGAAGTGCTTGACGTCGGCTTTCTCACCAGCCATGGGACGCTCTCCTGCTGCTCGGTGCCGGTCGGGGGGGACGGGATGGTCCGGCGGGCGCCGTGCGTACGGGCGCCCGCCGGACCGGTGGGTGAGGCTGGGCCTAGCGGGCCCGCACGCCGCCCCAGTTGTCGGCGCTCTTGCGCTCGTCACGGGAGTGGTTGTCGTGGATGGACTGGATCAACGCACCGTTGTCACCGAGGAGCCTGGCCATGTTCTTGGTGGCCTGGTCCCACTCCGCCTGGACCTCACGGTACTTTTCCTGGTCCGCACCCTCCCAGGAGGTGACGAGCGGCTTCAGCTCGTCCTCCAGGTTGTTGAGGGTCGTGATGATGAGCTGGGTCTGCTCCATCAATTCCTCGATGGCTTGCTGGACCTTGGGGTATTGCAGGTCGATGATGCCGTCGGCCATGACGTCTCCTCTCGAAGTCCGGGCGCGCGCCCGGGAAGCTCACGAAGTCCGGCCTCACGGATGGGGCCGGTGCCGCGGTGGGGGTCAGCTCAGTGCTTCGAAGACACCCTGGCTGGTCTTGCTGTTCAGGACCTCGGTCAGGTCCTGGTTCTCCTTCGCCAGACGGTTGGCGGAGGTGACGTTCTCCTGGAGCGCGTCGATCATCGTGCTGATCTGGACGACGACCTTCTGCGCCTCGGAGTTCCAGCTGCGGAAGAGCTTCAGCAGAGCCTGGCCCTCGTCGCCGCCGACGCCCGAACGCGCGGCGATCTCGGCGACGTTGTTCTGGACCTTCTCGACCTGGCCACGGGCCGACTCCAGGGAGGTGACGCCTCCCAGACCCTTGGCATAATCCGCTTTCCTTGCGGCGCTGTCCGCCATGTCGCGCTCCTTTCGTTCAGGCGCGTGCATCGCACCGTTCCCCGCTGAGGCTAGAGAGAACTCAGTGATTTGCGCAACGCGAGTGGGGAAGATCTGAGCATCGGCCGACCATCGGAATTCAGCTCTATGGCAACGGAGTTGTTGCAAGATTGCAGCGGGGTGAACACACGTGTCGGCCGATCGGGCGCGCGCGATGTGGAGTTCGGCGCCGCGGATCGCGAAACGGGCGGAAGGCGGGCACGGGAAGAGACCGAACGGGCATGGGGAAAACCCCGATTCGGGCCTTGGCCCGGAAATCCGTCGGCGAGGTCACTCCTGAAACATCTGAGCTTCTTCTGAGCTTCGCGCGTGCGCATCCGGCACCGTGAAGACGCCGATGTCTTCACTAGATTCACACTACATGAGTCGGATCGAGGACGACTTTTCCCTTCGATCGTCCCCTTTCCCTTTCTTCGGCGCGCTATGTACGCCTTGCCCGAATCCGCACGGTGTGTCAACTCCGAGATGCGGTAGCCGTCTTGCCCGCGTCATCGTTCTCGCCGCCCTTCTTCTTCGCCCGGTCGGCGCTGCCGCACGCCGGAGCCGTGACCTTGGGCTCGGCGGCGCCGGACGCGGCGGCCGGGTCGAGGTCCGCGCCGGTCGGCAGGGCCGCGAGGAGCGGTGCCGGGACCGAGCCGATGTCCCCCTCCGTGTACCCGAGTGCTTCCAGCGATTCCTTGGCCGAGAGGCGGTACTTCACGCCGTTCTCCGCGACCAGGTAAGTGGTCCCGGCATGCGCGGCGCCGCTCGCGTGCAGCGCCCGGACCAGGGCACCGTGACCGGGTCGGACGATCGTGGCGTCCGTGGGGACGCAGGCCGGGCTCAGCGGCTCGGCGCTGCCCTCCGACACCGCGACCGGGGCGAGCCGGGACAGCGGCACGAGCACCGACCGGATCCGGGCGCCGCCGTCGCCGCCGTCCACCTGCGCGCAGAGCGCGTTGCCGCGCGTCGCGGACTGCGGGGTCGGTGGCGCGTCCGGCAGCTCCGCGGACGCGACGGAGCCCGGGTTCTTCGCCCGGTGTTCGCGCAGCACGGCCGCACCGACCGTGCGCACCTCGGGCGACTCCCCCTGGTAGGCGTCCTTCTGGGTGGCGGGGTCGCCGAGCACCAGAGCGGCGCCGAGCCGGGTCAGCGGCACCGTGCCGTCCTTGCGAAGGAGGTGGTAGGTGCTGTCGCCGCCGGGCACGCTGACCTTGAACAGCTGGCCGATCCGACTGGCCTCGCCCCCGAGTTCGGGGCCCGCCTCACCGCGGCCCGGCACCTTCGGCGGAGCCAGGGCCGGTCCCGGCGCCAGCGCGTCGAGGAAGGCCGCGGAGACCGGCATCGGGTGCTTGGAGCCGTAACCGAGCGCGTTGCGGGCGTCGGACGCGCGGTCGAGGGCAAGCCTGCTCCCCCGCCACACCAGGTACTCGGTGCCGTCAGGGCCGCGTACGAGCACCCCGCGGTCACTGTCGACGTCCTGGGAGTTCAGCGGCGACCCGGCCACGACGCTGGTGGCCCCGGGCTTGTTCACCCCCGTTTCCGCCACGGCACCGGAGGTGTCGGGCAGCGCCCCGCCGGGCCCGGTGACGCACATGTGCCAGGCGCCGGAGTCGAGTTGGCCCGCGCCGGGCACGGTGTCCGGAGCCCCGGGGATGCCCACCGGGGTGCCCACCGGGACGTCCTCCAAGGAGGCGGTGCGGACGTCGACGGCCGTCAGGTCGGAGCCCCCGATCAGCCGCGCCGACGCGTAGTTGCGCACCGGGTGCAGGGTGCCGTCGGTGTCGGTCCACAGATAGCGGGCGCCGGTGTCGCTGTTGACCACCAAGTGCTTGCCGTCACGCCAGCTGTCGTTCCCGCCGGGGCGCAGCAGGCCGTAGACGGTGGTGATCGCGCCGATCAGGACGGTCACCAGGATGCCGAAGATCACGCCGCGTGTGGTGCGCCCGAGCGGGCTCTCCGGGGCGTCCGGATCGGCCGTCAGCAGGCCCGAACTGAGCCTGCCCATCATGAAACTGTGGGCGTGTACCTGGTCTCGTTTGGACTGCACGGCCTCTCCTACGACTCCTTCTCCGTGTCCCGGTGTGCGGGCTCTTTACCCCGGTACGGGATCCCTCTGTCCCGGTGTGCTCAGCCGAACAGGCCGCGCAGCCAGCCGAAGAGCCCCGCGACCCAGAGACTGAGCGGCATCAGCGCCACGGCGAAGAGGGTGTGCGCGAGTTCCCCGGCACGGCCCCAGTACGGCAGCACCCGGCGGCCGGGGATGACCCAGGCGGCGACCACGAGTGCGGCGGCCGCGGCGAACAGCACCGCGAAGACCACCAGGCGGCCGGTTCCGTCGCTGTCCACCGCCCAGGCGCGGGCGAGCAGCAGCAGCCCCCAGACGCCGGGAACGGTCAGGGTCAGCCGCTGCCCGATGTGGACGAGGCCGCGGCAGTGCAGGAGGAGCAGCAGGCTCAGCACGAGGGAGGCAAGCACCTCGGGCAGGCTCGGGCTCTGGGTGAGGACGAGCAGGGCGGCCGCGGCGATGGTGCCGGTGGCGGCGAAGAGCGCGGTGACCCAGCGCCCCGCCAGCTCGGTGCGCTCGGCGACCTCGTCGCCCGCGTAGGGCTCGATGCCCTCCTGGAGCTGGGCGGCGGTGGACGGCAGCGCGGGCAGCCGCAGGCCTGCCAGCTTGAAGGCGAAGGGCGCCACCGCTCCGGCGGCGAGCGTGACCACCCCTGCCACCACGGCCACCGAGGCCGAGGCGCCGAGGCCGGTGTACCCCATCATGGCCCCGGCGATGGCGGTCGCCACCGAGACGAGGGCGGTGGCAAGGAGGGCCGGGGCGCCGACCGCGGTGGCGGCGAGCGCGAGGACCGCGCCGCCCGCGCCTGCCGCGCCCGCGGCGAGCAGCCGCGCTCCCGCGACCTTGACCGCGTCCGGGCCGCTCAGCTCGCCGCCGGGCAGCAGCCAGCCGGCCAGGGCCAGGCAGGGCGCGACAAGGAGGCCGAGCGCGTTCGCGGAGAGCCGGTCGCCGACCGCGCGGCTGGCGGAGCCCGCGCCCGCGAGCAGCAGCAGCCCGGCCAGGGCCGCGCAGACGGCCCTGAGGGAGCCTGATTCGGTCACGCCGGGCCAGAGCACCAGCATGAGGGCGACCGCCACGGTCGCCACCGCGGTGCCCACCAGGAGGCCGCGGGCCGCTCCGGGGTGCCAGGTGTGCAGCCGCCGGCCCGCGGTGTCGGCTATCCCGTCCACCAGGTCGTCGAGCCGCGCCTCGGGCAGCGCCTCGGTGTGCGGGCGCAGGTAGAGCACGGCGCCGTCGGCGAGCCCGGCGCGGGCCAGGGTGGTCTCCTCGTCGAGCGGGGCGTCACCTAGTTGCTGGAGCACCCAGCCGGCGTGGTCGAGACCGGCCTCCTCGACCTCCTCGCCGACATAGCGCAGCAATGTGGGCAGGAGATCGGCGACCGGCACATCGGCGGGCACGGCCAGATCGACGGACACGCTCGGCGCACGTACGGTCAGGCGGCACAGTTCGGCCACCGCACTGTCGGTCATCAGCTGAACTCTCGTCTTCCGTGGAGGCTTTGTCTGGAGGACTTCCCCGGGAGTGGGGACGTGCGAATAGTACGGAAGACGCACGGGGCCAGGAACGGGGGTGCCGGGCCGGGGAATTGTGTCCGCGCCGACCGTGAACACCGCCCCGCGTGGACAGGTCGCGTTCCGTGAATGCAGACTACTGCCTACGATGACCGGGTCGTACTACGGACCGGTTCCATTGTCCCGCAGAGAGTTGTCCGTCAGGGGAGTTGCCCCTTCCCTCGCTATCCACCCGAATCTTTCACCCGGCGTTCACCGCTCCATGCGGGACCGGGACAATCAGCGCGGTGCGGGTCTTTTCCCGCTGCCGAGAGCCCCGGTATTAGCTGCGGGCCAAAAAGCCAGTGAAACCGGAGGTTCTGTTCCTTGAGCGTGGTGCTGTTTCGCCGGCCGGCCCGCAGACGCGGACCGGAGATGCCCGAAGGGCAATTGACCCTTCAGGAGCCGCCGGTCCTTGCCGAGACGGTTCCGGACACCTCGGCTATATGGACCTATTTGCCGATGGCGCTCATGTCGGTTTCGATGATGCTGATGTTCCTGCGCCCCGGCGGCGGGAACGGCGTCTTCATGTATCTGGCGATGGGCGTCATGGCGCTCTCCGCCGGTGCCATGCTGCTCGGTCAGATCATGCGCAAGTCCAGCGAGCGCAAGCAGCGCCTGAAGGGCGAACGCCGCGACTACCTCCGTTACTTGGCGCAGACCCGCAAGCGGGTCCGGGTCACCATCACGGAACAGCAGCGGGCGCTCGCCTGGCGTCACCCGGAGCCCGCATCGCTGCGCTCACTGGCCCGCACCTCACGGCTGTGGGAACGCCGCCCGGCCGACGAGGACTTCGGCGAGATCCGTCTTGCGGTCGGTGAACAGCAGCTCGCGCTCGCCCTGAACCCCGTATCCACCCGCCCGGTTGAGGACCTCGAACCCCTCTGCGCGCACGCCCTGCGCCGCTTCATCCGCGCCTACTCCACGATCCCCGAACAGCCCCTCGGCCTCTATCTGCGCTCCTCCGCCCGGGTCCTGCTCCGCGCCGACGAGACACCTGACACCGGGACCTCCGAGGCCTCCCAGGCCGACACCGAAGCGGTACGCGCTCTGGTGCGCGCCATGCTCGGGCAGCTCGCGGTGTTCCACGCGCCCGAGGAGCTGTGGATCGCCTTCTGCGTCAGCGACGAGCGGCGGCCCGACTGGGAGTGGGCCAAGTGGCTGCCGCACGCCCTGCACCCGTACGAGGAGGACGGCGCGGGCCAGGTCCGCCGGATCACCGCCGACCTCACCGAGCTCGACGACCTGCTCGGCGCCGAGTTCGCCGAACGCCCCGGCTTCGACCCGGAGGCCCGTCCCGGCCGTGACGAGCCCTACACGGTCATCGTCCTTGACGGCATCACCGTCCCCGAGGGCCACCGCTGGGAGGGGCACGGCTACCGCAACGCCCTGGTCCTCGACGTCTCCGGTGCGCTGCGCTGGCGCCCCGGCCGCAACACGCTGCGGCTGACCGCCGGGCCCGACCAGGTCAGCCTGGTGCGCACCGACCGCAGCCGCAAGGAGCGCTCCGTGCCGCTCGGCAAGCCCGACCGGCTCGGCCGGCACGGCGCCGAGTCGCTGGCCCGGCTGCTCACCAGCCGCCGGATCAGCCTGGGCAGCGACATCGCGCAGCCCCTGGACAGCGACGTCGAGCTGACCACCCTGCTCGGCATCCCCGACCTGCACCGGCACGACCCGCAGACGCTGTTCGACCGCAACACCGGCTCCGCACGGCTGCGGGTGCCGATCGCGGTCGGTGTGGACGGCCGCCCGGTGGAACTCGACATCAAGGAGTCCGCGCAGGGAGGCATGGGCCCGCACGGCATGCTCATCGGCGCCACCGGCTCCGGCAAGAGTGAACTCCTTCGCACGCTCGTCCTTGGCCTCGCCCTGACCAACTCCTCCGAGACGCTCAACTTCATCCTGGTCGACTTCAAGGGCGGCGCCACCTTCCTCGGCCTCGAGGAACTCCCCCACACCTCCGCCGTCATCACCAACCTCGCCGACGAGGTCGCCCTGGTGGAACGTATGCAGGACGCCCTGCACGGCGAGCTCATGCGCCGTCAGGAACTGCTGCGCTCCGCGGGCAACTACACCTCCGCCCTGGAGTACGAGCGGGCCCGCGCCGCCGGGGCCGATCTCGCCCCGCTGCCCAGCCTGTTCGTGGTGGTCGACGAGTTCAGTGAGCTCCTCTCCGCGCACCGGGAGTTCATGGACCTGTTCGTGATGATCGGCCGCCTCGGCCGTTCGCTCGGCGTACACCTGCTGCTCGCCTCGCAGCGTCTGGACGAGGGCCGCATGCACCAGTTGGAGAGCCACCTCTCCTACCGCGTCGGTCTGCGCACCTTCTCCGCGATGGAGAGCCGGGGCGTCCTCGGTGTGCCGGACGCCTACCAACTGCCCGCCCAGCCCGGCAGCGGCTTCCTGAAGTCCGGTGTGGAGTCCCTGACCCGGTTCCGTGCCGCCTACTCCTCCGGCACCTACGCGCGCCGCACCGGAGCAGTCGTACAGGCCCGGGTCGCCAGCCAGGTCGTACCGTGGACCAGTGGCTGGGTGGTGCCGCGCACCCTGGAGGCCGCGCCCGAACCGGAGCCGGAGGTCGAGGAGAACGGCCCCGAGGAGACCCTGCTCGACGTGGCCCTCGACAGGCTTCGCGACGCGGGCCCCGCCGCCCATCAGGTGTGGCTGCCGCCGCTGAAGGAGCCCTCGCCCCTTGACGCCCTCCTGCCCGGCGTCGCACCCGTCCCCGGGCGCGGCCTCACCGCCGAAGGCTGGTCCGGCACCGGCAAGCTCCGGGTCCCGGTCGGCCTGGTGGACAAGCCCTTCGACCAGCGCCGCGACCCGCTGGTCGTGGACCTCTCCGGGGCAGGCGGCCATGTCGCCATCGCCGGTGGTTCGCAGAGCGGCAAGTCCACTCTCGCCCGCACCCTGATCGGCGCTCTCGCCCTCACCCACACGCCCGCCGAGATCCAGTTCTACTGCCTCGACTTCGGCGGCGGCGGGCTCTCGCAGCTCGCAGCGCTCCCGCACGTCGGCGGTGTCGCGGCGCGGCTCAACCCGGAGCGGGTGTACCGGACCGTCGCCGAGGTGATGACGCTGCTCGCACGCCGTGAGCAGTTCTTCGTCGACCACACCCTCGACTCCATGCAGTCCTACCGCCGTCGCCGGGCCGCCGGGGAGTTCCCCGACGAGCCCTTCGGCGACGTTTTCATGGTGATCGACGGCTGGTCCACGGTCCGCCAGGACTACGACAACCTGATCCCGAAGTTCAACGAGCTTGCTGCCCGTGGCCTCAACTACGGCATCCACCTGCTCATCACCACCACCCGCTGGGTGGAGCTGTCGGCCCAGGTCCGTGACCAGGCCGCCACCCGCCTCGAACTGCGGATGGGTGATGCGATGGACTCCGAGATCGACACCCGCAAGGCCCGCTCGGTGCCGCGCAGCGGCGGTCGCGGCATCACGGCCGACAGCAAGATGCACTTCCTGGCAGGTCTGCCCCGCATCGACGGGAGCGGCTCCCTGGAGGATCTCGGCGACGGTGTCGCCCACCTCGTCGCCGAGGTGTCCCGGCACTGGACGGGCGCGCCGGCCCCGCAGGTACGGATGCTGCCGCACCGCCTCCCGCTCGCCGAACTCCCCGCGCCCGAGGCCACCGAGGGCGGCGGCATGCGCCTCCCGCTCGGCATCGACCAGGACGCGCTCGAACCGGTCTGGCACGACTTCAGCCGCACCCCGCACCTGATCGTGGTCGGCGACACCGAGAGCGGCAAGACCAACATGCTGCGCCGCATCACCCAGGGCATCACCGCCCGCTACACGCCCGACGAGGCGAAGATCATCGCGGTGGACTACCGGCGCACCCTGGTGGACACCATCCCCGAGGAGTACCGCATCGGGCACGTGATCTCCCTGGACAACCTCAAGGAGACCATCGAGGGCGCGGCCCGCGCGATGAAGACCCGGATCCCCGGCGCCGACATCGCTCCTGGCCGCATGCGCCAGTGCGACTGGTGGACAGGGCCTCGCCTCTTCATCCTGGTCGACGACTACGACATGGTCTCCGGCAGTTCCTTCCAGAGTCCCTTCGAGCCGCTCTTCGAGCATCTGACGCTGGGCTTCGAGACGGGTCTCCATCTCGTCGTCGCCCGCAGCGCCATGGGCGCGGGACGCGGTCTCAGCGACGGACTCATGCGCCGCCTCGACGAGTCCAACAACCCCGCCGTCCTGCTCTCCTGCCCGCCCACTGAAGGCCGCCTCTTCGGCAATGCCAAGCCCCGCAACCTTCCCCCGGGCCGTGCTCTGCACATCGCCCGCCGCAAGGAGCGCCTGATGCAGACGGCGCTGGTGGAGGAGAACCCGGGGCAGAGCGACTGAGGAAACGCGGAGTACGAACGGAAAGTGGGGGCCACCTGTGGTGGCCCCCACTTTCCGTTCGTACTCAGTCCTGTGCCGGTACTCGCGCGTCCGCCGGACGCCATCCCCTTCTGCGGGCCCGGGGAAGCGCGAAAGCGCCCCAGAGGATCGCGAGGACGGCGGCGGAGCCGAGCAGCACGAAGACGGTGGCGCGGCCGGTCGCGCGGTCGGTGGCGGACGTGTCGCGGACGGCCACGGGTTCCGCGGCGTGTTTGGCGCGGGTGGGGGCGCCGGATTCGCCGAGAACCGTGGTGACGGCGGCGTAGGCATCCAACTGGGGGATGTCAGCGGGGTAGGCCGTGGCGGTCAGGCGGCGCTCGACGACCTTGGGTGATTCGTCGGGATGGGCGGAGCGGACCACTGCCGCGGCCCCGGCGGCCTGGGCTGCGGCCACCGAAGCACCCGCGCCGAGATAGTGACCGTCGCCGCGCGGGCCGCCGGAGACCACTCCGGCGCCGGGGGCTGCCAGGTCGATGCCGCTGGTGGGCAGGGAGCCGTCGGGGCGGACGCCGCCGGGAAGCATGTCGGCGACCGAGACGACACCGGGCTCACCGGCAGGCCAGTAGACGCGGGACGGCACCTCCTCCGTACCGCGCGAGGGCGGGTCCGGGGTGGCGGCGGCGATCACGACGGCGCCCGCACGGCGGGCGTCGGCGACCGCTTGGGTCAACGCCTTGTCCCGGCGCGGCAAGGCGACCGCCACAGTGATGACTTTGGCCCGGGCCTCGGTCGCCTCGCGCACCGCCTGTACGACCAGGTCGGGGTTGGCCTGACCGCGCGGTCCCGTGCCGCGCAGGGCCAGGATCTTCGCGCCAGGGGCGACCCCGGCAAGGCGCGGGCTCTCCCCGCCGTTCCCTGCGATGAGCCCGGCCAGGAAGGTGCCGTGGCCCACGCAGTCCTCACCGGCCGCTCCTGCGGCGGTGACCCGGCCCTCGAGCCCGGCGGCGTCGGGGGCGACACCGGTGCCGATCAGGGCGACGGTCACGCCCGCACCGGTGTTGTCGCGGTGCAGCCGGTCCAGATCGAGGCGCTGGCGTGACCAGTCCTGCTTCTTCGCCTTCTCACGGGAGGCGGGGGTGCAGGGCGCGTTCGCGGCGTCCGGGTCGAGCGCGGAGGGCATGCCGGGCAGTTCCTGGCCCTTCTTCCCGTCGGCCGTCGGCGGGCGCGAGAAGGGCGCCGCCTGGGCCGGGACGGCCACGGGAAGGAGCAGGGCGGCGGCGAGGCCGGTGCCTGACAGCAGGCGGGCGGTCCCGCGGGCGTGCGAATTCATCGGGGAGCCGCCTTAGGTGCCGCCGCCACGACGTCGTCGGGGACGAGGATGCGCAGGTCGTCGAGCGTGGGCGTGGCCAGTGAACTGAGGCGTCTCGCCTGGCGGGTGACCATCGTCTCGACCACCTGGCGGGCGAGGCGGGCGTTACCGAAGGTGCGGTCCCGGGGCAGCGAGTCGAAGTACTCCCGCAGGAGCGGTCCTGTGCCGGGGCCGCACTCGTAGCCCATTTTCGCGGACTGGGAGCGCACGATGGTGACCAGTTCCTCGGAGGAGTAGTCGGCGAAGCCGATCCGGCGCGGGAAGCGGGAGGAGAGGCCCGGGTTGGAGGCGAGGAAGCGTTCCATCTCGTCGGTGTATCCGGCGACGATGACGACCACCTCGTCGCGGTGGTCCTCCATCAGCTTCAGGAGGGTGTCCACCGCCTCCTGGCCGAAGTCGGCGCCGCCGCCCGCCGGGGTGAGGGTGTATGCCTCGTCGATGAACAGCACGCCGCCGCGGGCCCGTTCGAAGACCTCGCGGGTGAGCTGGGCGGTGTGGCCGATGTAGCGGCCGACCAGGTCGGCGCGGGCCGCCTCGATCAGCTGGCCCCGGTCGAGGATGCCGAGCTGGGTAAGGACCTCACCGTAGAGCCGGGCGACGGTGGTCTTGCCGGTGCCGGGCGGCCCGGTGAAGACCAGGTGGTTGCTGAGCGAGGGCACCGGAAGTCCTGCGGCCGCGCGGTGGCGGGCGGTGGTGATGAGGTTGACCAGGTCCGCGACGTCGCGCTTGACCTCGGCGAGGCCGACCATGTCGCCGAGCCGGGTGAGCGGGTCGTCGACCGGGGCGACGGCGGTCCCGGCGTCCTTCGCGGCGGCGGTGAGGGAGACGTCCTCGGGCAGCAGCAGCCGCAGGTCCTTCTCGCTGACCTGCGGCAGAGTGGCGAGCCGGACCGCCTGTCTGTCCACCATCTCCTCGAACACCCCGCGCGCGGCACGGCCGTTGCCGAAGCCCGCGTCGCGCGGCATCGCCTCGAAGTGTGCGGCAAGGGCGTCGGCGGTGCCCTCGCCCAGCTCGTACTGGTGCTGGCCGCACATGTTCTCCATGATCGCGACCAGTTCGGGCACCGAGTAGTTCTCGAACTCGACGGTCCGCGAGAAGCGTGATGCCAGGCCCGGGTTGGAGCCGAGGAAGGAGTCCATCTCGCGGGAGTATCCGGCCGCGACCACCACCACGTCGTCGCGGTGGTCCTCCATCAGCTTCAGGAGCGTATCCACCGCCTCACGGCCGAAGTCGGCGCCACCGTTGTTGCTGTCCGAGGTGAGCGTGTACGCCTCGTCGACGAACAGCACGCCGCCGAGCGCCCGCTGGAAGGTCTCGGTGGTCTTGATCGCGGTACCGCCGACGACCTGCGCGACCAGGTCGGCGCGGGAGACCTCCACCAGGTGTCCGCTGCGCAGCGAGCCGAGTTCGGCCAGGATCGAGCCGTAGAGGCGGGCGACGGTGGTCTTGCCGGTACCGGGCGGCCCGGCGAAGATCAGGTGCCGGCTCATCGGCGGCGCCGACATGCCGAGTTGTTCGCGGCGCTGGGCGAGCTGGGTCAGGTTGACCAGGGTGCCCACCTGCTGCTTGACGTTCTCCAGGCCGATCAGCGCGTTGAGGGCGCCGAGCGGGCCGCCTTCGCGGTCCGGCGGGGGTGCGTCACCGGCGCCGGACCCTGCCGGGTCGGTGTTCTCCGCGCTGCCGCTGCCCCAGGCGTCCCGCTTGCCGTTGCCGACGCTGTTCAGGCCCTCGACGGCGAGCCGGTCGCCGGGCGAGGTCTGCACGAGACCGCCGCCCGCGTTCTCCCGGGCGAGGCAGTTCACGAGGGAGACCGGCGCGGTGGACTCCACGCGGAAGCCGTCCTGTTCGCCTCCGGAGACCTCGCAGCCGCTGAGCGAGGCGAGCGCGCCCTCGTTGAGCAGGAAACCGTGGCTCTTCGGGGCGTGGACCGTGGTGCGGTTGGCGGTCAGCTCGCCGCCCGCGGCGACGATCACCCCTTCCTCGCCGGATATCTCGACGCGGAAGTCGCGGACGGTGACGTTGCCGCCGTCCTCAACGATCAGGCCGACGGTGTCCGTATCGGAGACTCCGCCGCCCGCCAGGTAGAGGGTGCTGCCGGAGGCCACGCGCACGCCGGCGCCCTTCGGCCGTACGATCTCGCAGTCCTCGGCGCGGCCACGGGCGTCCTTGGTGGCCGCGATGCCGTCACCGGCGGGCTCCACCAGACGGGCCCGGCGCAGCAGGGGGTTGGCGCCGCCGCGCACCGCGATCGCGGGCGAGCCGCCGATCACTTCCAGGCGGTCGAGCTCGGGCGCCGAGTCCTCTTCCAGGAGCAGCCCGGTCCCGTCGCAGTCGCGGACGGTGAGGCCGGTCAACGCCGGCGATGCGCCCCCGGCGACCCGCACGGCCGCGCCCTGCGCGCTGTCCACCCAGCAGTCCTCGAAGGTGCCGCGCGCCCGGTCGGTGACGAGGACGCCGTGGCCGCGGGTGCGCGAGACCCGGCAGCGGCGCAGCACCGGATCGGTGCCCCCGGCAAGGGCGATCCCGTTGCCGGACGCGCCGGTGACGCGGACGTCCTCCAGCGTCGTACGGCCCGTACTGCTCAGGTGCACGCCGGTGCTGGTGTCGTGCACCACGGTGCGGGTGACCGTGATGGAGCAGTTCTGTTCCAGGGCGATGGAGGGTTTGTCGGTGGAGGAGAAGTCGCAGTCCTCGACGGTGCCGCGGCCCTCTCCGTTGGCGAGCAGGCCGTTGCCGCGGGCGCCGCGCACCGTGCAGCCGCGGACGCGCGCGTCGCCCTCCTCCGCGATGACGAGGCCGCTGGTGCCCAGGTGCTCGAAGTTGCAGGACTCCACGGTGGTGGGCGTGGTCGACGTGACCACGATGCCCGCGCCCTGCGGGTTGCTCACCCGGCAGTCCCGCAGCGCCAGGGAGCCGGTGCCCCCGGCCAGCATCGCGGTCCAGGCCGCGCCGATGACCTCGCAGCCGTCGAGTGCGGCCTGTCCGCGCCGTACGTCCACGGCAGGCAGCTCGGCGTCGCCGCCGCGCAGGGTCAGTTCGGAGAGCATCACGGCGTCGGCGCGCAGCGCGAGCACGCTGCCCGAGCGCGGCCGGATCTCCACGGTGCCCCGCCCCTCGGCGGCGGTGAGGGTGACCCGGGTGTGGATCACGAGGTTCTCCGCGTACGTCCCGGGCCGGACGCTGATCAGCGCGCCGGTCCTGGCGGCCACGAGTGCCTCACCGATCGTCCGGTAGCGGTCCTGGCCTCCGGGGCCGACCGTCAGTACCTGGCGCGACACGCACCAACCTCCTTGCCATGGCTGCGTCTACAGCGGGACGCCCCCTCACGGGGGCGCGTGTGTCGGCGAGCCGACGGTGCCATCATGCCTCGCCCGCGGGAACGGGCGGGCGCCGGGAGCGGTGTGCTCCCGGTCCGGGGCGTCCGGGTCCGGGGCGTCCGGTCAGACGCTCCACTTCTGGTTGTCCCTGCCCGTGCAGCCCCACAGTTCGAGAGGGGCGTGGTTCTCACGGTTGCTGCCGTTGATGTCGACGCACTTGCCGACCACGGTGTTGACCAGGTCGTGGCTGGGGTTCAGCGCGAACTTCTGGGCGTCGGCGCCGTTGCACCGGGCGATCTGGATGGCCGTCCGGTCGTTGAAGTTCGCGTTGGCGACGTCCAGGCACAGGCCCTGAATGCGTACGGTGCCGTCGGAGGCGAACTGGAACTTCTGCGCCGGGGCGCCGTTGCAGTCCCACATCTGCAGCTGCTTGCCGTCGCTGAAGTTGCTGCCCGGTACGTCGATGCAGCGGCCCGAGAGGTGGCTGTGGAAGGAGACGGGGGCGCCGAGAGTCACGCCGCCACCGGCCTTCTTGGGCTTGTCCTTGTTCCCGTCGGACTTCTTCTGACTGGCCTGCTTCTCCGTCTGGGCCTTCTTGCCGTCGTCCTTCGGCTTGTCCTTCTCGTCGTCGTCCTTCGTCGGAGCGGGCGCGGCAGGCTTATCCGGCTTCTCTTGCTTGCCGGACTTGTCGGAGTCCTTGTCGTCGTCCTTGGAACCGGCGTCGGGCTTGGTCTCCGCGAACTCGCCCGGTTCGTCCTGCTCGTCGCCGCCGAGGACGGTTCCGGCAGCCGCCGCCCGTCCCTTGGGGCCGTTGTCGTCGTCCCCGCCGAGCGTCAGCAACGGCACGGACACGAGCAGCGCCCCGGCGACCGCGGCTCCGGCGAGCACGGCCCTGCCCGGCCGTCCGACCGGCCCGGTCCGCTGCTGCGGCTTGCCGATCGCGGTCGCGGACACGGTCCGTACGAGCGCGGGCAGCCGGCTCTTGGCCGCCGCGGCGGCGCCGGGGTCGGTCTCGGTGTCGGACCCCGTGCCGGAGGCGGCCGCCCCGCTCTCGGACGCGGTTCCGGTGGCCTCGGACTTGCCTTCGGAGCCGGCCTCGCTCTTGCCTTCGCTCTTGGCCTCGGACTTGGCGGGCTCCGTGCCGGGCTCGGCTGCGGCTTTCGCCTCCGCGGGCTCGGGCGCGGCCTCGGTCTTCGACTTGGGCTCCGACTTCGCCTTGGGCTCGGTCTTCGACTTGGGCTCGGCGGCGGTGGCCGCCGCGGTCGTCTCCTCACCGTCGGAAGCCGTCTCGGCCCCCTGGGAAGTGGAGGGCTGCTGGGCCGAACGCGTCACGAGGTACTCCCTGTGATGTGGGGCGAGAGTTCAGGAGAGCTGTCGGTCCGGGCCGCGGCCGGCGGGCCGGCACGGTCCACGGTGCCGGAGAGGCCGACAAGGCTGTCGGCCGGGATGAACAAAGGGGCCGCGGCCCCGGCGTTGACCATCAGCAGGGTGCCCGAACCGCTCAGTGAACGGGCCAGCTCCATCGCCGGAAGCCTGCCATGGCGAAGTACCGGGGACATGAACTCGTGTGCAGGTGCGGTGAACAACAGCACAACCGGCTCGCCGTCCTGCCCTGTCGCCGTGAGCGGCCCGCCGTCCGGCGCGCGCACCACGGTGACATCCGCCTCCGCGAGCGCCGCGAGGGCTTCGTCCACCGAGCCGTATCCGGTGGCGGCCCGCTGCGCCGCCGCGTCCACCGGGTCGGTGGGCTCCGGCCAGCCGAGCACCCGTGCGGAGGGGCGGTACGCCGGGTTGGCGCGGTAGTCCCCCACTCCCCCGCTCTCGTCCGACTGCCACTCCCCGAGCACCGCGAACTCCGGCGGTGTCCGCTCCTCGGTCCACTCGGGGTCGACCACGCCGATCCAGTGCCCTGGCGCCCGGCGGGCGGCGGCGCGCACCGCCTCGGGTATCTCGGGTGTGACGGTGGCCTCTGGCGCGTCGTCAACAGCTGGCGCGGGGGCGGCGGCGACCGGGCCGGATCCACCGGACACCACGGACAGGCCGTCATGCCTGCCCTCTTGCCGTTCTCCGGGCCGCATCTCCACCTGAACTCTTCGGTCCGTACGAATCTTTGGGCGCCGCAACATCAGGCGCGCGCCGACACCGATCATACTGATCATGCCGGGAGCCAACACAATGCCATACGGACCCCTCCGGTTGGCGGCCGGGGAAGATCCGTTTCGGTCTTCCGCGTGCCCGTTTGACGCCCGAGTGGGGAACGTTCCGGGAGCAGTGAGGCGTGAACGGACAAAGCGCGAAGGCAGTTGTGGCGCGATGATCGGCTACCGGCCCGGTGACGGGCTAAGTTGTGCACGCCGTCGGCTCCGCCGATGGACAGTGCGTTCCGTCCGGACGTCCGGGCCAGGGCCGTACGGGAAGACCTCGTGGCCCGGAGGCGTCGGACCGGCCCGCGGCCACCACCGTGACCGACCACGCGGAGACCGGCATCAAGTACCGAGCCGAACCGGCTCACTTCGACACGCCCCCACCCGACACCGGTGGCGGCGGCAGGCTCTCGACCGGCCCGGCCGCCGCGCGGGCCCCTGCCCACATCGACAGCTCCGCCACCGAGGAGGAGTACCGCATGTCCCCCCAGCCCCCCGCCCCCGGCGCGAACGCGGAGACGGCCGCAGCCGCGCCCGCAGGAGAGACCGAGGCCCCGGCCGCGTCTCCCGCACCGGACGAGAAGACCACTCCCTCCGTACCGGACAAGGAGACGCCGAGCCCGGCCGCAGCCCCCGACGCGGAGTCCGGCACCTCCCCGGGCGGTGAAGCCAAGGCCGCTCCGGCCGCCGCGCCTGCCAAGTCCACCGAGACTCCGGATGAGGGCGTCGCCGTGGCCGCGGCCGTCGGCGCGACACCGCCCGGAGTCAAGACAGGCACCGGCGTCAGCAGCGGACGCCCCCGCAAACCGGTCCTCGCGGGTGCCGCGATCGCCGGTGCCGCGCTGATCGCGATACCGCTGCTCCTGACGGGCAGCGCGAGGGACGACGGACCCCCGGACACCGTCAAGGGGGCGGGCGGCGACACCGTCCTGCACCCCGACTCCGACCCGGCGGGACTCCAGGACTACGTGGCCAAGAAGCCAAGTCCGTCGCCGGAAAAGAAGAAGCCGAAGAAGACAGAGGCTCCGAAGACGACCGTCCCCAAGGCCGTTCTGCCTCCGCCGGAACCCAGCAAGAGCAACCCGCCCGAGAAGAAGCCCGACCCCAAGCCCAAGGTCGCCCCGAAGCCGAACTGGACCACCGAGACGGTTTCGGCACCCAGCGTCCTGGAGGTCAAGCAGGCCTGGACCACCAACCGCATCCGCATGGTGATGCAGACCGACGGCAACCTCGTCGTCTACAACGAGAAGGGAAAGGCCATCTGGGCGGCCATGACCTTCGGCGAGAACCACCGGGCGATCTTCCAGCAGGACGGCAATCTCGTCATCCACAACGGCGACGACCGTCCCATCTGGGCGTCCAAGAGCCACGGCCACGAGGGCGCCCAGCTGGTCCTCCGGGCCGACGGCAAAGTGGTGATCGTGCACAACGGCCGGGTCATCTGGTCGACCTGACAGTGCGCCGGGGCCCGCTGCGGCAGCACCCCACATGCCAGCCTTTCTCGCCCATGCGTTTCGTTTCTATGGGTCTGGCATACGCTTTTGCCTTGCATCTGCGTATACCGAGACAGGGGGCTGTGTGATGGAGAAGGGCATGCTGCCGCCGGGCCAGCGGCTGGCGAAGGGCTGGCCCGTCTCGCACTACGGGCCGGTTCCGCGCTTCCGCCCGGAACGCTGGACGTTCCAGGTCTTCGGCGCCACCGCCGGCGGGGAGAAGCGCTCCTGGACCTTCGAGGATCTCGCCGCCCTGCCCAGGGTCACCGTTCTCGCGGACCTGCACTGCGCCTCCGGCACCAGCACCACCGGCCATGAGTTCTTCGGCGTGCCCGCGTCCGCCCTCCTTGATCTCGCCCCACCCGCCGACGGGGTCTCCCGCGTCATGGCCTGGGCCGAGTACGGCTACAGCGCGAACCTCCGCATGACGGACCTCACCGCCGCATCCACCGTCCTGGCCACCCACCACAACGGCGAGCCGCTCACCGCCGAACACGGCTTCCCGCTGCGTCTCGTCGTCCCGCACCTCTTCGGCTACAAGGGCCCCAAGTGGCTGCGCGGCATCGAGTACATGACCGAGGACCGGCGCGGCTTCTGGGAGGAGCGCGGCTACCACAACACGGCCGACCCCTGGGCCGGCCAGCGCTACTCCTACCAGGAGGAGGACGACAAGCAGTAGCGGGGCCCATCACCGCCACCGGGATCCGGCGCATCACAACCTCCAAATGCAACGCCGCATATGCCACACCTTTTGGCCGATCAGCCAAGCATTCACCAGCTGCTAGGAGATTTCCTGTGGCAGATGCAAAATTGATGGCATTGTCCGGGACGCGGTTGCCGCCGCCCCGGCCCGGCCCGAAAGGCGAGGTCCCCCCATGGTCATGCGCACCTACGACGGCAGCGCCGACGACATCGGCCACGGGGCCATCAGTCGTACGTACGCCTCTTTTCGCCGCCCCGACGAGCGCATCGCCCGCGTCATCGCCCAGGCCCTCGGTGACGCGCGCACCGTCCTCAACGTCGGCGCAGGCACCGGATCGTACGAGACCACCGCGACGCACACGATCACCGCGGTCGAGCCGTCCCTGGCCATGCGCGCCCAGCGCCCGGCCCAACTCGCCACCGCCATCGACGCCGTCGCCGAGGACCTCCCCTTCGACGACGGGCAGTTCGACGCGTCGATGACCCTCTTCAGCGTCCACCAGTGGTCCGACGCCGAAGCGGGACTGCGCGAGATGCGCCGCGTCACCCGCGGCCCCGTCGCCGTACTGACCTGCGACCCCGCACGCATCCGCGACTTCTGGCTCTACGAGTACGCCCCCGACGTCCTGGAGACCGAAGCCCGCCGCTACCCCTCCCTCAACCGGCTCACCGCCGCACTCGGCCCCACCACCACCATCCAGCCCGTCCCCATCCCACTGGACTGCACCGACGGCTTCAACGAGGCCTACTACGGCCGCCCCGAACTCCTCCTCAACCCCGCGGCCCGCCAAGCCTGCTCCGCCTGGAGCTTCATCGACGACCGCGCCCGGCAGGACTTCGACCTCTCCCTGCGCCACGCCCTCGGCTCCGGCGCCTGGGACGAAGCCTTCGGCCACCTGCGCGGCCGACCCGCCTACAACGGATCCCTCGTCCTCCTGCGCGCCACCCCATGACCCCTCTTCGTTGCCCCCGATGAGCGCCCCGCCCCGCGTTGTCGACCACGACGAAGCGGCGGCCGGGCCCGCTGCCCTAACTTCCGGACATCACCGGTTCGAGGAACAGCAGCAACCGAGAGGGGCAGCAGATGGCAGTGCGCAGAGCACGGATCGGCACGGTGGGTCTGGTGGCGGCGGCCTTGACCGCCGCTTCGTTCACCTCACCCGCGGCGGCCGAAAGCGGTGTGGGACATGCCCGGACCCAGGCGGCCATGGACACCGCGGTGAAGGACGGGGTGCCCGGAGTCGCGGGGCAGGCCAAGGACGGGTACTCGGTCTGGGCGGGCACTTCGGGTGTCGGGAACCGCAAGACGGGCGCGCCGCGCTCGGCGTTCGACCGCTACCGCATCGGCAGCATGACCAAGACCTTCGTCGCCACCGTGCTGCTCCAGTTGCAGGGCGAGGGCAAGCTCGACCTCGACGACACAGTCGACAAGTGGCTGCCCGGCGTGGTCCAGGGAAACGGCAACGACGGTCGCCGGACAACCGTGCGGCAGCTGCTCAACCACACCAGCGGGATCCCCAGCTACACCGCCGACCCGGAGTTCCTGGAGAACGGCTTCACGGAGAAGTTCCTGGAGCACCGCTACGACACCTACACGCCCGAGCAGTTGGTCGGCATCGCCATGCGGTACAAGCCGCTCTTCGACCCGGGCGCGGGCTGGAGCTACTCGAACACCAACTACACCCTGGCTGGAATGATCGTCGCGAAGGTCACGGGCCACCCCTACGAGGACGAGATCAAGCAGCGCATCATCCAGCCGCTCGGCCTGTACGCCACCTCCGTCCCCCGCACCACATCGTCGATGCCCGCGCCGAGTTCGCGCGCGTACTCCAAGCTCTCCCTGACGCCGCAGCCGACCGGCACGGTCCACGACGTCACCGAACTCAATCCGTCGGCCGCGGGCTCGGCGGGAGCGATGATCTCCGAGTCCGGTGACCTGAACCGCTTCTACTCCGCCCTCCTCGGCGGCAAGCTGCTGCCCGCGGAGCAGCTCAAGGAGATGAAGACCACCGTCCCGGTCAGCGGGGCCGGTCTGATCACGGACTACGGCCTGGGCCTGATGAAGTTCTCGCCGTCCTGCGGTGTCACGGTCTGGGGGCACGGAGGCAACATCCAGGGTTCGGCGTCCCAGGCCGTGACCACTGCGGACGGCAAGCACTCGCTGGCCTTCGACTTCAACGGTGACTGGGCGGGGAACAGCCAGGCGGTCATCGAGGCGGAGTACTGCCCGAAGTGAACAAGGGCCTTCGCAGCAGGCGCAGTTGCAGCATCAGCGCGAAGCGGACGTCGGGGTCGGTGAGGTCGGTCCCCGCGACTTCGGTGGCGCGGCGCAGGCGGTAGCGGAAGGTGTTCTGGTGGACGTACATCGCTTCGGCGGCGGCCGGTACGTCGCCGAAGGCGTTGAGCCAGGCGCTGAGAGTGTCGACCAGTTGGGAGTCGTGCCGCTTGTCGTAGGTGAGCAGCCGGGCCAGGGGTCCTGTCGGCGGGTCTCCCCGCTCGGCTGCGAGGTCGGCGAGGTCGAGCAGGAGCGCCTCGACGTGGATGTCCGAGATGCGGGCGAGCTGTCGGGAGCCTCCGTTGGCGCGCAGGACGCGCAGTGCCCGGTCGGCTCCTTCGCGGGAGCGGGCAAGGGCGCCCGCGTCCTGGGCAGTCGGGCCGATGCCGATGAGCGGGGTGAGGCGGTCGCCGATGCGCGTGAGGAAGTCGGTGCCGATGCGGGCCGCTCTCTCCTCCGCGTCCGCCTGGTCGTGCGGCACGGGGAGGATGCCGTAGGCGACGTCGCCGATGAGGGCGGTGGCGGCGCGGGCGTGGATGGCGGAGAGGTGCATGGCGAAGGCGTCGGCCAGGCGCTGGCGTTCGGCCGTGTGCTGGGCGTGCAGGTCGGTCGAGCCGGTCAGCTCGGGCGGGTCCGGCACCGCCAGGGCGACGACGACGCCCGCGTAGTCGGTCAGGCCGAGTCTGCCGAGGGCCTCGGCGGCGCCTGATCCGCCTTCCAGGGCGGTGGAGACCAGGTCGGCACGGAGTCGGCGTTCGACGTCGGCGCCGGCCCGCAGGCGCAGCATGTGCAGGGCCACCAGTTTGGCCGCGTCGTGCAGCGCCTGGCCCCGCTGTGCGGTGAGCGGGGTGCGGACGACGGCCCAGATGGACCCGAGGACTTCGTCACCGGCGCGTACGGCGATCGCGGCGCGCGGGATGTGGAATCCGTCGGGCCCGGGTGGGGCGACGTGGACCGGTTGGTCGCTGCGGTACAGGGAGCGGAAGATCCCCCGGTCCTCGAGCAGGCGCGTGAAACGTTCGGGCACCTGTCGGCCGAGGACGGTCTCCACGCGGGAGGGGTCGGCCTCGTCCTGGCGGCCGGAGAAGGCAAGGACGCGGGAGCTGCGGTCCTCGATGGTGACGGGGGCGTCGAGCAGCGCGGCCACCGCGTTGGCCACCGCGAACAGGTCGCCGGACGGGGTGCCGCCGAGGGTCTGGGGCCCCGCATCGCCGACATCGCCGTCCGCGAGCAGCGAGCGCAGCAGCGCGGCGAGCTGGGCCCATGAGGCGCCTCGGGTCAGCGCGAGCAGCGCGACCCCGGATCTCCGTGCCGCCGCGGTGACCGCCTCATCGGTCTGCGCGGGGGCGCGGACCACCAGCGCCGCCGCGCCCGCGTCGCCGAGGGCGGTGAGCAGCCGGGCGGTCTCGTCCGGCCCGTGGACACCGATGCCGAGCACCAGCGCCTTGCGGGGCAGCACCGGGTCGTCAAGGGGGTCGTGGATGACCACACCGCCGATCCCGTCCGCCGTGTCCGGGTCACCGCACACGAGGTCGAGCAGGGTGGTGCCGAGGTCTTCAAGGACCCGCCCGAGGCTGGCCCGCGGCTGTGTGTTCACCGTGCCTCGTACCCCCCGTCCCCCCAGTAGCGCGTGGGGCCGCTCCTCGTCGGTGTCGACGGGATTGTGCGGTGCTCTCGTCGGCTGCCGCAAGGGGCCCGTCGCAAAGGGTCCCGTCGCAAAGGGCCCCGTCACAACGGGATCCACTCCGTGTCGACGGTGACCTCCTCAAGAGCGTCCGGGAGCGGTGCGACACCGAGTCCGGGGCCGTCGGGGACCGCGAGGTGGCCATCGGCGAGCACGAACGGCTCGGTGATGTCGGTGCGGTAGAAACGGTCGGACGCGGAGGTGTCGCCGGGCAGCGTGAAGCCCGGCAGCGCGGCCAGAGCGACGTTCGCGGCACGGCCGAGGCCGGTCTCCAGCATGCCGCCGCACCACACGGGCACGCCGTGCGCGGCGCACACGTCGTGGATACGGCGGGCCTCCAGATAGCCGCCGACCCGGCCGGGCTTGATGTTCACGATGCTGCACGCGCCCAGGGTGATCGCCGCCGCGGCGGACCGGGCGGAGGTGATCGACTCGTCCAGGCACACGGGTGTGGCAAGGGCCTTGGCGAGCTGCGCGTGTCCGAGGAGGTCCTCCTCGTCCAGGGGCTGCTCGATCAGCAGCAGGTCGAACGGGTCGAGTCGGGCGAGGTGCCGGGCGTCGGCGAGGGTGTAGGCGGTGTTGGCGTCGACCTGGAGCAGCAGGTCGTCGCCGAAGCGCTCGCGCACCGCACGTACCGGCGCGATGTCCCAGCCGGGCTCGATCTTGAGCTTGATGCGGCGATATCCCTCGTCGAGGTAGGCGCCCACCGCGTCGAGCAATTGTGGCACCGAGTCCATGATGCCCACGGACACCCCGCACGGCACCCGGTCGTGGACGGCGCCGAGCTCTCGCGCAAGGGGCACCCCTCGGGTGCGCAGCTCGGCGTCGAGAACGGCCATCTCCAGTGCGGCCTTCGCCATCCGGTGGCCCCTGAACGGTTCGAGGGCCGGGGCGACGCCGACCGCGTCGAGGCGCGAGTGCCGGCCGAGGGCGGGCACCAGGAATCGGCGCAGTACGTCGGCGCAGGCGGCCGAGTACTCCGAGGAGTAGAGCGGATCGACCATGGCCACGCACTCCCCCCAGCCCTCGGCGTCGGTGCCCACCGCGCGCAGGAGCAGCGCGGTGCGTTCCGTCTGCGTGCCGAACGAGGTGCGGAAGGGGGCCACCAACGGCAGCCGGACCTGGCGGAGTTCGACTCCGGTGAGCTTCACGGTTCGTCGTCCTTTTCTACGAGGGGTACGAGGGGTACGAGGTCTACGAGCAGGTACGAGGATCTGCGAGGAGGTACCAGCCGACCCGGTCGAATCCCGTCACCTGCCATCCGTCGGCGATGAGCCCGCCCAGGGCGTCGCGCACGGCGGAGCGCCAGGCCGCCGCGGACTGCGGGTCGGTGCGGCGCAGTTGCTCGATGTCCTCGGGCACGGCGACCAGGGTCCGGGGCCCGATGACGGAGTACGCGTGCGGCCGGCCGTCGGCGGTGGCGCCCAGGGCGACGGTGGCGCCGCCGGTCAGTTCGGCCGCCGCGTCGGTGGCCCTGTGGTGGCCGTCGCAGGCCGCGGCGACCTCGGGGGCGGTCAGCTGCCACTCCACCAGGAGGCGGTCGGTGTCGTCCGCGCCGTTGATGCCGTCGTTCATGCGGCCGTAGAAGTTGGGCAGGTACTGCGCCGCCTTTCCGGCCAGCTTGCCGATGTTGAAGTAGGCGTTGCGCCGCACCAGTGGATCGAAGGTCCAGGACACCTGGGCGGCGCCCCGCTGCAGTGCCCAGGCGCGCTGGTGCGCCTTGAGGGCGAAGCCGACGCTGCGGCCGCGCATCCGGGCCGATACACCGGCGATGTGGCTGTGCAGGGCGCCGTCGGGCGGCGGGCCGAAGAAGCCGATGCAGGCGCCGACCAGTTCGCCGCTCTCTCCTCCGTCGAGGGCGCCGTCGAAGGCGCCGCCCTCGCCGTCGAAGACGGCCGCGACATAGCTGCCCGCCTTGTCCATCGCACGCAGCAGCTCGGTGGTGGCAAGGGCGTTCTCGCCGCCCGGTTTCCAGATGCCTTCGAAGAGCCGGCAGGCCGCCTCCAGGTCCGGCAGGGCGCTGATCGGCCGTACGTGGCAACCGGCGGCGTGCGCCGCGGCGTCGGCCGCGGTCAGTGCGTCCGCCGTGATCCGGTGGCCGGCGTCGGGCGCGAAGGGAGTGGCGGCGGACCTGTCCGTCATCGGGGGCTCCTGGCGATCGCTGTCGTGTCACTCTCGCGTGCTGCCTGCGGGTGCTCGTCGAGCACGGCGCCGACGAGTGCCGTCAACAGGGCTGCGCGGCGCGGGAGTTCCGCGACGATCACGTGCTCGTCGGCGGCGTGTGCTCCGCCGCCCACCGCGCCGAGGCCGTCGAGGGTCGGGATGCCGACGCCCGCGGTGAAGTTGCCGTCCGACGCTCCCCCGACTGCGGCGGCGGTGAGCGGCCCTGTGCCCAGCTCTTCGGCCAGGTGCCGGGCGCGGCGGTAGAGCCCTTCCGACGCGGCGTGCGGCAGGGGCGGGCGGTTGGGTCCGCCGGTCACTTCCAGCGTCGCGCCGTCGAGTACGGGACGCAGCCCGTGGAGAGCGGTGTCCACGCGGGCCTGTTCCACGGCGTCGCGTACGCGGACGTCGACGGCGAACCGGCCGTGGGCGGGGACGGTGTTGGTGGTGGTTCCGGCGCTCAGCGCGGTCGGGGTGACCGTGGTGCCCGCGTCGGTGTCGGACAGCGCGGCGACCGCGAGTATCTGGTGGGCGGTCTCGATGCCCGCGTTCACACCGCGGTGCGGTTCCAGGCCCGCGTGGGCGGCCCGCCCCGCGACTCGTATCTCGTACAGGGAGACTCCTTTGCGTTCGGTCTTCAACGCGCCGCCGTCGGCGGACGCCTCCAGGACGAACGCCGCGGCGCAGCCTGCCGCCTCGGACTCGATCAGCTCCCGCGAGGACGGCGAGCCGAGCTCTTCGTCGCCGGTGACCAGGAGGGTCACTCCGTCGACGGCGTCGGGGCCGAGCGCGGCGAGGGCGTGGAAGGCCATGACGAGCCCGGCCTTCATGTCGAAGCAACCGGGTCCGCGCAGCACTCCGTCCCGGACCGTGAAGGGGTGGGTGTCCAGGGAGCCGATCGGCCACACCGTGTCGTGGTGGCCGAGCAGCAGGACGCGCCGGGGGCCACCGCCCAGACGCCAGCGCAGATGAGTGCGGCCGTCCACGGTGATCAGGTCCGGCTCGGCGCCCAGGTGCGACGCGCCGATCCTGGCGACCTCCTCGGCGCTGCGGGCCACGGCGGTGAGGTCGGCCGACGGCGACTCGGTGCGTACCAGGTGCCCGATGTCGTCGATCATCGCGGGCAGTGTGTCCTCGAACTGAGCGACGCGGGCGGGGTCGTGAAGCATCTGGATGCCGTGCGGTCGCTTCACGTCAGGACACCTTCGGGGTCGCGCGGGCGCCGAAGTGCACATACGGCTCTCCGGTCGGGAGTGCGTAGAACGTCACGGGGATCCAGGACGGGCTGCCGGGCAGCCGTACGACGAAGAGGTCGTCCGACACGGGCACCAGGTCGGCCTCCCGCTCCGTCTCGGGCACCATGGCGGCGAGCGGCCCGGTCACCGTGTCGCGCATCCGTGGCCCGTCGGCGCCGTGAAAGATCTCGATGCGTGCGCCCGCCCTTTCGTAGCGGCCCAGATGGCGGTCGGCGTCCACCGTCACCGGCTCGGTCGGGGGCTTGAGCGGCTCGGGCATGGTGACCCCGGCGAGCTCGGCGAAGATCTCGCGGAACAGTTCCAGGTACAGGTCGTGGGTGTTCCCGCCGTTGGTGAGGAGGGTGACGGCGAGATCCTGCTCGGGCAGCACGCGCAGGAACGCCGACTGGCCGATGGTGTTGCCGTCGTGTCCCACGAGCTGGTGGCCGCCCCAGTCGAAGCGGATCCAGCCAAGACCCCAGGAGTCCCCGAGCGTGTGCACGTCGGGCAGGTCGACCTCCTTCTCGGTCATGGCGGACACCGCCTGCCGCGAGAGGACTTGGGTGCCGTCGGCGGTGCTGCCACCGGCAAGGTGCATACGGGCGAAGGCCAGGACGTCGGCGGCCGTCGCGGTGATCAGCCCGGCCGGGCCTGCCGAGCGGGGCAGGCCCCACGCCGGGGCAGGCCGTGGGTCCTCGTCGCCCTGGGCGGCGTGTCCCATCGCGGTGCTGAAGCGCAGCGCCTCCTCCGGCAGTGTGACGGTGTGTGCGAGGCCCAGGGGCTCGCACAGCCGCTCCTTGAGGGCGTTGTCCCAGGTCGTGCCGGTGAGCTTCTCGATGACCCGCCCTGCGAGTACGAAGCCCGAGTTGCAGTACGAGAACGTCGCTCCCAGCGGGTGAATCTGCGCCGCCGAGCCCAACTCGTCCACGAAGCGCTCCACGCAGTCGTCACCACGACCGGTGTCGGTGAAGATGTCGCCGTCGATGCCGCTGGTGTGCGTGAGCAGATGCCGTACGGTCACCTGCTTCGCCGTCCGCGGATCGGAGAGGCGCAACTCCGGGAGGACGTCGGACACGAGGGCGTCGAGGTCGAGCTTCCCCTCGTCGACCAGTTGCATGATCACGGTGGCGGTCCACACCTTGGTGATGGACCCGATCTGGAAGAGCGAGTCCTCGGTGGCACTCACACCGGTGTCCTTGTTGAGCACCCCGGAGGCGACCACGGCCAGGTCCTCACCGCGGGCGATACCAAGGACCGCGCCCGGCACTCGGTGCTTGGCCGCAAGCTCGCCGAGCCGGCGTTCCCAGTACGCGAGGTCCAGCGGGGCACGGGCGGGACGTCCGGGCTCACCGGCATGACGCTCCACCCAGTCGACGACGCGACGGGCGAGGTCGGCCCTGTGCGAGGGCGGTCCCTCGATCAGGAACAGGTGCGCGCCGCCCGGGTAGAGCACGAGGCGTGTGGGCACGCCCCGCACCCGCAGAGCGGTGAACCACTGCTCTGCCTGCCCGACCGGGCAGCGCTCGTCGGCCGCGCCGTGCAGCACCAGCGTCGGAGTGCGGACGTGCTCCACCCGTGAGTACGGAGAGAGTTCGGCGTAGAGCTCGCGGTTCTGCCACGGTGTGCCGCCCAGCTCGGCCGCGGCCAGCGGGAAGGCCTCGTCGCTGGTGCCGCACATGCTGGTCAGGTCACTGACCACGCCACCGGCGACGGCGGCGGCGAAGCGGTTGTCACGACTGGTCAGGTAGCAGGTCATGAAGCCGCCGTAGCTGTAGCCGGCCACGGCTAGGCGCTCCGGGTCGGCGATCCCTTCGGCGACCAGGGTGTCCAGCGGTTCGAGGAAGTCCGGGGCGTCGGCCTTGCCCCACGCGCCGCGTACCGCGGTGAAGAACTCCTCGCCATAACCGTCGCTGCCACGGGGATTGAGCAGCAGCACCGACCAGCCGCGTGCCGCCAAGACCTGGTGGTACGGGTGGAAGGGGTCGGCAGCACCGTTCCAGGCGTTGTGCGGGCCGCCGTGGATGTCGAGCAGCAGCGGCGCGGGGCCGGTGACGGCCGGGTCGCGCAGCAGCCACCCGTGCACCGTGGTGCCGTCGGAGACGGTGAACTCCCGCTCCTGCGGCTCGAAGAACTCCGTCTCCCCCAGGCCCGCCCCGTGCCGGGTGAGCACCTGCTCGCGGCCTGTGGACACTTCGACGGTCGATATCTCTCCGTACGAGGTGGAAGTCGCCACGACGAAGGCGGCGGTGTCACCGGCAGTGGACATGCCCGAGACGACGCGGCCCGCGCCGCCCACGAGCGGGCGGGGTTCGCTGCCGTCGGCGTTCATGGCGTACAGATGCGTGCAGCCGCGCTCGCGCAGGCAGAACAGCACAAGGCTGCCGTCGACGGCCGGTCGGGGCAGCGCGCCAGGGTAGCCGGGGCCGCCGGGCATCACGTTGCGGTCGAGTCCGTCGGTGAGGTCGACCGGTTCGCCGCCGTGCGCCGGGACGCGCAGCACGCTCGCGTGGCCGAGTGCGGTGTCCGTACGGCCCACGACAAGGAGCGCGTCGCCGTCGGCGGTCCAGTTGACGGCGTGCGCGACGCCCTCGCCGGAACCCGCCAACTGCGGCTCGGCTCCAGAAACCAGGCAGTCGACGACGTACGCCTCGGAGCGCAGCGTCAGGTCGGCGTCCGCGCCGCGTGCCGCGCAGAAGGCGAGGCTGCGGCCGTCCGGCGACCAGGCCGGGCTTCCCGCGTGCCAGTCGCCGTGGGTGACCTGCCGGACCTCACGGCTTTCGAGATCCAGGATGTGCAGATGGCTGCGGACCGTGCCGAAGAGGCCGTGTCCGTCGGTCTTGTAGTCGAGCCGGTCGGCCACGACGGGGGCCGCGACCGCCTCGGGAGCCGGGGTGCTTTCGACCGGTGCCGGGAAGGCGATCGCGGTGCCGTCCGGACTCCATACCGGCGCCCCCGCGCCCGCCGGAAGGTTCGTGACCGGCTCGGGTTCGCCACCGTCCGCGGGCAGCAGCCACAGCTGCGAAGGGCTGTCGCCGCCACGCAGGTACGCGATCCACCGGCCGTCCGGGGACCACGCGGGCGCGGTGTCCGCTGGGCCCTTGGTGAGCCGTCGCGCGGCTCCGCCTCCGGTCGGCACCGTCCACAACCCGCGTTCCTCGCGGTCGTGTTCGCGGTCGGCGGTGCGCAGCACGTAGACGACGCGCGTGCCGTCCGGTGACAGCGCGGGCTGCTCCGGCAGCGCGATGGCGTAGAGGTCGTCGATGGCCAGGCGTCGCGTCACGGTGTGCTGTCTCCTCGATGACGGGGTGAATGGGTGTGGTGTACGAGTGTCACGCAGCGCCTTCCGTATGCGGCCGTTTCGTGAGGGCCGGATCGGCGGTGACCGCGAAGTGGCAGGCGGCGTGGTGGGGTCGTGCGGCAGCGCCCTTGGCCGGGTCCTCGGTACGGCACAGGTCGCGCCCGGCGTGCAGCTGGGGGCCTGCGGGGCAGCGGGGGTGGTAGTGGCAGCCGGACGGCGGGTGGTGCGGGTCGGCGGGCTCGGTGGCCGCGAGGGCGTCATCGGCTGGTTCCGCGCCGAGTGCCGATGCCGAGGTACGGCTGGGCACGGCGGCGAGCAGGTCGCGGGTGTAGGGGTGGCGCGGGTCGGCGAGGACCTGCTCGGTGGGCCCGGCCTCGACGATCCTGCCGAGATACATCACGGCGACATGGTCGCTGAGGTAGCGCACCACGGCCAGGTTGTGCGAGATGAACAGCATGGTCAGGTTCATCTGCCGCTGCACGTCACGGACCAGGTTGAGCACGGCGCCCTGGACGGAGACGTCGAGGGCCGAGGTGATCTCGTCGGCGATGACGACCCGCGGTCGCCCCGCCAGTGCGCGGGCGACCGCCACGCGCTGCCGCTGACCGCCGGAGAGCTGTCCGGGCAGCATCGAGGCCCGGTCAGGATCGAGGTTGACCTGCTCGAGGAGGCGGGCCACCTCGGCCCGACGAGCCGCCCCGCCGCGCCCTTGTTCACGCGGCAGGGCCTCGGCGACGGAGTCCCCGATACTCATCCGCGGGTCGAGGGAGGAGTACGGATCCTGGAAGATCATCTGCAGCGGTCGACGCCGGCCGCGCAGCCGACGTACATCGGTCCCGTCGAGGAGGATGCGGCCCGTGGCGAGCGGGGCGAGGCCGACCGCCGCGCGGGCCAGCGTCGACTTCCCCGAGCCCGACTCCCCGACCAGGCCCACCACTTGGCCGGACGGCACGGTCAGGTGCGCGCCGTCCACCGCGGTCAGGGCGTGGCGGCGGGTGCCGTAGCGCACGCTCACTCCGTCGAAGACGAGCTCGCTCATGCCGTCCCTCCTCCTGTCGCGGTCTCTTCGACCTGGACTTTGTTCTCGACCGGTTCGGTAGCGTCCTGGCCGGGGTGCCAGCAGGCGATCCGGTGCCCGACCGTGTACGTGACCGGCTCGGGGTCCTCGCGGCGGCAGTGGTCGTCCGCGGCGGGGCAGCGCGGGGCGAAGGCGCACCCTTGCGGTATCCGGTCCGGCTCAGGCGGGCGGCCGGGGATCACGGCCAAGGGGCGGTCCCTGTCCGTGTCGAGGTCCGGTACGGCGGCGAGGAGCGCCCGGGTGTAGGGGTGTCGGGCCGCCGTGAACAGGTCGGCCGCGGGCAGGTCTTCGACGATGCGGCCCGCGTACATGACGAGCACCCGGTCGCAGGTGCGGGCGATGACCGTGATGTCGTGGCTGATGAGGAGGATGGCGGTGGCCCGCTCGTCCCTGACCTCGGTGAGCAGGCGCAGCACTTGCCGCTGCACGGTGACGTCGAGGGCGGTGGTCGGCTCGTCCGCGATGATCAGCCTGGGATCGCCCATGAGCCCCATGCCGATCATCGCGCGCTGTCGCATACCGCCGGAGAACTCGTGCGGATACTGGCGTGCGCGCCGCTCGGGCGCGGGCACGTGCACGGCGCGCAGCCGGTCCACTGCCCGTGCCAACGCGGCGCTCCGGGACAGGTGTTGATGGTGTTCGGCGACCTCGGCGAGCTGTCGCCCCATGCTCGCGACCGGGTTGAACGAGGACATCGGGTCCTGGAAGACCATCGCGAGGGAGGTACCGAGCAGACGGCGCAGCTCACGCTCGCCGGTGTCGAGCAGTGGTGTGCCGGTGAACTCGAGCCGCTGGGCGGTGACTTGGGCCGGGTGCTCGACGAGCCGGGACACGGCCATCGCGGTCAGGCTCTTGCCCGACCCTGACTCGCCCACCACGCCCACGGCCTCCCCGGGGTGTACGGCGAAGCTGACGCCCCGCACCGGAGTGGTCCATCCCGCAGGTCCCGGGAAGGCGACCTGAAGGTTCTCCACCGCGAGCACCGGCTGCCCGTCGGCGTCCGGCCCGTGCGCGGCTGCGGCGGCTTCCGGCGCAGGTGGTGGGAGCGGACGGGCGCCGACGGCCTGGCGTGACAGCGTACGTACGCCGAGGGCGGCTGCCGCTGCCTCACCGAAGAGGTTGAACGCCAGGCCGGTGACGACGACCGCCACGCACGGTGCGAGCGCGGGCGCCGGGGTGAGGTTGATCCGGCCGAGGCCCTCGCCGAGAAGCCGGCCCCAGTCGTAGTCCGGGGCCTGTACGCCGAGTCCCAGGAACGAGAGTCCGGAGAAGGCGAGGAGCGAGGCGCCCGCGCCGATGGTGGCGTTGACGGCGAGCGGTTCGGCGATGTTGGGAAGGATGTGGCGCACCAGGAGCCGTATCCGGCCGACGCCGACGGTCCGGGCGGCGGCCACGAAGTCCCGGCCCGCGACCGACGCGCTCAACGTCTGGGTGAGCCGGGCGAAGGCGGGGGCCATCGCGAGGCCGATCGCGAGGACCGCGCCGGTGGCGCCAACGCCGAAGACGACCGCGAAGAACAGGGCGAGCAGCAGGCCGGGGAAAGCGACGGCGATGTTCACCACGGAGGTCACGAACCGCCCCGCCCTGCGCGGCAGCACGGAGGGCAGCGCGCCCAGAATCAGCCCCAGGACCACACCCAACAGGGTCGCGCTCACCGCGAGGAGCAGCGAGAGCCGGGTGGCCACAAGAACGCGGTAGAAGATGTCACGGCCCAGGTTGTCCGTGCCGAACAGATGAGCGTCGGACGGCCCTTGCTGGATCGCGGCGGTGTCCACCACGGAGGCCCTGTCCCCCCACAGGATCGGGGCGAGTACGGCCAGGACGACCACCGCGAGCAGCAGAAGTCCGGCGCAGGCGCCCACGGGCGTACGCGCGACCGAGGACCATCGGGAGCGGGTCGCGGGCATCAGGCCTCCCCGATCGCGGAGCGCGGGTCGAGCAGGGCGAGCGCCACATCGACGAGCAGGTTCACCACGAGGACTCCGGCGCCGTAGACGAGCACGATGCCCTGCACGACCGGATAGTCCTTCTGCACGATGGACTGCACGATCGTCGAGCCGAGTCCGGGCCAGGCGAACACGTTCTCCACGAGGACCGTCCCCGCGACGAGCGCCGAGAGCAGCAGACCGCCGAGGGTGAGCGTGGCGGTCAGGGCGTTGGGCAGCGCGTGGCGCACATACACGCGGCGCGACGGCAGCCGCTTGGCGCGCGCGGTGCGCACATAGTCGTGGCCTAGGACCGACAGCATCTCCACCCGGCCGATCCGGGCCAGCACCGATGCGGGGCCGATGGACAGGGCGAGGACCGGAAGGACGTACGAGCTCGGTCCCTCGCGGCCCGCGACGGGGAACCAGTCGAGACGCACCGCGAACACGTAGGCAAGCACGACCGCGAGCAGGAACTCCGGTATCGCGGCGAGCAGCACGCTGACGGAGGTGAAGGCCAGTTCGGCGCCGCGACGGCGCCCGCCCCGGGTCAGGGCGGCCATCGCCGTGCCCAGGGGGACGGCCACCGCGAGGGCCAGGACGAAAGCGAGTCCGGCCAGTTGCACGGTCGCGGGCAGCCGGTCGCCGATCGTCTGCGTCACGGGCTGGCCGCTGATGGTGGAACTGCCCAGATCGCCCGTGAAGAGGCCGCCCAGGAAGTGCAGGTACTGCTGCCAGAGCGGGTCGTCGAGACCAAGCTCCGCGCGCTTCGCCGCGACCAGGTCCGGCGAAGCGGTCATGCCCAGAGCGGCGCGCACCGGGTCACCGGGGATGAGATGGATCATCAGGAACGCCGCTGTGACGAGCACCCACAGCGACACCACAAGGCGGGCCGAGCGGCGCATGCCGAACAGCAGCCAGCGGTTGCCACGCCAGTCGGGGGCAGCCGACGCCGGCGGCGCGTCGGCGCCCGCCGTCGCGGTTGTCGCGGTCGTCATCGAACCGTCCCCCTAGTTCGCGTACATGCGGATCGAGGATGGGACGATCGAGCCCTGGTTGACCTTGAAGCGAGCGGCCTTGCCGAAGACCGGGGTGAGGGAGTTGTAGTACGGCACCGCGTTGAGGTGCTTGATCAGCGCCTTCTCGGCCTGCTGCCACTGCGGGCAGCCCGCGGCGCCCACCTTGGCCGAAGCCTTCTGTACAAGGGCCTGGTACTCGGGGTTGTCGACTCCCGCGAAATTCACGCCCTTGGGCGGCGTGGGCCCGGACATGAACGGGACCAGTTGGGTGGGCACCCCGAGGGAGATCGGGCCCATGGAGACGTCCCAGTTGCCGGAGCCGAAGAGCGTGCTGTTCAGTCCGGGGCTGTCCGCGGGCTTCATCTTGACCTCGACCCCGAGGCTCTTCCACTCCTTCTGGATCAGCTCGGCGCCCGCGGCCATGGTGGGCCCGTTCTGGGTGCCGTACATCAAGCTCATCGTGAGCTTCTTGCCGTTCTTGGTGCGGATTCCACCGGCTCCCGGTTCCCAACCGGCCTTGCCCAGAGCCGACTTGGCCGCCGCGAGGTCGTGCTGCGGAAGATTTCCGGTGACCGAGTCGCCGGTGCAGGCCCGCGGCTCGTCGGTGACCATGCCCTGGGACGGTTTTCCGGTGCCGTTGGTGATCACCTTGCCCACATCGGGCAGGTTCAGTGCCTGGACCAGCGCCCGGCGCACCTTCTCGTCAGCTCCGGGGCGGGCCCCGCTCTGGTTGAAGTACAGCTCGCCCAACGGGGCTTGCACGTCGGCGTGGAACAGCTTCTGCGCCGCGAGGCGCTTCTGCTCGGGGCCGGACATCGGCGCGGCGTTGAGCTCTCCGGAGAGGAGCAGGTTCGCGGCCGTGGTCTCGTTGGGGATCACCCGGATCTTCACCGTGTCGGGCAGCCCCTTGGCTCCCTGCTCGGACGACCCCGGGCCCCAGGTGTAGTCCTTGCGCCGGGTGAGGGTGTAGTGGTCGCCCGTGACGGCCTCGGTCATGGTGAACATGCCGGTGCCACTGCCCTTGCCGCCCTTGGCCAGTGCCGTGCGGTCCTTCAGTCCCTTGCCGCAGGCGATCGGCACGGAACCGGCGTTGCGCAGCAGGAAGGCGTCGGGGGCGCCGCTGGTGAGGGTGACGGTGCGCTGCTTGTCGTCGGCCTTCGCCGTGGTGCCCGGCTGGATCAGCACACCGGCCAGTGGTGACTTGTTCTTCGGGGCACCGATGTAGTCGATGTTCGCGGCCACGTCGCTCGCGGTCAGCGTCGAGCCGTCGGAGCACTTGACGCCGGGGCGCAGCGTGAAGGTCGCCGCCTTCGTCGTCGCTTCCCACTTCTGCGCGAGGCCCGCTGCGGGCTCGCCCTTGGCGTTGAGGTGGATCAGCGGGTCGTACAGATAGCGGTTGACGCCGATGGCGATCGACATCACCGTCTTCGCCGGGTCGAGGGCGCCGGGGTCGGACGCGTAGGCCGTGGTGAACGTCTTGCCGTCCGCCAACTCGCCTTTCCCCGCGGCGCCCGAGCCGGATCCGCCTCCGCAGCCACCGACCAGGAGCGCGGCGGCCGCCACCAGCGGCAGGACGCGTACCGCGGGCTTTACGGGCGGACGGTTGAGCTCATCCCACATGGACATGCGGATCCCCACCTCCGAGGCTTCGAACCGGTGATGTCCGAAAGGTAGGGCGGGGACACGGACAACACTTCGTCGCCTACGACAAGGCGGAGCGGCCTGATTTATCGGCGCCGACAGACGGAGCCTTGGCTACTGGGGGGAAGCGGTGCGCACATGACGCTTCATGGCGCGCTGTCAGGCCATGGGGTGCGGTGTCCGCAGCATGAGATGGCGTTGCCGGTGCGATCCGATCCGTGGAAGCATCCGCGCCATGCTGCGCCAGCTCATTATCAGCTGCGGCGTGCCGGCACCGAGGTGACCTGGAGGCAACCCCTCCCAGGCAGCTCACCGCCCGCACGCAGACCTCTCGCATTCCGCGAGGGGTCTTTTTGCTTTCGCCATCCGTACAGAGCGCAGAGACAAGGAAGCACCCACGATGACTCCTGACGAGTCCCCCGCCCTCACCACGCTGACGGTGACGCTCCACGACAGCCGCGAGGCGCTCGGCCGGATCGTCTCCGCCCTGCGCCCGGTGCCCGTGCGGGAGCTGACCTATGCGGTACGCGCCCCCGCCCGGGCCACCGCCGAGGTGGTGGTGTCCTCGGCCGATGCCGCCCGGGCGCGCAGGCGCCTCCATCGGGTGGTGGCCGTCCTCACCGTGATCGAGTCGGACACCAGCCCCGTTCGGGTGAACTGACCTGTGCCTCTGATTCCTTTGGAACCCTCTGGAATGAGGCGGACGGCCCTCAGCCGTTGAAGGTGTCCGGGTCGAAGCCGGTCCGCTCGTCGCGGTTCAGCGCGGAGATCTCACCGATGTCGCCCTCGCTGAGCTCGAAGTCGAAGATGTCGAAGTTCTGCTCGATGCGCCTCTGGGTCACCGACTTGGGGAAGACGATGTCCCCGCGCTGGATGTGCCAGCGCAGGGTCACCTGGGCGGCCGACTTGCCCTCGCGCTGCGCGATGCGGTTGATGGTCGGGTCGTCGAGCACCTTGCCCTGCGCGATGGGCGACCAGGCCTCCGTGGCGATGTCGTGCTCGGCGCCGAAGGCCCTGACGTCGTCCTGGGTGAGGTAGGGGTGCACCTCGATCTGGTTGACGGCGGGCACCACGTCACTGTTCTGCATCAGGCGGCGCAGGTGGTTGGGCTGGAAGTTGGAGACGCCGATGGCCTTGGAGCGGCCGGAGCGGTAGATCTCCTCCAGGGCCTTCCAGGTCTCCACGAAGTCGCCCTTGCCGGGCAGCGGCCAGTGGATGAGGAAGAGGTCCAGGTAGTCGAGTCCCAGCTCATCCATGGTGCGGTCGAACGCCTTGAGTGCGTCGTCGTGCGCATGGGCGCCGTTGTTGAGCTTGCTGGTCACGAAGACGTCGGCGCGGTCGAGACCGGAGTCGCGGACCGCCTGGCCGACCTCCTTCTCGTTGCCGTACATCTGAGCCGTGTCGATGTGCCGGTAGCCGACCTCCAGCGCGGCCAGCGTCGTCTCCCGTGTCTCGTCCGGCTCGATCTGGAAGGTGCCGAAGCCGAGCTGGGGGATCTCCACTGCGTTGTTGAGGGTCAGGGAAGGTACTGCGGTCACGATGACTCCTTGTGTTGCTGGTTTCGCGGGGTACTGCTGATTCCGCGGGGTATTGCTGGTTTCGCGGGTGGAGGGCGGTACGTCGGGGACTGCTTGCCGTTCACCTCGGCCGCAAAACACATGTATGGGCAGCTTTTGTCCCGGCGCGGGTGCGCGGGACACGGTCGGATGGTTCAGCCTTCGATTCCGTGATCCGACATGAACTCTCCAGAGCGACGATTGAGGGCGCAGGGCGGAACCTCACGTTCCGGCCCCATCCCGGGGTACCCGACATCACGGTGCGCAAACCGTTCATATGCCGCAAAAGGGTGCACCCGTTCCCCGACGAGACCGGGTGCCCGTGGGAGAGGTCATCTAAAGGTCATCCCCGGATTCCGGCCGCTGCCGCGGGACCCACATGGATGCGCAGGTCACCGAACCGGTGGGACGGCCAGCCGCGCGCGTACCCCGGCGGCCCGTCCTCCGCCGTGGCCAGCGTGGCCGTCGGTGTCCGCCGCGCGACCCGCAGCAGGTCCGCACGGGTGGTGCTGGCGTTGTGCCCCTGCGTCTGGGCGGAGGAGCATCCGGCGTAGAAGGCGATCGGGAGCGCCTCGTACCCGGTCAGCACGCACGGCGGCCGCACGCCGAGGCGATGCAGCTCGGACGCCGTGCGGGCCCAGTCCTCGCGGGCGGCGGTGGAGCGGTCCACGACGCCCTCGAGGATCGCGTACTGCACCGCCAGATGCCCGGCTGCGGCGAGTGCCACCAGCGTCACGATCACCGGCCTCCACGCCTGGCGCGAGGCGGTGACCAGATGGACGAGGGCATCGGCGACGGGGATGGCGAGCAGCGCGTAGAACGGCAGCAGGAAGCGCGGCGCCGCGTATCCGATCATGAACAGGTACGGGATGCTCGCCGTCGCGGCACAGGCCAGCGGCAGCAGTGTGCCCGCGGTGCGCCGGGCCCTGACCGCGACAACGAGACCGAGTGCGGCGAGCAGGGGCAGGGCGAACCACCACGCGATCAGCTCCGGGGAGGGGACCGAAGAGGTGCACGGGCGGCACAGGGTCTGTCCGCGCAGGCTGCGCAGCTGATCGAGGACGGCGATGTTCCAGCCGAGGCCGCCCTGGATCCGCGAGGCATCGGCAAGGCGGGCACCCAGGCCGCCGAAACCGACGTACGCCTCACCGATCCACCCGACCGCCCCCGCCCCCAGCCCGGCGAGCAGTGCCGCGAGCAGCCGCGCTCGGCGCCAGCGGCGTACACAGACCAGCAGAACGAGCAGCGGGAGGCTCACCCAGACGGCGTCGACGGGCCGCATCCACGCCATCAGCGCCGCGCTGACGCCCATGCCCCACAGCGCGGCCCTGTCACGGCGGTCCGCCTGGGCGCGCAGGAAGCATCCGACGCCCGCCAGGGCGCCGATCGCGACCCAGTAGTTGGGCATGACCTCCGGGCCGTAGAAGACGGTCACCCAGAGCGTCGCGAAGAGGGCGCCCGCGAGGGCGACCACCCGTACGGGGAAGAGGCCGCGCCAGACGCGCAGCGCCAGGAAGAGGCCGAGGCCGGAAAGGACCGCGAGATAGACCCGCAGGAGTGAGGTGGACGACGACCATGAGGCGATGGGCGCGACCAGCAGGGAGATCCCGCGGGAGCGGGGTGCGCTGAAGAACGCCGCCGGAGCGTGGCCGCTGACCTGACTGACGTACACCGCCTCGTCCCAGCCGAGACCCATTCCGGGCCGCACCAGGGCCAGTTGGGTCAACGTGAAGGCACCTGCCACGACGGCCGGCCAGATCTGGCTTCCGACACGTCGCGGGATGCGCGGGGCCGGTGTCGGGCCGCGGCGCTCCATTGCGACGGGCGGGACGTTCAAGGTCTTGGCCATCGCCCGGCTTTCCCCTTACGCACCTGTAGGGCTCCTCTGCTGACCTACAGGGCGCAGGGCAGAAGTCGTACTTCATTACAAACGTGGACAAATTACCCCGATGTATTCGGGAGCGCATGCTGGCGCGACACAGCAAGGCGGCGGGCCCCGGAGGTCGTCTCCGGGGCCCGCCACTCTTGAGGGGCAATCGTTGCCGGTGAGGTTTGCCAGTGTGAAAAGTGGTCAGGCGCACCGGAGTTGACACAGGAGGTGCACGTTGTTCCCCAACGCGGGACAGAACGGCCAGTGGGTCCGCACGCGCACGGAAGCCGACGCGAAGGCCTTCATCGAGGAGAAGCGCGCCGACCAGGAACGCTCCCAGGGAACCGGCACGCTGATTTTCGCGGTCGTGATCGTGCTGTTCCTGGTCGCCGCGGGCCTGTACAGCCGGTTCGGCTGACTGCGGCCACACGGGGCACCGGCCACGGCTGTGATGCATGCCGTGGCCGGGAACCCGAGCGTGATGGGGGTGCGGTTCAGGGGTGCGGGGTGCGGTTCAGCGGCACAAGGCCTTGTCCACGACCCGGTCGACGCGCTTCATGGTTGACGAGTCGGTCGGCTGGACGGTCACCGCGACGTTGGCGGCACGGCCATCGGTGGTGACGCCGCCCCGGGTCTCGTATCCCGTGGTGCTACCTCCGTGGCCCCAGTAGACACCGCCGCACGACAGCGGTGTGCTCACGAGCCCGAGTCCGTAGCGGGCGCCGGAGGCGAAGGGCGCTCCGGCCGGGACAGTCGTGCGCATCTCGGCGAGCTGGGCCGCCGGGAGGAGCCTGCCCGCAAGGAGTGCGGTGAAGAACCGGTTGAGGTCGGAGTTGGTGGAGATCATCTGCCCCGCCGCCCAGCCCCAGGACGGATCAAGTTCCGTTCCGTCACGCAGAGGCGCACCGGCCGAATCCTGGTAGTAGCCCTTGGGATGGGGCTCTCGGATGGTCACGTCACCGGGTGCGGGGAAGTAGGTGTGGCGCAGCCCTATGGGCTTGATGATGCGTCGGTCCAGCTCCTTGGCGAGCGGACGGTGGGTGACCTTCTCGACGATCAGACCGGCAAGGACGTAGTTCGTGTTGCTGTACGCCCACTTCTCCCCGGGATCGAAGTCGGCCTTGTGCTGGAGAGCGATGTCGAGGAGTTCGCGGGGTTCGTAGCGCCGGACGTCCTCGCCGAGGTATTTGACGTAGTTGGGGAGTCCGCTGGTGTGCTGCAGGAGCTGACGGACGGTGATGCGGCTCCCGTCGATCCCCTCCCCGCGCACGAGGCCCGGCAGATAGGTGTCGACCGAGGTGTCGAGGCCGATCTTCCCTTCGCCGACCAGTTGCAGCACGAGTACCGCGGTGAACGCCTTGGTGTTGCTGCCGATCCGCACCTGGCCGTCCCTGGGCACCTTCGAGCCGGTGGCCAGGTCTCCGACCCCCGCGGTGTAGGTACGGGCGCGGCCATCAACGCCCTTGACGCTCGCAAGCGCGGCGGGCACTCCGTCAGAGCGCACCAGCGTGTCGAGGCCCTCCTGGACGGTGTCCGGCCTGGCGGAGGCGGACGCCACGGTCGGCGACAAGGCAGCCGCCGTCATGACGGCGGCGACCACCCCGGCCGTCGCAGCCGCGGCCGACACGGCTCCGCGTCGGCCACCCTGCCGCCTGGGAGAACTGAACCTCTGCCATACCTGCTCACGCACTAGCCAACTCCTACGGAATCGTCGGGAACCCAGCGGCATCTGCCTGGCCCCAGCATTTCCGGATGTGGCATCCCGGGACGATCCTGCTAACCGCCCAGGTCCAGGTAGGGCTAACCCCCGACACACCTCCCGTTCGGCCCGCTCAGCCCGCTCAGCCCGCGATCGAGTCCAGCTGCTCGGCCGCGGGGCGCAGTGCCCACAGATCCCCGCCGGGCGGGGTCTCCAGCTTCGGGACCGCCTTGCGCGCGGCCGGGTCCCCGGCATCGGCCGCCGCGTGCACGACGTCGCTCGCCGCGAACCGGTGGAACTCCAGCTCGGGGTGCGACCACTGTGCCGCCCCCGTGGCCGCGGGCAGGAGATAGCCGACGGCCTTGAACAGGCTCTGCCCGTCGGGCCCTTCGTGGGACCAGAGGTCCACGCCCACGTGCCGCCCGATTGCGGCGAGCCGGGTGTAGGCGACCAGATCGAAGGTCGAGTAGTGCCAACTCCGCGTCCGTGCGAGCTCCTGCGGCTGGCTGCCGTCGCCCGCGATCTGCGGGTCGATACGGCGGGCACGGGCGTCGAGTACGGTGCGGCGGGCGAGGGCGGTGTCACCCGTGGCGTAGGCGAGGGCGGCGACCTGCATGTCGTAGAAGGTGCCGTGATTGTTCTGCGCGGCGCTCTCCTGCTTGCCGAAGTCACTGTCGACGAGCCAGCCCAGGAAGTCCTTGTTCCACTTCTCCATCGCGGAGCGGTCGTTCTTCGACCATCCGGGTGCGCCCGTACCGAGGATCGCGATCGCGTCCACGACACTCGTGTAGGACTGCGAGAAGTCGATGATGCCGATGGCCCGGCCGTCGTACTTGCAGGGGATGAACTGCGCGTGGTCCAGGTTCGGGTTCATCTTGGTCGCCGGGTCGAGGAACCAGGTGCGCAGCACGGATGCGGCCTTCTCGGCATAGCGCTTCTTTCCCGTGTAGTACCAGGCGAGCGTGAGGTCGTACGCCGAGTCGAAGACCTTCTCCACGTCCTGACGGTCGGTCCCCGTGTCGACTTCGGGGTTGCGCTGCCCGTCGCGCTGTTCATAGGGGCAACCCCACGGATTGTCGGCGGTCGGCGACTGCGTGGGCCACCAGTAGGGCGCCTGGCTCAGATAGTCGTGCACGTCGCCGCCGGGCGCGGGCTTCGGCTTGTCGACGACGGTCCAGGGCCCCTGGCCGATCCAGGCGTCGGCACGCTTCGCCAAATCCCTTACTGAGCGCCTGAGTTGCGGGTCGCCGCGGTCCAGGCGGAGCTTGGTCTCCTGAAGTCGCTTGCCGTCAAGGACGGCGGTGCGCGGGGCACTTTCGCGGGTGGTGGCGGTGTTCATGGCAGTGGCCGTGGCAGTGGCGGTCGGCATCAGGACGGAGGCGAGGGCGGCGGCCGCGGCGAGCAGGGCGCCGAGCCGGACCCGGGATCTTGCGCGCATCACACACTCCAGTCACAAGTCACAGCCATAGACCTGTCAGACCTGTCAGATTTGTCTGGCCTATCAAGGATGTGAACAACATTCACCATGCGGACCGGTCGAGCGTAGAGCCGTTGCGTCACTCAGGCAACGGGTGCGTATAGGTCACTTCCTGTCCTATACGAGTCCTAACGTGGTCCCTGACCGGCAGAACACGAGCATGTGAAGGCGGAGACCATGGCTGCGAACGAATCGACCACCACCCCCGACGGCCTGACGGAGGGTCCTGCCGTCACCGGTGAGCGTGCCGAGTGGCTGGAGACGCTGGCCAAGCACCGGCACTTCCTGCGCTTCACCACCCGTGACCTCACCGACGAGCAGTCAGGGATGCGCACCACCGCCAGCACCCTGTGCCTCGGCGGCCTGATCAAGCACGTCACCGAGGTGGAGCAGATGTGGGCGGGCTTCATCCTGGGCGGACCGTCGACGATGACCGACTTCACGGCCATGACCGAGGCCGACCTGGCCCGCCGTACCGACGAATTCAGGATGCTGCCCGGTGAGACGCTGGCTGGCGTGTTGGCCGATTACGCCGAAACGGCCCGTCGGACCGACGAACTCGTCGCCACCCTGCCCGACTTGGATGCCACGTGGCCGCTGCCGAAGGCCCCGTGGTTCGAGGCCGGTGCTCAGTGGTCCGTTCGCCGGGTGCTGATGCACATCACGACCGAGACCGCTCAGCACTCCGGCCACGCCGACATCATCCGCGAGTCCTTGGACGGCGCCACGAGCATGGCCTGAGTCTCGTTTTCTTGACTGACTTTTCAGCCCAAGGTCAGTCCAAGGTCAGTCCAGGGAATGTGGGGCGTGCCTTCGGTGGGCCCTACATTCCCTGCAGCAGTGCCAGCTCGGCGTCGATGGCGCCGCGCAGCAGGTCACGCGCGTGCTCGATCCGCAGGCCGCCACTGAGCCAGCGCATGCTGAGCCCTTCGAGCAGCGCGGTGAGCCGCTCGCCGGACGCGGCCAGGGCGGGCGGCGGGGCCGTCGGCTGCACCTGGCCGAGGAGGGCGGCCACCTCCTGCACCCATACCAGGGTGGCCCTGGCGAGGTCGTCCCGCAGCACCTCGTCGAAGACGGCACTCGCCCGCAGCTCGCCCCAGGCGGAGCTGTTCTCCCTGACCATCGGGGTGTCCTGCAGTTCCAGGAGGAGGATCTCCTCCAGCTCCTCGCGCGGGGTGAGCGGTCCGGCGTCCCGCGCCTGACCGGCGGTGTAGCGCTCGGCGCGGTCGTTGATGAACTCGAGCGTCCGGCGCAGGATCCCGGTGCGGTCCTTGAAGTGGTAGTAGATCAGCCCGGTCGAGACGCCCGCCTCGGCGGCGAGCTCTTCGACGCGCAGGCCGCGGACGCCGCGACGGGCGATGAGCCGTGCGGCCGCTTCGAGGATCTGAGTAGTGCGAGGCGCCATGAATCCGAACCCTATCGGGCCCTTCCCTGCCCGGTGATCTCGGGCGAGCCGCGGAAATGGGCACCGGGAAGAGTTTTCTTTGACTGAATTTTCAGTCCGTGTCAGAGTCGAGGCGTCGAGCGGCTCCGTCCGCGCCGCGCTCGTCGCGCTCCCCGCGCGTCCCGCCATGCCGATGGGTAGCTTGATCCCCATCACGATGATCGGAGTTCACCGTGTCCCCCTCCCCCCTCTTCCCGACGCGCCCCTCCCGCCGCTCGGCCCTCCGCGCGCTCGCCGGAATCGGCACCGCGGTCCTCGGAGCCTCGGCGTGCGGGACCGGCGACGAGCAGGCGCGGGCCGCGAACACCGCGGGCGAGCGGGACACGGTGGCCGAGGGACTGCGCATGGGTGCCGAGTGGGAGAGCCACGCGCGCACCTTCATGTCGTGGCCCGCTCTGGAGTCGGTGTGGGACGAGGACCTCCCCTACGTACGCGAGGACATCGCCCGCGTCGCCCGCGCCGTCGCGGAGTACGAGTACGTCGTGATGATGGCGAGGCCCGACCAGCAGTCCGCCGCCCAGAAGGCCTGCGGACGCGACGTCGAGGTCATCCCGCTGGCCGTCGACGACCTGTGGGCCCGCGACACCGTGCCGGTGTTCGTGGAGCAGGACGGCGACGTCGTCGGTGTCGACTTCAACTTCAACGGGTGGGGCGACAAGCAGGAGCACACGCACGACGCCCGGGTGGGCCGCACCCTCCTCTCGAAGTACGACATCCCCCGCAGGAAGGCGCCTCTGATCGCCGAGGGCGGATCCTTCGAGACCGACGGCGAGGGCACGCTCCTCATCACCGAGAGCTCGATCGTCAACGACAACCGCAACCGCGGTAGGAGCCGCGACCAGATCGAGGCCGAGCTGAAGCGGACCCTGGGCGTCAAGAAGGTGATCTGGCTTGCGGGCGTACGTGGTCAGGACATCACCGACGCGCACGTGGACAGCCTGGTCCGCTTCACCGCGCCCGGTGTGGTGCTCCTGGACCAGGCCTTCCCCGGTATGCCCGCCGACTCCTGGTCGCGCGCGGCCGACCAGGCGAAGGCCGTGCTCAGCAAGGCGACCGACGCCAGGGGCCGGTCCTTCGAGATCGTCGATCTGCCGCAGCCCGACCTGGACAGGATCACCGGCGAGGGAGACGACTTCGTATCGACGTACGCCAATTTCTACGTCGCCAACGACTCCGTCTTCATGCCCAGGTTCGGGGACCGGAAGGCCGACGACCGCGCCCGGAGCATCCTGCGGGAGCACTTCCCCCAGCGCGACGTCGTGCCGGTCCGGATCGACACCATCGCCTCCGGTGGCGGCGGCATCCACTGCTCCACGCACGACGAGCCCGGCAAGCCTGTCGACTGAACCCGGCCCCGCGCGAACACAGGCGTCACCGGGGGTGGCATCAGCACCACCCCAGGGCCGGGCCCCAGACCTCCTGACCCGCGGCTTCCGTCGGCGCAGGCTTGTCCCCGTCACCAACGAACAGTCCGGCGGTCCACCGCCGGACACCGACGGCGAACGGGGAGACAGGATGACCAGTCACACGCGACGCAGGATTCTCCAAGGTGCGGCGCTCGCGGCGGCGGGCAGCGTGGTCGGGACCTACGGGCTCGGCCCTGACGCTCCGGCAGCGCAGGCCGCGACCCGAACGGCGAAGACGCCCACGGCGGCGGGCGGCGGTGCGCAGTCGCTCCCGTTCCTGGAAGGCGCTTTCGCACCGGTCACCGAGGAGTTGACCGCGTTCGACCTGAAGGTGACCGGCCGCGTGCCGCGCGACCTCGACGGCCGCTTCCTGCGCACGGGACCGAACGCGCTGGGCCTCGAGGACCCGCGGGCGCACCACTGGATGCTGGGCGACGGCATGGTGCACGGGGTGCGGCTGCGCGGTGGACGGGCCGAGTGGTACCGCAACCGCTGGGTGCGCTCCTCGCAGGTGGCGAAGAAGCTGGGCGAGACGTATCCGGGCCGGGTACCGCCGGACGACTTCGCGTGCAACACCCACGTGATCCCGTACAAGGGCAGGATCCTGGCGCTCCAGGAGAGCGGACCGCTGCCGTACGAGCTGGACGGTGAACTCGGCACGGTGCGCCCGTACGACTTCCGCTCCACCCTGCGGGGTGCGTTCACCGCGCACACCAAGTACGACGCCGCAGCGGACGAGTTGCACGCGGTGGCGTACTACGCGACCTGGGACCACGTGCGGCACATCATGATCGACGGGACCGGGCGGGTCGCCCGGTCCCACAAGATCCCGGTGACGGACGCGCCGATGATGCACGACTTCGCCCTCACGCAGAAGTACGTGGTGCTCGTGGACGTCCCGATCACGTTCGACGCGGCGGCTGCCGAGGCCGGTGCGCCGGTGCCGTACACCTGGAACGAGCACCACCCGATGCGCGTGGGGGTCATGCCGCGGGCCGGAGGCGCCACCCGCTGGTTCGAGATCGACCCGGTGTTCTACTCGCACACGCTGAACGCCTACGACCGGGGCGACACGGTGGTGATGGAGTACACCAGCATGCCCGCCCCCTTCTACGCGGCGGGCCGGGGCAACGGCGGCCCCTCCACGAACGGCGCGCCGACACTCGACCGGTGGACGATCGACCTGCGTGCCGGCCGGGTCCGCAGCACCCGCATCGACGATCTGCCGCAGGAGTTCCCCCGCGTCAACGAATCGCTGATCTCCCGTCGGCACCGCTTCGGGTACGCGGCGAGCGCGGCCGAGATGTGGCGTGCGTACGAGACGATCGACGGGGTTCCGCCGGACGACAAGTTCACCAACTGCCTTGTCAAGCACGACATGTTGCGCGACAGCAAGCAGGTGGTCCGCTTCCCGAAGGGCGCGGCGGCGAGCGAGCCGGTGTTCGTGCCGCGCCGGGGTGCGCGGGACGAGGACGACGGCTACATCCTGTCCTACGTGCACGACCCCGACCGCGGCGCGACCGACCTGGTGATCCTCGCGGCGCAGGACTTCACCGGCCACCCGCTGGCCCGCGTCCACCTGCCGGGGCGGGTGCCGCTCGGCTTCCACGGAAGCTGGGTGGGGGACGTGTAGCCCCGGATCGGAACCGTCTTCTGAGCCGTCTCCGGCCCTGATCCAGGCGTTCTAGACTCACCGGGTGACGAACGACCTTCTCCGCCTCACCGTTCTGGGTTCCGCGACGCCCTACCCGAGCGTGGACAATCCGTGCTCCGGATATCTGCTGTCCGGCGGAGGCGCTCGGGTGTGGGTGGATGCGGGCAGCGGGACGCTGGCGCAGTTGCAACGGCACGTGCGGCTCGACGAGCTGGATGCGATCTGGATCTCGCATCTGCACGCCGATCACAGTGCGGACCTGCTGACCGCCTACTACGGTGCGCTCTACGCGGATGTGCGGCTCACCGCGCCGATCCCGCTGTACGGGCCGCGGGGCATCGCCGACCGGCTCGCTCACTTCCTCACCAACACCACGGTCCGCAGCCCGGTCGAATCGGCCTTCGACGTCCGTGAACTGCACGACGGGCACCAGGCCCGCGTCGGCGCCCTCACGCTGACAAGCCGGGCGGTGGCGCACGGCATCCCGGCCTTCGCGCTGCGCGTCGAGGCCGGGGACAGGTCGCTGGTCTACTCCGGGGACACGGCGCCTTGCGCCGACCTCACGAGTCTGGCCGAGGGATGCGACGTACTGCTGTGTGAGGCCGACAGCGCACAGCAGCCACCCGAGGGCGAAGAGGCCGTCCACCACACGCCCGAGGACGCCGGGGACACGGCCCGCGAGGCCCGCGCGGGCCGGTTGATCGTCACGCATGTGGGCCGCTCCCTCACTCCGGAGCAGGCCGTGACCCGTGCGGCGACCCGGTTCGACGGGCCCGTCGACCATGCCGCTCCCGGGTCCACTTTCTCGATCGGTTGAGGGGCGGGCGCGGTGGTCGGCGGCGCGTGCGGGGGCTGATCTGACCGGTGCGTCGGTGCGTGACACGTCCTTCAAGGTGCTTCTGGACGAGCACACTGTCCTGGTTGGCCTGACCGGTACGGTCTTCGGTCCCGCGCACGTCGTGGATTACGACGGTGCCGGTGTGCGCCGGGAGTTGGCGGGGCTCGCACTTCAGCTGTGGCTGAACGAGCGTGGCGCCATGGTCCGGGTCCTCAACTGATGCGCGGGTCCTCAACTGATGTGCCGCGCCGGCCTCGGCCGCCGCCGGACGGCCGAGGCCGGCGCGAACCTCAGTTGCCGCCCGCTCCGATCTCGGCGCCGACCGCCGCGAGTGCGGTGGTCACGGGCTGGAAGAACGTCTCGCCGCCCGCCGTGCAGTCGCCGCTGCCGCCCGAAGTGAGGCCGATCGCGCTCCCGTCATTGGTGAACAGTGAGCCTCCGCTGTCTCCCGGTTCGGCACAGACATCGGTCTGGATGAGCCCGGTGACGGTCCCTTCCGCGTAGTTCACCGTGGCGTCGAGTCCGGTGACCACGCCGTCCTGGAGCCCGGTGGTGCTGCCCATGCGGGACACCTCGAGCCCGACCGACGCTTCGGCGGCCTGCGCGATCTCCACGGTCTGGCCGTCGCCCGTGTTGACCGCGCTAGGGGCGTCGGCGGCCGGGTCGTCGTAGGTGACGAGCGCGAAGTCGCCGTCCCCCGGGAACGTCGCGTCCTGGACGGTACCGATGGCCGCGCCGCCCTGGGCATCCGACCAGCTCTCGGCGGCCACCCCGCAGTGGCCCGCGGTGAGGAAGCCTGGACTCCCGTCCTGGGTGGTCACGTTGAAGCCGAGCGAGCAGCGTGCGCCGCCTCCGAAGATGGCGTCGCCCCCTGCGGCGAAGGGCTTGAACTCTCCCGCGGACTTCTGGATGCGGGCCATTCCCGGTCCGAGCGACTCGACGGTCGCTTCAAGCTTGTCCCAACGCTCACCGGTGACCGTGCGGTCGGCCGTGACCACGACCTGATTGGTCCTGGGGTCCGTGGCCCACGCGGTCCCGGCCATGGTGGCCCGGCTCGCCAACGTCTTTGCGGCGGCACCGAGTTCACCGCTGCTGTTGTCGACACTGCGCGCCACCGCTCCCGCTCTCTTCACCTGGGCGTTCACCGCGTTGTCGTCGCCCACGACGTTGACGACGAGCTGCTGCTTGCCCTCGTCGTAGAACGCCCCGCCGTAGGCATCGCCGAGCTGCGAGGCCAACGGCTCGACCAGCTTCGTCGCCGATGCCGCGCTGATCCTCTTGGCGGCGGACCCTGAAGCGGTCTCGCTCCCGGATTGCGAGGCGTTGGCCTGCTGCAGCAGGACGGCCGTAGCGACCATGCCCATCGCCGCAGCCCCTGCCAGAACGGCCTTTCGCCTGGGTATTCGCTTGTGCCTCAACTCGTCGCCTCCTGTGCGGATGCCGAATTCGACCGCCGACCGAAGCCGGGGGCATGTCCGGCTCTAGATACGGGTGAGACGAGAGTTGCGTTCAACGGCACGACTGAGGCTGCGGTCAACTGCGCGGCTGTGGCGGCGCGTTCGTCGCTCCTGCCGACAGGAGTCGCTGTGCCAGTTCGCGACAGCGCTCCGCCAGCTCCGGAGGGTCGAGCACCTCGAAGTCGTGCCCCAGCATCAGCATGTGCAGCAGCACGGAATCGAGTCGTTCGCCGCCGCTGAGCACCTCGCAGCGCTCGCTCCCCCGCGGTCGTACGACGGCCGCAGCCGCCGGGATCTGCGCGCGCACCGTGTCGGCCGGTGCGTGCACGAGGAAGCGCGCCTGGTGCGAGTAGACCCGGCTCGCCACACCCTCCTGTACGTACGCCGCCGCGTCGGGCGCGTCTCGCGGGCGAAAGCGCCAGGTCCGTGCGGAGGTGTCGGTCATCCGGTCGACGCGGAAGGTGCGCCAGTCGTCGCGGTCGAGGTCGTAGGCGAAGAGGTACCAGCGCCGGTCGGAGGCGACCAGACGGTAGGGCTCGACCCGCCGCCGTCGCACCTGACCTCCTGACGGGTAGTCGAATCCGGCCTCGACCTCGTCGCGGCAGGCTCGGGCCAGCGTCATGAGCGCCTCGGGGTCGACGGGTGACCGCCCGCCGCCGAAGAACTCCACCGAGCCGGAGAGGGCGCGCACCTCGTGCCGCAGCCGGGTGGGCAGCACCTGGTCGAGCTTGGTCAGCGCCTGGAGAGCGGCGTCGCCCGCACCGGCGACCGCGCCACCCGCCCCGGCGAGCAGCGAGACCGCGGTGGCGATCGCCTCCTGATCGTCGAGCAGCAGCGGCGGCAGTTCCTGCCCCGCACCGAGTCGGTATCCGCCGCCGACGCCCTGGCCCGCGTGCACCGGATAGCCGAGCGTGCGCAGCCGTTCGACATCGCGCCGTACGGTGCGGGGCGTGACCCCGAGCCGGTCGGCGAGCTCGGGTCCTGTCCAGACCTGGCGCTGCTGCAGCAGCCCGAGCAGGGTGAGTACCCGCTCCGTCGTGCCCCGTTCGTCATTGCGTGCCCCGGTCATGTCGCACACCCTGTCAGAGATAGCGGACCGATCCTGTCCGCCTGGGGTGTCACGGTGGCTCCATGAACACAGACGAACCCACCTGGAACCGGACACTGCGCGAGCAATGGGAGGTCCATTGGAACCACCAGCTCCGAGACCGGCTCTCCGGCCTCACCGACGACGAGTACTTCTGGTCGCCGGTGCCGGACTCCTGGAGCGTGCGGCCGCGCGGCAGCTCGACCGCGCCCGTGCAGGCCGGCGCCGGGGATTTCGTCATCGACTTCGCCTTCCCGCAGCCGGTCCCCGCGGCCTTCACCACGATCGCCTGGCGACTCGGTCACGTCATCGTCGGTGTGCTCGCCGCGCGCAACGCCGCGCACTTCGGCGCTCCGGAGGCGTCGTACGAGAGCTGGGAGTACGCGGGCAGCGCGGCCACCGCGCTCGACCAGCTCGACACTCAGCTCGATCTGTGGCTGGCAGGGGTACGCGACCTCGGCGACGCAGGTCTCCGGGTCCCGGCAGGTGAGAAGGAGCCCTTCCCCGAGGCACCCATGGCCGATCTGGTGCTGCACATCCACCGCGAGCTGATCCACCATCTTTCCGAGGTCTGCTTGCTGCGCGACCTCTACCTGCACACGAGTACCGCGGACCCCTCGAATCCCGCAGCCCCCGCAAACCCCGCCGACGCCGCTATGAACGGAGCAACCCGATGAGCCGCACCATCCAGATCACCTTCGACGCCCATGACCCGCGTGCGCTGTCGTCCTTCTGGCGCGACGCTCTGCACTACGTCATCCCCGGCCCGCCCGGTGTCGAGCTGCCGGAGGGCGCCGACGCCCTCGCGGCGTGGGACGACTTCCTCGCGCGCATCGGCGTACCGGAGGACCGGCGCAACTCGAGATCGGCCGTCGAGGACCCGGCCGGGCACGGCCCGCGCGTGCTCTTCCAGCAGGTGCCGGAGGACAAGGTCGCCAAGAACCGCGTCCACCTCGACGTCCGCGCGGCTCCCGGCCTTGAGGGCGAGGAGCGGATGGCGGCCCTGGAGGCCGAGTGCGACCGGCTCGTCGCGCTGGGAGCGAAGCGGGTACGCCGCGACGAGCCCGCGCCCCCGCTGAGTTTCGGCTACATCGTGATGACCGACCCCGAGGGCAACGAGTTCTGCCTGGACTGACCGGGCTCCGCCGTGACCGTGTGTGACGGCTGGACGGGCGGGGTCCGCACCGGCGGCCTACGTTGAACGCAGAGGCCCACACCTGGTGAGAGACCGGTGGGCGCTGTAACGACAAAGGAGTTGTCATGGCTGACAAGGGCGGCATGGACAAGATGAAGGGCAAGGCCAAGGAAATGGGCGGCAAGGTCATGGGTGACCGTGACAAGCAGGCCGAGGGCAAGGCCGACCAGGCCAAGGGCGAGGTCAAGAAGGCCATGGGCAACATGCGCGACCGCGCCCAGGACGCGCAGGAGAACCTCAAGCGCGACAGCTGACCAACTCCGCCGCGAGCTCCCGCACATTCGTGTGCGGGAGCTTCGGTCGTTCTGACGTGGGTGGCGCGTGCCTGCCGGTTACCGCTGCCCGTCCGGCGGTGCGTAGGGCGATGCGTACGGCGATGCGTACGGCGGAATGCCCGCCTCGCCCGCTGCTTCCCGCAGGACGTCCTTGAGCATGTCCGGGGTCAGCCGCCCCGTGAACGTATTGCGCTGGCTCACGTGGAAGCAGCCGTACAGGGTGATCGGACCCGGGGCCGGGTCTGGACCCGGGCCTGAACTCGGCCCTGGACCGGAGCGCCCGGAGTCCTCCGCCCGCTCCAGCGTCACCCGCGTACCGTGCGCGAACCGGGGCCGCGGCTTCGGCACGCGCCACCCCGCCGCCGTGAACGCCGGCAACGCCGCCTGCCATCCGAACGCGCCCAGAATCACCGCCGACCGAAGACGCGGCCCCAGCAGCTCCAGCTCCCGCACGAGCCACGGCCTGCACATGTCCCGCTCACCCGGAGTCGGTTTGTTCTCGGGCGGGGCGCAGTGCACCGGCGACGTCACCCGCACCCCGCGCAACGTCAGGCCGTCGTCCATGGACACCGCCAGCGGGCTCGACGCGAGGCCCAGTTCGTACATCGCCTTGTACAGGACGTCTCCGGAACGGTCGCCCGTGAACATCCGGCCCGTCCTGTTCCCTCCGTGCGCCGCGGGCGCGAGCCCGATGACGAGCATCGACGCGTCCGCAGGGCCGAACCCGGGTACCGGCCGGGCCCAGTACGTCCAGTCCATGTAGGCAGCTCGTTTGACCCGCCCGACTTCCTCCCGCCAGGCGACGAGCCGGGGGCACGCGGAACACCCCGAGATACGCGCGTCCAGCTCGGACAGCGGATTCATGCGAGCCACACTAGATCGTGTCGATGTCTGTCGCGCCCATCCATAAATGGCTGGCGCGGCATGCCGATACGGCGAGATGCTCCCAAGCGTCCGGGTCCGTCCGACCGGAGAGGGAGTCGTGATGACCGCTGGCGCGTCGGAGCCGTCCGGAGCCGAACCCACTGTCCGCCTGGCGTCCGGAGCGCTGCGCGGCACGCGGGAGGCGGGGACGGCCGTCTTCCGTGGCATCCCGTTCGCCGAGCCGCCGGTCGGCCCGCTGCGTTTCGCGGCGCCGCGGCCGGTAGAGGGGTGGGACGGGGTACGGGCGGCGGGATCGTACGGACCGCCGCCCCCTCAGGGCGGTCACTTCGGCATGGACGCCCTGGCGCGGGACATGGAGGGCGACGCATGGCTGACGGTCAACGTCTGGTCGCCCGACCCTGGGCCGGGCGCAGGGCTTGCGGTGATGGTGTGGATCCAGGGCGGCGCCTACACGATCGGCATGTCCGGGCTCCCCGAGTACGACGGCGGCCGTCTCGCGCGCGAGGGCGGCGTCGTCGTGGTGACGTTCAACTACCGTGTGGGGCTCGAGGGTTTCGGGCAGTTCGAGGGGGCGCCCGCCAACCGGGGGCTGCTCGACCAGGTGGCCGCTCTGGAGTGGGTGCGTGACAACATCCGGGCCTTCGGCGGCGACCCCGACCGCGTCACGGTCTTCGGCCAGTCGGCGGGGGCCGGATCGGTCGCCGCGCTCCTTGCGATGCCGCGCGCGGCAGGGCTCTTCAGCCGGGCCGTCGCACAGAGTGTGCAGGGCACGTTCTTCTCTCCGGAGCTCGCGGCCGACATAGCCAGCGTCTGCGCCGCCGAGTTGGGGCTCAGGCCCACGGTGGCCGACCTGTCCTCGGTCGATCCGGGCCTGCTGTCCGCCGCCGGTGATGCGGTGGGCGCCAAGATGGGGCAGTGGGCCCAGCGGTGGGGTCATGTGGCGCACAGGTCGATCGTGTTCTCGCCGGTCGTCGATGGCGATGCGCTGCCGGTCACTCCCTGGCGGGCGCTGGCTGACGGCGCCGGTCGCGGCATCGAGCTCCTCGCCGGCCACACCCGCGACGAGACACGGCTGCTCACCGCGCTCGACGGTCTGCTCGGTCAGGTGACTCCGGAGCAGGCGACGACCGCGTTGGACGTCTTCGGCCCCGGGCACGAGGGCGCACGCCGCTACCGCGACGGTTTTCCGGACGCGGGCCCGGACAAGCTGTATGAACTGGTGCTCTCCGACTGCCTGTTCCGCATGCCGAGCCTCCACCTCGCCCAGGCCCAGATCTCCGCGGGTGGCCGCGCGTACGTCTACGAGCTGACCTGGCCCGCCCCTGGCATGGACGGTGTCCTGGGCGCCTGCCACGGCCTCGACGTACCGCTCGTCTTCGGCAACCTGGACCGCGGCCAGCCCGCCGCACTGATCGGTGAGGGCCCGCCGCCGGAGGCAGAGGTGCTGTCCGCCCGCATGCGCGCCGCGTGGACGGCGTTCGCCACTACCGGCGATCCCGGCTGGCCCGCGTACGACGCCGGGCAGCGCCTCGTGCAGCTCTTCGACACGCGGCCGACTGTCACCGCGTACCCGGAAGAGCCCTCCCGTCTGATCTGGCAGAACCACGACTTCCCTGTCCTGCCGCTGATCGGAAGCCAGTGAAAGGGAAGCCCTATCAGGCCCTCGTCAATGCCGAATCGACCACGGGCGGTGTCACTCGCTAACGTGTGAACGGACCGGCATCTTCCCGTCGTCCGATGTGCGGGATCCGGCCTTGTCCAGCGAGGAGTTGATCGATATGCGCAGGCTCACCCGACGCCGCCACATCGACCTCGGACGTCTCGCCGGCGCCTTCTGTCGTCGCTGACCTCCGGCCTCCGCTCGGCCCTTCCTTTCATTGATTCGCCGAAGGCGCGTCTGCACGTCTGCGGGCTCTTCACGTCTGCGGGCTCTTCCGCCGTGCGTGATCGACGCCATGTGATGCACACCCTCTGATCAACGCGTCCCACCGCACGCCTCGGCATGCCCAGATCCTCCCCAAGCCCCCCAGGAGTCCCCTATGTCATCCGTGCCACCGTCCGCCTCCACCGAACCCGCGCGCTTCGCCTACTGGGTGCCCAACGTCAGCGGCGGCCTCGTCACCAGCAAGATCGAGCAGCGCACCGACTGGGGGTACGAGTACAACCGCGAGCTGGCCGTCCTCGCCGAGAACAACGGCTTCGACTACGCCCTGAGCCAGGTGCGCTACATGGCAAGCTACGGCGCCGAGTTCCAGCACGAGTCGACCAGCTTCAGCCTCGCCCTGCTGCTCGCCACGGAGCGCCTGAAGGTGATCGCCGCCGTCCATCCGGGCCTGTGGCACCCGGGGGTGCTCGCCAAGCTCGGCGCGACCGCCGACCATCTGTCGGGCGGGCGGTTCGCCGTCAACGTGGTCAGCGGCTGGTTCAAGGACGAGTTCACCGCCCTCGGCGAGCCCTGGCTCGAGCACGACGAGCGCTACCGCCGCTCGGAGGAGTTCATCCGGGCGCTGCGCGACATCTGGACCGAGGACCACGCCGAACTGGCCGGTGACTTCTACCGGATCCGCGACTTCTCCCTCAAGCCCAAGCCCCTCAACACTCCCGAGCGCCCGCACCCGGAGATCTTCCAGGGCGGCAACTCCACCGCCGCCCGCGCCATGGCGGGCCGCGTGTCCGACTGGTACTTCTCCAACGGCAAGGACTTCGACGGCGTCACCGAGCAGATCCAGGACGTACGTTCCTCGGCTGCGGCCGCCGGACGCACCGCGCCCCGCTTCGGCCTCAACGGCTTCCTCATCGCCCGTGACACCGAGACCGAGGCCCGCGAGACGCTCCGCGAGATCGTCGCCAAGGCCGATTCCGACGCGGTGGAGGGCTTCGGCGCCGCCGTGAAGCAGGCAGGACGGTCCGCCGCCGACGGCAAGGGCATGTGGCAGGACTCCTCCTTCGAGGACCTCGTCCAGTACAACGACGGCTTCCGTACGGGTCTCATCGGCACCCCGGAACAGATCGCGGAACGCATCGTCGCCTACAAGCGCCTCGGCGTGGACCTCTTCCTCCTGGGGTTCCTGCACTACCTGGAGGAGGTCGAGTACTTCGGCAAGAAGGTGCTCCCGATCGTCCGTGAACTCGAGGCCTCCTAGGTCCAGTTGCTCAAGGACCCTCGAACGCCGTCAGTTGTCCGCGCCCTTCCCGATGTAGAGCTCGGCGAACGCCGCCGCGGCCGCCGGCGAGCCGAGAATCCTGCGCAGCCGGGCGGCCGCGGTGCCCGCCTTGAAGGGGACCCCCGACGAAGGACCGTGCAGCACCTCCGAGAGCCACTGGGAGAACTCCTGGTACTGCCACACCCGCGGCAGGCACGCCTCCGAGTAGCCGCTCAGGTCGCTGCCGTCCCCTTCAGCGCAGTAGGCGACGAGTGCGTCGCCGAGCAGCAGCGCGTCGTGCAGCGCCAGGTTCATGCCCTTCGCGGCGATCGGAGCGGCGAGGTGGGCGGCGTCGCCCGCGAGGTACAGCCGCCCGTAGGACATGGGCTCCACGACGTAGTTGTGCATGTCGAGGACGCGCTTCTCGATCAGTCGGCCCTCGGTGAGCGGTGGCGCCCCCGCCACCGAGAGGCGGGCGTGCAGCTCGGACCAGACGCGCTCGTGCGACCAGTTCTCGGGGTCGTCGCCGGGCGGGCACTCCAGGTAGTAGCGGGTGACCTCGGGGCTCCGGGCCATGTGGGCGGCGAAGCCGCGCGGATGGATGCCGAAGACGACGCAGTCCGATGACGGCGGCGCCTCGGCGAGGAGAGCGAGCCAGCCGACGCCGTAGTCGTGCCGGGCGACGGTGGCCTGCTCCGCCCCCAGATAGGTGCGCGTCACACCGCGCGCGCCGTCACAGCCCGCGACGGCGTCACAGTCGAGCCGTATGCGCTCACCCGTCGTGGGGTCCGTGTACGACACCGAGGGCCGGTCCGTGTCGATGTCGTGCAGTTCCACGTCGCGTACCCCGAAACGGATGTCGCCGCCCGCGCGGTCGGCATAGGCGCGCACGAGGTCGGTCACCAGCAGAGGCTGGGGATAGACGAAGTGACGGTTCCCCGACAACTCCCCGTAGGCGAACCGGTGACGCTCCCCCGCCCATCGGAACTCGCACTCACCGTGCGTCTGCGCGCGCGAGAGGAGCCGGTCGGCGAGCCCCCGCTCCTCCAGGGCGCGTACCGCCCACTCCTCGATGAAACCCGCGCGGGGACGCTGTTCGATGAACTCTCTGCTCTCCGTCTCCAGGACCACGCAGTCGACGGAGGCGGCACGCAGGATGTTGGCGACGGTGAGTCCCGCCGGTCCGGCTCCTACGACGACTGTGCGAGGGCGCCGTCGCGACGCGGCGGTCTTGGGAGTTGAGGCGAGGTCCATCCGAGAATTATGACGGGGACACGACGAGAGTAGAGACCACCCCCGACGGAACAGACGCCCATGGATGTGGTGCGACAATCTGCCCTGGACCACGTGGGGAGGAGTCGACGGTGGTGGAGTGGCGATATATCGCCAAGGGCGTGCGGGTCGTTCCTGAGCCTGTGGCCACGCCTTTCATCTGGACGGGCGCGTACGCGGGCGCCTTCGCGCTGGTGACTGTGCTCGATCTGCTCGGTGCGCTCGACCGCACGGGACTCGCGCTCGCGGCTCTCTCGGTGCTTGCCGCACTGCTCGGAGTGCGGGGCCGTTTCATCGCGGCGCCGGGGACGGCCTTGCTGTGCTGGATGCTGCTGAACTTCTTCGGCGCCCACCCCATCGGGGAGATCTCCTGGGCCGGGCACCGGGATCCCGAGTGGATGGGCTGCCTGCTGGCCGCGGCTCTCATCGGCACGACGGCGGGCCGCGTTCTTCACGCTCGGGCCGCGTACCGCCGTATCAGCCCGTTCGACGGCACGGGCTGACCCCCGGCCCGAGGCGCGGCAATTCGTTTCCTGTGGCGCGGGGATGCTTCTACTGTGGCGCGGTGACGACTCAGGTGATCATTCTCAACGGTGGTTCAAGCTCCGGGAAGTCCGGCATCGCACGGTGTCTGCAGGCGGTGCTTCCGGACCCGTGGCTGACTTTCGGATGCGACACGCTGGTCGAGGCGATGCCCGCGTCCATGCGGACCGCGTCGGAGGGGATCGAGGTCGCCGCGGACGGCGGGGTGAGTGTCGGCCCGGAGTTCAGGACGCTGGAGGCGGCGTGGATCGAAGGGGTCGTGGCGATGGCCCGCGCCGGTGCACGGGTGATCGTCGACGAGGTCTTCCTCGGCGGCGCGGCGTCACAGGAGCGGTGGCGGAAGTCCCTCGGTGATCTGCCCGTGTTGTGGGTCGGCGTCCGCTGTGACAGCACGGTCGCCGCGGGCCGGGAGACGGCGCGGGGTGACCGTGTCGCCGGGATGGCAGCCTCCCAGGCGGAGGTGGTCCACAACGGCGTGCTCTACGACATACAGGTGGATACGGCGTCCACGGAGTCCCTGGAGTGCGCGCGAGCCATCGCCGCCCGCGCCGCCTGAGCAACTCGAAACTGCACGCACGCATTTAATTCGATCCATAAGAACCAGTTTTTACGGTCGCGCGCTGGGAAACCGGGTGTACGAGGTCGTGCGGCGACGCACGGCAATTCATCACTACTGAGCCACGGCTCTATGGAGGCCCCACATGTTGAAGGCCATCGCAGATGTTTTCCGAGCCATCGGTGGAGCCATCGCCACGGTTGTCACGCTACCTTTCCGCGCCGTCGCGCGGCTCTTCGGCGGCGCTTCGGACAGCGCACACGGCCGCCACTGAGAGCCGTACCGAAATACTGATGGCGTCCGGGGCACCAGGTGCCCCGGACGCCTTCGGTGTCAGTGCCGCTCAGTGACCAGGACCGCTGTAGTAGCCGCCGAGCTGGTCGCGGTAGGCGGGATCGCCCAGGTGCTTCTCCTTGTCGAACTCGGGCGCGTTCTTGATCTGCTCCTTGGTCCGCGAGACCAGGATCTTCCGCTCTTCGTGGTCGATGGCGGTGACGGTGCTCGCGGGAAGGAGCACCTCCTTGCCGAAGATCCACACGCCGGTGTCGACGACGATGTACTGGTTGGCGACCTCGTCCGAGTGCTTGTCGACCTTGCCGATGTGCCCGTCGGCGGCCTCGACCTTATAGCCCGTCAGATCGTTGTCCGGGCCGTGCCCGGCAGTGGGAATGTAGCTCCAGATTTCGTTGCTCATCGAGAACTCCTCAATTGATTTTCCCTGATTTCCTCTGAAGGCAGGGATTCGTATAACGGGAGGGGATGATCAACCTCCACCGCATCGAGTGCCCTGCCGAAAAGAGGCCAAACAGAGAATTCCGGCCTCCATATCGGGACTCCTACGTGTGCGTCATGGTTCATCGGGCACCTGGAACGACGACAGTCGCGGAAGCGATCCCCGAGCGCCGAAGGAACTCATGAGGCCAGAGGTGCACCCAGCCGACGCGCCGCAGCGCGGGACGGTCGCACGGTGGTCGACCGCATCTGATGCCGCAGGCGCCGACGCGGAAGAGCGGGTGGTCGTCCGTGCCGAACGCACCTCCGAGCCAGAGACCGGCACCGACACCGACACCGAGGACGACGAGCACACCTAGGGGAGGAAGTACCCGATGCCCGCAGAGAACCAGAGCCCCTCCCCCGACGACGGCCTTCGCGAGTCGCGCCGCACCAGCCCCGCCCTGCCCGAGCCCCGCGGCCCACTGTCCCGTCTCGTGGTCACCACGCTGCGCACCGGAGGGAGTCCGGGTCCGCTGTCCCTCGACACCCACGACGCCGACCCCTACGGCGACGATCTCCAGCTCGCCCTCTACACCCTCTACGAGCTGCACTACCAAGGCTTCGACGGCGTCCGCGAGGATCTCGAATGGGACCCCGAACTCCTTGGACTGCGCCGCGCGCTCGAAGGGCGGTTCCTCGGCGCCCTGCGCGCCAACTGCCGTTCCACGGACAGCGCCGACCGCGCCCTGGCCGACCTGCTCGTGGAGCCCATCGGCCACAGCCGCACCAGTGTCAGCCACCATCTCCAGCGCGACGGCGAACTGTGGCAGCTCCGGGAGTACGCGGCGGCGCGCTCGCTCTACCACCTCAAAGAGGCCGACCCGCACGCCTGGGTCATCCCCCGGCTGCACGGCCGGGCCAAGGCGGGCATGGTGGCCGTCGAGTTCGACGAGTTCGGGGCCGGGCGCGCCGAGGACATCCATGCCCGGCTCTTCGTCGACCTCATGGAGGACCTCACCCTTGAGACGTCGTACGGGTACTACCTCGACGCCGCTCCGGGCGAAGTGCTCGCGACAATCAATCTGATGTCCCTGTTCGGTCTGCACCGGGTGCTGCGCGGCGCTCTGGTCGGGCACTTCGCCGCCGTCGAGGTGACCTCGTCCCCGGGCTCGCGGCGACTGGCCGGGGCCATGCGCAGGAGCGGCGCCGGACCCTCGGCCGAGCGGTTCTACGACGAGCATGTGGAGGCCGACGCCGTTCATGAACAGGTGGTGCGGCGTGACGTGATCGGCGGCCTCCTCGCGAGCGAACCAGGCCTGGAGACGGACGTCGTCTTCGGCATCGAGGCCACGGGCTTCCTGGAGGACCGCCTCGGCGCACGGCTCCTGACCGCCTGGCGCGAGGAACGCAGCGCTCTGCGAAAGCCGTTGACGACGACAGGATGACGGGTCGGGGGTTGACCGACCAGCACCCCAGAGCTCAAGCGGGCCCGGGACCGGGCGTGGCCTCCCCGCGCTCCCCGCGCACCCTGCTGATCTGCGCGAGCGCCTCCCGCAGGCTGGTGGGCCGCAGCGCACCGCGCACGGTGGGACCCGCCCAGCCGGGCCCGCCCAGCATGACCACGGGACGGCCGCGGGCACCCCGTACGCCCCAGCGGGTGTCGGCGATGTGCCGGGCAAGCGGGACGCTCGCGGTGGAGCGGGCCTGCGCCCACAGGACGACGACGGCCGGGCCCGTCCTGCGCACCGCCGCCGCGACGGCCTCGACCGGCACCGCTGCACCGAACATGCGCTGCGGAACGCCGAGTTCGCCGAGTGCGGCGCTGAGCGCCTCCAACGGGAGGGAGTGGTTCTCACCCGGTACGCAGGCGAGGACGAGCGGCGTGTTCACGGAAGGCGGCCCGGCGGGGGCCGGAGAGGCCGGAGCTGTGGCGCAGCGGTGCAGGGTGCGGGAGACGTGCCAGGAGAGCAGGTGCTCGACCTCCACGTAACGGTCGCCGGCCTCTTCCCACTTGCGGCCCACCGCGTGCAGCGTCGGCACCATCACCTCCTCCCAGGCGGTGACCAGGCTGTGGCTCTCCACCGCGTCGGTGAGCAGGTCCTCCACGGTGGGCGAGTCGAGCCGAACGGCGGCGCGCGAGAGGCCGCGCCGTTGGCGGACGAACATGTCGGATGGCCGCACCGGCGCCTGGCGCGCGGGCCGCCTCTGTCGCGGCACGGCGGCGGGCCCTGGGGCGGTCTGTGATGCGGATCGGGCGGCGGACTCGGAGTCGAGCAGCTTGAGCGCCTCGTGGGCGGCCTCGGCCGGCGGCACGCCCGCCGATGTGAGGCGGCCCATCTCTTCCACCATGGCGATGTCCCGCTCGGACCAGCGGCGATGGTGACCGGTATCGCGCCGGGCGGGGCCCAGACCGTACCTTCGGTCCCAGGTGCGCAGCGTCGTCGGTGACACCCCCAGACGTCGCGCCAGAGCACCAGTGGTGACTCCCGTACCCGCCGGCTCGCCGTTCTGTCCGCCGTGTTGCCCCTCGCTCATGCGGCCAAGATACGACGCACAACCGATGCGAGTTGCCGGGTGCCGGGGGATGTTCTCAGTATGACCGGATCGCGGCCGGGGGCACGGCGCGACTGCCCGTTTCCGTTCGGTCGGACGGCGATTGTGATCGCCACGAGGAGCTGACGAAGCGTCGATGAGCGCACTGGTACCACAGCCGGTTGACGAAGCGGGCCTGGCGGCGGTCTACCGCCGGTGGGGGCCTCTGGTGCACGTCCTGGCCCAGCGCGCGCTCGGCGACAGCCGTGAGGCGGAGGACATCACCCAGCAGGTGTTCCTCGCCGCTTGGCGGGGTCGGGCGGGCTACCGCCCCGAACTCGGCAGTCTCTCGGCCTGGTTGACCGGCATCACGCGGCACAGGATCGCCGACGCGCTGGCGGCGCGCACCCGCCGGGCGGCTCTCGTCGAAGGCGCCGGGGCGCAGTACGCCGCCATGGATCACCCCGCGCTCGAAGGCATGGACTCGGCGGTCGATCGGGCGCTGATGGCACAGGAGCTGGCGAGGCTGCCGGCCTCGCAGCGGACGGTGCTGCGTCTGGCGTTCTACGAGGACCTCACGCATCAGCAGATCGCCGAGCGCACCGGGTGGCCGCTGGGCACGGTCAAGAGCCATGCGCGGCGCGGCATGCTCAGTCTGCGGCTCCGCCTGGAGGACGTACAGGACTGCTGGTGAAGAAATCCGGGCGCTGGTGCATCCACGCGTGCCCGAGGGACGGAAACAAGGGGTAGCTCGACTCGTCATGCCCGTCATGAGCTGAGTCCTGCAGGATGCCCGGTCCCTGCCTCCTGTACGGCTTCAGCGGAGTCGGTGCCTCTGAGGCTGTCGCCGTGACTCCCGCTACGGCGGCAGAGCGGACTGTGGGCGGCGCCGCACGATCTGTGCGGCACCACCCACAGCCGCGGTTCACCCGCTCACTCGCTCCGCACGGCTCAGGCCGCGTACCCCTTCGGCGGGATCAGGGTGGCGAGCTGGTCGAAGGAGAGCCAGTAGATCTGGTTGCCGCTGAAGGATGCGGGGTCGGCGATGAGGACCGTACGGTTCGCGTCGTCGTAGCCGATGACCGTGAAGTAGTGGTAGATCGTCTGGTCCGACGGATAGCCGGGCGGCTGGTTGCCGGGCGGGGCCACGATGTTGGTCACGAGCGGGTAGTTGCTGTCGATGTCCAGGACGATGTCGTGCCACAGCAGGTCCTTCTGGGCCTGGGTGGGCGGATCGTTCGGCATCTCCTTGGTCTCGTACCAGCCGGTGCCGAGGTTGGCGTTGAGCACGCCGGTCACCTGGCTGATGTGGTCGGTGCCCGCCTCGGTGGTGCCGAGCTGCGCGGCCAGGGCGCCCTGGCTCGGCGCGGCGATCCGTGCGGACAGGGCGATGCGGGTGGCGGCGGGGCCGCACCAGTAGCCGGTCTCCTGGACCTGGTAGTCCACCGGGAGCGTGTGCGCGCTCGCCGTCCGCGCCCCGCCGATGCGCAGCCGGGTTCCGGGCTCGTTCTGTCCGCTGACGACGGCGGTCCCGGCCTTCGAGCCGTCGCCGAGCACCGACACGCTCCGGGGGTGCGCGGGTTCCGCCTGGGCGGCGGCCGGAGTGAGGAGGGCGCCGACCGCCGCTACGGCGATCGCTGTGGAGACAAGTCTCTTGCGCATACGGGCTCCTGGTGTGAGGGCCTGCTGTGGGGGGGGTGGGGAGTGCGGGGGCGTATACGTGCGGGCGCGGGTCAGGGAATCGGCGGGATCGAAGGACCTTCCTGGGCGAGCAGGTCACGGGCGAACTGCTCCCACTGCGCGTAGCGGTCGGGATAGGCCGAGACCTGGACTGCCTGGCAGACCTCGCCCGGCGGCATGGTCTCCCATCCCGCGATCTGGATGAGTCCCGGATTGCTGCCGAAGGGGGCCACTCCGTAGAAGGACTTGGACGAGGTGGCGACGTCGGTGATCTGCTCGGGTGTGCCCCAGCCGGTGCTGGGGCGCTGCTGGAAGATGCCCAGGGAGTCGTGGTCCACGGGTGTCAGGTAGTTGACGAACTTGGACTCCTGCATGGCTGTCATCAGCGCGATGACCTGGCCCTGTTCGGGAATCTGGGCGCCCTTGCCGACACCGATGACGGTGCGCGCGTTGGCCAGTTCCGCGGCTCCGAGGTCGGCCGCGGTCCGGAACGTCCGGTGCAGTTCGGCGTCGGAGGCCCGGCTCAGGGCGTCGGCGGTCGCGCCGTCGACCGAGCCGCTCCGGGGCAGTCCGTGCCGCTCCTGGAACCACTTGACGCCGTGCCCGGAGGACGCCGCCGAGGCCGAGGGGGGCACAGAGCAGAGAGTGCCGGCCACGGCGAGTGCGGCGGCGACGGCCGCGCGGCGGGTGAGGATACGAGTAGTGCGCAACGCCACTCCTTCATCGGATCGTCGATGCGTTCCCTCGTACCGTGCCCGGGAGTTCACACGTGGACGCGCGTTGAACGGCGCGCGGGGCAAGGTGTCGGGACGCGACGCGGTGGGGGGATGCGTGGGTAGGTGGGGGGTGCGTGTGCGACAGCTCGGACAGCTTCCTTGCATGCCCATGCCAGGCGCAATCAATGAAAGCCCAGACTTACGACCCACTGCTGCGCAGCAGCGCGCGGCCTTCCGCGGTCGCGACATGGAGCGACCGTCCCGCCCTGCGGACCGTGGTCACAAGTCCCGCCGCACGCAGCACCTTGATGTGCTGGCTGATGGCCGGGTGGGTGACCTCAAGGAGACGGGCGAGCTCGACCGTGGACGAGCCGGTGCGGGCCGCCTTGAGGACGGCGGCGCGTGTGTGCCCGATGAGCGGCCCCAGCGCCCCGTCGTCCGGGCGGTCGAGGGGTGTGGGGTGAGTCCAGTCCGTCGCGTGGTCGATGGGATACACGAGGACAGGGTGCAGTTCGCCGTCGGCGAGCGTGACAGGAGTGGGCCAGCAGAAGAACGAGGGCTGCAGGGTGATCCCCCGGCCGTCGAGACGCAGATCCTGCTCCACGGGATAGTCGACCTCCAACACAGGCGGATGCCAGCGCAATTGGGGCCCCAGCCCGGCGAGGAGCCCATCGGTGCCGCCGTCCAGGAGGCTGTGCAGGCGGATGATGCGGTCGGCGTCGATCTGGGCGTGGATGCGCGGCCAGAAGGGCTCGAGCGCCTCCAGGTGATAAGTGTGGAGAGCCTGCCCCAACTGCCGCAGGGCGGCACCGTCACCGCGTGCGAGCGACTCCGTCCACCCCGGAAGCCGACGCGACGCGGCCACCCGCGTCAGGTCGGTGCGCAGCCGCGGACGAGGAGTGCGCACAAGAGTGTCGACCGCCGCGTGGAGCGTCTCGCCCTCTCCGTGGGTGGGGGTGAGGAAGTCCGGGGAGCAGCCGTGCGGCGGCAGGAGCGGCGACAGGAGCCGGGCGCTGTCCGAGAGGCGCGGCCTCGCCCACCGGCGCCATGCGCCGAACACCCTTGCTCCGTCCCGCCGTTGGAGCGTCTGCACGCTGTTGCTGATCTCCCAGAGGAAGTCGGGTCCCGAGGCGACCCGCACCCGCGCCAGGTCCTCGGCCGTGAAGTGCACCCGCAACATGGCCTGCCTCTCCCCCTGTGCCCCGTGTCCGGCTTCGTGGCCGCCGCGTCGCCGCGCGGCAGGCACCAGGCCATCGCCGCGGGGCGGTTGCTGTCAAGAGAGGCGGGTGGGGTCGGGTGGGGCCAGGACCCTCAAGTTTTGCTCTGAAGAGGCGGGAGAGAGGGGTGTGCGCTCCCGTCATCGGGCACCACAGCCGAAAGACGGGGTGTCCGAAGGGGGTGAGGGCATGCGGGTGTACTTCAGACGGGCCGTGACGGCGGCGGGAGCACGGCGGGCCCTTGGTGTGTACGACGTGGCGTATCTGGCGGGCGGGCCGCACCGGGTGGTGGAGTGCGCGCTGATCTCGCTGGCCGAGAGCGGGCGGGTCAGGTTCAGGGCGACGCGGGTGCGGGCCGTGGGCGATGAGTTGCCCGAGCATCCGGTCGAGCGCGCACTGGTGACGGCGTGCCCGCACAGCCGCAGAACGGCGTCCGTGTGCGTGAAGATGTGGGAGTCCCCCGAGATCGAGGAGATCGGTGGCCGGCTCGTCGAGTGGGGCCTGGTGACAAGGGCCCGGCGCCAGCCGACCCGGGTCGGCAGACAGCGGCTCAAGGCGGCCGAACAGGACGGGAACCTGCCTGCGTACGTGTTCGGCGGCCCCGGGGTCCTCCCGAGGGGGACGGTCCGACGTGGCGTCATGGACGCGCAGTTGATCCCGCCCGGTCTCGGCCGGGCCCTGATCCGTATGGGCAGGGTCCTGGACCACGAAGGGGACTTCGACTTCTCCGACCACTCCAGTTCCGGCTCCGACTCCGGATCAGGCTTCAGCTGTGGAGGCGGGGGCGGAGGGGGCGGGGGCGACTGAGGAGGAACACCGCAGCAGCCCCCGCCCGCGTGCTACTCGTGCTACTGCGGCACGTTCAACACGAAGTCGAAGTCGGCCTCCTTCGCGTTGCCGACGTTGCGTACGTTCATGAGCAGCCGGGCGTCGAAGATCGGGTCCGTGTTGTTGCGCGGCTCGCCGGGGAAGTACAGCTGGGTCGTGAGGACCGGGCGCCCTGGGGCCTGCACCTTGACGTGCAGGTGCCGGGTGCGGCCCGGGTAGAGGCCGGGCACGATCGTGGTGAGCCTGAACGCGCCTGTCGCGTCGGTGAATTGATGGCCCCGGAAGCGAAATCCCGTGTTGTCGTAGGTCCCATAGGTGTCTGCCTGCCAGAAGTCCATCAGGACCCGGGGTATCGGCCGGCAGGCACGCCCGAAGACATAGCCGGTGACGGTGAGCCGTACGCCGGGCGTGCCGGGTTGCAGGAGCGAGGTGCGCTGGGGGGAGTTGGGTTTGAAGTACGGTCCCTCCATCTGCGGAGGTGTCGGGTCGTCGCCGTCGTCACAGGCCGGGGTCGCCTCGGGGACCACGCCCCGCTCGCCCGCTGTCCGGGCGAGGGCGGGAACTCCCATGAGGACCACGGGCAGGGCCATGCCCACCGCGGCGGCCGCTCTCAGGACGGCCTTTCGGCTGGGGCCGCTCCCCTGACTTGTCCCGTTGCCTCCGTCGCGTACGCCGTTGTCGGGCATGCCGTCTCCGGTCGTGCCGATCTCGTGCTCCATCGCTCCTCCTGAGGAGTGGGGTGGGTTCCGGATCGGCACTGAAGCTATGCGGACGGCAGGGCGCGGGCGATGGACTCAAGTCGGTGGTCGTGGTGAATATCGCCACCGCCGCGCCGGAAGTCTCCGGGGCTCGCACCGGTCTCGCGGCGGAAGAAGCGACAGAAATAGGCTGAGTCCCCGAAGCCGACCCGGGCGGCAACCTGACGGACCGACAACTCCGTGCGCAGGAGAAGGCGCTTGGCCTCGTGCACCCGCGTCTGGCGGATCAGTTCGCCTGGCGTGCGGCCGGTGGAACCCTTCACCGCCTCGCTGAGGTAGCTCACACAGACGCCGAGGCGCCCGGCGCAGGCGCGCACGGACAGCAGGGAGCCCTCCGGGGTGCCGAGCAGGGCCACGAACTCCGCGGCGACCGTGCCGGGCCGCGAGCGCGGTGCGGGCGGGGCCGCCGCCGGATGCCGCGCGGGCAGCCGCGCCGAACGCACCACGAGGACGTGCAGCAAGGCCCGCAGCACGCTCTGGAATCCGTCGGCCCCCGCCCGGTACTCGCCGTCCAAGTCGGCGACGAGGCGCGCGGTCCGGTCCGCCGAATCGTCGGGCAGTTCGAGCCAGGAGCGCCGTCCGAGCCCCCGCAGTGCCCGGCGGTCCGCGGGGTGGTCGAGGAGGAAGTCGTCGGTGAAGAGGATGACGCTCCCCTCGAGGCCGGTGACGTTCTCCCAGTGGTGGACCTGGCCGGGGGCGATGAAGCACAGGTTCGGCGGCCGCAGCGGGAAGCGGGCCAGGTCGACGACGTGCCTGCCGGTGCCGCCGGTGACGTGGACGATCTCGTGGAAGGTGTGCCGGTGCGGGAACGACGCACGCGACATGGGCCCGATGGTGTCGAACGTGCCGATGGCGAACGGCAGCGCGTTGGGCATCGGCACCTCCAGGCGGTGCGTCGGCATGCCCTCCTCACCGGGTAGTCCGCTGTTCCCCTCGCCGGGCAAGACCGTTGTGCCGCGCATGCGTACGCTCCTCACCACACCGGAAACTGGTCCAGACCAGTCGACTCCCCCACCATGGCATGCGCGGTCACCTACGGGGCAGAGGGTGACCACGGGCCGTCACTGAGCCGTGTGCGGCCGTCGGCGTGACAATGGTGGTGCGGAGCACGCCTGCCGTTACGGAGAGGCGGGACAGGGATGCCGTACATAACAGTCACCGCGCTGAGCCACCCGGGGCTCGTACGCGACAACAACGAGGACAGTCTGGCCGTCGGTCCATGGACGCTGTGCGGGACCATGACCGAGAACCCGCAGACCCTGGGGTTCCCGCTCGGCAACCCCCTCGTCGTCGCGGTCGCCGACGGCATCGGCGGCCAGCCCGGCGGGGAGGTGGCCAGCGGCATCGTCGTACGACGGCTGGCGTCGCTGGGGCCCTTGCTGGACAGCGAGCAAGCCGTTCGTGACGCGCTGAACGCCTGCAATCGAGCCGTGTACGAGGCCGCCGAACACGATCCGGAGCTGGCCACCATGGGGACCACGGTGGCGGGCGTCATCGTCCTCGGGACGGAACTCCTCGTGTTCAACGTCGGTGACAGCAGGGTGCTCGACGTGAGCGGGAGCGGCGCCCCCAGGCCGCTGCGCCAGGTGAGCGTCGACGACAGCCCGCCTCCGGTACCGGGCCGGCGCACCTCGTCGATCGTCACGCAGGCGCTCGGCGGCGCGCTCCGGCTCAGCGATGTCACCCCGCACGTCAGCACGCTGCCGCTCGTCGTGGGTGAGCGCTACTTGGTGTGCAGTGACGGCCTGACCGACCCCGTGCCCGAGGACGTCCTCGACGAGCTGCTCGCGGCCCACGACGGCGGCCGGGCGGTCTTCGAGCTGTGGAAGGCCGCCATCGACGCGGGCGGCCCCGACAACATCACGCTCGCGCTGATCAGCGTGGTCGACGACGACTGACCGCACCCTGGGCGACCGGCGGCGCCGCTGTGCCCGTCGAGGAACCAGGGACATCTGTTGCGATCACGTACGCTCGGCGGATGGCCAAGTATTTTGACGTGCATCCCGAGAATCCCCAGCCGCGCAGCATCGGCACCGTGGCCGACAGCATCCGCTCCGGCGCGCTCATCGCGTATCCGACGGACTCCTGTTTCGCCCTGGGATGCCAGCTGGGCAACCGCGACGGCCTCGACCGCATCCGCAAGATCCGCAACCTCGACGATCGCCACCACTTCACCCTGGTCTGCCAGAATTTCGCGCAGCTGGGTCAGTTCGTGCACGTCGACAACGACGTGTTCCGTGCGATCAAGGCCGCGACGCCGGGCAGTTACACCTTCATCCTTCCCGCGACGAAGGAGGTGCCGCGCCAGCTCCTGCACCCGAAGAAGAAGACCGTCGGGGTCCGGATTCCCGACCATGTCGTCACGCAGGCCCTGCTCACCGAGCTCGGCGAGCCGCTGCTCTCCAGCACTCTGCTCCTGCCCGACGAGGAGGAGCCGCTGACGCAGGGCTGGGAGATCAAGGAACGGCTCGACCACCAGGTGGACGCCGTGGTCGACTCGGGTGACTGCGGCACGAGCCCGACCACCGTCATCGACTTCTCCGGCGGCGAGGCCGAGATCGTGCGCCGAGGGGCGGGCGACACCTCGCGGTTCGAGTAGCCGTCAGCGTCACCCGGTCATGCCGGTGACCCGCATCGTGATGTTCAGGCGGCCCGAGGTCAGACCGGTCGCGGGGTCCGCGGTGCCCTCGTGGACCTTGGGCACGCCGTGGAAGATGTAGCGCGAGGGGCCACCGAAGACGAACAGGTCACCTGAGGCCAGTTCGATGTCGGTGTAGGGCTTGGTGCGGGTCTCGGTGTTGCCCACGCGGAACACGCAGGTGTCGCCGATGGACAGGGAGACCACCGGGGCCGACGACCGCTCGTCCTTGTCCTGGTGCATGCCCATCCTGGCCTGCCCGTCATAGAAGTTGATCAGCGCCGTGTCCGGTGTGTAGTCGGCCGCGGCCGACGCGTCGGCGTACGCCTCGGTCAGCGCCCGGCGGCCGAGATCGACCATCCAGTCCGGGAAGGCGGCCACCTGCCGGCCGTTCACGTCTCCGGCGGTGCGGGTGTACCGGTAAGGCTGCCAGTGCCAGCCGACACACACCGTCTGTACGGACATGATCCCGCCGCGCGGCAGCTCGGTGTGGCGGATCGGCACAGGACCGGTGGCCCAGCCACGGCACGCCGTGACGAGTTCGCGCTGCTCCTCCAGGCTGAGCCACTGCGGCACATGCACCGCGCCGGGGGCGATCTCCGTGGTGGGGCGGGGGATCAGGGCGCTCACGCGATCACCTCTGCGGACAGGTGGGTGGTGACCCAGCGGTGGCGTACGTCCCAGGTGGCGCCGTCGGCTGTCGCGCCGCGCAGGCCGTGGAGCACGTCGTCTCCGGCGAGGGCGGGAACGCGGGAGTCCTGGAGCGAGGCGAAGGCGTAGCTGCGGGCCGGGTCCCAGTGGGTGGAGTGGCGCAGGCGGCGGGCCAGCTGGGCGAGGCCGAGCGGCGCGGCGGCCATGACCCAGGCGTCCGGGAGCTCCGCGGTGAGGCGGTGCGCGGGGCGCAGCCAGGACGCGGCCGTCTCCGGCCAGCTCACCGTGGTGAGGATCGTGCCGCCGCGGTCCTTCCACGCGGCGGTGAAGGCTTCGGCGGCGGCTCGGGATGCGGTGTCACGGCTGTGGCCGACGGTGACGGTCTCGATTCGCGCCTTCGGCTGGGTCAACAGGCCGATCAGGGCGGCGAGTTCGGCTTCGGTGTGTGCGGCGGGGGCGGGCAGGTCGGCGTGGGCGGCGAGGTCGGCGGCGCCGATCAGGGGCGAGCGGGAGTTCTCCCGCTCCTTCAGGATGCTCATGGTGTGCCGGTGCTTTCTGGGTCTGCTTTCCATCGAGAGTACTGAGCGGGCAGGCAGACCGCACAGGGGCGGTATCCGGCCGCGGGCGACGCTTTCAGTCCGGGCCGCACAAGATGTACGTACGCGGGTTGTACGTACGCGGATAGGGGCGCCCGGCGGCTGTGAGTCTGGGTTCACGCCGCGTCGTGGAAGACCAGGCCGAGCGTGCGCCGCCGCCCGGAGCGGACGGTACTCACTCCGTGCCGCATCGGTGCGGTCGACCAGCCGCGCTTGGAGGCCACGGGCCGGTCCCGGGTCGTGAAGACGAGCCCGTGGCCCTGCGGCAGGGTCGTGGACGATCCGCGCGACTGGGCGCGGGGGCGCTGCTCGGTCATGAGGAACTCACCCCCGGTGAAGTCGGCCCCCGGGGCGTCGAGGCCGATGACGACCTGGAGCGGGAAGAGCATGTCGCCGAAGACGTCGCGGTGCAGGGCGTTCCAGTCGCCGGGCCCGTAGCGCAGGAGAATCTGCGCGGACTTGGCCTGCCCGGCCGCGTGGCACATCGCCACCCACTCCCCCAGGCTCTCGGGCCAGGGGGCGGGCTTGCCGAGCTTCTCGGCCCAGTCGCGGGCGATGGGCAGCAGACGAGGGTAGAACGCCTCACGCAACTCACTAACCACATCAGGGAGTTCGTGGGTGAAGTAGCGGTACTGGCCGGAGCCGAAGCGGTAGCGGCCCATGTCGATGGTCGCGCGGAAGCGGTCGGTCTCTTCGTACAGGGCGGCGATGTCGCGGCAGACGTCGGGGATCAGAAGTCGGCCGGTGAGGGCGTGGCCGTGCTCGTCGAGCTCGGCGGTCAGCGCGTCCCAGTTCGCGGCGGCGACACGTTCGCCGACGCGGGTGTCCGCCGGGTGCGGACACTCCGGGTGAGTGGTGTCGATCATGATCAGGATCCTTCGTGATCGCGTGGGTCAGGCGAGGTCCGGTCAGACCAGGGTGGGTTGCAGGGCGCCTTCGTGGGTGAGGAGTTGGACCTTGCGCTCCACTCCGCCCGCGTAGCCGCGCATGGAGCCGTCCGCGCCGATCACGCGGTGGCACGGGCGCACGAGGAGCAGCGGGTTCGCGCCGATCGCGGCACCCGGGGCCTGGACCCGCGCCCGGTCCACGCCGAGCCGCTCGGCGAGTGCGCCGTAGGTGGTCGTCGTGCCGTACGGAATCTCCTCCAGGGCCCTCCAGACGCGCTCCTGAAAGTCGGTTCCGCTCGGCGTGAACTCCATGTCGAAACGGGTGAGTTCACCGGCGAAGTAGGCGGCAAGCTGTCGGGCGACCTCCGAGAACCGGTCGGGATCGCGGACCCAACTACGCCGCGGAGCAGGTGCGTTCTTCTGTCCGGGCATGGACAGCGACGTCAGCGAGACGCCGTCCGGTGTGGGCTCTCCCACCAGAAGCAGCTCGCCGAGCGGGCTGGTGATGGTCGTGCAGGCGGTCATCGTGGTCTCCTCGTCCTGCCCCGGTCCTGTCTTGGTCCTGTCTTGTCCTGCTTTCCTTCCACTTCAACCATGGGGTGTCGCGATCACGCGCGCTGGCGGGATTCGGACGTCACGCTGCGCACGGCACACGGCGCGCGGCACACTGCCGTCAGCGGGCATTGTGGAAGATCACGCCGAGCGTGTTGCGGTGGCCGGATTCCACGGCGTTGGTGCCGTGCCGCATGGGATGAGGGCGGTAGCCGTTCCGGCCGCGGACGGGCCGGTGGCGGACGGGGAAGATCATGCCCTGGCCGAGCTGCGGCTTGACGACCATGGCGCGCGACTGGAAGCGCGGCCGCTGCTCCACGAAGACGTTCTCGCCGCCGGTGAAGTCCTCGCCGTTCTTGTTCAGCATGATGGCGATCTGCAGCGGGAAGACGATGTCTCCGTAGACGTCTTGATGCAGACAGGCGTAGTCGCCCTCGCCGTAGTTCAGGATCAGCGGGGTGGGGCGCCGCTGCCCGTTCTCCGCACACTCGGCGATCAGTTCGTCGAGCATGGGCGGGAAGGTGCGCTCGCCGAGCTGCTGGGCCCACTGGTTGGCCACCCATGCCATCGGCGGATAAAGCTTCTCGCGCAGTGTCCGCACGAGCGGGACGGAGGCCGGGTCGGCGAAGTACTTCAGCTCTCCGAGTGCGGGAATCGTCGGGTCGGAGGGACCGCGCGGCGGGGCGTCCGACCCGGGAGCGGGGCCGAAGAGGTCGGGGGTGACGGTGGTCTTGTGCATGATTCCGGGTCCTTCGTACGGTGGGGCGGGGCGGCCCCGGCGTACTCGATGTTCGCCGCCTGCGCATGCGCATGCTGGCGACATTCGGACCTGGCGTTCTGCCGACGGGTCATGCCGACTCCCACGAGTACGACCGCCATGCCCGCGGCCACGCGGAGACTGAAGGCCTCGTCGAGGACGATGGCGCCCAGGGCCACGGAGACCACCGGCAGCAGATAGCCGACCGTCGCCGCGTTGGTCGCGCCCTCGTCCGCGATGATCCGGTAGGTGAGGTGGAAGGTGACGCCGGTGGCGAAGATCCCCAGGATGGCGACGGCGATCAGCGCGGTGTGATCCACGTGGATCGTCTCCAGGCCGCCGACCGGCAGGGCGAGCGCCGTCAGGCCCGTGGCCGCCATGAGCTGGGCCGCGGAGAGGGAGAGGGTGGGCATGCCCTTCCCGACGAGGTGGTGCCCCATGTACGCGAAGCCGACGGCGTAGCTCGCCGCCGCGCCCACGATGGCGAGGGCACCCCAACTCGCCAGGCCTGACTGCTGCCATGGGGCGAAGATCAGCGACGTACCCGCGAAACCGATGAGGAGCCCGGCGAGGCGGACGGGGCGCAGTCCTCGTTCCGTGCCGATGGCGAGGCCGATCAGGACGGACCACAGCGGAGTCGTCGCGTTCAGGGCGCCCGCCACGCCGGAGTCGACGGTCTGCTGGCCGACGCTGAAGAGGCCGAAGGGCAGCGCGTTGCAGAAAAAGGCAGCGACGAAGATGTGCTTCCACGTCGCACGGCCCCGGGGAAGGCGGCCCCGCGTACTGAAGAGCAGGACCGTCAGGGTCGCCGCGCCGAGTGCGCAGCGCAGGAGGGTGACCTGCACGGGAGACAGGCCTTCCAGGGCCAGTTTGATCCAGAGGAAGGTCGATCCCCAGAGGAGGGCGAGTACGCCCACTCTTGCCGCTGCCCAGGTTCTTCCGGGGACGCCATTCACTGTTTCGCTCTCGCTCTCCTTGGCCGGGTCGTTGTCAGGGAACGATGCCGTCGCCGACATGAAAGAACAAGCAACAAGATTTGAACTTTCATTAAGCTCAGCTACATCCCGGCTACCCGTGCCCCGCGTCCCGCACCGTCCCTTAGGCTGAGAGGCGGGCCGTGACTGGCGCTGAGGTGGAATACCACCGGGGAGCGGCCTGACATCGTGTCGATGCCGCGCGCCTGGGCGACTCACCCTGAACTTCAGGAGTGGCACATGCCCCAGAGCCTGCCCCGGACGCAGACAGCTCGGCTGATGGACGGCACCGGCCTCGCCCGCCGCATCGTCGAATCCAGCTCCGCGACCGCCGCCGACATCCGCCGTCGCACCGGGACGTCCCCGTGCCTCGCGACCGTCCTCGTCGGTGAGGACCCCGCATCGGTCACCTACGTCCGTATGAAGCGCGCCCGCTGCGAGAAGGCGGGCATCGAGTCACGGCACGTCGCCCTGCCCGCCTCGATCGGCACCGCCGAACTGGTCGCGACGATCACCGCGCTCTCCCAGGACCCGACCGTCCACGGCATCCTCCTGCAGCACCCCGTGGGCCCCCACATCGACGAGCGCGCCGCCTTCGAGGCGATCGCTCCGGAGAAGGACGTCGACGGGGTGACCATGCACTCCTTCGCGGCGATGGGCTTCGGCCTGCCCGGCTTCGTGTCCTGCACCCCCGGCGGCATCATGCGCCTGCTCGACGAGTACGACGTCGACCTCACCGGCAAGCACGCCGTCGTCGTGGGACGCAGCGCCATCCTCGGCAAGCCCGCGGGCATGCTGCTCCTGGGCAGGGACGCCACGGTCACGTACTGCCACTCGCGCACCGCGGACCTGTCCGCGATCGTGCGGCAGGCCGATGTCCTGCTCGCCGCGGTCGGACGTCCGCGCTTCATCACCGGCGCGGACATCAAGCCCGGCGCCGTGGTGATCGACGCGGGCTACAACCCGGGGAACGTGGGCGACATCGACTTCGAGACCGCCCGCGACCGGGCGAGCCTGATCACTCCCGTACCGGGCGGCGTCGGGCCGATGACCATCGCCGTGCTCCTCGCGCAGACGGTCGAAGCGGCGACACGGCAGCTCGGCCTGGGCTGATCACGGTCGTCCCACAAGGGAGCGGCTCAGGAACGGCTCAGGACGCTGACCCCGTTCGCCGTCACGATCGCCGCGATGGCGAGGCACTCCACCCAGCCGAGGGCCTGCCCCAGGACGACCATGCCCACCAGCGCCGCGAGGACCGGGTTGACGCTCATGAAGATCCCGAAGAAGCGGGCGTCGACCCGGCGCAGGGCGAGCAGGTCGGCGAGGAACGGGACCGCGGAGGAGAGGATGCCCGCGGTGGCGGCGCAGGCGAGCGCGGCGGCCGTCGGCGGGTGGTGGGCAAGGACCACGATGCCGACCGGCAGGTAGAGGAGCCCGGAGATCCCCGCGGCTGCGGCCGAGCCCTCGACACCCGGGAGGCGGGCTCCGACCGTACGGTTGAGCAGGATGTACGAGGCCCAGCAGGCCGCGGCGAGCAGGCCGAGCGCGATACCGGCGTAATCCGTGCTGGGCTGCGGGCGGGCCAGGGCCACCACCGCGGCCCCCGCGACGACCGCGCAGCCGAGGTCCACCGCGCGGCGGGACGCGGCAAGGGCGACCGACAGCGGGCCAAGGAACTCAAGGGTCACCGCGAGGCCGAGGCCCACGCGGTCGATCGCGGTGTAGAGGGAGAGGTTCATGGTGGCGAAGACCGCCGCCAGACACAGCAGCGGCCACCACTGACGCCACGTGAAGGCGCGCACCTTGGGCCTGCCCACCGCCAGGAGCACGGCTCCCGCGACCCACTGCCGCACGGCCACGACACCGGCGGGACCGATGACGCCGAACGCCAGGGCGCCCGTGGCGGCGCCGACTTGATTGGACAGGCCGCTGCCGAACATCATCGCCATGCCCGCAAGACGGCCTCGTGAACTCTCGCCCTCACTGGCCGGACCGCCCTGACCGGCCGGAACGACAGCGGGCGCGGCTTGGCTCTGAGACGTTCGCATGCATCGCAGAATGCGTCACCCGCACGCATACGAAAAATGCATGCGCGCGCTCATCTATACGCTTTGGTTATCCATGCGCCCCGGTTGTCTCTACGCTGTGGTCATGGATCTGGAACTGCGGCATCTGCGCTGTCTGGTCGCCATCGTCGACATGGGCGGCTTCACCGATGCCGCCGCCGAGTTGGGGGTCTCCCAGGCCGCCGTCTCGCGTACTCTCGGCGGGCTCGAGGAGGTGCTCGGGGTGCGCCTCCTGCACCGCACGAGCCGGAGCGTCACGCCCACGACCGCGGGAGTGCAGGTTCTCGCCCGGGCCCGGCATCTGCTCGCGGAGGCCGACGACCTCATCCGGGAGGCGACCACCGGACACACACGCCTGCGCATCGGCCACGCCTGGTCGGCGATGGGCCGCCACACGGCGGAGTTCCAGCGCCGCTGGGCCGCCGGGCATCCCGACGTCGAGCTGTACTTGATCCGGACGAACTCCGCGACCGGCGGGCTCGCCGAGGGCCTGTGCGACCTCGCCGTCGTCCGCACCACTTTCAACGAGGCCCGCTTCGCCAGCGCCGTCGTCGGTCACGAGCGCCGCTTCTGCGCACTGGCGAGCGACGACCCGTGGGCCAGACGGCGTTCCGTTCCGCTGGCCGACATACGGGACCGTACGCTCCTCATCGACCGGCGCACCGGCACCACCACCGCCGAACTGTGGCCCGAAGAAGCCCGGCCCCCGGTGGAGTACACCCAGGACATCGACGACTGGCTCGCCGTCATCGCGTCGGGCCGCTGCGTCGGCCTCACCCCGGAGAGCACCGCCAATCAGTACCGCCGCGACGGCGTCGTGTTCCGCCCGCTGCGCGACGCCGACCCCATCGCCGTACATCTCATCTGGCGCCGCCACGACCCGCACCCCATGACACATGCCGCCGTGGCGCTCCTGACGGACCTCTACCGGAACTGAGGCGGCGGTTCACCCGTGCCGAGCTGCAGACCGGGCCGCCCCGCGGTCGCGCCCACCACATCGCCGCCGTGTCCCTTGGGCCCGGGGCCCGCAAGGATGCGCTTTCCCGCGGCTCCGTACACGTGCTTGACGTGCAGGCGGATCACCAGGCGACGCTCCCTCACCATCGCCGCGCGGAACCCCTCCCAGTCGGGGTGCTCGCCCTGGAACCCCTGGAATACCAGGGCCAGTTCGTCGGCCACCGCGTCATGCGGGTCGGTCGCGACCGGCGTCAGCTCGGCGTCGCCCTCGGCGATCATGTAGGAGAAGCCGGCGCCGTCGGTGACGAGGAAGCTCGCGCGCGGATCGCGGCGCAGATTGCGGGTCTTGGCGCGGCTGTCGGTGACCATGAGGCGGATGAGGCGGGCCTCGGGGTCGTAGGCATAGCCGACGTTGGAGAGTTGCGGGCGGCCGTCGCGTTTGAGGGTGACGAGCGTGCCGATGCGCTGTTCCTGGAGCAGGTCGAGCAGGCCGCTTTCGTCGACTTTCCCTAAGTGCTCAGTCATGCGGTGAGAATACGAGAGGCAGTGGCCGTCCAGACAGTTCGGCCGGGGTGGGCCGCACAGAGCGATGCCCTCGTCGCCCGCGGGGGATTTAGGCTGACGAAGGCACCGCGTCCGCTGGGGGCGAGTTCCTGCGAAGTCGCCCCCTATGGCAATGGGTTCACGTCCTAGGGCTATGGGTTCACGTCGTGGCGAGTGGCCATGGGTTCACGTCGTGGCGAGCGCCTCCGTGGGAGGCAGCCGCGCCGCGCGGACCGCGGGGTAGAAACCGGCGAGACCGCCGATGACCAAGGTCGCGCCGACACCGCCCGCCATCGCCCAGACCGGCACCACCGATGGCCAGCCCTGGTAGGTGGAGTAGCCGGAGGTGACGGCGATGCCGAGCAGAACCCCGCCCAGGCCGCCGAGCGCGGAAAGCAGCAGGGCCTCGCAGAGGAACTGCGTACGGATCTGGCCGCGGGTCGCGCCGAGCGAGCGGCGCAGACCTATCTCGGAGCGGCGTTCGAGGACCGAGATGACCATGGTGTTGGCGACACCGACCCCGCCGACGAGCAGGGCCACCGCGCCCAGGCCGAGGAGCAGACCGCTGAGGGTGTCGTCGGTGGCCTCCTTGGCCGCAAGGACGTCGGAGGGGCGGGAGACGTTGGCCTCGCTGGGGTTCTCCGGGTTGGCGGTGGCGCCGAGCACGGACTGGACGTCGCTCACGGCGGATTCCTCGGCGCGGGTGTAGACCGTCGTCGGGTGGCCGTCGAAGTCCAGCTCCTGCTCCGCGACGGGCCAGCCGACCAGCGCGGCCGAGTCCAGGTCGGGGACGAGCTCGTTGGGCGCGAGGAGCCCCACCACGGTGAACCACTGCCCGCCGAGCCACACCTTGGTGTCGGGTCCCGCCCTGAAGACGCCCAACTGCTCGGCGGCCTTGGGGCCGAGCACGACGGCCGGGTAGCCGCGGTTCGCGGCGTTGAGCCAGCGGCCGTCGACGATCTCCGCGCCCGCGGTCTTCGGCAGGTCGGTCCGGGACGCGTAGACGTTGAGTCCGCCGGTCTCCTCCTTCTTGATGTGGTCGTTGCGGTAGACCTTGGCGCTCGTCTTGCCGATGGCGGAGACCGAATCGACGTCCTTGATGTTGCCGATCATGTCGACGGAGGAGTCGGGCAGATGGGCCGCGTCACCGGCGAAGGACTGGCCCGGTGAGACGGTGAGCAGGTTGGTGCCGAGCGCCGCGAGACGCCGGTTGAGGTCCTCGCTGCTCGACGTGGAGATGCCCACCACGCCGACCATCGCCGCGATGCCGATGGCGATACCGAGCGCCGAGAGGAACACCCGCATGGGGCGCGAGCGCAGGCCCGAGCCGCCGACCCGCAGTACGTCGGCCGGGCCCATCCGGGCCGGCTTGGGGCGCGGCGGCGGGGCGGGGCGTGGCAGCCCGTGCGCCGTACCCCGCTCCCCCGTCGTGCTCAACTCCTTGGTGGCGCTCATCGCAGGGCCTCCTCAGGGAGCAGGTCGGGCGCGTCTTCTTCCGGGTGGGTCGCGTCTTCCTCGATGCGGCCGTCCTTGATCCGGACCTCGCGCGGCAGGGAGCCCGCGATGTCCCGGTCGTGGGTGATGACCACGACCGTGGTCCCCGCCCGGTGCAGTTCGTGCAGGAGCTCGATCACCACGGCGCCGGAACGGGAGTCGAGGGCGCCGGTCGGCTCGTCCGCGAGGAGCAGCGGCGGGTCGCCGAGTACCGCGCGCGCGATGGCGACGCGCTGCTTCTCGCCGCCGGAGAGCTGATGCGGCTCGTGGTGGAGCCGGTGGCCCAGGCCCACCCGGCGCAGCGCCCGCTCGGCGAGTCTGCGCCGCTCTCCCCGTGGCCTGCCGCTGTAGAGCAGCCCGTTCGCGACGCTGTCCAACGCCGGTACGCCGGGGGCGAGATGGAACTGCTGGAAGACGAAGCCGATCGTCCCGGCCCGCAGCGCGGAGAGCTCCCGGTCGCTGAGACGGTCGATGTCGTGCCCGTCGATGTGCACGGTGCCGGTGGTGGGACGGTCGAGGGTGCCCATGATGTTGAGCATGGTGGACTTGCCCGAGCCGGAGGGTCCGACGACGGCGAGCAGTTCCCCGCGCCGGATGACGAGATCGGCGCCCTTGAGCGCCGCGACCTCTCCGTACGTCTTGGAGACTCCGGCGAGTTCGACCACCGGGTGGGCGGCGGTGGTCACTTGGGGACCCCCACGACGGTGCCGTCGGTGATGCCGGTACCGGACACCTCGACCGTGCTGTCGGCGAACATGCCGACCTTGACCGTCCGCGTCCGCACGTCGCCGTTCGCCTCGACGACCTGCACGGCGTAGCCGCCTCCGCGCTGCGCCACCAGGGCGTTGACGGGGACGACGAGCACGTCCTTGCGAGTCTCCGCCTTCAGGGAGACCTGCACGGCTGCCGCCTGGTAGCGGCCGAGGCCCTTCTGGTTGTCGACCTTCATCTCGACCGGCAGGGTCGGCTTGTCGTCGCCGCCCGACTGGCCGCCGCCCGAGCCCCCGGATCCGCTGTCCTGGGACGGCGTGGAGGGGGTGCCGACGTCGGTCACCTCGGCCTGGACGGTGCTGTCGTCGGGAAGGGTGACCGTGGCCTTGGTGCCCTTGTCGACCATGTCCTCGTACTGCACGTCGAGGTCGACGGTGACGGTGCGCTCGGTGCCGGTCCAGGTGAGGACGGGCCCGTTGGGCGGGGCTCCGGCCGTGGCCTTCACCTCGGCGACGCGCCTGGCGCCGGGGGCGACCACCGCGTCGGACGGCTGCACGGTCCCGGTCTCCGTACGCCCCAGGTCGTCCTGCCACTTCCTCACGGCCCCGGCGGTGCCCGCGTCGTACGTGTCGTCGACGGTGAAGCCGGTGTAGCCGAGCGCGGAGAGGTTCTTCTCCAGGATCTCTACGTCCCTGCCCTCGATGCCCGTCTTCAGCGGGCGGTAGAGGGGTGTGGAGCCGTAGAGCAGCGGGACCTTCTGCTCCGCCACCTTGTAGGCGCTCTCGCCGCGCTTGATGGTGTCGCCGTCTCCCGGCACCCAGGTGATGATCCCGGCGCCCGCTTTGGTGGCGGCCGGGGCCTGTACGGCTGTCGCGTCGCCGTAGCCGAGGTTGCCGTCCACGCTCTCCGTGCGCGTCAGCGTGGTCCGTTCCACCTTGGCGGTCTTCGGCGGCCCGGAGGGGGCGTCGGCGGCCGATCCGGAGCCGTCGTCCCCGAAGACGCCGGTGGTGGCGGCGCCCGCGGCGACGACCACGGCGATCGCGGCGACGACGATCAGCGACATGCGCAGCGGGCGGCGCCTGCGGTGGGTCGTCGGCGGGGGTGTGGTCCCTTCTCCACCCTCTCCGTCGTCTCCGCCGTCCGCTTCGGGGTCGGTCTGGTCGCTGTCGGGTTCAAGGCCGTCGGGAGTCCGCTCGGACACCGCCGCGGGCTTGTGCAGCTCCAGAGCCCCGGAGCCTTTGGGAGGCTCCTCGGTCCCGGGTCGCTCCGCGTCGGGCTCCGCATCCGGCTCCCGTAATTCGGGCTCCCTCTCCCGGGTCTCGTCCGGCGCGGTCATCAGGCGCCGCCGCCGGAGCCGGTGAGGCCGCCGCCGGGCCACTTGTCCTGGCAGGCGACCCTGGCCTTCTGGAACGCGTCGCTGCCGGGGTCGATGCCGCTCGCCCCGAAGTCGAGCGACATGTTGCCGCCGTTGATCTCCGGGTCCGGCAGCTTGGGCAGGCCGTTCTCGCGCATGCACTTCGCCCAGGCCGAGACCTTGGCCGAGTCGAGGGCCTTGCCGCCGCCTCCGCCCCCGCCGAGCTGGCCGCCCTGGGGCATCTTGTCGCGGCAGGCCTCCGTCGCGCTCTGGAACTCCTGGGAGTTGGGGTCGACGTCGCCGCCCGGTGTGAGCGCGATGCCGCCGCCCGCGTCCTTCTGGGGGTCGGGGAAGCCGGACACGCCGTTCTTGCGCATGCACTGGGAGAAGGCAAGGGCCTGGTCGAAGGGGCTGGTGGGCGAGGCTTCGGGCTTCTTCGGGTCGTCTTTCGACGCGGCCGAGGAGTCACCGGAGCAGCCGCTGATGAAGACGCCGGCCACGAGGGCCGACGCCGCGAGCAGTGTCTGTGCGGTTCGCTTGTGTGTGGTGGACATGAGGCCAAGTTCTACGCGGGCACCGGTCACACGGCGGATACAAGCGGCGGTGTCCGTACAGGCACACCCGGCGCCCGGACGTCAGCGCGGACGGCGCCCCAACTCGGCTGCGGCGACCGGCACTTCACTTCGGGCGGCAAGAGACGGCCTGTCTATCTCCCCCACCCCGGCGACGCCGCGGTCGAGGAGGTCCACCAGGGTGTGTCTGCTCTTGCCGGACAGTTCCCTCCCCCGCTCGGGATCGGCGAGGTCGTACAGGGCGGCGACGACGCTCGTGAGGTCCTCCTGGAGACGGGTGAGGATGTCGGCGACCGCCGCCGCATTCGACTCGACGATGTCGCTCCACAGCCCGGAGTCGCCGCGGGCGATCCTGGTGGTGTCGCGAAGGCCCTGCCCCGCCAGCTGGGCCGCCTCCGCGGGCCCTTCGCGCAGGCGCGCCGCCATCAGGCTCGCGACCAGGTGCGGGGCGTGGGAGGTCAGCGCCACCGCGTCGTCGTGGGCGCGGGCCCGCATCACGCGCGGTACCGCGCCGCACAGCGCGATCAGGTCCAGGGCACGGCCGAAGGCGGCCCTGGAGGTGAGGCGGGTCGGGGTGAGCACCCAGGGCCTGCCCCTGAACAGTTCCGCGCGGGCCGCGAGGGGGCCCGACCGCTCGCGGCCCGCCATGGGGTGGCCGCCGATGTAGCGGGACGGCTCGGGGGCGGTGTCCAGGATCTCCCGCTCGGCGTGCGCCTTCACGCTCGCCACGTCGGTGTAGCTCGACGCGAGCCCCAGCGCCTGGAGTTCGGCGAGGACCGGGGCGATCTGGCTGGGCGGGACCGCGAGCACGGCCAGGTCCACGGGAGCCCGCGGGGACTCGGGCCGTCCGGCGCCGAGGACCGCCGCGGCGCGGACGGCCGACTCGTCGCGGTCCGAGAGATAGACGGTCACGCCGTGCAGACGGGCCGCAAGAGCCACCGAGGTGCCGATCAGGCCTGTACCGACGACGGCCAAGGTACGGATCGTCACGCGACCTCACCCGGCCGCTCCCCGAGCCGCTCGTCGATCAGCGCGGCCAGGCGGTCAAGGCCCTGTTCGATCCGCTCGTACGTCAACGTACTGATCGAAAGCCGGAGTTGGCGGAACCCGTCCGACGCGCCGTAGAAGTGGTGCATGGGTGTGAACAGCACGCCGTGGCGGCGCGCGGCATGTTCAAGGAGTGCGTCGTCGACGGTGAACGGCACGGTGAGCACGATGAAGAACCCGCCGGTCGGCGCGTTCCAGGTGACTTCGGCGCGGTCGCCGAGGCGCCGGTCGAGGCCGTCGAGCACCTGACGCAGATTGCGCTCGTAAACTGCCGTCTCCTGGCGGTTGGCTGCAACGAGGCTGCAGTCGTGGGCGAGGAGCTTGCCGCCGATCACCGCCTGCGCGATCGGTGAGGTGTTCACGGTGAGCATGCTCTTGAGCTTCGACAGCTCGTCGGCGAGCAGGCCGTCGCGGTCACGGCCGCCGCCGGTGCCGGTCACCCGTTGATCGGCGACCACGTAGCCCACGCGGGCGCCCGGCATCCCGGTCTTGGCGAACGAGCCGAGATAGACGACGCGTTGGTGGCGGTCGAGGGCCTTGAGCGTGGGTGGCCGGTCGGCGGAGCTGTTCAGCAGGCCGTACGCGTTGTCCTCCAGGAGCAGGAGGTCCTCGTCGGCGGCGATGTCCAGGAGGCGGTGCCGGTCGGCGAGCGGCAGACTGACGCCCACCGGGTTGGCGAAGTCGGGCGTCACGTAGCAGGCGCGGACCCGCTTTCCCTCGGCGCGTGCCCGGTGCAGCTGGACCAGCAGGTCGTCGAGGTCGATGCCGTGCTCCCCGGTGCGCACCGGGAGCACGGGCATGTCGGCGAGCAGCGCGGCGCCCGTCAGGCCGACATAGGTCGGGCTCGGCGCGAGCACGGCATCGCTGCCGTCGGCGCGCAGCGCGCGTAGCAGCAGGAACATCGCCTCCTGGCAGCCGACCGTGACGACCACGGAAGAGGGGTCGACGTCGATGCCCTCGTCCACGGCGAGGCCGCGCGCCACGAGGTCGCCGATGATCCCCTTCGTCGCGCCGTACTGGAAGAGCGTGCGGGCGGTCGCCGCCTCGCTCAGGCCGACACGAGTGCGGAGGTGGTCGCAGAAGATCTGGAGGTATTCGTGGATCCGGGTCACGTCGTAGAAGCCCTCGTAGGGGCGTCCCGCCGCGAACGAGATCGCGTCCGGATAGGTGTCGGCGACCTGGTTGAGGAGGTTCATGGACTCCATCGACACATCGGCGAGCGACGCGTGCAGCGTGGCCGCCTTCAACTCGGCGACGGCGATTTCCGTTTGCAGGATTTCCATGACGTCAGCGTCTCCCGACCGCTGATCCACAGCAATGGCTTGACAGGTGCGGAACCCACGAAGGCGGTCATATCATCGGGCCGCAACGAGAATTCAGCCTCGCGGCCCGACGACAAGGTCCGGAGTTTTCCGCGGCACATTCCGCGGTCCGGAATTCCGCGATCCGGCGCGACGGCACGTATCCGCATTCTTCTTCCCACGAGGACTCTGATGACGGATTTACCCGCAACGGCCCAGAACAATGAACTCACGGATCTCGCGATCGACTATGTGGAGATGTACGTCGACGGCCTGGAGGCGGCGGTGTCCGCCTGGGTCGACAAGTACGCCTTCACCGTCGTCGGCACCGGCGAATCCGCCGACCACCGCAGCATCGCCCTGCGCCAGGGGCGGATGACCCTGGTACTCACCGAGGCGACCACGGAGCGGCACCCCGCCACCACGTACGTCACCACGCACGGCAACGGCGTGGCCGACATCGCCCTGCGCACCGCCGATGTGTCGGCGGCCTTCGCCTCCGCCGTGGCGGGCGGCGCGCGTCCCGTGCGCAGGCCGACACGGCACGCGGGCGAAGGCCCCGCGGTAACAGCCGCCGTCTCGGGCTTCGGCGACGTGGTGCACACGCTCGTCGAACGGGCGCCTGGAGAAGGCCCCGGACTCCCGCCCGGATTCGTTCCGGCGCCCGGCTCGCGCGAGGCGCGCACCAGTGAGGTGGGACTCCTCGACATCGATCACATCGCGGTATGCCTGAACGCCGGCGATCTCGAATCGACGGCCCTCTTCTATCAACAGGCCCTGGGTTTCCGTGAGGTCTTCCAGGAGCACATCGTCGTGGGCGCCCAGGCAATGGACTCCAAGGTCGTGCAGAGCGCGACGACCGGAGCCGTCACACTGACGCTGATAGAGCCCGATCCCCTTGCACAGCCCGGCCAGATCGACGAATTCCTCAAGAGCCACCACGGCGCCGGTGTCCAGCATCTTGCTTTCTCCAGCAAAGACGCCGTCCGATCGGTGCGCACGCTCTCCTCGCGCGGTGTCGCATTTCTTCAGACCCCGTCGGCGTACTACGACCTGCTCTCCGAAAGGGTCGGGCTCAAGTCCCACACCCTGGCCGAACTGCGCGCGACGAATCTCCTCGTCGACGAGGACCACGACGGTCAGCTGTTCCAGATCTTCACCGCGTCGGCGCACCCGCGGGGCACGATCTTCTTCGAGGTCATCGAGCGCAAGGGCGCGCAGACCTTCGGCAGTTCCAACATCAAGGCGCTGTACGAGGCCGTGGAGCTGGAACGGACCGGACAGCGTGCGGCGCGCTGACCCCACGGCCGTGCGCGATCTCGGCGACGTCGAGAGAGCCGCGGCCACGGCTCTGCCACCCGAGGTGTGGGATTTCATCTCGGGTGGCAGCGGTCGTGAGCGGTCCCTCGCCGCGAACCGGGAGGCGTTCGACCGCATCTATGTCGCGTCGCGGGTGCTCAGGGACGTCTCGCGATGCACCACGGACGCGACGCTCCTCAAGCGTCCGGTGCGGATGCCGGTGGCGGTCGCCCCGGTCGCGTACCACCGACTCGTGCACCCGGAGGGCGAGTTGGCCACCGCACGGGCGGCGAAGGCGGCGGGCGTGCCGTTCACGGTCGCCACATTGAGCAGCGTTCCCGTCGAGGAGGTCACGGCCGTCGGCGGCGCTGTGTGGTTCCAGCTCTACTGGCTCCGCGAGCGGCGGCGCTCCCTGGACCTGGCGCGGCGGGCCGAGGACGCCGGCTGTGAGGCGCTGATGCTGACCGTGGACGTGCCCTGGATGGGCCGCCGCCTGCGGGACGTACGCAACGGCTTCGCGCTGCCGGGCCATGTACGGGCGGCGCATCTGGACGGCGGTGCGGCCTCGGCGGCGCACCGCTCCTCGGGTAACGGCTCGGCGGTGGCCGCGCACACGGCCGAGGCGTTCTCGCCCGCGGTGACCTGGTCGTGCGTGCGGGAGCTGCGGGCGGCCACCCGGCTCCCGCTGGTGGTGAAGGGGATCCTCTCGCCCGAGGACGCGGTGCGGGCGGCCGACCTCGGCGCGGACGCCGTCGTGGTGTCGAACCACGGTGGCCGCCAGCTCGACGGCGCGCTGCCCGGCGTCGACGCCCTGCCCGAGGTCGTCGACGCGGTCGGCGGCGCGTGCGAGGTCATGGTGGACGGCGGAGTCCGCAGTGGCACGGACGTGCTCAAGGCGCTGGCGTCGGGGGCCGACGGAGTTCTGGTGGGGCGCCCGCCGGTGTGGGGGCTCGCCGCCGCCGGGGAGGCCGGTGTACGGCAGGTGCTCGACCTGCTTGCCGACGAGCTCCACGACGCACTCGGGCTCGCGGGCTGCGCCGATGTCGGGGCGGCAGGGGAGCTGCGTACGGTGCGTCTTCCTCAGGGCGGCCGGACGTGAGCGGGCGTCAGCGGGCGGCGGTGTCGTGTTCGTGCAGCGTGATCGCGCCGGACGGGCACCGCGCGGCAGCCGCGCGCACGGCCCCGGCCAGTTCGGGGCCGGGGTTCGGTGCGTGGAGCAGGACCTTGCCGTCTTCGTCCGACTGGTCGAAGACGGCGGGGACCTGGGCCATGCAGAGCCCGGAGCCCGCGCATCGTTGGCGGTCGACCCGTACATCCATGTGTTCGTCCTCCGCGTTCTCTTTCACCGGGTGAGAGCTCACCAGGTGACCGGCAGCCGGTCCACGCCGTGGGCGAGCGCGTGCACACGGAACGGCACCTCGTGCTCGGGCACGGCGAGGCGCAGGTCGGGGAAGCGCCGCAGCAGCGCCGGGTAGGCGATCCGCAGTTCCATCCGGGCCAGTGCCGCGCCCAGGCAGTGGTGGATGCCGTGGCCGAAGGCGACATGGGCGCCGGGCTCGCGCGTGATGTCGAATCGGTCGGGTTCGGCGACCATTGCGGGGTCGCGGTTGGCCATCGGCAGCGAGCACAGGACGTGTTCCCCCGCGCTGATGAGTTGGCCCCCCACGACGACGTCCTCCAGGGCGGTGCGGGGTGTCGGCGCGTGCGGTACCGACAGATGGCGCAGCAGCTCCTCGACGGCTCCGTCCACCGCCCCCGGATCGTCGCGCACCGCGGCCAGCTGTTCCGGGTGGCCGAGAAGAAGCAGGGTGCCGAGCCCCAGCATCCCCGAGATGTTGTCGAGGCCCGCGAGCACCAACAGGACGCAGACGCCCCGCAGTTCCTTGTCCGTGACCTGGTCGCCGTGGTCGCGGACCAGCATGCCCAGGAAGCCTTCGTCGGGGTCCGTGCGCTGCCGGGCGACCATCGCGGCGACGTACCGCGAGAGCAGTTCCCCGGCCGCCGCCCGGCGCTGGCGTCCCCGGCCGGGGGCGAGGAAGGCGTGGCAGCGGCGCAGGAAGTCGCCGCGGTCGTCGCGGGGCACGCCGATCAGTTCGCACAGGGCGGCGCCGGGGACGGGCGACGCGAACGCCCCCACGAGTTCGGCGGGCGGCCCCGTGCGCTCCATGGCGTCGAGGTGCTCGGTGACGAGGGCGGTGATGCCCGGCTCGATCCTGCGCATCCGGCGCAGGGTGAACTCCGGTGTGAGGATCTGCCGGAGCCGGGTGTGTTCGGGCGGGTCGTAGTCCATGAGCTGCCCGATCAGCTCGTCGGGCCGCGGGCCCTCGTCCCGCCCCGCCGACGAGGGCGGCCCGAAGCGCCGCCGGGTGGAGAACCGCCGGTGGTCGCCGAGGACTTGGCGCACCTCGGCGTGGCCCGTGACGAGCCAGACGGGCACCCCGTCGGTCCCCGGGCCCACGTCGATCCGGGTGACGGGCCGTCCATCGGACAGTCTGCGCAGCTCTTCGGCCGGGCCGAAGCGTTCGCGGCGGGTGTGGACGAGGCCGGGCTCAGTCGTCGATGTCATGGCTCCATCACTCCCTCACCAGGTGACCGGCAGTGTCTCCACGCCGTACGGCGCCTGAGTCCTGAAGCGGATCTCCTGGGGCGACACGGCACAGCGCAGCTCGGGAAAGCGGCGCAGTACCGCCAGATAGGCGCTCCTGAGTTCCATCCGCACCAGCGAGGCGCCGATGCAGTAGTGGATGCCGTGGCCGAGCCCCACATGGCCGGTGGCCTCACGGGTGATGTCGAGGACGTCCGGCGGCGCGCCGGGCGGCCTGACGCGGTTGGCCGCGAACAGTGAACAGGCCACCTGGTCACCGGCCTTGATCACCTTGCCCGCGAGGGGTACGTCCTCGCGGGCGGTGCGCGGAGACGCCGTCGGGATGATCGACAGGTAGCGGATGAACTCCTCCACCGCCTGGTCGATCAAGTGCGGGCACTTTCTCAACAGGCCCAGCTGGTCCGGGTGTTCGAGCAGCGTGAGGATGCCGAGGCCCAGCATGCTGGCCATGTTCTCGACGCCGGAGCCCATGACGAACGCGGTGAGGCCGACCAGTTCTTCGTCGTCGATGTCGTCGCCGTGCTGGCGCACCAGCCTGCCGAGCAGATCGTCGCCGGGTGCGCGTCGGTTCCGGGCCACGAGTTGGTCGACGTACGCGAGATAGGCGGCCCCGGCGGTCAGCTGCAGCTGCCTGCCGCGGAAGGCGGGGCGGCTGACCTTGAGCAGCCGCGCGAGCTCCGCCCGGTCGTCGCGGGGTACGCCGAACAGCTCGCACATGACGAGGCCCGGCACGGACCAGGCGACGTGCCGCATGAAGTCGGCGGGCCGCCCGGCCTTCTCCAGGGAGTCGAGGCAGTCCGCCACGACGGATTCGACGGCGGGTTCCAGGCCGCGCATCCGGCGGACCGTGAACTCCGGTGTGAGCAGCAGCCGGAGCCGGGCATGGTCGGGCGGGTCGTACTGGATGAGGTTGCCCGCCTGGACCGGCCGGCTGCCGCCCGCGGGCGGGGCCGTACTGAACCGCTCCGCGTCGCCGAGGACCGCGCGCACCTCGTCGTGGCCCGTGACGAGCCAGCCCGTGGACGAGCTGGGTCCTTCGTCGAGTTCGACCTCGGACAGCGGTGCCCGCGCGCTGAGTTCGCTGAGCTCGGGCAGCGGGTCCAGACGGTCCCTGCGGTTGTGCATGGAGAGGTCTGACGGCCGCGCCATGCGCGGACCTCCTTCTCTGCTCGGCTGCTGCTCGGCTTCTGCCTGGCTTCTACTCGGCCGGGCTCGGGGCGGACTGGGGCTGCTGCCAGAACATGCCGTCCGGTGAGGGCACCAGGCCACCGCTGAACAGGGGGGCCTCCGCTTCGGCGTCCTCCCCGAGCAGGGCGCGCATCTGGACCTGACCGCCCTCCTGCATGACTTCGCGCACCACCGAGGACTTGAACAGCGGCACCATGCTTCCCTCCTCGCTGCCGGCCAGTTCGTCGACGGCGGCGGCGAACTCCGCGGAGTCCGACGAGAAGCGCTTGGCGAGGATCTCGGCCTCCGTCAGGACGCGCTCGCCGGAGGAGACACCACCGATGAGCTCGACGAACGACTGGAGTTCGGGCCGCTCGGTCCTCGTGACCTTCTTGGCCCGCCAGAAGTAGGAGTCCTCGTCGTGGTGCATCTCGTAGAAGGACAGGAGGAATTCGTAGAAGACGCCGTACTCGCGCCGGTAGCGGGCCTCGAACTCCTTCAACGCCGTGTCCTCGTCGACGCGTTCGGACAGGACGCTGTTGATGGAGCGTGCCGCGAGCAGCGCGCTGTACGTCGCCAGGTGCACGCCCGACGAGAACACCGGGTCGACGAAGCACGCCGCGTCGCCGATGAGGACGAGCCCGGGGCGGGAGAAGGTCGTCTGGTGGTACGAGTAGTCCTTGCGGACGCGCAGCTCTCCGTACTGCCCGGTGGTGACCCGCGTGGCGTCCGCGAGGTACTCGCCGATCAGGGGGCACTCGTCGACGAGTGCCATGAGCGCCTTCTCCCGGTCGCCCTGGATCTTCTCGGCCATCTCGCGTCGCACCACGACGCCGACGCTCGTCAGCGTGTCGCTCAGGGGGATGTACCAGAACCAGCCGCTCGGGAACGCGACCGACAGGATGTTGCCCGAGTACGGTTCCGGCAGCCGCTTGCCGCCTTCGAAGTAGCCGAACAGGGCGAGGCTGCGGAAGAACTCCGAGTACTCGCGCGTGCCTCCCACTCGCTGGTACACGCGGCTCTTGTTGCCCGACGCGTCCACGACGAACGTGGCGAGGGCCCGGCGTTCGTTGCCGTCGGCGTCGGTGTACGTGACGCCCCTGACCCGCTCGTCGTCGTCGATGACGTCGAGCACCGCGCAGCCTTCGCGCACTTCGGCGCCCACCTTGCGGGCGTGCTTGAGCAGGATGTCGTCGAACTTGGACCGCTCCACCTGGTAGGCGTACGACGTGGGGCCGCTCATGCGCGGGGAGACCGCGAAGGAGAAGGTCCAGGGATCCGGGTTGGCCCCCCAGCGGAACGTGCCGCCGCGCTTGCGCGGGAACCCCGCCTTCGCCAGTTCGTCCGCGACACCGGTCAGCCTGCACACGCCGTGCACGGTGGACGGCAGCAGCGACTCGCCGATCTGGTGGCGCGGGAATACCTCCTTCTCCAGGACAAGGACCCGCCGCCCCTGCATGGCCACCAGTGCGGCGAGCGTCGATCCGGCGGGCCCTCCGCCGACCACCACCACGTCGAATTCCTCGGATTCCGGCAAGGTCATCCCTCTTCCCCTTTTCTCCCGGGCGGGAACCGAATGGTTCAGCACCTGCCCAGGGAGCCCCATTGCTCGATCCCTATTGCTCAATTGATTCTGAAATCGCCCTTCCTGGGCGTCAAGGTTGTCCATCCGCAAGGGCGGGAACGACCTTCTTCTCCGGACCGCGCGGGGTTTCCCGCTCGCGCCTGCGCCCTATCAGAGAAAGCAGCGGCCCCGTCATGAAGGTGGTGACCAATGCCATGAGTACGAGAACGGTGAAAAGCGCTGATCCGATGATCCCCGCGTTCAGTGCGACGTTCAGGACGATCAGTTCCGTGAGCCCGCGAGTGTTCACAAGGGCGGCGACGGTCGCAGACCGGTGCGCGTCCATACCGCTGATCCGCGATGCCGCGTACGCGGGACCGAGCTTGCCCAGGGTGGCGATGGCGAGGATCAACAGCAGCAGGAGGCCGCCGTTCCCGTCCAGCGAGCCGATGTTGAAGGAGAGTCCCGTCGTCACGAAGAACAGCGGGAGCAGCAGGTCGGAGGTCTGCTCCATCGGCCGCAGCACATCGGCGTCCGGCACACCGTCCCTGCGGGGCATCGTGAGGCCCGCGAGCAGTCCGCCGAACACGGGGTGCAGACCGAGCTCCGCGGTCACCCAGGCGCTGCCCAGGGCCAGGCCGAGCGCGATCGTGAGCTGGTTGGCCATCACCACCCTGGACCGCCGCATCCACCACGCGAGCACCGGACGCACCACCAGGAACAGGGCCGCCACGAACAGGGAGATCAGAAGCAGCGTCAGCTGCCACGCATGCCCGGTGGCGTGCCCGGTGCCGGCGAGCGCGGCGGCGAGGACCAGCCACGCCACCACATCCATGAACCCGGCGGCAGTCGTGGCCACGGTGCCCTCGGGGCTGCCCGCGAGCCCTCGTTCGCGGACGATCGCCGCGAGCACGGGCAGCGCGGTGACGGAGACCGCCACTGCCATGAACAGCCAGAACGTCCTGCCGTCCGCTTGCCCCGGCTGGACCGCGTCGAACGCCCCGTGGAACACCCCCACCGCGCCCACACCGAGTCCCGCGGGGACCAGGAACGCGCACAGGGCGACCGTGGCCGAGGCTCTCCCGCCCTGGCGCAGCTGCCGCCAGTCCATCTCGTACCCCACGACGAACATGAAGATCACGATGGCGATCTGCGAGAGCACGGTCAGGAACGGCAGCACCTCCGACGGGAAGAGCCGCGAGGTCGGATCGCCGGGCAGGCGGCCGAGCAGCGTCGGGCCCAGGGCGATTCCGGCGACGATCTGGCCGATGACCACGGGCTGTCCGCAGCGGCGGGCGAGGGCTCCCAGGAGGCGAGAGGCGATGACGATGAGGGCCACATCGCCGATCGCCACGGTCACCAGTGATTCCGTGTCCACCTAGGGAACCGCCGTCTCGTTCCTGCCCATCTCCGCGACGAGGCTCTTGGGGCGCATGTCCGTCCAGTTCTCCTCGATGTACGCGAGGCATTCCTGCCGGGTGCCTTCGCCGTGCGCGGTGGTCCAGCCTTCGGGGATCTCGGCGAACGCGGGCCACAGAGAATGCTGTCCCTCGTCGTTGACGAGAACCAGGAAGGTGCCGTCTTCATTGTCGAACGGATTGGTCATCGTTCAGTCCTTTTCGGTTGCTGTCCGCTGTTCCGGATTCTTTTCCTTCGCCTTGCCTGTCGTGGCACTCGTGGCACCGAGTTTCCGCGCGACAACGCGTGTGATGCGTGACAGGGCTTCGGGCTTGAGCATGTCGTAATGGCCGACAGGCACTTCGTGCGATTCGATGTCGCCCTCGATGAAGGGCTCCCAGTTCGCGACGGAATCCGCCACGGATTGTTCCCCGGTCCGGTCGGCCGCCGCCACGAAGAGCAGCAGGTCGCCGCGGGAGACGCGGGGCGTGTGGTCCGGCGCGAACCCCGACATGTTGCGGACGACCGTCTCCAGGTTCGACAGGGCCTGTTCGCTCATGCCCGACGAGCGGTAGAGGTCGGCCACGTCGGCGCCCTGCTTCTGTTGCAGTACGCCATATCCCTCCGTCGCCTCTCCCTCCTCGCCACGGAACCGCGACTTGGCGGCGCCACTGCCGGGATAGGCGTCGAGCAGCGCGAGGAGCGCCACCTCCTCGCCCAGTTCCTCGAGACGGGCGGCGACGGCTTGGGCGATGGTTCCGCCGATGGACCAGCCCAGGAGGTGGTAGGGGCCGACGGGCTGGACGGCGCGGATCTCGTCCGCGTAGTCGGCCGCCATCTCCGCGATGCTGCCCGGCAGTTGACCGGGCTGCGGCTGCGCGATCCCGCGCGCCTGCACGCCGTACACCGGCTGATCCTGCGGGAGGTACGGCAGAAGAGCCGCGTACGTCCAGCTCAGGCCCATGCCGGTGTGCAGGCAGAACAGCGGGGGGCGGCTGCCTTCCGGCCGCAGGGGCAGTATGACGCCCAAGTCGCCGCGGTTCCTGCCCGTACCCCGCCCCGCGCCGGCGCCCCGCTTCCGCTCCTGGTCCTCGGGCTGTACGGCGATGCGGCCCGTGTTCGTCAGCTTCGCGCGTTCGCCGGTACGGAACATGCGCTCGCCCGCGGGGCCGAAGGGGCAGGCGACGAACCGTTCGCCCGTGCGCCCCGGGCTGCCCGCGTAGCCGCGCGCCAGCGTGGTGCCTGCCAGGTAGAGGTCGCCCGTGACGCCCGGCGGCACCGGACGCAGACGTTCGTCGAGCACGAAGGCGCGGGTGTCCAGGACCGGGCTGCCGGTGCGGGGCCCCGATGCGGCGGCCTCCTCGGAGCCGGGCCCGTGCTCCAGCCAGATTCCGCCCGTCTCCGGCACTCCGTAACCACTCACCAGCGGAGTCGAGGGGTGCCGCTCCCTCAGGTCCTGCAACTGGTCCATGGCCTGCGGCCCACCCGCCAGGTCCACGACCAGGGCCTCGGGGGCCGTGTCAAGGAGCTCGGGGGTGGTGACCACCAGCGTCCCGGCCTCCCCCGCCGCGAGATCCTTGCCGGGTACGCCGAGCCGCACGCTCCCTCCCGCACAGAGCGCCGCGAGCAGTGGCGTCACGAGCGCCGCGGACGGAGCCCTGGCGTCAAGCAGCGGCGCCGCGCCCAACGCCGGGGAGGCCTGCATGCGGTACGTCGTGTGGGAGGCGAGCGTGCGGTGTTCGATGACGGCGCCCACGAGGACGAGCGCCGGGTGCCCCAAGAGGGCGGGACGGGTCTTCGTCGTGGGCCTGTCGGCCTCCGAAGCGATGGACGCATCGGAGCAGACCAGGATCCCGCCGCCCGGGAGGTCCACGCCCTCCAGCGGGCGGGCGGGATCCTCGGCGAGGCAGCAGGCCGCACCGGATTTCAGCACCCCGAGCAGCGCGACGACCAAGGCGTTACTGACGGGCCGCGCCACGACGACGACGCTCTCCGGGCCCACCCCCTGCTCGGTCAGCCGGTGTGCGAGCCGCTCCGCCGCGGCGTCCAACGCCTCGTACGTCAGGGAGCCGTGGAGATCCGTGACGGCGATCGCATCGGGTGTACGTGCCGCCTGCTCGGCCAGCATCTCCACCACCGTGCGCGTGACGGGTTCCGCCGCCGTGTCGTTCGCGCTCGCCACGAGCCGCCGGGCTTCGTCGCTGTCGAGCAGTACGTCGAGCGCGCTCAGGCGCTGCTCCGGATCGGTCGTCACCTGCTCGAGCACGCGGACGAACCGCTGCGCGAGCGTCTGGGCGGTCCGCCGGTCGAACAGCTCTGCCGCGTAGCGGAGTTGTCCGTCGATGCCTCCGAGATCGCCGTCGGGCTCGTACCGTTCGGTGAGGCTGAACGACAGGTCGAGCTCGGTGGCTTGCGTACCGAGGTCCAGGCGCGTGGTGCGCAGTCCTGGCAGCTCCCAGGGATCCCACGGCTCGTCGACGCTGTCGTCGACCTCCAGGAGGACCTGGAACACCGGGTGGCGCGCGAGGGACGGCGGCAGCTCCAGGCCGTCCACCAGGCGTTCGAACGGTACGTCCCTGTGCTCACGCGCCTCCTGGTTCGCCGCGAGGACCCTGCCGAGCAGCTCGCGGAACGTGGGGTCGCCGGACGCGTCCGTACGCAGGGCGAGCGCCCCCGCGAAGGGGCCCACCAGTGTTTCGAGACCGGACTCGTCCCGGCGCGGGACCCGCGTGCCGATGGTGACGTCGGTGCCCGCGCCGAGCCGGGCGAGCAGCATCACGAGGGCCGCCTGCACCACCATGAACGTCGTCGTCGCGTCGTCCTCGGTCAGATCGGCGAGACGGCCGTGCGCCTCGGCGTCGAGGCGCAGCGGTACGGTACCGGCCCGGTGCGACGCGATGGACGGCCGTGGCCGGTCGGCGGGCAGCTCGATCTCGGCGTCGATGCCCGCCAAGGCGTCGTGCCAGTACGCGAGTTGGTCGTTGACCAGGCTCTCCGGTTCCTGCTCTCCCTGGAGCAGGGTCTGTTCCCAGAGCGCGTAGTCGGCGAACTGGACGGGCAGCGGGGCCCGTTCCGGCACCCGTCCCTCGCGGCGCGCGCCGTACGCGGTGGCCAGGTCACGGACCAGGACGTCCAGCGACGTGTCGTCGGCGGCGATCCGGTGCACCACCAGAAGCAGTACGTACTCGGTGTCCGAGAGGCGCAGGAGCGTCTGCGTCCATGGCGTCCGACTGCCGAGGTCGAACGCGTGCCCGGCGCGGGTGGCCAGCAGGTCCGGCAGCTCCGCCTCGGTCGCTCGCACCACGTCCGGCACCGGGCGGGACGCGGTGGCGTCCAGGACGCGCTGCCGCATGGCGCCGCCCCGCGCTCCGTCGAAGGTGGTGCGCAGGATCTCGTGCCGTGCGGCGACATCGCCGAGGGCCGCCCGCAGCGCCTCCTGGTCAAGATCGCCACTCAGTCGCAGCGCCACCGGGATGCGGTCGATTCCCGATTCGTCGTCGAGCCGTGACATCAGCCAGGTGCGGAACTGCCCTGCCGTGACAGGGACTTCGTCGCGGTGCTCGACCGGGACCAGTACGGGCCGCGCCTTGGTGGCGAGCAGCCTGGCCACTCCTACCGGTGTCGGCGAGCCGAAGAACTGCCGGATGCCTATCTCGGCGTCGAACTCCTCGCGGATCCGTCCCGCGAGGCGCATCGCGAGGCCCGAGTCGCCGCCCAGGTCGAAGAAGCTGTCGTCGGGCCCGACCCGCTCCAGTTCGAGCACCTCGGCGAACAGACGGCACAGCGTCTCCTCGGCGGCGGTCCGGGGCCCCCGCCCCGAGACGCGCTCGGCGAAGTCCGGGGCGGGCAGTGCCTTGCGGTCGACCTTGCCGTTGCGGGTCACGGGCAGGGCGCCCAGGGCCAGCACGGCGGCCGGGACCATGTAGTCGGGCAGGGTCTCGGCAGCGTGGGCGCGGACGAGTTGGGGGTCGATGGCCTCCGTGCCCTCGGGTACGACGTAACCCACGAGGCGGCGCTCACCGGGTCCGTCCTCGCGGGCGACGACGACCGCCTGGGCCACGTCGGGATGAGCGGCCAGGGCCGCCTCCACCTCGCCCAGCTCCACACGGAAGCCCCGGATCTTGACCTGCGCGTCCGCGCGGCCGACGAAGAGAAGGTCACCCTCCTGGGAGTGGCGCTTCTCGGACCGGCGCACCAGATCCCCGGTGCGGTACATCCGCTCTCCCGGTACGTACGGGCAGGCCACGAAGCGTTCGGCGGTCAGGCCTTGGCCGTTCCAGTAGCCCTGCGCCAAGCCGGCGCACGCCACGTAGAGCTCACCGGTCACGCCCGGCGGCACCGGCTGCAGGAACGCGTCAAGGACGAAAGCCTGCCGGTGGGGCAACGGGCTCCCGATCGGGAGTACGGGGCCCATCTCGTCGCCCGGCTCCAGCACATGCCAGGTCGCGCACAACGTCGTCTCCGTCGGCCCGTACATATGGCGGACCGACACATCCGGGCAGACCTCGCGCACACGGGCGACCGAGGCGGCCGGAACCACGTCACCGCCGGTCAGCACCTCACGCAGCCCGGTGAAGCAGTCGGGTGACTCCTCGGCGAGGACGCGGAACGAACCGGCGGTCAGATGCACCGCCGTCACGCCGCCCTTCACGTGCTCACGCACCTGCTGGGCATCCACCACACCGGGCTCGGCCATCACCACGCGGCCTCCCGCGACCAGCGGGACCCACATCTCGAAGAGCGACGCGTCGAAGGCGTGCGGGGCGTGCATGAGGACCGCGTCCGCCGGGCCCACTGCCCAGTCCCGCTCCCCCACAAGGGCCGCGACGCTGCCGTGCGGCACCGCGACTCCCTTCGGCACGCCGGTCGAACCCGACGTGTACATCACGTACGCCACGTCCTGCGCCGCCACCGGAACGACCGGCTTGTCGGTGCCGCACGCCTCGAGCGCCACCCGCACCTGCGGGTCGTCGAGGACCACGAGGCGCGTGGCAGCCCGCTCCGGCACCACGCCCCGGCTCTCCGCCGTGCACACCACCCTCGCCGGAGCCGCGTCCTGAAGGACGAACGCGACCCGCTCCTGCGGCCACCCCACATCCACGGGTACGTAGGCGGCGCCCGCCCGCCAGATCCCCAGCAGGAGCTTCACCAGGTCCGGCGACCGCTCCATCACCACTGCGACACGGTCGCCCCGCCGCACCCCCATGCCCGCCAAGTACTGGGCCCAGCGTCCGGACTCCGCCCACAACTCCCCGTACGAGCAGGCCCGTTCGCTTTGGACGGCCACAGCGCCCGGAGACGACACCACCCGCCCGGCGATCAGCTCGGGCACCACCTCGCGCGGCGGCACGACAGCCGCCCCACGCTCGACGATCGCCATCGCCCCGACGCGCCCCACCACCACGGCGGGGTCGCTCACCACCCGCTCCAGCACCCGCACCAGCGATTCGAGCGCCGCCACGGCGACGCTCCGGTCGAACAGGTCCGGCCGGTACTCCAGCTTCAGGTGCATGCGTTCGCCGGGGCCGACCACCAGCGTCAGCGGATAGTGCGCCGCCTCACGCGTGAACCCCGCAGGCCTGAGCGAGAGGCTCTCGCGGTCCGGTGAAGGGGAGGCCGCCGGGGGCTGGGGAAAGCTTTCGTACACCAGGAGCGTGTCGAAGCCCGCTCCCGGGCCCGCGGCCTTCTGGATCTGCGGGAGGCCCAGGTGCTGATGAGCCATCAGCACTGTCTGGCGTTCCTGCAGTTCACGGAACATGTCCAACAGCGGTTGCGATCCGTCGATGCGGACTCGTACCGGCAGCGTGTTGATGAGGAGTCCCACCATCGATTCCACGCCCGGCAGCTCGGGAGGCCGTCCCGCCACCGTCGCGCCGAACACCACATCCGTGCGCCCCGCGAGCCGGGCGAGGACCAGCGCCCAGGCGCCCTGCACCACGGTGTTCACCGTCAGGCCATGGGTGCGCGCCAGTTCCACCACGTCTCGTGTGACCTTCTCGGGGAGGTCACCGCTCACGTTCTCGGGGAAGACGGGGAGCCGGTCGGGGACGGCCGGTGCCACGAGGGTCGGTTCGTCCGTGCCCGCGAGTTCCACCTGCCACGCGTCCCGCGCGGCTTCCCTGTCCTGTCGGCCGAGCCACTTCAGGTACTCCCTGTAGGAGGTGGTGCGCCCCAACCTGGATGCGTCGCCCCCCGCAGCGTAGATCTCGCAGAGTTCACCGATGAGGACCGGGGCCGACCAGCCGTCCATGAGGATGTGGTGGCTGGTGATGACGAGGCGGTGGCGGTTCGCGCCCCGGCGGATCAGGAGGAGGCGCAGCAGCGGTGGCGCCGCCAGGTCGAAGGGCTCGGCCCGCTCGCTCTGCGCCAGGCGTTCCAGGGCTGCGGGCTCATCGGACTCGGCGAGGCCCGACACGTCCTCCGTACGCCAGGGCAGCACCACGTCCCGCGCGATGACCTGCACCATCTGTGCCCCGCTCACCTGCCGGAAGCAGGCGCGCAGCGCGGCGTGCCGGGCGAGGAGCGCCTGCCAGGACGCCCGCAGCCTGACCGGGTCCACGGGTCCTTCGATGTCGAGCGCGGACTGCACGGTGTACACGTCCGGACCCTGGTCGTCGAAGGCGGCGTGGAAGAGCATCCCTTCCTGCAGCGGCGACAGCGGCCACACGTCCTCGACCGGTGATCGGGTCATCTCGTCTCTCCTCGGAGCCTCGGAGCCTCAGGGCTTCAGAGCGGGTTGAATCCGGCTTCGAGATCCTCGATCTGGCTCTGCGCGAGGCCGAGGAGGGGGAAGTCGGAAGGTGTGTGTCCACCGGCCGTGGGATCGGTGGTGTGGGCGGCGAGGCCGCCGAGCATGTCCAGCCAGAGTCGGCCGACGCGTCGTGCCGAGGCACCGTGTATGACCTGGCCCGCCCAGCTGAGCGAGATGGTCAGCTCGGGCCCGTCAGCAGTGTCCACGATGGCCGCGCCCGCTTCCAGGGCGTGCATGGACGGCATGTCCGGGTCGGCCGAGCCGCCGATCGCCGTATCTCCCGCCATCTGCCAGGCCGCGACCGTACGGCTTTCGGACGGGTCACCGGCGGTGAACCTGCCCAGGTAGTTGAAGCCGATCTGCGGGCTCGGCAGGGCGGCGAGCACCGGGCCCGTATCGGGATTCAGGTGGCGCAGCAGTCCGTATCCGAGTCCGTCGCCCGGCACCGCCCGCGCCTGTTCCTTGACCGTCTTCAGTAGGGCTCCGGCCGCCGGACCGCCGTCCGTCACTTCGGCCAGAGGCACGTCGGCGACGGCGAGGCGGAGCGGGTGGGTGCTGGTGAACCAGCCCATGGTGCGCGACAGTTCGGCGCCTTCGACCGGTTCACGGCCGTGGCCCTCCACATCGAGCAGTACGTGATCCGGCAGTGCGTGATGCGGTAGTACGTGATCCGGTAGTACGTGCCCGCCCTCGCCGCGCCAGCGCGTGACGGCGCCCGCGAGCGTCGCCAGGAGCACCTCGTGCACCCCGCAGTGGAACAGCGCGGGGGTCCGACCTGCCAGCGTGGCCGCCTCTTCCCGTGGGACCTGCCAGGACGCGCGGTGTGTGGTCGCGGCGGTGTCGAGGGCCGGATCCAGCGGACGCCGGCCGATGAGCGGTTCCGTGCCGTCGAGCAAGTCCGTCCACGCGTCGAGCTCCGCCACCCGGTCCGGTGCTGCGGCCTGCGCGGACAGGAGTTCCGACCAGCGCCTGAACGATGTCCCCACGGGGTCGAGCACGGGTTCCTGTCCCGCCGCGGCGGCCTCGCAGGCGAGGGCCAGGTCGGGCACCAGGACCCGCCAGGACACTCCGTCCACGGCCAGGTGGTGGACCATGAGGACCAGTCGGCCCACTCGCTCCGGGCCCGCGTCCACCCACACGACCTGGAGCATCGCGCCCCGCGCGGGGTCGAGGCGCTCGACGGCCTCCTTCGCCGCGCGTTCCGCGATCTCGTCGAGTGATGCGCCCGCCATGTCCGCCGCTTCCTCTGCGGCCACGCGGGTGACCAGGTCCGCGGGGTCCACGGACCCTCGTTCGCCGACGACGAGACGCGGCTCGGTGCCGCAGTCGCCCTCGGCGTGGCCGTCGCGGCCATCGCGGTCGCCCTCGTCCGTCGTGACCACGCGTGCGCGCAACATGTCGTGCGTGTCGAGGACGGCGGACAGACCTGTCAGGAGTACGTCGGGTGCGAGGCCGGCCGGGGCACCGACGACGGCCCACTGCGCGAACCTCGGGCGGCGTGCGGGCTCGCCCAACTCGCGCATCACCGGGGTCCAGGGCACCTCGCCGACGCCGATGTCCTCGACGGCGTCCTGCCCGGCGTCGTCGGCCGCGTCCGCCACCGTCGCGAGGCGCTCGGGGGTCTTCTCCTCGAAGATCTGCCGAGGCGTCACCACGAGGCCCGAGCGGCGGGCGCGGGAAGCCAGTTGCATCGAGGAGATCGAGTCGCCGCCAAGGACGAAGAAGCTGTCCGTGACGCCGACCCGTTCCAGGCCGAGCACCTCGGCGAACAGGCCGCACAGCAGCGCCTCGGTCTCCGTGCGCGGCTCCCGTCCCGAGACCTTCCCTGCGAAGTCGGGGGCGGGCAGCGCACGCCGGTCCAGCTTCCCGTTCGTGGTGAGGGGCAGGCGGTCAAGCGGGACGAACGCCGACGGGACCATGAAGGCGGGAAGACGGTCCGCGGCGATGTCCCGCAGGGCGGTGAGGAGTTCATCGGTGCGCCATGCCTCCGACGGATCGGGGACGACGTAGGCGACCAACTGGTGCTGCTCACCGGCCTTCCGGTCGTCACGCGCCACGACCACCGCTTGGGCGACCCCGGCGTGCGCGGCGAGGACCGCTTCGACCTCGCCCGGTTCGATCCGGTGGCCGCGCACCTTCACCTGCGCGTCCGCGCGGCCGACGAAGAGCAGTTCCCCGGTGTCGGACCAGCGCACCATGTCACCTGTCCGGTACATGCGCTCCCCGGGCACGTACGGGCACGCCACGAACCGTTCGGCGGTCAGGCCTGGCCGCGCCCAGTATCCGCGAGCCACTCCGGCGCCCGCGACGTACAGCTCGCCCGGCGTTCCCGGCGGGACGGGCTGGAGGAAGCGGTCCAGGACGAACACCTTCACGTTGGCCATGGGGCGCCCGATCGGCACTGTCTCCCGGCCCGCCTCCCGGCCTGTTTCCTGGCCTGTTTCCCGGCCTGTTTCCTGGTCCGGTGACAGGGGCGCGCTCATGGCCGCGCACACCGTCAGCTCGGTGGGTCCGTACGCGTTCACCATCCGCCGCCCGCCGGACCACCGGTCCACGAGCGCCGGAGGGCACGCCTCTCCGGCCACCACCAACGTCCGCAGCCCCGGAGGCAGTTCATCCTCCACCGCGAGCACGCTCGGGGGCACGGTGACATGGGTGGCCCCCAGGGCGCGGAGCGCCTGCCCGAGCGGCACCTGTGGCGGCAGTGCGTCCGCCCCGGCCACCACGAGCGTTCCTCCCGAGAGCAGCGCCATGCACAGTTCGGAGACCGCCGCGTCGAAGCTCAGCGAGGCGAACTGGAGCACCCGCGCGTCAGGACCCACCGCGAACCGCTCGATCTGGGCCCGCGCGAGATTGGCGAGCCCCGCATGGGGCACGACCACGCCCTTCGGGGTACCCGTCGAACCCGAGGTGTAGATCACGTACGCCGCGTTGTCCGCACCGAGCGGCGCGGTCCGCTCCCCATGTCCGATGGTGCCCGCCGCCTTCCCGGCGACGGCCGCGGCGGTTTCCGGATCGTCGAGGACGATGAGACGGCCCGCGAACCCCGTCGGCACCGAGGCCCGCGTCTCCTGCGTGCACAGCAGCACCGCGGGGTCCGCGTCCGCGAGCACGAAAGCCACCCGCTCCTGCGGGTATCCCGGGTCCACGGGCACGAAGACCCCGCCCGCCATGGACACGGCGAGGACGCAGACCACCGTCGCCACCGATCCCGGTGCGAGGACGGCCACCCGGCGCTCCGGCCCCACACCGGCCTCGATCAGGCAGCGGGCCCAGCGTCCGGCCTCGTCCTCCAACTCTCCGTATGTCAGCGAGCGCTCGCCCGACTCCAGGGCGACGGCGTCCCGCGACCGCTCCACCTGGCGCCGGAGCAGCTCGGGCAGCGTCTCCGCGGCCACCGGCACCCGCGTGCGGTTCCACTCGCCCACGACGAGCTCGCGCCGCGCCCCGCCCAGTACGCCCACCCGTCCCACGGGCGCCGACGGATCGGCGGCCATCCCTTCGAGCACGTGTCCCAGCGACGCCACGGTCTCCTCGGCCCAGGCGCGGTGGAACACGCCGGGCCGGTAGATGAACTCGCCGTGCAGGCGCTCGCCCGGTACCGCGATCAGCGTCAGCGGGTAGTGGCCGGTGTCCTCCGGTGTGCCGCCGGGGCGGATCGACAGGGTGTCGGGCTCGGAGTCGCGAAGAGGCGGGCGCGGGTAGTTCTCGTACACGACGAGCGTGTCGAAGGCGGCGCCGGGGCCCGCGAGCCTGCGGATCTCGGAGAGGCCGATGTGCTGGTGGGACATGAGCGCGACCTGTCGCTCCTGGAGGCTGGTCAGCATCGCGGCCACCGACTGCTCCGCCGACAGATCGACCCGTACGGGCAGCGTGTTGATGAACAGGCCGACCATCGACTCCACACGCGGCAACTCGGCGGGCCGCCCCGCCGCCGTCACGCCGAACACCACGTCGGTACGTCCGACGAGCCGGGCCAGGAGCAGCGCCCAGGCACCCTGCACGACCGTGTTCACCGTCAGGCCATGGCCGCGCGCCAAGTCGACAACGCTGCGGGTGAGTTCCTCGCTGAACTCGAAGGGAATGCGTTCCGGTACGGCGGGCGCGGCGGCCGACGGGTCCTCGGGAACCGTGAGGGTCGGCTCGTCCGCACCCGCGAACTCCGTGCGCCAGGCGCTCCGCGCGGCTTCCCTGTCCTGGCGTTCCAGCCAGGCCAGGTACTCCCGGTACGAGGTCGCGGCGGGCAGGGCACGCCCGTCACCACCGGCCGCGTAGATCGTGGACATCTCGGCGATCAGGACGGGCAGCGACCAGCCGTCCGTGACGATGTGGTGGTTGATGACCACCTGGGCATGCCGGTTCTCGCCGAGCCGGATAAGGAGCAGGCGCAGCAGCGGGGCCGTCGTCACGTCCAGTCGGCGAATGCGTTCGTCCTCGACGATGCGGTCCATCTCGGTGCGAGCATCGGCGGCCGAGAGACCCGACAAGTCGACCTCACGCCAAGGCAGTTCCACGGACCGTGAGATGACCTGCACCGCCTGGCCCGACGTACGTCGGTGGAAGCTCGCCCGCAGGATCGGGTGCCGGACGAGGATCGCCTCCCACGACGCCCGCAGCCGGTCCACGTCCAGCGGCCCGTCGAGGTCGAGTACGCGCAGCCCTTCGTAGAGGTCCGGCCCCTGCTCGTCGAACCCCGCGTGGAAGAGCAGCCCTTCCTGCAACGGCGAGAGCGGCCATACGTCCATCACCTCCGTTACTGCTGCCTCGAGTTCGTCGACCTCGTGCTGCGTGAGGTCGAGGAGGGAGAAGTCGGACGGAGTGTGTCCGCCCGCTGTGAAGCCGGGGGCGGCGGGGGCGGTGGTGTGCGCGGCCAGGCCCGCGAGCAGGTCGAGCCAGATCCGGGCGAGGTGTTCCGCGTCGGCCTCGTCCACCACTCCGGTGGGCCATGTCAGCGTGACGGTCAGTTCCGGCCCTTCGGCGGTGTCCTGCACCGCGGCGCCCGCTTCCAGGGCGTGCAGGGCGGGCATGTCCGGGTCGACGGAACCGCCGATCGCCTCACCACCGGCGAGCTGCCAGGGGGCGACCGGGCCGGCCGCCGACTCAGCCGTGTTCGCCGTTTTCGCCGTTTTCGCCGTGAACCGGCCCAGGTAGTTGAAGCCGATCTGCGGGGTGGGCAGAGCCGCCAGGGTCGGTGCGGTGGCGGGGTTGAGATGGCGGAGAAGACCGAAGCCGCGTCCGTCGCCGGGTACCGCCCGCGACTGCTCCTTGACCGACTTCAGAAGGGCTCCGGCCGCCGGACCGCCGGACCGCGCTTCGTCCAGGTCGATCCCGGCCGCGTCGAGACGCACCGGGTGGGTGGTGGTGAACCAACCTACGGTGCGCGACAGTTCGGCGTCCGCGAGCTGATCCCTGCCGTGGCCCTCCACATCGAGGAGTACGTGCCCGCCCTCGCCGCACCTCCAGTGCGTGACCGCGCCCGCGAGCGTCGCCAGGAGCACCTCGTGCACCCCGCAGTGGAACAGCGCGGGGGCAGTGCCCGCCAGCGTGGCCGCGAGGTGCGACGGGACGGTCCAGGACCGGCGGCGCATGGTCGCTGCGGTGTCGATGGCCGGGTCAAGGTCCCGCTTGCCGAGCGGGGGTTGGGCGGCTCCGAGCAGTGCGGTCCAGTCCGCGAGCTCGGCGGTTCGGCTCTCGCTGGTGGACTGCTCGACCAGGACGTCCGTCCACTGCTTGAACGACGTACCCACCGGGTCGAGCTCCGGCTCACGACCGGCCGCCGACGCCTCGCACGCGGCCCGCAGGTCCGGGACGAGGATGCGCCACGACAATCCGTCGACCACCAAGTGATGGACGGCGAGGGCCAGTCGGCCGGTCCGCTTCGGGCCTGCGTCCACCCAGACGGCCTGGAGCATCACACCCGCCGACGGATCGAGGCGCTTCGTGGCCTCACGGGCCGACTCCTCCGCGAGGCCGTCCAGGGAGTCGTCCGGCACGTCCGCCGCGTCGATGCGCGTGACCAGGGCCGCGGCATCGACGGAACCGCGCTGCCCCACGGACAGTTCGAGGCCGTCCCCACCGTTCGTGGTGTCCCCGCCGCTCGTGGCGCGGGCCCGCAGCATGTCGTGCGTGTCGAGAACGGCGGCCACGCCACTCACAAGGACGTCACGGCCGAGTCCCGCCGGAGCGCCGACGATCGTCCACTGCGCGAACCTGCCCCGCAGACCCCGCTCTCCGAGCGCCCGCATCACTGGTGTCCAGGGCACGTTCCCGATGCCGGATTCCCGCGTGGCCGTCTCGGCACCCACATGCCCGGCCACGGCCGCGAGGCCCGCCGGCGTCTCGTGCTCGAAGACGTCCTGCGCCTTGAGGATCAGGTGGGCGCGGCGGGCGCGGGCGACCAGTTGCATCGACATGATCGAGTCGCCGCCGAGCTCGAAGAAGCTGTCGTCGGGCCCGACCCGCTCCAGGCCCAATAACTCGGCGACCAGCGCGCACAGGATCGCCTCGGTCTCCGTACGCGGCGCGCGGTCGGTCGCTTTCCCCGCGAAGTCGGGGGCGGGCAGAGCGTCGCGGTCGACCTTGCCGTTGCGGGTCACCGGGAGGGTGTCCAGGGTGAGTATCGCCGTGGGGACCATGTACTCGGGCAGGGTCTTGGCCACGTGGGCGCGGAGGGATTCCGGGTCGGGCGATGTGCCGTCCGGGACCACGTAGCCGACGAGACGGCGTTCCGCCTGCCGGTCCTCGCGGGCGACGACAACCGCCTGAGCGACGGAGGGGTGGGCGGCCAGGGCCGCCTCCACCTCACCCAGCTCGACTCGGTACCCCCGGATCTTGACCTGTGCGTCCGCGCGGCCGACGAAGAGGAGCTCGCCGTCCTCGGACCAGCGCACCAGGTCACCGGTGCGGTACATCCGCTCCCCCGCCGCGTACGGGCAGGCCACGAACCGCTCGGCGGTCAGGCGCCGGCCGTTCCAGTAGCCCTGGGCCAACCCGGCGCCCGCCACGTAGAGCTCACCGGTCACGCCCGGCGCCACCGGCCGCAGGAACGCGTCCAGAACGAAGGTCTGCCGGTTGCTCATCGGACGCCCGACGGGAAGTACGGAACCCATCGCGTCGCCCGGCTCCAGCACGTGCCAGGTCGCGCACAGGGTCACCTCCGTCGGCCCGTACATGTGGCGGACGGAGACATCCGGGCAGGCCTCACGTACCCGGGCCACCGAAGCGGCCGGTACGACGTCCCCGCCGGTCAGCACCTCCCGCAACCCGGTGAAACAGTCGGGTGTCTCCTCCGTCAGTGCCCGGAACTGGCCGGCCGTGGCGTGGAAGGACGTCACCCCGCGCTTCACGTGCTCGCGCAACCGCTGGGCATCCACCACACCGCGCTCGGCCATGACCACGCGGCCACCGGAGGCCAGCGGAACCCACATCTCGTAGAGCGATACGTCGAAGGCGTGCGGGGCATGCATCAGGACCGCGTCCTTCGGGCCCACCGCCCAGCCACGCTCCCCCACCAGCGACGCCACGCTGCCGTGCGGCACCGCCACGCCCTTCGGTGCACCCGTCGAGCCCGACGTGTACATCATGTACGCCACGTCCCGCGCCGTCACGGGCACGATCTGCTGCCCGGTTTCCCGCTCGGCCAGCGCTGCCCGCACCTGCGGGTCGTCGATGACCACGACGTGGGCGGCAGCTCCGTCCGGCACCACGCCCCGGCTCTCCGACGTGCAGACCACGGCCACCGGAGCCGCGTCCTCCACGACGAAGGCGACCCGCTCGACCGGCCACCCCACATCCACCGGCACATAGGCGGCGCCCGCCCGCCAGATCCCCAGGAGCAGCGTCGGCAGGTCCGGCGACCGCTCCATGACCACCGCTACACGGTCACCCCGCCGCACCCCTACGCCCGCCAAGTACTCGGCCCAGCGACCTGATTCCTCCCACAACTCCCCGTAGAGGAGCGTCTGTTCTCCCTCGACCGCCACCGTGTCCGGCGCCGACTCCACCCGTCCGGCGATCAGTTCAGGAACGGTTCCGCCGAAGGCCTGCACCTCTGTGGCGTTCCACTCCTCCACGACCGACACGCGGTCCGCGGCGTCCAGGGTGTCCACCCGCGCCACAAGGACCGAGGGGTCCGCCACCAGTTGTTCAAGGACGCGGACGACCTGACGCGCCGTCCGGAGAGAGCTCTCCCGGGCGATCAGATCGGGCCGGTAGGTCACGAGAACGCGGAGCCTGTCGGCGGGGACGACTCCGACCGCCAGCGGGTAATGCGTTCCGGCCAGGGTGCTGAGCTGGGTGATCGTGACCTCGTCGTCGGCCGGTCCGGGCAGGGTGGCCGAGTTCCGCGGGTAGTTCTCGAACATCAGCATGGTGTCGAAGGTCGCGCCGGGACCGGTGAGTTGCTGGATCTCCGACAGGCCCAGGTGCTGGTGGGCGATCAGCGCCGACTGGTGTTCCTGGAGCTCGGCGAGCATCTTCAGGACCGGCCGGCCGGCGTCGAGCCGCACGCGTACGGGCAGGGTGTTGATGAAGAGGCCGATCATCGACTCGGCGTCGGGCAGCTCCGGGGGCCGCCCGGCCACGGTGCCGCCGAACACGACGTCCGTGCGCCCGGCGAGGCGCGCGAGGACGAGCGCCCAGGCGCCCTGCACGACGGTGTTCACCGTAAGACCATGGGTGCGGGCCAGCTCGGTCAGCGCACGGGTCTTCTCCGGGGAGAGTTCCGCCGAGCTGACCTCGGGCACGACCGGCGGCCGTCCCGGGTCCACGGGTGCCACCAGTGTCGGCTCGTCCGCGCCGGTCAGCTCCGTCCGCCAGGCGCTCCGTGCGGCGTCCCTGTCCTGGCGTTCCAGCCAGGACAGGTAGTCGCGATAGGAGGCGGCGGGGGTCGGCTTCAGGTGCGTCGCATCGCTGCTCGCCGCACCGCTGCTCACCGCGCCAGCGTCTGCCGCGCCACCGCCTGCCGCGCCACGGCCCGCCGCGGCACCCCTCGCCGCGTACAGCGCGGACACCTCGTTGAGAATGACCGGCATCGACCAGCCGTCCACCAGGATGTGGTGGCTGGTGACGGCGAGGCGGTGCCGGTTCTCGCCGAAGCGGATGAGCAGCAGGCGCAGCAGAGGCGCCTTCGTCAGATCGAAGCGCTCCGCCATCTCGCGCTCGGTCAGGCGCTCGGCCTCCGCGTGCGCTTCGGCGTCCGCCAGCTGCGACACGTCGGCCTCGCGCCAGGGGAGTTCCACTCGCCGCGCGACGACCTGTACCGCCTGGCCCGACTCGGGCCGGTGGAAGCTCGCCCGCAGTGCCGCGTGCCGGGCGAGGAGTGCCTCCCAGGATGCGCGCAGCCTGTCCACGTCCAGCGGCCCGTCCAGTGCCATGAGCCGCTGGCTCTGATAGACGTCCGGCCCTTCCTCGTCGAACGTGGCGTGGAACAGCATCCCTTCCTGCAACGGCGACAACGGCCATACGTCCACCAAATCCCTTGCCTCAGCCTCCAGTTCCTTGACGTTCTGCTGTGTGAGGTCGAGGAGAGGGAAGTCGGACGGGGTGTGTCCACCGGCGCCGGGGTCGGTGGCATGGGCGGCCAGACCGCCGAGCACCTGCTCCCAGACGCGGCCGAGCTCTGCCGCATCGGCGTCGTCGAGTAGCCCGGTGGGCCAGCTCAGCGTGACGGTCAACTCCGGCCCGTCAGGCGTGTCCTGTACGGCAGCGCTCGCTTCCAGGGTGTGCAAGGCCGACGTTTCCGGGTCGATCGAGCCGCCGATGGCCTCGCTTCCGGACAGCTGCCAGGGAGCCGCCCCGCCGTTCGCCGTGCTCGCCGTGTTCACCGTGCTCGCGGTGAAGCGGCCGAGGTAGTTGAAGCCGATCTGCGGGCGCGGCAGAGCGGCAAGCACCGGTGCGGTGTCGGGATTGAGATGACGCAGCAGACCGAACCCGAGCCCGTCCCCCGGTATCGCCCGCGCCTGCTCCTTGACCGCCTTCAGCAGCACCCCGGCCGCCGGACCACCCGCCACCACCTGGCCCACGTCGACGCCGCCGACATCCAACCTGACCGGGTGCGAGCTGGTGAACCAGCCCACCGTGCGCGTCAGCTCCGCGCTGCCGAGCGGCCCGCGCCCATGACCCTCCACGTCCACCAGCACCGAGGCCGCCGACCGACGCCGCCAGCGGGCGACCGCACCGGCCAGGGACGCGAGCAGCACCTCGTGCACACCGCAGTGAAAGACCGCCGGCACCCTGCCCACCAGAGTGGCGGCGCGTTCCGCCGTCACTGTCCACGAACGGCGACGCATGGTTGCTGCGGTGTCCTGACTGGGCACCAGCTCCCTTACACCTAAAGGCAGTTCGGTCTCGCCGAGCAGCTCGGACCATTCCGTCAGTTCGGCCGTCCGCCCCTCGCCCCTCGCCTCTTCGACCAGCGCTTCGGCCCACTGCTTGAACGGTGTTCCCACCGGGTCAAGACGCGGCTCCCGCCCGGCCGCCAACGACTCGCAGGCGGACTTCAAGTCCGGCAGGAGAATCCGCCACGAGACGCCGTCCACCACCAAGTGGTGCACCACAAAGGCCAGTCGTCCGATACGCCCCGGCCCCGCATCCACCCACACCACCTGGACCATCACACCTGCGGCGGGATCAAGCCTCCCCACCGCCTCGCGTGCGGCCCTCGCCGCAACGTCATCCAGCGAATCGGCCGACGCGTCCTGAGCGTCGAAACGGACGACCAACCCCTCGGCAGCCACCGAACCCCGTTGCCCCACCGACAACTTGGGCTCGACTCCACCGTCCATCACGCGCGCCCGCAGCATGTCGTGCGCGTCGAGTACGGCACCCACACCACCCACCAGCACATCCCGGCCGAGGCCTTCCGGAGCGCCGACGATCATCCACTGCGCGAACCTCCCCCGCAGACCCCGCTCGCCCAGCTCCCGCATCACCGGCGTCCAGGGCACCTCACCCACACCCGCGTCCCGTGAGGATTCGGCGCCGTATCCCCTCTGCCCAGCCTGTCCGGTCTGTCCGGCGACAAGTGCGAGCCGCTCCGGGGTCTTCTCGTCGAAGACCTGCCGAGGCGTGAGGACCAGGTCGGCGCGGCGGGCTCGTGCGACCAGTTGCATCGACATGATCGAGTCGCCGCCCAGCTCGAAGAAGCTGTCCTCGACGCCGACCCGCTCAAGACCCAGCAGTTCGGCGAACAGGCCGCACAGAATCGACTCGGCCTCCGTGCGCGGTGCGCGCTCCGTCGCCCTCGCCGCGAAGTCGGGCGCGGGCAGAGCCTTGTGGTCGACCTTGCCGTTGCGGGTGACGGGGAGTTCGTCCAGCGGAAGTACGGCGGTCGGCACCATGTAGTCGGGCAGCGTTTTGGCCACGTGTGCGCGGATCAGGGCAGGGTCCACGCCCTCCGGGTTCCTGGGTACGACGTAGCCGACCAGACGGCGCTCGCCCGGACCGTCCTCGCGGGCGACCACCACCGCCTGCGCCACGGCGGGATGCGCGGCGAGCGCTGCCTCCACCTCGCCCAGCTCCACCCGGAAGCCGCGCACCTTGACCTGCGCGTCCGCGCGCCCGATGAAGAGCAGTTCGCCCGTGTCGGACCAGCGCACCAGGTCACCGGTGCGGTACATCCGCCCGCCCGGCTCGAACGGGCAGGCCACAAAGCGTTCCGCCGTCAGTTCCGCCCGGCCCCAGTACCCCTGTGCCAGGCCCTCGCCCGCCACGTACAGCTCCCCGGTCACGCCCGACGGCACGGGCTGGAGGAAAGCGTCCAGGACGAAGACACGCCGGTTGCCCAAGGGGCGCCCGATGGGCAGCACCGACCCCACCGCGTCACTGGGACCCCAGACCCTCCAGGTCGCGCACAGGGTCACCTCGGTCGGCCCGTACAGATGGCGTACGACCACGTCGGGGCAGGCCTCGCGCACCCGTGCCACGGACGCGACCGGGACCACGTCCCCGCCCGTCAGGACCTCGCGCAGTCCGGCGAAGCAGTCCGGCGACTCCCCTGCGAGGACACGGAACGAACCGGCGGTCAGATGTACCGATGTGACCCCGTGCGCCGCGTGCTCCCGCACCTGCTCGGCGTCCACCGCGCCCGGCCCCGCGACCATCACGCGGGCACCGGCGGCCAGCGGGACCCACACCTCGAAGAGCGATACGTCGAAGGCGTGCGGGGCGTGCATCAGGACCGCGTCGTCCGGGCCGACCGACCAGCCACGCTCCCCCACAAGCGCGACGACACTGCCGTGCGACACCGCCACGCCCTTCGGCACGCCCGTGGAACCCGATGTGTACATCACGTACGCCACGTCGTCCGCGCCCACGAGCACAGGGGAATCGCCGGCAGCGGACGCGGCCAGCGCCTCCCGCACGCGCGGGTCATCGATCACGACCAGTTCGGCGCCGCCCTCCGGCACGGCGGCCCGGGTCTTCTCCGTGCACAGCACGACGACCGGAGCCGAGTCCTCGAGGACGAAGCCCACGCGCTCCAGCGGCGAGCCCGCGTCGACCGGCACATAGGCGGCGCCCGCCCGCCACACCCCAAGGAGCAGCGGAAGGAGATCGGCCGACCGTTCCATCACGACCGCGACGCGGTCTCCGCGCCGCACGCCCCCATCCGCCAAGTACCGGGCCCAGCGACCGGACTCCATCCACAACTCCGCGTACGACAAAGTCCGTTCGCCCTCGACCGCCACCGCACCCGGCGACGACTCCACACGTCCCGCTATCAGCTCCGGCACCAGGCCGCCGGGCTCCTCGCCCGCCGTGCCGCCCCATCCCTCCACGACCAGTCCGCGCTCGGGCGCGGCGAGCACCCCGACGCGTCCCACGAGTACCGACGGATCCGCCACCAGTTGGTCGAGTACGCGCACCAGCCACGCGAACACCGACTCGGCGGTCTCACGGTCGAACAGGTCGGGGCGGTAGTCGAGCTTGCAGAGCATCCGTTCGCCGTCGGGTGCCACCACCAGCGTGAACGGGTAGTGGGCGGTCTCCTGACCGGCGGCGAGACGCACGGTGAAGGTGTCGGGCGACGGGGCCTCGGCGGGCGGGCTCGGATAGTTCTCGTACACCACGAGCGTGTCGAAGACCGCGCCGCCGGATTCGGCGAGCCCTTGCACCTCGGGCAGGCCCAGGTGCTGATACGCCATCAACGACGACTGGCGTTCCTGGAGTTCGGCCAGCATCCGTGCCACTGATTGTTCGGCGTCGAGCCGGACGCGCACGGGCAGCGTGTTGATGAACAGGCCGACCATGGACTCGACGCCCGTCAGCTCCATCGGCCGACCCGCCACGGTGGCACCGAACACCACGTCCGTGCGCCCGGCGAGCCGCGCGAGGACCAGTGCCCACGCGCCCTGCACCACCGTGTTGACGGTCAGACCGTGGCCACGGGCGAACCGTGTCAGGCCCTCCGTCAGTTCCTGGGGGATCTCGTTGATCAGGCTCTCCGGGGGCATGGGCGCACGGCTCGAGTCCGCCGGAGCCACCAGCGTCGGCCCGTCCGCCCCCGCCAGTTCCGCCTGCCACGCGGCCCGCGCCGCGTCCTTGTCCTGGCGGGACAGCCAGGCCAGATACTCCCGGTAGGACGTGACGGGCGGCAGCCCTGAGGTGTCTCCGCCCGCCGCGTAGGTGGCCGAGAGTTCGCCGAGCAGCACCGGCATGGACCAGCCGTCCATCAGGACGTGGTGGCTGGTGACCACCAGACGGTGCTGCTCCGCGCCGATCCGGATCAGCAGGAGCCGCAGCAGCGGCGCAGCGGCGAGGTCGAAGCGCTCGGCCCGCTCCAGGCCCGCGAGTCGGTCAGCCTCGGCCGACGCGTCCTCTGCCTCGAGCCCGGAGAGATCGGCCGCGCGCCACGGCAGCTCCACGTCCCGCGCGATGACCTGCACCGCCTCACCCGTCTTGCGCCTGCGGAAGCTCGCCCGCAGTGCCGCGTGCCGGGCCAGGAGCGCCTGCCATGACGCCCGCAGCCGGTCCGAGTCCAGGGGGCCGGTCAGTTCGAGCAGCCGCTGCCCCTGGTAGACGTCGGGACCCTCGCTGTCGAAGGCGGCGTGGAAGAGCAGCCCTTCCTGCAGTGGCGACAGCGGCCACACGTCCTCGACAAGGGATCGGGTCATCGCGTCTCTCCTCAGAGCGAGTTGCTTCGAGCGGGTTCAGGACCGGACAGGACGGTGGGCGGACGGCTCATGACGGCTGACGGTTACGGGATGCCGTCGGCGAAACCGGCTTCGAGTTCGTCGACCTCGTCCTGCGCGAGGTCGAGCAGCGGGAAGTCGGAGGACGTGTGTCCGCCCGCCGTGGGATCGGCGGTGTGGGCGGCAAGACCGCCGAGCAGGTCGATCCAGAGTCGGCCGAGGCGTTCCGTCGCCGCCTCGTCGAGCAGCTCGGCGGCCCAGCTCAGCGTGAGGGTCAGCCTGGGTCCCGTGGCCGTGTCGACGATCACCGCGCCCGCCTCGATGGTGTGGGTGGCGGGCATGGCCGGGTCGAGCGAGCCACCGATCGTGACGCTCGCCGTGTCCGCGGTGAAGCGGCCGAGGTAGTTGAAGCCGATCTGCGGGCGCGGCAGGGCGGCGAGCACCGGTGCGGTGTCGGGATTGAGATGACGCAGCAGACCGAACCCGAGCCCGTCCCCCGGTATCGCCCGCGCCTGCTCCTTGACCGCCTTCAGCAGCACCCCGGCCGCCGGACCACCCGCCACCACCTGACGCACATCGACGCCGCCGACATCCAACCTGACCGGGTGCGAGCTGGTGAACCAGCCCACCGTGCGCGTCAGCTCCGCACTGCCGAGCGGCCCGCGCCCATGACCCTCCACGTCCACCAGCACCGAGGCCGCCGACCGACCCCGCCATTGGACGACCGCACCGGCAAGGGACGCGAGCAGCACCTCGTGCACACCGCAGTGGAAGACCGCCGGTGTCCGGTTCGTCAGCGTCTCGGCCTGGTGAGTGGGAACGGTCCACGAACGGCGCCGCATGGTCCCCGCGATGTCGCGCTCCGGGTCCAACTGTCTCTTACCTAAGCTCAGTTCACCCTTCCCCAGCACAGCTGACCACTCCGCGAGTTCGGCGACCCGCGCCTCCCCGGCAGCCTGCTCGACCAGCAGCCGGGACCAATGCCTGAAGGACGTGCCCACCGGATCCAGCCGTGCCTCACGACCGGCCGCCACCGCTTCGCACGCGGCCTTCAGGTCCGGGACCAGAATCCGCCACGAGACCCCGTCGACCGCCAAGTGATGTACCACGAAGGCCAGTCGGCCGACCCGCCCAGGACCGGCATCCACCCACGCCACCTGAAGCATCACGCCCGCCGAGGGGTCGAGGCGCTCCGCGGCCTCCTGTGCCGCCTCGTCCGCGATGTCGTCGAGGGTCCCGGCCACGGCATAGGTCGCGTTCACGCGGGTGACCAACGCCTCCGCGTCCACCGAACCCTGCTCGCGGACGAGCAGCCGCGGACCCGCCTCACTCTCCTCCACCACCGACCGGAGTACGTCATGGGTGTCTACGACCGCACTCAACGCAGAGGCCAGCACGTGCCGTTCGAGCCTGGACGGCGCGCTGAAGACAGCCCACTGGGCGAACTTGGGACGGACGGCTGCCCGCTCGCCAAGTTCCCGCATCACAGGTGTCCACGGCACCTCGCCCACGCCCGCGTCCTGTGCGGCCGACGCCTCGTCCGCTGTACGGCCGACGGCCGCGAGCCCGGCGGGCGTCTCGTGCTCGAAGACGTCCTGCGCCTTGAAGAGCAGGTTCGCGCGGCGGGCCCGCGCGGCCAGCTGCATCGACATGATCGAGTCGCCGCCCAGCTCGAAGAAACTGTCCTCCACGCCGACCCGCTCGAGACCGAGCACCTCCGCGAAGAGACGGCACAGCGTCTCCTCCGCCTCGGTCCGAGGTGCACGGCCGACGACGCGCTCCGCGAAGTCCGGCGCGGGCAGCGCCACGCGGTCGACCTTGCCGTTGCGGGTCACCGGCAGAGCATCGAGGACGAGTACGACGCCGGGCACCATGTAGTCGGGCAGCACCTGAGCCACGTCGTCGCGTACGCGCTGGGGGTCGATCACCTGGCCGTCCGGGACGACATAGCCGACCAGACGGCGCTCACCCGGACCCTCCTCACGGGCGACGACCACAGCCTGAGCCACGGCGGAGTGGGCGGCCAGGGCCGCCTCCACCTCGCCCAGCTCCACCCGGTAGCCACGGATCTTGACCTGCGCGTCCGCACGGCCGACGAAGACGAGCGCACCGTCCCCGGACAGGCGCACCAGGTCGCCGGTCCGGTACATCCGCTGCCCAGGCGCGTACGGGCACGCCACGAAGCGCTCAGCGGTCAGACCTTGGCCGTTCCAGTAGCCCTGCGCCAGCCCGGCGCCCGCCACATACAGCTCACCGGCCATGCCCGGCGGAACCGGCTGGAGGAACGCGTCCAGAACGAAGGTCCGGCGTTGGGGCAGCGCGCTCCCGATCGGCAGTGCGGGACCCATCTCGTCACCCGGCTCCAGCACATGCCAGGTCGCGCACAACGTCGTCTCCGTCGGCCCGTACATGTGCCGGACGGAGACATCCGGGCACACCTCGCGCACACGGGCCACCGACGCGGCCGGAACCACGTCCCCGCCGGTCAGCACCTCCCGCAGTCCCACAAGGCAGTCCGGGGACTCCTCCGCAAGCACCCTGAACGAACCTGCGGTCAAGTGCACCGCCGTCACACCACCCTGCACGTGCTCACGCACCTGCTGGGCATCCACCACACCCGGCCCGGCCATGACCACGCGGCCACCGGAGGCCAGCGGAACCCACATCTCGTAGAGCGATACGTCGAAGGCGTGCGGGGCATGCATCAAGATCGCGTCCGCCGGGCCGACCGACCAGCCACGCTCCCCCACCAGCGACGCCACACTCCCGTGCGGCACCGCCACGCCCTTGGGCACACCCGTCGAGCCCGACGTGTACATCACGTACGCCACGTCCTGCGCCGCCAACGGCGCGGCGAACCGTTGACCGCCCTCGGCAGCAGCCAGCGCCTCCGCGACACGCGGGGCATCGGCCACCACCAGCCGCGCGACGAGGCTCTCCGGCACCACACGCCGGCTCTCCGTCATGCACACCACCACCGCGGGAGCCGCGTCCCGCAGCACGAAGGCCAGCCGCTCCACCGGCGAACTCACATCGACCGGCACGTAGGCGGCGCCTGCCCGCCACACCCCCAGGAGCACGGCCACCAGCTCCGGCGACCGTTCCATCACGACCGCGACGCGATCGCCCCGGGTCACGCCGAGCGAGGTCAGATGCGCCGCCCAACGCCCTGCCCGATCCCACAACTCCCCGTACGAACAGTCTCGTTCGCCCTTGACCGCGACCGCGTCCGGTGCCGTCTCCACCCGCCTCTCGATCAGCTGCGGCACCGACTCACCAGCCACCGAAGCGGCCGCCTCCGTCCCTGTCTCGGGCAGCGCGCCCTCGACACCGACGCGCCCGACCGCCACCGACGGATCCGTCACCATGCGTTCGAGGACGCCGGTGAGCAGCCCGGCCAGCGCCTCGCCCACCGTCTCGTCGACCAGGTCGGGCTGGTAGGTCACATCCACCCTGAGACGCTCGCCCGGGGCGATGCCGATCGACAGCGGGTAGTGGGTCGCCTGGCGCGACTTCACCGTCGTCAGGGAGAGCGTGTCGGGTGTGGCCGCGTCTCCGGGCGGCCGAGGGTAGTTCTCGTAGACCAGGAGGGTGTCGAAGCTCGCGCCGGGACCGGCCAGTTGCTGGATCTCGGAGAGGCTCAGGTGCTGGTGGGCGAGGAGCGCGGACTGGCGGTCCTGGAGCTCTCGGAGCAGGTCGAGCAGCGGCTGCGAACCGTCGAGCCGTACCCGTACCGGAAGTGTGTTGATGAAGAGACCGATCATGGAATCGGCGCCCGGCAGCTCCGGAGGGCGGCCCGCCACCGTCGCGCCGAACACCACGTCCCCGCGTCCGGCGAGGCGGGCGAGCACCAGTGCCCACGCGCCCTGCACGGCGGTGTTCACCGTCAGGCCGTTGGCGCGGGCCAGAGCGGTAAGCGCCGCGGTCGTCTCCGCGGTGAGGGAGGCGGACCGTTTCTTCGGGGGTGTGTCGCCGCTTGCCGGGTTCGCGGGGCCCACGACCAGCGTCGGTTCATCGGCTCCCGCGAGCTCCGCCTTCCAGGCTGCTCGTGCGGCCTCCTTGTCCTGGCGGGAGAGCCAGGCCAGGTACTCCCGGTAGGACGTCACGGGTGTGAGGCCCGAGGCGTCGCCGCCCGCCGCGTAGATCGCGGAGAGTTCGTTGAGGAGGATCGGGGCCGACCAGCCGTCCATGAGGATGTGATGGCTCGTCATCACCAGGCTGTGGCGGCGCTCTCCGAGGCGGATCAGGAGCAGACGCATCAGTGGCGCCGCCGCCGGGTCGATCCGCTGCGCGCGTTCGCGTGCGGCCAGGCGTTCCGTCTCGGCCGTCGCTTCGGGCCCGGTGAGGTCCGTGACGTCGGCCTCGCTCCACGGCAGGACGACCTCGCGGGTGATGAGCTGCACGGCCTCGCCCGTCTTGCGCCGCTGGAAGCTCGCCCGCAGCGCCGCGTGCCGGGCGAGCAGCGCCTCCCAGGAGGCACGGAAGCGGCCCGCGTCCAGGGGGCCTTCGACCGCCAGTGTGTTCTGCACGGTGTAGACGTCGGTTCCCTGGCCGTTGAAGTCGGCGTGGAACAGGAGCCCTTCTTGCAGGGGCGACAGCGGCCAGACCTCCGCGAGCGCGGAACCCTTGGCCCGGGGAGCCGACCGGGGGGCGGCGGGCGCGTGCCCCGTGGCGGGGACGGGAGTCTTCACAGCGAACGCCCTCCTTCGAGCTCTGCTGCTATCGCTTCGAACTGCTCGACCTCGTCCTGGGCGAGCTCGATGAGGGGGAAGTCGGACGGGGTGTGGCCGCCCGCCGTCGGGTCCGTGGTGTGGGCGGCGAGGCCCGCGAGAAGGTCGAGCCAGCGGCGTCCGACGCGTTCCGCCACCGCTTCGTCGACGACCGCGCTGTGCCAGCTCAGCGAGATGGTCAGCTCGGGCCCTTCGGCCGCGTCGCGGATGGTGGCACCGGCCTCAAGGGTGTGCGTGGCCGGCATGGCATCGGCGGTGGAGCTTCCTACCGCCTCTTCGCCGGCCATCTGCCAGGGCTCCACGGCGGACGTTCCCGTGACTGCGGGGAAACGCCCCATGTAGTTGAAGCCGATCTGCGGGCTCGGCAGCGCGGCGAGCACCGGGCCCGTATCGGGGTTCAGGTGCCGCAGAAGTCCGTACCCGAGTCCGTCGCCCGGCACCGCCCGCGCCTGTTCCTTGACCGCCTTCAGGAGCGAGCCGGCGTCCGGTCCACCGGCTGCCGCCCCTGTGGTCCCGATGCCGGACAGATCGATGCCGGACAGGTCCAGGCGGATGGGGTGCACGCTGGTGAACCAGCCGACGGTACGCAGCAGATCCGCGTCGCCGACCGGCTTGCGTCCATGTCCCTCGACATCGATGAGGACCGTCCAGTGAGTGCTGCCTGCGCGCTCTTGGACGACCGCGCCGGCCAGCGTGGCGAGCAGCACCTCGTGCACGCCGCAGTGGAAGAGCGCAGGTGTCGGTCCGGCGAGCGTGGCCGCCTCCTTGGACGGCACCGTCCACGACCGGTGGCGCATGCCTGAGGCCGTGTCCCGCGCCGGGTCGAGGGCCCGGTGGCCGAGGAGTGGTTCCGCCCGGCCGTCGAGGAGGGCGGTCCAGTCGTCGAGTTCCACGACGCGATTCTTTCCGGTCGCTTCCTCCACGAGGAGCCGCGACCAGCGCCTGAAGGACGTTCCCACCGGATCGAGCCCCGGTTCCTGCCCGGCGGCTGCCGCTTCGCACGCGGCGCGCAGGTCCGGGGCCAGGATCCGCCACGAGACCCCGTCGACCGCCAAGTGGTGCACCACCAGGACGAGTCGGCCGACTCGCTCCGGGCCCGCGTCCAACCACACCGCCTGGACCATCACTCCGGTGAAGGGGTCGAGCCGCAGGACCGCTTCCCGCGCGGCGCGGCCCGCGAGCGCGTCCAGATCGTCCGTGGGTACGTTCGCCGCGTCGACCCGGGCGATCAGCCGTGCGGCGTCCACGGATCCGCGCTCGCCCGCCACCAGGCGGGGCCCGGTGTCGCCGTCGGCAACGGCCCGCGCGCGCAGCATGTCGTGGGTGTCGAGTACGGCGCCCACACCTGCCGCGAGCACTTCGCCGCCGAGACCCGCCGGAGTCCCCATCACGACCCACTGGGTGAAACCGCCGCCCAGGGCCTGCTCGCCCAGGGCCCGCATCACGGGCGTCCAGGCCACATCGCCCTCCCCGATGTCCGGTCCCGACATGTGCCCGGCACCGAGCCTGACGACCCGCGCGAGGCCTTCCGGTGACCCGTGCTCGAAGACGTCCTGGGCACTGAATAAGGCCCCCGCCCGGCGGGCGCGGCTCACCAGCTGCATCGAGCTGATCGAATCCCCGCCGAGCCGGAAGAAGTTGTCGTCGGCGCCGACCCGCTCGAGGCCGAGGACCTCGGCGAACAGGACGCAGAGGATCTTCTCCGTCTCGCCTTCCGGCGCCCGGCCCACGGCGTGCTCGGCGAAGTCGGGCGCGGGCAGCGCGGGGACGTCGATCTTGCCGTTCGGGGTGACCGGCAGTGCGTCGAGACCGATCACGGCTGCGGGCACCATGTAGTCGGGCAGGGCCTTCGCCGCGTACTCGCGTATTGACGGCCCGTCCACGGTCTGTGTGCCGATCTGTGGGTCGGTCCGGGTATCGGTCCGGGTATCGGTTTTGCCTTCGGTGCCCACCACGTAGCCGACCAGGCGCCGTTCCCCTTGCCTGTCCCGCTTGAGGATCACCACGGCCCGGTCGACGGCGGGATGCCCCGCGAGGGCCGCCTCGATCTCGCCCAGCTCCACCCGGAACCCGCGCACCTTCACCTGTGCGTCGGCCCGACCGGCGTAGACGAGGTCGCCGGTGCGGGTGCGGCGCACCAGGTCTCCGGTCCGGTACATCCGCTCGCCGTGCGCGAACGGGCTGGCCACGAAGCGCCGGGCCGTCAGCTTCGTACGCCGCAGGTAGCCGCGCGCCAGGCCCGCGCCCGCCACATACAGCTCGCCCACCGTGTCCGCGGGCACGGGATGCAGGAAGGCGTCAAGGACGTGGGCGGAGGTGTTGGCTACCGGGCGTCCGATCGACGGCTCGTCCTGGGCGTCGAGAGGGCGGCTCACCGTCGAGGCGACCGTCGCCTCGGTGACTCCGTACTCGCTGTAGATCTCGCGGTTCGCCGACCACTGACGGCGCAGTTCGTCGGAGACGGGTTCGCCACCGATGACCAGGACGCGCAGTGCGGGCAGTTCCTCCGGCGGCAGCTGCGCCAGGAGGGTCGGTGTCATCGCGACGTGCGTCACCCGTTCCGCGCGCATCAGGTGGACAAGCTCCTCGCCGGTCGCGTGCCGTCGGGCGGGCGGCGCGAGAACCAGTCGGCCGCCCGCGCAGAGCACCGGCCAGATGTCCGACATGGAGACGTCGAAGCTCGGCGAGACGAGTTGGAGCACCGCGCTGTCCGCGTCGATCCGGTAGCGCTCGACGCGGTCGGCGACGAGGTTGCGCAGGCCGCGGTGGGGGACGACCGCGCCCTTGGGGGTGCCGGTCGAACCGGATGTGTAGATGATGTACGCCGCGCTGGACGCGGTCAGCGGTGTGCGCCGCTCCGTGTCCTTCACCGGGCTTTTCGGGGACTCGGCTGCCACGGCTCGGGCGGTCAACGGGTCCTCCAGTAGCACCAGTTGACCGGGGAACTCCTCCGGTACCGCGTCGCGGGTCTCCCGCACGCAGATCAGGACCGGTGGGGCCACGTCGTCGAGGAGCATGCGCAGCCGCGCCGGGGGAAGTGCCGGGTCCACGGGGACGTAGACACCGCCCGCCGCCGAGACCGCGAGGAGGGCGGTCACCAGTTCCGTCGAGCGGTCCGCCATGACGGCCACCCGTGTCTCCGGTCCCACTCCCCTGTCCGTCAAGTGGCGGGTCAGGCAGGCTGCTTGTGCGGCCAGTTCGCCGTACGTCGTCGAACGCGGGCCGTCCACCACCGCCACCGCGGCGGGTGTGGCCGCGGCCTGTTCCGCGAAGAGGTCCGGTGCCAGCGCGTCGGGCACGGGCAGCGCCGCCGTGTTCCGTTCCCGGGCCACGAGCGCGCGTTCGGCGGCCGGAAGGATGTCGAGCCGTCCCACCGGCGCCGACGGGTCCGCCACCATCTGCTCGAGGACGCGGATCAGCGAGGAGATCACGGCCTGGGCCCGTTCACGTCCCACCACGTCCGGGCGGTGCACGAGCAGCCCCCGCAGCCGGCCGTCGGGGACGACGATCAGCGCCATCGGGTAGTGGCCCCTGTCCTCGGGCTCCCCGACGGGGCGGATGTCCAGGCCTGCTTCAGCGCCCGATCCGCCGGACGTGCGGGGAAGGTTCTCGAACACCACGAGGGTGTCGAACACCGCGCCGGGTCCGGCAAGTCGGCGGATCTCACGGAGGCCCAGGTGCTGCCCGCCCATCAGCCCGACCTGCCGCTCCCGCAGATCCGCGAGCATCCCGGCGACCGACTGATCCGCCGCCAGACTCACCCGTACAGGCACGGTGTTGAGGAACAGGCCGACCGCCGACTCCACCCCCGGCAGGTCCGCGGGCCTGCCCGCCACCGGAGTGCCGAACACGACGTCCGTGCGCCCCACGAGCCGGGCGAGGATCTGAGCCCACGCCCCCTGCACGACGGTGTTGACGGTCACGCCTTGAGAGCGGGCCAACTCCGCCACACCGCGCGTGAGTTCCTCGGTGAGTTCGAACGGCACCGGCTCCGGAACGACCTGCGCCCCGGTCAGCTCCTCGGGCACCACCAGAGTCGGCTCGTCCGCCCCGGCGAACTCCGCGCGCCATGCCTCACGCGCCGCTTCCTTGTCCTGCCGGTCGAGCCAGGCCAGGTATGTCCGGTACGACGTCGTCGTGGGCAGCGTCCGGCCTTCGCCGCCCGCCGCGTACACCTCGGACAGTTCCGCGAAGACGACGTCGGTCGACCAGCCGTCCACCAGGGAATGGTGGACGGTGACGATCTGGCGATGGCGATCGCCACCGAGGCGTATCAGCAACAGCCGCAGCAGCGGCGGCGACCCGAGGTCGAACCTCTCGGCACGCTCGGCCTGGGCGAGGCGCGCCACCTCGGCCGGCACCTCGCCCTCCGGCAGCTCCGAGAGATCTGCCTCGCGCCAGGGCAACTCCGCCCCGGCCGTGACGACTTGCACCGTCCGGCCCGATTCGCGCTGATGGAAGCTCGCGCGCAGCACGGCGTGCCGGGCGAGCAGCGTCTTCCACGACGTCCGCAGACGGTCCGCGTCAAGGGGGCCTTGCAGTGCGAGCGTGCGCTGGCTCGCGTACACGTCAGGACCGCCGTCCCCGCCGTCCTCGTGGTCCCCGTCGTCGTCGAAGGTGGTGTGGAAGAGGATCCCTTCCTGCAGCGGCGACAGCGGCCATACGTCCACCATGCCGGGCACCGCGGCCCGCAGCCGGTCGGCCTCGTCCTGCGGGAGGTCGCCCATGAGCGATCCGGCGAAGGCGTCGCGGACTGCGGGTTCCTGGTGCTCCCCGGATCGCGCGATCGCCGCCAGGGCCGCCGGTGTCGCGTGCTCGAAGACGTCCTCCGCCTTGAAGAAGAGCTTCGCTCGGCGGGCGCGTGCGGCCAGTTGCATCGACATGATCGAGTCGCCGCCGAGGTCGAAGAAGCTGTCCTCGACGCCGACGCGTTCCAGTCCCAGCAGCCCCGCCATCAGCGCACACAGGATCGTCTCGGCCTCGGTGCGGGGCGCGCGTCCGGTGACCATCCCGGCGAAGTCGGGGGCGGGCAGGGCGGCGCGGTCGACCTTGCCGTTGCGGGTCACGGGGAGCGCGGTGAGGGGCAGTACGACGGTGGGGACCATGTAGTCGGGCAAGGTCCTGGCGACACCGTCCCGGACGAGTCGAGGGTCGAAGCCGTCCGGCTCCTCGCGGACGAGTCGAGGGTCGAAGCCGTCCGGCTCCTCGCGGACGAGTCGAGGGGCGAAGCCGTCCCGCTCCTCGCGGACGAGTCGAGGGGCGAAGCCGTCCCGCTTCTCCTCGGGGACGACGTAGCCGACCAGACGGCGCTCGCCCTGGCGGTCCTCGCGGGCGACGACGACCGCCTGGGCCACGGCCGGGTGGGCGGCCAGAGCCGCCTCCACCTCGCCCAGCTCCACGCGGAATCCCCGCACTTTGACCTGGTCGTCCGCGCGGCCGACGAAGAGGAGGTCACCGGCGTCGGTCTCGCGCACCAGGTCTCCGGTGCGGTACATCCGCTCGCCCGGTGCGTGCGGGCAGGCCACGAAGCGTTCGGCGGTCTGTCCCGGCCGGTTCCAGTAGCCCCGCGCCAGGCTGGATCCCGCCACGTACAGCTCCCCGACCGTACCGGCGGGCAGCGGCCGGAGAGCCGCGTCCAGGACGAAGGTCCGCCGGTGGGACAGCGGGCGCCCGATCGGGAGTGCGGAACCCGCCTCGTCGCCCGGCCTCAGCACATGCCAGGTCGCGCACAGGGTCGTCTCGGTCGGCCCGTACAGGTGCCGGACCGTCACGTCGGGGCAGGCGTCACGCACCCGGGCCACCGCACCGGGCGGGACCACGTCACCGCCTGTGAGCACCTCGCGCAACCCGGTGAAGCAGTCCGGCGACTCCTCGGCGAGCACGCGGAACGAGCCCGCGGTCACATGCACGGCGCTCACGCCGCCCCGCACCTCCTCGCGCACCCGCCGCCCGTCCACCACACCCGGCTCGGCGATCACCACACGGGCTCCGGCGGCGAGCGGCACCCACACCTCGAAGAGCGTGACGTCGAAGGCGTGCGGAGCGTGCATCAGGACCGCGTCCGCCCGGCCGACCGGCCAGCCGTCCTCGCCCACCAGCGCCGTCACGCTCGCGTGCGGCACCGCGACGCCTTTCGGCACCCCGGTGGAACCCGACGTGTACATCACGTACGCCACGTCCTGGCCGTCCACCGGCTGTCCGTTCATCGGCGCGTGGACGTCCGCGCCGTCGCAGGCCGCCACCGCCGCTCGCACCCGCGGGTCGTCGACCACCTGCACGGCGGCGCTCGGCGGCACCGCGCCCCGGGTCCGCGCGGTGCACAGCACCACCGCCGGAGCCGAGTCCTCGATGACGAAGGCGACGCGCTCCGCCGGGGATCCCGCGTCGACGGGGACGTAGGCGGCGCCCGCCCGCCATACCCCCAGGAGCAGCGCCACCAGGTCCGCGGACCGCTCCATCACCACCGCGACGCGATCGCCCCGGCCCACACCCAGCGCGGCCAGATACGCCGCCCACTGCCCGGACTCCGCCCACAACTCCCCGTACGACAGGGTCCGTTCGCCCTCGATCGCCAACGCACCGGGCGACGACTCCACCCGTGCGGCGATCAGCTCCGCCACCACCGACGACTCCACTACTTCCCCCTTCAGGCAGGCGCCGGCTGGCGCTCAGCGCTCGTCCGGTTCGCCACCGAGGCGCAGGATGTGCTCCCCGCCGACACCTGGCGGCGGGCCGCTGCCGCCGAGCACGGGTCCGCTCCCGCCGAGGACGGGTCCGCCCCCGAGGACCGGCCCCCGCAGCACCGGCTCCTTGTGGCCGTTCGGGCCCGCTCCGTTGGTGCTCGGGCGGTTGAACTGCGTGTGGTAGAGCTCGGCGTAGAGACCTCCCGCCGCGAGGAGTTCCTCGTGTGTCCCGCTCTCGCGGACCTCGCCCTCGTCGATGACGAGGATCTGGTCCGCCTCCCGGATGGTGGACAGGCGGTGGGCGATGACCAGCGATGTCCTGTCCCGTAGGGCGGTGGTCAGTGCCTGTTGGATGGCCGCCTCGGACTCGGAGTCCAGGTGCGCGGTGGCCTCGTCGAGCACGACGACGGACGGCGCCTTGAGGAGCAGCCTGGCGAGGGCGAGGCGTTGTTTCTCGCCGCCTGAGAGGCGGTGCCCACGGTCGCCGACCACGGTGTCGAGGCCGCTCGGCAGTGAGCGGACCAGGTCGCCGATCTGAGCCGCGTCACAGGCTCGGAGCAGATCGCGCTGCGTGGCGTCGGGGCGTGCGTAGGACAGGTTCACGCGGATCGTGTCGTGGTAGAAGTGCGCGTCCTGGCTGACCACGCCGACGACGTCGCGCAGCGAGTCGAGGCTGACGTCGCGCAGGTCGTGGCCGTCGATGCGGACACTTCCCGACGTCGGGTCGTAGAGGCGGGACACGAGGTGGGTGGCGGTGGTCTTGCCGCCGCCCGACGGGCCGACGAGGGCCGTGAGTTTGCCGGAGGGCACCCGGAAGGTCATCCCGTGGAGCACCTCCGCCGTCTCCTTGGCACGTTCGGCCGCGGACAGCGCGTTGGACTCCAAGGAGGCCAGGGACACCTCGCTGGCGCGCGGATACCGGAAGGACACCTGCTCGAACTCGATCTCCGGCGCGGGGCCGCTGCCTGGCGCGGAGAGAGAGACCGGGTTCGGCTTCTCCTCGATGAGGGGCTTGAGGTCGAGGACCTCGAAGATCCGGTCGAAGCTGACCATCGCGGTCAGCGCGTTGGACTGCAGGGCGGACAACTGGGTGATCGGCCCGTAGAGCCGGCCGAGCAGCGCGGCCAGGGCCACAAGCGTGCCGATGCGGAACACGTCGTCGAGCACCAGTCGGCCGCCGACGCCGTAGACGAGGGCGGTCGTCAGTGACGCGAGCAGCGCCATGAAGATGAAGGAGAGCCTGCTGTAGACCGTCCAGACGACACCGATCTGGCGTACGTCGCCCGCTCGGGCCTCGAAAGCGGCGGCTTCCTCGCGCGGGCGCCCGAAGAGCTTGGCGAGCATCGCCCCGCCCACGTTGAACCGCTCGTTGATGATGCCGCCCAGCTCGCCGTTGGCCTGCATCTGCGCCCTGGAGTAGTGCTGCAGGCGCCGTCCCACATAGATGCCGGGCACGATGAACAGGGGCAGCATGACGATGGAGATCAGGCTGATGAGCCACGACAGATAGAACATCTCGGTAAGGACGAGCAGGACCGTCAGCACGCTGGTCGCGGAGACCAGCATCGTGGTGAGGGCCTGTTGGGCCAGCATGACGTCTCCGTTGAGGCGGCTGGCGAGCAGTCCCGTCTGTGTCCGGGTGAAGAACGCCATCGGCTGCCGCTGTACGTGCTTGAAGGCCTCGACCCGCAGATCGCGGCTGACGCCCTGCCCGATGCGCCCGGAGAAGTAGCTCTGCACGAGCTGCGCCACCGCGTCGACGAGGGCGAGTCCGGCGACGACGAGGGCCACGGTCGTGATGACTCCCGCATCGTCCTTGAGTATTCCGTCGTCGATGATCGTTTTCAGGAACAAAGGGGTGGCCACGATGATGACGGAATCCACCACGGTGGTGAGGAGCAGAAAGGCGAACGCGGTTTTGTGCGGCTTCATGTAGGACATCGCCCGGCGCACTGATCCCGGCCGGAGCGATTGCTTCTGGGCCCCGGATTGCGGCCCCCCGACGGTAGGCCCACCAGGTCCTTGGGTGATCAACACTCGACGGAATCCTCCTGCATCGGAATTACGGAACAGCCCTCGCTGATATGACGTGCAATTCGCTCACCCGCAGGACGATACCTTTCTGCATTCCCACCAACCAGGCCCGCAATTGGGCACGGAAAGGCGCGGAAAAGGGCGCGGGAAAGGGAGCTTTCAGGCACAGCGATGTACGTGCTGGAGCTCGCCACGGAAGTGAAGGTGCCCCTGGTCATGGGAATGTCATTGGACTGCGGGACCGGCGTCCAAGTGGGCGATCTGCTCACTTGGACACCCAAGGCGCCCTATGCCGTCTCGGCGACCTTGCGCTGGACGCGGACCGCGACCTCCGCCCACATCTCGGCGCACTCGTTGGCCAGGTGGGCCACGATCCGGCCGCAGTGCGGCGGGGTCCTGTCGATGATCTCGTCCCATTCCTCCGCGCTGATCGAGTGGATGTTGAGCAGCCGCAGCAGAATGCGGCCGGTCTCGCTGAAGCGCAGCGCCGGATCCGCGTTGAGGCGTTTGAGGACCGCGGCACGGTCCTGGACCGCGTCACGGACGGGTACGACGGTGGGTCCTGTGCCGCTCCTCGGGGCGCTCGTGAGGCCTTCGCCACCGCCCCGTTTCCCGCGCTGCGGCAGCGGGTCCTCGCCGCGCATCATCCGGTTGCGTACGTCGCGGACCGTCTCCGGGGAGATGGACGCGACCCGCGCGATCTGACGCAGGGACAACTGGGGGTTCTCCGCGATGAGTTCGCTCGCCACCCTGCGTCCCTCGGCGCCGTTGACCGGGCGCACCCGGCCGTCGTGGCCGATCCTGCCCGCTTCGCCGGCCTGCTCGGCCGGGGCCCGTCTGCGGATCTCCGCGACGGTACCCGGGGCGATGCCGCTCACCGAGGCGATCATGCGGTCCGACCACTGCGGGTGAGAGGCGATGATGCGTCCAGCGGCGCGCTTGCGGTCCGCCGTGGTCAGCGGCAGACCGTGCGTGACGTTGGACTCGACGGCGAGGACGAAGGCGTCGGCCGTGCCCCCTTCGAAGAACTTCACCGCGATCTTGCGTTGTCCTCGCAGTTCGGCGGCCCGCAAGCGGTGCAGTCCGTCGATGACACGCATGGTCGAGCGGTGCACGGTGATGGGCGGCAGCGGGCTCTGCACCACTGCCAGCGCTTCCACGTGTTCTTGATCTAATCCGGAGATGCGCGGTGAGTCGGCCGTCGACAGCGAACTGATCTCGATTTCGACGACCATAAGATGGTCGATCTGTGCATGCCCAGGTATTGCCAACTGAAATCCCCCTAGTGGTCTGTTTTCACCCGTGCGCGCATGACCGCCCGCCGGTCAGGATCGGCGCGGCATACGGGAGAGATCGACCATGAAGTAAGAAGTGATGCGCACTCAGAGGACCGGTTCAACCGGTGTCCGGGCGACGAACGAGGTGCATGGAAATACATCACCGCCACCGCGGTGATGAGCCCGAGCCACACACCCGTCGTCGATTCGCAGAACTACACCCGCACTCGGCGCCACTTCCCCTCCGTGGGGATTCTGCTCCGGTCCTGAACAAGAGCGGAATCCCACTGGCCGAACAACGCTCACCTTAACAACGCGCTTACAGGCCTGGTACCCCTCACTAGCAGAATTGATCTAGAGCTGGAAACCCCTATTCACCCCTATCGGGTGCCACGCCCGGCCCCGGCTCGCGCCGTCGGCGGTCGGGGTGTACGTCGATGATGCGGCCGCCCGAGCGCGAGGGGCCGTGACAACGCCAGGAGTTCGCGGCCGGACGCTCAGCGGATTGCCGGGTCATCGTCCGACTGCGCGATCTCCCGGTCGCGTTGGAGCGGGCCTGTACGCGGCGGGAAGGAGACCTCGATGGCGAGCCCGCCGCCGGGGCGGGCGTGAGCGCTGATCACGGCATCGTGAGCGGTGGCGATGGCGCGGACGATGGAGAGGCCGAGCCCGTGATGGCCGTCGCCCGCGGTGCGGCCCAGCCGCTGGAACGGTTCGAAGAGCTGCTCCACCTGGTCGGGCGGCACCTCGGGCCCGGTGTTGGCCACGGCGACGACCGCGCGCCCGGCGTCGGTGTGAGTGGTGATCTCCACGTGCCCGCCGGGGTTGTTGTAGCCCATCGCGTTGTCGACCAGGTTGGCCACGAGGCGTTGGACGAGCGCCGTGTCGCCCGACGCTTCGGCGGGCCCGATCGTGGTCTCGATGCGCAGTTCCCGCCGCCCCGCCTCCGGGCGCGAGGCCTCCACGACCTCCTCGGCGACGTCCGCGAGGTCGAGCGGTTCGCGGTGGTCGAGGCCGCGCTCGCTGCTGGACAGGGTGAGCAGCGACTCCAGGAGGCGGGCCTGCTGCTTGCTGATCTCGAGGAGCCGTTCGAAGTTCGACCGGAACGACTCGCGGGTGGCGTCGCGGTCGATGAGGGACTCCTCGAGGAGCGCGTGCTCCAGGGTGAGCGGCGTACGCAGCTCGTGCGCGGCGTTGGCGACGAAGCGTTTGTGGGAGTCGAGAGCCGTCTCCAGGCGGCCGAGGAGTCCGTCGACGGTGTCGGCGAGGTCCTTCAGCTCGTCGGCAGGACCGACGACGGCAAGCCGCTCGTGCACGTTGCGGGCCGAGATGCGCTGGATGCTGCCCGTCATCGTGCGCAGGGGACGCAGGACGCGCCCGGCGACCAGCCAGCCGAGGACGATCGCGATCACGGCCATGATCGCCAGCGCGATGCCCGACTGGACAAGGAGGTGGTCCATCTCGATCTCGTGCTGGCGGAGCGCCTGGTCGCGCAGTTGCTGCGTGATGTCGTTCAGCTGGACGGACGAGTTGGCCTCGGGATAGCCGAGGTAGAGCCGCCCGTCCGCGCCCGGCGAGAGCACGGGTTCGCCGCCCCGGTTCTTGACGAGGACGAGGTTCGCCGGAGTGCGGGCGACGAGCAGATTGGTGATGGCGAGCAGCACCACGCCCGAGGCGACGAACAGCACCCCGTACAGGAGGGTCAGGCGGACGCGGACGCGCCGTGGCAGCAGTCGGCGGACCAGTCCCTGTGACACGGTGACGAGCGAGCGCAGGCGCATGGACATGGGCATGGGCATCTCAAATCCGGTAGCCGCCCCGGGGAACGGTCTCGATCACGGGCGGGTCGCCGAGCTTGGGGCGCAGCCGGTTGATGGTCGCCTTGACCGTCGTGGTGAACGGATCGGCCGCCTCGTCCCACACCCGCTCCAGGAGTTCCTCCGCCGGCACCACCCGGCCCTGGGCTGCGAGCAGATACTCCAGGACCGCGAATTCCTTGGGGGTCAGCGCGAGGCGCACTCCGCCGCGCGACGCGATCCGCTGGGCCGGGTCGAGCCGCAGGTCGCCCTGTTCGAGGATCGGCGGCAGCGCGGGCTGCGAGCGCCGGGCGAGTGCGCGGATGCGGGCGACGAGTTCGGCGTACGCGAAGGGCTTGGGGAGGTAGTCGTCCGCGCCGAGGCTGAATCCCTCCACCCGGTGGGCGATCGTGCCGGACGCGGTGAGCATCAGGACCCTGGCGTGCATCGGCTGGGTGGCGAGCGCGCTGCACACCTGGTCGCCGTGGACCCCGGGGAGGTCCCGGTCGAGCACGACCACGTCGTAGTCGACAACCGTTGTGCGCTCCAGTGCGTCCGAACCGTCATAGACGACATCGACCGCCATCCCTTCACGACGGAGCACGCGCGCCACCGAATGCGCGAGCTCGGCGTGATCCTCGACCACCAGTACCCTCATCGCCCACCCCTCGTCGGGCACGTCACGAACGGAGGGGAGGAGTGGCGGACAACGCCGCCGCGGCAGAGGCTGATCATGCGGCACCACGTTGCCCGATCCCACGTCACACACCGGTCACAGCTCCGGCGACGGCCCCCCGCCAACGTGCTCTCGTGTTCTGCCTTCCGCTGGCGAAGCCTACCGCCGCGGTGGCGGATCCTCCGGTCACAGATTCGCGGACCGCAGTGTGACCGGCCACCACGTAGAAACGGAAGCGCGTTCGCAACGCCCGTACATGGAAAGCCCGTTCGTGGTCGGAGAGAGGAGATGCAGGCCGTGGTCACCAACCCGCACGGCGACCCGCATCTCCCGCATCCTCTACACGACGCGAAGACGGTCACAGGCCCCGCCCCCGCCGTCCTTCCGCCCCTCGCGGCGCCCTTCCCGGCGTCCCTCCCGCCTGCCGGGCACCGCGACGGGTACGAGAACGGGGCTGAGTTTCGCCGCCAGGTCAGCCCTGCGTTGGACGGCGAGCTTGCGGTAGGCGCGCGTGAGGTGCTGCTCGACGGTACTGATCGTGATGAACAGCTTGTCGGCGATCTGCCGGTTGGTGTGGCCGCGGGCCGCGAGCGTAGCCACGCGCAGCTCCGCGTCGCTGAGCTCGTCGGCCTTGCGGCGGGCGCCGGACGGCCATGGCTCGGCGGCGGTGAGGGCGTTCCCGGTGTCGGCCACCGACGACACTCTGGGGACGGGAACCCCGCACTCCCGCCCCAACTGCTGTGCCTTGCGGGCCAGCGCCCGTGCCTGACCGCTGTTGCCGAGCTCGCGATGGGCGCGGGCCAGCTCGTCCGTCGCGCGGGCCAGCTCCACGCGGTGGCCGCGCTCCCGCAGGATGTCGATGGCTTCGCCGAGGAGCGGCAGCCGTCGCCCCGGGCGGAGCGCACTCGCCAGGACCCGCAGCGAGACGCCCCGCGTCCACGCCTCCGGGCCGGTTCTGCCGCCGAACAGGGCCAGTTGCTCCTGCGCGAGCGTCCGGGCCCGGTCCTCGTCACCGAGCAGCAGGTGGGCCTCGGCCGCGTCGGTCCGCCACGGGACGAGGGCGGGCAGGTCGAACTCCCAGCGGGCCATGAGGTCGCCGCAGGCGTGGAAGTCGTCGAGCGCGGCATAGGGGCGTCCGGCGGCGAGGTAGTAGTGACCGCGCGCCCGGAGGTAGAGCAGTCCGTCGGGAGTGTGGAACGCCGTCTCCGGTATGGGGACGCTCAGTTGGGCTCCGGCCTCGTCGAGGCGGCCCATGGCGGTCTTGGCGTAGACCGAGGTGGCGATCGGCGACGCGATGGCCACGCCCCAGCCCTCGGGCGGTACGAGCGTGACCGCCAGGTCCGCGGACTCCGCCGCGGCGGCGAGCCCGCCCAGCCTGAGTTCGATGCGCGCCTTGGCCGCGGCGAGCAGGGCCTGCCACATGGGTGCGCGGCGCTCGGCGGCCTCCTTGCACAGGGTCTCGCACCAGAAGGCCGCCGTGTCCAGACGGTCGGCGAGGACAAGGGAGTTGAGGGCGACCATGAGCGCCGTCAGCGTGCCGTCGTCGAGGCGGGTGCTCTGCAGTATCTGCTCCGCCCGGACCACCACGTCGTCGCCCGCGCCGTCGAGAACCGACTTCATCAGGGTCGCCGCACGCTGATGGGGACTGCGTGCCGGCGTCCGGGCGCGCCGCTCGGTCTCGCCGTGGTGGGCACGGGCGCGGGCGGATCCGGGGAGCCCCGGATATTCGTACGCCATCCAGGACCGGACGGAGTCGAGCCCGCGCGAGGCTTCCGCCTCCGGCTGTCGGGAGACCTCGGTCCCGGCCCCGGTGTTGGTTCCGGTGCCGTTCCGCTCGGCGGCGCCGAGTATCTCCAGGGCCTGCTCCACCTGGCCGAACCAGAGCAGGTGGCAGACGAGTTCGAGGGTCTGCCGGCCGCCGAGGCCGCCCTCGAGCGCGTCGGCGGTGAGCTCGGGCAGGTGCCGGGCGGCGGTGGCCGGGTTCTGCCGCCATCCGGCCCGGGTGAGCGCCTCCCTGATCGCCACGGACTGCCGGGCGTCGGTGCAGGTGTCGCGGGCCGCGCGCAGGCAGGTGAGGGCCAGCTCTACCTCGTCGTCGGCCAGCGCGCGCTCGGCGGCTTCGAGGAGCGTGCTGAGCGCCCATGGGGCGTCGATGGGTTCGGCCGCGATCAGATGCTGCACCACCACGGTCGCCGCCTCGCCGTGCTCGTGCAGCACTTGGGCGACGCGGGCCTCGAGGCGGGCGCGGTGTGCGGGCTCCATGCTCCGCAGGACCGCCGCCTTGCCCGCTTCGTGGCGGAACCAGCCGGAGTCGAGCAGCCCCGCGTCGTTCAGTGCGCGCAGGCTGCGGTGGACCGACTCCCGGCTGGTTCCCAGGACTTCGACCAGTTCGGCGAGCGGCACGTCAGGGCCGACCACCGCAAGGGCCCACGCGGTGTGCCGCGTCGACACGTCGTTGCGGAACAGGCCGGTGGCGACGGCCCGTGCGAAGGCCTCGCCCGGCACGAGGTTCGCGGGCCCGCACCCGCCGCCGTCCGACGCACGGCGGTCCTCGATCAACGCCCGCGTGAGGAGCGGGTTCCCGCCGCCCGTCCGATGGAGCTCCGAGACAAGCTGGCGCGTCCCCCACCCCTCGCCACCGAATCCGGAGATCATTTCGGCCACTCCATGCCGCCCGAGTGGCCCGAGTCTGATACTGCGGCAGCCCGGCAGGCGCAGCAAGTCAACGTGTAATCGCGTATTTCCGGCCAGAAATCCGTTGTTCTCTCCCAGGACCACCAGAATGCGGCTGGCGTCAAGTCTGCGGGCCAGGTACAGGACGCATTCCAGGGAGTGTCTGTCGGCGTGATGCACGTCGTCGATGCTGAGGACCACCGGCCTTTCTCTGGCCTGCTCCAGGACAATCCCGCAGAGCTTGGGAATCTCATTCATCATGGCGGCGGGCAACACCCCCTCGGCCCGCCGAATCTGTGCGGCCACCGCCATCAGCTCCACGAGGTGGGCCGCCCGCTTGGCGTCGGCCCCCGACAGATCCGCGCCGAGCAGCAACTGCCCCATCACGCCAAGAGGCAGATCGCTCTCCGCCTCCGACGCCGTGGCCTGCAGGAACAATGCACCCGCAGCATTCGCGCGTTCACTGAACGCGCGCAACAGCGCGGTTTTCCCGCTGGCCACCGCGCCGCTTACCAAGAGAACTCCACCATGCCCCGCCATGCAGGCGTCGAGCATGCCATCCATGATCGAGAATTCTTCCCCACGCTCCACCAAGTTCATGAGCCGACTTCTCCCCCGCGCCTGACGGCTGATCCTAGAGCGGCCGGACGGTCAGCCGGTTCTCACCTTTCGACTTGTCCGGCCACTTGCTTGAATACTCTGCCATATCTGAAAATCAACCACCAGCGTTATTTGACTCAATGGTGTCGAATAACCGTCGTGAACGCGCCACTTGGCCGATGACCGGACCTCCTTGTTCCATATCGACGACAAACTCGTGCGATATTGCCGGGGGCGCGGAAAACAATGGATTTTCGGCAGGTTCTCCCGGAGTAACGCAAAGAGACGCCAGAGACTCCAGACAACCCCTGTGACGGTTGAACCGACAGAACGATTGGCGCGATCGGCACGGCACGGCCGCACGGGGCGTGACTGATTCATCGCCCTCACGCGCCCGCGACGGCGTCCGCACCGCCCATCGCTCCCCCACTGTGTGCGACGCCTCCGTGACCTGCGGCGATGGATGCCCAACACCCCATGCTCAAGGTGATGTTGCTGTGGCAGACTGCGGCAATCCAAGCGTCTCTCAGCAGCAACGGAGTACGTCATGAACGCAGATGCGCCCAGGCCGACGATCGACACCAGCCACCCGCATCCCGCGCGTGTCTACGACTGGCTGCTCGGCGGCAAGGACAACTACCCCGTCGACGAGTCGGTGGGTGAGAGGCTGCCGCCCGAGGCGAAGGACGCCGCGCGGCAGAACCGCGCGTTCATGAACCGCGCGGCCGCCTGGCTCGCCTCCCAGGGCGTGGACCAGTTCCTCGACATCGGCACCGGGATCCCCACCGCGCCGAACCTGCACCAGATAGTCCAGGAGGTCGTGCCGTCGGCGCGGGTCGTCTACACCGACAACGACCCCATCGTGCTGCGCCATGCGGAGGCCCTGCTGGTCAGCAGTCCCGAGGGGATGACCGACTACATCCAGGCGGATGTCCGCGAGCCGCAGGAGATCCTCGACCACGCCCGCACCCTGCTCGACTTCGAGCGCCCGATCGCCCTCTCCCTGATCGCGCTCATGCACTTCCTGCCCGACGACCAGGACCCGTACGGCATCGTGGGCACACTGGTCGGCGCCCTGCCCTCCGGCAGCCACCTGGTCCTCTCGCACGCCTCGTCCGACATCTTCCCGGAGCTGTCCGCGCAGGTCACGGCGGAGTACGCGAAGGGCGGCATCGAGCTCGGCTTCCGCACCCGCGCCGAGTTCGGCCGCTTCTTCGACGGCCTCGACCTCGTCGAGCCGGGCCTGGTGACGGCCACGGAGTGGTTCAAGGACACCGCACGGCCGGACGCGTCGGACGGGGGGATCTACGCGGCGGTGGCGCGCATTCCCTGACCCGCACCTCGTACGCCTCAGCCATCAGCCGTCACCCGCGCCGTCGCCCGCCGCTTCGCCCCGCTCATTGGCGCGGTCGATCTCCGCCATGTGCTCCTCGGCCCATGCCCTGACCGCCGCGAGCGGGACCTCAAGGGAAAGCCCCAGGCCGGTCAGCCGGTAGTGCACGCGTGGCGGCACCGTCGGCTCCACCCGGCGGGCGACCAGGCCGTCGCGCGCCATGCCCTGCAGGGTCGTGGACAGCATCTTCTGCGATACGCCCGGCATCCGGCGCCGCAGCTCGGCGAAGCGCACCTCGTCCGGCTCCGCCTCCGCGAGGACCTTGACCGCCATCGACGTCCACTTCGTACCGATGCGGTCGAGGAGCCGACGCGTCGGGCAGTCGGGATCGAAGAGATCGCCGCGCGCCCCCGCCTTGGGAGAGGTGGTCACCTCGGGCTCACCACCTGTCGGGAAAGTGCCTTCTTGGCAGGCCAGGCACGGTTACCTAGCCTCATGTGGTCACCAATGGTAACTACCTCGGAGCCGACCCACCATGCACCTCCCCTCAGCGGAATCCGCCGCGCCCGACATCTCCCTGCGGCAGATCACCACCAACGGAATCACGGCCAACGTGGCTATCGCGGGCACCGGCCCCGCCGTCCTGCTGCTCCACGGCTTCCCCCACACCTGGCAGCTCTGGAGCGAGGTCATTGCGCAGCTCGCCCTGCGGCACCGCGTCATCGCCCCGGATCTGCGCGGACTCGGCGCCAGCACGCGCGCGGCCGACGGCTACGACGCGGGCACCCTGGCCACCGACGCCGAAGGTCTCCTCGACGCGCTCGGGGAGCGCAGCGCGGCGGTCGTCGGCATCGACGCGGGCACACCGCCCGCCTTCCTTCTCGCGCACCGACGACCCGACCTCGTACGCAGGCTCGTCGTCATGGAGTCACTCCTGGGGCCGCTGCCCGGCGCGGAGGACTTCCTCGCCGGTGGCCCGCCCTGGTGGTTCGGCTTCCACTCGGTGCCGGGGCTCGCCGAAAGTGTTCTGGCCGGGCACGAGGCGGAGTACGTCGACTGGTTCCTGAGCAGCGGCACGCAGGGCCGCGGTGTCCCCGACCACGCCCGGGAGGCCTTCCTCGGCGCCTACACCGGCCACGACGCCCTGCGCTGCGCCTTCTCCCACTACCGGGCCATGCCCACGAGCGGACGGCAGATCCAGGATGCCGCCGCACACGCCCGGCTCACCGTGCCGACGATGGCGATCGGCTCCCACCCCGTCGGAGCGGCACTCGAACGGCAGCTGCGCCCCATCACCGACGACCTGACCGGCCATCTCATCGAGGACTGCGGCCACATCATCCCGCTTGACCGCCCCCAGGCTCTGCTCGACCTGCTCGGCCCCTTCCTCGCCGCCGATCACCCCGGCCGATAGGACTAATTACCGGCGAACATGTCGAGGAGGCCCTGCGGCGCGTCGGCCCGGAAGCAGCGGACGAGGCTGTCGGCGGACTCGACGGCGGCGTTCTCGCTGCGCGGGAACAGCGCCTCTTCGTAGGCGGCGAGCGCGGCTTCGGTGTCACCGGGGCGCGCGGCGACGGCACCGGCGAGTTCGGCCCCGTCGAACATGGCGAGGTTGGCGCCCTCCCCCGCGAAGGGGGACATGAGGTGGGCCGCGTCGCCGAGCAGCGTGACGCCCGGGACGCGGTCCCAGCGGTGGCCGATCGGCAGGGTGTGGATGCGGCGCGGGATCAGCGCTCCGTCGGCGTCGGCGACGAGCGCCTGGAGGCTCTTGTCCCAGCCGGCGAAGTGCTCAAGTACGGCGGCCTTGGCGAGGTCGGTGCGGTCGGCGGTGAAGTCGACGGAGGAGATCCAGTCCTCCGCGACCTTGAGCGCGGTGTAGATGTGCAGGCTGCCGTCGATCTCGCGGTGGCCGAGAAATCCCTTGCCCTCGCTGAGCGCGAAGAGCATGCCGCCGCCCACGACGGCGGCGCTGCCGGGGTGCCGGACATCGGCGTCGACGAGGTCCACCTCGACGAAGGAGATGCCGGAGTAGGCGGGGGAAGCATCCGAGACCAAGGGGCGGATCCGGGACCAGGCTCCGTCGGCGCCGATGAGCAGATCGGTGGTGAAGGTGGAGCCGTCGGCGAGGGTCACCTCGTGGCGACCGCCACCGAGCGGACGCGCCCCCGTGACCTTCGCACCCCAGTGAAGGGCGCCGTCGGGCAGCGAACCGAGCAGGAGGTCGCGCAGTTGACCACGTTCGACCTCGGGGCGCCCGCCGTCCCCGTCGTCCGCCTCCTCCATGCGGACGACGGCGTCCTTGTCGAGGACGCGCATGGCCTGGCCACCGGAGTGGATGAGCGCGCGGAACTCGTCGTACAGGTCGGCGGCGCGCAGGGCCGCCTGCCCGGACTCCTCGTGGATGTCGAGCATGCCGCCCTGGCCGCGGGCGGCCTGTGACGCCTCCAGGTCGTACAGGGCGGCGTCGATGCCGTTGACGTGCAGGACGCGGGCGAGGGTGAGGCCTCCGAGGCCCGCGCCGACGATGGCGATGGGGTGGTGGGGGTGGTGCGTGGTCATGGCATTGCTCCTTGGTGCGGTGGGGGGTGCGGTGGGGGGTGTCGGCGCTCAGTTCCGGATGTCGTCGGCCGGGACAGGCGTGCTCAGGATTCCGTTGATCAGCGTGCGGAAGCCCCAGGAGATGCGGGCCTCCGGTCGGCCGGACAAGAGCTCGGCAGCCAGCCTGGCGACATGCGGGTGGGACTCTTGGGACGCGCCCCTCAGCGCTCCGGCGACCGCGTCCCACTCCCCCTGGGCGGCGCCGGGGGCCCGGTCGTCCGGGGCGTGCTCGGCGGCGGTCGCCGTGGCGTACTGCAGCAGCAGATCGACACCCCAGGCCGCCTGTCCGGGCGGGACCCCGCCCTCGTCGAGCAGGGCGAGCAGCGTCTCGATCAGACGCAGGTAGTGCTCACCGCTCGGCCGCGCCACCAGCGCGGCCCTGGCGAGGCCGCGATATCGGAAGAGCACGTCGGTGTAGGAGGTGAGCACCTTCTCCAGGCGCTCGCGCCAGTCGCCTCCGTCCGGCGCCGCATCGACCGTGCCGAGGAGCTCGTCGAGGATCGCCGCGTGCAGCTCGGCGGTGTTGCGGACGTAGACGTAGAGGGAGGCGGGCCCGGTGTCGAGCTCCTGGGCGAGCCGGCGCATGGTCACCTTGCCCAGGCCGTCGGCGCGCATGATCTCCACCGCGGCGGCCACGATCCCGGCCCGTGTCAGGGCCGGTTTCGCCGGGCGCTCACGGCGGCTGCGCGGGGCATCGGAATCAGCTGTCATACGACCAGCATAACGAACATGTTCGTTACGAGCACGTTCGGACCGAACATGTTCGTCACAGGAGGTCGCCCACAGGCTCTCCCGGCGCGGTGACATTCACGCTTGCAGGGGCTTGGTTGGCGATCATCAGGGGCGGGCATCACCGTGGGGCAGGATCGACCACGCAAGACATGCCGGGGGCCCGGTGAGTGGATCCCGTCACGAGCACACCGGTTGTCCCAGGGGAGGGAAGTGAGTCGCCATGCGTGCGCACCAGCGCGCCCATCGGCACGTCGCCCGCGTCGAGTACGCACTGCCGCAGGAAGCCGCATCGGCCGGCCGGGCGCGGAGGTTGACCTCCGCGTTCCTGACCCGGCCCCGTCGGCACCTGACGGAAGTGGACGCCGAACGGGTGGACGATGCCACGCTGATCGTGTCCGAACTCGTCGCCAACGCCACCCAGCACGGCCGCAGCTCCTGCCGCCTGCGCCTCGAGGTGTCCGACGACCACGTGACCGTCGAAGTCCACGACGCGAGCCCCGTCGGCCCACGCGTCCTCAAGCCGAGCACCGAGCGGGACAGCGGACGGGGCCTCGCGATGGTGCGGCACCTCGCCGCGCGCCTCGAGGTCGTCGGCAGCGGCCGCCGCGGCAAGGCGGTCCGCGCGGTGCTCGCCCTACGACACCTGGAGCCCCGGCCTCGGCTGCAACCTCCGCGCAACCTCGTCCGGAGTTGACTTGGCCACCGCCTCGACGGCGGCCCGGCGACCCTGACCAAGGAGCGGCAGCCCATGACCGACGACCCGCGCGTGGAGCTGACCCCCGCCGCAGCCGATCTGCTGCGGCGGCTGCGGGAGGCCCACGGACCGCTGATGTTCCATCAGTCCGGCGGCTGCTGCGACGGCAGCGCGCCCATGTGCTTCCCGGAGGGTGAGTTCCGGACCGGCGACTCCGATGTGCGCCTGGCGTCGCTCGACGTCGAAGGGGTCGCGGAACCGGTCGCGTTCTGGATGTCGAGGAGTCAGTACGACGTGTGGAGCCATACGCGGCTGATCGTCGACGTGGTGCCGGGCCGCGGCAGCGGCTTCTCCCTCGAAGCCCCGGAAGGCGTACGTTTCCTCATTCGTTCCCGGTTGATCAGCGCCTAGCCACCGGCCCTGCACCCGTCCGGCGGTGCCCTCTGGTGCGCTCTTGGACCGGCCCTCACACTGGGGCAGTTGGTCGGCCAGGGCGACTTCAGGGGGCACGGTGGCGACACGGCGCAAGCAGACCTCAAGACGGTTCAGAACGGCGAGAGTCGCACTCTCGGCACTCACGGCATTCGGCACGCTGGCCGGTGCCGCTCTGATGGGAGCGGCACCGGCCAGCGGCGTGGAGGCGGACGGAAAGACGGCGACGTCACGGATCGCGCCGGGCGTGCAGTACTGGCACTTCGACATCTCGGCGTCCCACGGCACGACCCGCGCGCACGTACTCGACATCGACCTGAACGATCCCAGGACCGGCGTCGGACTGCTCTATCCGGGTGAAGTAGGCGCCCGTTCCGCCGTCTCCACCCTCGCGGACGGGGCGGGAGCGGTAGGCGGAATCAACGGCGACTTCTTCAACATCTCCGAGGGCCAGCATCCGGGCGTCGAAGCCACCGGTGCGCCCGTCGGCCCGGCGGTCGCCCAAGGCCGCGTCCTCAAGGGTGCGGTGCCGGACGGTCAGCGCTTCGGCCCCGCGATGCCTCCCGGCGTGACCACCCAAGCGGTGCTCGGCGTGGGCTTCGACCGCCGGGCCCGTCTGGACAGCCTCCGGCTCGAAGGCGAAGTACGCACCAGCCAGACCCGCCTGCCGCTCGGCGGGCTCAATCAGTACGCCCTTCCCGTGGGTTCCGTCGGCGCGTTCACCAGCGACTGGGGCAGCACCTCCCGGGTGCGCTCCACCTGCGGCACCGACACGAATCGCGGCGCCCCCTGCAGCACGGACACTCATGAGGTGACGGTGCGCGGCGGCCGTGTCGTGGAGTCGGCGGACACGCCCGGCAGCGGACCCGTCGCCGCGGGCAGCACGGTCCTCGTCGGGCGTGAGGCGGGCGCGCAGGAGTTGCGCAAGCTCTCGATCGGCGACCGGGTGCACGAGTGGCACCGTCTGGTGGCGGCCCAGTCGCACATCCCGTTCCGTTTCGCGCTCGGCGGCTTTCCGGTACTGCGCGGCGGCGCCCCGCTGCCCGGCCTCGACTCCGTCACCTCGGCCGTGCGGACGGCCGCCGGAATCTCCGCCGACGGCAGACGCCTTCTGCTCCTCTCCCTCGACGGCTCCCCCGAGTTCCGTACGGGGCTGACCATCGCCGAAGTGGCGCAGACGCTGCGGGGGTTGGGCGCGCAGGAGGGCTTCAGCCTGGACGGCGGCGGTTCCTCCACGCTGGTCTCGTCCGCCACCCTGGTCGCGAGGGCCCCGGGCGCGGAGGCCGTCACCGTACGCAATCACCCGAGCGGAGGCGCCGAACGCCCGGTGGCGAACGGCATCGGCGTGTTCTCGCGCGGCTAGCCGGTGACGGGGCGCGAACGCAGGTCGGGGATCTCGACAAGTAGGGGGTGAGACCGCCGACCGGCGGTACGGATACGGAGGTCCCGTGACCACGGACCTGGACGACGAGGAGCTGCTGGCCCGCACCGCGCGGGACCCGGCAGCCTTCGAACCGCTGGTGGTGCGCCACTCGGCGGCTCTCCACGGCTACTTCGCACGCCGGGCACCCGCTGCCGCCGACGACCTGCTCGCCGAGCTCTGGCTCCAGGCGTACGCGGCCCGCAGCGGCTTCGACGCGGCCCGCGGACCGGCGAGGGCCTGGCTGTTCGGCGTGGCCCGCAACGTGTTGTCGGCGCATTGGCGGCGGGTCGAGCGGCAGCGCCCTGGACTGCCGGGGGACGGCCGTGACGACCCGTGGGAGGCGGTGGACGCGCGGCTCGACGCGGCGGCGGTGGCTCCGCACCTTCGCGAGCTCCTTGCCGGACTCCCGCCGGAGGAAAGGGAGTTGCTGCTTCTGGTCGCCTGGGAGCAGCTCACTCCTGGCGAGGCCGCCGCGGCGGTCGGCATTCCCGCGGGGACGGCTCGCTCACGGCTGCACCGCGCCCGTACCCGGCTGCGCGCGAGCGCGCCCCTCAAGCTGACTGGAGACCTGACATGACCGAACGCGGTGACCTTCTCGACTTTCCCGGTGCCGAAGAGCTGATCGCGGCGGGTGACGTGGCGCCTCCCGCTCCCGAAGCGGTGGCGGCCGCACAGACCGCTCTGGCGCAGGCGGTACGCCGCGAGACGACCGCTGCCGTGATCCCGCTGCGTGGCCGCGTGGTTCCGCGCCGGCGCAGGTTCCTGGTCGCGGCGGCCGCGGTGGCCGCGATCACCGCGGGCGCCGTGGCGTACCCGGCCCTCGATCTGGGCGGGAGCCCCGCGGCCACCGCGTCGGCGGCCCAGTTCCTGGACGACATGGCGGCCGTCGCGGCGGACTCACCGGCCGCCGCCTCGTCCCCGTACTGGAAGGTCCGTATGGCGACGGTGAACCAGGACGACGGGAAGAGGACGACGACCACCTTCTTCGACCGGGCGGGCCGCATCTGGACGGTGGACGCGAACGGCACGGTCCACAAGCCCGGCAAGGGGAGCAAGACCAAGACGTGGCCCGTGGGCGAGAAGCGGCTGACCTGGCCCGCGCTCGACAAGTTGCCCACGGGTCAGAAGGCGCTGACCGCGCTCTTCCCGAAGGACTCAGCGAGCCGTCTCCACCAGGTGGCGATCATGCTGGAGGACTCGCCCGCGAGCCCCGAGCTGCGTGCCACCCTCTTCCGGATCCTCGCGGACACCCCCGGCGTGAAGCTGATCGGTGACGTCGAGGACAGCAAGGGACGCCCTGGCGTCGCCTTCGAGATCAGGCGGTCGACGATCGGGTACGCGACCGGGCCGGGCAAGGACGTGAAGTACCGGACGACGGACCGCTACATCGTCGACCCGGACACCGGCATCCTCCTGGAGACGACCCACAAGGGCGAAGGCAAGGACGTCTCCACGGACCGCTACACATGGCTGGACCTGGGCCCGGCCGACCGCGTCGGCTGAACCCGGGCAGCCCGTCGTGCGAGTGCGGGCGGGGCACCTTCACTCCGTGTCCCGCACCGCCACCAGGCCGTAGAACACGCCGACGTACGCCGTGCCGTCCGGCCCCAGGGTCACCGGCGCCCAGTTGTTGTCGTAGGCGATGCCCGTGCCGGCGAGGCGCTTCCACTTGGTCTCGCCGGTGCGGAAGTCGACGGCCGTCAGGTACCAGGCATCGATGCCGAGGCTGTTGGGCTCCTTCGTGTAGAAGTACAGCAGTCCGGAGGCGGTCGACAGTTTGGGCACGTTCGAGGGGGCACGGACGTCGCTCTCCCACACGGTGTCGCAGCCGCTGCCGTCCTCGCGTACGTCGATCCTGCTGACGCCGCCGACGACACTGCGGCCGAAGGTGAGCGAGGTGATGTTCTCGTAGCCGTAGTTGTTCTCGACGACGAGGCTGTTGCCCCAGGTGATCAGCGAGTTGTCGGTGGTCGACGCGCCGGAGCCGAAGACGGGGACCTTGCAGACGAGGCGTTTGTCGTCCGCGATGCCGTCGCCTCTGCGGTAGACGAGGACATTCATGCGGTCGTCGGCGTTGTCGGTGATCGCCACGTAGTCGGCATCGCCCTTGCCGAAGAGGTCGGGCGTGGTGCCCGAACCCTGGTTCACCGAGCCGGGCTTGGTGCCCGTTCCCCGGTCATAGGTCTGGCGCCAGACGGCTTTCGGGGTGCCGTCCGCTCCGGCCCGGAAACTGTAGAGCGCGTGGTCGGAGACGATCGACACGCCGTCATCGGCGACGGAGAACGAGTTCTGGATCTCCTCGCCGTCGAGCCGGATGGATTGGGTGTCACCGGACTTGGGGTCCACCGTGCCGACGCGCCCCTGCCGGGTCACCCACCAGATACGGCCTTCCCAGTCGGGCATCACCGAGGTGACCGGGTCACATTCGCCACTCGGATAGAGATTTGACCAGGTAACGCAGTCGTGCGGGACGTGCGCCGTCAGATCCCAGTCCTTGTCGACGACGAACCGCCAACTGCCGTCCGCCGCCTGCTCGTGCGCGAGCCGGACGATGTGCTGCCGGGAGTCGGCGAGGACGAGCCGGTCCTCGTTGTCGAGATACGAGTAGGCGCCGCCCGAGGTGTCCTTGAAGATCTTCGAGAAGTCGAGGCGCGTGATGGCCTCGACGGTGGAGGGGCGCTGCGGCAGCTTGTACTCCGCGAGCGTCGTCAGCGTGTCCGGGTCGAGCAGCTTGACCAGGAAGCCGGTGAACGTGCCGCAGACGGTGACGATGCGGCCGTCCTTGTCGAAGGTGACGGTGGCGCACTCACCGCCGAGCGCCGCCATCTTCTCGCTGCTGACCTGCGGCTTCTTCCCCAGTGGCCCGTTCCAGGGGTACGTTCCGCTGCCCGCCGCGTCCGCGTGCATCCCGCTGCGGCCGTTGGCCGCGAGGTACGGGTGCTGGGGCGGCTGCTCGCCGGGTAGGGGGCGAGCGTCCACGGGCCCGCCGGAGTACTGGTCGACGAGTCTGTGCCCCGGCGCCTTCGGTATGTCGTCCGCCTGGGCGGGATACGCGAAGGACGCGGCGAAGACCGTGAGCGCGGTCAGGGCGAGGGCATTCCTGAAGGTTCTGCTGAGGGTTCTGCGACGCGGCATGCGCCGAAGCTAGGGCCAGGTCCTTGAAGTGTCCATGGAAAGGTGACAGTTGTTCATGAACACGCAATGATCATGGCTGAACAATCACGGCTGCAAGCCGCTGACGATGTCCGCGGCGGCCGTGACCCCGTTGTGGATGGTCGGCGCCATGCTCGAACTCGCCAGATAGAAGCCGAGCAGCGCACAGACCAGGGCGTGCGAGAACTTCAGTGCGCCGTTGCGCAGAAAGACCACCGCCAGGATCACAAGCAGCAGCACCACAGAGACCGAAATGGCCATGGGGACAACCTCCTCCGCCACGTCGGCACCGCGGCTCTGGGCCGAGTGTGGCGCAGCGGAGGGACCGTCCGGGCGACCGGCATGTCCTCCGAACGGGTGGTATGTGCCGGGGCGTTGCTTCAAGCAGGCCGGGGGTTACTGTCCGTGGGCTTCGAGGAAGGCCTCGAGACCCGCGAGGTCGTCCGTGTTCAAGTGGTCGACACCGGCGGCGAGGAGCTCGCCCCACACCGCGTCGCGTGCCGGGCCCGCCAGGTCGGGCGTCGCCCAGAAACGGACGCGCTGCCCGCGCTTGTGGGCGGCCGAGACGATGCCGCGCAGCTTGTCGCGTTCGGCGGCGGGAATCGCGCCGACACCCTGCCAGCTGAAGTTGAGCGTCCAGTTGTCGCTGATAAGTGGGATGAGCGAGGCGGGCGCCGCGCTGCCGAGGTCGGCGAGGCGGCCGTCGTAGAAGGCGCGGCGCACGCGCTGGGCCTCCATCGGCGCACGGGCCGCCCGGTCGCCGGATATCACCGCCGTCACGGGGCCACGGCGCACCTTGCCGTGGGAGTACGTGGTGAACAGGTGCCGGTAGCGGCGGAGGTGGCGGTCGAGTTCGAGGTACGTCGCGGCGCCCTCGGTCTTGATGTCGATCAGGAGCTGAAAGGGGGTGCGGTGGTAACCCCGGTACACGGAGCCGCGGTTGGCGCGCACGCGGGCGGCCAGGGGGTCCAGGTAGAGCGATTCGAGGGTGCGGGTGGGGTCGAGGTCGACCGGGTCGTGCGCGACCAGGAGCTGTCCGTCGACGAGGTAGATGTCGGCCTCGACACTGCCGAAGCGGTGGTCGAGCGCGTCGAACAGGGGCCGGGGGTGGTCGTAGTCGTTGTGCGCGTGGGCGCGGACGAGGGGACGGGGGCCGTGTCCGCGCTCGCTCGCCTGGGCGTACGCGGGGACGGCGGCGGTGCCGGCGAGTGCGGCACCGATGGTGAGGGCTCTACGACGGGTGACGAGTGCCACTGAGACTCCCGGAAAGGGCGAGGGGACGACGGGCGGGCCTCAGTGAGTATGAGGCCATGCCCGCGTCAAGAAACCCCTTGCAGAACGGAGTTGGCACTTTCGACGCTCCGCGTTAACTCCGGAAGACGCGCGCCGCCTCACGCCCGTCCAGCGGCACCTCGGACCACGTTCTCATCGGCGACAAGATCGCTCCAATGGACGGTCCGTTCGCACCAGCGCTCCAGGAGTACCCGGTCGTGCCCGACGGCGAGCAGCCCCGCGCCGCTCTCCCGCCGATACGCCTCCACGGCGTGCACGAGTGCCGCCGTCGTCGAGGCGTCCAGCATCGCCGTCATCTCGTCGCAGATCAGCCAGCGCGGCCGGAGCACCAGGGCGCGGGCCAGGCAGGCGCGCTGCAACTGGCCGTCGCTCACCTCGTGCGGCCTGCGACCCAGGAGGTCGTCGCCGAGTCCGACCGTGGCCGCCAACTCCCTTGTCCGATCGGCGGCCTCACTCCCGCGCCCGGCCGCCCGGAGCGGTTCGGCGATGAGGTTCGTGAGGGTGAGGCGCGGGTCGGCGGACAGGCGGGGTTGCTGGAAGACGACACCGAAGGCGGTGCGCTGGGCGCGGGGAGCACGGTGGCGCCAGCCGCGCGCGGGCTCTCCGTCGATGATGACGCGGCCCGCGTCGGGCTTGTGGAGCAGCGCGGCGACCCGGGCGAGGGTCGACTTGCCGCAGCCGCTGGGCCCGAGGAGGCCGACGGAGGCGCCGGGCGCGAGCGTGAGGTCCACTCCTCGCATGACGGGGGCGCGGCGGTCGTATCCGGCGGTGATGGAACGGAGTTCAAGCACGGGGCGCCTCCAGCACGGCCGCCGGGTCGGGGTGGTGGCAGGCGACGCCGCCCGCGTTCTCCGGCACGGCTTCGCAGGCCTCGTCCGCCCTGGGGCAGCGTGCCGCGAACGCGCATCCCGATGGCAGCGCGGAGAGTTCGGGCGGCATGCCGGGGATTGGCGTGAACTCCCGCTCCGGGAGGGCGTTCAGGAGGCCGCGCGCGTAGGGGTGCCGGGGTCCGGGGGTGCCGAAGAAGTCCTCGGCGGCGGCGATCTCGACGATACGCCCGGCGTACATCACGGCGACACGGTCCGCGATGCGTTCGGCGGCGGCCAGATCGTGGGTGATCAGGAGCAGCGCACGGTCGTCGCCGACGTGCCGTCGCAGTTCGTCCACCGTGCGGTCGACGAGGTCACGGTCGAGGCCCGTCGTCGGCTCGTCGGCGAGCAGCAGCGGCGCGTCGCCGATGAGCGCGAGCGCGGTGGCGGCGCGCTGGGCGAGGCCGCCGGAGAGCTCGTGCGGGTAGCGGTCCAGGTGCCCGGCGGGGAACGCGGCACGCTCGGCGGCGGCCTCGGCGGAACTCCGCAGCTGCGGGCGGCGTACGCCCGTCAGCTCCCGCAGGGTCTCCTCCAGCTGGGCACGGACCGTCCGTACCGGCGTCAGGTGCGCGGCCGGGCTCTGCGGTACGAGACCGACGCGGCGCCCCCGGACCGTGCGGGCCAGGGTGCGTTCGTCGGCGGTCGGCAGGTCCACGTCGCCGATGAGCGCGGACCCGGCCGTCTCCGCGTTCCGCGGAAGGAGCCCGAGCAGCGCGGAGGCGAGCACGGACTTGCCGCAGCCGCTCTCGCCGACGAGGGCCAGGCACTCCCCCGCCGCCAGGTCGAAGTGGGCGTCGGTGACGGCGGACACGAAGGCGCCGCCGCGCATGCGGAACCGTACGGAGAGCCCACGTACGGAAAGCACCGGGGCCGGAAGGGACGGGTTGGTGACGGGCTCGGTCACAGCATCAGCTCCGATCGGCGCCGGGGATTGATCCGTTCCCGCCAGGCGCCCGCGAGGCCCGCGATCGCCAGGGTGGGCACGATGATGAACAGGCCGGGGAAGAGCGTCGGCCACCAGTCCCCGGCGAGGAGCGAGCCGCGCGCGCTCTGCACGAGGGTGCCCAGGCTCGCCTGGTGGGTGGGGAGGCCGAGGCCCAGGAAGGACAGCGCGGACTCGTGCCAGATGGCGTGCGGCACCATCAGGACGGCGGCGAGTCCGGCCTGCGGAAGGACGCCGGGCAGCAGATGGCGCACGGTGACGCGCATGCGGGACGCGCCGCCGGAGATGGCCGCGTCGACGTACGGACGCGAGCGCAGCGACAGGACCTCGGCGCGCACGATGCGGGCCGTGGACAGCCAGTGCGTGAGCGCGACGGAGACCACCACCGGCCACACGCCGGGCCGGAACATCGCCACGATGAAGATGCCGAGAAGGAGGTGCGGTACGGACGAGAAGACGTCCACGAGCCGCATCACGACCCGGTCCACCCAGCCGCCCGACGCGGCGGCGAGCGCGCCGACGGCCGTACCGATGACGGTCGCCACGACCGCCGCCACCACACCCACGAGCAACGAGACCCGCAGCCCGTACACGCAGCGCAGGAGCAGATCGCGCCCTACGTCGTCGGTGCCGAAGGGGTGCTCCCAGGAGGGTGGTTGAAGCTTGGCCGCGAGGTTCACGGCCTGTTCGTCGAGGTTCACGAGCGGCGGTACGAGGAGCACGGCGAGCACGATGACCGCGACGATCACTGCCGATGAACGCACCCGCCACGCGCGCGTGGAGCGAGTTTGGGAGGCGCCGCCCGAGGAGGCGCGCCACGTCGTCGTCTCAGCCATCGAATCCCACCCTCGGGTCGGCGAGGCCGTACAGCAGGTCGGCGAGGAGGTTGCCGAGGAGCACCGCCACCGTGGCGAGTACGGTGAGCGCGGCGAGCAGCGGGAAGTCCACGGCGGTCGCCGCCGACACGGTGGCCGCAGCGATGCCGGGCCAGCTGAAGACGGTCTCCACCAGGAGCGCCCCGGTGATCAGTTCGGGCACGCGCGAGCCGATCAGAGTGAGTACCGGCAGCATGCCCGAGCGCAGGGCGTGTCCCAGGAGCACGGTCCGTTCGGCGAGGCCACGCGCGCGTGCGCCACGGACGGGGTCGTCACCGAGTGCGTCGCCGACTCCTTGGCGTACGTAGAGCACGAACCACGGAAGCTGCGAGATCGCGAGGACACCGGCGGGCAGCACGAGATGACTCGCGACCTGTCCGGCAGTGACGGCCGAACTCGCGGTGTCCGTGAGCCCGCCCGATGGCAGCACCCCCAGCTTCAGGGCGAAGAGCCAGACGGCGAGCAGGCCGACCCAGAAGGGCGGCGCCGCTTCGAGCGTGTACGCGAGCGAGGTCACGGCGCGGTCGAGCCAGCCGCCGGGGCGGCGCGCGGCCAGGACGCCGAGCGTGGTGCCGACGAGGATGGCGAGCGGGAACGCGGTGACGGCGAGCAGCACGGACCAGCCGATGCGTTCACCGATGACGTCGGAGACGGGCTGGCGCAGGGTGCTCGAGTCGCCGAGGTCGCCGCTCAGAGCCGATGTCAGCCAGTGCCACCAGCGCTGCACGAGCGGCTGGTCGACGCCGAGGTTGGCGCGCAGCTGATCGAGGTTCTCCTGCGACGCGGTGAGTCCGGCCGTGCCCGCGTACGCCTTGACGGGGTCGAAGGGGGACGCGGCGGCGATCGCGAAGACGCCGAAGGTCACGGCGAGCAGGACCGGGACGGCGAACAGGGCCCGCCGTCCCGTCATGCGCGCCATCGGCCCCCAGGGGAGCTTGTGGAGCGCGGATCTCACTTCGTCGGCTGCCAGTCCTCGACGTTCCACCACGGCCCGGACGCGAGGCCGTGGTCGTGCGGCTCGGTCTGGGTGGTCAGGTCGCCGAAGCGCTTGTCGACCACGTAGAGGTGGTCGATGTGGGTGAGGAAGGTGTAGCCCGGGTTCTTCACGAGCTCGCGCTGGACGGTGTCGTACGCGGCCTGCCGCTCGGCGTGGTCACCGCTCTCGCGGGCCTCGTCGAGCGCCTTGTCGACCTTGGCGTTGTCGTAGTGGGCCATGTTGTTGAAGCCGTCACCGGCGAGTGAGGACTTCAGGAGCGTGTACTGGTCGAAGTCCGGGTCCGCCGGGGAGCCGCCGCCCGCGAGGACCGCGTCCTTGGGCATGCGCGGCTGGATGACCTCCCACGTACCGGCCTGCACCTCGACCTTGATGCCGAGCTTCTTGGCGTCGGATGCGTAGGCGAGCGCGTGGTCCTGGCGGAGCTTGTCGCCGGAGAGGTACCAGAGGGGGAACGCGGCCTGGACGCCGTCCTTCTCGCGGACGCCGCCCTTGCCCGGCTTCCAGCCCGCCTTGTCCAGGATCTTCTTGGCCGCGGCGAGGTCGTGCCCCCGCTCGGTGCCCTTCGTGAACCACGGGCTGTCGGTCGGGACGGGCCCGTAGGCCTCCTTGCCCGCACCGTCCAGGATCGAGTCGACCATGGCCTTGCGGTCGACGCCGGTGTCGAGCGCGCGCCGGACGTCGGTGTCGCCCGTGACCTTGTTTCCGGTGGGCAGGGTCACCACGCGGTAGTCGAAGGTCTTGGCGGCGTACGAGGCCTTGCTGCTGTCGTTCTTGTACTTCTTCGCGAGGTTGGGCGGCAGGATCGCGCCGTCGAGCTCACCGGCGTCGAGCCGCGTGGCCCGGATGTCGTCGTCCTTGATGATCGCCATGGTGAAGTTCTTGACCTTCGGAGCCCCGCCCCAGTAGCCGGGGTTGGCCTTGAAGGTGAGCTTCTCGCCCTTGGACCACTTCACGAGCTTGTACGGGCCCGTGCCGACCGGCTTGGTGGTGAACTCACCGGTGTTCACGTCCTGCTTGCCCGCTATGTGCTCGGGCGCGATCGGCAGGACGGTGCGCTCGGCGAACGGCGCGTAGGGGTACTTGAGGTGGAAGACGACGGTGTCGTCGCCCTTCGCCTCGACGTCTCTGACGGCGTCGAGCTCGGTCTTGGCGGCGTTGTTCGTCTTCTTGTCGAGGATCGTCTCGTAGGTGAAGACGACGTCCTTGGACGTGAAGGGCTTCCCGTCGCTGAACTTGACGCCTTCGCGCAGCTTGAACGTGTAGGTCTTGCCGTCGTCGCCGACCTTGGGGAGCCCGGCGGCGAGCGCGGGCTTGAGCTTCATGTCGGCGTCGTGTGTGAGCAGACCGTCGAAGATCTTGGAGTTGCCGTCCTTGCCGTAGCCGAGGAGCGGGCTCAGGGTGTCCGGTTCGTACGCGATGCCGACGACCGCGGAGTCCTTGGCACCGCCCGCGCCCTTGCCGTCACCCGGCGCCGAACAGGCCGAAGCGGCGACCGCCAGTGAGGCGGCCGCCGCCACCGCGCCCGTACCCCGTATCAATCGGGCCCTCATGCTCCACACCCCTACTGAAGATCAAACGTTATTGCGAACGATTCGCAATTATGCCTGACGTAATGGGTGGGTAAAACGTGCGGGCCGTACCGGGTGGATCACGGTGACCAGGCCGTCGTCGGGGTCAGGACGCGAGGCGGGCCGGGATCAGGGCGCGGGCAGGTTCACCAGTGCGGCCAGCTCCTCCCGGTGTCGCCCCACCGTTCCGAGCGCGATCGAGTCGGCCTTGGCCCGCTTGAGGTAGAGGTGGACGGGGTGCTCCCAGGTCATGCCGATCCCGCCGTGCAGCTGGAGAGCCTCCTCGGCGATGTGCACCGTGGCGGGCGACGCGTACGCCTGCGCGAGAGCCGCCGCGACATCCGCGTCCTCGCTGCCCGTGGCGAGAGTGTCGGCCGCGTTGCGGGCGGCGGCCCGCATGTTGACCACCTCCAGCCAGAGCTGGGCCAGCCGGTGCTTGAGCGCCTGGAAGGAGCCGACGGGCCGGTTGAACTGATGCCGTTCCTTCGAGTGGCGGACGGTCTCGGTCAAGCACCAGTCGGCGAGGCCCAGTTGCTCGGAGGCCAGGAGCCCGGCTCCCGCACGCAGTCCCCGCCGTACGGCAGGTCCGGATTCCGCACCGACCACGCGCGCGCGTGCCCCTTCGAAGGTGACCGTGGCGAGTGGCCGCGTGAGGTCGAGCGAGATCTGCGGCGCGATGGTCACGCCGTCCAGGCCCGCGTCCACCGCGAAGAGCCCGGCGTTCGTCGGCACGAGGAGCACATCGGCGGCGACGGCGTCGGCGACACCGGTGACACTGCCGTGCAGGACCTCGCCCTCCGCGCGTACGTCGGGCAGGGTGCCGCCCGGAGCGGTGGCAAGCGGCACGGTGAGCACGCCGATCCTGCGTCCCGACGCGAGCGCGCCCAGGAGCTCCCTCGCCGCGTCGCTGTCGCAGGCCAGGAGCGCCTCGGTCGCGATGACGGCACTGGTCAGATAGGGCACGGGCGCGACCGCGCGGCCCAACTCCTCGAGGACGACTGCTACTTCGCGGTGCGTGGCCCCTTGCCCGCCGAGCTCTTCGGGCACGAGCAGACCGGCGAGACCCATACCGTCCGCGAGCGCCTTCCACAGCTCACGGTCGTGCGGCTCGGCGGACTCGGTGCGGGTGATGACGGCGGTGGCGTCGCAGTGGTCGGCGAGCAGACCACGCACCACCGAGCGCAGCGCTTCTTCGTCCTCGGAGTACAGCAGGTCGCGCTGCGAGCTCTGTGATGGCTGTGATGACGGCGTTGGCAGCATTGGCGGCGTTGGCGGCGTGCTCATCGGGCGAGGTCCTTCCACGCGACGTCCTTGTCGGTGCGCGGCTCGGAGGGCAGTCCGAGGACGCGCTCGGCGACGATGTTGAGCAGCACTTCGCTGGTGCCGCCCTCGATGCTGTTGCCCTTGGCCCGCAGATAGCGGTAGCCCGCGTCACGACCGACGAAGTCGACCTTTTCGGGGCGCCGCATCGTCCAGTCCTCGTACAACAGCCCTTCCTCGCCGAGGAGTTCCACCTCCAGGCCGCTGATCTCCTGGTTCAGACGCGCGAACCCGAGCTTCATGCCCGAACCTTCAGGACCCGGATGCCCCGCGACGAGCTGCTGGCGAAGTCGCTCCCCGGTGACCCGGGCGACCTCGGCCTCGACCCACAGCTTGAGGAGCCGCTGGTGCAGGTCGTGCGTGCGCAGCTCGGGGCGCTCGCGCCAGGCCTCGACCACCGGGCCGATCATGCCGCCCTCACGCGGGATGCGGGAGCCGCCGATGGAGACGCGCTCGTTCATGAGGGTGGTCTGCGCGACCTTCCAGCCGTCGCCGATCTCACCGAGACGGTGCGCGTCCGGGATGTGTACGTCGGTGAGGAAGACCTCGTTGAACTCGGCCTCGCCGGTGATCTGCCGCAGCGGGCGCACCTCGACGCCGGGGTCGGTCATGTCGCAGACGAAGTAGGTGATGCCGCGGTGCTTGGGCACATCCGGATCGGTGCGGGCGATGAGGATGGCCCAGCGGGCGGCATGCGCGCCGGACGTCCACACCTTCTGCCCGTTGACCACCCAGGCGTCGCCGTCACGGACGGCGCGGGTTCCGAGCGCCGCGAGGTCGGATCCGGCGCCCGGCTCGCTGAAGAGCTGGCACCACACCTCGTCGCCGACCCACAGCGGACGCAGGAAGCTGCGCTTCTGCTCCTCGGTGCCGAAGCGCAGGATGGTCGGCGCCGCCATGCCCAGGCCGATCCCGATGCGGCGCGGGTCGTTGTCGGGCGCGCCCGCGGCCTCCAACTCGGCGTCCACGACAGCTTGCAGGGAGCGCGGGGCGCCGAGCCCGCCGAGCCCCTGCGGGTAGTGCACCCATGCGAGTCCGGCGTCGAAGCGTGCTTTGAGGAACACCGCGCGTTCGGTCGTCGCGGGTGGATGCGCGACGAGGAACTCCTTGGTGCGACGGCGCAGTTCGGCGGCATCCGTCATGGCATCCGTCATACGTCGCCTCCCTCGGGGAGTACGGCCACCCGCCCCGTGGTGACACCGTCGGCGACACGCTGGACAGCGGCAGCGGCGTCGCTCAACGGCACGCGCTCGCTGATGAGCGGCTTGATCGCCCCCTTCGCCGCGAGCTGGGTGAGCTCCTCGTGGCAGCGGAGGATCGCCTGCGGGTCCTTGGCGTTGTACAGGCCCCAGTGCAGGCCGACGACCGAGTAGTTCTTCACCAGGGCGTGGTTGAGGCCGGGCGTGGGGATGACACCGCTCGCGAAGCCGACGACGACGATCCGCCCCTCGAAGGCGACGCACTTGGTCGACTGGAGGTACGCGTCGCCGCCGACGGGGTCATAGATGACATCGGCGCCACGGCCGCCGGTTGCTTCCTTGACGGCGCCGATGACGTTCTCCGTACGCCGGTCGATGACCACGTCGCAGCCGAGTTCGCGCGCGACCTCGGCCTTCGCTGCGCCGCCGACGACACCGATGACCTTGGCGCCCGCCGCCTTGCCGAGCTGGACGGCGGCGGTGCCGACGCCGCCGGCCGCCGCGTGCACCAGGAGGGTCTCGCCCTCCTGGAGGTGCGCGCGGCGGTGCAGGCCGAACCAGCCGGTCTGGTAGCCGATGTGCAGCGCGGCGGCTTCCGCGTCGTCCAGGGCGTCGGGCGCGGGCAGTACGGCTGCCGCGTCCGCGATCGCGTACTCGGCGAATCCGCCGTACGGCAGAGCGGGGTTGGCGATCACGCGCCGCCCGTCCTCGGTCTCGCCACAGATCTCCACTCCGGGCGTGAACGGCAGCGGCGGCGTGACCTGGTACTGCCCGCGGCAGAGCAGCGCGTCGGGAAAGTTGATGTTCGCGGCGCGGACCTTGAGGAGCAGTTGCCCCTCGCCCGGCACCGGCCGGTCCACCTCTTCGAGGCGCATCACCGCGCTCGGCTCGCCGTTCTGGTGCACTTGCCATGCCTGCATGCGGGGCCTCCACGGGGCTTTCGTAGACCGGGCTCCGTCGCATACTAAGCGGTCGCTTGCGGACAGGGGAACCGTCTCGTCAGTCCGCTTCGGGCTTCTCCTGGGCGGACTGCTGAGCGGACTACTGAGTGGGCCGCTGGGTGGGCCGCGCCCGTACGTGCATCCGTTCTCCCTGCGGCCCGAACAGGCTGAGGAACTCCGCGGGCCCCTCCCCCGTGGACCCGAACCAGTGCGGAAGGCGCGTGTCGAACTCCGCGGCCTCGCCCGCCGTGAGGATCACGTCATGGTCGGCGAGCACGAGCCGCAGCCGCCCGGACAGGACGTACAGCCACTCGTACCCCTCATGGGTCTGCGGATCGGGGTCGACGGAGCGCGTCGGCTCGACCACCTTGTACGCCTGGAGGCCGCCGGGCTGCCGGGTCAGCGGGACCATCGTGCGGCCGTTGCGGACGATCGGCTTGGCCCGCACCCGGGGGTCGCCGACGGGCGGGGCGCCGACGAGCTCGTCCAGGGCGACCTGGTGGGCGCGGGCGATGGGGAGCAGGAGTTCGAGGCTGGGCTTGCGGTGTCCTGACTCCAGGCGCGAGAGGGTGCTCACGGAGATACCGGTGGCGGCGGCGAGGCCCGCGAGCGTCGCGCCGCGCTCCTTGCGGATGCGGCGCAGGCGGGGGCCCACTTCGGCAAGGACGCCACTCATGGCCGCGTCACCCTCGTCGCCTTGCACGCCTTCCACGCCTTCCACGCCGTCGGGCTCGGTGGTGGCTTCAGTGCCTGTCGCGGTCTTGGTGCCTTCGGTCGCCTTCATGACTCCATTGCAGAATCAGCAAGCGCATTTGTCAATCCCCACTCCTTCCCGGGCGGGTGACACCGTCCATCAGGAGGTCGAGCAGCCAGGATGTCGGACGAGGGCACGTCCGCGCGGATCACCCCCTGAGTGATCCCGGCGATACGGAACTCTTCGATCGCGCCGGTCAGCTGCTCACGCGTCTGCGAGACGTATCGAATGGGGGTACTCGCCTGGAGTCCGCCGGCCGGAGGCCGGCTCTCCGGTCGCTGGGAACGCTAGGCGGCCGACCTCGCCAGCCACCGCACACGGACGATGCCCTTCCGCACCGCCGAGCATCTGCGCCCTGGCCGACCCGAGGCGCCGCCGCCGTACCCCCGAAGCCCCTTGAGGGCATGGCACTTTGAGGCGTTCCGCGATATCGATGCGGCCATGACGGACGATACGAACGAAGGGGCCCTGTCGGGGCTTCCGGCTCCCGCCCCGGCGGGCACGAGCGCCTTGCCGGAGGGGACGTACGACGGGGCGGTCGCTCTCGTGACCGGTGGCGGTACAGGCCTGGGCAAGGCGATCGCCGCGGAGTTCGCGCGGCTCGGCGCCGATCTGGTGATCGCGAGCCGCAAGGAGGAGCGGCTGAAGGCGGCGCGGGACGAACTCACAGGCCTCGGTGGGCGGGTGGCGACGGTGGCGTGCGACATCCGGGATCCCGAGCGCGTCGCCGAGGTCTTCGACGCGGCGCAGGACGCGTTCGGCCTGCCGGGCGTCCTGGTCAACAACGCGGCGGCGAACTTCCCCGTACCGGCCGAGGACATGTCTCCGAACGCGTGGCGAGCGGTCGTGGACATCACCCTGACCGGGACGTTCTTCATGACGCGCGAGTTCGCCCGCCGCCATCTCGCGGCGGGCTCACCCGGCTCCGTCATCAACATCGGTGCGTCGTACGCGTGGACGGGCGGCCCCGGCTTCGCACACAGCGCGGCGGCGAAGGCGGGCGTGCAGAGCCTTGTCGAGAGCCTGGCGGTGGAGTGGGGTCCGTACGGGATCCAGGTCAACGGCCTGGTGCCGGGACTGATGCCGCACGAGGACATGACCGACGACATCCGCGGCAATCTGGACCGGGCAGTACCCGTGCAAGCTGCGCAGGCAGGGCAGTTGGGCGCTCGCCAGCCCGCCCTCCGTGTCGGCGCCCCGCGCGAACTGGGCTGGGCCGCGACCTTTCTCGCCTCGCCCTACGCCCGTTTCATCACCGGGCACACCTTGGTGGTCGACGGCGCGAACTGGCAGCGGCGGGGTCTGGTGAGCCCGGAAGTGGTGACGGTGCGCGAGCAGATGGGGCGAGGATCTTTCAAAGGTCAGCCGTCCCCATGAGCAAGGCAGGTCAGGGCAGGGCTACTTACCCTCGAACGTCGCCGCCCGCCGCTCCCGCTTCGCCGCGTACCCCGCACGCGAGTCCTCCGACGTCAGCGTGATCGCCGCGTTCATCGCGACCCGGTCGAGGGCGGCGTCCATCCCCGCGTCCGCGTACGCGTCGATGGCCCGTTTGATGCCCTGGACGGCCAGCGGGCCGTTCGCCGCGATCTCCGCGGCGACTTCGCGCGCCGTCTTCGTCACCTCATCGACTGGGGTGACGAGTTGGACAAGACGCAGCCGCTCGGCCGTGGCCGCGTCGATGCGGCGCCCGGTGAGCGAAAGCAGCTTGGCCCAGCCCGCGCCCGCGTCGCGCGCGATGCGCAGATCGCCGCCCGCGTCCACCGCGACGCCGATCTGCGCCTCCGGCAGCGCGAACACCGCGTCGTCGGAAGCGATCCGCACGTCCGCCATCAGCGCCAGCTCGAAACCGAAGCCCAGGCAGTATCCCTGCACGGCGGCGACGATCGGCTGCGGAAGGCCCGCGAAGGCGCGGAAACGTTCGTGGACCCAGCGCAGACCCTCGTAGTAATTTCGGGTGCGCTCCGATCCCGAACGTCCGCCGATCGCAACGCTGTCGCTCGCGGTGACGTCGATCCCGGCGCAGAACGCCCGCCCCTCGGCCCGCAGCAGCACCACTCTGATCGAGTCGTCGAAGCGGATCCGGTCGGCGAAGATGCCAAGCTGGCGCGTGGATTCCCAACTCCACGCGTTGAGCTTGCGCGGACAGCAGAGGGTGAGGACGCCGATGCCGTCCTCGATGTCGAGGCGCAGCCGTTCCTCACCCACCGGGATGTCCGTGCCGATGGTGTCGATCATCCAGGACCAGCTCCTGCCTACGCTTCTGACGGCCCGTCAGTTAGATGACGGGCCGTCAGCGTAGCGGCAGCTGCTCAGCGGCTGAAGACCTCGAAGGGCACCGCGGGCTTACCGCCGAAGCGCGGCGCGACCCGCTCCGCGTTGCCAGTGAGGAACTCGCGGCAGTACTTCTCGGGGTCCTCCTGCGTCAACACCTCGATGTACGTGCGGTGTTCGAGGAGCGAGCGCACGGAACGCTCGAGCCCGGCCGTCGCGTCCGCCGCGTGCGTGGGCGACGAGGAACCGGCGACGGCCACCCAGCGCACACCGGCCCAGGGCTCGAGCCCGTCCTCCTCGATCAGCTCGGGGAAGATCCAGCGGTTGCCCGCGTCCGCCACCGCGTCCAGGGTGGCGCGGCCGACGGCCACGTGGTCCGGGGTGTTCCAGGCGACGCCGCCCCAGGTGTCGCGGTGGTTGAGCGTGATCACGAGCTCGGGGCGGTGCCTGCGGACCGCGGCGGCGATGTCGCGGCGCAGGACCGTCCCGTACTCGATCACGCCGTCCTTGTGGTCGAGGAACTCCACCGTCGACACACCGACGACCGCCGCGCTCGCGCGCTGCTCCCGCTCGCGCAGCGGCCCGCAGGTGGCGGGGTCGAGGGTGTCGATGCCCGCCTCACCGCGGCTGGCCAGGAGATAGGCGACCTCGCGACCGCCGTCCGTCCAACCGGCGATCGCGGCCGAGCAGCCGTACTCCAGGTCGTCGGGGTGGGCGACGACGGCGAGGGCGCGCTGCCAGTCCTCGGGCATGGGTGTGAGCTGGTCGTTCACATGCGACGGCTCTGTCATGCCCGCAGCCTAGCTCCGCGGGGCCCCCAGGCGGGGTGAGCTCAGGCGGGGGTGAGCTCAGGCCTCGCCCCGGGCGAGCGCGAGAAGCCGGTCAAGGACGCGCGGCGAACCCACCCGCAGTCCGTCGTGCTCGTACTCGTCGGTGACCCAGGTCCGCAGGCCACGGATGGAGCGAGCGGTCCGCAGGGAGTGCTCGGTGTCCACGTACAGGTCGTCGTGGTAGATCGCAGCGGCGGCGGGCACCTCGTTCGCGGCGAGGCGTGCCGTGTCGTACAGGGGCGCCCAATCGGTACGTGCGGCAAAGAGTTCAGCGGTCTCGCGCAGGGGCCGCAGGGCCGGGTCGCAGTCGAACTGCCAGCGCTGGACGGCTTCCCCGGTGAAAAGGAGCGGCGCGTCCCCGGCGAGTGTCTTGCCGGGGTCGAACTGCGGGAACTCGCCGCGCAGCCGCTCGGCCGACCAGTCGGTGGGCCGCTCGCCCTGGCCGTAGATCGTCTCGTGCATCAGCGCGAAGAGCGGACGGGTAGCGAGCGACAGGTTGGCTTGTACGTCTTCCTGGAACGCGTCGGAGAGCTCGAACCCCGCCGGGGTCCGTACGAAGGCGTCCTCGATGAGGTAGTGCAGGCGGTGGCTGCCGTCCTTCGAGCCGAGCAGCATGCCGAGGGACTGGAACGCCTCGACGGTGAGGCGGTAGCCGCCGTTCAGGACCGGCTCGTGCTCGGCGAGGTGGGCGGCGATGCGGCGGGCGCGCGCGACGTCCTGGGGGTAGCGGGCGTAGTGGGCGGCGGTCTTGCGCTCCATGCGCGGGTAGGCGGCGCGGTAGACGTCGTCCGCGTGGCCGTCGAGCGCGGGCAGGCCGCCGGTGATGAGGGCGGTGTGCAGGCCTTCGGGGGCCGCCGACAGGTAGTGGGTCGCGCAGAAGCCGCCGAAGCTCTGGCCGAGGACGGTCCAAGGGGCGCCGCCTGTCAGCTCGCGGCGGATCAGCTCGCAGTCGCGGACGATGGAGTCGGCGCGGAAGTGCGCGAGGTAGTCGGCCTGTTCGCTGGGGCCGCCGCGCAGCGGAAGCGTCTGGCGCGTGGCCGGAGTGGAGCTGCCCGTTCCGCGCTGGTCGAGAAGCAGCACCCTGAAGTCCTGCAGCGCCCGGCCGAGCCACGCCTCCTTGCCCGCGAACCGGTTGGCCCCGCATCCCGGGCCGCCCTGCAGATACACCAGCCACGGCAGGTCCGCGGCGTCCCCGTGCGCGCTCGCCACGGCCTCGCGGGCGAAGACCTCGATCCGCTCCCCCGCCGGGTCGTCGTGGTCGAGGGGAACGGAGAAGCGGTGGTCGGTGAGGACGACGCCGGGCTGACGGTAGGAGGCGGTGGCGGTCAAGAGGGCTCCTGGACGTGGGCGCATACGGAACGGGACACTTCGCCCCAGTTCAGCACACCCGCCGCGGGAGCGTTCAGCGGGGCGCCAGGCTGGAGCGCCGCACCACGAGCTCCGGCTGGAGCACCACGCGCCGGTGATCGTGTTCTTCGGAGTCGGCGTCCGACTCGGACTCCTCCAGGAGGAGTTCCGCGGCCATCGCGCCCATCTTGACGGCGGGCTGACGCACCGAGGTGAGCGGGACGACGGCCGCGGCGGCGAACTCGATGTCGTCGTAGCCGACGATGGCGATGTCCTCGGGCACGCTGACCCCGGCCGCGTACATCGCCTGGAGCACCCCGAGGGCGAGCAGGTCGTTGGCGCAGAAGACGGCGGTCGGCCGCTCGGCGAGACCCAGGACGCGGGCGCCCGCGTCGCGTCCCGCGGCCACGTCGAGGCGTTCGGTGGGCAGTTCCCGCAGCGCCGACGCCGGCAGTCCGGCCTCGGCGAGGGCCTGCAGCGCTCCCTGCCTGCGGTCCTTGACCTGGTTGAGTCCGGGCGGGCCGCTCACGTACGCGATGCTGCGGTGCCCGGCGTCGACGAGATGGCGCACGGCGAGCGCTCCGCCGAGGACGTCGTCCACGGAGACGGAGCACTCGGTGGCGCCTTCGGCGACCCGGTCGACCAGGACGAACGGGATGGCGTGTCTGCGGAACGCCTCGATGTTGCGCCCCGTCGCATCGGCCGGGGTCAGCAGAACGCCACGTACCCGCTGTTCCGCGAAAAGCGACAGATATTCGGCCTCTTCGGAGGGGCTCTGCCCGCTGTTGCACATCATGACGCGGAGCCCGGCGTCGCGCGCGGCACGCTCGGCACCGCGCGCGACGTCCACGAAGAAGGGGTTGCCCATGTCGAGCACAAGGAGCGCCATGATGCGGCTCTGGCCCGCGCGCAGCTGCCGCGCCGACTCGCTGCGGACGTAGCCGAGCCGTTCGATCACGGACCGCACCCGGTGGCGGGTCTCTTCGGAGACCACGTCCGGACGGTTGATCACGTTCGACACCGTGCCCACCGACACACCGGCGTGCTTCGCCACGTCTTTGATGCCGACCATGCGTCCCCTTGTTCCTCTGCTCGTGCGGCGCCTTGTGCGGCGCCGCGTGCGATCCCCTCAGAATTTGTACTGGTCGATGTTCTTCTTGTCGAAAACGGTCGGTTCGCCGAGATCGACGACGCCCTTGTCACCGATGGTGAAGCTGCCGAGGTCGCCCGCCTCGAACTTCTCACCCTTCTTACCCGTGATCTGGCCGGACTTCAGGGCGACGGCGGCATGGGCGGCGAGCGCGCCGAGCTTGGCCGGGTCCCACAGTTCGAAGCCTTCGACGGTGCCGTTCTTCACGTACTGGCGCATGTCGTTGGGCGTGCCGAGGCCGGTGAGCTTCACCTTGCCCTTGTACTTCGATCCCGAAAGGTACTGGGCGGCCGCCTTGATGCCGACCGTCGTCGGCGAGATGATCCCCGCCAGCTTCGGGTGCTCCTGCAACAGTCCCTGGGTCTGCTGGAAGGACTGCTGGGCGTCGTCGTTGCCGTAGGCCGTCTTGACCAGCTTCATGTTCTTGTACTTGGGCTTCTTCAGCTCCTTCTTCATGTAGCCGATCCAGGTGTTCTGGTTCGTCGCGGTCTGGGCGGCGGAGAGGATCGCGATGTCACCCTTGTAGTCGAGCTGCTTGCCGAGGAGCTCCACCTGGGTGCGGCCGAGCGCCTCGGCGCTTGACTGCGACACGAAGACGTCACGGCATCCGGGGTTGGTGTCGGAGTCGTACGTGACGACCTTGATGTCGTTCTTCATGGCCTGCTTGAGGGCGGTGCACAGGGCGCCGGGGTCCTGCGCCGAGACGGCCATGGCGTCGACCTGCTGCTGGGTGAGCGTGTTGACGTAAGAGACCTGCCCGCTGGTGTCGGTGGCACTGTTGGGGCCTGTCTCCTTGTAAGAGGAACCGAGCTCCTTGAGCGCCTTCTCGCCGCCCTTGTCGGCGACGGTGAAGTACGGGTTGTTGACCTGCTTGGGCAGGAACGCGACGGTGAGGCCCTTCTTGGTGGCCGCGCCCGGGTCGGCCTTGGCGTTCGATGCCTTGCCCGCGTCGTCGTTCTTCGAGGACTCCTTGGTGGTGCCTCCGCAGGCGGTTGCGGTGAGGGCGAGCGAGGTGACGGCGGTCAGGGTCACGCAGGCGCGGGTGAGCGCGGAGCGGCGGACAGATCGGTGGGGAGAGAGCATCGTTGGTCCCTTTCGGACTTGTCGACTTGTCGGCGGTACGAGATTCAGCGGGCGGGTGCGGCGGCAGTCAGCGGGCGGGTGCGGCGGCGCGGCGGCCCGCTCTGGCGACGGCGATCTGCCGGGCCACGCGCGGCCCGAGCACGGACACCACGAGCAGCACGCCGGTGACGACGATCTGCGACTGTGCGGAGACGTTGAGCAGGCTCATCGCGTTCTGCAGGCCGCCGAGCAGGAAGACTCCGGCGATCGCGCCGCCGAGGGTCCCCTTGCCGCCGTCGAAGTCGATACCGCCGAGCAGTACGGCGGCGACGACGGACAGTTCGAGCCCGGTGGCGTTGTCGTAGCGGGCGCTCGCGTAGTGCAGGGCCCAGAAGATGCCCGTGAGCGAGGCCATGAGCCCGGTGAGGACGAACAGCCAGAGCTTGTGCCGCTTGACGCGGACGCCGGCGAACCGCGCCGCCTCCTCATTGGCGCCGATCGCGAAGAGCGAGCGGCCGAAGGGCGTGGCGTGCAGGACGACGACAGCGATCGCGAGCAGCGCGAGGAAGGGCAGGAAGGCGTACGGCAGGAAGGTGTCGCCGACCTGTCCGGCCGCGAAGTCCAGGTACTGCGAGGGGAAGTCGGTGACGGCGTCGGAGCCGAGGACGATCTGTGCGATGCCCCGGTAGGCGGCCATGGTGCCGATGGTCACGGCAAGCGAGGGCAGCCCCAGGCGGGTCACCAGGAGGCCGTTGATCAGGCCGCAGACGACTCCGAGGAGGAGCACGATCGGAATGATCGTCTCGATGGCCATGCCCGCGTTCCAAAGAGCGCCCATCACCGCTCCGGAGAGCCCCGCCGTCGAGGCCACCGACAGATCGATCTCTCCGGAGACGACCAGAAGCGTCATCGGGAGGGCGATGAGCGCGATGGGCAGCGTGTTGCCGATGAGGAACGACAGGTTGAGGGCGTTCCCGAAACCGTCGACAAAGGAGAACGACATCAGGAGGAGGACGACAAGGAGTGCGCCGACAACGGTGTCCCAGCGGACGGCGCGCGTCAGCGTCAGCCGATTCGTGAGCCGGTTGGAGTCAGCCATGGCGGGCGTTCCTCTTCTTCAGGGCCTTGGCGACGCGCAGGGCGACGACCCGGTCGACGGCGATGGCCAGGACAAGCAGTACGCCGTTGATGGCGAGCACCCATACGGAGCTGACGCCGAGCGCGGGAAGCACGCTGTTGATGGACGTGAGCAGCAGGGCGCCGAGCGCCGCACCGTAGACGCTGCCGGAGCCGCCGGTGAAGACGACGCCGCCGACCACGACGGCGCTGACGACGGTGAGTTCATAGCCGTTGCCGGTGGCGGAGTCGACGTTGCCGAAGCGGGCCAGGTAGAGCGCACCGGCGAGTCCGGCGAGCGCTCCGCACGCGGTGTAGGCGGCGAGGATGCGCTTGCGTACGGGGATGCCCGCGAGGCGCGCGGCCTCGGGGTTGGAGCCGAGGGCGTAGAGCTCGCGTCCGCCGCCGAAGTGCCGCAGGTAGTACGCGACCGCGATCAGGACGGCGAGCGCGATAAGGGCCAGATACGGCACGGCCGAGATCCCGCCGGAGCCGAAGTCGACGAAGCCGTCCGGCAGGTCGGACGCGGTGATCTGCCGGGAGCCCACCCAGATCGAGTCGATGCCCCGGATGATGTAGAGGGTGCCGAGCGTCACGACGAGCGCGGGCACCTGGCCGAAGCTGACGAGCGCCCCGTTGAGCAGCCCGCAGCCGACGCCGAGCGCGACCGCGAGGAGGATCGCGACCGTCCCGTTGCCGCCGCCCTGGAGGTAGTTGCCCGCGGCGAAGGCGCTGATTCCGAGCGTCGAGCCGACCGACAGGTCGACGTTGCGGGTGATGACGACCAGGGCCTGTCCCGTCGCGACGAGGACCAGGATGGTCGCGTTCAGGAGCAGGTCCTTGATGCCCTGCTCGGACAGGAACTCGCTGTTGCCCGCCTGGGTGATGCCGATCATCACCAGGAAGACAAGGAGGATGGCCAGTTCGCGCATCTTGAAGACGCGGTCGACCAGGCGCGTGCCCGCGGCCTTCTCGGGGTCGACGGCGGGTGCCGGGCTCTGTGTGGTCACGCTCATGCCGTCCTCCCTGTGGCGGCCGCCATCACGGATTCCTCGGTCGCCCGCGCGCGCGGGATCTCGGCGGTGAGCCGCCCTTCGTGCATGACGAGGACCCGGTCGGCCATGCCGAGGATCTCGGGCAGGTCGGAGGAGATCATCAGGACCGCGACCCCCTCGGCGGCGAGTTCGGAGAGCAGGCGGTGCACTTCGGCCTTGGTGCCGACGTCGATGCCTCGGGTGGGTTCGTCCACGATCAGCACCTGGGGCTTGGTGGCCAGCCACTTGGCGAGGACGACTTTCTGCTGGTTTCCGCCGGACAGGGTGCCGACGGCGTCGGCGATCCGCGCGTACTTCACCTGGAGCCGCACCGCCCAGTCGAGCGAGCGGCTGCGTTCGGCGCCGCGGTCCATGAGGCCCGCCCGCACCGTCGTACGCAGCCCGGTGAGCCCGATGTTGCGCTCGATGGACATGTCCATCACCAGGCCCTGCGCGCGGCGGTCCTCGGGGACGAGCGCGAGCCCGGCGGCCATGGCGGTACTGGGGGCGCCGTTGATCAGCGCCTTCCCCTGCACCTCGACGGTTCCGGCATCCCATCGGTCGACGCCGAACACGGCCCGCGCGACCTCGCTGCGACCGGCGCCGACGAGCCCCGCGAGCCCGACGATCTCGCCGCGCCGCACGTCGAACGACACATCGGTGAAGACGCCCTCACGGGTCAGCCTGCGGACGCTGAGCGCGACTTCGCCGACCTCTGTGTCCTGCTTCGGGTAGAGCTCGTCGAGATCGCGGCCCACCATGCGGCGTACGAGATCGTCCTCGGCGAGGCCCTCGATCGGCTCGCTCGCGATCAGGCCGCCGTCCCGCAGCGTGGTGACGCGCTGGCACAGCTCGAAGATCTCCTCGAGGCGGTGCGAGATGAAAAGCACTGCGACGCCCTGTTCGCGCAGGGTGCGCACGACGCCGAAGAGGCGGGCCACTTCGCTGCCGGTGAGCGCCGCGGTCGGTTCGTCCATGATCAGGACCCGGGCGTCGAAGGAGAGCGCCTTGGCGATCTCGACGATCTGCTGGTCGGCGATGGAGAGCCCACGTGCGGGCTGTTCGGGGTCTAGGTCCACGGCCAGGCGCTTGAAGAGCTCGTCGGCCGCCGCGTGTACGGCCTTGTGGTCGACGCGGCCCAACGAGCGGCGGGGCTGGCGCCCCATGAAGATGTTCTCCGCGACGGAGAGGTCGGGGAAGAGCGTCGGCTCCTGGTAGATGACGGCGACGCCCGCGTCCCTGGCGTCGCCGGGGCCGTGGAAGACGACCGGGGACCCGTCGAGCGACAGCTCCCCCGTGTCCGGCCGGTGGACCCCGGCAAGGGTCTTGATGAGGGTGGATTTCCCTGCGCCGTTCTCGCCCGCGAGGGCGTGCGCCTCACCGGCGTACAGCTCCAGGGAGACATCGTGCAGGGCGCGCACGGCCCCGAAGGACTTGCTCAGGCCCTGCACGGCAAGGACGGGGGGCTCTCTCATAGGTAGCACCGATCGGTCACGAAGGGCATGCGGCTCTGGCATGGGGAATCAGGTGTCGGGCGTACGGCGTCCGACGCGCTGGGCGTCGGGTGCCTGATGCGGTGCCGGGCGTCATGGGGAGTCACTCGCCGGACACATGGCGTGAAAGGTTTCAATCAATTTCCAGGGAAGCTAAACCCGCACCAACTCCGGCGTCAATGGTCGTGACTTGAAAATCCTGTCGTCACTCCATGGGCCAAGGGTGAAGCACTCAAGGCCCCTTGACAGGAGTCGGCAGGCTCCCTAGCTTCGCCTCTCGTGAAACGATTCATCGTCGAGTCGTTACGGAGTCGAGTTGTGATCAGCAGAAGACGACTGCTCAGCACCACCGCCACGGCCGCCCTGGGAACGGCCATGGCCGCCGGAGCCGTTTCCCCCGCACAAGCCGCACAAGCCGCCCCCTCCGCCGGGGGCCGCGCCCTACGCGTGACCAGACCGACCGTCGAGTACGTGAGAAACCCGCTCGGGCTCGACATGCCGCGCCCCAGGCTGAGTTGGCCCCTGACGTCCGACAAGGACGGCCAGGCGCAGACGGCCTACCAGGTGCGCGTCGCCACCTCACCGGGCCGCCTCACCGAGCCCGACGTCTGGGACAGCGGCAAGGTCGCGTCCAGCGACTCCGCCCTGGTCCCGTACGCGGGCCCCGACCTCAAGTCCCGTACGCGCTACTACTGGTCGGTCCGGGTCTGGGACGCCTCGGGCAAGGCCTCCGCGTGGAGTGAGCCCTCCTGGTGGGAGACCGGGCTCTCCTCGTCGAAGGACTGGTCGGCACAGTGGATCGGCGCACCCGCGTCCCTGGTGGGCGCGCCCGCCCTGGACGACGCCTCGTGGATCTGGTTCCCCGAGGGAGACCCCGCGACAAGCGCCCCTGCGGCGACCCGTTGGTTCCGGGGTCGCGTCGATGTCCCCGAAGGGGTCACTCGCGCGCGGGTGGTCATGACGGCCGACGACGGCTACACCGCGTACGTGAACGGCGCGCAGGTGGCACACACCGAAGCGGACAGCGCCGCCGACAACTGGCGCCGCCCCGTGGTCGTCGACGTGACCGACCGGCTGCGCCCCGGCGCAGCGGTCGTCGCCGTCTCCGCCACCAATGCCACGGCCGGGCCCGCAGGTCTGCTCGGCGTGCTGGAACTGACGACCGCCGACGGCGTACGGACCCTCACCACCGACGACACGTGGAAGACGACCGACAAGGAGCCTTCGGGCGACTGGCAGTCGGCGGCGTACGACGACGGCTCCTGGTCGGCGTCCAAGGTCCTCGCCGCCTGGGGCGGGGGCCCCTGGGGCAAAGTCGCCGCCAACCACTGTCCCGCCGCCCAGCTGCGCCACGAGTTCCGTCTGCGGGCGGGCAAGAAGGTCGCGCGGGCCCGGCTGTACTCCACTGCCCTCGGCCTCTACGACGCGTGGCTCAACGGCGAGCGCGTCGGCGACGACCGTCTGGCGCCCGGCTGGACCGACTACAACAAGCGGGTCCAGTACCAGACGTACGACGTGACCAAGCAGCTCAAGTCCGGCGCCAACGCGCTCGGCGTGAGCGTCGCGGTCGGTTGGTACGCGGGGAACGTCGGCATGTTCGGTCCGCATCAGTACGGCGATCGACCGGCGTTCCTGGGCCAGCTGGAGGTCACGTACACCGACGGCTCGACCGAGCGTGTGCTCTCCGGCACCGACTGGCGCGCCGCCACCGGTCCGGTGACCGCCGCCGACCTGCTTTCGGGCGAGGACTACGACGCCCGACTGGAGACCGCGGGCTGGACGCGCGCCGGGTTCGACGACTCGGACTGGATCGCGGCGGACTCCGTCGACAATGTCAAGGCCGCTGTCGTGGCCCAGATCGACGGGCACACGCGCGTGGAGAGCGAGATATCCGCCCGGAAGGTGAGTGAGCCCAAACCCGGCGTGTTCGTCTTCGACCTCGGTCAGAACATGGTCGGCGCGGTCCGTCTCAACGTCTCCGGAAAGGCAGGCACGAAGGTCAAGCTGCGCCACGCGGAGGTCCTCAACCCGGACGGCACGATCTACACCACCAACCTGCGGACCGCGGGCGCCACCGACACCTACACGCTCAAGGGCGGCGGCAAGGAGACGTACGAGCCGCGGTTCACCTTCCACGGCTTCCGCTACGTCGAGGTGACGGGCTTCCCGGGCAAACCACCGCTCGACGCGGTGGTGGGCCGCGTGATCCACACGTCGGCGCCGTTCACCATGGATTTCAAGACGGACGTCCCCATGCTCAACCAGCTACACAGCAACATCACATGGGGCCAGCGCGGCAACTTCCTCTCCATCCCCACCGACACCCCCGCGCGCGACGAGCGGCTCGGCTGGACCGGCGACATCAACGTCTTCGCGCCGACCGCCGCCTACACGATGGAGTCGGCGCGCTTCCTCACCAAGTGGCTCGACGACCTGCGCGACGGACAGCCCGACGACGGCGCCTTCCCCGACGTGGCCCCGTTCGTCGGCACGGTGGGCAAGGGCGTGGCCGGCTGGGGCGACGCCGGAGTGACCGTCCCCTGGGCGCTGTACCAGGCGTACGGGGACAAGCGCGTCCTGGAACAGTCCTGGTCGTCGATGCTCAAGTGGCTCGACTATCTGGAGAAGCACAGCAGCGGATACCTGCGCCCCGCCGAGGGCTATGGGGACTGGCTCAACATCCAGGACGAGACCCCCAAGGACGTCATCGGCACGGCCTACTTCGCGCACAGCGCCGACCTGGTCGCACAGACCGCCGCAGCGCTCGGCAAGGACCCGGCCCCGTACAAGAAGCTCTTCGGCAGTGTCCGGGACGCCTTCCGTGCGGCGTACGTGACCGGCGGCGGCCGGGTGAAGGGCGACACGCAGACCGCGTACGTCCTTGCCCTGTCCATGGACCTGCTCACGGACGGCGACCGCGCACCGGCGGCCGCCCGCCTGGTGGAGCTCATCAAGTCCAAGGAGTGGCACCTGTCGACGGGCTTCCTGGGAACCCCGCGCCTGCTGCCCGTCCTCACCGCCACCGGTCACACGGACGTGGCCTATCGCCTCCTCGTCCAGAAGTCCTTCCCCAGCTGGGGCTACCAGATCGACAAGGGCGCCACGACGATGTGGGAGCGCTGGGACTCCATCAAGCCTGACGGCAGTTTCCAGGACGCCGGTATGAACTCCTTCAACCACTACGCGTACGGCTCGGTGGGCGAGTGGATGTACGCGAACATCGCGGGCATCGCACCGGCCGACCCGGGCTTCCGCAAGATCCTCGTCCGCCCGCGCCCCGGCGGCGGCGTGACCGAGGCGACGAGCAGCTTCGACGCGCTCTACGGTCCGGTCACGACCCACTGGAAGACGGACTCCGACGGGTTCCGTCTCACTCTCACCCTGCCCGCCAACACCACCGCGGAGGTGTGGATCCCCGCCGACAAACGCACGCAAGTGACCCACGAAGCGGCGGAGTTCCTGCGGATGGAGGACGGCTGCGCCGTCTTCGCCGCCGCCTCCGGCACCCACCGCTTCTCCAACTGACCCACCTCGACCGCTCTTTCGGAAGGCTGCGCGATGACCGCCGGAACCAGCAAGGACGCCGTGAAAGCGGCACTCACCACCCAGGCCCTGGAGACCCCGTCCTGGGCGTACGGCAACTCCGGTACGCGCTTCAAGGTCTTCGCGCAGCCAGGTGTCCCCCGCACGACCCGGGAGAAGATCGATGACGCCGCCCGGGTGCACGCCCACACGGGCGTGGCACCCAGGGTGGCGCTGCACATCCCCTGGGACAAGGTCGACGACTACGCGGCCCTCGCGGAGTACGCCACCGAGCAGGGCGTGCGGCTCGGAGCGATCAACACCAATGTCTTCCAGGACGACGACTACAAGCTCGGCTCGGTCACCAACCCGGACCCGGCGATCCGGCGCAAGGCACTCGGCCATCTCCTGGAGTGCGTGGACGTCATGGACGCGACGGGTTCACGCGACCTGAAGCTCTGGTTCTCCGACGGCATCAACTACCCCGGCCAGGACGACATCCGCAGCCGCCAGGACCGCCTGTCCGAAGCCCTGCGGGCCACCTACGAACGCCTCGGCGACGACCAGCGCATGCTCATCGAGTACAAGCTCTTCGAGCCTGCCTTCTACGCGACGGACATCCCGGACTGGGGCACGGCGTACGCGCACTGCCTGAAGCTCGGGCCCAAGGCACAGGTCGTCGTCGACACCGGCCACCACGCGCCCGGCACCAACATCGAGTTCATCGTCGCCACGCTGCTGCGCGAGGGCCGTCTCGGCGCCTTCGACTTCAACTCGCGCTTCTACGCGGACGACGACCTGATGGCGGGCGCCGCCGACCCCTTCCAACTCTTCCGGATCATGTACGAGGTCATCCGCGGCGGCGGCCTCACCTCCGACATCGCGTTCATGCTCGACCAGTGCCACAACATCGAGGCGAAGATCCCGGCGATCATCCGCTCGGTGATGAACGTGCAGGAGGCCACGGCGAAGGCGCTTCTCGTCGACGCCGACGCGCTGGCCGAGGCCCAGCGGACCGGCGACGTGCTTGCCGCCAACGCGGCCATGATGGACGCCTTCAACACGGACGTACGCCCCCTACTGGCAGAAGTCAGGGAGGACTCGGGGCTCGACCCGGATCCCATGAGGGCCTATCAGCGGTCAGGCTGGCAGGAGCAAATCGTCAAGGACCGCGTGGGCGGCGAGCAGGCCGGATGGGGGGCATGAGCGACATGACACAGCACGCACGGATCAAGGAACTCCTCGAGCGGGCGCACCGCTTGGGCGCCGACCCGCGCAACACGAATTACGCGGGCGGCAACGCATCGGCGAAGGGCACGGCCCCCGACCCGGTCACCGGCGCGGACACGGACCTGATGTGGGTCAAGGGCTCGGGCGGCGACCTGGGCACCCTCACCGAGGAGGGCCTCGCGGTCCTGCGCCTCGACCGCCTCCACGCGCTCAAGGAGGTGTACGGGGGCGCGGACCGCGAGGACGAGATGGTCGCCGCCTTCGACTACTGCCTGCACGGCAAGGGCGGCGCGGCCCCCTCCATCGACACGGCGATGCACGCCCTGGTGGACGCACCGCACGTGGACCACCTCCACCCGGACTCGGGCATCGCCCTTGCGTGCGCCGCGGACGGCGAGAAGCTGACGGCCGAGTGCTTCGGCTCCACGGTGGTCTGGGTGCCCTGGCGCCGCCCCGGCTTCCAGTTGGGCCTGGACATCGCCGCGGTGAAGGAAGCAAACCCTGACGCCATCGGCTGCGTCCTGGGCGGTCACGGCATCACGGCGTGGGGCGCCACGGCGGACGAGTGCGAGCGCAACTCCCTGCACATCATCCGCACGGCGGAGGCGTTCCTCGCCGAACAAGGCAAGTCAGCCCCCTTCGGCGAGGCCCTGCCCGAGTACGCCCCTCTCCCCGCCCCCGCACGTCACCGACGCGCGGCCGAACTGGCCCCGCACATCCGCTCACTGGCCTCGCAGGACCGCCCGCAGATCGGCCACTTCACCGACACCGACACCGTCCTCGACTTCCTGGCCTCCACCGAACACCCGCGTCTGGCGGCCCTCGGCACCTCCTGCCCGGACCACTTCCTGCGGACGAAGATCAGGCCGCTGGTCCTGGACCTCCCGCCCACAGCCCCGCTCTCGGAGGCCATCACCCGCCTCAAGGAGCTGCACAGCGCGTACCGAGAGGAGTACGCGGCCTACTACACCCGCCACGCCGACCCGGCCTCTCCCGCGATGCGCGGTGCCGACCCGGCGATCGTCCTCGTTCCTGGCGTGGGGATGTTCTCCTTCGGAAAGGACAAGCAGACGGCGCGCGTGGCGGGCGAGTTCTATGTGAACGCCATCAACGTCATGCACGGCGCCGAGGCCGTCTCCACGTACGCACCGATCGACGAGTCGGAGAAGTTCCGCATCGAGTACTGGCCGCTGGAGGAGGCAAAGCTCCAGCGCCTGCCCAAGCCCAAGCCGCTGGCCACCCGTGTGGCCCTGGTGACCGGCGCGGGCAGCGGCATCGGCAAGGCGATCGCGCACCGTCTGGTGGCGGAGGGCGCCTGCGTCGCGGTGGCGGACCTCAACGCGGAGAACGCCGCGGCGGTGGCGGAGGAGTTGGGCGGTCCCGACAGGGCGATCGCCATCCCCACAGACGTCACGTCCGAAGACCAGATCACTGCGGCCTTCAACGCCACGGCCCTGGCTTTCGGCGGAGTGGACCTGGTGGTGAACAACGCGGGCATCTCCATCTCCAAGCCGCTGCTCGACACCACGGCCCGTGACTGGGACCTGCAGCACGACATCATGGCCCGCGGCTCCTTCCTCGTCTCCCGCGAGGCGGCCCGCATCATGCGGGACCAGGCCCTGGGCGGCGACATCATCTACATCACGTCCAAGAACGCGGTGTTCGCGGGCCCGAACAACATCGCGTACTCCGCCACGAAGGCCGACCAGGCCCACCAGGTCCGCCTCCTGGCAGCCGAGTTGGGCGAGTTCGGCATACGCGTGAACGGCATCAACCCGGACGGCGTGGTCCGCGGCTCGGGGATCTTCGCGGGCGGCTGGGGTGCGCAGCGCGCGGCTACGTACGGGATCGAGGAGGAGAACCTGGGCGCGTTCTACGCCGGGCGGACCCTCCTCAAGCGCGAGGTGCTCCCCGAGCACGTGGCCAACGCGGTCTTCGCCCTGACGGCAGGCGACCTCACCCACACGACAGGCCTGCACATACCGGTGGACGCGGGCGTCGCGGCAGCGTTCCTCAGGTAGCCACAGCCCCCTCCGGTCGGCGCGGCGCACCCGACCGGAGGGACGTTCCCGAGGAGGCGTCCGCAGGCCAGGCGCCCGCGAGAGCCCACCGGCCCGCAGCCGCGCATCCGACCAGAGGGGACGTGCCGGTATTTCCGCCCGGAGCACGGCACACAGCACTCGCCAGCCGAAGTAACCGGCGCCCACCAGCGGATGGCGAGGACGGACATACCGGCGCGGCCCCGCCCTCAAGCCGCACCACGCGACCACCGAACACCCGCACCCGCACCCGCACCCGACCTTCAACCCTGCGAGCCACCATGCCCAACCCCCGCTCACCCCACCGCTTCGCCGCGATCGACCTGGGCGCCTCCAGCGGACGCGTCATGGTGGCCAGGACAGGCCCCGACACCCTCGACCTCCAAGAGGCACACCGCTTCCCCAACCGCCCGGTCCGCGCCGCAGGCACCCTGCACTGGGACGTCCTCTCCCTGTACGCCGGAATCCTCGACGGTCTCCGCGCCGCGGGCTCCGCCACCCCCCTCACCTCCATCGGCATAGACGGCTGGGCAGTCGACTACGGCCTGTTGGACGCCGACGGCGCACTCCTCGGCAATCCGGTGCACTACCGGGACCCCCGCACCGAGGGCATCGCGGCCAAGGCATGGGCGACCGTCCCGGCCACCGAGCTCTACGCCGCTACGGGCATCCAGCACGCCCCGTTCAACACCCTGTACCAACTCATGGCCGCTCAGGGATCAGCCCAACTGAAGGCAGCAAAGCACCTGCTGCTCATCCCGGATCTGCTGACGTACTGGCTGACGGGCGAACTCGGCACAGAGCTGACCAACGCCTCCACCACGCAGCTCATGGACCCCGGTACAGGAGACTGGTCCCAGGAGGTGGCGGCGCGCCTCGGCATCGACCTCGGCCTGTTCCCTTCCCTGCGCCGCCCCGGCGACCTCGCGGGCCACCTGCTTCCTCAGGTCCTGGATGACACCGGCCTCACCAGACCCACCCCCGTCACAACGGTCGCCTCCCACGACACCGCGTCAGCGGTAGCCGCTGTCCCCGCCACCACCGAGAACTTCGCCTACATCTGCACCGGCACATGGTCGCTCGCGGGCCTGGAACTGACCGCCCCCATCCGCACGGAGGAAAGCCGCGAAGCCAACTTCACCAACGAGCTGGGCATCGATGGCACGGTCCGCTACCTGCGCAACATCATGGGCCTGTGGCTGCTCCAGGAGTGCCTGCGCACCTGGGCGGCCACCGAAACCCACACCACCACCGACACCGGCGCCGGCACCCCCACCACCGCCGGCGCCCCCGACCTGGAAACCCTCCTCCACGAGGCCGCCACCACCCCCGCCCTCCGCTCACTCGTCGACGCCGCCGACCCCGCCTTCCTGTCCCCCGGCGACATGCCGCACCGCATCGCCCAGGCCTGCCGGGCCACGGGCCAGCCCGCCCCCGGCACCCCCGCCGAGACCACGCGCTGCATCCTCGACTCCCTGGCGCTGGCCCACCGCCGCGCCGTCGAGGACGCCCAACGCCTCGCGGACCGGGCCGTGGACGTCGTCCACATAGTCGGCGGCGGCGCCCGCAACGCCCTCCTGTGCCAACTGACCGCCGACGCCTGCGGGCTGCCCGTCGTCGCGGGCCCGGCAGAGGCAGCCGCACTCGGCAACGTCCTCGTACAGGCGAGAGCGCACGGCCTCCTGCGCGACCGCCATGAGATGCGCGCCCTGCTGGCCCGCACCCAGCAGGTGACTCGCTACGAGCCGACCAGTGACCCGGTGCGGCGCGCGGCATGGGACGAGGCCGCGCGACGCGTCCCGGCATCATGACTCCCGCAAAGCGCGCGTAGCGCATACGCTGCATCCATCCGATGACCGACGAGGAGGAACCCGCGATGCGAGTCGCTCTGTTCCTGACCTGTGTCAACGACACGCTCTACCCCGACACAGGACGAGCGGTGGTGAAACTGCTGACCAGACTGGGAGTTCACGTCGACTTCCCGATGGCGCAGACCTGCTGCGGGCAGGCGCACTACAACACGGGTTACCGCCACCAAGCAGAGCCGCTGGCCCGTCACTTCTCCGATGTTTTCGGTTCGGACGAGTACGACGCGATCGTGACGCCCTCCGGCTCGTGCGGCGCGATGGTCCGCGAGCTGTACCCCCGCATGGGAGAACGGGCCCGCTCAGAGGGACGCGGTCACGGCCTGGCGGCCACGCTGGCGCCCGTCGTCCCCAAGACGTACGAACTCACCGAGTTCCTGGTGGACATCCTCGGTGTGACGGACGTCGGGGCGTACTACCCGCACACGGTGACGTACCACCCGACCTGTCACGGACTGCGCAGTCTCGGCCTTGGCGACCGTCCCACCCGGCTGCTCCAGGCGGTCAAGGGTCTTGAACTGGTCGAGCTCCCCGGCGCGGAGGAGTGCTGCGGCTTCGGCGGCACCTTCGCCATGAAGAACTCCGATGTCTCGTCGGCGATGGGCACGGACAAGGTGCGCAACGCCGAGTCGACGGGCGCCGACACCCTGTGCGCGGCGGACAACTCCTGCCTGATGCACATCGGGGGCACGATGACCCGCCTCAGGAGCGGCGTACGCCCGGTCCACATCGCTGAGATCCTGGCGAGCACGGAACAGGAGCCCCTGTCATGAGCGGCACGAACGGCACGTTCGTAGGGATGCCCGCCTTCCCGGCGGCGGCCCGCGAGGCCGTCGGCAACAAGACCCTGCGCGCCAATCTGCGGCACGCCACGCACACCATCCGCGACAAACGGGCCCGCGCGGTCGCCGAGCTGGACGACTGGGCGCAGCTCCGCGAGGCGGGCAAGCGGATCAAGGACCACACTCTGCGCAACCTGGAGCAGTATCTGGTCCAGCTGGAGGAGTCGGTCACCGCGGCGGGCGGCACCGTGCACTGGGCGGCGGACGCCGACGAGGCGAACCGCATCGTGACCGCGCTGGTCAAGGACGCCGGCCGCAGCGACATCGGGAAGCATGAGGTGGTCAAGGTCAAGTCGATGGCCACCCAGGAGATCGGCCTCAACGAAGCGCTGGAGGCCGAGGGCATCCACGCCTACGAGACCGACCTCGCCGAGCTCATCGTGCAGCTCGGCAAGGACCGCCCCTCGCACATCCTCGTGCCCGCCATCCACCGCAACCGCGGCGAGATCCGCGAGATCTTCGCGCGCGAGATGAGCGAGTGGGGCCGCCCCGCCCCGGACGGGCTCACCGACACCCCGGCCGAACTCGCCGAGGCCGCCCGTCTCCACCTCCGGGAGAAGTTCCTGCGCGCCAAGGTCGGCGTCTCGGGGGCGAACTTCATGGTCGCCGAGACGGGCACGCTGGTGGTCGTCGAGTCGGAGGGCAACGGCCGTATGTGCCTCACGCTCCCCGAGACGCTGATCTCGGTCGTCGGCATCGAGAAGATCGTGCCGACCTGGCGGGACCTGGAGGTCTTCCTCCAGACGCTCCCGCGCTCCTCGACGGCCGAGCGGATGAACCCGTACACGTCGATGTGGACCGGCACTACGCAGGAGGACGGCCCGAGCACCTTCCACCTGGTGCTCCTCGACAACGGCCGCACCGACACGCTCGCCGACGAGGTGGGCCGCCAGGCACTGCGCTGCATCCGCTGCTCGGCCTGTCTCAACGTCTGCCCCGTGTACGAACGAGCGGGCGGCCACGCGTACGGCTCGGTCTACCCCGGCCCCATCGGAGCGATCCTCAGCCCTCAGCTCCGGGGCACCCAGAGCGAGATCGACGCCTCGCTCCCTTACGCGTCGTCCCTCTGCGGCGCCTGCTACGAGGTGTGCCCGGTAGCCATCGACATCCCCGAAGTCCTCGTCCACCTGCGGGAGCGGGTGGTCCAGGGCGGCGAAGTGGTGCGGCACGGCACGAAGGTGACCCTGCGGCCCGCGAAGGGGCACGCCTCCGAGCGGGCCGCGATGCGTGCGGCGGCCTTGGCGTTCGGCCGTCCGGGGGTGCTGCGGGCCGGGCAGCGGCTTGCGTCCGGCACTCGGCGCTTCCATCCGCGCACGCTTCCCGGCCCCGGCCAGGCGTGGAGCGCGACGCGGGATCTGCCGAAGGTGCCTGCGGAGCCGTTCCGCGACTGGTGGCGGCGTACGAACGGCGGCCGGGCGGAGAAGGGCGGCAAGAAGTGAGCAGCAGGGACCAGATCCTGGGGCGCGTCCGACGGGCCCTTGCGGACGTACGGGACGTGGAGCAGAAGGACACCTACGACACCTCCGTCCCCCGCGACTACCTGCGCGAGCACGGCAACCGCACGACCGAGCAGACCGTCGAGCTGCTCGCGGAGAACCTCGCCGACTATCGCGCGCTCGTGCACCGCTGCACGGACGAGGAGTTGCCCGAGCTGCTCACGCGTCTGCTCGCGGCACGCGACGCGCGGACCGTGCTCGTGCCGCCAGGGCTGCCGCCGCACTGGCTCGAGGCCACCGACGCGACCCGTGTCGCCGACCGCGCCACGAGCACCCCGAGCGATCTTGACGAAGTCAGCAGCGTGGTCACCGGCTGCGCGGTGGCCGTGGCCGAGACCGGCACGATCGTCCTGGACGGCGGCCCCGACCAGGGCCGCCGACGCATCACGCTCGTCCCCGATCACCACATCTGCGTCGTGCGGGTCCCGGACCAGGTCGTCTCCTCAGTGCCGCAGGCACTCGAACGGCTCGATCCTGTCCGTCCGCTGACCTGGATCTCGGGACCGTCCGCGACCAGCGACATCGAACTGGACCGGGTGGAGGGCGTGCACGGCCCGCGCACCCTGGAGGTGGTGCTGGTGAGCGGAGTCTGAAGGCCGCGGTTAGCGTGAGTGCATGATCCGGTTCGAGCAGGTGAGCAAGCGCTACCCGGACGGCACGATGGCCGTGGACGACCTGTCCTTCGAGGTCGCCCAGGGTGAACTGGTCACGCTCGTCGGACCGTCCGGGTGCGGCAAGACGACCACGATGATGATGGTGAACCGTCTCATCGAGCCGACCGCGGGCCGCATCTTCGTGAACGGCGAGAACATCGCGGACGTCGACCCGGTCCGCCTTCGCCGCCGTATCGGCTATGTCATCCAGCAGGTGGGGCTCTTCCCGCACCGGACGGTTCTCGACAACACGGCGACCGTCCCCGCGCTCGTCGGCTGGAAGAAGGCGAAGGCGCGGGCGCGCGCGGCCGAGCTGCTCGACCTGGTGGGCCTCGACCCGAAGACGTACGGCTCCCGCTACCCCGAGCAGCTGTCCGGCGGTCAGCGCCAGCGCGTCGGCGTGGCACGCGCCCTCGCGGCCGATCCGCCCGTACTCCTCATGGACGAACCGTTCGGGGCGGTCGACCCGGTGGTGCGTGAGCAGCTGCAGGACGAGTTCCTGCGGATGCAGGCGGCCGTCCGCAAGACGGTTCTCCTGGTCACGCACGACATCGAGGAGGCCGTCAGGCTCGGTGACCGGATCGCGGTGTACGGGCAGGGGCGCATCGAGCAGTTCGACACGCCCGGGGCGGTGCTCGGCACCCCTGCGACGCCGTACGTCGCCGAGTTCGTGGGCGCCGACCGGGGCCTGAAGCGTCTGTCGGTCACCGAGATCCAGGCGGACGACCTGGAGCAGCCGTCGGTGGTGCGCCTGGACGAGTCCGCCGCGCACGCCGCGGCCCGCCTTCGCGAGGACGACGCCCGCTGGGGCGTCGTCCTGGACGCGGACGGAGATCTGCACGGCTGGGTCGGCATCGACGAGGTGGCCCTCGCCGGTGGGGGCGGCAGGGTGGGCGATCTGGCCCACCGTATGAAGGCGTGGGTACCGGTCGGCGCCCCGCTCAAGCAGGCGTTCGGCGTGATGCTCCAGCACGACGCGGGCTGGGTCGCGGTCCTGGACGGAGCACGCTTCCTCGGCGTGCTGACCCCGGCGAAGCTGCACGAGGCCCTGCGCCGCTCGGTGGACGCCGACGCGCAGGGCGTGGCCCGGGATCAGGTGGATTTCGACTCCGTGGCCGACGCGTAGACCTCACTGGTCGTGGGCCGGTCGTGAACGGGTCGTCAGCGGTTCGTAGGCCGGTCGTGGGCTACAGCAGCCCCTTGTCCTCCAGGTAGGTCCGCGCCACGTCCTCGGGCAGCCGCCGCCAGCTGTCCACCTGTTCGTTCATGGACGCCAGGTCCGCCGTCGTCAGTACGGCGTTGAGGCGGCCGAGTGCCTTCGCGACGCCCTCACTGCCCGCGCGGGAGCGGTTGACGACCGGGACGATGTAGTCGGCGTTCTGGAGTTTCTTGTCGTCCTTGAGGAGGACGAGCCCGAAGTCGTCGAGCGTGGCGTCCGTCGATGTCGTCAGGACCATCTGGTCCTGACCGCTCTGCACGGCCTTCTTCGCCTGGGTCGTGCCCACGCCCTTGGGGTCGACGGAGGTGATGTCGATGCCGTAGACCTGCTTCAGACCGGGTTCGCAGTATGGGCGTTGCACGCATTCGTCACCCGCGGCGAGGCGTACCTTCAGGCCGGACTTGCCGAGGTCGCTCAGTGTCTTGAGGCGGTGCTGCTCGGCGTAGGACGCGGTGACGGCGAACGCGTTCTGGTCGACGGCCTTGCCCGGATCGAGGACGGTGAGGCCACGCGGGGTCGCGAGGCCGCGCAGGGCGCTCAGGGTGGCGTCGAGGTCGGGCGATCCGACCGGCTCGGCGTCCGCGCCGTTCTTCTTGGCGTTCAGCCAGTCCGCGAACGTCGCCGCGTACTCGGGGACGACGTCGATCTGCCCGGACTCCAGGGCGGGTTCGTACAGCTCGCGGTTGGCCACGGAGAGGATCTCCGCTCCGTATCCGGCCTTCTGCAGGAGCAGGGAGTACATCTGGGCGAGCAGATCGCTCTCGGTGAATCCCGCCGAACCGACGACCAGGTGATGACTGTCGCCGGGCGGCGCGGTGACCTCGCCCTGGGTCTCCAGGGACGGCCCCGACGCACACCCGGAGAGCAGCAGGGCGATCCCGACCGCGGCAGCCGTCGCACCCCGCGCCGTATGCAGCCCCTTACGTCGCCCCGTGTGCCGCCTCATCCGGTCCGCCCTCTCCCCCGCGCCCACCCCGGAGCGAGCCGTTCGCCGATCTCGAAGAGTCCCTCGACAATCAGCGCGAACACGGCGACAAGGACGGCGCCCGCCACCACCTGCGGGGTGCTCGCGAGGTTGAACCCGGCCGTGATGATCCTGCCGAGACCCCCGCCGCCCGCGAGCGCCGCGATCGTGGCGGTGGCCACGAGCTGCACGGCGGCGATCCGCACCCCGCTCAGGACCAGCGGCATCGCGAGCGGCAGCTCGACCCGCCACAGCATCTGCCGTCCCGTCATTCCCATGCCGCGCGCGGCCTGTACGACGCTGCGGTCGACCCCGCGCATCCCGACGTACGCGTTGGTGAGCAGCGGCGGCACGGCGAACAGGACGAGCGCGACGACGGTGGGCCCCTCGCCCCACTGCCCGATGGGGGTGAGAAGGAGCAGGACGAGGACCGCGAAGGTCGGGACCGCGCGGCCGACGTTGGAGATGTTGACCGCGAGGGCCCCGCCCTTGCCGAGGTGGCCGAGGACGAGCGCGACCGGAAGGGCGATCAGACAGCTCAGCACCAGGCAGACCACAGTGAGGACGAGGTGCTGGGTGAGCCGGTGCCAGATGCCGTCGTCACCCGCCCAGTGCGCCGAGTCGGTGAGCCACTGCCAGGCATCGGTGATGGTGTTCATGAGCGGACCGCCCTCGTCCACGGAGTGAGGATCCGCTGCACGCCGAGGAGCAGCAGATCCGCCAGTACGGCGATGACGACACACAGCACGGAGGCGGTGAGCACCTGCGCCTTGAAGTAGGTGTTCATGCCCGCGTAGATGAGGTTGCCGAGCCCGCCGAAGCCGACGATCGCGCCGACCGTGACGAGGGAGACCGCGGAGACGGTGGCGATGCGCAGGCCCGCCATCGCGGCGGGAAGGGCGAGCGGGAGTTCGACGGTGAGCAGCAGCCGGATCGGCCCGTAGCCCATGCCACGGGCGGCCTGCCGGGTGTCCTCGGGGACGGCGCGCAGCCCGGCCAGGATGTTGCGGACGAGCAGCGTCAGCGAGTACAGGACGAGTCCCGCGACGACCAGGGACGCGGAGAGGCCGTACACGGGAAGCAGCAGCGAGAACATCGCGAGCGAGGGGATCGTGTAGAGGACCGTGGTCAGCGCGAGCACGGGACCGGCCGCCAGGGCCCAGCGGCGCGCGACGACGGCAAGCGGGACGGCGATGACGAGCGCGATGAGCACGGAGACCGCCGTCAGCTCCAGATGCTGAAGGACCGCGTCGACGATGATCTGGCGGCGGGTGCTCAGATACTCACCGCAGATCCACTCGTTGCGCGCGAGGCAGTCGTCCGGGGGCGCTGTCACCTCTCCATTCCAGCGGGCACAAGCGGGGGTCGGCGCGTTCTGGTCCCCCGTACGGGGGTCGGCGCGACGCGCCGCCCGAAAGAAAGCCACTCCGCACGAAGTGAATCCACCCAAACCTACACATAAAGAAAAAATAAGAGCAGAATGAATGTGCGCGACATCCCGCCGCGCGAGGTGATCAGGCCTGCACGAATCAGAGGAGACGAGTCTCATGGCCGACGTCTCACACAGGGGAGACATAGCTGCTCACCCTGACGTATCCGAAATGCGGGATCGGTACGCCCGCGTACTCGGTGGACGCGATGCGGCACTCGTGGACGGGCCCGTGTTCCTCACGGGCCTCTTCTGTGCCATCTCGCCCTGGGTGGTCCACTTCACCACCAGCCAGCCCGTCCTCGCGACGCACAACCTCATCATGGGCATCGCGATCGGCCTGCTGGGGCTTGGCTTCACCGTCGCACCGGCCAGGATGTACAGCCTGAGCTGGGCCATGTGCGCCATGGGCGTATGGATGATCGTGTCGCCGTGGATCGTCGGCACGAGCCCTGACATGGGCGTCATCCTCACCAACGTCGTCATCGGCGGCCTCACCCTCCTCCTTGGCCTCGTCTGCACGGGCGCGGCGGTGAAGGAGGGCCGCAAGGCCGCCCCGAACTCGACCTGAGGAAACTGACGAAGGAAGGCGGGGCAAGGACGCCGCAGCGGCCCCCGGATCGGCGGAGAGCCGGGAGCCGCTGTCGGCACGCGCGGGCCTTGTCAGGCGGCGCGGCTCACACGCCCCTGGTGGCCGCGGATGATGTCGGCATAGCGGCGGCCGCTGCCCTTGACGGTGCGGCGCTGCGTCTCGTAGTCGACGTGCACGAGGCCGAACCGCTTGTCGTAGCCGTAGGCCCACTCGAAGTTGTCGAGCAGCGACCAGGCGTAGTACCCGGCGAGGGGCGCTCCCTTGCGGGCGGCGCTCGCGCAGGCGGCGAGGTGGCGGACCAGGTAGTCGGTGCGCTCCGCGTCGTCGATCGTTCCGTCGGGGCGTACGACGTCGGGGTAGGCCGAGCCGTTCTCGGTGACGTACAGCTTGCGCGCCCCGTACTCGTTCGTGAGGCGCAGCAGGAGCGTCTCGATGCCGCTCGCGTCGATCTCCCAGTCCATGCCGGTGCGGGGCACGCCGTCGCGGCGCACCTCGTGGGCGTAGGGCGCTGGGCCCGTGGGGTCGTCGGAGACGGTGGCCGGGAAGTAGTAGTTCAGGCCCAGCCAGTCCAGCGGCTGCGCGATGGTGGCCAAGTCGCCCGCACGCTCCGGGAGTTCGACGCCGTAGACCTCTTGCATGTCGGCGGGGAAGCCGCGGCCGTGGACCGGGTCGAGCCACCAGCGGTTGGTGTGGCCGTCCACACGGCGGGCGGCGGCGATGTCCTCGGGGCGCTGGCTCGCGGGCTCGACCGTGGAGAGGTTGTTGACGATGCCGATCTGCGCGCCGGGCGCCGCGGCGCGGATCGCCTGGGTGGCGAGGCCGTGCCCGAGCAGCAGGTGGTACGAGGCGCGCACGGCGGCGGTCAGATCGGTCAGACCCGGTGCCATCCGGCCTTCGAGGTGGCCGATCCAGGCCGAGCAGAGGGGTTCGTTGAGCGTGGCCCACTGCGTGACGCGGTCGCCGAAGCGCTCGGCGGCGATGGACGCGTACGCGGCGAAGTGCTCGGCCGTCTCGCGCTCGGGCCAGCCGCCGCGGTCCTGGAGGACCTGCGGCAGGTCCCAGTGGTAGAGGGTCACCGACGGCGTGATGCCCGCGTCGAGCAGTCCGTCGATCAACTGGTCGTAGAAGTCGAGGCCCTTGGCGTTGGGCGGTCCGTCGCCGCCGGGCACGATGCGCGGCCAGGCGAGGGACAACCGGTAGGCGTTGGTGCCCAGTTGCTTCATCAGCGCGATGTCCTCGCGCCAGCGGTTGTAGTGGTCGCAGGCCACGTCACCGTGATCGTCGTTGTCGATCTTTCCGGGGGTGTGCGAGAAGGTGTCCCAGATCGAAGGAGAGCGGCCGTCCTGGGTGACGGCCCCCTCGATCTGGTACGCCGATGTGGCCGTGCCCCACGCGAAGTCGTGCGGGAGTGCGGCAAGGTCGATGAGCTCGGACACAGACGTCCTCTCAGACGGGTTCGTTGCATGGCGATGAGACGGAAGGGAAGAAGGGGTCACTTGACGGCTCCGGCGGTCAGGCCGGCGACCAGATAACGCTGGAGCAGCAGGAAGCCCGCCACCACCGGGATGCTCACGACCAGCGACGCGGCCATGATCTGGTTCCAGTAGACGTCGTTCTGGGTGGAGTAGCCCTGCAGGCCGATGGCGAGGGTGCGGGTGGCGTCGTTCGTCATGACGGAGGCGAAGAGCACTTCTCCCCACGCGGTCATGAAGGCGTAGACGGCGACCGCGACGATGCCGGGGATCGCGGCGGGGACGACGACCCTGAAGAGCGCGCCGATCGGCCCGCAGCCGTCGACGAGCGCCGCCTCGTCCAGATCGCGCGGCACCGAGTCGAAGTACCCGATCAGCATCCAGATCGAGAAGGGCAGCGAGAAGGTCAGATAGGTGAGGATGAGCCCACCCCGCGAGCCGAACAGGGCGATCCCCGTGGCGTTGCCGATGTTGACGTACATCAGGAACAGCGGCAGCAGGAACAGGATGCCCGGGAACATCTGGGTGGACAGGACGGTCACCGTGAAGACGCGCTTGCCGCGGAACTGGTAGCGGCTGACGGCGTAGGCGGCGAAGACCGCGATCACCACCGAGCAGACGGTGGCCGCACCCGCCACGATGAGCGAGTTCATGAAGTACTTCGCCAGCGGAACGGTCTTCCAGATGTCGATGTACGGGCGGATCGTGAACCCGCTCGGAATCCAGCGGAACTTGCCCGACACGTCTTCGAGGGGCTTGAGCGAGCTGGACACCATCACGAACACCGGGAGCAGCACGAAGCCGGTGAGCAGCGTCAGGAAGATCCGCCGCGACCAGAGGAAGGACCGGGGAGCCGCCATCGGCGACCGGGGCTTCGCGGCCCCGCGTGGCCGCGTGGCCATGCGGACGCTAGACATGCACGGACTTCCTCTCGCGCGACGTGACCCACAGATAGACGCCCGTCACCGCGAGCAGGAACAGCAGAAGCAGTACGGACATGGCGGAGCCGGTGCCGAAGTTCCAGGTGGCGAACGAGGACTGGTAGATGTGGATCGAGATGAGGTCCGCGGCTTCGGGCGCCGACCTGCCGAACAGGACGTACGGCGTGTTGAAGTCGTTGAACGTCCACAGGAACAGGACGAGCACGAGGACCTGGTTGACGGAGCGCAGGGACGGCAGCGTGATGCGGCGGATCTGCTGCCACATCCCGGCGCCGTCGAGCGCCGCCGCCTCGTACATCTCCCTGGGAATGTTCTGCAGCCCGGCCATCATGATGAGGAAGGCGAACGGCCAGCCCTTCCACACCGACACGGTCAGCAGCGCCACGAAGCTGTTGTCGCCGATGAGCCAGAACGGCGCGCTGTCGGTGAGGCCCAACTGGTCGTGCAGGACGTGGTTGATGAGGCCGTTGTCACGCTGGAACATGAATCCCCAGGTGATCACAGCGGCATAGACGGGCAGGGCGTACGGGATGAGGAAGAGCGCCCTGAGGAAGCCCCGCCCCTTGAACGTCTCCTGCAGATAGATCGCGGCGGTCGTCCCGATCAGCCAGCAGAGGCCGACGGAGAGCAGCGTGAACGCGCAGGTGACGAAGAACGAGTGCAGCAGTGCCTCGCCCACCGGCGCGTCGAAGTCCACCGACACCTTGTAGTTGTCCAGGCCCGACCAGGGTGCGGCGCCCCAGTCGCGGATGAAGAACTGGGTGAGCTCCTTGAAGCTCATCACGGCGCCGATGACGATCGGCAGCAGATGGACGAGGAGTTCGAGCAGGAGGGCGGGGAGCAGCAGGAGGTACGGGAGGCCGATGCGGCGGAGCCGGCCGGGACGGCGGGGGCGCGGGCCCCGCCCCGTCTCCGGGGCGGTCGCGGGCGGCTCCTTCGCCCCCTGGACGATGGTCGTGGTTCCAGTGGTTCCGTTGGTTCCAGTAGTCCCAGTGTTCACGGTCGTGTCGCTCACTGCTTGGACATCTGCTGCTGAGCCTTGACCAGTTCGGCCTTCACGGACGCGGTGGTGACCTCGCGACCGGCCGCGGCGTTCGCGAAGAGGTTCTTCACTGCGGTGCCGACCGCCGTCTCGAACTGCGACTCGTTGGCCACCTGGGGCAGGGGCGCGGCGCTCTTGGCGAGGGTGTCGCGCAGGACCTTCAGTTCGGGGCGGTCGAAGGCGTCGTCCTCCTGTGCGGCCTTGACGGGCGGCACGGAGCCGTAGGACTTGCAGAGCAGCTTCTGCTCCGCGTCGCTCGTCATGAACTTCACGAACTTCAGCGAGCCGTCGATGTTCTTGGTGTTCTTGAAGACGGCCATGTTGATGCCTGCGACCATCGAGTTGGTGGCCTTGCCCTGGCCCGGCGTGCCGGACTGGACCGGCACCGGCGCCACGCCCCACTCGTCGTCGCTCATGCCCTGCGACTTGAAGGTGGTGGCAGCGGCCTGCCACAGCACCATCGCGGTCTTGCCCTTGGAGAAGTCGCTCAGGGACTGGTTCTGCGCGTACTCGGCGTTGCCAGGGGCGACGATCTTGTCCTTCCCCATCATGTCGACGTACTGCTTCACGGCCGCGACCGCGCCGGGAGACGTGAAGTTGGGCTTGCCGTCCTCGGTGAAGAAGTCGGCGCCGTGCTGCTTGCCGAGGGCGAAGACCTGGTGGATGTTGTTGGAGAGGTTCGCCCCCTCCGCGCCGAGGGCCCACTTGCCGCCCTTGGAGATCTTCTTGCCGTCCTCCACCATCTCGTCCCAGGTGGCGGGCGCCTTGTCTATGCCTGCCTCCTGGAACATCTTTTTGTTGTAGTAGAGGGCGTACGCCATGGAGTACAGCGGGACGGCGGCCGGGTCCTTGTCCGACGCCCCGGCCGAACCGAGCGCTGACTCCACGAAGCGGTCCTTGCCGCCGATCTTGGCGAAGTTCTTCTCGTCCCAGGGCAGCAGAGCTCCGCTGGCCTGCAGCGACGCGCTCCAGGTGTTGCCGATGTTCAGGACGTCGGGGCCCTGGCCCGACGTCGTCGCGGTCAGGATCCGGTTGAGCAGCTCCGACCAGGGGATGACCTCGAGCTTCACCTTGATCCCCGTCTGCTTCTCGAACTTGGCGAGTTCGGGCTTGAGGATCTTCTTGTCCGCCTCGAGGTTGGGTCCTTGGTTCGACGCCCAGTAGGTCAGCGTCTTCGGCGAGTCGTTGGACCCTTCACCGCCCGCCGACGAACCGCCGCCACAGGCGGACGCGGTGAGGGCGAGCGAGAGAGTGACGGCGCCGACGGCGGCGGCTCGGATTCTGCGCATGGCTCCAGGTGTCCCTTCCGGAGGGAGTCATGGGGCGGATGGCTCAGCGCCGGCTGGAGGCAGCGCTGCGTTCAACTCTTGAATGACCTCATGACTTAATTTAGGACGTGAGTTAAACCGGCAGGGAAGATACCGTCAAGGGGTCACACAGAACCAACTTCGAGGCAGAGCAGGCCGGAAGGAACCACATGGCTGGGCAGCGCAACGGGCGCACGGTGCACGACCTGCGGCGGGAGAACCGCGCCGCCGTACTGCAGCGGTTGTACTTCGAGGGACCGATGAGCCGCTTCACGCTCGGCCCCGCCACCGGGCTGAGTTCAGGTTCCATCAGCAATGTCGTGGCCGAGCTGGTGACGGAGGGGTGGGTGGAGGAGGCGGGCAGCGTGGAGTCCGACGGCGGGCGCCCGCGTACGCTGCTTCGGGTCGCGCCGGGGCGCGGTCAGCTGATCGGCGTTGACGTCGGCGAGACCCGCGTACGCGTGGAACTCTTCGACCTCTCGCTCTCCGAACTCGCCCGCACCGAAAGGCCGTTGACGCTGAAGGGGCATGACGTCGGCGGCATCGCGGAGCACATTCGCGACGGGATCGGCGAGGTGCTCGCCGCGGCGGGCGTCACGGACGAGGGGCTGCTCGGCGTCGGGATCGGCGTACCCGGAATCGTCGCGCGCGAGGGCGAACTCGGTGCCGTCGTGCACGGACAGACCATCGGCTGGAACGCGGTCCCGCTGGAGTCACTGCTGCGGGACTCGAGTCGCGGGGAGCGCCAACTCCCCGACTCCGTACCGTACTTCATCGACAATGGAGCCAAGACGCTCGGCCAGGCGGAGATGTGGTTCGGCGCCGGGCGCGGGACGCGCAACGCGGTGGTGGTCCTGTTCGGCTCGGGTGTCGGCGCGTGCGTCGTCACCGAGGACGTGGAGCAGGGCCGCGCCGTCGAGTGGGGGCACCTCACGGTGCGGGTGCAGGGCAGACGGTGCCGGTGCGGGTCGCTGGGGTGCCTGGAGGCGTACGCGGGTGCCGAGGCGCTGCTCGAACGGTGGCAGGAGGCAGGCGGGCGCCCGCCCGGGGGCACGGACGAGGAGCACGCACTCACCGCCATGCTCAACGCCGCCTACCCGCAGGACGACAACGCGGCCGACCCGACGGCCCTGATGGTCCTCGAGGAAACCGCCGAGTACCTCGGCGCCGGCCTCTCCGACCTCATCAACCTCTTCCAGCCCGAGCGGATCCTCGTCGGCGGCTGGGCCGGGCTCCAGCTCGGGCAGCGCTTCCTCACCGCGGTGAAGCGCTACATCCCCACGTACGCCCTCTCCTACCCGGCGGGGCGCGTCACCATCGACCTGGGCCGCCTCGGCCCGGACGCGGTGACGGTGGGCGCGGCGACGCTGCCGCTCGCTGACTTCTTCGCGCGGGGCGGGCGGCGTGCGGCGCCGGTGCGTGAGGCCGAACTGCCCGGCTGGCAGACGGCGTTGCAGGGGCGCGGGCCGTCTTAGCGATGCTCACTCCGCCTTAGGGATGCCCGCTCACGGCGGTGGCAGCACGAGTGGCGGTGGCGCTACCAGTAGCGGTGGCGGTGGCGGCTTGTCCGAGGAGGGTCACCGCTTCCCTCGACGGTGAGCCGGGCTCGGTGACGGCGAGCACCAGGTTCTGGTCCGCCGCCTGAGGGAGATGGAGGCTCTGCTGGGTCACGGTGAGGGTGCCGACGAGGGGGTGCCGCATCTCGTAGCTGGCGAAGTCACAGGGGTGCACCCCGTGGCCGGTCCACATGGTGGCGAACTCGGCGCTCTTGACGGTGAGTTCACCGATGAGTGAGGTGAGCAGCGTGTCGTCGGGGTAGCGTCCCGCGACCATCCGCAGATTCTCGACGACGGCCTTGGCCTTCGCGGTCCAGTCGGTGTACAACGCGCGGGTGTGGGGGTCGAGGAACAGCATCCTGGCGAGGTTCGGGCGCTCCGCCACCCGCTCGGGGCTCTCGGGGCTCATGTGCGCCGCGAACAGCGCGTGGCCGAGCCGGTTCCAGGCGAGCACATCGGCGCGACGGCCGCTGACCAGTGCCGGGACGCTCTCCAGCGTGCTCAGCAGGTGGAGCGTGGTGGTCCCCACGTGCTCGGGCCGTGGTCGGCGGGCCGGGGCCCGCCTTCTGCCTGCGTCGGCGAGATCGTGCAGATGCCCGCGCTCCGACTCGTTGAGACCCAGGGCCCGGGCGACGGCGTCCAGGATCTCCGGGGACGCCCCTACGGACTGGCCCTGTTCCAGCCTCGTGTAGTACGAGGCACTGACACCGGCGAGCAGCGCGAGCTCTTCCCTGCGCAGGCCTGTCACGCGCCGCCGGTCGCCGTAATCCTTCAGGCCGACGTCCGCGGGACGCAGCTGGGAGCGTCGTACGTACAGAAAGTCGCCGAGCCGGCCTCGTTCACCCATGCCCCCAGTCTGCATCGGCCGGTGCACGACAGCCTGACCCTGTGCGGGGTAGGCAGCGGCGGGTCTGGCTGACCTGCGCGGACGGGACGACGGTGGTGGTCCGAAGCCAGTCCTCCCCCAGCCATGGAGCACCCCGATGGAACGCACGGAACAGACAGAACAGACGGAACTCACGGAACAGATCGAACTCGGCGACGTCACCGTAACCCGAGTCAAGGAGTACTACGGGCCCGTCGGCATGACGCCCGGCGCCTTCATTCCCACCAGCCCGGAGGACGCCTGGCGCGACAACCCCGCCTGGCACGCGCCCGACTTCCTCGACCCTCGGACGAACATCGTCAACGCCGCCGTCCAGAGCTGGCTGCTGCGCAGCGAAGGGAAGACCATCCTCGTCGACACCGGCGCCGGAAACGGCAAGGAGCGCCCGTACTCCCCGGTGTGGAGTCACCTGCGCACCGACTTCCTGGCCACCCTGGGGCGCGCCGGTGTCGCCCCCGAGGACGTCGACATCGTGATCAACACGCATCTGCACGTGGACCACGTCGGCTGGAACACCTACCTGGACGACAGGGACTGGGTCCCCACCTTCCCGAACGCCACCTATCTACTGCCCAAGGACGACTTCGACTTCTGGAATCCCGAGAACGGCCACAAGCCCCTGCTCGGCCGCGGCAACCAGAACGTCTTCGAGGACAGCGTCGCCCCCGTGCACCGGGCGGGACAGGTGCACCTGTGGGAGACGGGCCACCGGATCGACGCCAATCTGCGCCTCGAAGCGGCCCCCGGACACACCCCCGGCTCCAGCGTTCTCACCCTCGTCAGCGGCACGGACCGCGCGGTCTTCGTCGGCGATCTGCTGCACAGCCCCGTCCAGCTCGTCGACCCGGACCACAACAGCTGCTTCTGCGAGGACCCCGTCGGCGCCCGCGCCACCCGCCGCCGGATCCTCGGCTGGGCCGCCGACCACAACGCGCTGGTCGTCCCCGCGCACCTGGGAGGCCACGGCGCCGCCGAGGTCGAGCGCTCGGGCAGCGCGTTCGCCATCAAGAGGTGGGCGCCCTTCACGCCGTACGTGCGTACGGAGGGAGACGAGGCACAGGTGATCAACGTATGACCAGCGCCAACCGCACCACGAACCGCCGCACCACGAACCCCCGCACCGCGCACCGCACCGTGTCCACAGCGCAGGGCGCAGTCGTAGGCGCCCGCCACGAGGGCGTCACGGTCTTCCGCGGCATCCCGTACGCCGCACCCCCGGCCCACACGGGTCGCTTCGCCGCCCCCGCGCCGCACGCCCCGTGGGACGGCGTCCGGGACGCGACCGCAGCGGGCCCGACCGCACCGCAGGCCGAGCGGAATCTGGGCGCCATCGACATGTCGCCCTACTTCGGACCGGGTTGGATCCCCGGCGACGACTACCTCACCCTCGACATCTGGACCCCCGACCACCCCGGCCGCCAAGGGCAGGACCAAGCCCTTCCGGTCATGGTCTTCGTCCACGGCGGAGGCTTCGTGGCGGGCTCGACCAGGGCGAGCCTGTACGACGGCACCGCCTTCGCACGCGACGGTGTCGTTCTGGTGACCGTCAACTACCGCCTCGGGATGGCCGGTTTCCTCGACCTGCCCGGAGCTCCGCGCAACCGTGGTCTGCTCGACGTCCTCGCCGCCCTGCGCTGGGTACGCGAGAACATCGCCGCGTTCGGCGGGGACCCCGACCAGGTCACGCTCTTCGGCCAGTCCGCGGGCGCCACCCTCACCGGTGCCGTCATCGCCGCGCCGGAGAGCAGGGGCCTGGTCCGGCGGGCCATCGTGCAGAGCGGCAGCGGCCTGGGTGCATTCTCGCCCGAGCAGGCCGCCCGGGTGACGGAGGCGGCAGCGTCCGCCCTGGGCATCGCGCCGCATGCCGACGACTTCGACGCGGTCCCCGACGCGCGCCTGGTCGAGGCCGCGGCCCGGATCGGCGGGACCGACCTGCGGACCACGACCGCCCACGACCCGCTGATCGGGCTCAGCCCCTTCAGCGTGGTCGCGGACCGCCAACCCACCGACGCCGTCGCCGCCGGACAGGGCAGCACCAACATAGATCTCCTCATCGGCACCAACGCCGAGGAGGGCAACCTCTACCTCGTCCCCTCCGGCGCCTACGCCACCTCGACCATGGCCGATGTCCGGGCAGCCGCCGAACGCTCCCACCCACGGCCGGACTTGCTCGTCGACACGTACCGCGCGGCACACCCCGAAGCAGGCCCGGGAGAGCTGCGATCCGCCGTCATGGGTGACGCCCTGTTCGGCGCGGGAAGCTGGGCCCTGGCCGATGCGCATGCCCGCCGGTCATCGGGCGCCACCTACAGCTACCGGTTCGACTGGCGCTCGCGTGCCTTCGACGGCCTGCTCGGCGCCACCCACACGATGGAACTCCCCTTCGTCTTCGACGTCGACTCGGAGCAACTCATCCTCCCCGGGGCCCTGTTCGGCCCCGGTGCCGCTCCTCCTCCCGACCTGGCACCCCGCATGCACGCCGCCTGGATCCGCTTCGCCCGTACCGGCGACCCCGGCTGGGCCCCGTACGACACCGTCCGCCGGACCACGAAGGTCATCGACCGGCACTGGACGGTCCATGAAGACCCCCGTGGCGATGTGCGCCGAGCCTGGGAGGTGGGGAGGTAGGCACACGCGGGTCGGGCCGCCGCGTCTCCCTGCCGAAGAGACGGTATGAACTCACTTCTCGGCCGGGCCGCCGCCCTCCTCTTCCCCGACGCCGAGGGGCACCACGGCGTGCTGCCTCCGCTCCTCGTCCTGTTGACCTTCGTCACGGGTCTTGTCGACGCCGTCAGTTATCTGGGTCTCGACCGTGTCTTCGTCGCCAACATGACCGGCAATGTGGTCTTCCTGGGCTTCGCGCTCGCGGGCGACGTGCAACTGTCCGCGACGGCGTCGCTCCTCGCGGGCGGCGCCTTCGTGGTCGGAGCGTGGGCGGGCGGGCGGATCGCGCCACGGGTCGCGGATCCGCACCGGCTGTTCGCGCTCCTCGTCGCGGCGCACGCCGTGCTGGTGGCGGCGGCCCTGGTGCTCGACCTGGCCGCCGACGTCAGTCACGTACTGATCGTGCTGCTCGCGCTCGGCATGGGGGCGCAGAACGCCGTGGTCGGCAGACTCGCCGTACCCGATCTGAACACCACCGTCCTGACCCGCACCCTGACGGGCCTCGCCGCCGACCGTTTCGGCCCGGCTTCCGTACGCAGGTTCGTGTCGGTCGCCGCGATGTTCGCCGGGGCCCTCGTGGGTGGGCTGCTGCAGCTCCGCCACGGCACGGCCGCCGCGCTGGCACCCGCGATCGCACTGCTCGCGGTCGTCGCGGTGGCGGCGGCCCTGTCCGGACGCACCCGGAGCTGAGCCACCCGATCCACTGCGCGGCTGCTACCGCGTCCCTTCGACGAGCCGGGCCAGATTCGCCAGCGCCATGCGCGTCCCCGTCTCGTTGTCGGCGGCGGGGACGCTGTCGGGGATCCCCTCGTGCACGACGAGGACATCGGTTCCGCCGTCCGCGTCGGTGAGTGTGGTCGTCATCGTCATCGTGCCGCGCAGCGCGGGATCCTCGGTCTCGAAGGCGAGCACTTCGACCACCTGCTCGTTCGGCACGAGCTTCGCGAAGTGGCCGTGGTACGTGTCGGTGTGCGAGGCCGATTTGCCGGTGCCGGACTGCTCGTCGTAGGTGAGCGAGACACGGAACCGCCCGCCCTCGCACGCGTCGAAGGCGTGCACGTGGCCGCTCATGCCGTCCGGCACCCGCCAGCGCTCCAGCGCGTCCGCGTCCAGCAGGGCCTGGTACACCGCAGCCCGCGGCGCGTTCACGTGACGGGATACCTGTGTCGAGTACATGAGCGCCAATCTAGGGCGCCCCTCGCCGGACGGCGACATCGTCCTCGGCCGGGAGCTGATTCCCCAGGCGCGCCAGCGGGGAGAGGGCCATGAACAGCGGTGACAGCGCCAGACAGAAGGCGGTAAGGAGCAGACTCGTGCGCAGCCCCCAGGCGCCTGCCAGGAAACCGCCGAGCAGCGAGCCGAGCGGTGTCAGTCCCATGCCGACGAAGTTGATGGTCGCGACGGCACGCCCCTGCATACGGACGGGCGTGATGGCCTGCCGTACGGCCATCATCGTGACGTTGACCAGCTGGCTGAAGACGCCGAAGACGAAGTTGATCGCCATGAGCGAGCCGACGGTGACGGCCGAGGGGCCGTGCAGCGCGGGAACACAGAGCATCACGGCGTCGGCAAGCACCGCCGAGCCAACAAGGACCCTGCCGTGACCGAATCTCCCCGGCAGCCTCGCCGAGAGCAAAGAGCCCACCACAGCGCCCGGCCCCATGGCGGCGAGCGCCAGGCCGACCGCCATGCCCGACAGGTTCAGCTCGCGCGGCAGGAAGAGCAGATAGACGGTCGTCACGGCGGCGAACGAGAACTGGAAGAGGGCTGTGGCGACCCCCACGGCCCGCAACGACGTATTGCCGACCACGAGGCGGAGACCTTCCAGGATCTGCCGCAGGACACGCGATGGCTGCCCGGCGGCCTCCTCGACCGGCTCCGGCACCGACTCGCCTCGCCGGATGCGCCGGATCGACAGGAAGGACAGCGCGAAGAAGAACGCGGCACCCGCGGTGGCGATCGGCGCGGAGAACAGCGACACCGCCGCGCCGCCGAGCGCGGGCCCGCCGATCTGTGCCGCGGACCTGCTGCCCTCCAACGCGCTGTTTCCCGCAAGCAGCTGATCGCGGTCCAACAGCCTTACGAGCGAGGCCTGGTAGGCCACATCGAAGAACACGCTGAGGACACCGACGAGGAAGGCGGCCACGAGCAGCGCCGGAATCCCGAGCAGTCCAAGTACGTACGCGAGAGGGATCGCAGCCAGCGCCAGAGCGCGCCCGAGATCCGCGACGATCATCACGTTGCGGGAGCGCCGACGGTCCACCCACGCGCCCGCGAAGAGCGAGAAGAGCAGGATCGGCGCCTGTTCCACCGCGCGCAGGGCGCCGAGCTGACCTGCGCCCACGTCGAGTGCCACCACGGCGATGAGCGGCAGGGCCACCTGCCCTGCCTGCGCCCCGAGTTGCGAGGCGGTCTGTCCCAGCCAGAGTCTTCGAAAGTCGGCGTCCCGCCACAGGCTCGACGGAGGTCGCGCGGAAACAGCACGAGAAACGGCACGGGAGAGGGACGGCACAGGGACCCCTTGAGGCAGCGAAAGGTTCGCCGTGCCGCAGCTCGATGGCAGCACGCGATGACAGGCCGACAGCGGCCTACGACGTCAACGCGTGCTCAGTGACCGGGCATCTCGCTCTCGACTCCTCAGGGATCACGTGGAGTTGGCAGACTAACCTTCCACCCGCGTGGCGCGGAAGCCTGCAACGGCCGGCCTGCACGGAGTGCGGCCGGCCGATGGAGCGGTATCTGCTGTGCGAAGCCTCGCCGAAGCGTCAGGCCGCGGCGGGCGTGGCCTTCTCGGTGAGACGGGTGACGACCTCGGTGAGGGCCGTGGTCACCTCGGCGTCGTCGGCCGGGTGGGTTTCGGCGAAGCGCGTCAGAGAGGCGGGGATGGACAGCTTGACGTCCTCCAGGACCGCGCCACCGGCCAGGCCCGCGGCCTTGCGGGCCTCGTCCTGCGCCCACACGCCGCCGTACTGGCCGAACGCGGTGCCGACGACGGCGACCGGCTTGCCGGAGATCGCACCGGCGCCGTACGGGCGGGACAGCCAGTCGATCGCGTTCTTGAGGACGGCGGGCATGGTGCCGTTGTACTCGGGCGAGAAGAGGAGGAAGGCGTCGACGCCGCCGGCCACCTCGCGCAGACGGGCCGCGGCGGCCGGGACGCTGCCCTCGACGTCGATGTCCTCGTTGTAGAAGGGCACGTCCGCGAGACCCTCGAACAGCTCGACGTCCACGCCCGTGGGGGCGTGCTTGGCGGCGGCCTCGGCGAGCTGGCGGTTGTGGGAGCCGGTGCGGAGGCTGCCGACGAGGGCGAGGATGCGTACAGACATGGCGGAACTCCTGAAAAAGGTGCGGACGGAACTCACCTGCGGGACATGAGAACAAGCGGACCGGGGTCCGTTTAAAGTTGTACCACCTATCCGGACCGCGGTCCACTTACCCGCTCACGGCGTTACGCTGGTCCCATGACCAGCTCCCTTCCCCCGCCCCTCCCCCCGCCCGACCCACCGGGTGGGGCGGCTGAGCTCGTCATCACCCCGGTCGGCGGACCGCCGTCGCTCAGGGCCGACGCGGCACGCAACCGCATGCGTCTGCTGGAGGCCGCCTCACAGCTGATGACCGGGTGCGGGGCCGCGCAGCTGACCATGGACGCGGTGGCCGCGGCGGCCGGAGTCGGCAAGGGAACCGTCTTCCGGCGCTTCGGTGACCGCACCGGGCTCCTCGTCGCCCTGCTCGACCACCACGAGCAGCAGCTCCAGGCCGCCTTCCTCTCGGGCCCCGCCCCGCTGGGCCCCGACGCCCCGCCCCTGGAGCGCCTGCACGCGTTCGGTCCCGCCCTCATCCGCCACGAACGCGACCACCACGAGCTGATCCTGTCCTCACGGACCGATCCACTGCGCACCTACGAGGTCCCCGCGAACCGGCTGCGCTTCACGCACGTCGCGATGCTGCTGCGCCAGGCGCGCGTCGCGGGCGACACGGAGCTCCTCGCACACACCCTGCTCGGCTCCATCGACAGCGCGCTGGTCCATCACCTGATCGTCGAGCGCCGCCTGCCGCTCGACCGGGTGGAGGCCGGGTGGCACGACCTCGTCACCCGCCTGGTGACGCGACCGCACCCAGCTGCCTGATTCCGCCGCCCGGCGAGAGAAACTCTCCGTCGTCCGGGCCGCGCGGAAGTAACGGTACGGCGCCCACCAGGTCTCGGCTGCGGGGAGCCACTCCCGCACCGGACGTGGCCGCGCGCTCCGATGATGAGCCGTCAGATCTTACGCTCCGTCATTCCCCCGGCGGGACAGCGCCTCCGCTTCCGCGTGTCACGACCCGGGCGAATACCCAGTTCGGGTCAAAATACCTAAAAACATATATTCATCTGATTCGTTCATCTTCCTGCGGTCTACACATGGTTGCGAACAGGAAGCGAACGAACGGAGTGGGTATGCGCTCAGTCGGCCGAAGGCACGCGCTGGGTCTCGGACTTGCGGTGACAGCGGGCGCGGGTCTTGCCGGGTGCGGCGCGAAGGAGTGGGGATCCGAGGATTCCGCTTCCCCGTCGCCGTCGGGACGGGGACAGGGACATGGGCACGGTCACGAGGGAGAGGACGGCCAGCACGGCGCGCAGCGGAAGCAGCATCCGGCGAGGCCGATCGGCGACGGTTCGACGACGTACACGGGGAAGCAGCCGAAGCAGCCCGACGCCCCCGTCCCCTTGGAGCCGGGCGAGAAGCCCCCGCAGTTCGTCGTCTTCTCCTGGGACGGTGCGGGCGAGGTCGGCAACGGCCTCTTCCCGCGCTTCCTGAAGCTGGCCGAGGAACACGACGCGCGCATGACGTTCTTCCTCTCGGGGCTCTATCTCCTTCCCGAATCCAAGAAACGTCTCTACAAGCCGCCGAACAACGCGGTCGGCGCCTCCGACATCGGTTATCTCACCGACGGCCACATCAAGGAGACACTGAAGTACGTCCGGCAGGCCTGGCTCGAAGGCCATGAGATCGGCACGCACTTCAACGGCCACTTCTGCACGGGAACGGGCAGCGTCGCCAACTGGACGCCCGCGCAATGGCACAGCGAAATCGACCAGGCCGCCGCCTTCGTGAAGGAATGGCGCACGAACACCGGCTGGACCGATCTGCCGTCGCTGCCTTTCGACTACGACAAGGAACTCGTCGGCGGCCGCACCCCCTGCCTCCTCGGCCAGAACAATCTGCTGCCCGTCGCCCGCGAACGCGGCTGGCGTTACGACTCCTCGTCGCCCGGCGGATCACAGCGGTGGCCGGAGAAGCGCCTCGGCGTATGGGACCTGCCGCTCCAGCAGATCCCTTTCCCCGGGCACCGTTTCGAGGTCCTGTCCATGGATTACAACGTCCTGGCCAACCAGTCGAAGAATTCGACGCGGGCACCCTCGTACAACTATCCCGGCTGGCGCACCCAGGCGACGCACTCGTATCTCGCCGGTTTCCGGCGCGCGTACGAGACGAACCGTGCCCCCTATTTCATCGGCAACCACTTCGAGGAGTGGAACGGCGGCATCTACATGGACGCCGTCGAGGAAGCCTTCAGGGGAATGGCCGGGAAGAAGGACGTACGCCTCGTCTCCTTCCGGCAGTTCGTCGACTGGCTCGACGTCCAGGACCCAGCCGTCCTCGCCAAGCTGCGCGGGCTCGAAGTGGGAGAGCGTCCCGCAGGCGGCTGGCACAGCTTTCTCGGTAAGTCGACCAAACGAGAAATCAACAGAGAGATGGGGACAAGAAGTTGACCGTGAATCGGTTGAAGCTGAAGTACGCGCCGGTGAAGTACACATCGGTGAAGTACGTGACGGTGGCGGGAATCGCGGCCTTCGCCGTTCTGGCGGGCCCCGCGGCGGCCGGTGCCGGCGCCGTGAGCCCGCATGCCTCGCACGCGCCCGGGGCCGCCGCGACCACGGCCCCGCGCCCCACGCTGACGGCGAAGTCCACCGTGGGCAGCGTGCACGCGTGGCACGACTTCCACATCTACGGCGTCAGCCACCACATGCGGGCGGGCACGCGCGTCACGCTGCAGCAGAAGCAGGGCAAGCGGTGGGTGTCGCTGCCCGCGTCGGTGTACACCGCGCGCTCCGGGGCGTACAACATGCGGGTCAAGCTCGGTTGGAAGGGACGCAACTCCCTGCGCATCGTCGGCGGCGGCGCCGTCTCGCCCGTCATCTATGTGACGGTGCTGCGCTGAGCCGACAGGCCTTCCCGGTTGCCTGAACCCAACCCGGGCATGAGCTCACGAGCCCGTGCCCGGGAGGCGGTCGGGGGTATCAGCCGACGACGTCCCGCTTGCCGAGACCGGTCCGGGGCGCGAGCCCGAGCACGCCGACCTTCCCGGTGTGGCGGTTGGTCTGGACGAGGCGGGCGGCTTCGGCCGTGTCCTGGAGGTCGTACGTCACCGAGAGCGCGGGCCGGATGTGTCCGAGGTCCAGGAGCCGGGCCACCGCGGCCTGTTCCTGGAGGTTGGCTCCGTGGCTGCCGATGACGCGCTTGAGGCGCATCCAGAGGTAGCGGTTGTCGAACTCGTGGAGATAGCCGGTGCTCGATCCGCAGGTGACGACGGTGCCGCCCCGGCGCACCACGAAGACGGACACCCCGAAGGTCGCCCGGCCCACGTGCTCGAACACGATGTGCGGGTCCTCCCCCACCGCCGCGCGGATCCGCCTGCCGAGCTTCTTGCCGACCGCCGTCGGATCGGCCGGAGCGGTGCCGGTCAGGCCGATCTCGGCCCGGTTGATCACCGCGTGACAGCCGAAGGCGCGGGCCCGCTCGGCCTTCTCCTCGCTGCCGACCACGCCCACCGCGATGCCGCCGCCGTTACGCACGAGCTGCGCGGCGTACGCGCCGAGGCCGCCCGCCGCGCCCCAGATCAGCACGATGTCGCCCTGCGTCATCCGCGCGCCGCGGTCGCTGACCAGCATGCGGTAGGCGGTGCCCGCACACAGCGGATTGCCCGCTGCTTCCTCCCAGGTCAGCTGCCCCGACTTGGGCAGGAGCTGGTTGGCGCGGGCCACGCAGTAGTGGGCGAGCCCGCCGAAGTTGGTCTCGAAGCCCCAGGCCAGCTGGGAGTCGCCGAGCATGCCGTCGGCGTGGGTCGCCGGTTCCTCGTCGTCGACGTAGGCGGGGGTGACCACGACCTCGTCGCCGACGGCCCAGCGGCGCACCCCGGCCCCCGTACGGACGATGACGCCCGCCGCGTCCGAACCAACGACGTGATACGGCTGATCGTGTCGCTCGGCCCATCCGCCCTGCGCGCCGAAGTGCCGCAGAAAGGCGAACGTGGATATCGGCTCGAACATCGCCGACCACACGGTGTTGTAATTTATCCCGCTCGCCATGACGGCCACCAGGACTTCGTCCGGGGCGAGTTCCGGCATCGGAACCGATCCGACGTGGAGTGTCTTTCGGACGTCTTTGTCCGCCACCCCCGTGAAACTCTCCACGTCCTCCCTCCGTAGATGCGCGGCGGTGAATTCGGCGGGTAAGGGAAGACGGCGCAGCTCGTCCGCGCCGGCTCCCGCTACGACTGCCTCTGCGAGCACATCCATGACGTTCCTCCTTCGGCACAGCTGTCCAACGATGTGGGTTCGTACGGTGCGGATTTGTACGGTGCGGGTTTCGTACGGTGCGGGTTTCGTACGGTGCGAGTTCGAACAGTGCGGCGCAACACCCGCCTTTCACAAGTCGATCGGCTCCAATTCACCAGGATCGCTAACCGAGCCGTCGTACTGTCATCACTTTCCGAGTAGAGACCTCCCCATTTCCGTCGCTAATGTCCGGCTCACCCGCACTGAAAGGTGAGAACTCACATGGCAGAAGAGAGCGCGAACGCCGCTTGGGGCGAACGCATGGGCACAGCTGACCGGGTCGTGGTGGGGGTGTTCGTGGGCATTCCCTTCGTCGCGGTGATCGCGTCCGTCGTCGTGCTGTGGGGCTGGGGCGTCACCTGGCACGATCTGGTGATCGGCGCGGTGATGTACGCCATCGCCGTGCACGGCATCACCATCGGCTACCACCGCCTGTTCACGCACAAGGCGTTCAAGGCGACTCGTCCCCTTAAGGTCGCCCTCGCTGTGGCAGGGACGATGGCCGTCGAGGGCGACGCGATCACCTGGTGCGCCGATCACCGCCGCCACCACCAGTTCGCGGATCAGCCCGGCGACCCGCACTCCCCCTGGCGGTTCGGCACCTCCGTGGGCGCGCTGCTCAAGGGCATGGCGTGGGCGCACGTCGGCTGGACCTTCAACAACGACAGGACCAACCAGCAGAAGTACGTCCCCGACCTCCTCGCCGACCGCGATCTGGCAACGGTGGCCCGGTGGCAGCCACTGATCGTGCTGTTCTCGTTCGGTGCGCCCGCCGTGGCGGGCGGGCTCTGGGGCGACGGCGCCTGGGACTCCGGCGCCGCCTGGTCCGCCTTCTTCTGGGCCGGGCTCGTCCGCATCGGTCTGCTCCATCACGTCACCTGGTCGATCAACTCGATCTGCCACATCAGCGGCGACCGGCCCTTCCGGGTCCGTGACCGCTCGGGCAATGTGTGGTGGCTCGCCCCGCTGTCCGGCGGCGAGTCCTGGCACAACCTCCACCACGCAGAGCCGACGTCCGCCCGGCACGGAGTGCTGCGCGGCCAGCTCGACTCCAGCGCCCGGCTCATACGTCTCTTCGAGCTGGCCTCGTGGGCGAGTGCGGTGCGCTGGCCGGACGAACGGAGGCTGGCCCGCCTCTCCGCCGCCGACGTCAGGACCCCTCAGCGGGAAGGCCAAGGCCCGCCGCGAGGGTCGGCCAGGAAGCCTTGAACTCCTGCTGCCAGGAGGACCAGGCGTGCGAGCCGCCACGGTAGAAGTGGACCGTCGCCGGGACTCCGGCGCGCTCCAGCTTCCGGGTGAATTCGTGCGCCTGGCCCCACAGCGTGCCCTCCAGGATCGCGCCTTCGAGGTTGCCGAAGTCGCTGCTGGGGATGCCGCTGCCCTGGGAGACGTAGAGCCGGGTTCCTGCCAGGTGCTCGGCCAGGGCGGCCGGGTTGTGGCGGTTCCAGTTCTCGCGGTGCAGGAAGGGGCTGCCCCAGAGCGCGGAGGGGAGCTGGAGCTCCCGGGCGACGATGGCGTTCATCACCATCGGCATGCCGAGGGCGGTCGTGTCGACGACACCGCTGTACGAGGCCGCAGCGCCGAAGGTGCCGGGGTGCCGGGCGGCGAACGCCAGGGCTCCGTAGCCGCCGGTGGAGACCCCGGCGACGGCGCGGGTGCCGTTCGCGCGGTAGGTGTCGCGCAGGAGAGCCGTCAACTCCTCGACCTGGAAGTTCTCGTAGTCGGGGGCGCTGGAGCTGCCGTAGTTCCACCAGTCGGTGGGGATGCCGGTGGGGCCCGACGCCGGAAGGACGGTGATGACGTCCTTGTCGGCCAGGAAGTCCTCGACGTCCGTCTCGCGGGTCCATGAGGTGTAGTCGTCGTGGGCGCCTTGGAGGAGGTAGAGCACGGGCCATGTGCGGTCCGGCTGTTCCTTGAAGCGGGTCGGCAGGATGACGCGTACGGGGAGCTGTTTGCCCACGGCGGGTGAGTCGATGGTGAGGTCGACGGTGCGGGCGTCGAGCCACTTCTCACTGACGACGCGCGCGCCTTCGGCTGCTCGGGCTGCCACGGGCGACACGGTGGGCGCTCCCAGGGCGGTGGAGGTGCCCAGGGCCCCGCCGGTGGCGAGGAGGGCGGTGACCGCGGCGAGGGCGGCGAGCTTCTTGCGGGGTCTGCGGTGCTTCTGCGGCATGGGGGTGGGCCTCTTCTCGGCAGGGGTGCGGGCGTGAGTGCAGGTCAGGGCTGAGGCAGGTCGCGGGTCAGGAGTTCCGCGAGCGTGTCCACGACCGGGGGGTCGAGCAGGGAGAGGTGGTGGCCCGGCAGCGGGGTGACCGTGAGGTCGGTGCAGTGGGCGTCCCAGCCGAGGCTTTCGTCGTCCCGTTCGTAGCGGATGTCGCGCACGGTGTGCGGGGCCGGTTCGGTCGCCCGGTAGAGGAGGGTCCGGCCCGCGTAAGGGCCTGGCGTGTGGCGTTCGCCGCTGCGGAGGTCGAGAGCGGAGGTGCGCTGGTGGTCGAGGACGGCCTGGGGCAGGTCGACGGCCTGCTCGAGGAGTTTCATGACGAGGGCGATCTGCTCGGCGTCGTCAAGGCGTGCCAGTTCCTCGAAGGGCAGGGGGAGATGGGTGCGGTAGGTGCGGGCTATGTACGTGGCGAAATCGGCGTAGCGGCGGTGGGCTTCCTCCACGGGGGTCAGGCCCGGGGGCGCGGGCAGGGGCAGTACGGAGTCGAGGAGGACCAGGGCCCTGACGGTGCCGTGCGGCGCGAGGAGCCTCGCGGCCTCCTGGGCGAGAAGGCCTCCGTAGGACCAACCGCCCACGATCCACGGCCCGTTGGGAGAAACGTCACGGATGCGTTCCGCGAAGTGCTCTGCTCGGGTCTTGAGGTCCTCGGGAGTGGTCAGTCTGTCGAAGCCGTGGACGGGACGGGTCCCGGACAGACGCTCGGCGAGGCGTGCGTACACCTCGGATGTGCCGCCTGCGGCGTGGGCCAGGAAGAGGGGGGTGCCGTCGGCCCTGTCCGCGAGGACGCGCAGGGGGCCCTCCCTATGCGTCTCCCCTGCCGCCTCCCCTGCCGCCTCGCTTCCCGACCGTGGCAAGGCGGGCTCCACCTCGTGGCGCCGGGCGGGACGTGCGCCCGGCAGCAGCTCCGCGACCCCTCTCAACGTCGCCTGCCGCAGCAAGACCCCCGGCTCCACCTCCACCCCGAACTCCCGTTCCACCGCGGCCCGGACGCGTGCCGCCGTGAGCGAGTCGAGGCCCAGGTCGGTGAGGGGGGTGTCGGCGTCGATGCGGTCGGGGGTGTAGCCCATGACGTCGGCGACGCAGACGCGGAGGCGGTCGAGCGGACCTGTGACGCGGGCGGGAGCCGGCACGTGACGTGGCGGCTCCTGCGGGCCGGGCTCCTGCCCCGCCCAGAAGCGGCGATGACGCCAGCGCGGTGGGGGTACGTCGGCGATGCGCGCGCCCGGATGCAGGCTCCGGCGGGGTGCGGGAACGTCCACGCCCCTCACGAGCAGCGAAGCAAGGGACGTACGGAAGGTGAGCGCGTCGTCGGTGTCGCGGTGCAGGGTAGGAAGAATCAGCGAGCCGTCGGCGCCCGCGTCCCGCAGCGTCTCGGTCAGCGGGTGCAACTGCGTCGGGTGCGGGGCCACTTCGACGAACACCCGGTGACCGTCGTCGGCGGCGGCGCGCACCGCCTGGCTGAAGCGGACGGGGCGCCGCAGGTTGGCCACCCAGTAGTCGGCGTCGCAGGGCGCGGGGTCGCGCGGGTCTGCCAGGACGGTGGAGTAGCGGCGGAAGGCGGGTCGCGCGTGCCGCACGGTGCCGAGTTCTTGGGTGAACTCGTCGAGCAGCGGGTCGACGTGGGACGAGTGTCCGGCGCCTGTGACGCGCAGGGAGCGGGCGAAGCCGCCCTCCCTGGTGACGTGGTCGATGAGGCCGCGCACGTCGTCGGCCGATCCGGTGACCACACTCTGCGCCGGGGACGCGTGCACGGCGACCTGGAGCGTGCGGAAGTCGGCGGTCAGGGCCTCGATGTGCTCGCCGGGGCGGTCCACCACGGCCATGGCGCCGCCCGTGAGCCCGGCGAGGAGCCGCGACCGGATCGCGATGACGCGCGCGCCTGTCGCCACGTCGAGGGCGCCGCAGACGACTGCCGCGGCGATCTCCCCCATGGAGTGGCCGATCACGGCGGCGGGCTCAAAGCCGTACGACTTCCACAGTTCGGCGAGGGCGACCTGCATCCCGTAGAGGGCGGGCATGACGACGGCGGGCGAGGTCAGCTCGGCGGCGGGATCCATGCAGCCCCGCAGGGAAATGCCGGCCTGGTCGCGCAGGAGCGGCTCAAGGCGGTCGACGGCTGCGGCGAACTCCGTCTCGGCGGCGAGGAGTTCACTTCCCATCCCGGCCCATTGCGACCCGTACCCGGAGAACACCCACACCGCACCGGGACCGGCCCCGGACGACGACGCGGACGTCCCGACCACCACCCGCCCATCGGGCTCCCGCCCGGACAGGCGAGTCAGCGCCGTGGTCAGTTCCTCCCTGCCGCGCGCGACGACCGCCGCCCTGTGGCGGCCACGCCCGACGCGGCCCACCAGAGTGCGGGCGAGGTCCTCGGGGCGGACGGAGCGGCTTTCGGGCCCTTGCAGCCATGCGGCCAACTCGCCCGCGTACGTGCGTACGCGGTCCTCGGTGACGCCGTCGAGCAGGGCGACGGCGGGGCCGATGGCCCGCGGGCGTGCGCCGCGCGGCACGCCGTGTTCGGCGAGGACCACGTGAGCGTTCGTGCCGCCGAAGCCGAACGCCGAGACGCCCGCCCGTGCGGTGCCCGAGTAGCGGGGCCACGGCTCGGGGCCCGTGACGACGCGCAGGCCCAGGGTGTCGAGGTCGGCGTGCGCGCCGGGGGCGGTGAAGTGCAGATGGGGCGGGATCTCGTCGTGGTGCAGGGCGAGGACCGTCTTGATGAGCCCCGCGATGCCCGCCGCGGCCTCCAGATGGCCGATGTTCGTCTTCACCGAGCCGATGAGCAGCGGCTGGTCGGCGGCCCGTCCACGCCCCGCTCCGAGCGCGGCCGAGAGCGCGGACGCCTCGATGGGGTCGCCCAGAGCCGTGCCCGTGCCGTGTGCCTCGACGTAGTCCACGACCGTGGGCCCGGCGCCGTGGCTCTGCTCCAGGAGTGTGCGCTGGGCCTGTGCGCTGGGGGCCGTGAGTCCGTTGGAGCGGCCGTCGGAGTTGACGGCGGTGGACTCGATGACGGCGAGGACGCGGTCGCCGTCGCGCTCGGCGTCCGCGAGGCGCTTGAGGACGACGACTCCGCAGCCCTCGCCGCGCACCATGCCGTCGGCCGACGCGTCGAACGCCTTGCACCGGCCGTCGGCGGCCAGCGCCCCCGCACGCTGGAAGCCGAGTGTCACGGCGGGGGAAAGGAGCAGGTTGACCCCGGCGGCGAGCGCCAGGTCGCTCTCCCCCGCGCCGAGGCTGCGTACCGCGTGGTGCACGGCGACGAGCGAGGAGGAGCACGCCGTGTCGACGGCCATGCTCGGGCCGCGCAGGTCAAGGAGGTAGGAGAGACGGTTCGCGGCGATGCTCAGGGCCGCGCCGGGCGGGGTCCAGGCGCCGATCGACTCCGGGTCCGCGGTGGTGAGATGGGCGTATTCGTTGCCGCTGATGCCGACGAAGACGCCGGTGCGGGTGCCCGCGAGGGACGGCGCGGGCAGCGCCGCGTGGTCGACGGCCTCGCGGGCGACCTCCAGGAGCATGCGCTGCTGCGGGTCCATGGCGGTGGCCTCGTCCGCCCCGATGCCGAAGAACTCGGCGTCGAAGCCCGCCACGTCGTCGATGCCCCCGTCGCCGAGGAAGCCGCCGTGTCTGCTGATGTCGTCCGGCAGACTCGTCCCCTCCCGCACGAAAGGCACCCAGCGGTCGTCGCCGACGCTGCCCACGGCGTCACGTCCCTCGCTCAGGAGCCGCCAGAAGGCGGCGGGCGAGGTGACGTCGCCGGGCAGCCGGCAGCCGATGCCGATGACCGCGACGGGTGAATCGCCCGCCGTGACCGGCGCATCCGGCCGTGCGGGTGCACCACCGTGCTCCGGTTCGCCGCGCGCCACCCGCTCCGCGAGCGCGCCGATCGTCGACGCCTCCCAGAGCAGCGTCGCGGGCAGTCGCGTACCCGCGAGATCGCTGAGGCGCGCCGTCAGGACGACCGCGTCACGGGAGGTGAGGCCGAGCTCCGCGAGCGGGCGGTCGTCGGCGATCTCCTCCGCGGCCAGGCCGTACCAGGCACTCAAGCTCTCGATGACGACGGCCCGGATCGCCCGGATCTCCGTGTGGCCAGCCCCGCTCATCGCGCGCTCTCCACGCCGCTCCGGTCTCCCTCACCGAGGGAACCGAAGGCGCCGCGCAGGTAGTGCGCCCGGCCCGCCGCTCTGGCGACCTTGCCGCTGCTCGTCCTCGGCAGCGAGCCCGGCGGGATGAGGAGGAGTTCGGCGATACGCAGTCCGTGCCGGGCCGATACGGCGGCCGTGGCAGTGCGCAGCGCGGCGATTCGGTCCTGTTCCGTGGGCTCGGCGCCGCGCCGGTGCTCGGCGGCGACGACCAGGACGTCGGTCTCGGTACCCGTCCAGGGCACGCAGAACGCGGCGAGCCGGTCGCGGCGTACGAGGTCGACGGCCGACTGCACGGTCTCCTCGATGTCCTGGGGATAGTGGTTCCGGCCGTCCACGATGATCAGGTCCTTGAGCCGCCCGGTGACGTACAGCAGTCCGTCGTGGAGCGCGCCGAGATCCCCGGTGCGCAGCCAGCCCGCCTTGCCCTCGTCCTGCGCGCCACCGGCCGTGCGGACGCCGAACACCTCGTCGGAGAGCACGCCGCGCTTCCAGTAGGAGAGGCCGATGTTGGGTCCGCGCAGCAGGATCTCGCCGACCTCACCAGGCCCCACCGGGGCGCCGGTCGCCGGGTCGGCGATGCGCAGCTCCTGCCCCGCCGGGGTGCCGCAGGCGACCAGGTGCGTCGCTTCCGGAGCCGTCGGCTCCCTCGCTTCGAGCCGCCCTTCGGACAGGGCGAGCGGATTGCACGCCAGGACCGTGGGCGGCGCGGTGAACGTGTCGGTCGTCACGAACACGGTGGCCTCGGCCAGGCCGTACGCCGGGCAGTGCGCCTCGGGCGCGAGTCCCGCGTCGGCGAACGCGTCGCGGAAGCGGTCGACCGTGCCGGGGCGTACGGGTTCGCTGCCGTTGATGAGGACCTTGACGCGGTCGAGGCGCAGTTCGGCGGCCTCGTCCCTGTCGATCCTGCTCGCGCAGTAGTCGTAGGCGAAGTTGGGTGCCGCGCTGATCGTCCCGGGGTACGCGGCGAGCAGCCGCAGCCAGCGCACCGGGTGCTCCAGGAAGGCGACCGGGTCCATGAGGACCGAGGGGAAGCCGCCGACGACGGGTGCGGCCACGCTCAGGACGAGACCCATGTCGTGGAAGAGCGGCAGCCAGCCGACCGTCGTGTTGCTCGCCGCGTCGGCCGCGAAGGCGTCGATGGCCTGACGGGCGTTGGCCACCACGTTGGCGTGGCTGATCACGACGCCCGCCGGGCTGCGTGTGGACCCTGAGGTGTACTGGAGGTAGGCGATGTCGTCCGGTGCGAGCCGCTCCGGAAGGGCGACGGTGGCCCGCTCGCTCGGCCGGTCCACCAGGACCAGCGGCACCGGCGGCAGCCCCTGCTCCGTCATGAAGCGCGCGACCCCGGCGGCGGTGCCCGATTCGGCAAGGACGCACGCGGGCTCGCAGTCGGCGAGGACGGCCGCCAACCTGCCTTCATGGCCAGGCAGTTCGGGGCCGAAAAGCGGCACCGCGATCACCCCCGCGTAGAGACAGCCCAGGAATGCCGCCGTGTAGTCGAGTCCCTGCGGAAGCAGCAGGGCCGCTCGCTCGCCGGGACCCGCGCTCGCCGCGATCCGTCCGGCGAGCGCGCGGGCGCGGGTGTCCAGGCCCTGCCAGCCGAGGGTGTGGTGCAGGCCGGGCGACGAGGGTTCGGGGAACTCCACGTAGGTGAAGGCCCGTTGGTGCGGGCGGGCGGACGCCCAGTGCGCCAAGTGGTCGGTCAGTAGCGGGCCTTCGGGCGGCTGGAGGGTCTGGGTGCTGGACATGGCGGCTCCAACTGGACGGCGCGGGGACCGGGACGGGGCTCGGCGGGTACTGGGACGGGGCTCGGCGGGTACTGGGACGGGGCTCGGCAGAGACCGGGATGAGCGGTGAACCAGGTTCCGCCCGGATGTGACCCGTGAGTAAGACGGCTTGCTGACAGATCGTCTGACACCCTCTGTCACTTCACTGACAAGTCCCCGCACCGGATTCGGCGTCAACGGCAGCAGCAACGACCGCCGCGGCCCCGGAGAATCCGGCAGCGGAACCGCGTCACGTTCGGCAGCGGGACCGCATCGCGATCGATCCGTCGAGAGGAGCCGCACGTGGGCCGAGGCAGGCTGACCGCTCTTCTGGCGATGCTCGCCCTGGCCGGGTTCATCACGACCCTGGACAACACCGTCATCAACGTCGCGCTGCCGACCGTGCAGCGCGACCTCGGCCTGACGGTCACCGACCTGGAGTGGGTGGCCACCAGCTACGTACTGAGCTTCGGCTCGCTCCTTCCGGCCGGGGGCAGGCTCACGGATCTGCTCGGCAGGCGGGTGGTACTCGCGGCGGGGATCGTCATCTTCACCACGGCTTCCCTGGCCGCCGCCCTCGCGGACAGCGGCGGGACGCTCATCGCGGCGCGCACGGTGCAGGGCGTGGGTGCGGCCCTCGTCATCCCGGCCTCGCTCGCGGTGGTCGCCGCCGATCTGCCCGCCCGCAGGCGCGCCATGGCGGTCGGCCTGTGGACGGCTGCGCTCGCTGTCGCCCTCGCGCTCGGCCCCGTGGTGGGCGGTTTCGTCACCGAACGGTGGGACTGGAGCTGGGTGTTCCTGCTCAACGTCCCCTTCGGCGTCCTCGCCCTGCTCCTGGTGCCCGCCGTCCCCGGCGCTGTCACCCGCGTGCGGCACGGGCTGCTGCCGCTCCTCGATCTGCCGGGCGTCGCGCTCTCCACGACCTCGCTCTTCCTCCTCACGTACGGCCTGGTCAGGGGCGGCGAGCACAGTTTCAGCACCCCGCCCGTGCCGCTCTGCCTCTGGCTCTCGGCAGCCACCGGGATCGCGTTCCTCGTCGTCGAGTCGCGGACGTTTCTGCCCCTGGTGGATCTGCGGCTGCTGCGCAACCGTTCCCTGAGCGGCGGCGCGGCGGCTCAGGTGCTGTGGGGCATCGGCGTCAACGGCGTGTTCTTCTTCACCGCGCTCTACCTCCAGCGCGTGCTCGGCTTCTCTCCCACCAAGGCCGGTCTTGCCTTCCTGCCGCTGGCCGGTGCGCTGCTCGTGACGACGCCGTTCGCCGAGCGTGCGGCCAAGGCCATGGGGGCGCACTGGTCGATCGCCGGTGGGCTCGTCCTTGTCGCGGGCGGACTCGTGTGGGTGTCGGGGACGGGGCTGCACGCACAGTACTGGGATCTGCAGCCGGGGCTGCTCCTCATCGGCGCGGGGTCGGCCCTGACGACTCCACTGACGGTACGTTCCGTCGCCGATGTCCCCGCGACGCGCACCGGAATGGCTTCGGGCCTGGTGAGTGCGGCCCGTGAGATCTCCGGGGTGTTCGGGGTGGTTCTTGTCGGCGTGGTCCTCACCCGCACGGAGCGCACGGCACTGCGGGACGGCGCCGATCCGCGCAGCGCCTTTCTGGACGGCTACGACACGGGTCTTCAACTGGCAGCACTGTGCGTCCTGTTGGGGGCAGTCGTCACCGCCGTCACGCTGCGTCGGCCTGCTCGCCACCGGCGGGGTACCGGCACCACCGACACCGATTCGGTCCGCATCAAGGGTGTGGCGCGACACCCGGGGCGGCGTCGGCTGCTCCGATGACGGTCACATAGCCGTCCGGGCCGATGACCGCGACATCCCCCGTACGCAGCCACCCGTCCGGCAGCAGCCGCCGCCCCGTCTCCGCCGGATCGTCCCAGTACCCCGCGCACACCTGCGGGCCCCTCACCAAGAGTTCGCCCGCGTGCCCCGGGGGCAGCCCGATCCCCGGATTTCCCTCCCGGCCGATGCGGACCTCGGTGCCGGGCAGCGGCAGGCCGGACGTGCCGGGCCTGGCGTTGGCGCCGCGCGGATTGGCGAGGACGGCGCCCGCGGCTTCGGGGATGCCGTAGCCCTCGACGAGCACGGCGTCCACCGAGTCCCGGATGCGGTCGGCGGTGTCGGCGTCAAGGCCGTCGGTCAGCCAGGTCCGCACCGAGGCGAGGGCCTCCAACTCATGGGCGGGGCGCGCGAGAAGGCGTCGGCAGTCATCGGGTTCGGCCGACAGGAGGGTCACCTTGCGGCGGCGCGCTGTGCGCAACAGTGCCTGGGGTTCGGGGTCCGGCAGGAGGACGGTACGCGTCCCGGTGAGCAGCGGGGCGGTCAGGCCGAACAGCAGTCCGTGCGGCCGCCACAGGGGCGTGACGGCCAGAGCGGTCTCGTGCCCGTCACGCAACCGCGGATGCCACTGAGCGAGTTGGTGGGCCGCCGCGACCAGGTTCGCGTGCGTGAGCATGGCCGCGGGCCCGTCGGCGGCGACGTACGCGAGGACTGCCGGATCGCGCGGCTCCGGCCCGACACCAACCGCCTTCGGCCTGAGCGTCTTCCGTGTACGACCGCTCCCCGGCCACTCCCCGTCGACCGGGACCGTGACGACGTCCCGTACGTACGTGTCGCCGCGCACCGCGTCGAGCCGCTCCCCCGCGAAGTCACCGGAGATCGCCAGCACCGCGCCGGAGTCGGACAGCTGATGCGTCAACGCCTGCCGCGACGCCCCCGGATCGATCGCCACCACGACCGCCCCGAGCCGCAGCACCGCATGCCACGCCACCGCGAACCACGGGCAGTTGGGCAGTACCAGCGCCACCCGGTCGCCGTGCCGGACGCCCAGCGTCCGCAACGTGTCGGCGCACGCGCCCACAGCGCGGTGCAGCCCCCGGAAGCCGGTACGCGCGCGGTGGCATCCGGCGGCCGCGTCAAGCAGTTCGGGGATCGTGACGTCGGGGACGTGCAGGCGGTGCGGTACCCCCGCGGCGTAGAAACGGAGCCACGGTCGTGGGTCCTGGGCCTTCACCTGTGGCTCGGTCATGACCTGATCGTGGCGCAGGATGCCGGGTCGCCACTTGTACCCCACGCACAGTTCCGGACCGGCGGGCTGTGGCTCCACTGACTATCGACGCCTGGTTACTGGTCCGTAACTTCACGGCGTGCACAGCAATCTCCCCTCGAGACGAAGGAGCACCCCGTGCGCAGGCCACGAGCGAAACGGAAGAAGAGGCTGCTCGCGCTGACCGCGGCCGTCGCCCTGGCGGGCCTGGGTCTCGGCGTGCCGACCCTGACGGCGGGCGCCGCCGCGACGCCGGACGCGTCGGCGGCGTGCGACGCCCCGGACGAGCGGATCTACCAGGTACCCGGTGCCGTCCCGACCGATCCCGGCAGCGTCATCGCCTGCCGGGCCACCCAGCTCCCCCACGTGCCGGGCAGCGTCCCGATGCACGCATGGAAGGTCCAGTACAGCTCGAAGGACAACGCGGGCAGGGCGGTCGCGGTCTCCGGCACCGTCGCCGTGCCGGACGCCCGGTGGGAGGGGCGGGGCAGCCGTCCTGTCGTGGCCTTCAACCCCGGGACGCTGGGGCTCGGTTCGCAGTGCGCGTTCTCGAAACAGCTCGCGGGCGCGTTCCAGGACGAGTACGAGGGCGAGAACATCGCGGCGCTCCTGAAGGCCGGATACGCCGTCGCCGCGACCGACGGCGCGGGCTATCTGGACGGCCAGACGCATCCGTACGTCTCCGGCGCCGACGCCGGGCACGCGCTCCTCGACATCGTGCGCAGCGCGCCCGCGATCCCCGGCAGCGGCATCGACCCGAAGACGAAGGTCGGCCTGTGGGGCTACTCCGAAGGCGGTGCGGCCAGCCTGTGGGCGGCCCAGCTGGCGGCTTCGTACGCTCCTGAACTGAACGTCGTCGGCGACGCGTCAGGCGGTGTGCCGGGCGACTTGAAGGTGGTCGCCAAGGGGCTCGACGGCGGCCCGTTCGCGGGCTTCCTGGTCGACGCCGTGCTCGGCCTCTCCTCCTCGCACCCCCGGATGCCGTTCGATGAGCTCATGAACGACCAGGGCAAGGAGACGCTCAAGAAGGCCAGGTCGCACTGCCTGCTCGGTACGATCTCGACGCTCGCGGGCCAGAAGATCGAGGACAACACCACGGACCGGCTGAGCCTCGAGCAGCTCTACGCGCTCAAGGGCACCGACGGCAGGACGTGGGGCCAGGTCGTCGACGAGCAGAAGCTCGGCGTCGGCATCGGCCGCGCGGGCTCCGGCGCCACGTACGAGATCGGCTTCCCCGTCCTGCAGTACCGCGGCTCGCTGGAGGAAGTCATCCCGACCGAGACCGAGGACGCGACGCGCAAGGCGTACTGCAAGGCGAACATCACCACCCAGTGGAAGACCTATCCCGGCGAGCACCTGACGACCGATCAACTGGCCAAGGACGACACGGTGAAGTGGCTCGGCGACCGCTTCGAGGGCAAGCCGGAGTTCGGAAACTGTCTGCTCCCGTGAGTTGTCTCGCACTCGCTGCCTCTTGTCACCCGGGTGACAAGAGGCAGCATCATGTCCTTCCGCCCCTGATGGGCCGCCACGGACCCGTGGCGGTATCTTCACCAAACCTTTGTCCCCCGCGCGCAGAGGGAGCACTCCATGGTGAACGGTTCGACGCTGCCCGCCGGGGTGCCCCCGGCAGGCGGCCCCGCGTCCGCGGGCACCCCGGCAGAGGAGTCGCACGCCGCGTTCAGAGCGTTCCCCTCGGGCCTCCACGATCACGTGAGACCGTTCCTCGACGACATCACGTCGGAGGTGGTGCGGGCGATCCGCACGGAGATACCGGAGTACGCGCGCCCGACCAACGACACGTACATGCATGTCGTGAACCGGGGCGTGGAACAGGCCCTTGAGGGTTTCCTGGCCCGGATGGCCCACCCGGACACCGACTGGGAGTCGGTGAAGGCCACGTACCAGAACATCGGCAGGGGCGAGGCGGACGAGGGCCGCAGCCTCGACTCCTTCCAGTCGGCGCTGCGGCTCGGCGCGCGCGTCACCTGGCGCCGGGTGAACGCGATGGTCGACGCCGACCTGTTGCCCCGGCACGTCCTGGCCGCGTTCGGCGAGGCGCTGTTCCTGCACCTGGACGAGATGGCCGCGGCGACGACCGCGGGCTACACCGAGGCCAGGCTGCACGCGGCGGGCGAACTGCAGCAGCGCCGGGCCCGCCTCATCGACCTGCTGACCGCCGATCCTCCCGCGTCGGCGGAGGCCATCGCCGATCTCGCGCAGACCGCCCAGTGGCCCATCCCGCGCGAGGTGGCCGTCGTCGTCATCGACCACGCCCTCACCCCGGAGACCGTCAGGCCCATCGTGCCGCCGGAGTTCCTCGCGCGCTTCTCCGAGCAGCCCGGCTGCATCGTGGTGCCCGACCCGGAGGGCCCGGGGCGGGCCCGCTCGATCGCCGCCGCGCTGCAAGGGCTGCGTGCGGTGATCGGCCCCACGGTCCCGCTGCACGAGGGCGCTCGCTCGCTGCGCTGGGCGCTCGACGCCCTGGAGCTTTCCCGGCGCGGCATCCTGCCCCGGGCGGGCCTGCTGCACTGCGCCGACCATCTGGCGACGCTGCTGCTCTTCCATGACGAGGCGCTGATCGACGCCCTCGCGCAGCGGCATCTGCTGCCCCTGCAAGAGGTGCGCTCACCGCAGCGGGAGCGCCTGGCCGAGACGCTGCTGTGCTGGCTGCGGTGCGGGCACAACGCGAGCGAGGTCGCCACGCGCCTGGCCGTGCACCCGCAGACGGTCCGCTACCGCCTGCGGCAGCTTGACGAGGTCTTCGGCGACCGGCTGCACGATCCTGCGGCGCAGTTCGAGATGCAGTTGGCGCTGCACGCGTTGAGCCTGCGGCCGGCCGCAGGTTAGGCCCCACGGGCGCGTCCCCGGCACGTCACCCGGACGCGCCGCGAGGGCGGCGGCCCGCGACCGTTATCGAGCCGTAATGTCCCCTTCGTCCCAAGTACCAGACGAAGGAGAGTTCTTACGTGCGTGCCCCTCTCATGGCCGCTGCCCCCACCCGGCCCCTCCCACGCCTCGTGGTCCTCTTCCTCCTCCCGCTCCTCACCGCCCTCAGTGGCCCCTTGCTCGCCCCGGCGCACGCCCACGCGGACGCGCCTGTGCGGCCCACCCTCTCCGCCACCAGCCTGCTGGCCCCGCCGCGCGCACCGGACGACCCGTGCACCAGCAAGGACCCCGCGGTCTGCCTGATCCGGCAGATGACGCCGGAGGAGCGGGAGCGGGCGCGCGAGGTGCGGCTGCGTTACCACGCGCTCCTGGACACCATGGAGCGCGTGGCCGACCGTATGCACGAGGAAGGGCGTTCCGACGAGGAGATCGCCCGCGTCCTCGTCGACATGCGCAACGAGGCCAAGGACATCACCCGCGCCGGGATGACCCCGGAGGCGGTGCAAGCTCTGGAGCAGCGGAACATGAAGAAGTACGGCAACCCTCTGGGCCCGACGGCGGAACAGCAGTTCCTCAAGTACGGCAGCTGGCGCAAGGTCATCGAGGCGGCGACCCGCACCAGCGCGGCCGTCGACCAGGAACTCGGCATCCCGCCGCGCGTCTGACCTCCATGCTGCTTCAGGATTACGACCGTCACGGCCGGACGTGGGCCCTCGACCCCCATACGGGTCTCGTCTCCCCCGGGTCCGGCCGCTGTCACGGCTTCGTCCACGTGAGCGACGAAGGGACAGCGGCGCTGTACGCCGACCCCTCCGACGTCGAACCGACCCTCTGGCTCCAGTACCGCCAACGCCGCTGGAACTGCGCGACAGTGATGGCCCATCAGTCCCCCGGGCCGAACGGCACCCGCCGCTTCACCGTCGAGGACGCGCGGGGAACAGCCCTCGAACTCCTCTACCCCGCACCGAATCCCGGCCCCTTCGATCCGACGTACGACTGGATCGACGCGGAGGGGGACGATTTCTTCCTCTGGGCGGCCGGTCGCCTGACGGACGCGGGCACCGGCACAGGCACCGACGCGGACACCACGGCGCGTACCACACTCCTGTCGCACTTCCGGGCCGGTTTCCTCCCCGCCTGAGGTCGCAAGTAACCTTTCCGAGCGATGAGTTGATGCCTCCCGCCGAGTCTTCACTCACACAAGGAGAAACCGCACAAGACCGGGCCGCGCACAAGGTTCGCGACCCCCGTCCCGGAGGTACACCATGTGCGCCCACCAGCCCCCGTGCCCGCCCGCAGAAAGCCCCGACCACGTCGCGGCCCGGGTCCTGCGCGCCCATCCCGAACAGGGCTGGAGCCTGCTCTGCAACGGCACGATCGTCTTCGACGACACCGGCGAACTGCTGCCGGACGGACGTGTGGTGGCGGTGACGCGATCGCTGGCGATGGCGGCCTGATCCCGCGAAGGTCACCTCACGGCGCGATCGCGCCCAGCAACGTTCTTGCGCACAGGTCCCGCACCTGTGCGCGAGACAGCTGCTCCGGCTCCTCGAGCCACTCCAGGCAGACGGCCACCATGAAGGCGAGCCAGCCGCGCACGGCCAGGCGTAGGGTGGGAAGTTCGTGCGGGGTGGACGCAGTCCCGGGGTCCGCTGCGAGGGCTTCCAGGATCTGGTCCTCGTGGGCCGCCAGGCCTTCGCGGTAGATCCTGCGCACCGTGGCGTCGCCCGTCTCCTCCGCCCGGTGGAAGGCGCGGAAGCCCTCCGCGTGCGATTCGACGTACGCGAGGAACGTGTCGAGGCCCGTGCCGATCTGCTCGCGCACCGGCACTCCGGGCACGGCCGCCGTCAGGCGCAGCATGCGATGACTCTCGCGCTGCACCACGGCGGCGAAGAAGTCGCTCTTGGTCGGGAAGTAGTGGTAGAGCAGGCCGCGTGAGACCCCGGCGATCTCCGCCACCCGCTCGATCCATACGTCGTCGTACGGATTCTGGGCGAAGAGCCGCGCGCCCGCCTGGAGCAGCTGTTCCCTGCGCTCCTCGCTGCTGAGTCTGCGGCGCGTGCGCTCCTGCGGGTTCGTGCGCTCCTGCGGTTCCGCGGCCATGGAAACACCATACTTGACGTGGATTCAACAGCGGGACCAGACTGTGGGTCCTTATTGAATCCGCGTACAACAGGCTCAATGGGTCTGCGGCACAAGGGAGATGGCGCACATGGCGCAGGTGGCTGAGCAGGCCGGACCCGCTGGCCCCCCGAAGGGGTTCCGCAGCGCCGAGCTGGGGTGGCCGCGCCTCGACCTCGTTCCGCATCCGCCGCGCCGCCTGCCCCTGATCGGTGATGTCCTGGGCTCCCATGTCCGCACACCCGTGCAGGACTCGATGCGGATAGGCAGCAGCCTGGGGCCCATCTTCCGCCGCAAGGCCTTCGGCAAGGAGATCGTCTTCGTGTGGGGCGCCGAGCTCGCGGCCGAGCTCGCCGACGAGTCGCGGTTCTCCAAGCACGTGGGCCTGGGGGTCGCCAATCTGCGGCCGGTCGCCGGGGACGGTCTGTTCACGGCGTACAACCACGAGCCCAACTGGCAGCTGGCGCACGACATCCTCGCGCCGGGCTTCAGCCGGGACGCGATGGCCGGCTACCACCCGCTGATGCTGGACGTCGCCCGGCAGCTGACCGCCCGCTGGGACGAGCGCGAGGAGGCCGGGCGGTCCGTGGACGTGCCCGGCGACATGACGAAGCTGACCCTGGAGACGATCGCCCGCACCGGCTTCGGGCACGACTTCGGTTCCTTCGAGCGGTCAAGGCCCCACCCCTTCGTGTCGGCCATGGTCGGCACGCTCTCCTACGCCCAGCGCCGCAACGTCGTACCGCCCGCGCTCGCCCCGCTGCTGCTGCGCGGCGCCACCCGGCGCAACGCCGCCGACATGGCCTACCTCAACCGCACCGTCGACGACGTGGTCGCCGCCCGCCGCGCCGCGTCGGGTCCGGGTGACGGCGACCTGCTCGACCGGATGCTGGAGGTCGCCCACCCCGACACCGGCGAGCGGCTCTCCGCCGAGAACATCCGCCGTCAGGTCATCACCTTCCTTGTCGCCGGGCACGAGACGACCTCGGGCGCCCTGTCGTTCGCCCTGCACTACCTCGCGCGCTCCCCCGAAGTCCTGGCACGCGCCCAGGCGGAGGTGGACAAGGTCTGGGGCACCGCGGACGAACCCGCGTACGAACAGGTCGCCAAGCTCCGCTATCTGCGCCGCGTCCTGGACGAGTCGCTGCGGCTGTGGCCGACCGCGCCGGGCTTCTCCCGCCAGGCCCTGCGGGACACGACGATCGGTGGCGTGCATCCCATGCGCCAGGGGGCCTGGGCGCTCGTCCTCGCCACGCTCCTGCACCGCGATCCTGCGGCCTGGGGCGAGCGGCCCGAGCAGTTCGATCCCGACCGGTTCGCCCCTTCGGCGGTACGTGCGCGGCCCGCCCATGTCTTCAAGCCGTTCGGCACGGGTGCGCGCGCCTGCATCGGCCGTCAGTTCGCGCTGCACGAGGCGACGTTGGTTCTGGGCCTTCTCCTGCGCCGCTACGACCTGCACGCCGATCCCGGGTACCGCCTGCGGGTGGCCGAGCGCCTCACTCTCATGCCCGAAGGCCTCACACTGCGGCTCACCCGCCGCGCCAAGCCCGGGTAGGACCCGATTGTCAGACCCGTGCGCAAGAGTGGAGGGTCCACCGGTGCGAGCCGCCGGACCGTCCGACCCCGCGCAGAGGAGCTCTCGACATGACCAGCACGTCGACCCCCGAACTGGCCGCCGCCCAGGCCTGCTTGCGGCTGCTGCACACCGCACGCGCCGCACTGTCCGGCCCCTCACCGGCTGCGGCTGCCTCGCTGCTCGCAGGTCCCATCGCGGAGGCGGACGAGGCGCTGCGCCGCGCGGGCCTGACGGGCAACGAGGCCGAGCTCCTGAACAGGATCTACGACCTCGAGCCCGACCGCCCCGACCGCCCCGACCGCCCCGACCGCCGGGCATGCCCCGCTTCGGCTATTCCGGCTGATTCGGCTGCTTCGGCTCCGTCAGGTCCGTCGGCTTCGGTTCCTTGGGCTTCCAGGTGAACTTGTCGCCGCCCACCCAGCGCACCAGATCCGGGTCGTCCACGTCGTGCACGACGACACCCACCTGTGCGGCCACCTCAAGGACGTCGACGAGTTCCCTGGCCTCGCCGACCACCTCGCCGTCGAGCTCCACGATGCGGAAGGGCGGTCGGCCGGGGTTGACGCCAAGGACCGTGATCCGGGGGTTCGCCATATAGAGGTGCGCGCTTTCGGTCATAACTGCAGGCTTCCACGCTCCGGCTCCGTCATGACCCTCACGACCTGCCTGTTCGGCCGCTCGGGCTACGCATCCGCAGGATCACCCGTGCTCGACCCTCAGCGGCGCGAAGGCGATCCGGGTCAGGGAGCCGTCGTCCGCCCACCGCACCTCGACGGTGTCCGCCGTCGCGCTCACCACCGTGGCCGCCTCGGCAAGGGCCGCGGGTTCGGCCTCCGCCGTGAGCGTGGCCAGAGCCGCGTACAGCGCCGTGCCCTCGGCCTCGGCCGTGAGGCGTGGCAAGCGGGCCCACCGGGTGAAGGCCGTGCCCTGGGGCGCGCGCCGTTCGTCCTGGCCGGTCCAGCCGTGCAAGGGGTGGAGCGCCGAGAGCAGGGACTCCTCGGGCCCTGTCGCCCAGCCCGTGTGGGTGACGCGGGCGCCGTGCGGTGCGCCGACGACGCGGTGTACGCGCAGTTCGTGCCGCCCCTTGGCCACGGTGACGCTCTCCACGCGAAGGCCCGGCACCATGGGCGGCCCGCTCACGAAGGCCGGGGTGTGCCGGGACGCGGCCCAGCCCCAGCCGTCGCCCTGACCCGCGCCCAGCGGGTGGATGCGGCTGCGGGCGCTGCGTACTCCCGCCACCTCCACCGCGATGTGATTGTCCGCGGTGTTGCCGCGTGCCGTGGGACCGGTGCTCGTGGAGTAGGCCTGGCGGGCGTAGAGCGGGTCCTCGTGCGCCGCCGACTCGGCCTCGTGCGGGCGCGCGTGATCGCTGCCGTGGTTGTGCAGCCGTACGATCCCGTCGGCGCGGGTGCTCTGTACGAGCAGGCCGGGTGCGGGCAGCGCGAGGACCTGGTCGCTGCGCTCGCTGGGGGCGGGTTCTTCCGTGCCGGTCCACAGAGGGTGGGTGGCGGGTGCCAGGAGACCGACGAACGCCTTCGACGCCCAGTAGGGGGAAGCGGGGCCCGAGTAGGGCTGAAGGGACGCGTCGTGCGGGCCGTGCCAGCCGAGGCTGAGCAGTCCGTCGGCGCCGACGGAGCCGCGGTCGAGGAAGTAGCGCAGGGATCCGCTGAGGAGTCGGCGCGAGGTACCCGGTGTCAGGGGCGTGTGGCCGGTGACCGCGCCGAGTGCCACGGACGCTCCCGCGGCGAAGCGGTAGGTCAGGGAGCGGCCGAAGTGGATCGGGGCGCCGTCGGCCCCGAAGAGGTGCCCGAAGCTCTCCAGGTGCTCGTGCAGACGGGGGCCGTGAAGAGCCGACTGATCCTGATCGTCCGCCAAGTGGGCGTCGAGCGTCGGGTACAGGTGCAGGGCCCAGCCGTTGTAGTGGTCGAAGGCGCGGCCGTCCCCGTCGGCGTACCAGCCCTGGCCCCGGTACCAGGTCTCCAGGAGTGCGAGGGCCCGCTCGCGCGCCCGGGCCGTCTCCGCGTCGCCCCGGCCCACCGACTCCAGGAATCCGGCGACTGTGTAGGGGAAGAGGTACCAGTTGTTGGGCGCGGGAACGTGACGGATCGCGCCGCGCAGCCACTCTTCCGCTCTGTCCTGTACGTCGCTGTCGAGCCGGTCCCACAGCCAGGGGCGGGTGAGGCGCAGTCCGAGTGCGACGGATGCGGACTCCACCATCGGCTGGCCCTGGACGTTGTGGTCCAGGATCACCGGCCAGGACTCGGCGTCGTCGCGGCCGGGTGTGCGGGTGCCCGCGTCGAGCCCTTCCGCGTACCGGTCGAGCCAGCCGTGCGGGTCCTTGCCGTCGGCGCCCGCCACCCTGAACGCGGCGGCGAGCAGGGTACGGGCGTATCCCTCAAGACCGTCCGACCGCACGCCCGAGGCCGATGGCCGCCCCGGCAGGTCGAGGAGGGCGCCGCGCGGCGTCGCCCACCGCCAGGCGGCGCCCAGGAGACCGTCGGCGGCGGCCTCCCAGTGCTCGCGCGTGTAGCCGGTGAAGGGGCTCAGCTCCCGGTTTTCCGCAGGCAGTCCGGGGATTTTGGGCAGTCCGGTGATGCTCATGCGAGGTAGGCCAGCCTTTCGCGTCGTACGGCATGGGCGAAGCCGTCGCCCGCGGCCCAGCGGCCGAGTTCGGCGACGGCGAGATCCGCGAGGCGACCCCACTCGTTGCCCTGCGAACCGGCCAGATGAGGGGTGATCATGACGTTGTCGCACTCCCACAACGGGTTTTCGGGGGGCAGGACTTCGGGGACGGTGACATCGAGGACGGCGCGGATGCGGCCTGCGAGGGCGGCTTCGGTGAGGGCGTCCTGGTCGAGCACCGCGCCGCGGGCCGTGTTGATGAGCACCGCCTCGTGGCGCATGGCGGCGATCAGCTCACGACTGACAAGGCCGCGAGTGGCGGGCAGCAGCGGCGTGTGGACGCTGACGACATCGCTGCTCGCGAACAGCTCGGCGATGCCCACCGGTCGCGCGCCGAGCGCCTTGGCCTCCTCGTCGGAGACGTACGGGTCGTGGAGAAGGACGTTGAGGTCGTAGGGGCGGAGGAGTTCGATGACGCGGCGGCCGATCATCGAGGCGGAGAGGATGCCGACCGTACGGCCGTAGTTGCCCACGCCGTGCGAGAGGCTGAGCCAGTCGTCGCGGCGGCGCGTCTGCTGGAACTCCCTTGCACGCTCCATGACTTGCTTGCCGGTGAGCAGGATCATGGCGACGGTGTACTCCGCGACGGGCAGGGCGTTGGCCGCGGCGGCCGACGACACCTCGATGCCGCGGTCCCAGCACTCCGGGGTGATGTGTCCGCGTACCGACCCCGCGGTGTGGACGACGGCCCGCAGCCGGGGCGCGGCCGCGAGCGCGGCGGCGTCGAGCGGCGGGCAGCCCCAGCCGGTGACCAGGACCTCCACGTCCCGGAGCACGGAGCGGGCCCGCTCCGTGGTGAAGTCGTCAAGGACGGTGTCCGGAACCAGATCGCTGACCTGCCCGAGTGCGGCCTGGGCCGCGGGGCCGATCACGGCCGTGGCCGCGTCCCGCGCCATGGCGAGCGCGGTACGCGGACGGTGACTGCCGTTGTTCAACAGATTCCCTTTCACATGGCTCACTTGACCGAGCCCGCGGTGAGGCCCGACTTCCAGAAGCGTTGCAGCAGCATGAAGGCGAGGATCAGCGGCAGCACCGCAAGGAGCGAACCCATGATCACCACGGGGTAGTACTCGGGCGAGACGGTGGCCGAGCTGTTCCAGGTGTAGAGGCCCAGACTGACGGGATACAGCTTCTGGTCCGAGAGCATCACCATGGGCAGGAAGAAGTTGTTCCAGATGGCGGTGAGCTGGAAGAGGAACACCGTCACCAGGCCGGGTCCCAGCATCCGCAGGGAGACGCGCACATACGTGGTGAGCTCCCCCGCGCCGTCGACGCGCGCCGCTTCGAGCACCTCGTCGGGCACGTACCCCTGGCTGAAGATCCGCCCGAGATAGACACCGAACGGGTTGAAGAGGACCGGTATGAACACCGCCCAGAAGGTGTCGACGACGCCCGTGGCCGATGCCATCAGATACAGCGGAAGGGCGAGCACCGTCTGCGGCACCATCACCGCGGCGAGCACCAGGCCGAAGACCTTCTCCTTGTGCGCGAAGCGGTATTTGTCGAAGGCGTAGCCGCAGGCGACGCTCACCAGTGCGCTGATCGCGGCGCCCAGGACGGCGTAGAGGAGGCTGTTGGTGTACCAACGGCCGTAGAGCCCGCCGTCCATCGCGAACAGGTCGCGCAGGTTCTGCACGAAGGAGAAGTCGGTCAGCGAGAAGAAGTTGCTGCTGAACAGCGCGTCCCTGTTCTTGGACGCGGCGAGCACCAGCCACAGGACGGGCAGCAGGGTGTAGAGCACCGCGATGCCGACCACGGTGTTCACGACGGTGCGGCCCAGGAGGCGGGGGCGGCCCGCGGTGAGGGTGTCGGCGCTCATCGCGCGGCCTCCTTCTGGGAGCGGTTGGTCCAGCGGGTGACGCCGTAGGACAGGGCGACCGTGCAGAGCAGCAGGATCACCGAAGCGGCGGCGGCGAGACCGTAGTTGTTGCGGGTGAAGGCCGCGTCGTAGATGTACATGCTGGGCGAGAAGCGCGAGTTGATCATCGGCGACGACTGGCTGAGCAGCATCGGCTCGGTGAAAAGCTGCATCGCCCAGATCAGGGTGAACATGGCGACCATGACGATCGAGGAGCGCACCAGGGGCGCCTTGATCCTCAGTGCGGTGCGCACCGGTCCCGCGCCGTCGACCACGGCGGCCTCGATCACTTCTCGGGGTACGGCCTGCAGGGCGGCGTAGAAGATCACCATGTTGTAGCCGAGGTTGCTCCACAGGGCGATGTTCACGATGGAGGGGAGGACGGTGTTCACGCCGAGGAAGTCGATGGTGATGTCGCCCTTGGCGAGCAGGTCGACGACCGGGCTGAGCCCTGGTGTGTAGAGGTACAGCCAGATGAGGGCCGCGATGATGCCCGGCACCGCGTGCGGCAGGAAGAGCGCCAACTGGGCCCAGGCGCGCAGCCGTACGACTCCCGAGTCGAGAAGGAGGGCGAGGGCGAGGGCGCCGATCACCATGAACGGGATGTAGATCAGGCAGTAGAGGACGACCGTGCCGAGGCTGCCGAGGAAGGTCGGGTCGGTGAGAACGGCCGTGTAGCTGCGCAGGCCCACGAAGACCGTGCGTTCCGGGCCGAAGCCGAGGCCCGGCTGGTCGTCGCTGAAGAAGCTCAGCCAGACGGCCATGCCGACGGGTATCAGGAAGACCGTCACCAGCAGGATCAGGAAGGGGGTCATCAGGACGCCGCACGCCATGTGTTCACGGCGCCGCGCACGCGTACGGGCGCGGCCGGCGGAGACGGGGGCCTCGGGGGTGCGGGTTGCGCGGGCCGGGGGTGCGGTCGTGGTCATCGGGGTCACCTGCCTTTCTGCTGGTGCTCGTCGGCGAACGGGGGGTTCGATCGCGCCGGGACTCTCGGGCCGCTCAGAACTCTCGGGCCGCTCGGGCCGCTCATGTGCTGTGCTCCGTGATGGAGAGGCCGAGGGCCTTGAGGTCCGGCATGGTTCCGTCCTGCGCCGCGCGCACGGCGTCGATGAGCGAGCCCTTGCCGCCGCCCGCGCGGGCGAAGCCGTCCTGTATCACCCGCTGGGTCGCGGTCATCCGCGGCCCCCAGACCCAGCCGTCGCGGATCGTCTCGGCCTGTTCCTCGAAGAGCTGGTAGATGTCCTGGCCCGAGTAGTAGGTGCGGTCGAAGGCTTTGCGGCCCACGGGGACCAGGTCGGGCACGGCGGGGTACTGGCTGCTGGCGCCGCTGGAGAGGCGGGCGCGCAGGGCGTCGGGGTGCGAGACCTGCCACTCGATGAACTCCATGGCGGCTTCCGGGTGCCTGCTGTCCTTGGTGATGGCGAAGGTGGAGCCGCCGTGGGTGCCGACGACCGGGTTGTCGGGGTCCCACTGCGGGAGCGGGGCGATGGCCCACTGGCCCTTCTGTCCCGGTCTTGCGTTCATCTGCGAGCCCGCGTCCCAGGCGCCGCTGAGCCGGCTGAGAACCAGCCCCTCACTGAGCTGGGAGTCGTAGTGCCTGCTCTCGGAGGCATTGACGAGCAGGAGTTCCTCGTCGATGAGCCGCTGCCAGTACGCCGCGACCTTCCGGGTCGGACGGTCCGTGAGCGATACGTTCCAGGCGCCGTCGCGGGTGTCGAACCACTGGGCGCCCGCCTGCCACGCCCATGAGGCGAACTGGGTGCCGCCGTCGGTGGGGAAGAGCGCGATACGCCTCCCGCGCGACGTGTCCCGTACGGTGCGGGCGGCATCGCCGAACTCGTCCCAGGTGCGCGGGACTTCGATCTCGTACTCGTCGAACAGGTCGGTGCGGTAGTGCAGCACCATCGGCTCGACGTCGAGCGGAACGGAGTAGACCTTCTTCTCGAAGGTGGTGAGGCCGAGGGCCTGCGGCAGCAGCTTGGCGCGCAGCCTCTCACTCATCAGTGAGGTGATGTCCCGGGCCACGCCGTCGATGGCGAAGCCCGGTACCTGGGGGTATTCGAGGGTGGCGACGTCGGGGGCGTTTCCGGCCCGGGCGGCGTTGCTGAGCTTGGCGTATCCGCCCATGGCGCCCGACGGAATCTGCTGGAAATCGACCTGGATACGGTCGTGGGTCTTGTTGAACGCGTCGACCACTTCCTGGCTTCCGCGCAGTGCGGACCAGAAGGTGACGCGTGTGGTGCCGCCCTTGCTGCGTGACGTGCTGCCCGCGCTGCCCGAACAGGCGCTGAGAGCACCTGCCGTGGGAACTGCGGCTGTCACGGCGAGCAGGGAGCGGCGGCTCGGTCGACCAGGCATGGGTGGGTGCCTCCCGCGGCTCTTGTTCGGGACACGGGAATCCTGATCGCGTGAACGATGACGGTCAATAGATCGATCAAAAGAAACTAAAGCGGTCAAACGATCCCGATATGAGTGGTGGATCCACGGACCTTGAGCTCCGGCAGAAGTTCCGCCCGCTGGGTCGTCACGGCACCCGGCTCCGCCAACTCGTCGAACCTGCGAAGCAGAAGCCGGGCCGCCGTCCGTCCCACCTCGTACTTCGGCGGGGACACGGCGGTCAGCGGGGTGCTGCCGAGCGCGGCCACCACGTCGTCGTACGCCACCACCGAGCAGTCCTGCGGCACCCGCAGGCCGTGGTCCATGAGCTGCTGCACGAGCATCAGCGCGTCGACGTCGCCGTGCAGCACGGCGCCCGTCGCACCGTGCTCGCGCAACCGCGCCGCGAGGTCGAGCGGCTCGCGCACCCGGCCGGGCCCCGCGTTCGCGGCGCTGAGCATCACGGTCCAGTCCTCGATCTCGGGCCGGGACGCGGCGATCTCGGCGAAGGCGGCACGCAGCGCACGGGCCGTGGGGCTGTCGTCGCGGGCGGCAAGGACGATCCGCCGGTGGCCGAGCCGGACGAGATGGTCGACGGCGAGGTGGATGCCGTACCAGTGGTCGGTGCAGACCGAGTCCATGGCGTGCAGGGCACTGCCCGCACGCGGCCGTCGCTCCATCAGGACCGTGGGCACGCCCGATGCGGCAAGCCAGGCGTAGTCCGCCTCCTCCTCGGCCGCGGTGCGCCAGCGCGGAGCGATGAGCAGCCCCTGCACCTTCTCGGCCAACACCCTCTCGACCAGCGGCCTTTCGGCGCCCTCCACCTGCGGCGCGATATGCAGCGCGACCCGCATCCCGGCCTCGTACAGGACGCTTCGGGCCCCGTGCATCGTCTCGTACAGGTAGGTGTGCCGCTCGGGCACCATTAGCGCGACGGCCCCGCCCTGCACCACCGGCTCGGCCCGCGGGGCACCGCGCTCCACGGGTCCGACCGACCGCGCGGTGCCGTGCCCGCGCCGCAACTTTCCCTCACGGGCGAGGTCTTCGACGTCCCGGCGCACGGTGATCACCGAGACCTCCAGGTCGTCGGCGAGATCACTCAGCCGCGCCTCGCCCCGCGACTCCACGACCGCGAGTATCCGCTGCCGCCTGACGTCCCTCGGCTCCCGCATGCTGCCGACCCCCCTCGCCACTCACCCGTCGGGTGTTCGTTTGAGCGTTTCCGCTGGAGGATATCGATCGTTGTCCCACCTGTGTCCAGGTCGGCGATGTTCGTTACTGGCGGCTCAGCGTTACTGGCGGCTCAGCGAGCGTGTGATGCCGGCCGCCACCGTGGTGACGAGGACCCAGCCCGTGGCGACGAGGAGATACGAGAGCCACTGGTACCAGCCGTCCGGCGCGAAGGCCGACTCCTGCCCGAAGCCGACGATCGGAAGGAGCAGGTCGAGGGTGTAGAACACGGGGTTGAAGTCGGGGGCCTCGTCGGACTTCAACGGGCGCGGATGGTGGAGGGCGAAGGCGAGCGCACCGGCGAGCAGCAGGACGAGGAGCCATCCGGCGGCGCGCATCGGGCGGAATCCGTATCCGACCGTCACCTCCTGGATCCTGCCCCAGATCCTTGCGTACGGGGGCAGGGTGCGGCGGTGTCGGCGGAGCCTGGCCAGCTGCACGGTGCGGGCGGCGGCCTCGTCGCCCACCGTGCGGTACGCGGTGGCCAACTGCTCGTAGCCCTGCGGGAGATAGCCCGCCACCTCACGCTCGAGCAGCGGAAGGCGCTGCTCCGCGGGCAGGTGCGGGGCGAGCCTGCGGTACCCGAGACCGTCGAGCTTGACCTCGCCCGGCCACACCTCCGGAGGGACGTGCAGCAGGTCCAGCTGGGAGCGGCGCAGATTGACGATGCCCTGGACCGGAGCGGCGTCCCGCAGCCACAGCTCGCCGATGACACAGCTGCTGGCGCGCAGAGCAGTACCGCCGGGGTGGGAGAGGCGGGCGTAGGCCAGATTGATGTGCCGCGGGATCCTGGCGCCGCTCAGGTTGACCATGCCGTGGGCGCGCAGCCGCATGGCCCGCAGGTCGGTGCCGACCGACAGGGTCTCGGCGTGCAGGGCGACACCACCGGGCGCGTTCAGTTCGGCGTCGTCGAGGTTGATCTGGCCTCCGACAGTGGCACCGTTGAGGCGGACCTGGCCATGGGTCACCAGGCCGACGGCCCATACGTCGGCGCCGATCACCGCGTGGTTCAGCTGGAGCACCGCTTCCGCCGCCACGCCGGGCTCCGGCGCGTCGGGGTCCGCCGCGTCGGGCTCCGGTGCGTCCGGTGCGGGCGGCGCGTCGGGGGCGGGTGGAGTGCCAAGCTCCGCCCCGTTGGCGAAGAAGGCGCCGGTGATCTGCGCGCCCGCGAGCCGTACGGGGCCCGCTATCCGGCAGCAGGTGATCCGCAGGGCAAGCTCGACCCGGAGGTTTCCCGCCGTCAGCCCCGGCAGGACCGAGTCGCTCAGGGCCAGGGTGCGGATCTCGGCCCCGTACAGGTTCGGCGCCTCCTCGAAATGGCAGGACCGCAGCCGTACGGGATGCCCGACCGTTCCGTACATGAGGTTGAGCTGCCCGGTGATCCGCACACCCGTCAGCTTCATGCCCGCTATCTCGCCGGCCCGCGTCGGGCCGTTGAGCAGCAGTGCCCGCAGCACGTCGGCGCGCACCGTCCGCTCGGGCCCCCATGATCCACCGTCCCGCGGGTCGTCGCCGGGGCTCTCGCGGAAGTCGACGCCCTCGCCGAGCGCGAAAGCCCGCCAGACGCGGATCTCCGCCGGTGTCGCGTCGGTGATCTCCATCAACTGGATGCTGTCCCGGGCGTGTTCGGGCTGTCAACCACGGGCTCGGATCCGCCAACAGGAAACGCAATTCGAAATGGGATCCATTTTCATATAGCCTCGGCGCCGCACCTCCGAGACGCCTCCGAGACACCTCCGGGAAAGGACCCGAACCCATGGCCGTACCCAAGCGCAAGATGTCCCGCAGCAACACCCGCCACCGCCGAGCCCAGTGGAAGGCGAGCACCCCGCAGCTCGTGCCGGTCACCGTCGACGGCTCCGCCTACCTGGTTCCCCAGCGACTGGCCAAGGCGTACGAGCGCGGCCTGCTGCGCCCCGAGGGCTGAGTCGGATTGCTCTGAGGGCTGAGTCGGCGAGCTCCGAGCCGCCGCCGCGCCCGCGCCCGCGAGCTGCTCCTGCGCCCGCCGGGAGAGTGGAAGTTCCGCAGCCACCGAGGAGGACGCGGCCCTGCCGCGCCGGGCCCGGCGGGAGGCTGTCTCAAGATGCCGGTGAGGAGTCTTTCCTATCGGCTGAGGAGCTGGTAATCGACATGCCCGGACTGTTCCACAAGCACCGTGCCGGACGCCTGCTGACCACCTTGACCTGTGCGTTCGCCGCCGCGTCCGTCCCGCTGTTCCCCTCAGGCAACGCCGTCGCGTCGGCCGGGGACCCGCCGGTCGGCAGGGCCGTGGCCGCTCCGCTGCCCGGCGGGCTCGGCCCCTGTGTGCCGGGCACCTGCCCCTCGGGCCCGTACCCGCCCGTCACCAACGGCACGATCCAGTATCGGGACAACGCGATCAACATCTTCGCGGGCGGCGACTTCCTGGTGCGCGGGAGCGCGGCGGAGGCCGAGGGGCGCGTCGTCGTCCTCGGCGACTTCGACCAGAACAAGAGAGCCGGGGTCAGCGGCATCTACAACGTCGGCGAGGCGGGCGTCGGCTCACGGGTCGCGCCTCCGATCGGTTCCGACTGGCTCACGACCGGGGGTGACGTCACCGTCGCCGCGGGCCAGCGGCTCCTCGCCGAGCAGGGGGTCGTACGTCACGCGGGCGCGGCGAGCGGCACGATCCTGGCCCAGGACGTGACCCAGGACCCGGACGCCGCGGCGCCGTACACCGCGCTGCGCGGTCAGCTCAATGTGGCGAGCCAGTGCTACGCGCACGGAGAGAACGGCAGCCGTACACCGACCGGTACGGCCGTGCACGCGGGCGGCGAGACGGTGTTCACCGGGGACGGCACATCGGCGCGTCAGGTGTTCAACGTCGACTTCGACCTGGCCAGTGCGAGCGGCGGACAGGAGGGCATCCGGTTCGTGAACATCCCGGACGGAGCGACGGTCCTGGTCAACGTCCTTGGCACGAAGCGGGTCGTCAACACCTACAGCGGCGGCATCGACGACGCGACGGATCCACTCAACGCTCTTCGCGAGCGCCTGCTGTGGAACTTCCCCGACGTGACGGACCTGGAGATCAAGGGGACCGGGCAGTTCCAGGGCAGCCTGCTGATCGGCCAGAACGCGTCGGACACGACGGTCAGCGTGCCCGGCATCAACGGACGGTTCTTCACGGCCGGTTCGCTCACTCACACCAGCTCGGAGAGTGGAGGGGGCGGGCAGGAGTTCCACAACTACCCCTTCGTGGGTGACCTGCCCGAGTGCGGGGCCGCGCCGACGGAGACCGGCTCGGTCGAGGTCGCCAAGAAGGACGCGGCGAGCGGTAAGGCGCTGCCCGGGGCGGTCTTCGAGCTCTGGCACGAGACCAACGGAGTCCCCGGCGTGCAGACCTCCGGCGCCGACCCCGATACCCGGATCGGCGACCCGTGCACCACGAACGCCCAGGGCGAGTGCCGCCGGGCGGTGCCGCTCGGCACGTACTACTGGGTGGAGACCAAGGCCCCGAAGGGGTACGACCTGCCCTCACCGGCCTCCTTCGGTCCGCTCGTCGTGACCGAGGACAATGCGCGCGAGGGCGTCAAGGTGACCGCGAAGAACAAGAAGACGCCCGTCATCGAGAAGGTGGGTGCCCTGCACGTCATCAAGACGGACCGCACCACCGGCCGCCCGCTGGCCGGGGCCGTGTTCGAACTGTGGCGCGAGACCAACGGCAGGGCCGGACTGCAGACCACAGGGGCGAACCCTGACACCCGCAAGGGACAGGGCTGCGCCACGGACGGCCGGGGCCGCTGCGACTTCCCCGGCCAGCCGCTCGGCTCGTACTACCTCAAGGAGACGGCCGTACCGGACGGATACCGGCTGCCCTCCCCCGCGGTCACCGGCCCCTACCGGCTGACCGAGGACAACGCCACCAAGGGCGTCACCGTCCGGCTCAGCAATGTGCGGGACGACACGGGCAAGGGCGGCAAGGGCTGAGCGTTGAGCGAAGCTCGCTCGCGAGGCTCGTGCACCGGCGGCTGACGGACGGTCGTCCGTCAGCCGCCGGTGCACGGCCTCGGTGCACGGCCTCCGTCAGCCGCCGGTGCCCGGCTTCGTGCCCCACACATAGACCCGGTCGCCCTTGTTCAGGAGTTGGTAGAGCCGCTTCGCGTCCGCCACCGTCAGGTTCACGCAGCCGCCCGACCCGGAGGAGAAGAGATCGTGCCGGGTGCCGTGCAGGGCCTGGCCGCCGTCGAAGAACTGGGCGTAGGGCATCGGCACGTTGTAGATCGTCGAGAAGTGGTCCCGGTGCTTCCAGTAGATCCGGTGCCAGCCGCGCCGCGTCTCCAGACCGTCGCGGCCACTGCGCACCGGCACCGGCGCGAAGACGAGGCGCTGCCCCACCTGCACCCAGAGGATCTGCCGGGTCAGATCCACACAGACCACTCGGTACGCCGGGGACGGACAGCCCCGGCGGGCTGCGGGGTCGCGCCGCACCTGGTCGGCGACCATCATCCGGTACGTGCGCAGCGAAGCGAGCCCGTCGGCGGGCGAGACTCCGAGGCGCCGCTGCAACCGCCTGATCGCCGCGCAGTCTTCCGGTGACTGGACCCCGTCGACCGGTCTGCGCAGCTCCTTCTCAAGCTGCCGCTGGTAGGGGGCGGTACCGGCGGTACACGGTGGCTCCGGGCTTGCGGACGCCGCGGCTGCCGGGGCGACGGGCAGCGCGAGGAGCAGGATGATCGCGGTCAGCAAGGAGCGCGGAATGGCGCACGGAAGAGCGCGAGGGCCAGGTTCGGAGCCAGAACCATGGCCAGGACCAGGACCAGGACCAGAGAGAGTGCGGCTTCGGCGAATCATGTAATCAGATTTACCGCTTGCTCCCTTTCTAGGCTGGTCTGTTCAGGTTTCCCTCGTATTCGTCGGGTGTGTCGAGGTTCGCCGGCAAGCTGTCCAGGACGGTGAAACTACGGTCGAGCCGAGTAATGCGCAGCACCCGCCAGACCCGCGGACTGCTGCGCACCAGTCGCAGAGGGCGTCGTCTCTCGAAGGCCTGACCCTTGAGGCGCACCAGCAGTCGCAGCCCGCCGGCGTCCAGGAAGGACACCTCCCGCAGGTCCGCCACCACGTCCCCGTCCGACCGGTCCAGTAACTCCGTTATTCGCGACCCGAGTTCCTGTTCAGCCCATGCGTCCAGTTCACCGTGGAACGTCAGAACGATCGATCCGCCCACCACACGGTGATGCAGCCCAAAACCCGGGTCGGGCGTGCCCATGGTCCACCCCCTACTTCCCTACACCCCGCATACGAAGAGTTACGACAACGCGAGCGGCGCGGCCCTGAGGTCGGCGCCCGACGCCGCCGGGGTCTGGGGCGGCACCGCGAATGGCACCTACATCTTGCCCGCTCAGAGCCAGTTCATACCTCAGGGTGACATGACCGGCCACTGTGCGTCGCATATTCGAGGCAAGTTGGCCATAGTTACTCTCAGTAATCAATGCACTGTTCGCCGGGCGCGGGGACCTACCGATGAGACACCCGACCGGTGTCGTGGCCTCCGGTTGCGATGGCCGGATGCGGCCGCCGCACCACTCACCCGAACCCCGCCCGACCCCCGCGTTCCATTGCACAGGACGCAACTCCGGTTGCGACTCTTGATCGTGGGGGTTCCAAGCGCCACGCTGTCTGCCACACGCGTCACTACCGACACTCAAGGAGCGGACATGGCGGCAGGGATGAACAGTGGGCCCCAGGGGCTGCCCGCAGCGAACGGCTGGGGACGGCGGGGATTCATCGGAGCCGTCGCCGCCACAGCTGCCGCCGCCTTCTCCGCACCCACACCCGCGTCCGCGTCCACGGCCGCCCTCTCCCCCGAACGGCGTCCGCGCGGCACACGACAGCTCTTCCTCGGTACGTACACCACCCAGCAAGGCGGCGGCACCGGCCTCGGCCTGGCCACGTACGACGAAGCGACCGGAAAGATCACCGGCACCGGCACGCTGACCGGCGTACCCGACCCCTCCTACCTCTGCCTCCACCCCTCGGGCAAAACGCTCTACGCCGTCAATGAGCGGGACCAGGGCGGCGTGACCGCGATCGCGCTCTCCCCCGAGGGTCCCGAAGTCCTGGGAGCGCGCGACACCGGAGGCGCGGGGCCCTGCCATCTCTCCGTACACCCGGGCGGGCGCTGGCTGCTCAGCGCCAACTATCTCTCCGGGAACGTAGCCGTCCATCCCATCCGATCCTCTGGCGCCCTGGACGAGTTGAGCGATCTGGTCACCCACTCCAGTCCGCCACCCGGCCCCGGCCAGGACGGGCCGCACGCCCACCAGATCGTGACCAGTCCGGACGGCGGTCATGTCCTCGCCGTAGATCTGGGCAACGACACCGTCTACAGCTACCGCCTCGACACGAAGAAGGGGAAGCTCACCCAGGTCTCGTACGCCACTCTGCGACCGGGCGCGGGCCCCCGCCACCTCACCTTCCACCCTTCCGGACGCTTCGCCTATCTGGCCAACGAGGTCGACAACACGGTGGTCGTCTGCGCGTACGATCCCGCGAGCGGACGACTGACTCCCGGTGCTCCGCAGTCCACCGGCACAGGTGAAGGCACCAGCTATCCGGCGCAGCTCGCCGTCACGAGCGAGGGCACCTTCGCCTTCCTCGCCAACCGCGGGCACAACAGCCTCACGCGGTACGCCATCGAGGCGGACGGCGCCCGGCTGCGACTGCTCGACACCGTCCCCGTCGGCGGGGACTTCCCCCGGCACATCGCCTTCTCGCCGTCCCAGCGGCTGCTGTTCGCCGCGAACCAGAAGTCGAACTCGGTGAGCGTCTTCGAGGTGGGCGGCGATGGCCAACTGCGCCTGACGGGCGAACCGTTCGCCGCCCCGATCGCGGTATGCGCGCTGCCTTTGTAGACCCTCCCCGTCGACGGCGTCTTCGACCTGCGTTCCGTCCGCATGGGCCCCTGACGAGCAGATTGAGTCCCGACGGGACAGGTGTCCCATTGGGACATCACGGGTGTACAGTCGAAGACATGAACAAGGCGACGGAATCCGGCCCAGGAGCCCCGGGGCCGACCCCGGCTCCGGCCACCGACCGGAGCGGCGAGGACCGCAGGCAGCGCAAGGCCCGCCAGACCCGGGAAGCGCTCGCCGACGCGGCCATCGACCTGATCCTGGAGCACGGCCTCGCAGCCGTCACCGTGGAAGCCGTCGCCGAGCGCGCCGACGTCACGCGCCGCACCTTCAGCCGCCACTTCGGCAGCAAGGAGGCCGCGGCGCTCGACTTCACCCGCGCCGACGGAGACAGCATCAACGCGGCCCTGCGCGCCCGCCCCGCCGACGAGCCCCCGCTGGCCGCCTACCGCGCGGCCGTGCGGGACTGGCTCGCCGCCCCGGAGGGTCCGGCCCTGCACCGCCGGGCCCGCAGGCGCGAGCTGCTCGCCCTCGTCGACACGGAGCCCGCCCTGTTCGCCGCGTACGAACGCGTCCGGGTCGACGCCCAGGACGAGTCCGTACGGATCATCGCCGACCGGCTCGGCACCGACCCCGCCCGGGACCAGCGCCCGGCCGTCGTCGTCGGCGCCGCCGCCGGAGTCCTGACCGCCGCCCTGCGCAGCTGGGCGCGCGGCGGGCACGAGCACGACGCAGACCTCACCGCGCATGTGGAGCGGGCCTACGCCGTTCTGACCCGGGAGGCAGCCCTCGCGGCCCCCCACATCGCACAAGGAAAGTGAAAAGCACCATGAGCACCACCCCCGCCACCACCGTCCCCGACTACGCCACCGAGTTCGCGGGCAAGACAGCCCTTGTCACGGGCGCCGCCTCCGGCATAGGCCTGGCAACCGCCCGCCGTCTGGGCGCGGGCGGCGCGCACGTCGTCATCGCCGACTACAACGCCGAGGGCGCCGAGAAGGCCGCCGCCGAGCTTCTCGCGGAGGGCGTCAAGGCCGCCGCGGTCGCCGTGGACGTCACCGAGCCCGCGTCGGTCGAGGCCGCCGTGCTGTTCGCCGTCGACACGTTCGGCGGGCTCGACCTCGCGGTCAACAACGCGGGCATCGGCGGCGAGAGCAAGCCGACGGGCGAGTACGACATCGACGTCTACAACCGCGTCGTACGCACGAACCTCGACGGCGTCTTCTACTCGATGCGCTATGAGCTCCCGGTCCTGGAGGCCGCGGGCGCGGGCGCCATCGTGAACGTCGCCTCGATCCTCGGCTCCGTCGGCTTCGCGGGCTCCCCCGCCTACGTCGCCGCCAAGCACGGCGTCGTCGGCCTCACCAAGACCGCCGCCGCCGAGTACGCGGCGAAGGGCGTCCGCGTGAACGCGGTCGGCCCCGGCTTCATCGAGACCCCGCTCCTGCAGAAGATGAACCAGGGCGAGTACGACGCGCTCGTCTCCCTGCACCCGGCGGGCCGCCTCGGTCACTCCGAGGAGGTCGCCGAGCTGATCGTGTTCCTGCTCTCGGAGCGTGCCTCGTTCATCCACGGCAGCTACCACCTGGTGGACGGCGCGTACACCGCCCGCTGACCTCCGGTCGCCACCCGGCCGGGTCTACGGCTTGGTGAAGTCGACGTCCTGGGCCCTCGCGACGATCTCGACCTCGTCGCCGAGGGCCCATTCGGCCACCCGGGACACCATCGGCGCCGGAACCATGTCGCTGATGCCATCGGCGGCCGGGATGTCGTACGTCGCGTGCGCGTCGTGCGGCAGGACGACGCGGAAGTCGAGCTCCAGGGCGGTGCGCGCGGTCGCGAGGACGCACATCTCGGACTGCACCCCGCAGACGGCGAGGTCGCGCACGCCCGACTCCGCGAGCAGTTCCGCGAGCCCGGTCTCCTCGAAGCCGTCGTCGACGGTCTTGTGCAGGACCCTCTCGCCCCGGTCGGCGTCGATCGGGAGGTGTATCTCCCAGCCGGGGGTGCCTGGTTCGTCGACGGACCCTGGCTCACCGTCGTTCTGAAGTTGCACGACGAGGGCACCCGCGGCGCGGGCCCGTGTGATCAGGTCGGTCGTCCGGTCGAGGACACGGGCGGCTTCGGGCACGGCGCCGTCGCCGGTGACGAAGGCGGACTGCATGTCGACGACGATCAGGGCCTGGACGGGCTTCGTGGGACGTGGCGATTCATGTGCCGATCTCTCGCTCATGGTCGACCATCATGCCGTTCGCCATGACCAGGCGTACGTCGCCCAGGGCCGCCACGTCCGTGAGCGGATCGCCGTGCACCGCGATCAGGTCGGCGCGGTAGCCAGCGGCGAGGCGTCCGACCTGGTCGGCGATGCCCAGTGCGTCGGCGGCCTCCGTGGTCGCCATGTCGATGACGCGGTGGGGTTCGACCCCCAAGTGCTGGTAGAAGCCGAGGCTCTGGGCCAGGCCGTCGCAGCCGGCCCGCTGCACTCCCGCGTCCGTCCCGGCGATAAGCCGCGCGCCGTGCTCCGCCATCGTGCGGACCTGGTCGAACATCGCCTCGGCCCGTTCGGCGCCGAAGAACATGGGCAGCATCCGCCAGTTCGGGCTGATGGTGGGGCAGATCCGGATGCCCTTGTCGACGATGGCGTCCAGGACGTCCTCGCGCAGGTCGAGGCCGTCGCGGGTCAGCCAGGTGCAGTGCTCGATGGTGTCGACACCGGCCATCACCGCGGCCACGATGCCCGCCGTGCCGTGTCCGTGGGCGGCCACCGGCAACCCTGCCCGGTGCGCCTCGCGGACGATCACGCGCAGTTCCGGGGCGTCGAACTGGGCCTGCCAGGTGGCGGGGCCGCTCTTGGTGAGGCCGCCGCCGGTGGCCATGACCTTGATGACGTCCGCGCCGAGCTCGGCGTTCTGCCGCACCAGGGCGCGGATCTCGCTCTCGCCCTCGACCTCACCGCCCAGGAACCAGCAGTGGCCGCCCTTGGTGGTCAGCGGTGTGGTGGCGGCGACGATCCGCGGGCCCGGCACCCGGGACGCGGTGATCTCCTCGCGCAGGCGCAGGGTGATGCGGCCCCGGTCGCCCAGATCGCGCACCGTGGTGACACCGCTGCGCAGGAACTGGAGCGCCCGCTCCTCCATCGCCGCCATCAGAGTCGTGTCGCTGTGCGCGTCCAGGACGGCGACGGGGTCCTTGCTCGCGTCGAAGACCAGATGGACGTGGGCGTCGATGAGGCCGGGCAGCACCATGGCGTCGGGCAGGGCGACCCGCTGCGACAGGCCGTGCGCCAGGGGTTCGACCTCGGTCCGGGCGCCCGCGGCGACGATGTCAGCACCTTGCGTCAGTACGGCGCCGTCCAGTACGTACTGGCCACCTGGCCCGGTCAGAACCCGCCCTGCCGTGATCAGCGTCTGGCTCGTCTGGCTCATCTCTGCCTTTCCAGGAAGGAGTTGGAGGAGCTGGCGGTGAAGCCGCCTCCATCTTCCTTCATGGGAGGGCAGGACGGGATGTTCGCGCGCCGTCCCGGGGGTACCCATAGCCTTGCCCATAGCCTGGGCCGAGTGCCCGCGCAGGACGTCGCAGAGCGGAGGTCAGGGTCTGGTGAGCACGGAATTCACGGTCCTCCTTGTTGCAGGCGCGGTTCTGGTGGCCGCGACACTCGCGGTCGCGATCGCACTGCTCGTACGTCTCGTCCGCGCACGCCGCGATCTGCGCAGAGCGGGCCTGCCGGTCGAGCGCCAGTGGGTGTTCTGGGCCGCCATCGCCTATCTCGTCCTGCCGGCCGATCTGCTGCCCGATCCGGTGTTCCTCGATGACATCGGGGTGCTGCTGCTCGCGCTGCGGTCGATGAAGGCGGCGAATTCAGGCGTCGGGCGAAGTGGGGCGCAGTAGGGGGCGGCGCAGGTGCCGGGCCTTGGTCAGCAGGATGTGCATGCGTTCGGTCACCTGGCCGAGGTCCTCGACGGGCTCGTCGAAGGCGAGCCGGACGTCCGCCTGGCTGCTTGCCTTCTCGAGCCGCAGCGTGAGCGCGTAGCGGTCGATGGCCAGCGGGCGTACGCGCACCACGCCGTGCAGGCTGTCCGAGCACACGAGCCGGGTCAGCTGCTCCACGGCGTCCTCGTGGGAGTCGGCGAGATGGGTGAGCAGCCGCGCCTCGGCCTCGGCCAGCGGATCGGGTGCCGCCAGGGCCAGTTCGTCGAGGTCGATGCCGATGCGGCCGCCGGTGGAATCGTGCAGGACGGCGCAGGTCGGCGCGAAGAGGAAACCCTCCGCGTCGGGTACGAGTGACCCCGAGAGCCACAGCCTGGCCCGGATCCGGTCCCTGACCGGTACGGGGGCGACGTCGGCGAACTCCACCAGGGTGGACGGTTCGCCGCGCGGCGCGCAGATCATCGCGGTGGCCAGCGCGCTGTCGGGTGGCGGTGACAGCATGAGGATGCCCTCCGGCGTGACGCTGTGCGCGCCGACGAGTTCATCCCTGCCGATCTCCGTGGTCACCGCGCAGGACCAGGCGGTGGTGAGCAGTGAGCGAGCGCGTGCCGCTGCGGTGGGCACGGACGTGCTGACGTGACGGACACCCATCCTTCAACCTCCATTAGGTAAGCCTTGCCTAACTTATCGGAGATCGTGGAGCAGGGCCAGTACGCGAAAGGCCCCGCGCGGTGAACCACGCGGGGCCGGCCAAGTCACGTCAGCAGCTGTCGCGGTCAGTGGCCGCGGGCGATCCACTCCTCCAGGTGCGGCGCCTCCGCGCCGACCGTCGTGCTGTCGCCGTGCCCGGTCCGCACCACAGTCTCCGGGGGCAGCGTCAGGAGGTGGTCCCTGATCGAGTCGACGATCGTCGGGAAGTCGCTGAACGACCGGCCCGTCGCTCCGGGACCGCCCGCGAAGAGCGTGTCACCGGTGAAGACCGTACTCAGCGCGGGCGCGTGGAGACTGACGGCGCCCAGGCAGTGGCCCGGGGTGTGCAGGACCTTCAACTCGACGCCCGCCACACCGATTTCCTGCCCGTCGGACAGCCAGTCGTCGGGGGCGCGGTCGGGGTGGGTCTGCTTCCACAGCTCCGCGTCGGCGGGGTGCAGCAGGATCGGCGCGCCGGTGCGGTCCGCGAGCGCGGGTGCCGCGTCGATGTGGTCGTCGTGGGCGTGCGTGCACACGATCGCGACGACCCGGCGCTCCCCGACCGCGGCAGCGATGGCGTCCGCGTCGTGCGCGGCGTCGATGACGACGACCTCGCTGTCGTCGCCCACGATCCATACGTTGTTGTCGACGTCCCAGGTGCCTCCGTCGAGGGAGAACGTGCCCGAGGTGACCAGGTGGTCGATGCGCGCCGCCATCAGAAGACCACCACCGAACGGAGGACATCGCCGTGGTGCATCCGCTCGAACGCCTTCTCCACGTCCGCAAGCGCGATCGTCTCCGTGACGAACGCGTCCAGGTCGAGCCGCCCCTGCTGGTAGAGGTCGATGAGCATCGGGAAATCGCGTGAGGGCAGGCAGTCCCCGTACCAGCTCGACTTCAGCGCGCCGCCGCGCCCGAAGACGTCGAGGAGCGGCAGGTCGATGCGCATCTCGGGTGTCGGCACGCCGACGAGGACGACCGTGCCCGCCAGGTCGCGGGCGTAGAAGGCCTGCTCGTACGTCTCCGGGCGGCCGACCGCCTCGATGACGACGTCGGCTCCGTTGCCGTCGGTCAGCTCGCGGATCGCCTCGATGGGGTCCGCCGAACGGGAGTTGACGGTGTGCGTGGCGCCCAGGCTCTTCGCCGTCTGGAGCTTCTTGTCGTCGATGTCGACGGCGATGACCTTCGCGGCTCCGGCGAGCCGCGCGCCCACGACCGCCGCGTTGCCGACGCCGCCGCAGCCGATGACGGCGACCGAGTCGCCGCGGCCGACGTTGCCGGTGTTGATGGCGGCGCCGATACCGGCCATGACTCCGCAGCCGAGGAGTCCCGCGGCGGCGGGCGACGCGGCCGGGTCGACCTTGGTGCACTGCCCGGCGGCGACGAGGGTCTTCTCCGCGAAGGCACCGATGCCGAGCGCGGGCGAGAGCTCTGTGCCGTCCGTGAGCGTCATCTTCTGCTTGGCGTTGTGCGTGTCGAAGCAGTACTGGGGGCGGCCACGCTTGCACGCGCGGCACTGGCCGCACACCGCACGCCAGTTGAGGATCACGTAGTCGCCGGGCGCGACCTCCGTGACACCGTCGCCGACCGACTCGACGACGCCCGCGGCCTCATGGCCGAGGAGGAAGGGGAACTCGTCGTTGATGCCGCCCTCGCGGTAGTGCAGGTCGGTATGACAGACCCCGCAGGCCTGCACCTTCACCACGGCTTCGCCGGGCCCCGGGTCCGGCACGACGATCGTCTCGATCCGCACCGGCTCGCCCTTCGCGCGCGCGACCACGCCCTGTACCTGCTGCGCCATGAGGTCAGCCCTTCTTTCTTCCGGCGTTGCTTGCTCGTCCGGCATCGCATGTTCTTCCCGCAATCCTCACAGACCGGACCCGCCGACGACGACCCCGGACGCCGGGTTCCGATCATCGTCTCCACCTTCGGGTTCTGCCTCGCCCTGCGCCGCCTTAGGGTGAACGCGTGCGCGCTCTCGCATCTCAGGCTCTGCTCCCGGTCAACACGACGCTCGGTGTGGTGCTCCTCGTGCTGCTGCTCGCCGCGGCCACGACGGCCGCCGTGTTCCGCCTCTCCCCCGACGGCTCGTACGGCAGGGCGCGGGAGATCCTGGTGGCCGGGGTGCGGGCGGCGGCACAGCTGGGCGTGGTGTCTCTGGTGATCGGCTGGGTGATCCACCACGTCGTGGCGCTCTTCGCCTTCCTGCTCCTGATGATCGCCGTCGCCGCGCGCACCGCGGGGCGACGCATCACCGCCAACGGCAGCTGGTGGTGGGCGGCGCTGCCGATCGCGGGCCCCGTCGTACCGGTGGTGGCCTGCCTGACCCTGGCCGGGCTCCTTCCGGTGCGCGGCATCGCCATGATCCCCGTGACCGGCATCCTGATCGGCGGCGCCCTCACGGCGACGGTGCTCGGCGGACGCCGGGCGCTGGACGAGCTCCGTTCCCGCAAGGGCGAGTTCGAGGCGGGCCTGGCCATCGGCCTGCTCGAACGGGACGCCCGCTTGGAGGTGATCCGCCCCGCGGCGTCGGACGCCCTACTGCCCGGCCTCGACCAGACCCGCACGGTGGGCCTGGTCACGCTGCCCGGGGCCTTCGTCGGCATGCTCCTGGGCGGAGCGTCCCCCATCCTCGCGGGCGCGGTGCAGCTGTTCGTCCTCATCGCTCTCATGGCGATACAGGCGATCGCGGTGGCCGTGACGGTGGAACTCATCGCCTGCGGCCGCCTGAACCGGACGGAACCGGAGTGATCGGCGGGGCCTCGTGAGCGTAGGCTCCGGATCATGTCTGTCTACGAAGATGCAGAGATCGGCGCCCTCCAGGGCGGCTCGGCGAACCTGAGCCAGTACCTGGGCAAGGCCGTTCTGATCGTCAATGTCGCCTCCAAGTGCGGTCTCACCCCGCAGTACGGTGGCCTCGAGCGCCTGCACGAGCAGTACGCGGCCCGTGGCTTCACCGTCCTCGGCGTGCCCTGCAACCAGTTCATGGGCCAGGAGCCGGGTACGTCGGAGGAGATCGCCGAGTTCTGCTCGGCGACGTACGGCGTGACGTTCCCGATGACCGAGAAGGTCGACGTGAACGGCGACGACCGGCACGCGCTGTACAAGAACCTCGTCGGCACGGCGGACGCCGAGGGACACACCGGCGACGTCCGCTGGAACTTCGAGAAGTTCCTCACGAACGCGGACGGCGACGTGGTGGCCCGGTTCGGTCCGAAGACCGAGCCGGACGCTCCCGAGGTCGTCGCCGCGATCGAGGCGAACCTTCCGAAGTAACTCAGGCCGGCACCGACAAGGCGCGGCGGACCCCCCGGGGAGGCCCCTGCGCCCCCCTAGCGTAAAACGGTGGAATGCGTCCAAC
>NZ_JBSGRD010000001.1:0-441104 GCF_053606205.1 Streptomyces sp. NPDC055239 | reverse complement strand
GCTTCTTTCTTAACTCCGGCCGCCCCCCACTCGCGGCGCCACCCGGGGGTGTGCGGGGGGCCCGCGCCTTTGCTGTCCTGCTGTCAGGGGCGAACCCCCGCGCGGGCTTCCGCCGTGGTCTTCAGGGCAGCCAGCCACCCTTCGAGGCCCTCACTGAGGATCTCGGTCGCGGCGGGAACGTTCGCCTCGACCTGCTCTCCGGCGTGGGTCTCCTCGGTGCGCACGAGGACCCCTCCCTTGACCTTGATGAAGTTCCACACGTGGACGCCGTCGATGCGCAGCCCCTCGCCGATCGCGGGGCCCGTCCAGCGGATGCAGGAACCGCGCTCGAGCTGCTTGACGGTCGAGGTGATGTCCAGGCTCGTGGCGGGAGTCGCCGGGTTGGGGGGTATCGGAGTCGTCCACCGGAACGCGGAACCCTTCCGGAAGGGGCCGTGGTCGAGGCGGTCGACGGTCGTGACCGGCTCCTGCCAGGACGGCCAGCGCTCCACGTCGGTCTGCAGCTTCCAGACGGTGCTCAGCGGCGCGTGGATCACGGTCTCGGTCCTGTGGCGCACCAGGGCCTTGCGGTCGACGCCCTCTCCGCGGCAGGTGAGGGACTTGCCGTTGCCGGGGTGCGGGGTGGCTGCGGCGGGAGCGACGGCGGTGCCGAGGATTCCGGCGACGGCGAGCGGGACGGTGAACAGGGCGGCGCGGACGCTGGTGCTGCGGATCCCGGACATGGGGGTTCTCCTGGTCAAATGGGGTGCGGGCGTGGTGGGTCGAGCTTGCCTACGTCGCTGTCGGGTGAGCGGTGGCGTCACCGCGCCGGACGGCTCCGGCGGGCCCGGTGGAGGGTCACGAGCAGCACTGCGGACGCCGCGACGATCAGGCCGACGAAACCGGGGTGCATGTCCTTGGACAGGCTCTGCGCCCCGTCGGGCCGCGTCAGCCAGACGGCGAGCGGGATCGCGAACGTGACGGCGACGAGCGCGGCAGCCCCGCGCACCGCCCGGTCGGGGACGCGACGGAGCGCACCGACCAGCGCGATCACCACCGGCACGCCCGCGACCAGCGCGAACTGACCGACGACCATGACGGGGACCGCCCAGGCGGAGACGGTCACCGACAGCGGGATGTACCGGTCTGTGCGGGTGGGGCGTGACTCGATCGTGATGGCCATCAGGTTCTCCTCGTCCGGCGATGAAAGCTAGATACTCACGCGTTCGTTAGAAGGTATAACGCATCTCGGATCGGGGGGTCAATAGGCTGCGTGATAACCTCTAACGAAACCTTGAAGGTGTAGCCGCATGCATGGGAGAGGTGGCCGACCGTGGCGAAGACGGACGCGAAGTCGGGCGCGACGCCGGGCGCGGAAACGGGCGCGGAAACGGGCGCGAAGACCCCGCGCGAGCGCTATCGCAGCCAGGTGCGCGCGGAGGTCAAGGAGCGCGCGTGGGAGCAGATCGCCACGGCGGGAGCGTCCGCGCTCTCGCTCAACGCGATCGCCAAACAGATGGGCATGAGCGGTCCCGCGCTCTACCGCTACTTCGCCGGTCGCGACGAGCTGATCACCGAACTCATCCGTGACGCCTACCGAAGCCTCGCCGACACCGTCCGCGCGGCCTTCACCGATGGTGCCGACCTCGCCGGACTGGCCCATGTCGTGCGTGCCTGGGCCCTGGAAGACCCGCAGCGGTACTTCCTCATCTACGGCACCCCCGTCCCCGGCTATCACGCGCCCGAGGACATCACCGGCATCTCCAACGAGATCATGACGACGCTGCTCGACGCCTCCACGGCGCTCGCCCCGGACAGCGCCGCGTCACCGTTCGCCGCCCACCTGGAGGACCACCGGGACTGGGCCGCCAGTCACCCCGCCCAAGGCGCGGCCCTCCACCGGGCCCTGTCCTTCTGGACCCGGGTGCACGGCGTCCTGTCCCTGGAACTCTCGGGCCACTTCAGCGGAATGGGCTTCGATCCGGCGCTTCTCTTCGCGGCCGAAGTGGAAGACCTGCTGGCCGGCCTCTAGGCCAACAGGCCACGGGCCAGACCCGCGAGGGCGTCCGCCTCCGCGCTGCCCTCCGCGGCGCTGAACACATGCACCACGAGCCCCGTCTCACCGGGCGCCGCCGGCACGTGCAAGGTCTCGAAGTCCAGGGTGAGCCGTCCGGCCACCGGGTGCCGCAGCTGCTTGCGGCCCGCCGCGCACATCACGACCTCGCCGCTGTCCCAGATCTTCCTGAACTCTGCGCTGTGCGCGGCCAGTTCGGCGATGAGCGCGGCAAGCTCCGCGTCCTCGGGGTAACGCCCCGCCGCCACCCGAAGCTGGCCCACGGCCTCCGCCGCCCTGTCCTCCCATTCGGGGAACACGGCGCGCGACGCGGGGTCGAGGAAGAGGAACCTGGCGTTGTTCCGGTCGCGGCGCCGCGGTTCACCCAGGCCGCCCATCAGCTCGGCGCCGAGGCTGTTCCAGGCCACCACGTCGAGGCGGTGGTCCGTCGCGAACGCCGGAAAGTCGACCATGGAGTCCAGCATCCGCCGCAGCAGGGGACTGACCCGGGCCGTGGGCGCGGGGTCTCGCCGGGCTGCGGCCAGGGTCGCCAGATGACCCCGCTCCGCCGCGTCGAGGCCGAGCGCCCCGGCGAGCGCGTCGAGCACCTCGGGGGACGGCTGGGTGGCCCGGCCCTGTTCGAGGCGTACGTAGTAGTCCACGCTGATCCCGGCGAGCTGGGCCAACTCCTCGCGGCGCAGCCCGCGCACCCGTCGGCGACGGCCGCCTGCGATCCCGACGTGCTCCGGCGCGACGCGCCCCCGGCGGGCACGCAGAAAACCGCCGAGTGCCCGCCTGGTGTCGCCGATCCCGTCGGCGTGCGTCGGTTGGTCCGTACCGTCGTCCATGGGGTCAATTATGCGTGGCCCCGCCAGTACCAGGATTGCCGTTCCGACGGTTGAACAGGGTTCTGGCTACCCTCCCCGGCCTGGGAGAACGTGGCGTCATGAAGAAGATCCTCGTTGTCAGCGCCCATCCGGAACCCCGTTCGCTCAACGCCTCGCTGGCCGCCTTCGCCGTGGAGGAGCTGCGCGCGGCCGGTCACGCGGTACAGGTCTCCGACCTCTACGCGATGAAGTGGAAGGCGACGGTGGACGCCGACGACTTCTCCGGCCACACCGCGGACCGGCGACTGCACGTGATGGCCGCCTCCGAGCAGGACACCCTTGCGGAGCGCCTCTCGCCGGACATCGCGGCGGAGCAGGAGAAAGTGCGCTGGGCGGACGCGGTGATCCTGCAGTTCCCGATGTGGTGGTTCTCGGCGCCCGCGATCCTGAAGGGCTGGATCGACCGGGTGTTCACCGCGGGGTTCGGCTACGGCCCCGCGGTCCCGCCGCCCTACAGCGAGGGCGCCTTGGCGGGACGGCGCGCGCTGGTGTCGGTGACCGTCGGCGCCCGGGAGTCCTCGTTCACCGACCGGGGCATCCACGGCCGCATCGCGGACGTCCTGCACCCCGTGCAGCACGGCCTGTTCTGGTTCACCGGCATGGCGCCGCTCGAACCGTTCGTCGTGTACGAGTCGAACGATCTGCCGGAGGAGCGGTTCGCGGCGGCCGAGCGGGCGTACGGGCGTCGGCTCGACGGGCTCTTCACGGATGAGCCGGTGCCGTTCCGGTCGCTGGTCGGCGGTGACTACGACCACGACATGCGACTCCTTCCGGGCGTGGAGGCGCCGGGGACGAGCGGCGCCGATCTCCACGTCCTGCCGCGCGGCTGATCGGCGGGGCCACTGGGGGTGCTGGGGTCACTTGAAGGCGGACGGCGTACCCAGGCTCGTCCCTCCCCCCGGCGCCCGGTACATCCAGCCGGACCAAGCTGACCTGCGGGCTTCGGGCCGCGCTCATACCGTGGCTGAATGGTCATCAGGTACCTCCCGCGCTCCTCATCCGTCCGCACCGCGGCCCTCGTGGTCGCCGCCCTGGTCCTCCTGCCCACACCCTTCTCGGCCGCGGCAGCCGCGGCCGAGCCCACGCCGCCCAAGCCGGGCCCCGCGTACTCCTCGGACCTCCTCGACCGGCAGGGAGTCCAGGCCCGTCCGGACGCCGGAGCCCCGGCCGTGCCCGGCGACGTCTCCGCGCTCTCCTGGCTGGTGGCCGACGCCCGTTCGGGCGAAGTCCTCGCCGCCCACAACGCGCACCGCCAGCTGCCGCCCGCCTCCACCCTGAAGTCCCTCTTCGCCCTCACCGCGCTGCCGCACCTGGACGCCGTCGCCCGGCACAAGGTCACCCAGAGCGACCTCTCCGGCATCGGTGACGGCAGCAGCCTGGTGGGAGTCGAGGCGGGGCACAGTTACCGCGTCGCCGATCTGTGGCGCGGCGTGTTCCTCAGCTCCGGCAACGACGCCGTGCACGTGCTCGCCAAGCTCAACGGCGGCTGGCAGCAGACCGTCCGTCAGATGCGTGCCAAGGCCCGCACCCTTGGCGCACGCGACACGCATGTGGTCTCTCCGGACGGCTACGACGCGCCGGGGCAGGTCTCATCGGCGTACGACCTCGCGGTCTTCGGCCGGGCGGGGCTCGCGGATCCGGAGTTCGCCCGCTACTGCTCGACCCCGGTCGCCAAGTTCCCGGACGGCGGCTGGTCCCACGCCATCCAGAACACCAACCGGCTGCTCACCGGAGCCGACGGCGTGGCCGGTTACCCCGGTCTGCTCGGCATCAAGAACGGCTACACGAGCAACGCGGGCAACACCCTCATCAGCGCCGCCCAGCGCGGCGGCCGCACCCTCGTCGTGTCGGTGATGAACCCTCAGGCGAGCGGCGGATACCGCGTGTACGAGGAGACCAGGTCGCTCCTCGACTGGGGGTTCAAGGCCGCGGGGCACGTCAGGCCGGTGGGTTCGCTGATCCCCGTGAGTGAGAAGAAGAGCGCGGCGCGGGGTCCCGCGCCCGCCGCCGAGCTCGCCGCCCACGCGGTCGAGACGGACGGCTCGGACTGGACCGCGATCCTTCTCGTCGCCGCGGGTTCGGCGGCCCTGGTGGCCGGTGCGGTGGTGGTGATCCGGCGGCGGGCGGCCCGCGCCTACCGCTTCTCGGGGCGCCAGTAGCCGAGTGCGTGCACGCGGTGCTTCGGGATCGAGAGCTCCTTGCGTACGTACGAGGCGATGGCCCGGGTCGTCGTCGTGTCGCAGGTGATCCATACGTACACGTCGGCAGAGTCCTCGATCAGCGCGGGCAGCGCCGCCTTCACCTCGTCGACGAGGTGGCCGCCCGCGTCACGCCGCTCCACCCGGTGCAGGTCGTGAAGGGCCGGGTCGAAGCTGAGGCCGAGGTCGTGGTCCGAGGCGTGCTGCGTCTCGAGCCAGATCGTCGCCGGTACGTCGGGCATGGCGGTCAGGAGCGAGGTGACGGCCGGGACCGCTGCCGTGTCCCCGATCACCAGGAGCCGTGCGGGCAGCGGATCGGGCACGTCGAAGCCGGTGCCCTGCAGGGTGGCGTCGATCCTGTCCCCCGGCCCCGCCTTGCGCGCCCAGTCGCTCGCGCGGCCGTCGTGCAGGGCGAACTCGAGGCTGAACGTCCCGGCGGCGGGATCGGGGTCGACCAGGGTGTACGCGCGCTGATGATGACTGCCGTCGGCCTGGTCGAACCACAGGCGCACCCACATCGTCGGATGCACCCCGGTCAGCGCGAGCATGCCGCCGTCCGTGAGATGCAGGCGCCTGTAGTGCTCGGTGACGTCCTCGGCCCCGGTCACGGTGAACGCGAAGTCCTTGCCGCGGAACAGCTTGAGGACGACTCCCTCCCAGCCATGACCCATCGGACTCCCCTCCCCTGAGCGGCCGGAAGCCGCTCAACACGATTAAGTTAGGGCAGCCTAACCTAATATCGTGCGGGCGAGTGCCTGCGTGCGCCCCAGTCAGACTCCGCGCAGCAGACGGGCGAGATCCTGATCCAGGTCGAGCCCCGCCTCCTCACGCCCCGCGCCCACGACGGCGTACGCACGGAGCAGGAATCTCCGCAGCACGGCTCTGTCGAACTGCACCAGGGCGAGCCCCTGCGGCGCGCGGAACTCGAGAACCGTGCGCGCCCGCCCGCAGGGCCAGATGTGCACGTCCCCGGTGCCCACAGGGGTGCGCAGACCCTCTTCGAGCAGCTGACGGGCGAAGATCCAGGTGACCTCCGCACCGTCGAGCGAGGCCTCGGACGGGAAGGCGATCTGGACGGCGAGCGGGTCGTCCGACGCGTAGCGCAGGGTCACGGACAGCGCACGCTCGCGTCCTTCGGGGGTGATCAGGCAGGCGCGAGCAGGCTGCTCAAGGGTGACGGCCATGATCGGACTCCTCTTCTGCCGCAGCTGCCGCTGCTCGCTCTGCTTTCTTCCGTGCCTGTACGAGTCCGCGGCGAGGGGTTTCATTACGCGACACGCGGGCCGAATTCTGTGACCTGCGCCACTCCGGCCTCCGATGGGCAGAGTCCGGGGTGGATTCTCCCGTGCGGCGAAGCCGCTAATAGAGCAGCCAGGAAGAGGCGGGATCGGGGAAGGAAGAACTCATGCTCCTAGCCCGCCTGGCCCACGTGTCCGCCACCGTGGCCACCACCCCCGCCCGCTCCCAGAAGATCACCCTCCTCGCCGACCTCTTCCGCTCGGCCACCCCTGCCGACGCCCCCATCGTCATCCCCTACCTCGCGGGTCGCCTCCCTCAGGGGAGGCTGGGTATCGGGTGGAGCCTCCTGAAGGATCCGCCCCCGGCCGCCGTAGAGCCCACCCTCACCGTCCAGGCCACGGACGCCGCTCTCACCGCCGTCGGCGCTCTCTCCGGCCAGGGATCGCAGGGCGAACGGAGGCGGCTCGTAGGTGAGTTGATGGGCGCGGCCACCGCCGAAGAGCAGCGGTTCCTCATCGGCCTGCTCACCGGCGAAGTACGGCAGGGCGCACTCGACGCCATCGCCGTGGAAGGCCTCGCCCGGGCCACCGAGGCCCCGCCGGCCGCCGTGCGGCGCGCGGTGATGCTGGCAGGGGCGGTGACTCCCGTCGCCGAGGCCCTTCTCGCGAGGGGAGCCGGCGCCGTGGAGGAGTTCCGGCTCAGCGTCGGGCGGCCCGTACTCCCGATGCTCGCGCACGGCGCGGGCTCCGTCACCGAAGGAGTCGGCAAATTGGACGGCCCGTGCGCCGTCGAGGAGAAGCTGGACGGCATCCGCGTCCAGGTGCACCGCGACGGGGACGAGGTCCGCGTCTACACCCGCACCCTCGACGACATCACCGATCGGCTTCCCGAACTCACCGCCGCCGCACGCGAACTGGACGGTGAGGCCTTCATTCTCGACGGGGAAGTCATCGCGCTCGACGACGACGGCAGACCCCGCCCCTTCCAGGAGATCGCCGGACGCGTCGGATCCCGGGTGGATGTCGCCACCGCCGCCGCCGGGCTCCCCGTCTCCCCCGTCTTCTTCGACGTCCTGTACGACGGCGGGCAGGACCTCCTCGACCTGCCCCTCACCGAGCGGCACGGTCACCTGGCGCGACTCGTGCCCGAGCCGATGCGGGTGCGGCGCACCGTCGTCACCGACCCCGCCGACGAGACGGAGCTCCGCGCCGCCGAGGAGTTCTTCGCCGACACACTGCGCCGCGGCCACGAGGGGGTCGTGCTCAAGGCCCTCGACGCGCCGTACATCGCCGGTCGCCGTGGGGCGAGCTGGCTGAAGGTCAAGCCCGTGCACACCCTGGACCTCGTGGTCCTTGCCGCCGAGTGGGGGCACGGGCGGCGCACCGGCAAGCTCTCCAACCTCCACCTGGGCGCCCGGCGCGCTGATGGGACGTACGCCATGCTCGGGAAGACCTTCAAGGGCATGACCGATGTGATGCTCGCCTGGCAGACCGAGCGACTGCGTGAGCTCGCAGTCAGCGACGACGGCTTCCTGGTGACCGTACGCCCGGAGCTCGTCGTCGAGATCGCCTACGACGGGCTGCAGAAGTCCACCCGCTACCCGGCCGGCGTCACACTCCGCTTCGCCCGTGTCGTCCGCTACCGCGAGGACAAATCGCCCGAGGAGGCCGATTCCGTCGAGACGGTGCTGGCGGAACGTCAACTCTGATCTCGACGCAGCACCTCTACCACCAAGTTCAGGCAAAGGACGGGCCGATAGGGTGACCTTAACGCCGTATTGACGCCCATCAGCCAATCAGCAACTAGGGGAAGAGCTGTGTCCGCTTCACGTCTCAGCCAGACGCCACTCCCAGGCATCGGTATCCGGTACGACCTGACCACCCGGGAACAACGCCAGATCTCGGTCGTCGCGCACCGGGACGGCGCGCGCACCCTCAGCGCCTACCGCGCCGACGACCCCGACGAGTGCGCGCTCTCGCTGCGTCTGAGTTCCGGTGAGGCTGACGCGCTGATCGACGCGCTGATGCCCTCGCACCACAGCCCGAACCTCCTGCACACCACCGATCTCGGTCTCGTCGCCGAACGCATCGAAGTCTCCGGCACCTCGCACTGGAACGGGCGGGTGCTCGGTGAGACCCAGATGCGTACCGAGACCGGCGCCTCGATCGTCGCGGTCCTTCGCCGGGCCGAAGCCATTCCTTCGCCCACGCCGGCCTTCCGGCTCGCGGGCGGGGACACGCTCATCGTGATCGGCACCCGCGAGGGTGTGGAGAGCGCCGCCGCGATACTCGGGCGGGAGTGATTCGATGCACTCCGCAGTCCTTCTGATCGAATTCGGCGCGATCATCCTCGCGCTCGGGCTGCTCGGCAGGTTCGCCGGGCGGTTCCGTTTCTCCCCGATCCCCCTCTACCTTCTCGCCGGACTCGCGTTCGGCGAGGGCGGCCTTCTGCCGCTCGGCGCCAGTGAGGAGTTCGTCGCGATCGGCGCCGAGATCGGCGTCATCATGCTGCTCCTCATGCTGGGGCTCGAATACACCGCGAGCGATCTGGTCAGCAACCTCAAGACCCAGTACCCGGCCGGTCTCGTCGACATGGGGCTCAACGCCGTGCCGGGCGCGATCGCCGCGCTGCTCATGGGATGGGGGCCTGTGGCGGCGGTGGTCCTCGCGGGTGTCACCTGGATCTCGTCGTCCGGGGTCATCGCGAAGGTCCTCGGCGACCTGGGCCGCCTCGGCAACCGCGAGACGCCCGTCATCCTCAGCATCCTGGTCCTCGAAGACCTGGCCATGGCGGTGTATCTGCCCATCATCACCGCCCTGTTGGCCGGTGTCGGCTGGGCCGCGGGCGGCCTCACCCTGGCCATCGCGCTCGGGGCCGCCGGTCTCGTGCTGTTCCTCGCCGTGCGCTACGGCCGCGTGATCTCGCGCTTCGTGTCGAGCGACGACCCCGAGAAGCTGCTCCTGGTCGTCCTCGGTCTGACCATCCTGGTCGCGGGCATCGCGCAGCAGCTCCAGGTCTCCGCCGCCGTGGGAGCGTTCCTGGTCGGTATCGCCCTGTCCGGCGAGGCCGCCGAGGGGGCGCACAGCCTCCTCGCGCCGCTGCGGGACCTGTTCGCTGCCATCTTCTTCGTCTTCTTCGGCCTGCACACGGATCCCGCGAGCATCCCGCCGGTGCTCCTTCCCGCGCTCCTGCTAGCCGTCGTGACGGCGTGCACGAAGATCGCCACCGGGTACTTCGCGGCTCGACGCGCCAAGGTCTCCGTCAAGGGACGGTGGCGGGCTGGTGGTGCGCTTGTGGCACGCGGTGAGTTCTCCATCGTCATCGCGGGTCTGGCCGTCACCGCGGGCATCGAGCCGCGGCTCGGCCCGCTGGCCACGGCGTACGTCCTGATCCTCGTGATCGTCGGCCCGCTGACCGCACGCTTCGTGCAGCCGGTGGCCGCGATGGTGAGCGGCGCCGCGGCGCGCCGCAAGGAGGCCGCCGCCGCGGTGGCACTGCCTGCCCCGCGGGAGCCGGAGCGGTCCTCGGAGGAGCGGTCCTCGGAGGAGCGGTCCTCGGAGGAGCGGTCCTCCCAGGAGTCGCTCGACGAACAGAACACCAGCGGCCGCTCCTGACCGCTGCCGCCCGTGGCGCACAGCGCCGCCCGGCGCGCCCGCCCCGCAGGATCTGCGGGGCGGGCGAGGCTCAGCGCCCCACCGCGTACCCCTGCATCCCGCGTGGATTGGCCGCCGCCGAGAGCACCCCGGTGCGCGGATCGCGCGCCACCGCGCACAGCCGCCCCTCCGACCAGGGCTCGCCGACCGTCACGTCGTGCCCGCGCCGCATCAGCTCCTCGATGACGGCCTCGTCCATGCGGGACTCGACGGTGACGCTCCCGGGGCGCATGCCGCGTGGGTAGAAGGAGCCGGGGAAGCTGTCGTTGTGCCAGTTCGGGGCGTCGATGGCGCCCTGGAGGTCGAGTCCTCCGCGTACGGAGCCGCGCAGCGCGACCGCCAGGAAGAAGTGCACCTGCCACTGGTCCTGCTGGTCGCCGCCGGGTGTACCGAACGCCATCACCGGTACGCCGTCCTTGAGCGCGAGCGACGGGGTGAGAGTGGTGCGCGGACGGCGGCCCGGCGTGAGGGAGTTGGGCAGGCCCTCCTCCAGCCACGCCATCTGGAGGCGGGTGCCGAGCGGGAAGCCCAGTTCGGGGACGACGGGGTTGGACTGCAGCCAGCCGCCGCTCGGCGTGGCCGCGACCATGTTGCCCCAGCGGTCGACGATGTCCAGGTGACAGGTGTCGCCGCGGGTGGCGCCGTCCGCGGAGACGGCCGGTTCGCCGGGCACGGGTGAGGTGCCGCTCTTGGCGACGGTCGGCTCGCCCGCGCCCGCTCCGGGCAGGCCGAGGGCGTCGAAGCCGGGCTCTCCGTCGGCCACGGCGCGGGCGTGGGCGGAGATCTTCGCGGTGCGCCCGCCGGGGCTTCCGGGGCGCAGCTCGTGCGACGCCTTCTCGCCGATGAGCGTGCGCCGCTCCTCGTTGTACGCCGAGGAAAGCAGGTCGGCGACAGGGACCGTGCCGTCGCCTTCCGCATCCCCGTACCAGGCCTCACGGTCGGCCATGGCGAGCTTGCAGCCCTCGATCAGCAGGTGCACATAGTCTGCCGAGCCGTACGCGGGCAGGTCGGCGAGCGCGGAGGGGAGCAGGGACAGCTGCTGGAGGAAGGCGGGCCCCTGACTCCAGCCGCCCGCCTTGCACAGCGTCCAGCCGTTCCAGTCGTACGTCGCCGGGGCCTCGTAGCTCGCCTCCCAACCGGCCAGGTCGGCGGCCGTCAGCGTGCCGGTGTGCCGGGATCCGCTGGTGTCCATCGTGGGGACGGCAGTCTGGCGTATCAGGGCCTCGGCGATGAACCCTTCGCTCCAGATCTTCCGCGCTGCCTCGATCTGTTCGACGCGCGAGCCGTTCCCTGCCGCATCGGCCTCATCGATCACGCGACGCCAGGTCGCGGCGAGCGCCGGGTTGCGCAGGAGTTCGCCGGGGCGCGGCGAGTTGCCGCCGGGCAGGTAGACCTCGGCCGACGACGGCCATTCGGTCTCGAAGAGTTCGCGTACGGTCTCGACGGTCTCGCCGACGCGCTCCACGGGCGCGTGGCCGTCAGCGGCGTACCCGATGGCGTACTTGAGGACGTCGGCGAGGGACTTGGTCCCGTGATCGCGCAGGAGCACCATCCACGCGTCGAAGGCGCCAGGTACGGCGGCCGCGAGCGGTCCTGTGCCCGGAACCAGTTCGAGGCCGAGCGAGCGGTAGTGGTCCACGGTCGCCCCTGCGGGCGCACCGCCCTGCCCGCACAGGACCCGCACCTGGCCGTCGGCGGGCGCCAGGATGATCGGCACCTCGCCCGCCGGGCCGTTGAGGTGCGGCTCGACGACGTGCAGGACGAAGCCCGCGGCGACGGCCGCGTCGTAGGCGTTGCCGCCGTCCTCCAGGACGGCCATCGCCGACTGCGAGGCGAGCCAGTGGGTGGAGGACACCATGCCGAAGGTGCCTTGGAGGGTCGGCCTAGTGGTGAACACGAGAGCTGCTCCTAGCGTGCGGTGCGGGTACTGGGGATCGTACGGAGGGTCTGGGCGGCTGCCGCGTCCGGAGCCGTTCCGTCGGCGGCGACCAGGTGGCAGGAGACTTCGCGCCCGCCGTCACCGTCGCCCTCTCCGCCTACGTCGCCGGGAAGCACGCGCAGCTCGGGCACCTCGACCCGGCAGCGGTCGACGGCCAGCGGGCAGCGCGTGTGGAAACGGCACCCCGGCGGCGGTGCGAGCGGGCTCGGCAGTTCGCCGCTGAGGACGATGCGCTCGCGGGTGCGCTGCACCGCCGGGTCGGGCACGGGGGCGGCGGACAGGAGTGCCTGCGTATAGGGGTGTTTGGGGTCGGCGAACAGCTCGACGGTCGGCGCCTGTTCGACGATCTGTCCCAGGTACATGACCGCGATGCGATCGGCGAGGAACTCCACTGCGGCCAGATCGTGCGTGATGAACAAGCAGCCGAAGCCGCGGTCCCGCTGCAGATCGGCGAGGAGGTTGAGGACCGAGGCCTGGACGGAGACGTCGAGGGCGGAGGTGGGCTCGTCGGCCACCAGGAGATCCGGGTCGACGGAGAGCGCGCGGGCGATGGAGATGCGTTGCCGCTGCCCGCCGGAGAGTTCGTGCGGATGCCGGTCGGCGTGCTCGGGCCGCAGGCCGACCTGGGCGAGGAGTTCCGCCACGCGCGCGCGTGCCGCGTCCCCCTTGGCGATGCCGTGCAGGCGCAGGGGTTCGGCGATGATCTGCCCTACGGTCATGCGCGGGTCGAGCGAGGACGAGGGGTCCTGGAAGACGAGGTGGAAGTCCTTGCGCAGGGGCCGCAGGGCACGCCGCGAAAGGCGGGTCACATCCGTGCCGTTGATGCGGACGGTGCCCCCGGTGGGTTCGTCCAGCCGTACGGCGCACCGCCCCACCGTCGACTTGCCGCTCCCCGACTCCCCCACGAGGCCTACGACTTCGCCCTTGCCGACAGTGAGCGTGACACCGTCGGCTGCGCGCACGATACCGCCGTGGCCCGCGAAGTGCCGCGCCAAGCCGGTCAGTTCAAGAACGGGCGTCGGGGTCACTTTCCGGCCTCCTGGGTGGTGGGCGTGAGCGCGGGGGTGTCCTGCGGGTGCCAGCAGGCCGCCCGGTGCGCGGCATCGGCTCCGGCGCTCAGGGAGACGGCCTTGAAGCCTGGCCTGCTCGTCGTGCACCGGTCGTCGGCGTGGGCGCAGCGCGGCGCGAAGGTGCAGGCGTCCGGCTGCGCGTCGAGGCTCGGCACCAGGCCGGGGATCTCGGGCAGGCGCCGCTTGCCCTCACCTCCCGGGCGAAGGACCGCGCTCAGCAGACCCCGGGTGTAGGGGTGGCGCGGCTCGGCGAACAGCTCGTGCACGGGGGCCTGCTCGACGGGGCGTCCCGCGTACATGACCAGGACGCGGTCGGCGGCGTCGGCGACCACGCCGAGGTCGTGGGTGATCAGCACGATCGCGGTGCCGAGCCGTTCGCGCAGGGACTGCAGGACTTCGAGGATGCCCGCCTGGACGGTGACGTCGAGCGCGGTGGTCGGCTCGTCGGCGATCAGTACGGACGGGTCGCAGGCGACCGCGATGGCGATCATGACGCGCTGCCGCATGCCGCCACTGAGCTGATGCGGGTATTCGTCGACGCGCTGGGCGGGGGCAGGGATGCCCACCAGGTCGAGGAGTTCGACGGCACGCGCGCGTGCCTGCTTCTTGGACAGGCCCTGGTGGCGGCGGACCACCTCGCCTATCTGCCGACCGATGGTCAGGACCGGGTTCAGTGAGGTCATCGGCTCCTGGAAGATCATGGCGATGTCCTTGCCACGGACCTTCCCGAGCTCCTTCTCGCTCGCGCCCGCGATCTCGGCGCCTCCGAGCCTGATCGACCCGTCGATGTGCGCGGTGGGCGGCAGGAGTCCCATCACGGCCATCGCCGTGACGGACTTGCCGCACCCCGACTCGCCGACCACCGCGAGCACTTCGCCCGGTGCGACGTCGTACGAGAGGTGGTCGACGGCGTGCACGGTGCGGGTGTCGGAGCGGAAGGAGACCGACAGGTCGCGCACGCTCAGTACCGGCTCGGTCATCGGGTGGCTCCTCGGGGGTCGAGGACGTCCCGCAGGCCGTCGCCGAGCAGATTGAACGCCAGGGTGGCCGCGACGACGGCGAGTCCGGGGAAGACCGCCATCCACGGCGCGGGTGCGAGGAAGGACTGGGCACCGGAGAGCATCACGCCGAGCGACGCGTCCGGTGGCTGCACGCCGAGGCCGAGGAAGCTGAGCAGCGCCTCACCGATGATCGCGGCCGGGATGCCGACGGTCGCCTGGACGGTCAGCGCGGAGGTGGCGTTGGGCAGGATGTGCCGGAAGAGCACGGTGGCGTCGCCGCCTCCGTTGGCGACGGCGGCGGCCACGTAGTCGACGTGTCTCAGCCGCAGGGTCTCCGCGCGGGTGATGCGGATGACGGCCGGGATCTGCGAGATCCCGATCGCGATGGTCGCGTTGGTGAGCGAGGGGCCGAGCACCGCGGCGAGCCCGACGGCGAGCACCAGGAACGGGAACGCGAGCATGGTGTCGGTGAGCCGCGAGACCACGCTGTCGGTGAACTTGCCGTAGTACCCCGCGAGAAGCCCGAGCGGTACGCCGACGACGAAGGCGAGGGCCACCGCCACCACACCGACCTGCATGGACGCCCGCGCCCCGTACACGACGCGGGAGAGCTGGTCGCGGCCGAGGTCGTCGGTGCCGAGCCAGTGCGACCAGCCGGGCGCGGCAAGGGCGTTGGCGAAGTCGGGGCGCGCGGGATCGTAGGGAGCGACCAGCGGCGCGAAGAGCGCCGCGAGGACGAACACGGCGGCGATGATGCCACCGGTCATGGCGAGCCGGTTCTTGCGCAGGGCGCGCAGCTTGCCACTGCCCGCGCTCGCGGAACGTATCCGCCCCAGCGTTGTGAGCACCGCTGTCGTCACCGGGCACCTCCGAGCCGGATGCGCGGGTCGATGACCGAATACGCCACGTCGACCAGCAGATTGATGAGGATGTACGCGGCGGACGTGCAGAGCACCACGCCTTGCAGGGTCGCGTAGTCGCGGGTGAAGACGGCGTCGATGGTGAGCTTGCCGAAGCCCGGCAGGACGAAGATCTGCTCGGTGACGACAGCCCCGGAGATGAGGTGGCCGAGCTGGAGACCGAGCACGGTCACGACGGTGACCAGGGAGTTGCGCAACGCGTGCCCGCCGATGACCTCGCGCCGCGAGAGGCCCTTGGCCCGCGCGGTGCGCACGTAGTCGGCGGAGAGCGAGTCGAGCATCGCCGCCCGCGTCTGGCGCATCACGACGGCCGCGAGACCCGAGCCGAGGACGATCGAGGGCAGCACCATGCGGCGCAGGTTGTCGAGCGGGTCGGTGGCGAACGGCACGTATCCGGAGGCCGAGAAGACCGGCACGGCGATGGCGAATCCGAGGACGAGGACGATGCCGAGCCAGAAGGTGGGGATGGAGAGCCCGAGGAGGGCGAGGGCGTTGGCAAGCCATTCCTCCGGCTTGCCGCGCCGCACAGCGGCGACGATGCCCGCGCCGATGCCGACCACGACCGCGAGGAGCAGGGAGAGGGCGGCCAGTTCGAGGGTGATGGGCAGGGCGGCGGTGATCGCGTCGGCGACGGGCAGGCCGGTGCGTGAGGAGGTGCCGAGGTCGCCGGTGACGGCGTGCCCGATGAACCGCCCGTACTGGACGACGATGTTGTCGTCCAGGCCGTAGCTCGCACGGATCGCGGCGAGCGCCTCAGGGGTGCGCTCCTCACCGGCGAGCGCGAGCGCCGGGTCGCCGGGCAGGGCGCGGATACCGGCGAAGACGACCATGCTGACCAGGACGAGTGTGATGAGGGACTGGCGGACCCGGGTCACCAGATAGGACGCCATGGGGCTGAGGCGCACCGGGCTCGGCCGTGCGGCGCGCAGGCGCAGCGGGTTCATCCGTGAAGAGTTCAGGCTCATCGGGTGTACCCCGCAGTCGTGACGCGGACCAGGCCGTCGCTGTAGACGCGGACGCCTGCGACGTCCTTGCCCGCGACGACGTAGTTCTTCTGCCGGTAGAGGTAGATGAGCCCACGCCGTTCACGGGCGCGCTGGGTCAACTCGGCATAGATCTCGGCGCGTTCCTTCGGGTCGGCCTCGGTGCGACCACGCTCGACGAGCCGGTCGATCGCCGGGTCCGAGAGGCCGTAGGCGTTCATCGCGCCGCGTGTCTGGAGGAAGCTGGCGATGTTGCCGTCCGGGTCGAGCCGCCCCGACCAGCCGCTGAGGAAGGCGTCGTAGTGGCCGGAGTCGGTCTCCTCCAGCATCGTCGCGTACTCGGTGGGGCGGAGCGTGACGGCGAACCCCGCTTCCTTGGCCATGGCCTGGATGACCTGGCCGAGCCGGCTGAACTCCGGCGCCGTGGACACCTTCAACTCGATGCGGACGGGGGTCTTCACCCCGGCCTCCTTGAGGAGTTGCCTGGCCTTGGCGACGTCGCGCTCGGGACAGGCCGACGCCTTGACGCCGGGGGCGATGGCGGACTCGGGCGATACGGGACCGCAGGCGGGCTCGTACATGCCCTGGAAGACGACCTTGTTGATGACATCCCGGTCGATGGCGAGCTCGAAGGCCTCCCGGACCCGCGGTTCACGCGCGAGAGGCGTGTCGATGCGCCCCGGCTTCTCCCCGAGGCCCTTGACGTTGCCGACGTTGAGGCCGATGCCCTGGTAGCCGAGCGAGGGTGAGCTGAAGAGCTGGAGCCCCGGCTCGGTCAGGGCGCTGCGTACGTCGACGGGTGTCATCTGGTCGCCGACCTGGATGTCGCCGGAACGCAGGTTGGCCAGGCGGACGTTGCCGTCGGGTATCGGCTTGTAGATCACCTTGTCGAGGTGGACCTGGTCGGCCGCGTAGTAGTTCGGGTCCTTGGCGAGCACGATGCGGTCGCCGCCGACGCGCTCCACGTACTTGAACGGGCCCACGCAGGACGGGTGGTTGGTGAAGTTCTTGCCGTACTTCTTGAGCGCGGCCGGTGACATCACCATGCCGGAGCGGTCCGCGAGGACGGCCGGGAGGGGGACGTAGGCCTGCTTGAGCGTGAGCTTCACCGTGTACGGCCCGGTCGCCTCCGCGTCGGCGAGCGGCGCGAGTTCGGTGGCGCGCGCCGAGCCCGCGAGGTCGCGGTGTCTCAGCAGCGAGGTGACGGCGGCGGCCGCGTCCAGCTTCGTGCCGTCGCTGAACTTCACGCCCTTACGTACGCCGAAGGTGACGGTGCGGCCGTCCTTCGACGTCTTGGGCAGGGCGGTGGCCAGCTGCGGGATCACGGTCCCGTGCTCGTCGATGTCGTAGAGCTTCTCGCACATCCCGGCGAAGACGGTGCGGCCCACGAGGGTCTGCGCGAGGGTCGGATCGAGCTTGTCCGGGTCGGAGAGGAGGGCGACGGTCAGGGTTCCACCGTCGCGCACGGGACGGTCGTCGGTCATGCGCTCGGCGCCGACCTCGGTGGCCGATGACTGCAAGGAGCCGCAGCCCGCCGTTGTGGACATCACCAGGGCAACTGCCGCCAGGGCAACCGTTTTTCGGCGCACGGGTAGGTACCTCCGCCAGGGTGGTTCCGGGCTGATCGTGGACGATCAAGGAATACGGCAGAACGTATTTCGCATACAGTCCGCACACAAGAGGTCCGTCCGGATGCCGGACCGGATTCGATGAAGATTGAATAACCGGATGCGACAAATGGCATGACGTGCCCCATGCCCGCACCCCTCGCCCGACGCGGCCCAGCTCGCCGGGCCGTTGTCAGTGCGCCGCGCTACTCTCCGCGCAACTGACCGTTCACCCCGTTCTGGGAGGTTTTCATGGCCTCGCGCCTCAACCCGTATCTCAGCTTCGGCGGCGATGCCCGCCAGGCTCTGGAGTTCTACAGGGAGGTCTTCGGCGGCGAGCTTGCCCTCAACACCTTCGGCGAAGCCGGCCAGCAGGGCACGCCGGTCGCCGACAAGATCATGCACGGCATGCTGGAAGCGCCGAACGGCTTCACCCTGATGGGCGCCGACACCCCGCCGGGTATGGAGCACGACCCGGGCAACAACTTCTCGGTGAGCATCAGCGGGGACGACGAAGCCGAGCTGCGCGGCTACTGGGAGAAGCTCTCCGCCGACGGCTCGGTGGCCGTGGCGCTGGAGAAGCAGATGTGGGGCGACGTCTTCGGCATGTGTACGGACCGCTTCGGCATCCCCTGGATGGTCAACATCAGCGAGCCGCAGAGCTGACCGCCGGGCACCGGGCTCCGGTCGCGGGCTCCGAGCAGCGCATCTACGGTGTGACAGGGATGTCTTGTGTGATGGGGGCGTCTGGAGGCACCGATGGACCGCTCGCCCGCGCCGGACCCCTTCGATGCGGTGGATACCGCAGGATCCAGCGCCTCCGCTCCCCCACAGCCGAGCGGCGGGCGCCACGAGCACCGCTGGCTGATCCTCGGTGTCGTGGGCATCGCCCAGCTCATGGTGGTCCTCGACGCCACGATCGTGAACATCGCACTGCCATCGGCCCAGCGGGACCTCGGGTTCAGCGACGGCAACCGCCAGTGGATCGTCACCGCGTACGCACTCGCCTTCGGCAGCCTGCTGCTCCTCGGCGGCCGCATCGCCGACCTGGTGGGCCGCAAAGTGGTCTTCCTCGCCGGTCTCGCCGGCTTCGCGCTCGCCTCGGCCCTCGGCGGCGCGGCGACGAGCTTCACCATGCTGGTGGTGGCCCGCGCCCTCCAGGGCGTCTTCGGCGCCCTCCTCGCGCCCGCCGCGCTCTCCCTGCTCACCACGACGTTCACCGACCCCAAGGAACGGGCCAAGGCGTTCGGCATCTACGGCGCCATCGCGGGCGCGGGCGGCGCGGTCGGCCTTCTCCTTGGCGGCGTACTGACCGAGTATCTGGACTGGCGCTGGTGCCTGTACGTGAACCTGATCTTCGCGGTGCTCGCCATGCTCGGCGGCGCCCGGCTGCTCCAGGGCGGCAGGCCCGCCGACCGGCCCAAGCTCGATGTCCCGGGCACCGTGCTGGTCTCCGCGGGCCTCTTCTGCATCGTCTACGGCTTCTCCAACGCCGAATCGCACGCCTGGGGCGACGTACAGACCTGGGGATTCCTGGTGGTCGGCGCCGTCCTGGTGGCCGCCTTCGCCTGGTGGCAGACGCGGGCCGCGCATCCGCTGCTTCCGCTGCGGGTGGTGCTCGACCGTGACCGTGCCGCGTCGTTCCTCGCCATGTTCATCTCGGGCGCCGGCATGTTCGGTGTCTTCCTGTTCCTGACGTACTACCTCCAGCAGATCCTCGGCTACACGCCGGTCAAGACAGGGCTCGCGTTCCTGCCGATGGTCGCCGTGATGGTGGTCATCTCGGTCGTCACGACCAACTCGCTCGTGCCGCGGTTCGGCGCGCGGCCGATCGTGCCCCTCGGCATGGGCCTCGCGGCGGCCTCGATGGCCTGGCTCACCGCCCTCGACGTGCACAGCACCTACGCGGCGCACGTACTGCCGCCGCTGCTCGTCGCCGGTCTCGGCCTCGGTCTGGTCTTCGCCCCGGCGATGAGCATGGCGACCGCGGGCGTCGCCGCGCATGACGCGGGTGTGGCGTCGGCGATGGTCAACACCAGCCAGCAGGTGGGTGGTTCGATCGGCACGGCCCTGCTCAACTCCCTCGCGACCAGCGCCGCGGCCAACTACCTCGTGGGCAAGCAGCCGACGCCGGAGGTACAGGCCCAGTCGGCGATGGAGAGCTACTCGACCGCGTACTGGTGGTCGGCGGTCTTCTTCGCGGTCGGACTCCTCGTTACGGTCGTGCTGTACCGCCGGGGAGCTCCGGTCCACTCGGACGCGGACGGTGGAGCGGTGCACATGTAGGACGGTGGGGCGATGACATCGGTATCGGAGGCGGCCGAGAAGGACAGCGGCGACGGCGGTGTCGCGCTGGCGTCCGTGCGGGGCCGCTGGGTGCTCGCCTGTGCCGTACTCGCGTCCGGCATGGCGATGCTGGACGGCACGGTGGTCAACGTCGCCCTGCCCACGCTCGGCCGTGACCTGGACACCTCGATCGCGTCCCTCCAGTGGGTCGTCAGCGCCTACATGCTCACGCTCTCGGCCCTGCTGCTGCTCGGCGGGGCGCTCGGCGACCGCATCGGGCGGCGGCGCACCCTGGTCATCGGCGTCGTGTGGTTCGCCGTCGCCTCCGCCCTGTGCGGGCTCGCGCAGAACGTGGGGATGCTCATCGCGGCACGGGCCTTGCAGGGCATCGGCGGTGCGCTGCTCACGCCGGGTTCGCTCGCCCTGGTGCGTACGTCGTTCCGGCCGCAGGACCAGGCGCGTGCGGTGGGCGCGTGGTCGGGGCTCGGCGGGGTCGCGGGCGCGATCGGGCCCTTCCTGGGCGGCTGGCTGATCGACGGTCCCGGCTGGCGGTGGATCTTCCTGATCAATGTGCCGCTGGCCGCGCTCGTGCTCTTCGCCGTCCGTCATGTGCCGGAGAGCCGGGCCGAGGGCGCCACGGAGAAGCCGTTCGACGTGACGGGGGCGTGCCTGGCGGCGCTGTTCCTGGCGGGCATCAGCTTCTCGCTCATCGGTGCGTCGGGCGACTCGTCGAAGGCGGCGGCACTCCTGCCGGGGCTCGGCGGACTCGCGGCGGGCATCGCCTTCGTCATGGTCGAGCACCGCCGCCGCAACCCGATGCTGCCGCTCTCCCTCTTCCGCTCCCGCCTGTTCAGCGCGGCCAACGTCATGACGCTGTGCCTGTACGCGGCCATCGGCGGGCTTCTGTTCATGCTGCCGGTGCAGTTGCAGACGACGCTCGGCTACGACGCACTGCAGGCGGGCACGGCGACGCTGCCGATCACGGTCCTGATGCTGCTGCTCTCGGCCGCCGCGGGCGACCTCTCGCGGCGGATCGGGCCCACGCTGCCGCTGGTCGCGGGCCCGTTGATCGCGGGCGCAGGAGCGCTCCTGATGCTGCGGATCGAGCCCGGTGCCTCGTACGTCACGGCGGTCCTGCCCGCGGTCGTGGTCCTCGGCCTGGGGATGGCCGTTTTCGTGGCTCCGCTGACGGCGACGGTCCTCGCCTCGGTCGACGCCGGGCGCGCGGGCCTGGCGAGCGGCGTCAACAACACCGCGGCGCGGGTCGCGCAGATGCTCGTCGTCGCCGCGCTGCCGCTTGCGGTGGGCCTCTCCGGGACGGCGTACGCGGATCCGGACGCGCTGAACACGGCGTTCGGCAAGGCGGCGCTGGGCTGCGCGGGCCTGTTCGTCCTGGCGGCGGCGACGGCGGCGGTCTTCATCCGCCCGCGTCCGGACTCCTGGCACGAGGAAACGGGGAACAGGCCGCGCTGCAAGTCTCACCTGGGCGTCAACGCACCGCCGTTGGAGCCGGGGAAGGACTGTGCCGGGGGATAAGACACCTGTCAGACCATGGCGTCGGGCGCGTCACGCACGAAGAGAGTCACCGACACGCTCTCCTTGAAGCCGTTGCGCCGCATCAGCGCCGCGGACGCGGTGTTGCGTGACTCGACGTCCGTCACGACGGCGGTGGCACCGGCGGCCGTCAGCGTCGCGCAACAGGCCTGCACCAGATGGCTCGCGACCCCCTGCCCCTGGTAGGCGGGGGCGCTGGCGATCCACTCCAGGTTCCCCCAGTCCGTACGCTGATCGAATCCCATCGAGCCGAGGACGAACCCGGCGAGAGAGTCACCGTCGAGCGCCACCCAGCAGGAGGACGCGTCGGCGTCCATGTGCCCGGCGATCGCCGAGAGGGACCAGGACGTGTACGGCTTCACCGAGGTGTCGTACAGCTCGCGGCCCAGAGCGAGGACGTCGGCCAGATGGGTGGCAGCCATCCGTTCGAGGACGATCGGGGACTGCTGGTGGACGGCGGCGGACATGGGACCTCCCAGGGGACTGACGCCGGGACCTGCGCAGACGCGGGCACGGTGGCCGACTGCCTCTCACGCTATGAGGGCCGGGGGCATGGCGCACGCCGGGACCGACCGTTACCAGAGGCAGGGCCGACCGAGGAGCCCTTTACCAGGCTTCTGTTGCGAGCGCCTATCGTGGGGCGCATGTCCGCTCCTGAGCTGATCCGCATCGTCTCCCGTTCCTCCCCCATGGCACTTGCCCAGGTGGAGCGCGTACGCGCCGAACTCGCCGCACTGCACCCCGGTATCCGCACCGAGGTCGTGCCGGTCACGACCTCCGGCGACCGCTGGATGGGGGACCTCGCGAAGCTCGGCGGCAAGGGCGCGTTCACCAAGGAGGTCGACGCGGCGCTGCTCGCGGGCGAGGCCGATCTCGCGGTGCACTGCGTCAAGGACGTACCGGCGGACCGGCCGCTTCCCGCGGGCACCACCTTCGCCGCGTTCCTCAAGCGGGACGACATCCGCGACGCGCTCATCCACCCCGGCGGGCTCACCCTGGACGAGCTGCCCGCGGGAACCCGCATCGGTACGTCCTCGGTGCGCCGCATCGCCCAGCTCGCCATTTCGCACCCGGAGTTGGAGTGCGTGCCGATGCGCGGGAACGCCGGGCGCCGGATGGAGAAGCTGGCCGCGGGCGACGCGGACGCACTGCTGCTCGCGGTGTCGGGGCTCGAACGCATCGACCGTATGGACGTGGCCACCGAGGTCCTGTCGGTGGAGACGATGTGCCCGCCGATCGGCGCGGGAATCCTGGCGCTCCAGTGCCGCGAGGACGACACCGAGACCATCGACGCCGTGTCGGGGCTCGGCGACCCCGAGGCCTGGCGTGAGGCGACCGCCGAGCGCATGTTCCTGCATGTGCTGCAGGGGCACTGCAACTCCCCCATTGCCGGGTACGCGCGCTGCGAGCGGGGCGGCGATCTCTCGCTGCGCGCCCGCGTCTTCACCCCGGACGGCAAGACGGTCCTCAACGCCCACGAGTGGGCGGGTCCGCTCGATCCGGCGACGCTCGGCACGTCCGTGGCGGTGACGCTGCTTCGCCAGGGCGCCCGCGAACTGATCGACTCCATCGCGCACTGACGGCGCCCGTAAGGCGACTCGCACGACGACTCACCCAGCGGCTCATACGACCGTGACCTGCACGCCGACAGCGGCGATCGCGTCGAGTTCGTCCCCGGGCGCCCCGGCGTCGGTGACAAGGGTGTGCACCCCGACCGTCGGGCAGATCTTGGCGAACGTCGCCCTGCCGATCTTGGTGTGGTCGGCGACGACGACGGTGCGGCTGCTGTGCCCCGCGAAGGCGCGGTCGGTGGCCGCCTCCAACTGGTCGTGCGTGGTGCACCCGTGGGCGGCGCTGATGCCGTCCACGCCGAGGAACGCGATGTCCGTGTGGTGGTCGGCGAGGGTCTTCTCGGCGATGGGCCCGACCAGTTCGTAGCTCTCGCTGCGGGCGGTGCCGCCGACCACGATCAGGGTGACCGTCGGGCGCAGGACGAGGGCCGCCGCGATGTTGACGGCGTTGGTGACGATCGTGACGGGCCCGCGGTCGGCGAGCAGCCGGGCCACCTCCGTGGTGGTGCTGCCGCCGGTGAGACCGACCACGGCACCGGCGGGGACCAGGTCGGCGGCGGCCTGGGCGATGGCCTGTTTCTGCGGGGAGCGCTGGTCGACCCGGTGCTGAAGCGGCACCTCGATGCTCAGACCGCCGAGGACCGCGCCGCCGTGCGTGCGCTCGAGCAGCCGCTGCTCGCTCAGCTGCGCCAGGTCACGGCGCACGGTGGCCTGCGAGACCCCGAGCAGCCCTGCCAACTGCTGCACGTCCGCGCTGCCCTGGGCAGAGACGTGCTCAAGTATCCGCGCATGGCGGTCGCTTCTCAGCACGGGGCGAGCATAGTCCCCCATCTGCGTTCCGAGCAGAGTCTCGCAGAATTACTGCGCGTTTCTGCGCGATTTCACCAAGTGCTCCTCAGTCCGCTTCTCTTGACATGACTGAAGCTGCTCGATTAACTCCCTGGCACGCCGATGTCGAGCACTCGGCGCAGAGGTACGCCTAGCCGGTAGTTGGCCTCGGCCATGAGCCCGGACTAAGTCGCCAGGACCCTTTCGCGTGTCCGAGGCGGGGACGTGCCCTCAGATATCTGGAGCTCTGAGATGAGCCTCAACCGTGTTACGCGCAGGGGTATCGCCGCGTCAGCGGCCCTCACCGCCACCGCTGCCGCCTGCCTCCTCGCCCTCCCTTCGACGGCGTCCGCAGGCCCGTCCGATGTCGCGCTGCCGCCGGCTCATGCCGGGTTCGACTACCAGATAGGCGGCGCGTACACGCCTCCTTCAGGGGTCAAGGTCGTCAGCCGGGACCGTTCGGACGCCCCCGCGTCCGGCCTCTACAACATCTGTTACCTCAACGCCTTCCAGGCCCAGCCCGGGGCCGAGGGGGACTGGGACGACGATCTGCTGCTTCGGGACGCCGGCGGCGACGTCGTGTACGACGGCGACTGGGGCGAGGCCGTCCTGGACATCCGCACCGCCGACAAGCGCAAGCGGATCGCCGCCAAGGTCGGCGGCTGGATCGACGGCTGCGCCGACAAGGGCTTCCAGGCGATCGAGCCGGACAACTACGACACCTTCACCCGCTTCCCGGACCTGCTTACGGCCTCCCAGGCCAAGTCTTTCGTCAAGCTGCTCTCCGCACGCGCCCACGAGCAGGGCCTGGCCGCCGCGCAGAAGAACACCCCGCAGCTGGCCGACGCGCGCGACGAGACCGGTCTCGACTTCGCCGTCGCCGAGGAGTGCGGCGTGTACGACGAGTGCGGGGACTACACCTCCGCGTTCGGCGACGACGTCGTGGTCATCGAGTACTCGGCCGACGGTCTGCGCAAGGCCTGCGCGGGCTGGGGCGACAAGCTGAGCATCGTGCGCCGCGACGTCGACGTGTCGCCCGCGGGCAGCAGCGGATACGTCCGCAAGACCTGCTGACCCACGCCCTCCCCGCCGTGTGACGTCCCGTCCCACGGCCTTCCCGCGCCGCGGGCGCACCGATCCCCCCTGGAGGTAGTGATGGCTGCAGTACCCCGAGCGCCGGGAGAACCGTCGCGGCGCAGTCTGCTGCGTGCGGGTGGCGCGGCGGCGTTCGTGGCGGGGGGAGGTGCGCTCGCGGGCTGCGGCACGGGGTCCGCGGACGGGGTCGGCCCCGACGGGCGGGTGACCATTCAGCTGTGGCACGGCCAGACGGACTCCGCCGCCAAGGTCCTCAAGGGCCTTGTCGAGCGGTTCCACCGCTCCCATCCGGACATCAACGTCGACATGGGCGGCGGCGTGCTCGCCGACGCCATGCTGCAGAAGATCACGGCGGCGCTCGCCTCCGGCTCGTACCCCGATATCGCCTACGTCTTCGGCTCCGACCTGGCCAGCGTCGCCCGCAGCCCCGAGGTCGTCGACCTGACCTCGCAGGTGAGCGAGGGCCCGACGCCGTGGCGCAATTTCTGGGCGCCGGCCCGGCAGGCCGTCACCATCAACGGCCGGGTCAGGGCGGTGCCCGCGGTTCTTGACTGTCTCGCCGTGGTCTGCAATAAGAAGCTGTTCGCCGAGGCCGGGATCGATCTGCCCGAGGCGGGCTGGACCTGGGAGGAGTTCACCGAGACCGCGCGCCGCCTGACCGATGCCTCCAAGGGACGGTTCGGCACCGGCTGGCCCGGCACCGGGGACGAGGACACCGTGTGGCGCATGTGGCCGATGGTGTGGGACCTGGGTGGCGACGTGATCGGCGACGACGGGCACAGCATCGGCTTCGCGAAGGAGGGCGTGCGCGCCCTTGAGGTCGTACGGGACCTGGTGCGCGACAAGAGCGTCTACGTCGACCCCAAGCCGGGCAGCGAGCAGATGTACCGGGTCTTCCTGTCGGGCCGGATGGGCATGGTGGCGACCGGGCCCTGGCAGCTGCCGGACATCACCCAGGCCAAGGTCGACTACCACGTGGTGCCCCTGCCCAGCTTCAGCCGTCGCCCCGCGACCATCTCGGGCCCCGACACCTGGACGGTGTTCGACAACGGTACGGCCCGCAAGGCCGCGGCCCGCACCTTCGTCACCTGGCTCAACCAGCCCGGCCAGGACAGCCGGTGGGCCGTCGAGGCGGGCAGCCTTCCGCTGAGCCGCCGCAGCCAGGACCGCCCGGCCTGGCGCGAGCACACCGAGCAGATGCCGGGGCTTCCGGTGTGGACCAAGGCGCTCGCCTCCGCGCGCGTACGTCCGGTGCACCCGGCCTACCCCCGTATCTCCCAGTCCCTCGGGCAGGCGGTCGTCTCCGTGCTGCTCGGCCGCAAGAGCCCCGCCGACGCGGTGCGTTCCTGCGCGAGCGAGGCCAACGCCGCCCTCTTGATACCGCGTTGAGGACACCGACATGCCATCAGTTCCCCGCCCACTGACCCTGCCCCCGGACCCGGAAGGCCAACGCGCCCTGCGCCGCAGGCGCCGCGGTGAGACCGCCACCGCCTGGGCGTTCATCTCCCCTTCGGTGCTCGTCATCCTCGGCCTGAGCGTCCTGCCGGTCGTGTGGTCCCTGCTCCTTTCCTTCCAGGCCAACGACCTGGTGACGCCTAGCCGTTGGGTGGGCCTCGACAACTACCGGGCCCTCGCCCAGGACCCGAACTTCAGCCAGGCCGTGCGCAATACCCTGCTCTACACGGTCCTGTACGTGCCCCTGAGCATCGTCATCGGACTCGCCCTCGCCCTCGCCCTGAACCGGCGGATCCGTTTCGTCGGCCTGTACCGCACCCTGTTCTTCGTGCCGTTCGTCATCTCGGCCACCGCCCAGGGCGTGCTGTTCTCGTTCATCCTCGACCCGGACTTCGGGGCGGCCAACTCCGTGCTCCACCGCCTGGGGCTCTCGCCCCAGGGCTTCCTCACCGACTCCTCGCAGGCGCTGTTCGTGCTGGTGGCCATCACCCTGTGGAGCGGCACCGGCCTGTGCACCGTCATCTACCTGGCCGCGCTGCAGGACGTCGACCAGTCACTGGTCGAGGCGGGCCGCCTGGACGGCGCGGGGCGGTGGCAGCTGCTGCGGCACGTGACGCTGCCGACGCTCGCCCCGGTCAGCACGTTCCTGCTCCTGTGGCAGACCATCCAGGCCCTTCAGGTCTTCGACCTGGTCTATGTGACCACCAAGGGCGGCCCTCTCGGCTCCACGACGGTGATCGTCTACTTCATCTGGGAGCAGGCCTTCAAGAACTTCACCGCCGGGTACGGGGCGGCATCGGCCTACGTCCTCGCGCTCGCCCTGTTCGTCGTGGCCGCCGTGCTGCGCGTGGCCCGCGGCCGTGAGCGCACCCCTCGTACGAAAGCAGCCGCCTGATGACCGCGACCACCACCGCGCCCGAGGCCACCGCGCGCCGGGCCGCCGAACCCGCCGCTCTGCCGCACCGCAGATTCCGCCTGCCCTTCAACGGCTGGCACATGGTGCTCGCGCCGCTTGCGCTGCTCTTCGCGGTGCCGCTGATCTGGCTGCTTCTCAGCTCGGTGATGAGCGACGCGGAGATCAACAGGTTCCCGCCCGCGCTGTGGCCCTCGCGCATCGACTTCGGCGGCTACAGCTATGTGCTCGGCAACGCCATGTTCCCGCGCTGGCTGCTGAACTCGGCGATCGTCTCCGGCATCGCGGTCACATCGAACCTCGTCTTCGGCGCCCTTGGCGGGTACGCGTTCGCCCGGATGCGCTTTCGTGGTTCGCGGGCCCTGCTCGTCCTGATGCTGGCCACGATGGCGGTGCCCTTCCAGCTGACGATGATCCCCACCTTCCTGGTGATGAAGAAGCTGGGCCTCATCGACACCCTCGGCGCTCTGATCGTGCCGTCCCTCGTCACGCCGTTCGCGGTGTTCCTGCTGCGGCAGTTCTTCCTCTCCCTGCCAAGGGAGCTGGAGGAGGCCGCCTGGATCGACGGGTGTTCGAGGCTGCGGGTCCTCTGGTCGATCGTGCTGCCGCTCGCACGGCCCGCGCTCGCCACGGTGGCCGTACTGACCTTCCTCACCACGTGGAACGACCTGACCTGGCCGCTGATCGCGATCAACCACGACACCCAGTACACGCTGCAGCTGGGTCTCACCACCTTCCAGGGGCAGCACCACACCCGCTGGTCCGCGGTGATGGCGGGCAACGTGATCACCGTGCTTCCGGTCCTGATCGCGTTCCTCTTCGCACAGAAGGCCTTCATCCGCTCCGTCACCTCCAGCGGCCTCAAGGGCTGACCGGCCTCCGCCCCTCTCCCCCGCACGATCCGAAGGAACTCAAGGAACTCGATGCCGTACTCGTACGACCTCCTCGTCATCGGGGACGCCAACCCCGATGTGATTCTGGGCCCGCTGAGTGGCCCGCTCGCCTTCGGCCAGCACGAGCAACTCGTCGACGCCGGGTCCCTCACCCTCGGCGGCTCGGCCGCGATCATGGCCTGCGGGGCCGCGCGCCTGGGACTGAAGGTGGCCTTCGCGGGGCGCGTCGGCGACGACGACGCCGGGCGCTACATGCGCGACGCGCTCACCGCCCGAGGAGTCGACACCCGCCACCTGAAGGTGGACGCCTCCCTGCCGACCCCGCTCACCGTCGTGCTCACCCAGGACGACGACCGCGCCATCCTCACCTCCCCGGGCACCCTGAACGCCGTCAGCGGCGACGACGTACCCGCGGAGCTCCTCACCGACGCCCGGCACGTGCACGCCGCCTCGTACTTCCTGCAGCCCCGTCTCGCCGCCGATCTGCCCCAGCTCCTGAGCACCGCGCGCCACAACGGCGCGAGCACGTCCCTGGACACCCAGGACGACCCGTCGGGGCGGTGGGACCCGGCTGCGCTCGCAGCCGTCCTCGCCCAGACCGACGTCCTGCTGCCCAACGCCCAGGAAGCCCTCCAACTCGCCAAAACGCCGTCCGGCAGTCCGGAGCAGGCGGCCGAACTGCTCGCCGCCCAGGTCCCCCTGGTGGTCGTCAAGAACGGTGCCGCGGGCGCCCTGTGCCACAACGGCCAGTCGCTCCTTACCGCTCCGGGCCTCCCCATGACTCCCAAGGACACCGTCGGCGCCGGAGACAGCTTCGACGCCGGTTTTGTCGCCGCCCTCCTCGACGGGCAGACCCCGCAGGAGGCACTGCGGTTCGCCGTCGTATGCGGGTCCCTGTCGACCCGCGCCCACGGCGGCACCCGAGCCCAGCCCACACGGGACGAAGTCCTCGCCCACACCACTCACAGCGGAGCGCACGCCTCATGAACCACCCCAAGATCACCTTCATCGGCGCAGGCAGCGTCGTCTTCACCCAAGGCCTGCTCGCCGACCTGTTCGCCTTCCCCGAGCTCAAGGGCGCCCACATCGCCCTGCACGACATCGACTCCGAACGCCTTGCCACCGCGCAGGCCGCGGCCGAGTACATCGCCGACCACCTGGGCGCGCACGCCACCATCTCCAGCCACTCGGACCGCCGCCAGGCCCTCGCGGGCTCGGACTTCGTCATCAACATCGTGCAGGTCGGCATGGGCGAGGCCACCCGTACCGACTTCGACGTCCCCGCCGCCCACGGGGTGCGTCAGACCATCGGCGACACCCTCGGCGTCGGCGGCATCTTCCGCGCCCTTCGCACCTTCCCGCTCCTGAAGGCGCTCGGCGAGGACATCGCCGAGGTGTGCCCCGACGCCTGGCTCCTGAACTACACCAACCCCATGGCCATGAACATCCAGTACCTCACCGAGGCCACAGGACTGACCAAGGTGGTGGGCCTGTGCCACTCGGTGTACTGGACCATGCGTGACCTGGCCGAGCTGGTGGGCGTCCCGTACGAGGAGGTCACCTACCGGGCGGCGGGCGTCAACCACCAGGCGTGGGTCCTTCGCTTCGAGCACCAGGGCAAGGACCTCTACCCCCGGCTCGACGAACTGATCGCCAAGGACGAGCAGTTGCGGCGCCGGGTCCGCGTCGACATGTACCGGCGGCTCGGCTACTACCCCACCGAGACCAGCGAGCACTCCTCCGAGTACGTCCCCTGGTACCTGCACCACGACAGCGAGATCGAGCGCCTGCGCCTGCCGATCGGCGCCTACCTCGGCATCGTCGACGAGAACGTCGCCGCCTACCACCAGACCCGGGACGCCCTTGCCGCGGGCGAACCGCTCACCGTCGAGGGCACCATGGAGTACGCCCCTCAGATCATCCACAGCATCGTGACCGGCACCCCGCGCACCGTCTACGGCAACGTGCCCAACCACGGCCTGATCGACAACCTGCCGAGCCACGGGGTGGTAGAAGTCCCCTGCCTCGTCGACGCCTCCGGCATCCAGCCCACCCGCGCGGGTTCCCTGCCCCCGCAGCTCGCCGCGCTCAACCGCACCTACCTGAGCATGAACGACCTGGTCGTCCGCGCCGCCATCGACGACGAGCCGCGCCACATCAGGCACGCGGCGATGACCGACCCGGCCACCGCGGCGGCGCTTCCCGTGGAGCAGATCTGGCGGCTGTGCGACGCCATGGTCCTCGCCCACGGGGACCGGCTCCAGCCCTCCCTGCGCCAGCTGCTCGGCGACTGACCGGCCGTCGGCGACCTCCACTCATTCCATCCCCCGGATCGAGAAAGCACCCTCAATGTCACTGACAAGCCGGGAAATCGACACACAGCCGCAGTGCTGGGAGTCCGCGCTGGAGCAACTCCCCGAATACGCGCAGGCGCTGCCCGCCAAGGGCGAGCGGGTCGCCGTGATCGGCTGCGGTACGTCGCTGTTCATGGCGCAGGCCTACGCCCATCTGCGGGAGAGCCTGGGGCACGGCCCCACCGACGCGTTCCCCGCATCCGCGGCCTGGCTGCACCGCCCCTACGACCGCATCCTGGCCCTGACCCGGTCCGGCACCACCACCGAGATCCTCACCGCCCTCGCGGCGGCACCCTCCGCCACGCGGGTCACCACCCTCACCGCGGTACCCCGGTCACCTGCCGCGCTCGCCGCCGACGACGTGATCATCCTCGACCACGCCGACGAGCAGTCCGTCGTACAGACCCGCTATCCGACCACGCAACTGGCGCTCATGATGGCCCACCTCGGCCACGACCTCGGTCAGGCGCTGACCGACGTGACCACGGCCCTGAGCACACCGCTGGATCCGCGGCTGCTCGCCGCTGAGCAGATCACCTTCCTCGGCGAGGGCTGGCACACCGGGCTCGCGCACGAGGCGGCGCTCAAGGTGCGGGAGGCCGCCGCCCATTGGACCGAGTCCTACTCCCTCATGGAGTACCGCCACGGCCCCATCGCTGTGGCCGGTCCCGGGCGGGCCGTGTGGAGCCTGTCCCCGCTGCCCGCGGAGCTCACCGCGCAGATCGAGGCCACCGGCGCGTATCTGCGTGCCCCGGAGCTCGACCCGCTCGCGGAACTGGTGCTCGCCCAGCGTCTTGCCGAGGACTCGGGACGCAACCCCGACCAGCCGGCCCACCTGACCCGCTCCGTCGTCCTGGCCTGACTGGCCTGACTGGCCTGACCTGCGGCCCATGACCCCGTGAGCGGTCACTCGCGGCGGCCGGCCTCCCCGGGCCGACCGCCGCGACCTCGGTATCCGGTTCGGCCGATATACGACGTAAGATCGACATCGCAACACATTTCCGCACGGTCTTCCCGAACGAAGGCCGCGCGCACCGTGCTCAAGGGCGACAGCCCTGCCGTTGCCGCCCCGAACGAAAGCCCTCCATGCGCCGCCCGTACCGCCCGCACCGCCCGCACCCCGGCCTCCTCGCCGCCTGCGCCGCCGCCCTCTTCCTGACCGGCGCCTGCGCCACCGACGACGGCAAGGACACCTCGGCCGCCGCCACGGACCGGGCGGACCACGTACGCCCGCCCAAGGCCGACGCCGTCTTCGACTACCAACTCGGCGGCCCCTACGCGCCCGACGACGCCGTACAGGCGGTCTCCCGCGACCGCTCGGCCAAGCCCGCCAAGGGCCTGTACAACGTGTGCTACGTCAACGCCTTCCAGACCCAGCCGGGCGAAGCCATCGACTGGTGGAAGAAGAAGCACCCCGAGCTGCTCCTCAAGGACGACGACGGCTCCCTGGTGATCGACGACGACTGGGAGGAGCCGCTCCTTGACATCTCCACGCCCGGCAAGCGCCGGGAGTTGATGAACATCGTCGGGCCGTGGATCGACGGCTGCGCGAAGTCGGGCTACGACGCCGTCGAGCCCGACAACCTCGACTCCTACGAGCGTTCCGACGATCTCCTCACGACGAAACACGCCGCCGCCTTCGCCAAGTTGCTCGCCGAGCGGGCCCACGGCCGCGGCCTGGCGATCGCGCAGAAGAACACCACCGACCTCCTTCCTGAGCGCGGCCGCATCGGGTTCGACTTCGCCGTCGTCGAGGAGTGCGCGGCGTACAAGGAGTGCGGCGACTTCGCCGACGCCTACGACGACAAGGTCTTCGCCGTCGAGTACACGCGGGGGGACTTCCGCACCGCCTGCGACGGCTGGGGCTCCGACCTGTCCATCACGCTGCGCGACCGCGACGTCCGCCCCGAGGGCACGAAGGGCTACGTCTTCGATCAGTGCTGACGGCGCTTCTCCGCTCCTGCCCGTTTCCCCCTTCGGCGTGCCCGAAGGGGGCATTCGGCGTGCCCGAGTTGGCTCAAACTGCCTTATAGGCCACGGAATTCGGGATTCCAGCCGCAGACGCGGACCGGAGCCACTATCCAGGAAGGTGATGTGCTCACGCCAAGCTAGAAGAAAGGGGTAACCGTATGGCGATACGGACCACGCATCGCACCCGTCTAGCGGGGGCCACGCTCGCCGTCACCACCGGACTGATCTGCACCCTGTCGGCGCAGCCGGCCGGGGCGGCCGATGAACCGGCCGCGCGCCACTGCGTCCTGGACGCGACCACCGGAGAGCAGCGCTGCTTCGGCACGTTCGACGAAGCCATCGACCGCGCCACCGACGGACGCGTCACCGACGCACCGGCCACCCCACGGGCCGCCGTCACCTCGTCCGCGTTCCGCGCGGCCATGTCAAAGGCAGCCATGTCAAAGACCGCGGCGAAGAAGGACACCGCGGCGGCCGGGGACGTCGTCCAGGGCACGTTCTTCAGCGATCCCGGCTACTCGGGTGACACGCTCACCATCAGCGGCCCCTCGCTGTGCGAGAAGGACGGCTGGGTCAACTGGCAGTACGACCTCGGCGACGACTGGAAGAACCGCATCTCCTCCGTACAGCCCTGGGGCAACTGCGCGATCTGGCTCTACCCGGAGCCCAACCTCGGCGGCGACCGCGACGGACCGTTCGACGAGAACACCGCCGACGTCGGCCAGCTGATGAACGACCGCACCCAGTCCATCGGCTTCAGCTAGAGCGGGCGCTGCCACGCTCTGGCGCACGCCGTACCCCCCACCAGCATCACCTTCCCCCCACTGGAGATCACACATGATCACCCGTACCCGTCTCACCGTCCTGTTCGCGGCGATGGCCACCGCGGGCGGCATGGCCCTCGCGCCCGCCGCGCAGGCCGACGAAGAGGCCCCCACCATCCGCGAGCTGCTCGACAAGTGCGACAACGGCACCGACTCGTGCGTCTTCCACCCCGACGGACCCGGCACCGACTCGATGGGCGAGGCGCACCAGGTGGGTGACAGTGCCTACAACTGCACCCCTGACCTGCAGCGCTCCAGCATCTCCTGGGCCGACACGACCGGCGAGTCCAACAGTGTCGGGGTCTCGCTCAGCGCGGAGTACGGCTTCGCCGAGGTCTTCAAGGTGAGCATCGAGACCTCCTACGGACACACCTGGGAGAGCTCGCACACCGAGACCGACACCACCAACGTCGATGTCCGCCCCGGCGAGGTCGGCTGGGTCACGCGCGAGTCCCAGCTGCAGCGTGTCAAGGGCACCTACGAGCTGCACTTCGAGGACAAGTTCCACGGGCACTACATCTGGTACGCCCCCTTCGACGCGACGGGCCCCAAGCCTGACGCGCCGAGCACCAAGACACAGCACACCCGCCAGATGACGGACCAGGAGAAGGCCGAGCACTGCGGCTGACGCACCACTCCAGAGCCTCTCCCGGCCCGGACCGGGAGAGGCTCCCGTCGTGAGCGCCGGGAACGCCTAGCGCTGCTGGTCCTGCGAGTGAGGCCGTACGGAGTCCGGCTTCGGCACCGTGTGGGCGGTGGGCGCGATGACCTCACCGTGAATGACATGGGGTTCAGATGCCGACTCCCCGGCGGCCTTCCCCTCCTTCTCCTTCTCCTCCTCGCCCTTCATCGCCTTGGCCTCGGCCTTGAGGATGCGGGCCGACTTGCCTGCGGAACGGGCCAGTTCAGGGAGCTTCTTGGCGCCGAGGACGAGTATGACGACGATGAGGATGATGGCGATTTCGCTCAGTCCGAACACTTCGGTCCTGTCTGCGTCTGGGCCCGTGCCGGGTGCGGCGCGAGCAAGGAGGAACCCCGCCGCCCGCATGCGATTGGGTGGTCATGCGGGCGACGGGGGTCTGTGGACGTCGCCGGACGGCTGGGTCCGCGACGTCAGGTGCCGGAGGCGGGCACGGTCAGACGTCGACGCCGAAGTCGGAGGCGATGCCCGACAGGCCGGACGCGTAGCCCTGGCCCACGGCACGGAACTTCCACTCCTCCGCGCCGTTGCGGTAGAGCTCGCCGAAGATCATTGCCGTCTCGGTGGCAGCGTCCTCGGACAGGTCGTAGCGGGCGAGTTCCGCTCCGCCGTCCTGGTTGACCACGCGGATGAAGGCGTTGCGGACCTGGCCGAAGCTCTGGCCGCGGTTCTCGGCGTCGTGAATGGACACCGGGAAGACGATTTTCGCGACCTCGGCGGGCACTGCCGCGAGGTTCACCTTGACGGCCTCGTCGTCGCCCTCGCCCTCACCGGTGAGGTTGTCACCGGTGTGCTCGACCGAACCGTCCGGGCTCTTGAGGTTGTTGTAGAAGATGAAGTGCCCGCTGGAGGGCACCTTCCCGGACTCGTCCACCAACAGGGCGGAGGCATCGAGGTCGTAATCGGTGCCCGTGGTGGTCCGCACGTCCCAGCCCAGGCCGACCACTACGGCCGTGAGGCCCGGGGCCTCCTTGCTGAGCGAGACGTTGCCACCCTTGGCCAGGGAAACTCCCACTGCTCTCCTCCTCGAGGTCTCCGGTCCGCGCCCGCGACGCCGATCCGCCTTGAAACTACAGCACTGTAGAGACAACGGGGGCGGGCTCCGCGAGTCCGCCGTACCGAATCAGCCACGCGCGACGTCGGGAACGCCGACCGTGCGTCACTTGCGCGAGTTGCCGAACAGGAGCCGGTAGCCGATGAGCAGCACGAGCGCTCCGGCGATGGCAGATCCCCACGTGGTGAGGTCGAAGAACTGCCGCTCCACCGGCCGGTCGAGGAACCGCGCCGACAGCCAGCCCCCGACGAAGGCACCGGCGATTCCGATGACCGTCGTGCCGATGAGTCCGCCCGGATCACGGCCGGGCAGCACGGCCTTGGCTATCGCGCCGGCCAGCAGCCCGAGAATGATCCACCCGATGACACCCATGGGTCTTGTCTCCTTCTTGTCTCCGTCGTTCCTCGCCCGTTGCGCAGGGAGGTGTGCCGGAGCAGCGTAACTTCTACGCGTCTGTAGAAGATGTGAACGTGGTGGAGTTCGCAGGCCGCGGACCAGGCGGCTTCCCGACGCGCCTACCCCTCGTCCCCCTCTTCCTCTTCCTCGTCACCCTCGAAGAAGTCGCCTACCTCGTCGACGACTTCGGCCGCGACCATCCCGCCGACCACACCGACCGCGAGCCCCGCCGCACCCGCGGCGACGACGGTGCCCATACCGGGGCCCGAGCGACGGTGACCGTCGTGGTCGTGATGGTCGTTGTGGTGGCCGCCCTGGCCGTGAGCCGAGTCGTAGGGGCCCCCGTGTCCGTACGAGGAGTGCGCGGCGCGGGACCCCCGATGCTCGACCAGCTGTTTGATCCAGCCGTCGACCAGCGCGTTCCAGTCCTGGTGCCCGACCCCGTCCTGACCGACGGTGAAGCGGGTGACGGCGTCGTGGCCGCCCGAGAAGAGACCGCCTCGCTTGTCAGCCTCCAGGATCACGTCCATGCCGCCCGGGTAGCTCAGGAAGGTCAACTCGATCTCGTTGACCGCGTGGGCGTACTGGGAGGACGGGGTGAGTTCGATCTCCTGGTAGAAGGGGAGTTGCTGTCCGGTCCCTGCGATGTGGCCGTACTCGAGGTCGGCGGACCTGAAGCCGAAACCGAGCTGTCCCAGCGCCTCCAGGATCGCCTCCTGCACGGGCAGAGGACCCACCGCGAGCGCGTCCAGGTCACCCTTGTCCTTCGCGCCCGCGACCGACAGCTCCGTGCGCACCCCGAGGACGATGCCGAGCCCCTGGCCGTACAGCTCCGTGATCGGCGTCTCCCACGGCAGCGTCACGCTGAACGGGACGCCGCGCTCCTCGCCTTCAGCGAGACGGAACCCGCCGCCCACGGTGAACCGGTCGAAGACGACGGTGCCTTCACTCTCCCCGTCCTCCTGCTCGACCTCGGCCCGGGCAACCAGCTCCAGGGTGATGTGCTCGATGTCGAAGTCGGCGCTGCCACCCTTGAGTTGGACGTGCCCGTTGAGGTCGCCGCCGGGCAGGACCGAACCCGGATCGAGGACCGTATCGACCGTGGGCCCGCCCACGCCGAGCGAGCCGAGCAGCCGTTTGAACACCATCGTGGCGTTCACCCCTTACGTGCGTGTGATTCTCGTACTGAGGAAGTACCGAGGAATGCCGATGAAGTGCTGAGCAATGCGGGAGGCACACGGCAGGGGACGCGGAAGCGCTCGAAGCAGCCGCGAACACCCTCGCATTTCTACAAGCGAGTAGAAGCATAGGGCTGCCGGGCCTGCTCCAGGCGGCATCGCGGGAGGTGTGGCGGGAAAGCTCAGGAAGAGGCGGAAAGCCTTCCGCTCGAATCGCCCCATACGGGCAGCTAGGCGAGGTGGAAGACCTCGGTGAGGGAGCGCATCGACTCGTCGGGGCCGCGCCCGTCAAGGCCCTCGAAGTAGCCCGCCATCTCGGCCTGCCAGCGGGCGTTGACGTCGGTCCGTGCCATGGCTTCCTGCGCGGCGGCGAAGTCCGGGGTTTCCAGGTACCCGACGAGGAGGCCGTCCTCGCGCAGGAACAGCGAGTAGTTGTGCCATCCGGCGGCGGAGAGCGCTTCGCGCATTTCCGGCCACACGTGTTCGTGGCGCTCTCGGTACTCGTCCAGCCGGTCCGGGCGAACCTTCAGCAGGAAACAGACCCGTTGCACGAGCGATGGCCCCTCTCAGCCCACGCGGCACGACCAGCGCGACAGGCCCTCGCACTGAAAGGATTCACTCCAATGCGCCGCAAGCTACGGTCGTCCCGCGGCGGATGTCAATCGCGTTCGGCGCCGATCGGCCCTGTGACATCGGGCCTAAGGTGGGGCGCATGAGGGATCAGGGGGCGGAAATGACGCGTGGAGTGTGTCCCGGCTGCGGGGGCGGCGAGGTGTACGAGGGGCAGGCCCACTACGGCCAGGCCAACCCGAACGTGCGCCTGAAGTTCGGGGCGATCCGCGGACGGACCGTCCCGGTGTCGGCGCTGGTCTGCGCGGACTGCGGGCACCTGGAGTGGCGTCTCGCCCTCGACGCGGACGCCAGGGACGACGTACGACGGCACTTCACCCGCGTACAGCCTGAGTAGCCCCCGGTGCCGCGCCACCCACCTGTCGGCGGCGCGGCACCGAAGGGCTCAGTACCTGTCGTACTGGTCAGTCCAGGACCAGGTCGCCGAAGTGCACCACGGTGGCTTCCTCGTGGACGACGTTCAGAGCGTCGTCCACGGGTCCGTCGGCGGCGGCGATCCCTGAGCCGCCGAGGACGGCGATGGCGGCCAGGACCGTGGCGATGACAGCTGTGCGCAAGCGCATGGGGCAATCCTTTGCTCGTGGTTACGGAGATCGAAAGAAGGCCTATCCAGCCCGCTCGGACCGCACACGGGCTCCGGACCAAGCCCACTCGTCTGCAGGTGTCTCATGCCGCCGGTCGTGTTCGAGCGCGCGGAAGGGGAACCCGTATGGACGACAACACTCTCCTGGCAGAGCAGATGGCCTACGCGAAGCCCCCGCCGCGTGCCCGGATGTGAGCTTCTGAACTCACACCAACCGCCACAGATGATCCGCCGTGCCGTTGTCCTCGAACTGCACGACCTGCGCGCTGTTGGCCGTCGACATGCCGTCCACCCCGAGGACCTTGCCGCTGTGCCGGTTGCGGAGCAGGAACCAGCCGTCCCCCTTGTCGACCTTCTCCCAGCGCAGATGCTCGGCGCCGCTGTCGGTGAACTGAACGGACCTGGCAGAGTTGGCCGTTGACGCTCCTTCGATGCCGAGTGCCTTGCCGCTGTACCCGTTGCGCAGGGTGTACCGGCCCTCGCCCCGGTCGATGAGCTGCCACGCGTGGTCGCCCGTACCGGAGTTGTCGAACTGGACCACGCGGCCGCCGTCGTCCAGGGACATGCCGTCGACCGCGAGGACCTTGCCGCTGTGCCGGTTCTCGATCCGGCGGTAGGGCGGCTCGGGCGTCCAGGGGCGGCCGTCCGGGGTCGCCGTGGGGAACGCGGTGACGCGCAGGCGTGCCGCGCCCATCGGGATGAGCGTCACCTCCTCCTTCGCGCCGGTGGCACGGGCCGGGCTCGCCTGGAGCGGGGCCACCACGTGCTCGTCGTCCGCGACCCATTCCGCCAGGCGCCGGGCGCGGGCACGGATGCGTACCGGGACGCCCTCGTGCGTGAACGGGTCGCCGGTCAGCGGTCCGGAGTCGGCGGTGAAGGAGAGGTCGTTCCCGGGGGCGGGGGCGAGCGCGTAGTTCCACGGGGTGGTCGCGTGCACCGCTTGGTGGGGGAAGGCGTCCGTGCCCGCGTACCGCTCGTAGGACTCGCCGATGCGCAGGGAGTACGTGAGGGGGCCGCGGTCGATGCTGATCGCCCCGCTCTTCCAGGTGCGTACCTTCGTGCTCTGCGGCAGCTTCAACGTGACGCGGTCCCCGCCCCGCCAAGTCCGCTCGACCTCGGCGAAGGCCGGTCCGTGCGGGGCCTTCAACCTGGCACCATTGACGGAGAGTTGGGGGCTCTCGCACCAGCCGGGTATACGCAGCCGCAGCGGGAAGCGCACCGGCTTGTCCATGGTGAGAGTGAGGGTGACCGTCTCCTTGAAGGGGTAGTCGGTGTCCTCCGTGACCGTGACGGAGGTGGCGTCGGCCCCGACTTTCGCCGTGACCCGGCACGGCGCGTACATCGCCGCCGCCAGGCCGCGGTCCGGGGTTGCGAGCCACAGCTCCTCGGTGAAGTACGGCCAGCCCATGCCGTAGTTGTGCGGGCAGCAGCGGTACTGGTCGACGCCGGTCTGGAACGACTGCATCGCGAAGCCGTTCTGGAACTGCCCCTGCGTCTTACGGGTGTTGTCGAGGTCGACGCTGTTGGCGCCGGTGACGTAGTGGATGCCCTTTCCGGCGGGGTCGGTCGCCGCGGGCAGCATGTTGAAGGCAAGCTCCTCGCACAGGTCGGCCCAGACCGGGTCTCCGGTGATGCGGGTGAGGAGCTCATGGCTGGCCATGAACTCGACGGTGCCGCAGGTCTCGAAACCCTGACGGGGGTCGCCGAAGCCGGGGCGCGCGTTCTCGTCCCCCGCGAAGCCGCCGCCGGGGAACTGTCCGTACGTCCCGATCGCGGTCGCGTAGTTGCGGTACGTCGCCCGGGTGTGGGCCGCATCGCCGGAGCGCAGGGCGTACTGGGCGGGCTCGCGGAAGCCCTGGGCCACATTGACGTTGTGCCAGTCGGCGACGCCGCCTGCCCAGTCCACGCCGTGCTTGTGCATCTTGTCGGCGAGGTCGAGCAGGAAGCTCTCCCGGGTGCGGTTGTAGGCCCAGAAGGCGACGTCGAGCCCGTCGCCCCAGCGCTTGGAGACCCAGCTGGAGTCGAAGGCCCCGGGGCCCTGCGCGTTCATGAAGCGCATGAAACGCAGGACGAACGGCATGATCCGTTGGTCGCCGGTGAACTCCTCGTGCGAGCGCAGCGCCTGAAGGAGCGGCAGATAGGGCCAGAAGTCCGGGCCGCCGTTCAGTTGGGTGCGCAGTCTTCTCGGGCCGAAGAACCCGTCCGCTTCCTGGGTGGCGATGATCGCGTCGATCCACCGGCGGCTCTCCGCGAGGGCGGTGCGGTCCCCGGTGAGGGCGGCGAGGTCGACGTATCCCCGCAGCCAGTACGTCACTTCCTCCCACCCTTCCTTGTCCGGATGGACCCAGCCGGAGTCGTCGAAGGCGAGGAAGTGCGAGATCTCCGCGTACCGCCCGAACAGGCCGCCGAGCAGGAGGTCGAGCTGTCCGCGCAGCCAGCCGCGCGCGGTGACGCTGCCCACCGGAAGCTTCTGGAACGCGGTGGGGGCCAGCGGCGCGGCGTTCGGGCCGTACAGACCGCCGCGCGCCGGGGTCGCCGCCCATGCGGCGGGGCCGGTGACGGCGGTCAGGCCACCGGCCGCGCCGAGGGTGATCGCGCCGGATCGCTGGAGGAAGTGGCGTCGGCCGAGCTGCGTCATGAGTAGGTACCGTCCCGTCGTCGTCCGTGTGCGCTGGTGGCTGCCGTGCAGGGCGCTTTACAACGTTGGAAAACTGAGGCGTACGAAATCCCTGTCGCGCGCTAAATGACACGCGGCAACAGGGCAGTTGGCATCTCAGCACCGAGTGACGGGATTGTCCAGAGGGAGGGGAGGGAGGGACGGGGTCAGCCGTCCCTCCCCCGTGTGCTCACCAGTCGTGGACGGTTCCGTCCTGCAGTCGGTTGACCGGCAGATAGGCCGCTTCGTAGGGGTGGGCGGCGGCGAGCTCCTCGTCCAGTTCCACGCCGATGCCGGGAGCCTCGCCCGGGTGCAGGTGGCCGTCCGTGAACGTGTAGGCGTGCCGGAAGACCTCATCGGTGAGGCGGGTGTGGCCCGAGTACTCCTGGATCCCGAAGTTGTGCACGGCCAGGTCCAGGTGCAGGGCCGCGGCCATCCCCACCGGGGAGATGTCCTCGGGGCCGTGCACCGCGCTCTTGATCTGGTACTGCGCCGCGAAGTCGAAGAGCTTGCGCAGCGGCGTGACACCTCCGAAGTGAGTGACCGCGGAACGTACGTAGTCGATCAACTGCTCGGTGATCAGGGCCTGGTAGTCGTGCACGGTGTTGAAGACCTCGCCGATGGCCAGCGGCGTCGAGGTGCGCCGGCGCACCAGTCGAAGGGCCTCCTGGTTCTCGGCCGGAGTGCAGTCCTCCAGCCAGAACGGCCGGTACGGTTCCAGGTCCTTGCCGAGCCTGGCGGCCTGGATCGGGCTCAGCCGGTGGTGTGCGTCGTGGAGCAGCGGGAGCTCGGGGCCGAACTCCGCGCGGACCGCCTCGAAGACGGTGGGCGTGTGGCGCAGGTAGGCGTCGGTGTCCCAGTCCTCCACGAGGGGGTGGGCCTGCTGGTGCAGGACGGGTTCGCCGCCGTCGTCGGTGCTGTGCACGCCGTACACGGCCTTCAGACCGGGGATCCCTGACTGGATGCGCACCGCGGGGTACCCCTCGGCGAGCCTCGCCCGCACGGAGTCGAGCAGTTCGGGGATGTCGCGGCCGTTCGCGTGCCCGTAGGTGCGGATGCGCTCGCGGCTCGCGCCGCCGAGGAGCTGGTAGAGCGGCAGGCCCGCGGCCTTCGCCTTGATGTCCCACAGGGCGACGTCGACGGCGGCGATCGCGGCCATGGTGACGGGGCCGCGCCGCCAGTAGGCCCCCCGGTACAGGTACTGCCAGGTGTCCTCGATCCGGTGCGGGTCACGGCCGATGAGCAGGGGCGCGACGTGGTCGGTCAGATAGCTGACCACGGCGAGTTCCCGGCCGTTGAGGGTGGCGTCGCCGAGTCCGGTGAGGCCGTCGTCGGTCGTCAGCTTCAGGGTGACGAAGTTGCGGCCCGGGCTTGTGACGACGACCTTCGCGTCGACGATCTTCATACAGGTGCTCTTTCCGGTGCGATGCGGATATGTGGGCTGGCGGGGCTTGCTGCTCAGCCCTTGGTGGCACCCGAGGTCAGGCCTGCCACCAGGTACTTCTGTCCGACGACGGCGGCGATGACGACGGGGACGGTGATGAGGGTCGCGGCGGCCATGAGGCCGCCCCAGTCGGTGCTGGCGTACGAGATGAAGTTGAAGAGGGTCACCGGCACGGTCTGCGTGCGGTCGTCGGCGAAGACCAGCGCGAACATGAAGTTGTTCCAGCTGAAGACGAACGCGAGGAGCGAGGCGGTTGCGGTGCCGGGTGCGGCCAGGGGCAGAGAGATGCGCCAGAAGGCGCCGAACGCGCTCAGGCCGTCGGTGCGGGCGGCTTCTTCTAGTTCGACCGGAAGCCCGGCGAAGAAGCTGATCATGATCCACATGATCAGCGGCACGGAGACGAACATGTGGCTGAGCACGAGGACCGTGTAGGAGCCGACGAGCCCCATCTGCGCGAACAGGTAGTACCAGGGCACGAGCAGCGAGATCGCGGGAACGATGCGTGCGACGAGGATGAGCGAACCGGTGCGGTGCATGCCGAACCGGCCCACGGCCCACGCTGCGGGCACGGCGATGACGGCGGAGAGCACCGTGGACACCACACCCACAAGCAGGGAGTTGCCCATCGAGCGGACGATCTGCCCGGCTTCGACGATGCTGCGGAAGTTGTCGAGGGTGGGTTTGAACCACAGGCCCACGCTCGGGTCGGTCACCTGCACATTGGTCTTGAACGCGGCGGCGAACATCCATACGAGGGGCAGCGCGAAGATCAGGGTGACAAGGGCGATGGCCGTGCCGCGCAGCCATGTCCACTTCCTGCGCCCGCGGGCGGCGGGCGTGCCGGGCGGCCGGGTCGCGGAGGTGCTCGGCGGGCTGGTCGCGGGGGTGGGGGTGACGGTGGAACTCATGCGTTCTTCCTTCCGCCGCGGCGGCGCAGCAGGACCACGACACCGATGATGAACAGCGTGAACAGGACCAGGACGGCGGCGGCAAGGCCGTACTCCTGGTAGTCGAAGGTGAGTCCGTAGGCGTAGACGTTGAGGGTCTCCGCCTCGAAGTCGGAGCCGCCGCCCGCGCCCTTGGTGGCGTAGAGGATGTCGAAGGTCTTGAGCGCGTCGACGGCGCGCAGGACGAGGGCCGTGGCGAGGGTGGGGCCGAGCATCGGCAGGATGACGTAGCGGAAGCGCTGCCAGGCACTCGCGCCGTCGACGAGCGCGGCCTCCTCGGGCTCCTCGGGAAGAGTGGTCAGGCCCGCGAGCAGGAGAAGCGTCATCATCGGCGTCCACTGCCACACGTCGATGAGCATCAGCATCGGCAGTGACTGGCTCACCGAGCCGAGGAACTCCTGGCGGGGCAGTCCGATGCCCTCCAGCAGGTGGTTGGCGATGCCGTTGGTGGGGTCGAGGATCAGCAGCCACAGGACGCCGATCGCGACGGGGGTGGCGAGCAGCGGGATGATCAGGACGGTGCGCACAAGGCGCATGCCCCGGAACGGCTTGCGCATGAGCATCGCGAGCGCGAGGCCCAGGACCGTCTCAAGGACCACGGCGCCGACGGTGAAGACGAGGGTGCGGCGCGCGGCGGGCCAGAAACGGCGGGAGTCGCCAAGGGCGTCGATGAAGTTCTGCAGGCCGATATGGCGCTTGTCGGCGTTCACCGCGCCGAACGCGTCGGTCAGGCTCAGGTCGAGCGTGAAGGCGAGGGGGAAGACGATCATCAGGCCGACGAAGAGCAGTGCCGGGGCGAGCATCGCCCATTTCAGCCGCCGGTTGGCCTGCTCGAAGGTGCGCGGCGGCCGGGTGCGGCGCGCGTCCTTTCCCGGGGGCGGGGTGTCGGCGCGGGCCGGGGAGACCTCGGTGGCGGCCATCAGGACTCCTTGTGGCGGTTGTCGCGTACGAGGAAATCGGCGAACTCCGCGTCCGCGTCGCGCATGACGGGCCGCACGGACTCGCCGAGGATCGACGCGACCAGCGGACGGCCGACGATGTCCCTGGCCCGGCCGACCTGGAGGACCCGCGGCCGGTCGTAGCCGAGGCCGCGTTCGGCGTTGAGCCGCATCGACTCGGCGAGATCCTTCGGGAAGGCGGCGAGGGTCCGGGGGTCGGCCCATACGGAGCTGCGGGCGCCCGGGATGCCGTCGGACTGGAGAGCCGCGGACATCTCAGGGCCCGCGGCCCACTTGAGGAACTCCCAGGCGTCGTCGCGCAGGAGGGAGAACTTGTTGATGCCCAGGCTCCAGGAGGGGATGTTGTGCGGCTTGGCACCGGCCGGGCCCGCGGGGAAGGGGGCGAAGCCGACGGACTCGCGTACGCCCTTGGTCGCGACCTTCGGATCGAGGAAGCTGCTGTAGATCGCGTCGGCGTCTATGTAGAACGCGGCCTTGCCCTGCGCGAAGATCGGCATGGCCTGTTCGAGGCTCATGTTGGTCGCTCCCGGCGGTCCCGCTCTGTTCAGGAGCCCGCCGTAGTACTCGTAGGCGGCCAGGGCCTGACGGCTGCCGATGCCCGACTTGCCGTCGACGAGGAAATCGCCGCCGTGCGAGTACAGGAAGCTGGACCACTGGGACACGGCGCCGCTGCGCTGACCGCGGCCGACGTAGCCGTAGAACCCCTTCTTCTTCTGAGTGAGTTCCAGTGCGGACGACATCAGGGCGTCCAGGGTGCGCGGCGGGCCCTCGACGAGGTCCTTCCGGTAGTAGAGCGTGGGGCGTTCGGTCACCACCGGGACGCTCAGCACCTTGCCCTGCGCCACGGAGGCCTCGCGCGGCGCCTTCTGGAAGTCCGCCCAGGCGAACTCCTTGTCGCCCTCGACCAGGTCGGTGAGATCGGCGAGCCAGTCGTTGTGCGCGAAGACCAGCTGCTCCTGGAGCGCGCGCACCATCATGACGTCCACGTCGGTGCCCGACGCGTTGAGCTTGACGTTGTAACTGCTCGACAGCTGGTCGGCGGTGAGCAGGGTCATCGAGACCCGGCGTCCGATCCGCTCCTCGAACTCCTTCGTCCGCTGCTTGATCGCCTGCGACCACACGTGGTTGATCGCCATGATCCGCAAGGGGCTGCTCGCCGAGGGTGTGCCGCTCTGCGGCGAACAGGCGCTCGCCGCGCCCACACCGACGGCTCCCGCCGCCCCTGCGGTCAGCCTGCCGAAGGAGCGCCTGCTCAACAGCTGGCTGCTCGTGGACATCGTTGTCCTCGTCTCTGTGATGGGCGTTTCGGTGTGCGCCCCGATGGGTTTCTACGTCTCCCGAACCACTGGTCCAACTGGTAGGACCAGTTGGATCTGACGGGACCGTAGCAGGATGCGATCGCTCCCGAACAGCCCCTGAGGCAAAGATCCACACAACAGAACGGTCACGCCGGACCGGGCCTCACCCGGGGCGCCGATCCGCTCACTACGAGGGGGCTGCTACTCCCCCGCCCTGCCGCCCGCCCGCCGGACCTCCGCCTGCCCGAGCAGCGTCTCGATGTGGTTGCGCGCCATGATGTCCACCTGCACATCGAGGTCCGCCCCGTACGTACGCAGGCCGAGCCTCAGGTGCTCCCGCATCCGCACGGCCGCGAGTTCCTCGTCCCGCGCCTCGATCGCCTCGAAGATCTCCGGGTGATGCGGCACCCCGGGCTCCCCGATCGAGGGGTCCGAGTTCGAGCGGAGCATCATCTCGAACATCATCCCGCTGATCGACGACAGCATGATCCGCAGTACGGGATTCTTGCTCGCCACCGCGATCGCGTCATGGAACTCCATGTCCGCCTGCGCCTTGACCACGACGTCCGTGGCCGACTCCAGGGCGTCGCACGCGCCGCGCATCACCGCGATGTCCTCGTCCGTGGCCCGCCTGGTCGCCAGTTGGACCATCTCGACCTCCAACGGAAGCCGCGCCTCGATGAGTTGACGGACGGTGGGGCGCCCGGCGCGGTACAGCGCGTCGTACCCCCTAGCCTGCCCCGAGCTCTGCTCACGCACGAAGGAACCACGCCCCGGCGCGACCTCGATGAGGTGCTGTGCCTCAAGGCGCCGCAGCACCTCCCGCACGACATTGCGGCTGGAGCCGAACTGGGCCGCCAGCTCGCGCTCGGAAGGCAGCTTGGCCCCGACCGCGATCTCACCGGTACGGATCTCGTGTTCCAGCTGGCGTGCGATCCGCTCCGTCAGCAGGCCGCGCTCGGCGGGATCGGAAAGACGACCCGGCTGGGCGGAATCCGGCGACGGCGAGGGAGCGGACGGCTGCATGGTCGCAGCGTACAACCCGGCCCAAAGCCTTGATCACCGCGCGGGGTCGCCGGGGGTACGGCCCTCCACACGCCGCCGGGGTACGCACATCGGGGGTACGGCCCTCGTCACACCGGAGGTACGGCCCTCGCGCGCGTCGCGTGCGGCTGAGGGCCGTGCCGATGTCGCCGGACCGACCTACTGCCCCAGCTCCGTGAGCATCTTGAGCATGGCCTGGGATGTGCCGTCCTCGGGGTCGATCCCCTGGTCCATCTCCATGCCTTCGAAAGTGACGGGTTCGGCGCTGCGGGCGTACATGGCCTCCTCGTGCTCGGCGAGCGCGGCCTCGATGTCGTCGGGGCGCGCGGCCAGGATCCTGCCGAGTTCGGCGCCGTCGAACATCGCCAGGTTGGCGCCTTCGCCGTTCGGGGCCACCAGGTGGGCGGCGTCACCGAGCAGGGTCACCCCCGCCACCCGGTCCCACCGATGCCCGTGCGGCAGAGCGAAGAGGGGGCGCAGGACCGGCGCGATGTCGCCGTCGGTGATCAGCGCGGTGAGCTCCGGCGCCCAGCCGTCGAACTCCTGCGCGATCCGCGCCGACGCGGCGGAGGCATCGGCGAAATCGATGTCGGCGAACCATTCCAGCGGCTCGACAAGACCCACGTAGGCGTGCAGAGTGTCACCCCTCTCCCGGTGGGCGAAGAGCTCCCTGCCCGACGCGGTCGCGACCATCGCCCCGCCGCCGACCACCTTCGCGGCGGCGGGGTGCCGGGTGTCTGCCTCGAACAGGTAGGTCTCGACGACCGACTTGCCCGTGTACTCGGGTATGGCGGTGGAGAGCAACGGGCGGACCCTTGACCACGCGCCGTCCGCGCCGACCAACAAACCGGTGACGACGGTGCTGCCGTCGGCGAACGTCACCTCGTGGCGCCCTTCGCCGACGGTACGGGTGCCGCTGGCCTTGCACCCGAACCGCACGGTACCGGCGGGAAGCGAGTCGAGCAGGACCTGTCGCAGCTCGCCGCGCTGCACCTCGGGGCGTTCCCCCGTGCCGTCGTCGGCCTTGTCGAACAGGAGGGTCCCGTCCGGGTCGAGCACCCGCAGGGCTTGGCGGCCCTCCAGAACGAGGCCACGGAACTCGTCCATCACGTCGGCGGCTTCGAGGGCGAGTTGTCCGTTGTAGTCGTGGATGTCGAGCATGCCGCCCTGCGAACGCGCCGCCGGGGAGGGCTCCGCCTCGTAGACCGTGACCGGGATTCCGTGGAGGTGCAGGACCCGGGCCAGGGTGAGTCCGCCGAGCCCGGCACCGATGATCGTGACGGGGGTGTGCATGGTGGCTCCTCGGGGTCGAGGCCGCCGGTGATCTCCGGCGGCCGTTTCCGCGAAGGTGCCAGGACCCACCGACAGGCCACCGACAGCGGAGCTACAGCTCTCGACAGGCGACCGACACCCACCGTCATGGCTCCGGCGACGGGAACGGGAACAGGAACGGGCGGAGTCAGTCCGAAGGCGTCGGCTCCGCAGTGATCAGTCCCTGCCGGTAGGCGACACCCACCGCCTCCGTACGGCTCGCCGCCCCCAGTTTGGCAAGGATGTTGGAGACGTGGACGCTGGCCGTCTTGGGGCTGATGAACAGCCCCTCGCCGATCTGCCGGTTGCTGCGGCCGAGGGCGAGCAGGCGCAACACGTCCTGCTCACGCGCCGTAAGGACCGCGGCACGGTCCCTGGCCGGTACCGCCAACCTGCCACGGCGCACCAGAGCGTCAAGACGCTCGCGCAAGAGGGTGGCGCCGAGCCGGTCGGCCTCCTGGCGCACCGCGTCGACCTCGGCAGTCGCCTCATCGCGACGGTCGGCCGCGAGGAGGGCCTCAGCGAGACGCAGTCGGCACCGCGCACGTTCATAGGCGTCGCCGTACGCGAAGGCGGTCAGCGCCTTCTCCCAGGCCGCCACATCAGGACCGGACACGGCTCGTGTCCATTCGGCCTCGAGACGAGCCAACCACGCCTGTCCCTCCGGCCCTTGTGGCATGCCGTCCTCGCCGCGCGCGGCCGAGGCCCGCGCCTGTTCCACGAGTTCGGCAGCGGTGTCCGCCCTGCGCTTCGCCCCCTCCTCGTCACCGCGCATACGCAGCTCGGCCGCCGAGTCGGCGACCGCGGACAGCGCCAGAGCGGCGAGCCGGACCGTGGCGTCGGGCAACGTGCCCGTCTCGTCGGAGAGGGACTCGATGGTGTGGCGCATCGCCCGCACCGCCTCGTCCGGGTCCCCGCGCAGCGCGGCGGCGTCGATCCGCACGATGCCGGCGACCAGCGCGTTCTTCCAGTCGAAGTGCCCCTCGAGCAACGCTCGGGCGCGCTCGACCGCGCTGAAATCGCCGCGCGCCAGTGCCACGTAAAGGCCGGGCCCCGCCGTGAAGCCGCCCGCGCCGGAGTACGCCGCGGCGTCCTCGGCCGCGCCGCGCGCGCACTCGTCCCAGTGGCCGAGCGTGTACTGCACAAGGAGCCGCAGATACCGCATCTCCAGCGAATACGGCGAGGACAGCAGCCCGGAACGGCGGGCCCGGTCAAGACCCTCCGCCAACCACGGCAGGCCTTCCTCCAGCTCACCGGATTCGACGCTGCCCATGGCCAAGTTGAACAAGGCGCGCATTTCCACATGTGCGTTGCCCGCCCGCAGCGCCAGCTCCCGCGCCTCTTTCAGCTGCTCCCTGCCCCCCGGGGTGCGACGGTTGCTGTCCGCGTGGACCATCATGGAGATCAGGAGGTCGGCCCGCGCGTCGTCGACCCCCAGTTCAGTGGCGACACGCAGAGCCTGGTGGCCGACCCGTCGCGCGGTCTCGTCCTCTTCGCTCTGGCGCGCGGTGACCATCATGTACGTGGCCGCCGCCCACACCCATGTCGCCGAAGGGGGTTCGGCGGGGATCAGGGCGAGAGCCTCACTGCTGTGCGCGATGGCGGCCGACAGGTTGTCGACGCTCAGCAGGTTCCCGGCGAGCGTGTAGCGGACGCGGGCCGCGAGCTCCAAGTCGGCGTCCTGACCGAGACCGGCAAGCGCGGACCGCGTGAGCGAGACGGCGCGGTGCAGTTCCCCGGCGTGGGCGGCCGCCGCCGACGCACGCAGCGTGAGCGTCACGGAGTCGGTACCGGCGGGCCGACCGGAGGCACTGACCGTCGACCACAGGTCGAGGGCCGCTTCGATGTGCCGCAGCTCCTCGGCGGGGGCGCCTACGCGCTGGGCGTGGTCGGCGGCCTCAAGGGAGGCGGCGAGCGCCTCGGGCAGGTCGTGGTTCTCGCGGAAGTGGTGGGCGCGCTCGGCCGCGCTGCCGGACTGGCGGCCACGCTCTGCGAGCAGACGCGCGAACACGCCGTGCAACCGGGCCCGTTCACCCGGCAGGAGATCGGCGTAGACCGCCTCCCGCGCGAGCGCGTGCCGGAAGGAGTACGTGTCACCGTCACCGGGGACGAGCAACTGCCGCTCCGCCACCTCGCGAAGGACCGCCTCAAGCTCCTTCTCGGGCAGCCCGACGGCGTCCCGCAGCAGATCGTGACTGACCCGGCGCCCGGCGACGGCCGCGGTACGCAGCACCTGCTGGGCGGTCTCGGACAGCTGCTCGACCCGGATGAGCAGGACGTCGGCCAGACCGCTGGGCACGCCACCGGCCGGAGTGTCCGTGGCCGCGACCAGCTCCTCCGCGTAGAAGGCATTGCCCTCGGCGCGCTCGACGATCCGGCGGATGGTGGCGTCCGGCAGAGAATCGTCCCGCAGGGAGCGCACGAGGCGGGCCACATCCGTGTCGGGCAGCGGTTGAAGTTCAAGCCGCTCCACGGCGGGCAGCCGCACCAGCTCGGCAAGCAGGGGACGCAGCGGGTGGCGGCGGTGCAGGTCGTCCGCACGGTACGAGGCGAACACCGCGAGCCGGTGGTCGTTCGAGCCGCCGGTCGGCCGCTTGAGCACACCTCGGCTGAGCAGGAACCGCAGCAGGTCGCGGGATGACTGGTCGGCCCAGTGCAGGTCCTCGATGACCAGCAACAGCGGGGCGATGTCCGTGAGATCGGCCAGCAGAGCGGCGATGTCCTCGAAGAGCCTCAGCCGCCTGTTCACGTCCCCCACGGCGTCCGTACCGCCGCCGAGCAGCCGCTCCGTCACCGGATGACCGCTGAGGACCGGGGCGAACCGCTCGTCCGCGGCCAGTGCGCCGAGGATCTCGGTGAACGGCAGATACGGCAGGCCCACGTCGCCGAGGTCGACACAGTGTCCGATGAGCACGCTCATCCCGGCCGCGGCGGCTCGTCCGGCGACCTCGTCGAGCGCCCTCGTCTTGCCGACCCCGGCGTCCCCGGAGATCAGCACCGCGCGTGCCTCGCCGGCGCGGGCTCGCTCCAGTACGTCAGCGAGACGGTCGAGTTCGTCTTCCCGACCGATGAGTTGGCTGGTGAACTGGGTATGCGACACGTTCCACATCCTGGCACACGAGTTCGGTACGCCTCCGTGGCCGACAGTCGCTGCACGTAGGCTGGCCCGGACTCGATGATCACGTGCCTGAAGGAGGCTGCGTCGGATGGGCCGGGATGTTCTGCCCTGGAGTGTTCTGCCCTGGAGCGAGTACCGCAGCATGCCGTGGAAGAACGGCGGCGGTACGACCCGGGAGGTCGCGTCGGGCACCGTGGAGGTCTCGGGCACCGTGGAGAGCGCGTCGGGCACCGTGCGGGCGTCCCCTTCTTCCTCTTCGTCCCCCTCCTCGGCAGAGCCCGTGGACGGCTTCGACTGGCGGGTGAGTGTCGCGGACGTGAACGCGGGAGGCGCCTTCTCCCTCTTTCCCGGGATCGACCGCGTGATCACGCCGGTCGAGGGCGAAGGCATGGTGCTGACCGTGGACGGGGCATCGCAGCCGGTCGAGCCGCTCAGCCCCTTCGCCTTCTCCGGCGACGCGGCGACGGACTGCCGTCTTGAGGCGGGCGCGGTGCGCAACATGAACGTGATGACCCGCAGGGGCCGGGCGACGGCACAGGTACGGATCGTCACCGTCTCCGCAGCCAGGGAGACGGAGATGACGTGCGCCCCGGGCGAGACCCTGCTCGTCATGGCCACCACCGAGGGAATCACCGTCGGTGGACCTGACGGACCGGAGACCGCGCTCGGCCGTCTCGACTGCGTACGTCTCGACTGCGTACGCCATGAGGGCCCGGGGGCCCTGACGCTGCGGGGCGACGGTGCGGTGGCCGGGATCAGGATCGCCTCGGCGCTCTGACGGCGGGGCCCTTGGAGCCTGCTGGTGGAGCCTTTCGGCGAGGTCTTCCGGTCGGTGAGGTCTTCCGGGAGGCCGCCCCAGCGGCGTCGGGGCGGCCCGAAGGGCTTGTTATTAGCGGTGGCGACGACGCCACGCTTCCGTTGCGTGGTGTACCGCGGTTGTGCCTCCCCCGGGGACGGCGGATTCTGTAGAGGATGAACGGGGCTGATGTGGCGCCATGACTGCATGGAACGCGGAGCAGAGCACCGACTTTCGTGGTCCCCTCCACGTCACCAGGGCGGCCACGGCGGTCGTCGACGCCCAGGACACGGTCATCGGATGGAGCCTCGCGGCGGAGCGGCTCCTCGGCTACCGGCCGCAGGAGATCGTCGGCCGACCCGTGACCACGTTCCTGTCACCCGGCCCGACGCACTCCGCTCTCCCCCTCCCTCCCCAGCTCCAGGGGAACGAGATCCGAGTGGCCCGGCACCGGGACGGGCGTGAGCTGATCGTCGCCACCGCCACATGTCCCCTGCCTGGCGTCGGCACGGCGACGCGTGTCCTCGTCGCGGCGGAGCTGAAGGATCTCCGGCTGTGGGAGTCCCGCCTCGCCCTGTTGCACGGCCTGGCCACCCAGTCACCCCTCGGCCTAGCCATCTACGACACCGAACTGCGCCTGACCTGGTGCAACGCGGCGTACGAACGGGAGATCGGACGCCCTTTCGCCGAGTTCCGCGGCTATCGGGCAGATCAGCTGTACTCCGAGGGAAAGTTCGTGACCAAGGGGCATCCGCCCACGCTCGACGCGGTCATGCACCACGTACTGGATACCGGAGAGCCATTCCTGGACCTGCACTTCCAGGGTCGGCCGCCCAGCGACCCGGAGACGGACCACATCTGGTCCTGCGCCTACTACCGGCTCCAGGACGCCGACGGACACGTGTTCGGAGTGTGCGAGGACGCGTTCGACATCTCCGATCGCTACAAGGCCCAGCGGCGCCTCGCCCTGCTCGTCGAGGCGGGACGCGGAATCGGGAACACCCTCGATGTGGTGGTCACGGCCGAGAAGATCACCGAGGTGGCGGTACCGGAGTTCGCCGCCACGGTGACGGTCGACCTCGCGGGGGCGGTACTGGACGGCGGGGTCCCGGCCACCGGCGGCTCGGCGGCGATGTCTCTCGTACGGGTCGCCCGCTCCTCGGCCGAGGAGCCTCCCCCGCCCCTCGTGCACCAACCGCCCGTGGAGTACCCGTCCGGTTCACCACAGGATCGCAGCCTCTCCTCGGGCGGGCTCGTGCTCGACGACAAGACCTTGGTCGTGCCGCTGCGGGCCGGGAACAGCACCCTGGGAATCGTCACCTTCATTCGCGGCGCCGGTTCGGCCGCCTTCGACAGCGGCGAGGTGGCACTGGCCGACGAGTTGGTCGCCCGTACGGCCGTGTCCATCGACAACGCCCGCCGCTTCACCCGTGAGCGCACCGCGTCGCTGGCCCTCCAGCGCCAACTCCTCCCGCAGCACGTGCCGGAGCAGTCGGCGGTCGACCTGGCCCACCGCTACCTGCCCACGGACGACGTGACAGGGGTCGGCGGCGACTGGTTCGACGTCATCCCGCTGTCCGGGACCCGGGTCGGACTCGTGGTCGGGGACGTGGTCGGCCACGGCCTGCAGGCCGCCGCCACCATGGGCCGGCTGCGTACGACGGTGCGTGCGTTCGCCCAGTTGGACATGGATCCCGTCGAACTCCTCTCCCGGGTCGACGACCTGGTGGCGCAGTCGGCGGAGGAGCAACGGGGCGAGCCGGGATCACCCGAAGGCACCTACGCCGATGTGACCACGGGGGCGACCTGTCTCTACGCGGTCTACGACCCGGTCTCACGGCGCTGCGTCATGGCCAGGGCCGGGCACCTGCCGCCTGCGGTCGTCGACCCGGACGGCGTTCTCTCCTTCCCGGACCTGCCCGCGGGACCGCCCCTGGGCCTGGGCGGTCTGCCGTTCGAGTCGATGGAGATCGAGCTGCCGGTGGGCAGCCTCCTCGCGCTCTTCACCGACGGCCTGGTGGAGGCCCGCGACCGCGACATCGACCACGGGCTGGACACTCTGGGACGCGTACTCAGCGACCGGCAGGCGTCGCTCGAAGAACTCTGCGACCGGGCCGTGGCGGAACTCCTGCCGGGCGGATCGACCGCCGACGACACCGCCCTGCTGCTCGTCCGTACCCGCGAACTCGACCCGTCGCAGGTCACCGAGTGGGAGCTGCCCGCTGAACCGGTCACCGCGGGCCGTGCACGGGACCTTGCCACCGGGCAGCTGCACCACTGGGGCCTCGATGAGCTGGCGTTCGCGACCGAGCTCGTCGTCAGCGAGCTGGTGACCAACGCGGTCAGGTACGCCGAAGGGCCGATCCAGGTACGCCTCATCCGTGACCGTACTCTCCTGTGCGAGGTCGCGGACACGGGCCACACCTCACCGCACCTGCGCCACAGCGGCGAGGACGACGAAGGCGGGCGCGGCCTGTTCATCGTCGCGCAGCTCGTCCAGAGATGGGGAACGCGCTACACCCGCTCCGGCAAGACCATCTGGACCGAACAGGCCTTCCCTACGACGGGTTGAGACGGCCGGTCCGCACCCCGGCCCGGCCCGTCAGTGGGACCTCCCCCGTCGAATGGGAAGCTGGCCCTCGCGACCCTGAGGAAAGGCCGGCCCGACCGACCATGAACAGCAGCAGCACTGTCAGCGCCCTGGAGCGTGCCGCCGGTCATCGAAAGCGCTTCGATGCGGCCTTCGAGAAGTATTTCGCCGAACTGGCCGGTGACCTGGGCGGCGCACAGCTGGGACGCTTCGCGCCCCGGTGTCTGGAACTCCTCGCCCAGTTGTCGCTGCGCGGCGGTAAACGGATCCGGATCGCCCTCCTCTACGAGGCGGCAGGGCTCGTCGACGCGGACGAGCCGGTGGGGTTGGCAGAGGCCGCGCTGAGTCTTGAGCTGCTCCACAGCCACGCGCTCATCCTCGACGACATCATGGACGACTCGCCGATGCGCCGCGGTGGCCCATCGACGTACCACGCCTGCCGCCAGGACCTGCCGGACAATCCGCAGGCCGCGCTGGGTCTTGCCATGATGACCGGTGATCTCGCCGGTTTCCTGGCCCTGCGCGTCCTGGTGCGCGCCGACCTGCCCGCCGAGCGCAAGCAGGCCATGCTCGACGTCCAGCTCGGCGTGACGACCGACACCGTCATCGGGCAGGTCCTCGACCTCGAGCGCGACGTGCATCCCACAGCCGATGACGGGATGTTGGAGACAGTGTGCGAGTACAAGACCTCGCGCTACACCGTTCTGGCTCCCCTGCGTCTGGGCCTGCTGGCCGCGGGGCAGGACCTGGCACCGTACGAGGAGAGCCTTCACCGTTACGCCCGGCTCACCGGTCTCAGCGGCCAGATACGCGACGACTACCTCGACCTCTTCGGCGATCCCGCCCTCACCGGCAAACCCAGGGGCGCCGATCTGCGGGCCGGCCGCCTCACCTACCTGACCCGCGAGCTTCTCGCCGCCACCGGCGAAGACGAACACGACACGGTCAAAGCCGCTCTGGGCGACCCCCACTGCACACCACAGACCATCGACCGCATCCGTGACATCGCCCACCGCCGCCACGTCCACACCCGCCTGCAGGCCACCATCGACCAGTACGCCGACGCCGCCACAGCCGAAGCCACCTCCTGGCACCGGCACTGGAACGAAGAAGCCGTCACCTTCTTCGAACAACTCCCCCTGTGGAACACCCGCCGAACCCGATGACCCCTCAGTGCGCTGCCGCCGGCACAGCGGCGCACCGAGCAGGGCGGTGGCGGTGCCCACATGGGCACCGCCCGGCGCGACTCTTAGAACCTTCTTACACGCACCCCCGATGCTCTCCCCCGTGAACTACGTGAAGAGGAACAGCAGTCAGACCCAGCAGGCCCGGCACGGTGACGTCGCGGGCGCGCGGCGTCGGCGCCGTGTCCGTACGTACGGCATCGCCGTGGCCGTCGTGCTGACCGCCACCTCGGCGTCGGCCGGATACCTGGCCATGGCCGAGCCGCCCGCAGCTTCGGGTACGCCGGACAAGCCGCCCCGGGTGCACGGCAGCACGGTCGACCTCAGCGTGCGTGGCGGCGTCGCACGCGTGGACACCGCGTCCCTGCGCGTCACGGGACGCACCGGCGACGGGGCCTCGCTCCCGGTCTCCGGCGCGGCGGGGCAGCGGCTCGGCAAGCCGGGCAAGGTGACCGTGAACGGCGACACGGCCCGCTGGTCGTACCCGGGCAAAAAACTCACCGTCACGGCGCGGAGCGATCACGGCCGACTGCGCATGACGGTGCACTCCGACGCCGACCAGAAGCTGTCCTGGCCCAGCACCGCGCCGAGCGCCGGTGGAGCCCTTCAGATCCCGCGCGGCGAGGGGCTGAACGTCCCGGTCGACGACACCTTCTGGAACTCCGCCGATGCGGGTCTGGGGGACACGGAGGCCGAACTCGCCGGCGGCCTCACCCTTCCGGCCTGGGGCTACACCCAGGGCAGGCACGGCGTCAGCTACATCGTGCCGGAGGAGGTCGGCACTTCCCTCGGCTTCGCCTCGAAGGACGGCCGGATCGGCTCCACGGCGCGGCACGAGTTCTCGCAGCGGGAGCAGACCCGCGACTACACGGTGCACTTCTCCCTCACGGGCCCCTCCCCCGTCTCCTCCGCCACCAACTACCGTGCCTATCTCGACGAGCACGGCAAGGTGCGCTCCTTGAAGCAGAAGATCAAGGAGAACCCCGAGGTCGAGCGGCTGCTCGGGGCCGTGCACGCCTACACCTGGGGCGACGCCCGCAGCGCGAAGGGCGTGAACGAGCTGCACAAGCTCGGCGTCTCCCGGCTCTGGCTCGGTTACGACGCCGACGAGCAGCCGATGGACAAGCAGGCCGTGCGGGCCGCGCAACGGCACGGCTATCTGGTCGGCCCGTACGACTCCTACGCCAACGGCCAGCCCTCCGGGAGCGCCGACAACCCCTCCTCGAAGTGGCCCGGCTCGGTCTACCCGGACTTCTGCGTACGGAACTGGAAGGGCGAGATCAAGGAAGGCTTCGGTGGCCGGGGCTGCTACCTCAGCTCCCAGGCGTTCAAGCAGGCCGAGCGTGGCAAGCACTACTTGGCTGACCGGGCGGAGAAGATGACGGCCAACGGCGCCGACAGCTACTTCCTGGACGTCGACGCGGCGGGCGAACTGTTCACCGACAGCAGTATGAGCCACCGCATGAACAAGAAGCAGGACCGCGCCAACCGCCTGGAGCGCATGCGGAAGCTCGCCTCCGACGACAAGTTCGTCCTCGGCTCCGAGTCCGCCGGTGCCTGGGCCGCCCCCGTGCTCGCGTTCAACCATGGCGGGCAGACGCCGGTCGCGGACGGCTTGTGGAAGCTGGAGAAGGACAAGGAGAAGTGGGGCGGCTACGTCCCGCAGGGCGAGCCTGCGGTCTTCTTCAAGGAGGTCGAGCTGCCGTCCGCGCTGGCGAAAGCGATGTACGACCCGCGCTACCGCGTCCCCCTGTACGAAACCGCGCTGCACGGCTCCGTCATCAACACCGACCGCTGGGAGCTGCCGTACAACAAGCTCCCGGACCAGAAGACCGACCGGGCGTTGATGTCCGCCCTCTACAACACCCCGCTCAACTTCACGCTCGGAAAGACGAACCTGCGGTCCACGGGCAAGGAGATGGCAGCGCTCCAGCGGTACTTGGCACCCCTGCACAAGGCCGTCGGCACCGAACGGATGACCGGCTACCAGCGGCTCACCGGTGACGGGACGGTGCAGCGGACGGAGTTCGGCGACGGAGACCTGACCGTGACCGCCAACTTCGGTAAGAAGACATACGGTTCGCTGCCCGGCGGTTGTGTGGATGCCGAGCTCGACGGCGAGACGAAGGCGCAGCGCCTGTGCCCCGCAGGGCTGAACTGAGGGGTTCGCGGACGAGGGGCGAGCCCCATCGATTACTGCGTGGGATCGCGGCGCAACGCTACCGGTGGGCGTCCTTGCCCCGTGGAAGGCCAAGCGGGGCGAGTCCGTTCATGAGAACGGTCAAGAGTCCCTCGGCTCGCTCCGGCGCCTGCGCGGACCTGCCTGTGAGCAGGAGGTAGAGGGCAGATCCGATCATGGCGTCGACCACCGCGTCGATGTCGGTGTCAGCACGGAACTCGCCCGATTCCACGCCGGTGCGCAGCAGGTCCGCGATGGCGGCGTGCTGGTCGCGGGTGTGGTGGCGGTACAGGGACTCGGCGTCCTGGGGACTCTCCGCGGCCGCCGCGGTCAGGGCGAGGACGAGGGCGGCGCTGCGCGAGTCGGTGCAGGCCTGCGCGTGGGACCGGAACCACCTGCTGATCGTCGAGCGGGCCTCGCCCGGCCGGGCCGTCGGTACGCAGCTGTCCGGGGCGGCGGCGAGGTAGCTGTGCCGGGTGACTTCGCCGACCAGAGCGGCTTTGGAGGACCAGCGTCGATACACGGTGGGTTTGCCGACGCCGGCTTCCGCGGCGACCTTCTCCATCGACAGACCCGCGTAACCGTCTTGAAGGAGCAGCTTCTCCGCGGCGTTCAGGATGCTCCGATCCGTGTCCGTCTTCCGGGGCCGTCCTCGGCGCTGCGTCTCGCTCACATCCTCAGCTTACAAGCGCTACGGTAGTTTACGTAACGACACGTAACGTAATTGGAGGAACCATGAACGCGAACGTGGTGGTCGTCATCGGCGTGGGCGGGATGGGTCGGGCCATCGCACAGCGCCAGGGCAACGGGAACACGTTGGTCCTGGCCGACTTCGACGAGAAGACCCTTTCCGCCGTCGCGGACGATCTGCGGGGACACGGCCATGCCGTGGTCGCCCACACCGTGGACGTGTCCTCGCGCGACTCGGTGGCGGAGCTGGCACAGGCCGCGGCCCGGACCGGCCGCGTCACCCAGGTCGCACACACGGCAGGGCTCTCCCCCGTCCAGTCGTCCGCCGAGGCGATCCTCAAGGTGGATCTGCTCGGCACAGCACTGGTCCTGGAGGAATTCGGCCAGGTCATAGCCCACGGCGGCGCGGGAGTGGCCATCGCCAGCATGGCCGGCCACATGCTGGCACCCGGCACCCTGTCCTCGGAACAGGTTCAGGCCCTGACGCACACACCTGCCGACGAACTGCTGGACCTGCCCTTCCTGGACCTGCAGGCCCTGGGCCCGCAAGGCGCCTACACCCTTTCCAAGTACGCCAACCAGCTCCGGGTCCGGGCCGCGAGCGCCGGCTGGGGTGCACAGGGAGCACGGGTCAACTCCATCAGCCCCGGCGTCATCTCCACGCCGATGGGGCGGCAGGAGCTCGCCGGGGAGAGCGGGCAGATCATGCGGGCCATGATCGAGGCATCCGGAACCGGCCGTGTGGGCACGGCCGATGACATCGCGGCCGCCGCAGCCTTCCTCCTGGGCCCCGACGCCGCGTTCATCACCGGCAACGACCTGCTCGTCGACGGCGGGGTCATTGCCGCACTCAGCTCCGGGCGCCTCACCCCCAAGGCATAGGGCGAGCCCGATACAGGCTCTCGGGCCGGGTGCTGAAGTGCCTCCCACGGCCGGGGCTTGGCGAACGCCCGGCTTCTGGGGGAAAACCCCCAGGCCAGACGGAGGAAATCCGCGTTCCGGTGTGCCCTCGCGGAGACCTAATGTGGCGTTGTCCGACCCCACCAGGTCTGCGACAGGACGGCATGACGGCAGGAGACGTGATGATCGAGGCCCAAGGGCTCACCGGGCGAGGCGCGCAAGGAGGAGGCACGCCAGGAGCGCGTGCCCTCGTGCGGGCCGTGGGGCGTGCCCCGTTCGCCCGGCGGGCCTGGGCCGAGGCCGTGTACTGCTTGATCGGGTTCCCGCTGGGCCTCGCGGGCGGGGTGCTGCTCGCGGTGGCGCTCGCCCTGGGGGCGGGGTTCACGGTGACGGTCGTCCTCGTCGTGGTCGGGGCGCTCCTGCTCATCGCGGGGCTCCAGTTGGCCCGGGCGCTGGGGGCACTGCACCGTCGCCTCGCCGACCGGCTCCTGGGAGATCGGACACCCGCGCCGCCGCCACTGCGTCCGAGCGGTCGGCTGGTCAGCCGCCTCGACGCCCGCCTGTGGGACGAGACCGGCTGGCGCTCGGCGGCCTACGTCCTGGCGAAGCTGCCGGTCAGCTGTCTGGGGGCGTACGCCGTCTTCTGGTGGCTCGCCGGTCTCGTCAACCTCACCGCGCCACTGCGGTGGGCGGTTTTCGGGCAGCAACCCGAGCCGGGTTCCCCGGAGGGCATGCCGGTACTCACGCCGATGCCCTTCGGCGGACTGGAGGCGGACACGTTCGCCGGTACGTTCCTCGCGGTCGCCATCGGTGTCGGCATCCTGCTGTGCGCGCCCTGGGTCACCCACCTGGTGACCGAGGCCGACCGCTGGCTGATCGGCGCCCTGCTCGGACCCGGCAAACTGACCGATCGGGTACGCGACTTGGAGGAGACGCGGGCGCTCGCTGTGGACGACTCGGTGGCGCTGCTCAGACGCGTCGAGCGCGATCTGCACGACGGGGCCCAGGTCCGCCTCGTCGCGGTGGCGATGAGCCTCGACATGATCAGACAGCGGCTTGACGAGAGCGAGGGCGAGGGCGACGCCGCCCGGCTCCGTCAGCTCGTCGACGTCGCACACCACAACGCCACCGAGGCCCTCACCGAACTGCGCGATCTGGCGCGAGGGATCCACCCCCCGGTCCTCGACGACGGTCTGCCGGACGCGCTCGCCACGCTGACCGCGCGCAGCAGCGTCCCCGTCGACCTGGTGACGGAGATACCCGAGCGTCCGACCCCGGCGATCGAGACCATCGCGTACTTCTGCGCCGCCGAACTGCTCGCGAACGTCATCAAGCACAGCGGGGCCCGGCGGGCGGCCATCACGGTGGCCCAGTTGGACGACCGGCTTCTCCTCCAGGTCGGGGACGACGGGTGCGGCGGTGCGGACGCCGGCGCGGGCAGCGGCCTGACGGGACTCATACAGCGCGTACGTACGGTCGATGGGCGGATGAATGTCGAAAGTCCCGATGGCGGTCCCACAGCGGTCACCGTCGAGCTGCCGCTGCACGCGTGAGAGCATGCCGCCATGCGCGTCGTGATCGCCGAGGATGCCGCTGTACTGCGGGAGTTGCTGGGCCAGATGCTCGCGGAGCGCGGGCATGAGATCTGTGCGTCCGTGAGCGACGCGGACGCCCTGCGCGCCGCCGTCGCCGAGCACCGTCCGGACGTCACGGTGACCGACATCCGGATGCCGCCGACGCACACGGACGAAGGGCTCCGCGCGGCCATCGACATCCGCCGTGACCATCCGGGCACGGGAGTGCTGCTCTTCTCCCAGTATGTGGAGACGAAGTACGCCACGCGCCTGCTCGCCGCGGGTTCGGCGGGTGTCGGTTACCTGCTCAAGGACCGGGTCGCGAACATCGCGGAGTTCACCGACGCCCTGGAGCGGGTGGCCGCGGGCGGTACGGCGCTCGACCCCGAGGTCGTCACGCAGCTGGCCGGGGCCGGTCGCCGTGCGGAGGAGCTCGCGCCTCTCACCGAGCGTGAGCGGCAGGTCCTCTCACTGATGGCCGAAGGGCGCTCCAACGCGGCGATCGCGCAGAGTCTCGTCGTCTCCGCGGGCACCGTCGAGAAGCACGTGGCCGCCGTCTTCGACAAGCTCGGACTGCCCGCGTCACATGACCACAACCGCCGTGTTCTGGCTGTTGTCCGCTACTTGCGCGGGTGATCGGGACCGCGTTTCCGGAACGAACGCCTCCGAAGGACATAGGCATATGTCAGAAGCACCACCGCGTCGTGTGTTGCCAAATCCCTTACGGGGCACCCCCGGCTGTGCGAAAGTCATTACCGGTCCATCCCGCCCGTTTGGTCGCACCGCATCCTCAACGGAGCACCTCATGCCGTCCCATGTCTTCGCGGACCGCCCTTCCGCCCAGCCGCCCGAGCGCGGCTCGGTCGAAGCGCTGATCACGCAGACGCGTCGGCTCCGCGGTGAGGTCGACGCCGTGCGCCGTGACGCCGGGGCCGACCGCGGCGACCGGGGCCGCTGGCAGCGTGCCCTGTGTGACCTGGCTGTTCATCAGCTCAACGACCTGGACGACCACCTCGCGCAGTTGAGGGACGGCCCCGTGCAGGCGGACGTGGCGCCCACGGCTCCCGCCGTGCCCGCGCCGCTCGAACCGCAGCACGGCTCACTGCTCAGCCGCGTCGGCAGCGCGGAGTGGAACCTCCTGAACGACGAGGCGAGTTGGTCGGGCGAGCTGTACCACATCCTCGGGCGGGACTCGGGAGCTCCCCCACTCTCCCTCGACGAGCTGCCCTCCCTGGTGCACGTCGACGACCAGCCGATGCTGACGGCCATGGTCACGGACTGCCTGATCGACGGCAAGCCGATCGACGGCGAGTTCCGTATCGTGCGCCCCGACAGCGACGTACGACAGGTGCACATGATGGGCGAGCCCGTGCTCGCCGCTGACGGCAGCACCGCCTCGATGTGGGCGGTGCTGCGGGACGTCAGCGAACTGCGCCGCAGCCAGCGAGTGGTGCGCGAGACCCGTGACTCGTTGCAGCGCCAGCGGCACATCGCGCAGACGGAGCACCGGCTCGCGGTCGAACTGCAGGAGGCTGTGCTGCCGCCGTGGCGCGGCTCCCTGCGGTTCCCGCACGGCGGACCCGCGGCCCTCGATCTCGCCGCGCACTACCTCCCTTCCTCGACGAGCTCACTGATCGGCGGCGACTGGTACGACGCGATGGAGCTGCCCGACGGCCAGTTCCTCCTCAGCGTCGGCGACCTCACGGGCCACGGCGTGACCGTCACGTCCGGCATGGCGATGCTCCTCGGCGCGGTGCGCGGCATGGCGGTGGCCGGAGTCCGGCCGGGCCAACTGATGGGCTGGCTCAACCAGTTACTGGACACCACCACGCAACCCGCCCTCGGCAGCGCCGTCTGCTGCCAGTACACCCCCACCACCCGCACCCTCACCTGGGCGCAGGCGGGACACCCCGCCCCGCTGCTGTTCCGCGACGGGACGGGGCGCGCGCTGACCCCACCGGGCGGCGTGATCCTCGGGGCGACCTCCGGAGCCACCTACGAGCAGACCGAAGTGCAACTCGAGCCCGGCGACCTGCTGTTGCTGCACACCGATGGTCTGGTTCCCCGGCGCGCCAGGGACGCGGCCACGAGCCGGCTGCTCGCGCTCGCGCCTCGCTTCTCGGAGACGCGGGGTGCGCAGGACTGTGTGCGGTTGGTCGTCGAAGAGTTCGGCGTGGCCCCGCGCGAGGACGACGCCTGCCTGCTGATCGCTCGGATCAACTGAGCCTGTACGAATACGACTACGACTAGGCCTGTGCCCGGCTGCCACCTCCGGTCTTGGCCGCCGCCTTCGGCAGGGCCATCTTGATCTCTTCACGCAGGTCCTGGATCTTCGGATAGCCCGAGTACTGAGCCGTCAGGCGGTACATCTCGCGCAGCCGGTCCCAGGTGCGGTGCGAGGAGTTCGACCCCATCGACACCAGCGCCAACCGTGCGTACCGATCGGCCTGTTCAGGATCGTCGGCGATGAAGCAGGCCGATGCCAGCGAGATGTAGTCGAAGATCTGCGAGCGGTCGCGGCCCTTGGACCGCAGTTCGATCGCTTCCCTCGCGTGGCGCTGGGCGGTGTTGGCGGCGGTCGCGTCGTGATCGGCGAGGGTGCGGTAGGCCAGGGCCTGCATGCCGTGCATGTCCGCCTCGTCGAACATCTGCATCCAACTGGGCGGTGGCACGTCTCCCTTGTCGGAGACGAACAGGTCCTCCGCGATGCCGAGCGTGCGGCGCATCGCCTGGCCCTTGCCCATCGACGCCTGTGCCCAGGCCTCGATGGTGTAGAGCATGGCCTGCGTGCGCGGCAGCATCTCCTCGCCCGAGCCCGACTGGGCGAGCTTCATCAGGTCGAGGGCGTCGTCGGGCCGCCCCAGGTGCACCATCTGGCGCGCCGCCCGGGACAGGGCCTCGCCCGCACGCGGCCGGTCGCCTCCTTCGCGGGCCGCGTGCGTGGCGATCACGAAGTACTTCTGTGCCGTGGGTTCCAGGCCGACGTCGTGCGACATCCAGCCCGCGAGGACGGCGAGGTTGGCAGCGACGCCCCACAGGCGGCGCTGGAGATGGTCGGGGTGTCGGTAGGCGAGCATGCCGCCCACTTCGTTGAGCTGGCCCACCACAGCCTTGCGCTGCAGCCCGCCACCGCGGGACGCGTCCCAGGCCCGGAACACCTCGACGGAGGTTTCCAGTTCCTCGATCTCCTGTGACCCGATGGGGGCGGCCTCATAGCGGTCGAACCCAGCGGGGTCGGCGTGCAGGGGATGGTCGGTTCGGGGAGCGTCGGCAACGAGGGCAGGGTCGGTGCGCAGCCAGTCGTGCATGGCGCTGCTGAGTGCGGAGCCGGCGGCGAGCGCGGCACCCGCGCCCACCAAGCCGCGTCGGTTGAGCATGAGGTCCATTCCCGTGAATTCGGTGAGGACCGCGGCTGTCCGTTCGGGCGCCCACGGCACGCCGTCGGGGTGCTCCACACTCCCGTCGCCACGCCGTTTCCCCATGCGCCCGTGCCGGACCAGACCAAGATCCTCAATGGTCACGACACGGCCGAGACGCTCGGTGAACAGAGCCGCCAAAACTCGGGGTACGGGATCGCGGGGGATTTCTCCCATATCGATCCAACGCCGGACCCGCGAGGTATCGGTGGCCAGCTGCGGGTGGCCCATGGCCGCCGCCTGCCGGTTCACCAGTCTCGCGAGTTCCCCCTTGGACCAGCCTGCCAGGCCGAAATGGTCCGACAGTCGGGTGTTGGGTTGTCCGTTCACGTCAAGCCCCCAGGTTCTCGGCTGAGTTGACAGTAACCCTCTGTCAGTTGCGGGGCGACTATTCGCCAGGGTTCGCCAGGGTGCGCCACATGGTGTGCCAGGGGACGGCGGGTGTCAGGTAGGAATGCGCCACCCCGACCCGGCCCACCGCGGGACATTCCCCAGGGTGCTTCCAAGGAAGCCGGGGCGGGAGGCGCAGCAATTCGCAGGCACACGAAGGGATCTGTATCGCCCATGTACACAGCATCGTCCTCCGTGTCCGCCCCGCCCCGGCCGCTGCACAGCCGACAGCCGGGCAGCGGCCCGTATCTGGAGCCCGCGCGCCCCGCGGCCGGGTCGCTCGGCACCGGCCGAACGCGACGCGTTCCGGGGCCCGGCACGCAACCGCTCAGCGGGAGACTCGACTTGTCCGGCCCCCAAGGGGCGCAACTGCGCACCGCGATCGCCTCGGTGCACCGCATCTGTCCGGAGTTCAATCCGGTCCAGGTGCTCCGCCGCAGCGGACGGACCGTCCTGCTCGTCGGAACGACAGGACGCAGCACCGCGATCGCCAAATGTTTACTCGACCACTCGCCGGTGTGGACCGAGCGGATCCAGCACGAGATAGCGGCCTACCGCTCGTTCGTCCGGCACCGTCCTCCGGTCAGGGCCCCGCGTCTGATCGCCGCGGACCCCGAGGACTGCACGCTGGTGATCGAGCGTATGCAGGGACGCGTCGCCGCGCTGTCCCGCCATCCCGTGGAGCCACCGCCGCGCGCCGACGTTCGCCTTGCGCTCAACGCGATCCGCCACCTCAACCGGTGGCGTCCGCCGCAGGAGCTGTTCGGCAGGCCCATGGACTACGGCAAGCGGATCTCCCGCTTCCATGAGCTCGGTCTGCTCACCGACCGGGACATGGGCGACCTTCAGAAGCTTCTGCACGGCATCGCGCACTCGGCCGGGCAGCACGGCACCTGGCAGTTCTGTCACGGCGACGCGCTGCTTTCGAACATCCTCCTCTCCCCCGCGGGCCCGGTGTTCGTGGACTGGGAGCACGCCGGCTGGTATCTCCCGGGCTATGACCTGGCGACGCTGTGGTCGGTGCTCGGTGACGCGCCGGTGGCGCGGCGCGAGATCAGCCAGCTGGCGCAGGAGCAGGGACCGGCGGCGCGTGACGCGTTCCTGGTCAACCTGATGCTGGTGCTCACGCGAGAGATCCGTACGTACGAGATGGCCGTGCAGCGAACGATGCACGACTCGGCTCCGATGGCACCGGGTCCGGCCCACCCCGGTGCCGCGCCGTCCGGCGAGGAACAGCGGCTGCTGCTGAGGCGGCTGCACGACGACTGCCAGCTGGCCCGTCGGGCCGTGCGCGCGGCGGTCGGTACTCGCTGACGGGGGAAGAAGGTCCGCAGTGCGCCAATGGACAGCAGCGCACTGCGGACCTTCACATGCCTCCGGCGACTTCCAGGTGACTATGACGTAGTGAACTGCACCGCGTCTACGTCAAAGGAATTGTCCTGCGGCGACTTGAAGACCAGATACAGCTTGTGGGTGCCTGCAAGGGCTTCGACCGGCACGTCCGGCGTGGCCTGGTAGGTGTCCCAGCCTCCGGTGTTGGGGACGGGTGTCGTGGCGAGCAGCTTGCCGTCGGGGGCGCCCGCGCGCAGTTCGATGGAGCCGACGCCGTAGGGCGAGGACAGCTTGTAGCTGACCTTGCTGACGCCTTCGACGCTCATCGGGCTGTACGCGATCCAGTCGCCGTTGCTGATGTCGCCGATGCGCTTGCCGTTCTCGGCGCCCTCCTGGGAGACGATGCGGGTTCCTGACTGGTCGTCGTGGTACTCGGCCTGCTTGTGCTTGGGGTGCATGACGGAGCGGCCGTAGCCGGTGAGGGCGCTGACGCCGTCGCCGCCCTTGTCGGTGTACTTCGCGTTGAGGACGTAGGTGAGGTCGGCGCCCTCGGGGTGGCCGCCCAGGTCACCGGTGTCCACGGTCCCCTCGCAGCCGGGGATGTCGGTGGTGGGGTGCTCGTGGTCGTCGTGCCCGAGTGCCGGGTTGACGGTGACCTTGGAGCAGTCGATCGTGCCGTCCTCGGGGTCGGTGACCGTGACCTTGTAGGGGATCTTGTCTCCGAACTCGATGAGCTTGCCGTCGACCGGGGTCTCGATCTTCACCTTGGGTGCCGTGTTGCCCGCCGTGACGGGCAAGTTGGCGTAGCCGGACTTGCCGGTGGAGTCGGTGATCTTCAGCTGGGCGTTGAAGTCGCCCTTGGTGTCGTACGTGTGGGAGGGGTTGGCCTCGGTCGAGTCATAGGTGCCGTCCCCGTCGAAGTCCCAGGCGAAGGTGAGCGGATCGCCGTCCGGGTCCTTGCTGCCCTCGCTGGAGAAGTCGACCTTCAGCGGGACCGGGCCGTTGGTGGCGGACGCCTTGGCCTGGGCGAGCGGGGTGCGCTGGCCCTGGGCGTAGTCGATGCGGTAGAGCCCGGAGTCGTTGTTGCCGCCGCCGAACTCGCTGCCCCACTCCAGGACGTACAGCGATCCGTCGGGCCCGAAGGTCATGTCCATGGGCTTGGCGAACTTCGCCGACTTCAGGAAGTCGTTGATCTTGAGGAGCTTCCCGTCCTTGTCGAAGCGGATCTCCTTGACCGAGTCGCGAGCCCACTCGTAGAAGAAGCTCGCGCCCTCGAAGTAGGCGGGGAACTTGGTCTTGGAGGGGTTCTTGGGGTCGTAGTGGTAGACGGGGCCGCTCATCGGCGCCGAGCCGCCCGCGCCCATCTCCGGGAACTCCTTGGACTCGCCGTATCCGTACCAGATCTCGGGCTGCTGGAGACCAGGCAGGTCCTTCAGGCCGGTGTTGTTCGGCGAGGGGTTGGTCGGCTTGGCGCAGTCGAACTTGGCGCCGACTTCCTTGGTGTCGGGGTCGTAAGGGGCGTACGCCTGGTTGTTGCCGTGGCAGAACGGCCAGCCGAAGTTGCCCGCCTTCTTGATGACGTTGTACTCGACGAGGCCTTCCGGGCCGCGGTTGGTCTCGGGGGCGCCACGGTCGGGGCCGTAGTCGGAGGCGTGCACGTAGCCCGTCTTGGGGTCGACGGTGAAGCGGAAGGGGTTGCGGAAGCCCATCGCGTAGATCTCGGGGCGGGTCTTGGCCTTGCCCTTGGCGAAGAGGTTGCCCTTGGGGATGGTGTAGCCGCCCTTGTCCGTGGGCTTGATGCGCAGGATCTTGCCGCGCAGGTCATTGGTGTTGCCCGCGGTGCGGGCGGCGTCCAGCATCTGCTTGCCCGGGCGCCAGTCGAGGGGGGCGTACCCCTGCCAGTTGGGGTCGAGGTTGGGCGGGGTGTCGTCGCCGACGCCGAGGTAGAGCGTGCCGTTCGGGCCGAACTCGACGGCGCCGCCGGTGTGGCCGGGCTCGGGGAAGGTGCGGTCGCGGTAGGCGGGGACGTCGAGGAGCTTCTTCTCGCTGGCGAGGTCGAGGGTGTTGTCCTTCTTGACCGTGAAGCGGGAGAGGCGGTTGACGTCGTCCTTCGCGCCCGCCGGGGCGTAGTAGAGGTAGATCCAGCGGTTGGTGGCGAACTTCGGGTCGAGTTCCATGCCGACGAGGCCGTCCTCGCCGCCGGTGTAGACGTCGAGCTTGCCGGCCGTGGAGGTGGAGTGGCTCTTCGGGTCGAAGATCTTCACCTCGCCGCTGCGCTGGACGTAGAAGACCTTGCCGTCCTTGGCGACGTCCAGTTCCATCGGGTCGGCGGTGTTGTCGTCGAGCGCGGTCTTCTCGTAGCCGGACCAGACCGTGCCGCCGCAGTCTCCCGGCTGGTTGCCCGCGGCCCACTTGATGCCGCCGAGCACGTGCTCGCGGAAGGCGGGCTCGGTGTAGGAGGCCTTGTCGTGGCCCATGGCGGTGGCCCAGACCTTGCCGCCCTCGGCGTTGCGGCACCAGGAGATGGGGTGGTCGGCGCCCATCTTGGAGCCGCCGGGGTCGTACGTCGTCTCGTCGGCGGTGACCAGGACGTGCACGTCACCGCGCGGGTTCTTGTCGAAGTTGTACCACTCCTCCGGGCGCTCCCAGCGCTCGGGAAGACCCTTGGTGGAGGGGTGCGCACGGTCGGCGACCTTGGCGGTGCCCTTCAGGACGCCCGGTGAGTGGGCGGGCATGTGGGCACCCGCGTTGATCAGGTCGTCCCACCAGGGGAAGGAGTCCTCGACGCCCATGTCCAGGGTGTTGTGCAGCGCGACGACGCCCTTGCCGCTCTTCACGTACTTCTTCATGGCGTCGCGCTGGGCTTCGGTGTCCCAGACCATGCCGGAGTTCTGCAGCATGATGATGACGTCGAAGTCCTTGAGCTTCTCGTCGTCGAAGACCGTCGCGTCGGCGGTCTCGACGACCTCGAAGTTGTTCGCGGCTGCCTGCTCCTTGACCATCTGGACGCCGGCCGGGATGGAGTCGTGGACGTAGCCGACGGCTTTGGTGAAGAGCAGCGCGCGGAAGGCGGGTGCCTTGTCGGCGGCGCTCGACGTGGCGGGCAGGAACCCGACGGCGAGCAGCAGCGCCGCCACCATGGCGATCACCGCTCTTCGTAAGCCTCTCGCGTCACGCAGCCTTCTGTCACGCGCATGACAGTCCATGGGGTGGTCCTCTCTCTGCGGGTCTGCTGGGAAGGACGGACGGACGTGCGGGATTGCCGGATGTCGGAGGGTCGGACGTCAGAGGGCGGCCAGGGTTCGGCGCAGGAAGCCGAGCCCGTCGGTCGCGAGCGCGTCCTGGGTGGGCGCGAGGGGCCGCCAGACGGAGGCGGCGACGGCGATGGCGTCGTTGTGGGCCGTGAACGACTCGATGCAGAGCGCGCCCCGGTAGCCGGACTCACCCAGGGCACGCAGGAAGCCGGGCCAGTCGAGGTGGTCGGCGCCGGGGGCGCCGCGGTCGTTGGCGCACACCTGGACGTGCGCGATGCGGCCAGCCGCCGTACGGACCGCTTCGGGCAGGGAGTGCTCCTCGATGTTCTGGTGGTACGTGTCCAGGGCGATGCCGATCGACTCCTCGGGCAGGCCCGCAAGGCCCTCCAGGGTCTGGGCGACGGTGTTGAAGAGGCTCGTCTCGTAGCGGTTGAGGGGCTCGACGGCGATGCGGACTCCGGCGCGTGCCGCGTACGCGACGACCGGGGCGATGTGCTCGCGCCACTCCTCGTACGCCGCCGCCCGCGCCGCCGGGTCCATCCGCCAGGTCCGGCCGACCGCCGCGTACACGGGGCCCGCGACCACGGGGGCGCCGATCGCGTGGGCCGCGTCGACACAGCGGCGGAGGTAGTCCTGGGTGGTGCGCAGCGTGCCCTCGTCCGCACGGACCAGGTCGCGCCCGTCGGCCATGACGGCGACGACGGCCGCGGGCGTCAGACCGGAGGCGTCGAGGTGCTTGGCCGCGGCGGCGGGGTCCCAGTCGTCGGCCTGCTCCAGGGGCAGTTCCACGGCGTCGAAGCCCCAGGCCGCCAGGCGCGGCAGCGTCTCGCCGAGCACCTCGGTGGTGACCGGCGAGTGCCAGATCCACGGGTTCGCGCCCAACTGCCAGTCCGTGTACGTCACTTCTTGCCTCCCCAGTCTCCCGGGAAGCCCGGCATCTTCTGGCAGCCGCACATCGCGTAGTGCAGCGGCGGCATGCCCTCCTGGAGGTACTCGTCGAGGTTGTCCTGCGTGACCGTGGGCTGGGGCAGCTTCCACTCCTTGGGGACTTCCTTGCCGTCCAGGATGCGCAGGGCCGCGATGACCGGCGTGCGCCACTGGAAGGTCGGATAGGTGGGCGCGATCGCGGTGAGCTTCTTGTCCTTCCACGCCTGGAGGAAGTCCTGCTGGTCCTCGCCGGTGATCGGCGGTACGTCGACGCCCGCGTCCTCGAAGGCCTCGACGGCGGCGACGGCCGTGGCCCCCGAGTCCATCCAGACTCCGTCGATGGAGCCGTGCCGGGAGATCGCGTCGGCGACGATCGACTTGGTCTTGGCGGGGTCGCCGTCGGTGAACTTGGCGTCCACGACGTCGAGTTCGCTCTTGTCGAAGGCGAGCTTCGCCGCGGACCAGCGGGTCTCAAGGACGTCCACGCCGGGCGAGATGCGCAGGGCGAGGATCTTGCCCTTGGGCTTGACCTTGTCGACGAGGAAGTCGGCGGCGACCGCGCCGTAGCCGTATCCGCCGATGGGGTTGACGAAGGTGACCGCGCAGTCGCTCTCCACACCGCGGTCGAAGACGATCACGGGAAGCTTGCCGCAGGCCTCCTTGACCGCGGGGGTGAGGGTGGCGGTGGTGTTCGGCGAGACGATGAGCGCGTCGCAGTCCTTGTTGCCCGCGAGCTCCTGGATGTCGGAGATCTGCTTGTCGTCCTTGCCCTGGGCGTCAAGAACGGTGAAGTCGCTGATCTCCTTGTGGAGCTTCACCTCGGCCTTCATGTTCTTCAGGCCTACCTGGCGCCAGGGGTTGAAGACACCGGCATTGGAGAAGCAGAGGTGGGTGCCGCCCGAGCCCTTCTTCTTGTACTGGGCGGTGTCGGTCATCTCCGGTTCGAGCATCTGCTCCCAGGGCTTGGCTTCCGGGCCCTGCGCCGTCTCCTTGCCGAGCTTCAACTGGCGCTCGTACTCCGCCTGTTCGAAGAACTTCGAAGGCTTGTCGCCGTCCTTGTCGGACCCGGCGGTCTGCGAGGCCCCTGCGGGTGAGTCCGGCGGTGTGTCGCTGGAACAGGAGGTGAGCAGGGCGCCCGCGAGGAGTGCGGCGGCAGCGGGCACGAGCGTGCGACCGCGCCGCTGCCGCGTGCGTCCGCGGTTCGGCTTGATGTGCGTCACGAGGGTCTGCCTCCTGAGGAGTGGGTACGACGGCGGCGCAGCCGGGACCAGTCGGCGGCCCCGAGCCCGACCGCGGCGATGACGATGACGCCCTGGACGGTGGACTCCAGGGCGCCGGATACGCCCTGCAGGTTGAGCAGCGTGAACAGTGCCTGCAGCGAGAAGGCGCCCGCCATCGCGGCGACCACGCTGCCCCGGCCTCCGCCGAGGGCGACCCCGCCGAGGACCACGGCGGTGATCGCCTCGAACTCGTAGCCGCGGCCCGCCTGCGCGGAGACCCCGGAGAAGCCGCCGACGAGCACCGCGGCGAGCGCCGCCGCCGCCCCTGACAGGACGAAGGCGATGACGCGGGCGCGGTGCACGCGGACTCCCGCGAGGGCGGCGGCGCGTTCGCTGTCGCCGGTCGCGATCAACGTACGGCCGAAGTCGGAGCGCATGAGCAGCACGGCGACACAGCCCGCGACGAGGCAGGCGAGGACCGCCCAGGGCAGCCAGCCCATGGCGGTGCCGCGCCCCATCTGGCGGAACCCTTGCGAGAGTTGCCCGTGCGGGGAGCCGCCCGTCCAGAAGAAGACGGCACCCTCCAGGATCAGCATCATGCCGAGCGTGGTGATGAACGAAGGCACTCTGAGGCGCGTGGTGATCAGTCCGCTGATGAGGCCGGTGACCGCCCCGGCGAGCAGCAGTCCCGCCGCGATGAGCGGCCAGGGAGCCTCCGGGAACGAGCCGTAGACCTCTGCCGCCGCGACGACGCCCGCGGTGACGATCGCCCCGACGGACAGGTCGAACTCCCCGCAGACGATGACCAGATACTGCCCGGCGGCCAGGATCACCAGGGGCGCGGCGCGTTTGACGAAGGCGAGGAAGCGGTCGGGCTCGTAGAAACCGGGGTCGGTGGCGGCGAGCGCGACGAGCAAAACGATGAGCAGGACATAGACGGGGGCGCCGGTACCGAGGGAACGTACGACTCGCTTGTAGGGAGCGGCGATCGCCGTACTGCTGCTCATGCGGGCCTCCTGCTGCCGCGTCGGGCGTAGATCGCGACGGCGGCGATGATGACGACGCCGCGTACGACGTTCTTGAAGAACGGGTCGACGCCGAGCTGGTTGAAGACGGAGTCGAGCACGGCCAGCACGAGGACCCCGCCGAGCGTGCCCGCCACTCCCCCGCGCCCGCCCGCGAGGACGGTGCCGCCGAGCACGACGGCGGCGATCGACTCCAGGTCGTAGCGGGCCTCGGTACCGGCCCAGGGGGCGCCCGCGCCAAGCCGTGAGGCGAGGAAGAGAGCAGCGGCGCCTACGCACAGCGAGCACAGGACGTGGGCGGCGATGATCGTGCGCCGGGTGCGCACGCCCGAGAGCCGGGCCGCGTGTTCGTCGCCGCCCGTCGCGTACAGGTGGTGCCCGAAGCGGGTGCGGCGGGTGATCAGCCACATCGCGGCCGCGACGGCGGCGAGCAGGAACAGCGAGACGGGGATCGGGCCCATCCGGTCGTAGCCCAGATGCTGGAAGGAGGCGGGGACCTTGCCCGCCGGGCCGGTGTAGTTGTCCTCGATCCAGCCGCGCAGGATGAACGCGGTGCCCAGCGTCGCGATGAACGCGTTGACCTTGAGCCCGGTGACGATGAGGCCGTTGGCGAGCCCGACGGCCGCCGAAAGGGCGAGGACGGCGAGCACCGCCGTGACGACGCTGCCGTCCTCCATGGTGGTGGCGGCGACGAGCGTGCCGAGGCTGATCAGGTACGCCACGGACAGGTCGAGGGAGCCGGTGAGGATGACGGCGGTCTGCCCCACGGCGACCAGGCCGAGGGCGACGCAGTTCTGCAGGATGCCGACGACGTTCGAGAGTGTGAGAAAGTCGCCGCCGCGTGCGGCGACCACGATCCAGCCGAGGGCGGTGACGGCCCCGGCCGCCAGCCAGACGCCGACGGCGGGGTCGGTGAGCCTGCCGCGGCTCGGGACACGGGTCTTCACGGCGGGCGGTGGGGCGACGGTGGTACCGGTAGTGCCGGTGGTGCCTGTAGTACCGCTCACGCGGCGGGCTCCTCTCCGGACGGTTCGCTGGGGACACTGGTGGCGAGCCGCATCACGTCCTCCTCGGCCGCGCCCGCCGGCAGTTCACCGGCGATGCGGCCTTCGGACATGACGAGGATCCGGTCGCTCATGCCGATGAGTTCGGGCAGTTCGGAGGAGACGATCAGGACGGCGATGCCCTCGCGGGCCAGCTCGCGGACGAGGGTGTGGATGGCGGCCTTGGCGCCCACGTCGACGCCCCGGGTCGGCTCGTCGAAGAGCAGGACGCGGGGGCGGGCGGCCAGCCACTTGGCGATGACGACCTTCTGCTGGTTGCCGCCGGAGAGGTAGCGGGCCTCCTGGTCCTCGCCGCGTGACTGGAGGCGTACCCGCTCCAGGAGCGCGGTGAGTTCCCGGGCGGCGGGCGGTTCGCCCCGGGCCGGTACGGCGCGCGTCACGAGGAGGGCGTTGTCGCGCACGGACTGGCGCAGGGCGAGCCCTTCGGCCTTGCGGTCCTCGGTCACCAGGGCGATTCCGGCGCGGATGGCCTGGCGCGGCCCGGTGGGTCGCAGGGCTTCGCCGCTCACCGTCATGGTCCCGCGGGTGAACGGTGCCGCTCCGAACAGGGCCCGCGCCAGGGACGTACGGCCTGAGCCCTCCAGGCCCGCGATGCCGGTGACTTCTCCGGCGCGCAGGGTCAGGCCGATGCCGTGGAGCCGGTCGTTGCCGCCGTCGGCGACCGTGAGGCGTACCTCGCCGATGTCGTCGGGGTCGGCGCGCGGCGGGTAGTAGGCGCTGAGCTCCCGGCCCACCATGGCGCGTACGACCTGGTCGGTGTCCGTGTCGGTGGTGCGCACGGTCGTGACGTGGCGGCCGTCCTTCAGGACCGTGATCCGCTGCGAGAGTTCGAAGACCTCACGCAGGCGGTGCGAGATGTACAGAATGCCGAGGCCACGGGCCGCGAGGCGGCGTACGAGGTCGTGCAGGAGGCCCGCCTCGTGGTCGGCGAGCGGCGCCGTCGGTTCGTCCATGACCAGGACGCGCACGTCGGACGCGAGCGCCTTGACGATCTCGACGGTCTGCTGCCTGGCGACGGACAGATCGCGGATGTACGTGCGTGGCGTGATGCCCGATACGCCGACCTCGGCGAGGAGTTCCGCCGTGCGGGTCTCCATCGCGCGGCGGTCGACGAGGCCGTAGCGCGTCGGCTCGCGGCCGAGGAAGACGTTCTCGGCGACGGTGCGGTGCGCGAGCAGCGCGAACTCCTGGTGGATGATGCCGATCCCGGCGGCCTGGGCCTGCGCGGGGTGGCTGAAGGAATGCTCCGTTCCGTCGAGCACGATGCTGCCCTCGTCCGGGACGTGTTCGCCCGCGAGGACCTTCATCAACGTGGACTTGCCCGCGCCGTTCTCGCCGACGAGGGCGTGCACCTCGCCCGCGGCCAGGTCGAGTGATACGCCGTGCAGCACACGCACTCCGAGAAAGCTCTTGGAAACCCCGCGCATCGCCAACATCTCTTGCGTCGCCTTCATCGCCTGCACCCTCGGCTCCCTCGGCAGCGGTCTGCAGAGCAATGTGATGAGGGAACTTTGACCTGTCAAGGGCTCAAGCAGCTTTCACTGCAAGCAAGTTGACGGTCAGTTATGTCGATTGCCGAACACCATCAGCCTTGTGAGCAGCGAAAGTCGTCCCTATGGTGGCTGCCATGTCTGGAGCGCCGGATCACCCGGTTTCCCTGCCGTCCTCACCCGGCGAAGTCCTCGCCCTGCTCCGTACGGGGGCGGTGGAGACGCGTGCCGACATCGCCCGTGTGACCGGGCTCGCGCGGTCGACGGTGTCTCAGCGGGTGGACGCGCTGATCGCGCACGGCTTCCTCACCGAGGAGGCGGACGGCGGATCGACGGGCGGCCGGCCACCGCGCCGCCTCCGCCTGCGTACACGTGAACACGCCGTGGTGGGAGTCGACTTGGGCGCCTCGCACTGCCGGGTCGCCCTGATGGACATCGGCGGCGAGATGCTCGCCCTGCGCGAGGACCCCCTGTCCATCGCGGACGGCCCGCGGGAGGTGCTCGGCCACGTCGAGCGGACGCTGCACGCCCTGCTCGACGAGGCCGGGCGCGAGACCGCGTCGCTGCAGTCCATCGGGGTCGGGGTGCCGGGGCCCGTGGAGTTCTCGACGGGCCGCCCGGTGGATCCGCCGATCATGCCGGGCTGGCACCAGTTCCCCATCCCGGAGTTCTTCGCCGAGCGGTTCGGCCCGCGGGCCCTCGTCGACAACGACGTGAACGTGATGGCGCTCGCCGAGCAGCGCCGCGCCTTCCCAGACACGCGCTATCTGCTCTACATCAAGGTGGGCACGGGCATCGGCTGCGGCATCGTCGCCGACGGCCGGCTGCACCGGGGCGCGCAGGGCAGCGCGGGCGACATCGGGCACATCCGGGTCGGCGACATCGAGGAGCCCTGCCGGTGCGGCAACTCGGGCTGCCTGGAGGCGGTCGCGGGCGGTGCGGCCATCGCCCGCAAACTGTCCGGTCTCGGTCTCGACGCGACTTCGGGCAGCGATGTGGTGCGCCTGGTGAAGTCCGGCAACCGCGACGCCGTACGCATGGTGCGCGAGGCGGGCCGCGCGGTGGGCGAAGTCCTCGCGGGCCTGGTCAACTTCTTCAACCCGGACACGGTGGTGGTCGGCGGCGCGCTGGCCGCCGTCCACGACCAACTCCTCGCGGGCGTACGGGAAGCGGTGTACCGCCGCTCGCATCCGCTGGCCACCCATGTGCTCCGGATCGAGCCGAGCCGCACCGGCGAGAACGCGGCGGCGATCGGTGCGGGCATCCTCGCGGTGGAGCACGCGCTGTCTCCGCGACAGGTGGACCGGGCCTTGGCGGGCGCTGCGCGCTGAAGGGCGCCGGCCACGGCGCGCACATCCCGGTCCATGGAGACCGGACAAGCACCGCGCAACACCGGCCATACCGCCGACTACGCTATGCGTCACGGCACTTGCGCCCATAACTTCAGGCTATGTCCCTCAATGACACCGAGCAGATCGACCGCGCCAACGCCGCCACCGAGCGCGTTCCTGTCGTGTTCGTGCACGGTCTGTGGATGCTGCCCAGCAGCTGGGACCTGTGGACGGCCCACTTCGACGCGGCCGGATATGTGTCCATCGCCCTGTCCTGGCCCGGCGATCCGGAAACGGTCGCCGAGGCGAGGCAGCGTCCCGACGCCCTCGCGGGCAAGACCGTCGGGATGGTCGCGGATCACCTGGCGGGACTGATCGACGGCCTGGAGCGCAAACCGGCCGTCATCGGGCACTCCGTCGGAGGGCTGCTCACGCAGATCCTCGCGGGGCGCGGTCTCTCGGCCGCCTCGGTGGCCATCGACCCCGTGCCGTTCCGCGGCATCATGGCACTGCCCCTGTCGACGCTGCGCTCCCTGCGCCCGATCATCGGCAACCCGGCCAACCGCAAGCGCGCGCTGCCGCTGACCTTCGAGCAGTTCCGCTACGCCTACGCCAACGCCGTCAGCGAGCAGGAAGCCAAGGAGCTCTACGAGAGGTACGCGGTCCCTGCCCCGTGCGCGCCGCCGTTCCAGGCGGCCATGGCCAACATCAACCCCCGGACGGAGATGAAGGTCGACTGCCACAACCCCCGGCGCGGCCCCCTCCTGATCATCTCGGGCGAGAAGGACAACGCCGTGCCCTGGGCGCTCGCCAACGGCGCCTACAAGAAGCAGCGGGAGAATTCCGGCGTCACCGAGATCACGGAGATGGCCGATCGCGACCACGCACTGACGATCGACAGTCGCTGGGAGGAGGTCGCGGACACCGCACTGACCTTCGTACGCCGCTTCGTCTGAACCCCAGGTCGGCGTGGTGCTCGCGGCGCTCATTGGTCCAATCCAGTGACGCGTCGCAGGCCGTACGGCCTCCCGGGGCGAAACCCGCCGGTAGCGGCGCTGACATGCGAAGACCCGTCTCCTGGGCATGATTGACGGATCGTCGGGGAGCCGGTACCACTGACGCACGCCCGGCCCCGCACGCCCCATCACGCTTCATCGTCCCAGGAGGCTGCATTGCGAGGATCCGCCACCGCCCGCACCCCTGCCGCGCGCAGACGCGCCGCCAGGACCGCGGGTGCCCTTGTCTCCGCCGGTCTGCTGCTTCCGCTGCTCGGTGCCGCCCCGTCCGCCTCACCCTCCTCGTCGCCGGGTGCACCCGCCCGGGCGTCGTCGGGCGGGCTGCAGGGTGCCTTCGCGGACGCCGCCGCCGAATATCGCGTACCGCAGAGCGTGCTGCTCGGAGTGTCCTATCTGCAGTCCCGCTGGGACGCGCACGGCGGCGCGCCGAGCGTCACCGGCGGCTACGGCCCGATGCACCTGACCGACGCACGCACCGCAATCGCCGGAGCCCCGCACCACAGTGAGGGCGTGGAGGACCCGCGCGGCGACGCGTCGCGGGGCGTCCTCAAGCCGAAGGAGTTCACGGCCAAGGTGCCGAAGGACTCCCAACTGCCCGCCAGGCTCAAGACGTTGCCCCGGGCCGCCGAGCTCAGCGGACTCTCCGCCGAGCGTCTTCGCACCGATCCGGCCGACAACGTACGCGGTGGCGCCGCCCTGCTCGCCGCCGCGCAGAAGAAGCTCGGCAAGCCGCTGAGCGAGAACCCCGCCGACTGGTACGGCGCGATCGCCCGCTTCTCCGGCGCCGACGACCAGGCCACCGCGGCGACGTACGCCAATGACGTCTTCGCCGTCATCCACGACGGCCAGGAGCGCACCACCGACGCCGGGCAGCACATGGCTCTCCCCGCGGTCAGCGGGCTGAAGCCGGATGCCGCGCAGGTGCGGAGCATGGGCCTTCGGAAGGCCCCCAAGCGCGAGACCGAGTGCCCCTCCACCGTGTCGTGCGAGTGGATCCCGGCGCCGTACGAGGAGTTCAAGGACCCGAACGGCAACGACGACTACGGCAACCACGACCTGGGGAACCGGCCCAAGACCCAGAGCATCGACACCATCGTCATCCACGACACCGAGGGACGCTGGGAAGGCGTCCTCAACCTGGTGCAGGACCCGACGTACGTGTCCTGGCAGTACACCCTGCGCTCCACCGACGGCCACATCGCCCAGCACGTGAAGGCCAAGGACGTCGCCTGGCACGCCGGCAACTGGTACGTGAACTCCAAGTCGATCGGCCTGGAGCACGAGGGCTTCCTGACGGCGCCCGACACCTGGTACACGGAGGCGATGTACCGCTCGTCGGCGCGCCTGGTGAAGTACCTGTCGAAGAAGTACGGCATTCCGCTGGACCGCCAGCACATCATCGGCCACGACAACGTCCCGGGCACGCTGCCGTCGACGATCTCGGGCATGCACACCGACCCCGGCCCCTACTGGGACTGGCAGCACTACTTCACGCTGATGGGCAAGCCGTTCAAGCGGACGGCGGGCCCGAACGGCGGTCTGGTGACGGTGGCGCCCACGTACTCCAAGAACCGTCCTGAGTACACGGGCTGCGTCAAGGCGGGCGAGAAGTGCGTGCCGCACGGTTCGGCCGCGGTACGTGTCCACACCGAGCCGCGTGACGACGCGCCGCTCATCAAGGACATCGGCCTGCGGCCCGGTGGCGGCGATTCGACGATCGACGTGAACGACGTCGGCGCCCGCCTGTCCACCGGCCAGCAGTACGCGGTGGCCGACCGCGAGGGCGACTGGACCGCCGTCTGGTACCTGGGCCAGAAGGCCTGGTTCAAGAACCCGAAGAAGCAGCCGACCGCCGTCGACGCGAAGGGGCTCGTGGTGACGCCGAAGGGCGACGCCAAGGAGGTCCCGGTGTACGGGCGCGCCTACCCGGAGAAGGAGGCGTACCCGGCGGGCGTCCCCGTACAGGCGGTCACGCCGCTGCCGTACAAGCTCCTCGCGGGCCAGAAGTACGCGATCGGCGACAAGGTGCCGGGGGAGTACTTCTACTCACCGACGTTCGACACCACGCCGCACAAGGTGGTGCGCGGCAAGGACACGTACTACGAGGTCCAGTTCGGGCACCGTGTGGCGTATGTCCGGGCGGCCGATGTGCAGGTCGTGAGGTCGGGCTCCTAGAGCTCTTGGAGCTCCTGTAGCCGCCGAGTACGGTCGGGGCCGGGTCCGCGTGGGTGCGGGCCCGGCCCTGGCACGTGTGCCGGCACAGAAGAACTCAGTCGAAGACGTACCGCTGCCCCGCCCGCGCCTTGAAGGTCTTCTCGCCGCCCTTCAACAGCGCGCTGCGCACGGTGAGTTCACGCGTGCGCGACGCGGTGAGCACGATGCGTGTGGCGCGTCCGCCCGACCACGCGATGTCGAGCCGTGCCCCGCCGCGCGCCCGCAGGCCGCTCACCGACCCCTCGGGCCAGCTCGCGGGCAGCGCGGGCAGCACCTCGATGACGTCGAACTGGCTCTGCAGGAGCATCTCCACAATGCCTGAGGTCGCGCCGAAGTTGCCGTCGATCTGGAACGGCGGGTGAGTGTCCCAGAGGTTGGGCAGCGTCGAGGACTTGAGCTGCTCGCCGAGCATCTTGTGCGCGTGGTCTCCGTCGCGCAGACGCGCCCAGAAGTTGACCTTCCATGCCTTGGACCAGCCGGTTCCGCCGTCGCCGCGCGCGGTCAGGGACACTTTCGCGGCGTCGGCCCACTTGCTGCCCGGCTTGATCTGGCGTCCGGGGTGCAGGGCGTAGAGGTGGGAGACGTGCCGGTGGTCGTCGGCCTTGTCGTCCAGGTCGGCCTTCCACTCCTGGAGCTGTCCCCAGGAACCGACGCGCAGGCCGGGGTCGAGCTTGCCGAGGGTCTTCTCGAGATCGGCGCGGAACGCGGCCGAGTCACCGAGGACGCGGGCGGCTTCCAGGGTGTTGGTGAGCAGGTCGTGGACGATCTGCTGGGCCATGGAATCACCCGCGGTGAAGTCGCCGTGCTCGGGCGAGTAGCTGGGGGTGACGACGAGGGTGCCGTCGCGCGGGTCGGTGCGGAGGTTGTCGAGCCAGAACTCTGCGGCCTCCTTCATCGCCGGGTAGGCGGTGGAGCGGAGGTACTCGGTGGAGCCGCCGAAGCGGTAGTGCTCGTAGAGCTGCGCGGTGAGCCAGGCGGCGGCCTCGGGGAACCAGAAGGCGGTCGACCAGTCGTGCACGCCGGTGAAGCCGTAGGGGTTGGTCTCGTTGTGCACCACCCAGCCGCGCGATCCGAACATTTCCTTCGCGGTGCGTCGCCCCGGCGCGCGCAGTGCCTCGACGAAGCGGTCGTACGGCGCCGTGGTCTCGGCGAGGTTGGCTGCCTCGGCGAGCCAGTAGTTCATCTGGAGGTTGATGTTGGTGTGGTAGTCGGCCGACCAGGGCGGGGTGGTGCTGTTGTTCCACACGCCCTGGAGGTTGGCGGGCAGCGAGCCCGCGCGGGACGAGGCGATGAGGAGGTAGCGCCCGTACTGGAAGAAGAGGGCTTCGAGGGCGCGGTCGGCGGCGCTCGCCCCTCCCCCGTACCCCTTGAGCAGCTGGTCGGTCGGGACGTCGGCGGGTGCGCTCTGGCCGATGTCGAGGGCGACCCGGCCGAACAGGTCGCCGTGGTCGCGCAGATGGCGGGCGCGGAGCGCGCCGTGGCCGCGAGCGACGGCTTCGTCCACGGTGCGGGTGACGAGCGTGTGCGGGTCCTCGCCCCGGTAGTCGGGGTAGGTGTCGGCGTAGTCGGTTCCCGCGGCGAGCGCGAACCAGAGGTGGTCGGCGCCGCTGACGGTGATGCTGCCGTCCGCGTTCGCCGTGCGTGTGCCGCCTTGGTGCACGACGCGCAGCTGTGTCTCGAACTTCAGCCCGTTGTCGGCGAGTTCGCCGCGTACGACGATCCGGTCGCCGTCGGCCTTCGCGGTGAAGTCGGTACGGGGCGAGGTGTGGCGCAGGGTGCAGGTGACGCTCGCGGGGCGGTCGGCGCCGATGCGCCCGACGAGCACACCGTCGGGGAACGAGGCGAAGAACTCCCGCTCGTGGCGGACCTGTTGGTGGGTGTACGTGACGGTCGCGAGGCCTCTGCGGAGGTCGAGGGCGCGGCGGTACGTGGCGTCGGGCGCGTCCGGAGCGCCTGCCATGTCGAGGTGCAGATCGCCGAAGGTCTGGTGGGCGCCGTAGCCGCGGCGGGGCTGGCCGAGCTCGGCCGCTACCGCATCGGGCGCGAGGCTGCCCTTCTCGTCCAGTTCCTTGCGGACCGCGTCGAGGGTGCCGGGCCTGGCCTCGCGCCAGTCGCCGTGGTCGTAGCCCTCTTGGGAGCCCGGGCCGCCGGTCCACAGCGTCTTCTCGTTGAACTGGAGCCGCTCGGAGGCGAGGGTTCCGAAGACCATGGCGCCCAGGGCGCCATTGCCGATGGGGAGGGCCTCGCGCTCCCAGTCGGCGGCGGGCGCCGCGTACCAGAGCAGCGATTCATCGGATGTATCGCGTGGCCGCTCGGCGGCGGCCGAGACACCGGCGAGCGCGCCTCCGCCCGATGCAAGGGCGGCTGCGCCACCGACGGCGGACTTCATCGTGGTTCTTCGCGAGATCCCGGGAGTCATGACCGGTCACGTTAAAAGTCCGATGACTGACCTGGCAAGGCACATGACAAAACCCACCCCCTCAGCAGAGCGTCAGCAGAGGAGGTGGGTACGTGGCCCGCAGCAGTCCCGGGTGGGTCAGCCCTGCTGGAAGAGCTCGGCGGGCAGCGGCTTCAGCAGGGCGTACAGATCGTCGGTGATCGGCCGGTCCCAGGCGGCGATGGTCACCAGGACGCCGTCGCTGCGGTCGAACTGCACGCAGGAGATGCGGCTTTCGGAGAGCTTGAGGCGGCGCACGATGAGGAGGTTGTCGCCCTGCATCACCGGCATGTCCTCGGTGGTGACGACCGTGACTTCTTCGTCGTTCTCCAGCGCGAGCAGCAGCTGGGCCACCTCGAAGGGCACCTCGTCGTCGGCGATCTCACGCGCCGGGGAACCCTCGGGCAGATTGCCGATGATCATCGCGGGGCCGCGCCCGCCGAAGAGGTCGTAGCGCAGGAAGACGCCCTGGCAGCTGCCGTCGGGGGCGGGCAGCAGACCCGCGCCGAGGTTGCCGGGCCAGTCACCCGGGTCCATGGCGAGGACATCGAAGTCCGGGCCGGCGGGGGTGGCGGCGCTGCGGCGGCGGAGGAAGGACATGCGCCAATGGTACGTGGCCCGCGGTGCTTGTCGGCGCGGGGGCGGCGCCGGTCCGCGCGCGCGGGTCGCGCGGCGGGCCGGTGTTCAGCGCGAGGTCAGCGGGGGTGGTGGGGCGTGAGTGCGGCGGCGAGACCGGAGTGATCCGTTCCGACTTTCCGGTACACGGCGGACAGCAGCCGGACGACGGCCGGCTCGTCGGTGTGCAGTTCCTCGGCGATACGGACGGCCGACTCGCCGCGGACGGCGAGCCCCGCGGCGACACGCTCACGCGCGGTGAGCTCGTCCGTCTCGGTGCTGTGCAGCAGACGGGGGCGCAGGCCGGCCGCAGCCAGCTCGTCGCGGGCCCGCTCGACCAGGCCGTCGGCACCGCACTGGACGGCCGCTTCGAGCCCCCTGTAGAGGGGATCGGCGGCATCCTTGGGGCGGCCGACACGGCGCAGTTCGGCGCCGAGACAGACCAGCGCGCAGGCGAGTTCGTACGCCGCCGGTGACCGCTCCAGGTGGCTGACGGACTCCTCCAGGAGCTTGATCCGTACGGAGCCCGACGCGACGTCGGCGGTGATCCGCAGCGCCTGCCCGATCGCCGACGCGGTGGCGAACCTGCGGGCGCGCCGGACCGCCTCGTACGCGGTGGCGAGCGCGCGCTCGGGGGCGTCGTCGGCCTCGGCGAGCGCGAGGTGGAGCTGCCAGGGGCACCAGGCGGGGTTGCGCATGCCGCGCGGGTCGAGTCGGCGGCCCGCCGCGGCGAGCTCGGCCGCCGCGTCCTTGGTGAGTCCGCGGGCCAGGAGCAGTTCGCCGTGCACGGCCTGCGCGTCGGGGAAGACGACGGCCGCGGGGAACGGCGCTCCGAAGCCGTACTCATCGGCGGTGCGTGCGGCCTCGGCGACGCGGCCACGGGCCAGCAGGATCTCGACGAGGATGCCGACGGCGTACCAGTGCGCGGGTGTTCCCGGCCCGACCCGCTCGGCGATCCGCAGCCCGGCCCGTACGAAGTCCTCGGCTTCGGCGAGGCGTCCGCGGCGGAAACGGATGTACGCGAGAAGCGTGTATCCGAACGAGAGATGGGCGCCGCGCCAGCCCTGGCTCTCGAAGTCGGCGATCCCGGCGGAGAACAGTTCCTCCGCCCGCCCGGGCCGGTCGGCGTAGAGGAAGGTGAGCGCGACCAGGACGGGGACTTCGAAGCCCCTGCCTTCCTCCGCCCAGCCGAGCCCGCCGACCAGGGCGCGCTCGGCGTGCCGGACGGCAATCTCGGCGGGTTCGGCGCGCAGCATCGCGTCCCAGGCGCGGAGCCCGATGATGTACCGCTCGGTGAGATCGCGTCCTGGCAGCCGCTCGGCGAGCCGGGCCAGGCGCCGTGAACGGGCGGGCGAGTCCGGCTCGTCGGCCCGGAAGGCGTCCCACATGAACTGCTCGGCCTGCATCCGGATCCGTACCCGTGGCTCGGTGGTCACGCGGATCTCGCGGGCGAGGGTGTCGGAGGCCTCGCCCAGGCGGTCGGAGTGGGCGAGGACCTGGGAGAGGCGGTAGACGATGCCGTGGCGCAGGGCGGGGTCGGTGATGGGCTCCTCGAGTGCGGCGCGCAGGTGGTTGACGGTCGTCGCCGGTTCGGTGAGGAGGGACGCGCAGCCGAGTTCGTAGAGGACCGCGGCCCGGTCCTCCCAGGGCGGGGGTTCGCGCAGGGCGCGGGCGAGATAGCGGCGGGCGGCGTCGGGGGCGCCCGCGCGGACGGTCTCGCGGGCCGCGGCGCGCAGTTGCTGCACGGCCCAGGTGTCGCCGTCGGGATGGACTTCGAGGAGGTGGCGTGCGGCGGCGGAAGCGCCGAGCCCCGCGTTGACCACGGACCAGGCGGCCTGGCCGTGCAGGGCGACGCGTACGCCGCAGGGGATGGCGCGGTAGACGGCGGTGGCGATCAGCGGGTGCACGAACTCCAGGGTGTGGACGCCGGTCAGGACGCGGGCGCGGCGCAGCCGGTCGGTGCAGTCGGCGGTCTCCCGCTCGCCGATGCCCGCGACGGACGCGGCCAGTGCCGGGGAGATCGAGGTGCCCAGGACGGCGCAGGCCCAGGCGAACCGGACGGTCGAGGTGCCGAGCCGCTCCATACGGGCGACGAGTCCGCTGCCCTTGACGGCGGCGGCGAGGTCGCGCAGCAGATGGGCTCCGGCCTCGTCGGGGGTCAGACCGCGGTCGCTCACCTTCGCGGTCAGTTCCACGGCCTCGAACGGGTTGCCCGCGGTGACCGCCCAGCATTCACGGCAGAACGCGTCGTCGGCGCGGGCGCCGAGTTCGTCGCGCACGAGGCGGGCGACGGCGGTGGCGCTGAGCGGTTCGAGTCCGATGGGGCGCTGCCCGGCGCGGCCGGGCAGGCCTCTGAACTCCTCTGCCTGGGCAGGTAGTTCCTCGGGTCGGTAGGCGACGACGAGCAGCAGCGGCAGGGCTTCCGCGCGGGGAGCGAAGGCGGAGAGCCAGCTCAGCGACTCGGCGTCGGCCCAGTGCGCGTCATCGATCACGACCACCAACGGGGCGCGCTGCACGGCGAGATGGGTGAGCACCCAGTCGAGCCCGTCGCGCAGCCCCTGCGGGTCGGGCGGTGCGTCGTCCGGCGGGGCGCAGAGGCCGAGGGCGGGGCCGACGATGGCGTACCAGCTGCCCAGTACCTCGCGCAGTTCCGCGTCGGGGACGGAGGCGAGCAGTGGCTGCACCAGCTGCCGGGCCACGTGGAAGGCGACCCGCTGCTCCTGGTCGCTGCCGCGCGCCGGCGCCACGGTGCAGCCTTTGGCGGCGGCACGGCGTCGCGTCTCGGCCAGGAGAGAGGTCTTGCCGAGGCCCGCGGGCCCCGCGAAGGCGATGAGCGCGCCTCGGGGCCTGTCAGCGGATTCGGAGCCGTCGCGGGTCAGACCGCACAGCTCGCTCAACGCCTCGTCGACAGCGGCGAGTTCACTCTCGCGCTCGAAGAGGGTCCGCTTACCGTTGGTGCCCTGATGCACCATGGGACACCCCCCGCCCAGGTGGTGCGCCGAGCGTTTCCTGCGGCGCATGCCTTGGCCTTCAGCCACTTCAGATTACGCCCGTGGGAACCACCGGGAGCCGATTCGGCCACAGCGGTGCGGTTGGCTGGTGCATCTTGACGCACCCGCGCAGGCACCCACGCAGGCACTCACGCACGCGCGCACTTCAGCCTCCGCCAACTCGAAGCCGCGGGTCAAACGGCTGGCGGCACCACCGCCACCGCGCCCTTCGCGTGCAGCAGCACCGCATTGGTCACCGACCCCAGCAGCCTCCCCAGCAACCTCCGGTTCCGGTGCCGTCCCACCACCACGAGCTCCGCGTCCCGCGACGCCTCGACCAGGAGCGCCGCCGCGTCCCCCGGCAGGATCTCCCGCTCGACGTTCACCTTCGGATACCGCTCCTGGAAGGGCGCCAGCTGCTCCGCCGCGAGCTCTGTGTACTGTGCCGCGCTCGCCGCGTCCGCTTCCGCCGAGGTCACGAAGTCGCCGGTGGCCGTGTAGACGAGTACGGGCCCGGGATAGGCACAGACGACACGGAGCTTCGCGCCCCGCAGCGCCGCTTCCGCGAAGGCGAGACCGATGGTGTCCTCGTGCGGCGAGAGCGCGTCGAGCCCCAGCACCACGCACGGTTCGGCGCCCGCCGTGAGCTCATCGCCCGGCCTCACCACCACCACGGGGCACGCCGCATCCCGCGCGCACGCAAGCCCGTTCGACCCGAGCAGCAGACTCGCGAAGCCGCCCCGTCCGCGCGAACCGACGACCAGGAGCTGCGCCTCGTCGCCGAGCCGTGGGATGTCGGGACCGGGGGCGCCGTCCACGACCTCGATCGTCAGCGGATGCAGCTCCGCCCGCCCCTCCAGGGCCGCGCGCACACGGTCGGCCACCGGGTCGGCGTCGAGGCCGTGCCCGACGGATGGCATGTACGGACCGTCGGCCAACGGCATCGCGTACTGCCGCACATGCACGATCCGCAGGGGCGCCTGCCGCAGCCGGGCCGCGGTCAGTGCCCATTCCAGAGCGTGGTCGCTGCCCGCCGATCCGTCGACGGCCACCACCACAGGCCGGGCGGGCGCTTGGGAACTCATGGCTTCCTCGTCTCCGGCGCATGGCCAGGGTCGACCGGCTCTGCTGTCGGCCCCAGTCTCGTTCAGGAGACGAGCCGCGAGCAGAGTCCAAAGTCACCAGGTCAGCACGGATCACGTCGCGAGCGGCCGCGACAGCCGGAGACGAGGGTCCACAACGCCCCGCACGGCCTACGTCAGATCGAACTCCCCGGCACGCGCGCCGTGCACGAACGCTCCCCACTCCGCCGGGGTGAAGATCAGGGACGGGCTCTCGGGTCGCCCGGAGTTGCGCATCGCGATGAATCCCTCGACAAAGGCGATCTCCACATCACCCCGCCCCTCGCTGCCCGATTGCCAGTCCGCTGTGCTGAGGTCGAGCTCCGGCTTGTCCCAGCCCGCGAGCGGGCTCTGCTGACCTGCGAGCGGATGTTGCTGAATGGTGCCTTCGGCCACGTCCGTGCTCCTCCCGATGCGTCGTCCGGCCGACAGCCTAGCTTTCGGTTCCGGTGCCGGACAGGGCGCGGAAGGAGTACTGCCGCCTGTCCGGCACGGGGAATCCGTCAGGTTGTGGGCGGTTCTGCTCCGACCAGCCACATGGAGAAGAACTGCGAGCCGCCTCCGTAAGCGTGTCCGAGCGCCCTGCGGGCCCCGTCGATCTGGTGCTCGCCCGCTTGGCCGCGCACCTGAAGTGCCGCTTCGGCGAAGCGGATCATGCCCGAGGCGCCGATGGGATTGGTGGAGAGAACACCGCCCGACATGTTGACGGGCAGGTCGCCGTCCAGCTCGGTGACGCCCGACTCGGTCAGCTTCCAGCCCTCGCCCTCCTCGGCGAAGCCCAGGTTTTCCAGCCACATCGGCTCGTACCAGGAGAACGGCACGTACATCTCGACGGCGTCGATGTCGCGCCGCGGATCCGTGACGCCCGCCTGCCGGTAGACGTCGGCCGCGCAGTCCTTGCCCGCCTGCGGCGACACGAAGTCCTTGCCCGCGAAGAGCGTCGGCTCACTGCGCATGGCGCCGCCGTGCATCCAGGCGGGCGGCCGAGGCGAACGGGCCGCGCCCGTACGGTCGGTGAGGATCATCGCGCAGGCCCCGTCGGACGACGGGCAGGTCTCGGAGTAGCGGATCGGGTCCCAGAGCATGGGCGATGCCTGGACCTTCTCCAGGGTGATGTCCTGCTCGTGCAGGTGGGCGTACGGATTCTTCAAGGCATTCCGGCGGTCCTTGTACGCAACGAGCGAGCCGACCGCGTCGGGGGCGCCGGTGCGCCGCATGTACGCACGCACGTGCGGGGCGAAGAAACCGCCCGCGCCCGCGAGGAGCGGCTGCTGGAAGGGGATGGGGAGCGAGAGCCCCCACATCGCGTTGGATTCCGACTGCTTTTCGAAGGCGAGGGTCAGGACGGTGCCGTGGACGCGGCCCGCGACCAGGTTCGCGGCGACAAGGGCCGTGGAGCCTCCGACGGAGCCCGCCGTGTGGACGCGCAGCATGGGCTTGCCCACCGCGCCGAGCGCGTCGGCGAGGTACAGCTCGGGCATCATGACGCCCTCGAAGAAGTCCGGCGCCTTGCCGATGACGACCGCGTCGATGTCGGCCCAGGTCAACTCGGCGTCGGACAGGGCGGCTTGGGCGGCCTCGCGGACGAGCCCTGCGATCGAGACGTCACGCCGGGCGGCGACGTGCTTGGTCTGGCCGATTCCGACGACGGCCACGGGCTCCTTGCCCACCTCACTCATCACGCATCTCCTTCAAGGACGGCGACCAGGTTCTGCTGGAGGCAGGGACCGGACGTGGCGTGTGCGAGTGCCCGGTCCGACTCGCCCCGGTGGATGCGCGCCGCGGCCTCACCGAGCCGGATCAGACCGGCGGCCATGACGGGGTTCGCGGCGAGCGCGCCCCCTGACGGGTTCACCGTGACGTCGTCGCCCAGCTTGAGCGCCTTGCGCAGGACGACCTCCTGGGAGGTGAACGGCGCGTGCAACTCGGCGGTGTCCACAGGCCGTTCGAAGGCGCCTGCCCGCTCCGCTGCCAGACGGCTCGACGGCGAGTCGGTGAGGTCGCGCACGCCGAGGCTGTGCGCCTCGATGCGGTGGTCGATCCCGCGGATCCACGCGGGCCGCTCGCACAGCTCGCGCGCCCGGTCCCCCGCAGCGAGGATCACGGCGGCGGCCCCGTCACCGATGGGCGGGCAGTCTGCGGTACGCAGGGGACGTACGACGTAATCCCCCTGCGGAACCGAACCCCTCAGCTGCGCATGGGAGTTGGCGGAGGCGTCCTGACGGCTGCGCGACGCCACCCCGGCCAGCGCGGGTTCGTCGGTGTCCCCCGCGTCGATCAGGGCCTGCGCCTGGAGGGCGGCCAGGGCGACCGAGTCCGGCCACAGGGGCGCCACGTAGTACGGGTCGAGCTGCCGGGTCAGGACGTCACGCACCGAGCCGGGGGACGACTTTCCGTAGGAGTACACGAGCGCGGTGTCGGCGTCGCCGGTGAGCAGCTTCGTCCACGCCTCGTACAGCGCCCAGGCCCCGTCCATCTCGACGTGCGACTCGGAGATCGGCGGCCAGGCACCGACCCCGTCGAGCGCCATGGTGAAGGAGAAGGCGCGCCCCGCGAGATAGTCCGAGGACCCGGAGCAGGTGAAGCCGATGTCGCTGGTCTTCAGGCCGGTGGCGGCGAGGACCTCGTGCAGCACCGGCATGAGCATCTCCACCTCGGAGAGCTCGTCGGTGGAGCGCAAATGATCGGTCTGCCCGAAGGCCACGATGGCGATGTCCCGGACGGGCCGCATCACGGACGGCTTCGCGGAGGGCATTTACACCATCTCCTTGTACGTGTCGTAGTCGGCGTCCGGCTCACCCGTGGGCCGGTAGTGATCGGGGAAGCGGGCGCCCTCGGTCCACACCGGTTCGACGCGCAGGCCCATCCGCACCTGGTCGTAGGGGATGCCCGCGATACGGGCGTGCAGGGCGAGGTCGGCGCCGTCGAGGGCGATGTGCGCGTAGACGTAGGGCACTTCGATGTCGAGGTTCTTCGCCTTGATGTTGACGATGCAGTACGTGGTGACGGTGCCGCGCGGCCCGACCTCCACGCGCTCGGCGGTGGCGACGCCGCAGGTGGGGCAGGCGCCGCGGGGCGGGACGTAGACCTTGCGGCAGGAGGGGCAGCGCTCGCCGACGGTCTTCCGGTCGGAGAGCGCCTTGATGTACGCGGTCTGGGCGCGGCCCGGCGCGTAGGAGTAGTCGAGGCGGGCCGCGGCGACGATGCCGGTGACCGGGTCGCTGAACTCACCGCCGTGCGGACCGAATTCGCTCCCCTCCGGTCCGTCGTACGCTTCGAAGCAGGCGATGTCGGTGATGGCGCCGGTGCGTTCGGCGGCCCAGCGGATCCGGACGCGCATGCCGGTCCTGACGGCGTCGGGATCCGGCGCGTCCAGGGCGTGCAGCAGGGCGGTGTCGGCGCCGTCGAGCTTCACCAGGACCCAGGCGAAGGGCGTCTCCAGGGGCTGCCCCCTGCGGGGTTCGTGGTTCCAGGCCCAGGTGGTGACGGTTCCGGTGGCGCCGACCTCGACCAGGTCACGTATCTCTTCGGCGGTCACGGGGTCGTACTCGACGGGCGGCACGAGTGTCCTGCCGTCCTCGGCCTTCACACCGAGCACGGTGCGTTCACGCAGCCCGGTCAGAAACGCGCTCTGCACGGGCCCGAGGGACCGGGTGAAGGGAAACTCAAGAACCAGGGGCGCACGCAGCACTTCGGGGGAGGGAGCGGATGCCATGAGCAGAACTCCGTTTCTGAGCGAGAGGAGGGCGCCCCGAGGGGGCGCCCCAAAGGGGCGCGGGGAACTGCGCGACCAGCCCCCACCGGCCGGCAGGCGGATGTCGGCCTAGGCCCGCCGGAACTCGGGGTCACGTTTCTCCGCAAAGGCTCTGGAGCCCTCCTTCGCATCGGCGGTGTCAAAGATCGGCCACCCCCGCTTCAGCTCCGCCGCGAGCCCGTCCGTCTCGGACATCTCCGCGGCCTCGTACACGGACGCCTTCACCGCCTCGACGGCGAGTGGCCCGCAGGCGTTGATCTGCTCGGCGATGGAGAGGGCCTTCTCCAGGGCGGTGCCGTCCGGGACGACATGGCCGACGAGGCCGATCGACGCGGCCTCGGCCGCCGAGTAGGGGCGCCCGGTGAGCAGCATCTCCAGGGCGTGCGTACGGGGGATCTGGCGCGGGAGGCGCACGGTCGAGCCGCCGATCGGGAACAGGCCGCGCTTGACCTCGAAGAGGCCGAAGGTCGCGGACTCGCCCGCGACGCGGATGTCCGTGCCCTGGAGGATCTCCGTGCCACCGGCGACGCAGTACCCCTCGACGGCGGCGATGACGGGTTTGCGCGGGCGGTGGTGGCGCAGCATCGCCTTCCAGTGCAGATCGGGGTCGGCCTTCATCCGGTCCCGGTACTGCTCACCGTCCATCCCCTTGCCCGCGAGGGCCTTGAGATCCATGCCCGCGCAGAACGCGCCGCCCGCTCCGGTGAGCACGACGGAGCGGATCGCGTCGTCCTCGTCGGCGGCCACCCATCCGTCGTAGAGGCCCACCAGCATCGGCAGCGAGAGCGCGTTCTTCGCCTCCGGCCTGTTGAGCGTGAGTATCAGTGTGGCGCCTTCGCGCTGCACAGCGAGATGTTCCGTCCCACCCATAGCCGTGCTACCTCCCTGACCGCCTGCTGTCGGCTTCGGACCTGGAACAGGTTGCAGTAGGCGGGGAGCCAGTTCAATAGTTTTCTGACAGTCAGTCAGATTTCTTGAACGAGGACCCTTCACACTTGTGGGTGCCTCTGCTCTGATGACCGCCAGAAGAGATGACGCCGGGGTCAGGAGGAGCGGTGGAGTACAACCTTGCCGACCTGTTCGAATCGGTCGTCGACGTGGTCCCCGACCGCGAGGCGCTCGTGTACATCGATCACCCCGGAACCGGGGCGGAAAGCAGGCTGACGTACGCCGAGCTCGACCGGGCCGCCAACCGCCTCGCGCACCACCTGATCGACAGCGGTCTGAAGCCCGGCGAACATCTGGGGCTCCATCTCTACAACGGCGTCGAGTACTTGCAGACGGTGCTCGCCTGCCTGAAGGCACGCATCGTCCCGGTCAACGTCAACTACCGCTACGTGGAAGAGGAGTTGGTCTACCTCTACCGTGACGCGGACCTCGCCGCGCTCGTCTTCGACGCGGAGTTCACCGAGCGGGTCGCCGCCGCGCAGCCGCGCACCCAGAAGCTCCGGCATCTGGTGCGGGTGGGAACTCCGCCCGCCGACGCCCCCGCCCTTGACGTGGTCGCCTTCGCCCGGGCGGAGGCTGCGGGTTCACCGGATCGCGGGTTCGCGGCGCGCTCGGCCGACGACCTGTTCATCATCTACACCGGCGGCACCACGGGTATGCCCAAAGGCGTCATGTGGCGTCAGGAGGACCTGTTCTTCGCCGGGCTCTTCGGCGGCGAGCCCGCGGGTGAGCCGGTCAAGCGGCCCCAGGAACTGGCGGAGCGCGTCGCCGCGGGCGGCCCCGGCATCACGTTCTTCCCCACTCCCCCGCTGATGCACGGCACGTCGACGCTGACGTCGTTCATCGCCTTCAACTACGGCCAGCGGGTGGCCATTCACCGCAAGTACGTCCCTGAAGAGGTGCTCCGCACGATCGAACGGGAGAAGGTCTCCAGCGTCTCGCTGGTCGGCGACGCGATGCTCAGGCCCCTCATCGACGCCCTGCACGGACCGCTCAAGGGCACCGACCTGTCCTCGCTCTTCAGCGTCTCGTCCTCCGGGGCGATCATGTCGGAGACGGTGCGTGCCCAGTTCCAGGAGCTCGCGCCGAGCGTGCTCCTCCTGAACAACTTCGGCTCGTCCGAGTCCGGCTCCAACGGCAAGGCGACGGAGGACTCGGGCCCGGAGAAGGGCTTCCGTCTGGAGGTCAACGAACGTACGCAGGTGGTGGATCAGGTCACGCACGAGCCGGTGGCGGTGGGCGAGATCGGCCGTCTGGCCCAGCGCGGCCATGTGCCGCTCGGCTACTACAACGACCCGGCGAAGACCGCCGAGACCTTCTTCCAGAAGGGCGACGAGCGGTGGGTGCTGCTCGGGGACATGGCCACCGTCGACGAGGGCGGCATCGTCACCGTCCTCGGCCGGGGCTCGCAGTGCATCAACACCGGGGGCGAGAAGGTGTATCCGGAGGAGGTCGAGCAGGCTCTGAAGTCGCATCCGGACGTGTACGACGCGCTGGTCACCGGCGTCCCCGACGAGCGCTGGGGCAACCGCGTCGCCGCGGTCGTCCAACTCCGTGACGGGGCGGCTCCGTTGGACCTCGAAGCCATCCAGACCCACTGCCGTACCCGCCTTGCCGGTTACAAGATCCCGCGTGCCGCGGTCTTCACCCCGGAGATCCAGCGCTCACCGAGCGGCAAGGCGGACTACAGGTGGGCGAAGTCGGTGGCGGCGAAGGGCAACTGAGAGGCGGTAACGGGTGGGCGGGCGGGAAGAGTCCGCCGCGAAGCGGCGACCGGAAGAGACCGTCACCCCGCACAAACAGACGGCAACGCCCGCCCCAAAGCCACGGTGTGCACCACATCAAGCTGCCGCTCATGGCGAACCCGCAGACCGGCCACGGCCAACAGCCCACGGCAAGAGGGTGCGGAGCGCGCCGACGGAGAGTCGGCGATCCCCCGCACCAACTCCCCGTTCACCCGGTTGATCTCCTTGCGCACCTCCGCGAGGTCAGGCCGCTCCTCCGGCGTCGGCGCCTGCGCCGGATCCGCGTCCCACCGCCGGTGCAGCTCCCGCTGCACGACCTTGTTGGCCTCGATCTGGTCCCGGAAGATCCGCACGGTCGCCTCGGGATCGGCACCCAACTCCCGCGCCTGCCGGGCGACATCGTCCAGAACCTGCTGCTCACGGGCAGGGTCGTCGATGGGGCTTTCGGTACCGTACTTCGCGGCGGCGACAAGGTCGGCGGTGGCCAGGCGCTGGGCGGCGAGGTCGACCAACGGGTGGAGCCGGGCGTACGGCCCCGCGGAGGCGACGGACGCCGGGGCAGCGGCAACGGCACCGGCCGCTGCCCCGGCGAGCAGAGCCACCGCCACGGCTCCAGTGGTGAGCAGACGCCCTGCGGACGAAGTAATTCGCACAGTGATTCCCCTGATCGACCTGGCGCACGGCAGCGGCCGGCGACCGCCGCCCATCGTACGATCACCCGCCGGAGAGGCCCTGTTCCTCAGCTCGCGGCCGGGAGAGCACGGTCGAGCAGGACCTCTGCCGCAGCTCGCGCGTACCGGCCGTAGTCCGCTTCGTTCAGCACCATCGCGCGGCTGGCCGCCCCGTCCGCGAGGGTGACCAGTTGTTCGGCGAGTGCGGCGGGTTCCCGGCAGCCAAGCTCCTTCACCGATGCGGTGACCAGCTGAACCATCCGCAGCTTCTGTTCGCGTGCGTACGAGTGGACCGCGCTCTCGGGGTCGGGGAACTCCGCGGCGGCATCGATGAACGGGCATCCGCGCACCGGAGCCATGTCCGCCGCAGGCTGGTCGAACAGTCCGAGGATCCGTTCCCGCGGCGAAATGTCCTCGCAGGTCAGCACGCTCTCCAGAGTGGCGCCCGACGACGCGAGTTCCTGGAGGTGGGCGACGACCAGGTCGCTCTTGGTCCGAAAGTGCGCGTAGAGCGTGCGCTTGGAGACAGGGGCCTGCTCGGCGATCTGTTCCATACCGGTCGCGTTGATCCCCTGGACCGCGAACAGCTGGGCGGCGGCGACCAGGATGCGCTCCCGTCCCCCACGTCCTCCCCGCTTTCGAGGTGCGGTAGCCGTCGTGTCCATGAGGCAAGTATACGTGCGCGTTTACTTCGGCGGGATCGACGGGCTAAGGTCATCTCATGTAAACGATCCCGTTTACTTAAGCCGTCACCGAGGAGCACTCCATGAGCAGGCCGACCCCCACCACCCTCACCACCCCCACCGAGCTGAGCGGCTGCGCGGAGAAGCTGATACGCGGCCGTCACGCGACACGCGCGTTCCGTCCGGACGCCGTGCCCGCGGACACGATGCGGGCGATCTTCTCGCTGGCCGGCACCGCGCCGTCCAACTCCAACGCCCAGCCGTGGCAGGTGGAGGTGGTGAGCGGCGCGGCGCGCGAGCGCCTGGCGAACGCCCTGGAGGCGGCCCACGCCGAGAAGCGCGTCTCGGCGGACCTTCCGTACTCCGAGGACATGTACGCGCAGGTGCACAAGGCGCGCCGTGCCACATTCGGAGCCGAGCTGTACGGAGCGCTGGACATAGGCCCTGAAGACCACGCCGCACGTGCGGCCTACGACGCGGAGAGCCTGCGCTTCTACGGCGCGCCGCACGCGGCGTTCCTGTTCGTCGACGGAGACGGCGCGACACGCCTTGCCGCCGACGTCGGCGCCTACATGCAGACCCTGCTCCTGGCGATGACCGCGTACGGCGTGGACACTTGCCCGCAGGGACTCCTGAGCTTCTACGCCGACACGGTGCGAGGCGAGCTCGGCGTCACCGGAGGCAAGCTGCTCGTGGGCATCTCCTTCGGCTATGCCGATGAGACCGCGCCGGTGAACCGCGTGACGACCGAACGCGCCGCGCTGGAGGCGACCACGACCTTCCACGACCGGTGACGAGCACGAAGCGGAATCACGGCCGGGTCGCCACGCGGCCCGCACGGCACAGGACAATGTCGTTCGACCGTAGCGCCCCAGCTCAAGCGGCCGTGCGCGATCTCTTGACGGCCGCTCCCAGGGCTGGATTACTGAGCTCGACAGAAGATCCACGACCGAATGATCGGTCGCCCGTTTGGGACGGGAGAAACTCCATATGACGGCGATGCTGGACCCCGCGGAGCGCCTCGGGCGCGAGGAGCTGGAAGCGCTGCAGTTGGAGCGCCTGCAAGACACCCTGCTGCACGCTTACGAGAACGTGCCCTTCTACCGGGCGGCGTTCGACAAAGCGGGCCTGCGCCCCGAGGACTGCCGGACGCTCGGCGACCTGGCTCGCTTCCCGTTCACGGCCAAGACCGATCTGCGGGACAACTACCCCTTCGGGATGTTCGCTGTCGAGCAGTCGGAGGTACGGCGCCTGCACGCGTCCAGCGGCACGACGGGCCGGCCCACGGTCGTCGGTTACACCGAGCAGGACCTGTCGATGTGGGCGGACGTCGTGGCCCGCTCGATCCGCGCGGCAGGGGGACGCCCCGGGCACAAGGTCCATGTGGCGTACGGCTACGGCCTGTTCACCGGCGGCCTCGGCGCGCACTACGGGGCCGAGCGTCTTGGCTGCACGGTGATTCCCGCATCCGGCGGCATGACGGCGCGCCAGGTCCAGCTGATCCAGGACTTCCGCCCCGAGATCATCATGGTGACCCCCTCGTACATGCTGACGCTCCTGGAGGAGTTCGAGCGCCAGGGAGTCGACCCGCGCACCACGTCCCTCAAGGTCGGCATCTTCGGCGCCGAGCCGTGGACGGAGGAGATGCGCCGCGAGATCGAGGAGCGGTTCGCGATCGACGCCGTCGACATCTACGGGCTCTCCGAGGTCATCGGCCCCGGAGTCGCCCAGGAGTGCGTGGAGACCAAGGACGGCCTGCACATCTGGGAGGACCACTTCTATCCGGAGGTGGTGGACCCGATCACCGGCGAGGTGCTCCCGGACGGCGAGCGCGGCGAGCTGGTCTTCACCTCCCTCACCAAGGAGGCCATGCCCGTCATCCGCTACCGCACCCGCGACCTGACCCGCCTCCTGCCCGGCACCGCACGGACCTTCCGCCGGATGGAGAAGATCACGGGCCGCTCGGACGACATGGTGATCCTGCGCGGCGTGAACCTCTTTCCCACGCAAGTGGAGGAGATCGTCCTGCGGACCCCGGGAGTCGCGCCGTACTTCCAGCTGCGCCTGACCCGCGAGGGCCGCATGGACGCGCTGACGGTCCGGGCCGAGTCCCGCGCGGACACGACTCCCGAGCGGCGCGCTGCGGCGGCCCGGGAGATCGCGTCGGCGGTGAAGGACGGCATCGGCGTCTCGGTGGCGGTCGAGATCGTCGATCCGGAGACGATCGAGCGGTCGGTGGGCAAGTTCAAGCGGATCGTGGACCTGCGCGAGAAGTAACTCCTACGACGCGGGAACTTGGAGCTACGACGCGCTGAACCGGTCCCGCAGCTCGCGCTTGAGGATCTTCCCGCTCGCGTTGCGCGGCAGCTCGTCCACGAAGAGGACCCGTTTGGGCGCCTTGAAGTGGGCGAGCTTCTCGCGCGCGTGGTCGATGAGTTCGGCTTCGGTGACGTCTCCGCTGCGTACGACGACGGCGGTGACCGCCTCGATCCAGCGCTCGTCCGGCAGGCCGATCACTGCCGTCTCCGCGACCCGCTCGTGGGTGTAGAGCGCGTCCTCGACCTGGCGCGACGCGACGAGGACACCGCCGGAGTTGATGACGTCCTTCACCCGGTCGACGACCGTGAAGTAGCCGTCCTCGTCCCGCACGGCGAGGTCCCCGGAGTGGAACCAGCCGCCACGGAACGCCTCCTCGGTCTCCTCGGGCTTGTCCCAGTAGCCCTCGCACAACTGCGGTGACCGGTAGACGACCTCGCCCTGCGTGCCGTCGGGCACCTCGAGGCCGCGCTCGTCGACGATCCGCGCCTCGACGAACAGGACGGGGCGTCCGCAGGAGTCCATCCGCCCCTCGTGCTCGTCGGGCCCGAGGACCGTGGCGAGGGGGCCGATCTCGCTCTGCCCGAAGCAGTTGTAGAAGCCGAGCGACGGCAGCCGTGCGCGCAGCCGCTCCAGGACGGGCACGGGCATGATCGACGCGCCGTAGTAGGCCTTGCGCAGGGCGCCGAGGTCACGGGTCGCGAAGCCGGGGTGGTTCGAGAGGCCGATCCATACGGTCGGCGGCGCGAAGAGGCTGTCGGCGCGGCCCGCCTCGACAAGGTCGAAGATGCGTTCGGCGTCGGGTGCGTCGATGATCGTGTTCTCGGCGCCCACAGCCAAGTACGGCAGCAGGAAGACGTGCATCTGCGCCGAGTGGTAGAGCGGCAGCGCGTGGACGGGCTTGTCCGTCTCCTTGAGGTCGAGGGCGGTGATGGCACTGACGTACTCGTGCACGAGGGCGCGGTGCGTCATCATCGCGCCCTTGGGGAGGGCGGTGGTGCCGGAGGTGTAGAGCAGCTGGGCCAGGTCGTCCGCACCCGGCTCCGCACCGTCGTCGTACGCCGGTGCGGCCGAGAGCCGCGCGAGCAGTGAGTCGTCCGCGTCGCGCAGGGCGAGAACGCGTACGTCGCCGGGGAGGCGCGGGGCGAGATCCGGATCGGCGAGTACCAGGGAGCTGCCCGACTGGCCCACGATGTACGCCAGGTCGTCGCCGACGAGGTTCTGGTTGACCGGCACATGGACCAGGCCCGCCCGCGAGCAGGCCAGGAAGCCGATGAGATAGGCGTCCGAGTTGTGGGCGTAGGCGCCGACACGGTCGCCGTGGCCGAGACCCGCCTCGCGCAGCACCTGGGCCCCGCGCGAAACGGCCGAGTCCAGTTCCGCGTAAGTCCAAGCCCGCTCGCCGTAGCGCAGAGCCACTCGCCCCGGCACGCGCCGCGCGCTCCGCCGAAGGACCCCGTCGACCGTATTGCTGCGTACACCTGTCATGGCGTGATCCTGAGCCGCACGCGTCACGCCGGTCAAGGCTCCGGACGGGGCACGAACCGGACACGAACTGGGCCCGTTCCGGTACTCGATCAAGTGACATACCGGTTGGTACGCTCAACCGCCCCTTCGATCACACCAGTTGGGAGGCACCATGCGTACCCGTATCAGACGCCTGACGGCCCTGGGAATCAGTCTGTTGACCGCCGCGGCGTTTCTGCCGTCGTCCGCCGCCACGGCGGGCGCGGCACAAGCGCGCGGCGACGCCCGCCCGTCGGGCGGCGGCCTGTCCGCCACCGTCCGCTACACCCAGTACGGCATTCCGCACATCCTCGCCAAGGACTACGAGAACCTCGGCTTCGGCACCGGCTGGGCGCAGGCCACCGACCAGGTGTGCACCCTCGCCGAGGGCTACGCCACCGTGCGCGGCGAGCGCTCACGCTACTTCGGCGCCGACGGCAAGCCCGACGGCTCGCTGTCATCGGCGACCACGAACCTCTCCAGCGACCTCTACTTCGGCGGCGTCCGCGACACGCACACGGTGGAGAAGCTTCTCGAGCAGCCCGCCCCCGCAGGGCCGAGCGCCACGTCGAAGAAGCTGATGCGCGGCTTCGCGGCCGGCTACAACGCCTGGCTGAAGCAGAACCGCGTCACCGACCCGGCCTGCGAGGGCGCCAAGTGGCTGCGCCCGATCACCGCTCTGGACGTGGCCCGGCAGGGCTTCGCCGTCCAGGTTCTGGGCGGTCAGGGGCGCGGCATAGACGGCATCACCGCGGCGCGGCCGCCGAGCGCGACCGCCCCGGACCGCGCACCTGACCCCGAGCGCACCGCGAAGGAGGCGCGCAAGCTCTTCTCGGCCGACGAGGCCGTCATGGGTTCCAACGCCGTCGCGTTCAGCGGGAGGACCACCGCGAACGGCAAGGGCCTGCTGCTCGGCAATCCGCACTACCCCTGGCAGGGTGGCCGCCGCTTCTGGCAGTCGCAGCAGACCATCCCCGGTGAGCTGAACGTCTCGGGCGGTTCCCTGGTCGGTACGAGCGTCGTCAACATCGGCTTCAACGGCGATGTGGCGTGGAGTCACACGGTGGCGTCCGGCGTGACCCTCAACCTGCATCAGCTCACACTGGATCCGGCCGACCCCACCACCTACCTGGTGGACGGCAAGCCGGAGAAGATGACGAAGCGGACGGTCGAGGTGCCGGTCAAGAACGGCGCTCCGGTGACCCGCACGCAGTGGTGGACGCGGTACGGTCCGGTCACCACCGACCTCGGCGCCCAGCTCCCGCTGCCCTGGTCGGCGAAGACCGCGTACGCCCTGAACGACCCCAACGCCACGAACATGCGCGGCAGCGACACCGACCTCGGCTTCGGCAAGGCCCGCTCCACCGACGGCATCCTGAAGGCCCTGCGCGACACCCAGGGCCTCCCCTGGGTCAACACCGTGGCCGCCGACCGCAAGGGCCACTCGCTCCTCAGCCAGTCCCAGGTCCTTCCCCGCATCACCGACGACCTGGCCGAGCGCTGCTCCACCGGTCTGGGCAAGGTGACGTACCCGGCGTCGGGCGTGGCCGTGCTCGACGGCTCGCGGAGCGACTGCGCGCTCGGCTCGGACAAGGACGCTGTCCAGCCCGGCGTCTTCGGCCCGTCGAAGATGCCCACCCTCAGAGACGCCCCGTACGCGGAGAACTCCAACGACAGCGCCTGGCTCACCAACGCCGAGCAGCCGATCACGGGCTACGAGCGGGTCTTCGGCACGATCGGCACGCAGCGCTCCATGCGGACGCGCGGCGCCGTCGAGGATGTCGCCAAGATGGCGAAGAAGGGCGGCCTGACGGTCAAGGACCTCCAGAAGCAGCAGTTCGCGAACAGGGCGCCCGCGGGCGACCTGGCCGCCGCCGACGCGGCACGCGCGTGTGCCGCGCTGCCCGGCGGCGCCGCGACCGGCAGCGACGGGCGGTCCGTCGACGTACGCAAGGCCTGTGCCGTCCTCAAGGCCTGGGATCGCAGCATGAACACGGACAGCAGGGGGGCGCTGCTCTTCGACCGGTTCTGGCGCAAGCTCGTCGTCGCCGTGCCGAACGCCCAGCTGTGGAAGGTGCCGTTCTCCGCCACGGACCCGGTGCGTACCCCGAACACCCTCAACACGGCCGCGCCGGGCTTCGCGACCGCGCTCGCCGACGCGGTGACCGAGCTGAGCGGGGCGGGCATCGCGCTCGACGCGCCGCTGGGCAGGAACCAGTTCGTCGTACGCGGCTCGGAGCGGCTGCCGGTCTCCGGCGGCACGGAGTCGATCGGCGTGTGGAACAAGGTCGAGCCGGTCTGGGACGCGAAGGGCGGCGGCTACACCGAGGTCGCGCACGGGTCGAGCCACATCCAGGCGGTCGGCTGGGACAAGGGGCGCTGCCCGCAGGCGCGCACGCTTCTCACCTACTCGCAGTCGTCGAATCCGAACTCGCCGCACTATCGCGATCAGACGCGGTTGTACTCCGATGAACGCTGGGTCACTTCTCGGTTCTGCGAGGCGGATATTCTGCGTGATCCTGGGCTGAAGGTGGTCAAGGTGCGGGGGGCTGCCGTGCCGCGTTGACTGACACAGGGCCACCCGCGTCGAGCTCGACGCGGGTGGCCCTGCTTCGTGTTGTTCCTGCGGGCCGGTGGGGGCTTGTCGCGCAGTTCCCCGCGCCCCTGAGGGCGCTTTACAGCGTCCGCTCCCGTCCCTCCCAGTAAGGCTCCCGCAGCCGTCGCTTGTAGAGCTTTCCGTTCGGGTCGCGTGGCATGGTCTCGATGAAGTCGACGCTCTTGGGGCGCTTGTAGCCCGCGAGTTGGCGCTCGCAGTGGTCGAGGATGTCGGCGGCGAGCGCGTCGCCCGCCGTGTGGCCGTCCGCCACCTCCACGACCGCCTTGACCTGCTCGCCCCACTCGTCGTGCGGGATGCCGAACGCGGCGGCGTCCGCGACGGCGGGGTGGGTGAGCAGCGCGGACTCGATCTCCGCGGGGTAGATGTTGACACCGCCCGAGATGATCATGTCGATCTTGCGGTCGCGGAGGTAGAGGTAGCCGTCCTCGTCGAGGTAGCCGAGGTCGCCGACCGTGAAGAAGTCGCCGATGCGGTTCTTCTTCGTCTTGGACTCGTCCTTGTGGTACGAGAACCCGCCGGTGCTCATCTTCATGTAGACGGTGCCGAGTTCACCCGGAGCCAGCCGATTGCCGTCGTCGTCGAAGACGGCGAGTTCGCTGATGGGCCACGCCTTGCCGACGGTGCCGGGCCGCTTCAGCCAGTCCTGCGCGGTGGCGAAGGAGCCGCCGCCCTCGCTGGCCGCGTAGTACTCCTCGACGCACTCGCCCCACCACTCGATCATCGCCCGTTTGACGTGGTCGGGGCAGGGCGCGGCGCCGTGGATGGCGTGGCGCATCGACGACACGTCGTACGCCGCCTTCGTCGCGTCCGACAGCGCGAGGAGGCGGTGGAACTGGGTGGGCACCATGTGGGTGTGCGTGCACTTGTACGTGTCGATGAGGCGGAGCATCTCCTCGGGCGTCCACTTGTCCATCAGGACCAGGGGGTGGCCGATGTGCAGGGCGGCGCCCGCGAACTGGAGGACCGCGGTGTGGTAGAGCGGCGAGCAGACGAGGTGCACGTTGCCGTCGAAGGGCTTGACGCCGAAGATGCCGAGGAAGCCGCCTAGGTAGGACTCCTCGGGGAGCTTCCCCGACAGCGGGCGCCGGATGCCGCGCGGGCGTCCCGTGGTGCCCGAGGTGTAGTTCATGACCCAGCCGAGGGTGCGTTGGCCGGGCGCGGACTCCGGTTGTCCGGCGAGGAGTTCGGCGTACGGGCGGAAGCCGGAAACCTCACCCACCGAGTAACGGTGGGTGGCCGGGAGCTTCGCCTCGTCGGCGGCGTGGGTCGCCGCCTGCGCGAACCGCTCGTGCGCGATGAGCACCTTGGCCCCGGAGTCGGCGACGATCCAGGCGATCTCGGGTCCGACCAGGTGGTGGTTGACCGGGACGAGATAGAGACCGGCCTGCGAGGCCGCCAGATACGCGGTGAGGAGCTCGACGCCGTTGGGCAGCACGACGGCGAAGGCGTCACCGCGTTCGAGGCCCGCGGCGCGCAGCCCGTGGACGAGCTGGTTGGTCGCCGCGTGCAGGCGCCGCGCGGTCCACTCCTCGCCGTCAGGTGCGATCAGTACCGTGCGGTCCGGGTCCGCTTCGGCCTGCGCCCAGAAACCGTTGGGGGGCGTACTGCCCGGCGTACTGCTCATAAGGACCTCTCCTCCGTCGTCTCGTCAGTCGCGACCGGCGTCGTCTCGTCAGTCGCGTCCGGCTATGCGGTTCACACGGTCGATGGCGCGCTCGAAACCGCGGGTCAGCTCGTCGAAGACCACCTGGACGCTGCGTTCGCTGTTCATCCGGCCGACGATCTGCCCGACCGGCGTGCCGAGCAGCGCCTGGACCTCGTACTTCTGGATGCGCGAGACCGCCTCGGCGACCAGAAGCCCTTGCAGCGGCATGGGCAGCGTGCCGGGTCCGTCCGGGTCGTCCCAGGCGTCGGTCCATTCGGTGCGCAGCTGGCGTGCGGGTTTGCCCGTGAGGGCGCGCGAGCGGACCGTGTCGCCCGAGCCCGCCGCCAGGAGCTTCTCGGTGAGCGCCCGCGAGTGCATGTCGGCCTCTGTCGTGGTGAGCCAGAGAGAGCCGAGCCACACGCCCTGCGCGCCGAGCGCGAACGCCGCCGCGATCTGGTCGCCGCTCCCGATGCCGCCCGCCGCGAGCACCGGCAGCGGCGCCACGGCCTCGACGGCTTCCGGTGTCAGGACCATGGAGGCGATCTCGCCGGTGTGGCCGCCCGCCTCGTAGCCCTGCGCGACGACGATGTCGATGCCCGCGTCCGCGTGCTTCTGCGCATGCCGGGCGCTGCCCGCGAGCGCGGCGACCAGTACGTCGTGGTCGTGGGCGCGCTGGATGACGTCGGCGGGCGGTGAACCGAGCGCGTTGGCGAGCAGCTTGATCGGATATCCGAAGGCGACGTCGAGCTGGTTGCGGGCGACCTGCTCCATCCATCCGGTGATGCGCCAGCCGGAAGCTTCGCCTTCGGCCAGTTCGGGTACGCCGTACTTACCGAGGGTGTCCTTGACGAACTGCCGGTGGCCTTCGGGGATCATCGCCTCGACATCGGACTCGCTCACCCCCTCGACCTTCTTCGCGGGCATCACGACATCGAGTCCGTAGGGCCGGTCATCGACGTGCTCCTGCATCCAGTCGAGATCCCGGGCCAGCTCTTCGGGCGCCGTGTAGCGGACCGCGCCGAGCACACCGAATCCGCCCGCCCTGCTGATGGCGGCCGCCACCGCCGGGAAGGGCGTGAAGCCGAAGATGGCGTGCTCGATCCCCAGTTTCCTGCTCAGGTCTGTCTGCATGGCCGCAGGATGCCGCAGCCGTCCGGACGACGGAAGAGATTTTCTGATGCAGTGTCAGATCTTTGCCGGGCGCCCGTGGTTGACAGGACTCTGCGCTGACATGAAAGTTTCAGCAGTTTCTTGTGATCCCGAAAGATAATTTCAGTGCGGGAGAGTTTCAGGAGGGGAACGGTCATGGCCGAGGACAGCGGGGCGGCGGACAGAGCGGGCGGCGGTCTCAGCCGACGCCAACTGGGCGCGCGGGTAGTGGCATTGGGCGGCGCGCTGGCCCTTGTCCCGTTCCCGGCGGGTCCTGCCGCAGCGGCGGCGGGCTCTGCCGCGACGGGCTCCGCGACCGGCGCCGGGCGTCCGACGCTGCGTCCCGGCACCCCCGAGCGTGCCGGGCTGCTCGCCGGGCATCTGCGGCAACTGGTCGCCGACGCCGAGAAGTTCCTCGACCCCTCGCCCAAGCACCCCTGGTACGCGGGCGCCGTCCTGCTCGCGGGCCGCGGCGGCACGGTCGCGCTGCACCAGCCCATCGGCAAGGCGGTGCGCTATGCGGCGTACGACGAGAAGACCGACACCGGAACCGAGCTGCCGGCCGACCGGCAGATCGCGATGGCCAAGGACACCGTCTTCGATCTCGCCTCGGTCTCCAAGCTGTTCACCTCACTGCTCGCGGTGCAGCAGATCGAGCGCGGCAAGCTGGAGCTCGAGGCGAAGGTCGCCACGTACCTCCCCGACTTCGGGGGCGCCGGCAAACAGGACGTCACCGTCCGCCAGCTCCTCACCCACACCTCGGGATTCCGCGCCTGGATCCCCCTGTACAAGGAGCCCACGCGCGAGGGCCAACTGCGCCTCATCTGGCAGGAGGCGCTCCTCAACCCGCCGGGCACCAAGTATCTGTACTCCGACCTGAACCTGATCTCCCTCCAGCTGGTCCTCGAAGAAATCACGGGCCGCCGTCTGGACGCACTGCTCCACGACGAGATCACCGCTCCGCTCGGAATGCACCGCACCCGCTACAACCCGCCCGCCGCCTGGCAGCCGAAGATCGCCGCCACCGAGGACGCCCGGCTGCCCTGGTCGGGCCTTGACCGCGGCATGGTGTGGGGCGAGGTGCACGACGAGAACGCCTTCGGCCTCGGCGGGATCGCGGGGCACGCGGGCGTCTTCTCCTGCGCCTGGGACCTCGCGATCCTCGGGCGCACGCTGCTCAACGGCGGGGTCTACGGCCACGCCCGCATCCTCTCCGAGAAGTCCGTGAAGCTGATGTTCACCGACTTCAACACCGCCTTCCCCGGCGACGAGCACGGCCTGGGCTTCGAGCTCTACCAGCACTGGTACATGGGCGCGATGGCGACGCCGCGCACCGCGGGCCACACGGGATTCACCGGCACGTCCCTCGTCCTGGACCCGACGACCGACTCCTTCCTCGTCGTCCTCGGCAACTCCGTCCACCCGGTGCGCAGTTGGCGCTCCGGCTCGGCGCCCCGGGTGGCGACGGCGAACCGTATGGCACGCGCCGTTCCGGTACGTCCCACGCACGGGCGCACCGCGTGGTTCTCCGGCATGGCGAACGCGGCATCCGCCACCCTCACCCTGCCGCCGCTCACCCTCACCACGGACCGGGCGACGCTGCGGTGCGAGCTGTGGTGGGACACAGAGCCTGGCTCCGACCAGCTGTCCCTGGAGGCCTCGCGCGACGACGGCGCGACGTGGCAGCCGGTGCCTTTCACGACGCGGCACAGGGGCTCGGATCCTCGCCCGCACCCCGACGGCACCGCTTCCGGCTGGTCGGGGCGCGTCTGGCACCGGCTCACCGCGGACCTCTCGCAGCTGCGGGGCGAGCGGGTGCGCCTTCGCTGGCGGTACGCGACGGATCAGCTCTACGTGGGGCGTGGCGCGTACGCCGACGGGCTGCGGGTCGAGGACGGCCGCCGTACGGTCTTCGACGAGGCGCGGCCCGCCGACGCGGCGCGCATCGAGGCGGTGGGGTGGGCTCCCTCGGCCGACTGAGGCCCGCTACTCCCCCAGCGCGGCCATCGCCGCGTTGTGCCCGGGGATGCCGCTGACCCCGCCGCCGCGCACGGCGCCCGCCCCGCACAGCAGAACGTTCGCGTGCCGCGTCTCCACGCCCCAGCGCCCGGTGTCGTCCTGGGCGTAGGGGAAGGCGAGGTCGCGGTGGAAGATGTTGCCGCCGGGCAGACGCAGGTCGCGTTCCAGGTCGAGCGGGGTCTTGGCCTCGATGCAGGGGCTGCCGTCCGCGTCGGTGGCCAGGCAGTCGGCGAGGGGCTCGGCCAGGTGGGCGTCCAGCTGCGCCAGGGTCGACTTGAGCAGTTCGGCCCGTACGGCGTCGTTGTCGTGGGCGAAGAGACGCGCGGGCGTGTGCAGTCCGAAGAGCGTGAGGGTCTGGAAGCCGCGCTCGACGAGGTCGGGGGCGAGGATGCTGGGGTCCGTGAGGGAGTGGCAGTAGATCTCGGACGGTGGTGCGGAGGGCAGCTCTCCGGCCGCGGCCTGGACGTACGCGGTTGCCAGCTCCCCGTATCCCTCGCCGATGTGGAAGGTCCCGGCGAAGGCCTCGTGCGGGTCCACCGAGGTGTCGCGCAGTCTCGGCAGGCGTTCGAGCAGCATGTTGACCTTGAGCTGGGCGCCCTCGGCAGGGTCGGGGGGCGTGTCGCCGACGAGGGCGGCGAGCTCCTGCGGCGAGGCGTTGACCAGGACGTGCCGTGCGGCGACGGTGGCTTCGCGCTCGGGCGTGCGGTACGTGACCTCGGCGCTCTGTCCGTCCGACTCGATGTGGATGACCTCGTGGTCGGTGGCGAGTTCGGCGCCCGCCGCGCGGGCAGCCTGGGCGAGGGCGCCGGTGAGCGCGCCCATGCCGCCGACGGGCACGTTCCAGTCGCCGGTGCCGCCGCCGATGACGTGGTAGAGGAAGCAGCGGTTCTGGCGCAGGGACAAGTCGTGGGCGTCGGCGAACGTGCCGATGAGGGCGTCGGTGAGCACCACTCCGCGCACCAGGTCGTCCTGAAACCGCTCCTCGATGGCGGCGCCGATGGGCTCTTCGAACAGCGTCCGCCAGGCGGTCTCGTCACCGACCCGCTCGCGCAGTGCGTCGCGCGTGGGCAGGGGTTCGGTGAGCGTGGGGAACACCCGCCCCGCGACCTCACCCGTCATGGCGTAGAACTCCCGCCAGGCCTCGTACTCCCGCGGGCCGCCGGTGAGCCGTTCGAACGCGTCCCTGGTGCGCGCTTCGCCGCCGCCCACGAGCAGTCCGGCCGGACGCCCGTCGCGCTCGGTCGGGGTGTAGGAGGAGACCGTGCGGGTGCGCACTCTGAAGTCCAGGTCGAGGTCCCTGACGATCTTCCGCGGCAGGAGGCTGACCAGGTACGAGTAGCGCGAGAGCCGGGCGTCGACACCGGCGAAGGGGCGGCTGGAGACGGCGGCGCCACCGGTGCCCGAGAGACGCTCCAGGAGCAGGACGGAGCGTCCGGCGCGGGCGAGATAGGCGGCGGCGACGAGTCCGTTGTGACCACCGCCGACGATGACGGCGTCGTATCGATCGCGAGGAGTCATAGCCCTTACTAACACGAGCCCCCGCCGCGTGGTGCGATTGTCGGACCCCCGGCCCCTTCGGCGCCGTCAGCGCCCGCCGGACGCCCGCTGCTGGCGCAGCGCCGCAACCCGCCGGTAGAGCTCGACCGCCTCGGTGCCGCGGCCCAGCTGCTCCAGGCAGTGCGCCTCGTCGTTGCGGCTGGCCAGGGCGTCGGGGTGATCGGCGCCGAGTACCTGTTCGCGGGCTGCGGCGACGCGGCGGTACTCGGTGAGGGCGTCGGCCCAGCGGCCGAGCCAGCCCAGGCCCACGGCCACCTCGCGGCGGCTGACCAGGGTGTCCGGGTGGTCGCCGCCCAGGACGCGTTCGCGGATCGCGCAGACGTCACGGGCCTCGGCGAGGGCTTCCTCCCAGCGGCCCTGGCGGCCGAGGTTGACGCCGAGGCCGTGCCGGGCGCGCAGGGTCTCGGGGTCGGAGGGGCCGTTCACACGGGTGCGGTCGTCGATCAGGTCGCGGTACAGCTCCAGGGCCTCACCGCTGCGGCCGAGGCGGCCGAGGCTGATCCCCACCTCGTAGCGCGCGGCGAGGGTGTCGGGGTGGTCGCCGCCGAGCGCCCGGCCGCGCGCGTCGGCGACCTCGCGATACGTCTGGAGCGCCTCGGGCCAGCGCCCCAACTGGCCGAGGGCGTAGGCGACTTCGTAGCGCGTGACGAGGGTGTCGGGGTGGGTGGCGCCCAGGACGCGCGCGCGGGCCGTCGCCACCTCGCGGGCCAGTTGGTAGGAGTCCTCCAGGCGGCCGAGCCTGCTGAGGTTGTACGCCAGGTTGTGGCGGCAGCGCAGGGTGTCGGGGTGATCGGCGCCCGCGGTGCGCTCCCGCACGGCGAGAACCGCCGTGTACGTCTGGTGGGCCTCGAAGTGCCGCCCCAACTGCCCCAGTACGTACGCCATTTCCTGGCGGGCGGCGAGCGTGTCGGGGTGCTCGGTGCCGAGCGTGCGTTCCCTGCCCTGCGCGACGCGCCCGTACTCCCGCAGGGCGTCGGCCGCCCGTCCGGTGCGGCTGAGGGTGAACCCCACTTCGTAACGGCTTGCGAGCGTGTCCGGATGATCGGGGCCAAGGGCGTGCTCCCGCTCGGCGGCCACCGCGCGGTGCACCTCGCCCGCCTCGGCCCAACGGCCCAGGCGCCCCAGGCTCAGGCCCGCGTTGTGCCTGCTGACGAGGGTGGCGACCACCTCTGGTGACGGCGTGGGCCGTTCGGGCTGGCGCGGCGCCGCGGCCCGGCGTGCGTCGGTGCGCGGGATCCACTCGCCGGTCAGGCCCGCCGCCGCGTCGGGCGGTGTCGTGCGCAGCGCGGGCGCGCCGTTCGCCTTGTGCCCGGTCGTCATGCCGCGGGTCCACGAGGGGAGGCGCGGCTCGCGCGAGGGCGGCTGCTCCGGGCGGCGCGCGGGCGGGGTGACGACGGTCGGGACGTACGAGGGGACGGTGCGGCCCGCGACGATGCGGCGCCCCAGCTCGCGGGCGTCGTCGGGACGCTCGTCGGGTTCCTTGGCGAGCAGGTCGAGGACGATCTTCTCGAAGTACTCGGGGAGTTCGTCGCGGTGCGTGCGCGGCGGCTCGGGCTGCGTGTCGCGGTGGCCGACGAGTACGGCCCAGGCGTCCTCCAGATCGAAGGGCGGCGCCCCCGTGGCGATCTCGTACAGGACGCACCCGAAGGAGTAGAGGTCACTGCGCTGGTCGACCTGGGCGCCGCTGATCTGCTCGGGCGACATGTAGTGCGGTGTGCCCATCGCGATGCCCGTGCCGGTCAGGCGCGAGGTGAAGCCGATGTCGTGGCCGAGCCGTGCGATGCCGAAGTCGCAGATCTTCACCGTGCCGTCGTTGAGCCGCATGATGTTCGCGGGCTTCAGGTCCCGGTGCACGATGCCCTGTTCATGGGTGTATGCGAGCGCGGCGGCGACCTGGTCGGCGATCTCCACGACGTCCGGAACGGGCAGCGGATGCTGTTTGTTGTCCTCGAGGAGCTGACTGAGGTTGCGCCCTTCGAGCAGTTCCATGACCAGATACAGGACGCCGTCGTGCTCCCCGAAGTCGTGTACGACGGTGACGCCGCGGTGCTGCAGCGCCGCCGCCACGCGCGCCTCGCGCCGGAACCTCTCGCGCAGGACGCGCGTGAAGGACTGATCGTGCTGCGGTCCCATCGGCTTGAGGCACTTCACGGCGACCCTGCGCCCGAGGGACTCGTCGCGCGCACGCCACACCTCGCCCATGCCGCCGCGCCCGATCAGGTCCAGCAGCCGGTACCGGCCCTGGATCAGCCTGGTGTCCGCCATCTCCCGCCGTCGCCCCCGTTGCCTCGCTTCGCCCTCCCCGGCCTGTCCAGTATGGCTGCCCGTCTGTCGAGTTTGTACGGGGCAGGCCGCGCGCCGGGGCCGAGCCTGGCCATGGCCCGCAGAATGTGTTTCGGGGGAAGTTGCCAGCGTATACGCGCGGGGACGGTGCGCAGGATGGTGCCCGTGGTGACAAGGCGCCGGGTCACGGTGGCGGGCGGCGGGGCCGTCCTGCCGTACAGCTCGTGGGCGTAGGGCGGCAGCGAGGCGTACGCCAGATTCGCCACGCGCCGCCACAGCAGGGCGCGCGCCGGAACCAACAGGGGGTGGGTCGGGGGGCGTTGGAGGAAGTCGTCGACATCGCGCGCCTCGGGCCCGGCGGCCAGTTCGGGCCGCACCCGCTCGAAGTACGCGGCGAGTTCGGCGCCCGACGCCGGTACGTCGGCGGGGTCGAGGCCGACGAGGCGGGCGCTCTCCCGGTGTTCGTCGACATACCGGTCGGCGAGCTCGTCGGTCAGGCGGAATCCGGACCGGCGTGCGACGTGGAGATAGGAGTCGATCTCGGCGCAGTGCACCCAGAGCAGCAGCTCGGGCTCGTCTACGCCGTACCGCTCCCCCGTGTCGGGGTCGGTGGCCTTGAGCATCGTGTGGATCTTCCGCACCCGCGCGCCCGCCTGCTCGGCGACTTCGGTCGTGCCGTACGTGGTGGTGCCCACGAAGCTCGCGGTACGCATGAGGCGGCCCCAGGCGTCTTTTCGGAAGTCGGAGTTCTGCATGACGCCGCGGACCGCGCGGGGGTGCAGGGCCTGGAGATACAGGGCGCGGATCCCCGCGACCCACATCATCGGGTCGCCGTGCATCTGCCAGGTCACGGACGAGGGACCGAAGAGCCCCGGGTCCCCGGCCACCGGCTCTCCCGCAACCGGGTCTCCCGCCGCCGGATGCCCCGATGAGGATGTCTCGCGCATACAACCACCTCCTCATCGCAGGCTACGCCGCAGCCGCCGGCCCCGACGGTCAGCGAACGGTGGTCAGGTACGAGATGACCATGTCCCCCAGCATCGTCCGGTAGTGCTCGCGGCGAGGTGCCTCGGTGAGGTCGCGGCCGAAGAGCGCGTGGAACGTGTGCCGGTTGGAGACCCGGAAGAAGCAGAACGAGCTGATCATCGCGTGCAGGTCCACGGCGTCCACCTCGGCGGTGAACACGCCCTGCTCGCGCCCGGCTTCGAGGATCGAGGCGATGATGTCGATCGCGGGAGAGCTGAGGGAGGCCAGAATCGGCGAGGCACCGATGTGCTTCGCCTCGTGGATGTTCTCGATGCTGACGAGGCGGATGAAGTCCGGGTGTGCCTCGTGGTGGTCGAAGGTGACCTCGGCGAGGCGGCGGATGGCGGACACCGGGTCGAGATGCCCGACGTCGAGCTGCTGCTCCTCCTGCCGGATGACCGTGTACGCCCGCTCGAGGACCGCGGTGAACAGCTGGTCCTTGCTGCCGAAGTAGTAGTAGATCATCCGCTTCGTGGTCCGCATACGGGCGGCGATCTCGTCCACCCTGGCCCCCGCGTATCCCATGCGGGCGAACTCCTCGGTCGCCACATCGAGGATCTCCCCCTGGGTACGGGCCGCGTCCCGGGTTCGCTTGGCGGGCGGGGACGACGGGGGGACGGCGGCGGCCATGCGGCTCCTCAGGGCGGACTTTCCGGCGCCGGTCAGTCTAATGCTGGTGAAGATGACGGCTGGAGATGACGGCTAATGCTGGTGAAGGTGCTGGGCGGCGAGCCGTACGGCGGCGTTCTGGGCCCCGTATCCCCGGTAGCCGTCCGTGCGCTGCACCAACTCGAAGAAGACCCGGCCGACGGTGGCGGTGTAGCAGTGCAGGAACTCGCCGTTCTCGTCACGGTCGTAGAGGATGCCGAGCTCCGCCAGCGTGGCCAGGCGCTCCGGATCCAGCTCGTGGCGGGCGTCGAGGTCGTCGTAGTAGTTGGCGGGGATCGGCAGCAGGCCCGCGCCGCCTTCCCGTACGCGCCGGGCGACTCCGACGATGTCGTCCGTCGCGAGGGCGATGTGCTGGAGGCGGGCGGCGTCGGCGTCCGGCGCCGGAGCGATGTTGAGGACGATGCGCACACCGCCGTCGGGCGACGCCACGGCCCGGCTGCGTACGAGTCCGTAGGGGTCCGCCAGGTCGAGGCTGTCGTCCGCCTCCAGGCCGAGGACCCCCCGATGGAACAGCGATGCCTCGTCGAACTGGTGCCAGGGCTGGGTGAGGGCGATGTGGTCGATGCGGCGGATGGCCTCGGACGGTTCTTTCCGCTCCCGCGACGGGGCGCGCGACGGTACGTCGGTGAAGTCACCGGTCCAGCTGGGGTGGTCGGGCTGCTCCGTGCGGCAGAAGAAGACCTCCGTGCCGTCGGGTGCGGCAACCGCGTCGAGCGGTGCGTCGAGCGACGCCCTGCGGCGCGGCACCACGGGTGCGAGCACCGCCTCGGCGCGCCGTGCGGCTCGGTCCGGGTCGGGGGTCTCCACGCCGATGGCAGTCAGTTCCGGACCCTGACGACGGCTGCTGACACCGGTGTTGAGCAGAATCCGGGCCTCCCCCTGCTGCCACAGCTCGACCGGCTTCCAGGTGTGCCGTGCGGTGTGGGCGAAGCCGAGAGCCCCGAGCACTCCGCGCAGCGGTTCGGTGTCGGCCGCGGTCAACTCGGCGAAGGCGAAGCCGGAGGGCACCGCCGCGGTGGGGAGCGCGGACAGACCGGCCGACTCCTCCAGCAGGAGCAGCGAGCGGAGCGCGTCGACGGCGGTGGAGGCCGCCCCCGCCTGCCGGAAGACGTCGTTGAACACTTCGAGCGACAGGGGCCCTTGGTACCCGGCCCGTACCGTCGCGGCCACCAGAGGGGCGAGATCGAAGCCGCCCTGGCCGGGGAAGCAGCGGTAGTGCCTGCTCCACTGCAGGACGTCCATGGCCATGAGCGGCGCGTCCGCCAGTTGCAGGAAGAAGATCTTCTCGCCGGGGATGTCCGCGATGCCCTTGGGGTCGGAATCACGGGAGAGGATGTGGAAGCTGTCGAGGCAGGTGCCGAGGGCAGGATGGTCCGCCTGTTCGACGATGCGCCAGGCATGGTCGTACGTGCTGACATGCCGGCCCCAGGCAAGCGCCTCGTAGGCGATACGGATGCCGTGGTCCGCCGCTCGGTCGGCGAGGAGTCGTAGCTGCTCGGCGGCGAGCGCGTCGTCGTCGACCGCGTCGGGGGCGACGCTGGAGCAGACGAGGAGCAGGTCAGCACCGAGGCGCTCCATCACGGCGAACTTGCGTTCCGCGCGCCGCAGATTGCGGGCGAGGATATCGGCGGGGACGGCCTCGAAGTCTCGGAACGGCTGGTAGAGGTCGATGCCCAGGCCAAGATCCGCGCAGCGCAGCCGTACCTCCTCGGGGCTGAGCGGGCCGCCGAGCAGATCGTTCTCGAAGATCTCCACACCGTCGAATCCGGCGGTGGCGATGGCGGTGAGCTTCTCGGACAGCGGACCGCTGAGCGAGACAGTGGCGATCGATTTACGCATGGTGTCCTCCTGTCGGGCCGACAGCTGTGTCAGGCCGGGGAAGCGGCCAGATCGCCGAAGTCGGCGAGCATCGGTCCGGTGTGCGGTTCGAGTCCGGTGAAGAGCCGGAAGGCGTCGGCCGCCTGGAAGACGGCCATGCCGCCGCCGTCGAGGGTGCGGCAGCCGATGGCGCGGGCCTCGCGCAACAGCTCGGTCTCCAGCGGCCGGTAGACGACTTCGGCCACCCAGAGGCCGGGCCTGAGCAGATCGACCGGCAGGGGCAGGCCCGGGTGGGCGACCATGCCGGTCGGTGTGGCGTGGACCAGGCCGTCCGCGACGGCGAGGAGCTCGGGCGTCGCACCGCTCGGCGCGGACACCGCACGGCCGGGCCCGAAGCGCGCGGTGAGCGCGGTGGCGAGAGCGGCGGCACGGGCCGGGTCGGTGTCGACCAGGGTGACCCGGTCGACACCGAGGTTGAGCAGGGCGTGCGCCACGGCGGCGCCCGCCCCGCCCGCGCCGAGCTGTACGACGTCACCGGTCGGTGCGTCGGCAAGGCCCCGGGCGAAGGACTGGGCGAATCCGGTGGCATCGGTGTTGTGCCCGACGGCGCGTCCGCCCCTGAAGACGACGGTGTTCACGGCGCCGAGCTCGGCGGCCTCGGGGGCGAGCTCGTCCAGGTGCTCGATGACCAGCTGCTTGCAGGGGTGGGTGATGTTCAGCCCGTCGAAGCCGAGTCGGTGGGCGGCGTGCACCAGTTCGCCGACGGCCTCGGGCGCGACGCCGAGCACGTCGATGTCGAGCGTGCGGTAGACGAGGCGCACTCCGTGCCGGTCCGCCTCGCGTTCGTGCAGGGCGGGGCTCAGGGAGGGGCCGATACCGGAGCCGATCAGGCCGGTGAGGTAAGAGGTCATCACGAGTTCCTGTAGGTCAGCCAGGGCAGCTTGGCACGGTTGATCACGATGTCGCGGTGGGCGCGACGGGCGCGACGGGTGCGGAGGGCTCCGCAGGGCTTCAGAGGGCGGCGGCTTCGGGCTCCGCCGTCGGCGTCTTCGTGTCCCCGGTGCGCACGCCAAGATCGGCCGTGGGTACCCGGTGTGTCTCACGCCCGGTGGCCACGGCGATCGCGCAGATCGCGCAGAAGGCGGCGGTGAACATCGCGACGCCGAGCCAGTTGTCACCGTCGGGGCCCGCGATCTGTGCCGCGAAGGTCACCGCGAAACCGGCGACGGCGAACCCGATCTGGGTGCCGACGGCCATGCCCGAGAGGCGGACCCTGGCGGGGAACATCTCGCCGTAGAACGAGGGCCAGATGCCGTTGGCCGCGCTGTAGACGACTCCGAAGAGGAGCAGTCCCGTCGCGAAGACCAGCGGGTAGCTGCCGGTCGAGATCGCCCACAGGTAGGCGAAGATCATCACCCCGCTGCCGAGTGCCCCGATGAGGAAGACGGGCTTGCGGCCGATCCGGTCCGAGAGCCTGGCCCAGAGCGGGATGGCGAGCAGGGCCACCGCGTTGGCGCTGCCCGCGACCCAGAGCATGCCCGTCTTGTCGAGGCCGACCGCGTCGCTCGTGGCGTACGAGAGGGCCCAGACGGAGAAGATCGTGCTGACCGTCGCGATCAGTGCCGCCGCGACCACCCGCAGCACGTCGGCCCAGTGGTTGCTGAGCAGTTCCGCCAGCGGCATCTTGGCCACGTTCCTGTCGGCCGAGACCTGCTGGAAGACGGGGGTCTCCTCCAGGGTGCGGCGGATGACGTATCCGGCGACGGCGACGACGGCGCTCAGCAGGAACGGAATGCGCCAACCCCAGCTGTACAGCTGGTCGTCCGGCAGTGCGGCTACCGGCAGGAACACCAGGGTCGCGAGGAGCTGACCGGCCTGGGTCCCGTTGAGGGTGAAGCTCGTGTAGTAGCCGCGCCGGTCCTCCGGCGCGTGTTCGAGGGTCATCGCGTTCGCGCTTGCCTGCTCTCCGGCCGCGGACAGGCCCTGGAACACCCGCATCAGCACGAGCAGCACCGGAGCGACGGTGCCGACCTGCGCGTACGTGGGCAGACAGCCGATGAGGAAGGTGGAGAGGCCCATCAGGATCAGCGTCCAGACCATGATCTTGCGACGGCCGAGCCGGTCACCGAAGTGGCCGAGAACCAGGGCCCCGAGGGGGCGGGCCGCGTACGCGACGCCGAAGGTCGCGAGGGAGATCAGGGTGGCGGTGGCCGGGTCGTCCGGGTCGAAGAAGACCTTGGGGAAGACCAGGGCCGCGGCGCTGCCGTAGATGAAGAAGTCGTAGTACTCGAGCGCGCTGCCGATCCAGGCGGCGAAGGCGGCCTTGCGTGGCCTGCCCTGGGGCGGTGGCGTGGCCGATGCCTGGTCGGCCTGCGGGTGAGCGGACACGTGAACTCCTCGGGGACGGAACGGGCGGCGAGCGGTGCGCACCCGGCACGTGCTGTAGTTAACGCACTAGATAGTTAATTAACGTGGATGTGATGCTCACCCGCTCCTCGGGCCGTGTCAATACATCACGCCGTAACAGACGGCCAGCGACACGCAACCCGTACCGGTGAGCTTCGCCGGATCGGCTCACTCGCCATATGCCCATGCCCTACGCTGCGGCGCGAGGTCAAATAGGACAAATGTGGGGAGGAGTCACGTGACTGAGCAGGACAGTGCGGGCGAGCTGCTGGGGTTGCTGTCGGTCAAAGGTCGGGACGTGACTGGGGAATGGGTACAGCAGGTCTCGGGCACGCTGAAAGGCCGAGTGAGTGTCGCCGAACTGGGCCGTGAGCTGAGCGAGTTGCACGAAGCGCTGATGCAGGCACTGAGCCAGGGTGCCGCCGACGTGCACGGGGAACAGATGTCTGAAGTGCGGGCCCTCCTGACGGAGTTGTCGAGAAACAGGGCACGGCAGGGTTTCTCGCCCACGGAGACGGCGGTGAGCGTGTTCGCGCTGAAGCAGGTCCTCGAGCCGGTGCTCCAGGACGGGTCCACCGAGGAGATCCGTGCCTTCGGGCGCCTCAGCCGCGTACTGGACGGCCTTGGCCTGTTCACGATCGAGACGTACACACGGACCCGTGAGGAGCTCATCTCCGCGCAGGCCGAACAGCTGATGGAACTGTCCACGCCCGTGGTGCGGGTGTGGGACGGCGTCGTCGCCGTGCCCCTGGTGGGCACGTTGGACTCGGCGCGGACCCAGGTCGTCATGGAGAAGCTGCTCCAGGCGCTGGTGGACACCGGTTCCGAGCAGGCCATCATCGACATCACCGGCGTACCGGCGGTGGACACACAGGTGGCTCAGCATCTGTTGAAGACCATCGTCGCGGCCCGTCTCATGGGGGCCGAATGCACCATCTCCGGTATCCGCCCGCAGATCGCGCAGACGATCGTGGCGCTCGGCATCGAGTTCGAGGGCATCGTCACCAAGGCGAGCCTCGCGGACGCGCTCAAGCTGGCCCTGAAGAGGTCGGGCGTCGAGCTGGTCGCCCGCAAGGCAGGGCAGCTGTGACCGAGCGGGTACCGATCCTGCGGATCGGCGAGGTGTTGGTGGTGTCCATCCAGTTCGACCTGGAGGATCAGACCGTCCTTCAGTTGCAGGAGGACCTGGCCGAGCAGATCGTGAACCGCTCCGCCCGGGGCGTCATCATCGACATCACGGCGCTGGAGATCGTCGACTCCTTCGTCGGGCGCATGCTGGCGACGATCGCGGACATCTCCCGCATGCTCGACGCCGAGACCGTTGTGGTCGGTATGCGGCCCGCCGTCGCCATCACGCTCGTCGAACTCGGACTTTCGCTGGGCGGAGTGAGTACGGCTCTCGACCTCGAGAAGGGACTGGCGCGGCTCAGGCGCTCCTCATTTGTGAGCGAGGCGTGACAGCGCCCTGGCTGCCCGGTGAGGCGCCTCAGGTCTGCTCCATCACGCACAACAGGGACGTGGTGAGCATCAGGCAGACCATCCGCGTCCTGGCGCAGCGGTGCCGTCTCTCCCTCGTGGACCAGACGAAAATGATCACGGCAGCGAGCGAGCTCGCGCGCAACACCCTTGTCTACGGGGGTGGTGGATCCGTCAGGACGGGGGTCGTCGCAAAGGACGGCCGCCAGGGAATCGCGGCGATCTTCGAGGACGGTGGACCCGGCATCGAGGACGTGGGTCTGGCGATGACGGACGGCTGGACCTCGGGGTCCGGTCTTGGCCTTGGACTCAGTGGCGCCCGCCGCCTCGTCGACGAGTTCGAACTCATGACAGAGGTCGGCGCGGGCACCACGGTCACCATCATCAAGTGGGCCCGTTGAACACCCGGACCATCCTGACCAGCAGGGACATGAGCTGGTTCCGGGACGGCCCCTCCCTGTCGACCGCGGCGCGCGGAGCGGCGGCCGCGCTGGCCCGAAGAATCGGCCTCGACACTCATCGTGCCGCGGAAGTCGCCCTCGCCGTCACCGAGGCCGCCACCAACATCCAGCGACATGCCACGGACGGTGCGCTGCTGCTCCGGACGCTGCACACGCGGGACGAGGCCGCGGTCGAGTTCGTCACCGTCGACTCGGGACCCGGCATGGTCGACGTGCCCGCCTCGCTGGCCGACGGATCCTCCAGCGTCGGCACACTCGGCATCGGACTCGGAGCCGTGGCCAGACTGGCCGACCACTTCGACGTCCACTCCGTGCCCGGCAGGGGGACGGTCATGGCGGCGCAGTTCTGGTCCCGCCGTACGGACGGCGAGGGAGCGACGGCGGCCCGGTCGGCCGGGCGGCAGTGCGTCTCCGGTATGACACGGCCGATCAGTGGTGAGATCACCTGTGGGGACGCCTGGAGTGCCCGACTCGACACAGATACAGCCACGGCCACAGACACCGGCACCAGCACCAGCACCGGCACCAGCACCGGCCACCCCGCCGTTCTCGTCATGATGTGCGACGGCCTGGGCCACGGCCCACTGGCGGCCCGTGCCAGCGCGGCGGCCGTAGAGGCGTTCCATGACACTCCCGCCACCGATCCGGAAGGGATCATGAGAGCGGTCCACCGCGCTCTTCGGGGAACCCGGGGCGGCGCGGCCGCGGTCGCCAGGATCGAACCGGCGGCACGACGGGTGCAGTACTGCGGCGTCGGCAACATCAGCGGCTTCCTCATCGGTCACGACACCCGCAGGACTCTCCTCTCGGTGCCCGGCATCGTCGGAGCGAACATGCGCCGCCTGCGGACCTTCGAGGAACCGCTGCCCGAAGGCGGCGCCCTGGCCATGCATTCCGACGGACTCACCGAGCGGTGGGATCACACGGTTCTCCCCGGGCTGCTTCACCACGCGCCGCTCGTCATGGCCGGGCACCTGCTGCGTGAAGCCGGTGTGCGCCGGGACGACGCCAGCGTGGTGGTGGTGAAGGGAGTCTGGTGAACAGCGAAGGGCGGGACGGACGTGCCTGCTGACTCTCCCCGGCCGGTCCGCGGGACCCGAGTCGCGGGCCGCGGGCTGCGGGCCGCGGCTTCCCTCGGCCTTGCCTCGGCGCAGGACGTGTTCCGGCTCAGACGCGGCGCGCAGCGGGCTGCCGCGGCACTCGGTCTGGAACATCAGGACCAGGTCCGCCTCGCCACCGCGCTGAGTGAGCTGGGCCGGGACCGCGTCGGCTGCGGCGCGGTCACCGTCTCCTTCCGTTCCGAGTCCGGTGAGCAGCCCGCTCTCGTCGTGGCGCTCGAATGGGGCAGTGGTCCTGAGCCGACGCCCGAGACCCTGCAACTGGTCTCCAGACTCGTCGTGATCGCGTACGGGCCCCACGGAGCGCACGGCCGCGTCACCATCCGCCAGCCGCTGCCGGTGAACCACCTCACGGTCACCGAGATGGACGAGCGCCTGGCCAAGGCCCTGGGCCAGGACGATCCGGCCACGGAGGCCGACTTCCTCAGGGCCCAGACGCGCGACCTGATCGCGACGCTGGAGGAGACGCGGGCCCAGCGGGAAGAACTGCGCCAGCTCAACAAGGAGCTCGAGGAGACCAACCAGGGAGTGCTCGCCCTCTACACCGAGCTCGCCAAGGAACTCGAGACCACCAACATCGGTGTGCTCGCCCTGCATTCGGAGCTGGACGAGAAGTCCCGGCAGCTCAGGGAGGCGAGCGAGGCGAAGACGCGGTTCTGGACCAACATCAGCCACGAACTGCGCGCACCGATCAATTCCGTCGTCGCCCTGACCCGCCTGTTGCTCGACCCCGGTTCGGAGCCGGTGTCGCCCGAACAACGACAGCAGATCACGTTGATCGAGGCGTCGGGGCAGACGATCCTGTCCCTCGTCAGCGATCTGCTGGACGTCGTCAAAGCCGAATCGGGTCTGCTCGACGTCCAGCGCGCCCCGGTCGACCTGCGGCTGCTCGTGACCCAGCTGAGCGCCACTTTCGAGGGCACCTACGGAGACAAGGGCGTCCCCCTCGTCACCCCGGACCTGAGGGATCTCCCCACAGTGATCACGGACGAGAAACTCCTGACCCACGTCCTGCGCAACCTGATGTCCAACGCCTGCAAGTTCACCGACGAGGGTGAGGTGCGGCTGGACATCGGCATGAGCGATGACCGGTCGTCGCCGTCGTTACGCGTCACGATCACCGACACGGGAGTCGGTATCCCGGCAGCGGAACTCAGCCGTGTCTTCGAGGAGTTCTACCAGGTCAGAGGCCCTCATCAGAGTGGGCACGCGGGGACCGGGCTCGGGCTGCCCTATGCCCGCACCCTCACCGAACTCCTCGGGGGCACTCTCGAACTCACCAGCACTCCCGGAGTCGGCACACGCGTGGAGGTGCTCGTCCCGGTGCACGGACCGGACAGTCGCGGCGAGGAAACCGGCGGAGGCGCGCAGTGACCGACAGCTCTCAGGACGCCGCTCCCGCCACCATCCTGGTCGTCGAGGACAGCGAGACCAACCTGTACCTCCTGACCAGCTGGCTGGAGCGTGCGGGGCACGTCGTGATCGGCGCGGAGAACGCGGGCGACGGCCTCAGACATCTCGCCACGGACGGCCTCCCGCTGCCGGAGATCGCCATCGTGGACGTGCGCCTGCCGGACATGAACGGCTTCGAGCTGAGCGAGAAGATCAAGAGCAACGCCCGCACGGCCGCCCTGCCCGTCATTCACATCTCCGCGTCGGCCGTCAGCGCCGAGGATCACGCCGAAGGGCTCGAGCGAGGCGCGGACGCCTACCTCAACCAGCCGCTCGACCCCGGCGAGTTGCTCGCCACGGTCACGGCCACGCTGCGCTACGCCAGAGCGCGGCGCCGGGCGGAGCGGCTCACGCAGCGGCTCCTCACCCTCAACCAGGCGACCATGTCCGTCTACAGCGCCATCGGCTTCCACTCGTTCGCCTCCGCGGCCACCGGGGGCGCCGCCCGTCTGCTGTCGTCCCCGGCCAGCGCGGTCTTCCTCTCGCCCGAAGGGCAGGCGGTCCACAGCACGAGCGACGGCGCGGACGCGACGACCCGGACGTACGCGGCGCGGGCGGACGTACTCGACCGGCTGCTCCAGCAGAGCCTGGGCGCGGGGACCGGTGCGACGGTCGCCCGGATCTCACGGGGACAGTGGCAGGCACTGCTCAGCGCGGACCACCTCGGCGGGAACATCGCCATGGCGGTGGCGCGGACCAAGCGCGGACGCCCCCCTGTCTGCCTCGCCGTCCCCGCCGACGCGCTCGCCGGGACGGATGACGAGCATCTTCTCCAACAGCTGGCCCACGCCTGCGCGCTGGCCCTCGAAGCGCTGAGAACGTACAACGAGGAACACACGCTCGCCCTCGCGCTGCAACGCTCTTTCCTGCCGAGCGACCTGCCCACCGTCGACGGCATCGACCTGGCCTTCCGCTATCTGCCCGCCTCCGAGAACGCGGAGATCGGCGGCGATTTCTACGAGGCGATCCCCACCGCCGACGGCCTGTTGCTGGCGATAGGCGATGTCCTCGGCCACTCGCTCGGCGCGGCCACCGTGATGGGCGAGTTGCGCCACGCGCTGCGCGCCTACGCCATTGAGGGACACCCGCCGCAGCAGGTGCTGGGCCACCTCGAAACTCTCCTGGCCCACTCACAACCGACCGTGACGGCCACCCTCTGCCTGGTCCTCGTCGAGCCCGGGGGACGGCGTCTGCAGGTCGCCAACGCCGGTCACATCCCGCCGCTCGTCATCAGCCCGGAAGGCGACGCGCGCTTCCACACTCCGCACGGACCGATACTCGGACTGCGTGCGCTCCACCCCGCCCCGACGGCCCTGTCCACGCCACCGGGCACCCGGCTGCTGCTCGTCACCGACGGCCTGGTCGAGGTGCGCAACACGTCGCTGAACACCACGCTCGACGCCTTCATGGAGGAGGTCCTGGCAGGCCCGGCCGGACTGCAGGACCTCAGCGACCATCTCCTGGACATGTTCGGGAGGGGCAAGGACGACGACATCGCGTTGCTCGCCGCGGATCTGCACGGATCATGAACGGCCGGGGCCTGGCTGACGAGGGGGTGGCGCAGGGGTCATCTGTCGAGGGCTTCGCCGAGTGTGGGGCAGATGTCGATGAGGGTGTCGATACCGACGATCTCCAAGGTCCGGGCCACGGACTCCGAGGGAGCGGCCAGACGCAGCCGGCCGCCTGCCTCGGCGAGAGCGCGGTGGCCGGCGATGAAGACGTTGATGCCGCTGGAGTCGATGAAAGTGACCCGTCGCAGATCGATGACGACGCGGGTACCGGGCGCGCCGACGGCTTCGAGCGCTTGGCGTACGTGGACACTGGTGTCCAGGTCGATCTCACCGGCGAGCGTCAGAACCGTGACGTCGTCGAGAGGCGTGGACACGACTGAGAACTGATCAGTCTGCCGGGCTCGTTCACTGCCAGCCATTCGTTCCTCAGCCATGCTGACGATGCTTGCACATTCGGAGCCTCGTGTGTCGTGCCGACGGTAACGTACACATGATGCCCGGTCAGTCGGGGAGTACGTACGGAAAGGCGGGGCCGTGGGTGACGACGGCACGGCGCCGGACGAACCGGCCGCGGAGACTGCCGAGTTCGCCTTCGAACTGGACGGGACCGGCACGTGCATTGCTCAGGCGCGGCATCTGGCCGCCGGTTTCCTGGCCCGGATGCGGGCCGATCACGGCCTCACGGTCTCGCGGCGCGCCACGGATCTGACGCAGCTGGTCATCAGCGAGTTAGTGACCAACTCCCTGAAGTACGCGCCCGGTCCGGTCCTGGTGAACCTGCGGATCACCGACGGGGCGGTCGAGGTGGCGGTGCGGGACTCCGGTCGTGTCCTGCCGAGTGCCCGCGCCGCCGACACGGGCCGGGTGGGGCAGCACGGCCTTGAGATCGTGCTGGCCGTGGCCCAGCGTTTCGAGGCGCGCAAGGAGACGGGCGGCAAGAGCATCACCGTCAGCATCGCCCTGCGCGACAACCTGAGCAGCACCTGATCCCCGTGACGCGGTGTGACCGGGCTCGCTAGTTGACACCAGGCCACGTTCACGACCTGCACTGACGCCAAGTAGCTTCAGCAGCCGGAGCCGCCGAATCAGCGAAATGGTTGGCACTTTGGTACAGCGCCGGTCATGAGGCGTGTCACCGTATCGGGGCCAGAAATCTTTGGCGAAGACAGCCTTGATGTGAACGTGGCAGCCACATTGCCTTGTAGCCAGCCGTGCGCCGGCCCCTCTCGGGAACCCTCAACAGCGGGCAGACGCAGTGACTGGAGGAGAATAAGGGCGTCAAAGTGACCATGGCGCAGAACACCACCGCGCTGACCGCGGTGCTCCGCCCAGGCCGGACGAGATCCAGGCCACCCAGAAGGCGGCCCACTTGCTGGGGCGCTGGCTACCCAGCACGGGCAGCCTCAGTACCGTCATGACACTGCTAGGAGTCCGGCCTTGACGTTCCAGATCAGCGCCATCTCGATCTACAACGAAGTTGGCCATATCCGCATCGTCCCTTTCAAGAACGGCAAGCTCAACATCATCACCAGCGACTCGCGGCGCGGAAAGAGTGCTCTGCTCAACATCGTCGACTACTGCCTGGCCAGCAAGGACTACGTCATCAAAGGCACGGCCCTGCGCAACTTCGCCCAGGTCTTCGCCGTCACGCCTATCAAGGATCAGCAACAGGTGTTCGTCGCACAGCCCGCCCCAACGGGCAAGGCTGCCACCGCGACCACGATGTGCATCGTCTCCCAAGCCCTTGAGGCACCGCAGCCGCAGCGCTCCGAACTGACCTTCTCCACGCCGCTCGACATCGCCAGGGATGTCCTGTCGGACAGTCGGCCATCGTGCAACTAATCGATCGACTGCTTCCCGATCCCGTCAACCCATCCCTGCGGCACCATAGTTCAGGGGAACCAAAAACACTCAGTGAACTTCGAATTTTGTGATTGCGGCAACGAAATCCATCTCGATTTGCAAATTTGCGACTGATCAGGGAAGCCGCGTCCACGCGAGCGAGTGCACTCAAGGCAAAGGCAAAAGTGCATAGACTACGTGAACTTCACATACCGTTGGATTTAACTATCAACTTGAAACAATAATCAACTACCGGCAACTCTGACTTATAGTCACAAGTTAGCCGATCGGGGTCAATTTAACCCCCTACGAGTCCACGTCTGCCATCGGCGGCCATTGTCAATGGTCCTTGCTCGAATCGAATCGCATGGCTAAGGTGTGCTCTGATATGGGAAACCAGCCACTTCACGGCCGGTTCCGTAAGCCCGGGGGGGCCGTCGCACATATACGCCGCACTGCGCTTTTCTGTCGCCGTGTCAGCGATAGGGAACGCTTTTCGAGTCGAGCCTTCTCACGGGTTATCACGTCCGGCATCGGAGGCTGCTTTTCCCATGCGATCGGGGTATTTTCTTTCATGTCTGATTTCGAGCCCGAGGCGGGCGGCGTCGTCAAGGTGGTCGAGGATCTGTCGCAACGGGTTCTCAACGTCTACCGGGCCGACCCCGGCCACATCCTGGAGCACGCGAACAACGAGCGGCGCATCACGCAGGGTGGCTACGGCGAACGTCAGATCTACGAACTCGTTCAGAACGGCGCGGACGAGAACATGGAGCGCCAGCCCGGCGTCGTGCGCACGATCCATGTCCTTCTCACCGACAGGCACCTGTACTGCGCCAACACCGGTACACCGATGACCCCGGGCGGCGCCGACACGATCCTGCGCATGGCCGTGTCGCTGAAACGGACCGGGAAGATCGGACGCTTCGGGGTCGGCGTCAAGTCGGTATTGAGCGTATCGGACACCCCTCGCTTCTACAGCGCGTCCGGCTCGTTCGGCTTCGACAAGGAATGGTCGGCCCGTGTCATCCGGGAAACGGTCCCGGCCCACTCCGGGCTGGATCCCACCCCGGTGCTGCGGATGGCACAGCCTCTGGACCTGGCGGTGGAGCGTCTGCGTGACGAGCGACTCGACGAGCTGATGATGTGGGCCTCGACGACGGTGGTGCTCCCACTGCACGAGGGAGCCGAGGACCGGCTGGGGCGGGACATTGTCAACTTCCCCTCACATTTCATGCTTTTCTCGCCCCACGTGGACCGCCTTGTCCTGGAGGACACTCGTGCCGGCCACGAGGTGCGCCGGGAGATCACACAAGAGGCGCGGGGCGTCGAGCACCGTGTCGTGGAGCAGCGCGACGGTGCTACACGCAGCAACGAGCGCTGGTTCGTCTTCAGCATCGACCACGAGCCCAGCGCGACCGCCGCACGGACGGCGGGAGAACTGCACGATCGGCCTGTTGTCACCATCTCCTGGGCGGTCCCTGACAAGGGGGTCCCGCAGCGCGCGAAGCGTGGGACGTTCTGGGCCTACTTCCCGACCAACTACGACACGACTTTGACTGGCCTTCTCAACGCGCCGTGGAAGACCCCCGAGGATCGCCAGAATCTGACCAAGAGCGATTTCAACGAGGAGTTGGTGACCAGGGCCGCGGAGCTCGTGGTCGACTCGATCCCCGATCTGTACGAGGAGAAGGACCCAGGGGCCTTCTTGACCCTGCTCACGGCGCGTGGTCGTGAGGCCTCCCAGTGGGGCGACGAGATGCTCAGCCAAAGGGTACTGCGGGCGGCCGCCCGTCGGGCCTCCCTGCCGGATCAGGACGGGATTCTCCGACTCCCCGGAAAGCTGCGGCTGCATCCGGAGAATCTCGCGCCAGCCTGGCTCGAACGGTGGGCGTCCCACCCGGGGCGTCCGAAGGACTGGTGCCACCACAGTGTGGAGGGGCGCGACAGGCGATCGAGGGCGAGAGACATCCTCGACCAGGCAGGCGTCGTCGTGTCCTCGCTGCGCAACTGGCTGGAGGCACTGGTCTCGGACCGCAGTGTGGAAGGCGCCAAGTGCGCGCTGGCGCTGGCGGCCTCCATCGTCAAGACCGGCAATTCGGCTCAGGCGACCGAGGCGCGCAGCGCGAAGATACTGCTCACCGAAGGCGGCGAATTCCGTTCCCCTTCCCAGGGCACGGTGTTTCGTCGTCACGATGACGTGCGGCTCGCCCACGAGACGACGGAGTACCTGCACGACGCCATCGGGCAGGACCCCGAGACCGTCCAGGCGTTGCGGATCCTGGGAGTGGAGGAGGCCAACGCGGCCGGACGTCTGCGGGCCGCCGTCACAGCAGGCTTCGACCGGTATCGGAACAACGACTGGGAGGGCTTCTGGACGCTGACACGCACCGTCGAGCGCGACGAGGTGGTCGAGGTCGTCAAGAAGCGCCACCCCGCACCGCAAGGGGTGCTCAAGGTGCGCACCGCCACCGGCCAGTTCCGCCTTGTGCGCAACTGCATCCTGCCGGGACCCGTCGTGCCCGAGGACGGACTGCGCGATGCCGCAGTCCTGATCGATCCGGCCTTCCACGCGCCCGACACGGACGTACTCAAGGTGCTCGGCGCGGTGGACCGTCCGGTGCCCCGGATGAACCCTCGCTCGGATTCTTGGTTCGACGACTACAGCGTGGTCATGTACAACCAGTTCTGCGCGGCTCTTCCGCCCCACAGTTCCCGTCCTCGGTCGTCCTCAGTGAGCCTGATGGGTCAAGATCCCGCCGGTCCTCTGCACCTTCTGACAGAGCTGTCCGATCAAGGCAAGGCCGCTTTCGTGCGCGAGCTGCCCGACCCCGGGCTCGTGCCCGATTGGAGATGCTCCCGAACGACTGGTCAGGGGGGCGAACTGCGCGTCGAGTCGCCTCTGATCTGGATGCTCCGCGAGCGGGGCATGCTGGCCACCTCTCTGGGCGTGAGGCGGTCGAATGCCGCGGTGAGTCCCGAGCTGGAGGTGGACGCCAGGTTCCTGCCCGTCGCCGAGGTCGCCGTCGCCCACGCACGTGCGCTGCGGCTGCCCTCCAGGGTCGAGAACGTGCCCGCCGCCTTGTGGAACGAACTGGCTCTGCGCGCGGATGCGGGCACCGACATCGGATTCGTCGGAAGCGCCTACGTGTTTCTCGCAGGTTCGGGCCCTTCGGACAAGTTCGGAGACGAAGCACGCCTGTTCCGGTGCAAGGTGGGCGAGGACTGGGTGCTGAAGCGGCGCGAGAGTATCGCCGTCACGTTCGAGCAGGGCCAATTCGAGGTGCTGCTGCGTGAGCGTGTACCGACGCTCCTCGTCCCCGCCGAGACCGACGCCCAACTCCTCATCGACAGGTTCCGTTTCCGCAACCCGTCCGATCTTTTGGTGGAAGAAATCCACGACGTGCCGCTCACCGAACCGGTGTCCCTGACGGACGTCTTTCCTCGGCTGCGTCAGGTGCTTCCTCGAGGAGCGGCCTGGAAACTGGCGCACTGCTCCGAGCTGGTCAGGATCGTCCGTGGCCCCGAAGGCAGACGGGAGCAGGCACTGACCGAGACGCTCGACGGATATACGGTGCTGCTGTGCGGCGAACGTGACGACGAGTCGACACTGGGGGCCGTCGATCGGCTCCTGGGGCTGCGGCTGGGAGCCGACGGGTGCCGGGAGCTCCTGCGCCAGCAGGCGCGGGACCGGGACGACAAGAAGTTGGTGATGGTCCGCCAGGAGACCGATCCGACCAGAAAGCTGCTGCTGGCCATCGGGGAGGACCGGCTGGCGGCCGAGCTGCCGCCGGGACTGGCGCTGGCCGACGCGCAACTGCGCGAGATACCGGTCGACGGCCTGCGAGCGGCCGAACTGCTGATCGCCGCGCACGGGGAAGACATCCTGCGTTTCCTGGCACCTGCGCTGGCCGACGCGGGCTTCGATGTGCCGCGCACCTGGACGAGCGGTTCGGCGGCACAACATTTCGTGCGCACCTACGGCTTCCCGCAGGCCTGGGCCGGTGACCCGCAGACCTCCAGCAGCCCCAAGCCGTACGAGACGGTCCCGGGACCGCGAAAGCCGCTGAAGCTGCACCTCTACCAGGAAGCGCTCGTGCAGCGCATGTACGAACACCTCGCCCAGAACGAGGAGAAGCGGGCCATGCTGCAGATCCCCACCGGGTCGGGCAAGACACGGATCGCCGCCGAGGCCGGTGTCCGCGCGCTGCGCGAGGGTCTGCTCGACGGCCCGATCCTGTGGATCTCCCAGAGCCAGGAGCTGGCCGAGCAGGCCATCGAGACCTGGGCCTACGTCTGGCAGACTGTGGGTACGGACAAGCCGCTGCGCATCACCCGTCTATGGGGCGGCATCCAGGACGCCGTCCCCGTCGTCGACGGGCCGCAGGTGGTCGTCGCCATCGACGACACGGCCGTCAAGCGGCTCCCGAAGGAGGACTACGGCTGGCTGCGCGAGTGCGCCCTCGTCATCGTCGACGAGGCTCACTTCGCCGTGCCGAAGACCTACACACGGATCCTGGACGCTCTTGGCATCGACCAGCATCGGACCTCGCGCCATCTGATCGGTCTGACGGCCACCGCCTTCCGCGGGGACAACGACGACGAGACGCGCGCACTGGTCTCCCGTTTCGGACGCAAGCGCCTGGACTTCGGGGTGTTCGACAATGACGAGGCCTATGGGCACCTGCAGGCCTTGAAGGTCCTGGCCAAGGTCGAACACGAGGAACTTCTCGGCGGTTCCTACACGCTGACGGCTCAGCAGGTGGCCGAGACGCGCAGCACGAACGCGATGACGCTGCCGATCGAGGTCGTCACCCGTCTCGCCCAGGACGTCGAACGCACCCGGCGGATCGTGGACAGGATCGGGGCACTGCCCGCCGACTGGCCGATCCTGGTCTTCGCCACCTCGGTGGAGCACGCCCAGGTCCTTGCCGCACTGCTGCAGGATCGCGGTATCACGGCGGCCTCGATCGACGGGGGGACGCCGCCGAGCATCAGACGGCGCCGCATCGCCGCGTTCAAGGACAAGAAGATCAGGGTCCTGACCAACTACCGGGTGCTGACGCAGGGGTTCGACGCCCCTGCTGTGCGTGCCGTCGTGGTTGCCCGCCCCACGTTCAGCCCCAATACCTACATCCAGATGATCGGCCGGGGTCTGCGCGGCGAGCTCAACGGAGGCAAGGAGTCCTGCCTGATCCTCAATGTTGCCGACAATATCGAGAACTTCGGTCGTGGACTTGCCTACACGCGCATGGAGCACCTGTGGCACAGGACGAACCGGTGACCGGGTCCATAACCGCAACGGTGGAACTCACCGACGCTCAGCGTCGCGTCGTGCAGGAGTCGGCGCACTGCAAGGCGCTGGTCACCGCGGGCGCCGGAACCGGCAAAACCTTGACGCTGGTCCGGCGGATCGAGCATCTGGTCTCGGAAGGTCTCGCCGGCGGGGACCTGCTTGTGCTGGCCTTCTCGCGCGCCGCCTCGGCCGAGGTGCGCGATCGCCTGCACGTGTTGGGCGGCAGGTCCCGGCACGTGCGGGTGTCGACGTTCGACGCCTGGGCTCTGAGTCTGCTGCGTGAGGCCGCGCACGACGAGAACTGGCACGCCCGGTCCTTCGACGAACGCATCGGTGCGGCCATCGAACTCGTCGAGGACGAGAGCAGGGCCCCCCAGTCGCTGGACGGGGTCCGCCACGTCGTCGTCGACGAGGTCCAGGACCTGGTTGGTGATCGACGACGGCTCGTGCAGGCCTTCCTGGAAGCCTACGAGTGCGGATTCACCGTGGTCGGCGACGTTGCCCAGGCCATCTACGGATTCCAGGTCAAGGACCCCCAGAAGCGGGCAGGCGAGACGGGCAGGTTCTTCTCCTGGCTGCGCGGGCGGTTCGCGGACGAACTCGTGGAGTTCACCCTTAAGGAGAATTTCAGGGCCGCTTCCTACGAGGCCGCCTGTGCCCGCCCCTACGAGACCGCGGTGCGCGCCTGTTCCATCCGTGCGCAGGCCGACATGGTGCACGAGCAGCTGCGCACAGAGTTGGCCGCGAAGCTGGACTTCGGAGACCTGCAGGTCCCCTACCTGCGCGCCTCGCTGTGCGAGGCAGAGGTGAGTACTGCCGTCCTGTGCGCCAACAACGGCGACGCGCTGGTGATCTCGCGATGGTTGGCCGATCTGGGCATCAATCACCGCGTCCGCAGAGGTGCCGAGGATCACGCCGTGCCCGGGTGGGTGGCCCAGGTCATGTCCCACCTGCCCGACACCGTTTCGATCTCTCAGGACCAGTTCGTCGAAGCCTGGCAGGCTCTGACACAAGCACCCGATCCCGACCAGAGCCGCGGCGCATGGCAGCTGCTCCTGCAGGCGGCGGGCGACCGCAATGGGCGTGCCGTCGAGCCGAGGCGCCTGCGTGAAGCCGTTGCCCGCGGGAATCTGCCGGACAGCCTCGTGGCAGCGCAGTCGGGCGGGCCGGTCGTTTCCACGTTCCACCGGGCCAAGGGTCTGGAGTTCGATCGGGTGCTCGTCGTCGACCCGGGCCCGTTGGAGGACGAGCACGAGCAGGTGGACGCCGACCACTGCGACGCGGCCCGGGCTCTCTACGTCGCGATGACCCGTGCCCGTCACGAGCTGTACCGCTTGCAGCCTCCCGAGGAACACCTCACCCGTCGTCGCGGATTCCGGCTGGTCCGCAAGGTCAAGAGCACGCAGCGGTGGGGACGCTACGACTACAAGGCGAGCCAGCGGCTGGGGCTTTCGTTTCTGGGTGGGGACGTACATCGTGGCCATCCCGCAGGACTCGAACAGCTCGCCTGCGATCCACGACAGATCCAGGAGTACCTGGCAGCCAAGGTCCTTCCGGGCGACCCGGTGGTCTGGACGCGGCTGGACGACGTGCCCGCGGCCCACGAGGACCGAACGGCGCCCGGTTACGCCGTACTGCACGACGAACAGATCGTCGCTGTCGCCTCCGAAGCCTTCCGTCGCGACCTCTACCGCTTCATGCAGCAATGGCATGCGCATCGGCCGGCGGCCTGGCCCGGCCGCATCACCGGGACGCGGATCGACCTCGTCGAGACCGTCACCGGCGAGGATGCGGCGGCCGCCCGCGCCGGTCTGGGCTCCTGCGGGCTCTGGCTCGCACCGCGGCCGATGGGGCTCGGCCGGTTCCACTACGACCGCAAGGACGACGCATGACGGACGATCACGCGCAGCACTATCGGCTGCGTGGACAGTTGGCGCAGCAACTGAAGTCGGATCTGCTGGGCCCGCACGGAAAGCATCACCAGGACGTCGAGACCCTCGACGACTGGCCCGTGAACACCTACTCCACCGGCGTTCTGTTCCCCCGCGTCGTGGACCCCGCACAGCAAGAACATCCGGAACCGGACCCAGACGCCGCGGTGCAGGACCTCGACGATGCCGACTCCACCGTGGCGGTGGACGAGACCCCCGACGGGGGCATCGTGCTCGCGAGGGTCTCCCGCCCCTCGGCGACCGGTCTCACCTTCGCCGTCGCCCCCGCGCGCAGTCGTCAAGTGCTCGTGCAGGCGTTCGCCGCTGTGTACGAGCCGGTGGACGCCGCGGGTCGACCGGCCGTGCCCGAGCGTGCCGAACAGCGCAGCACCTGGCAACCCGACGTGCGCTGGCGTCGCCGTTCCCTGCAGCTTTCCGTCACGCCGGTAGACGTCCTGGACTCGCCCGGCAAGGATGTTGAGCTCGCCGACGGCCTGTCCCTGCACCTGCGGGTCCGTCCCCCTCGCGGAGACCGCGGCACGATCGCGGTGACCGCCACCCTAATGAACACCCACACCGTGGAGCAGCAGGAGATCAAGGATCCCAAGTGCTTCTTCCAGGTGGGCTTGCGGATCACGGTCCCGGACCGGGTCCCGGCGCTGGTCGAGCGTCCCACGGTCCGTGATCTCGACGACGAGAGTAGGCTCGCGCTGCTCCTGCATCGTCATGCTCCGACCTTCGCCGTCGGCCACGGCTGTGCCGCGGACTGGTCCTGGTCCCCCTCACCGGTAGATCGGCCCGAGCGGCACACCTCGCCTGCGGGAGTCGCCAGCGTGTGGACGGAGCACGTCCCCGTGAGCGAGGTTCTTCTGTCCGACTCGAACTCCTCCGTACCCATGGAACTCCTGCAGATGCAGCACTTCGCCCAGGCGTCGAAGCACGAGTTGATCGGATCTCTTCGCACGTTCGTCGCCCTGTATGGAGAGTGGATCAAGGACCGTACGGCGGACGCGGATCTCCTGCGTGAGGGGATCTACGGCGATCCCGCATACCTACGCCTGGCGCAGGAGCAGCTGGAGCACTGCCGCACCGCAGGGCAGCGCATGAGCGCGGGGATCGACCTGCTGGAACGCGATCCCGATGCGCTTGAGGCGTTTCGGCTGGCCAACCGTGTCATGGCGGTGCAGCGCGGCAGAGGTCAGTGGATCAAACGGGAGCGGGCCGGTGTGCCCTCGCCCGAAGGCGCGTGGAGGCCGTTCCAGCTCGGGTTCGTGCTGCTGTGCCTGAACGGCACCGTGGACGCGGCCCACCCCGACCGGGACGTCGCCGACCTCCTGTGGTTCCCCACCGGAGGCGGTAAGACGGAGGCCTACCTCGGGTTGATCGCCTTCACTGTCTTCCATCGCCGTCTGCGCCACGGTGCGGCAGGCGCCGGCGTGAGCGTGCTGATGCGCTACACCCTGCGTCTGCTGACCCTGCAGCAGTTCGAACGGGCGGCCCTGCTGATCTGCGCGATGGAGCGCGTGCGTGCCGAGCAACCCGAGCGTCTGGGGCAGGAGCAGATCTCCATCGGCATGTGGGTGGGCAAGGCCGCAACACCCAACAGGCTCAAGAACGCCGACAAGGCACTGAAAAAACTGGCGCGAGGCGAGAAGCTCCAGGAGGAGAACCCCGTCCAGCTCAAGAACTGCCCCTGGTGCGGCACTCCTTTATTGGTCCGCAACCATACGATCGACCTGGTCGAGAAGCACATGGTCATACGGTGTGACAACCGGGCGTGCGATTTCTCCGCCGGGCTGCCCGTGCACGTCGTGGACACGGAGCTCTACCGGGTGCGCCCGACGCTCGTGATCGCCACCGCCGACAAGTTCGCTCGCATCGCCTGGCGCGAGGACGTCGCGGCCCTGTTCAACCGGGACGAGGACCGACTCTGGCAGAGCGCTCCCCCGCCCGAGCTCGTCATCCAGGACGAACTGCACCTGATCTCCGGCCCGTTGGGAACCCTCGCCGGTCTCTACGAAGCGGCCGTGGACATCGCGTGTGCCCGCCCGAAGATCATCGCTTCCACCGCGACGATCCGCCGCGCCCAAGAGCAAGGGCAGGCCCTCTTCGGCAGGGGAGTGGCGCAATTCCCGCCGTCCGGCCTGGACGCCCGCGATTCTTGGTTCGCCGTCGAGGCGCCCGCGGCAAGGAGGCCCTCACGCCTCTATGTCGGCCTTCTGGCGCCCGGTCTCTCCCAGGCGACCCTCCTCATCCGTGCTTACGCGTCCCTGCTCCACAACGCCAAGCACCTCCCGTGCCCGGACGAGGGCGTAAGAGACGCCTACTGGACGCTGCTGGGATACTTCAACAGTCTGCGTCTGCTCGGCGCTGCCGAGCTGCAGGTCAACGCCGACGTCAACGAACGGCTGCGGACGCTCGCTGCGCGTGACGGGGTGGAGCCTCGCCAGGTCCTGCCGACCGAGATCACCAGCCGCGTTGCCTCCAGCGACCTTCCTGCACTGCTCGGTGCCCTCGGGAGATCTCTGCGAACCGGGTCGGCGTTGGACGTGCCGCTGGCGACCAACATCATCTCCGTCGGTGTCGACTTCGACCGCCTGGGCCTGATGGCCGTGACGGGGCAACCGCAGACGACGGCCGAGTACATCCAGGCCACCAGTCGTGTCGGTCGCGCCCACCCCGGTCTCGTCGTCACCCTGTTCAACGCGGCACGATCCAGGGACCTCTCCCAATACGAGAACTTCGTCAGCTACCACTCGGCCCTCTACCGCCAGGTCGAATCGACCAGCGTGACGCCGTTCGCCGCCCGTGCTCGCGACAGGGCCCTGCATGCTGCGTTTCTTGGCCTTGCCCGCCTCCTGTATCCGCAGATCCGGGACAACACGGGCGCCAAGGACGTGAACGCATTCGCATCCCAACTGGATTCGGTCCGTGAGCAGTTGGTCAGGCGTATCCGCCACGTCTCGCCTGCCGAGGCAGACCACGCGGATGCAGAGATCCGCGCTTTCGTCGGCCAGTGGCGTCAACTCGTCGAGACCAACGAAAAGCTGGAGTACGAGGCCGCCTTCACGTTCAAGGCCACCCCCCGCCGCAGGCCGGACCTCGCCCTGCTCCGCACCCACGAGGACCACGACCTCACCAAGGCCCGTCCCACCCTGTGGAGCCTGCGCGACGTCGATGTCGAGTCCCATCTGTACCTGGAGAACTGACATGCCTCGCAGAAGCACCCCCGGCACCACTCCCCCCGGCGACGAGCGCAAGCGCCCTTCCGTGGGCTCTGTCCGGCGGGCCCAACAAATCACGACGTACGGCGTGGGTGGTCTGCTCGCGGTGGCCGATCAGTCCTACATCGTCAGTGGTCTGGACACCTGGGACGTCACGGGCGAACCCGACCTCCGGGACCAGCGCCTGGAACCGATGCTGCACGTCGATGGGTTCAGACGACCTCCCGCAGCGCGCGTCGCCACCGGACGTGGCGTGCGCGTACGTCGTTTCCCCGACACCTATGCGTGCCCCCAGTGCAAGGCGCTCAAGGCGTTCCGCAACCTGAGCGCGGGAGAGGGCGACAACCGTTGCGTGCACTGCGCGACCCTGCTGACGCCCTCGCGCTTCATGGTGGCCTGTGAAGACGGGCACCTCGACGAGTTCCCCTACGAGGCCTGGGTCCACGCCGACCCGGAACACAAGGACACACACCCCCGTACCTGCTCGCAAGCCACTGGCGAACTGACCTTGGAGACCGACGGTCGCACCGCCAGTCTGCGCAGCATCGTCATCAGCTGCAGCTGCGGACGGAAAGCCTCGATGGAGGGTGCCTTCGGCAAGGCTGCTCTGCGCCGCCTGGGCCTTCGCTGCCGCGGCACCCGCCCGTGGCTGGGCCGCCACGCCACGGAGCGCGGATGCAAGCACCCCTTGCGGACCCTCCAGCGCGGTTCCTCGGCTGCCTGGTTCGCCGACCTGCGCTCGGCCCTGTCGATCCCGCCGTGGCACACGGAACTGATGGAACTCGTCGAGGCTCACCGCAGACACCTCGTCGGCAGGAGCGACGAGCGCATCGCGGAGTTCGCACAGGACGAAGGCTGGCTGACTCCGGTCGGGTACTCCGCCTCCCAGGTACTGCGCACCGTCCGCACCCTGGAGAACGCAGTCCACCCCGAATTCACGGAGGACGACGAGGACGAGATCCGATTCGCCGCGAGCGAGCCGCTCCGGCAGGAGGAGTACGAGCAGCTTTCCAAGATCACCGAGGACACGCCCGAGAACAAGCACTTCGTGTGCGAGCCTCCCGAGGACGCGGAGCGATCGGATGTCCCGGGTGTCGACCGGGTGATGTTGGTCAAGCGGCTTCGCGAGGTTCGGGTCCTCACCGGCTTCACCCGGATCCGCCCTCCACAGGGCTCGAAGGCCGACCGTGATCGAATCGGTCGCCTGAGCAAGAATGCCGACCTTGGCTGGCTCCCGGCCGTCGACGTCATCGGCGAGGGCGTCTTCCTCACCCTGGACCAGGAACGACTCCGCCAGTGGGAGTCCACAGTGCTGCGTATCGACTCCGACCGGACCGAGCGCATGCGAGCCGCGCACACGAACCTGCTGCGGGAACAGGCGTGGGAGAACCCGCGCTCGCCGCTGACGTCACGCTACGTCCTCCTGCACACCTTGGCGCACGCACTGATCAACGAGTGGAGCCTGGACTGCGGCTACCCCGCGGCGTCCCTGCGAGAACGCCTCTATGTCGACGACGACATGTGCGGGGTCCTCCTCTACACCGCAACCAGCGACTCCGCAGGAAGCCTGGGCGGCATCGTCGCGCGAGGAGAGATCGCGGAACTGTCGAGGAGCCTGTCGTTCGCCTTGGAACGTGCCGCCTGGTGCTCCTGCGACCCTCTGTGCATGGAGGCCGACGCCAACGGTGTCGGCGGACTCAACCTGGCCGCCTGCCACGCATGCCTCCTACTGCCCGAGACAAGCTGCGAAATGAACAACACGTTCCTCGATCGTGCACACCTCGTCGGATCACCCACCAAGGACTTCCCCGGCTATTTCGACTGAGCCGGCCACACACGGCAAGCCACCGGACAGACATTGTCGGCAGCGTGTGCAACGTCCCACCCCACCGGTCATACCTCGGCGAACGCGATGTCGGACCGTCCATGGCGCGCCGTGGCTCGCCTCGGTCTTAGCCGACGTCGCTCGAGCGCTGCGCCCCTGCAGACTCCGGAGCGCAGCAGGGCGCGAGCGTGTGCCGACCGGATAGGCGGTTCCTGCACGTGATCGGGCCGTCCTCCTCGTGCTCTAGAGCCCGCCGTGGCCTCGCGGTCGTCTTCCTCACCGACGTCCCCGACGAAGCACTGCCCAACGCCTACGACTGGTTCGCGTCAGGCACCGTGCATCCTTGACCTCTAGAAAGGCTGCGATCGCCTAGCTCGTTGTCCACCATGCGGGCGCACGCAGCGGAACGAGTTTGGGAATGTGGCACGCCCGCAGGTTCTCGACGTGAAATCCACAGCGGCGTCAGCGGCGCACGCGCGGCATCCCGAGGCCGATCCAGGAGATGATCTCGCGCTGGATCTCATTGTTGCCGCCGCCGAAGGTGAAGATGACGGCGCTGCGGTAGCCGCGTTCCAGTTCGCCGTGGAGCACGGCGCCCGCGGAGCCCTCCTTGAGCGATCCCGCCGAGCCGACCACCTCCATGAGCCAGGCGTACGCGTCCCTGCGCGCCTCGGAGCCGTAGACCTTCACGGCGGAGGCGTCCTGGGGGGTGAGGGTGCCCTCCTGGACGGCGTTCACCATCTGCCAGTTGAGGAGTTTCATCGCGTCCAGCTTGGTGTGCGTCCTGGCCAGGCGCTGGCGGACCCAGCCCAGGTCGATGACGCGGCGGCCGTCGGCGAGCTTGGTGTCGGCGGCCCAGCGCTGCACGTTGTGGAAGGCGCGGATGGCCATGGTGCCGTGTGCGGCGAGCGTGACGCGTTCGTGGTTGAGCTGGTTGGTGATGAGCCGCCAGCCCTTGTTCTCCTCGCCGACGCGGCGTGAGACGGGGACGCGGATGTCCTCGTAGTAGCTGGCCGTGGTGTCGTGCGAGGCGAGAGTGTTGATGAGGGTGCAGGAGTAACCCGGGTCGGACGTCGGCACGAGGAGCATGGTGATGCCCTTGTGGGCGGGGGCGTCCGGATCGGTGCGGACGGCGAGCCAGACCCAGTCGGCGGTGTCGCCGTTGGTGGTCCAGATCTTCTGGCCGTTGACGACGTACTCGTCGCCCTCCCTGACCGCCTTCGTCTTGAGCGCGGCGAGGTCGGTCCCCGCGTCCGGCTCGCTGTAGCCGATCGCGAAGTCGAGTTCACCGGAGAGGATCTTCGGCAGGAAGTACGCCTTCTGCTCGTCGGTGCCGAACTGCATCAGGGTCGGGCCGACGGTGTTCAGCGCCATCAGGGGCAGCGGCACGCCGGCCTGCGCGGCCTCGTCGAAGAAGATGAACTGCTCCATCGGCGAGAGCCCGCGCCCGCCGAACTCCTCGGGCCAGCCGACACCGAGCCAGCCGTCGGCGCCGAGCCTGCGGATGGTCTCCCGGTAGAACCGCTTCTGCGCGGCGGGATCGGCGTACCGGGCGTACGCGTTGTCAGGCACAAGATCGGCGAAGTAGGTGCGCAGCTCGGTGCGCAACTGCCGCTGCTCAGGCGTGTATTCGAGGTGCACGGCCCCTCCTGCTTCGCTGACTACCCGGGCTCGGGCTTGACGGCGCACACAGTAGAACGCGTTTCAGTAATAGGGAATGGCGGTGACACAGGTCCGCCCCGGCAGCAGACATCGCTACCGGGGTGGACCTGTGTCAGCCGAAGTGCACTCGGCCGACGTAGTTCACTCAGCCGAGAAGGTCGAGCGCCTTGTTCAGCGTCGCCGACGGGCGCATCACGGAGGCCGCCTTCGCCGGGTCGGGCTGGTAGTAGCCACCGATGTCGGCGGGCGAGCCCTGGACCGCGTTCAGCTCGTCGACGATGGTCTGCTCCTGCTCGACCAGCGTCTTGGCCAGCGGGGCGAACTCCTTGGCGAGCTCGGCGTCCGCGGTCTGCTTGGCCAGCTCCTGGGCCCAGTACGTGGCCAGGTAGAAGTGGCTGCCGCGGTTGTCGATGCCGCCGATACGGCGGGTCGGCGACTTGTCCTTCTCCAGGAAGGTCGCCGTCGCGCGGTCGAGGGTGTCGGCAAGGACCTGCGCGCTCGCGTTGTTCGTGGTCTGCGCGAGGTGCTCGAAGCTGGAGGCCAGGGCGAGGAACTCACCCAGGCTGTCCCAGCGCAGGTAGTCCTCGCGGACCAGCTGCTGGACGTGCTTGGGGGCGGAGCCGCCCGCGCCCGTCTCGAAGAGGCCGCCGCCGTTCATGAGCGGGACGATGGAGAGCATCTTGGCGCTGGTGCCGAGCTCGAGGATCGGGAACAGGTCCGTCAGGTAGTCACGCAGCACGTTGCCGGTGACCGAGATGGTGTCCTCGCCGCGGCGGATGCGCTCCAGGGAGAACGCGGTGGCGTCCACCGGCGACAGGATCTCGATCTGGAGGCCATCGGTGTCGTGCTCGGGCAGGTACGCCTTGACCTTCTCGATGAGCTGCGCGTCGTGCGCGCGGGTCTCGTCGAGCCAGAACACGGCGGGCGAGCCGGTCGCGCGGGCACGGTTGACGGCCAGCTTGACCCAGTCGCGGATCGGGGCGTCCTTGGCCTGGCACATCCGGAAGATGTCGCCCGCGGCGACGGCCTGCTCCAGGACGACGTCGCCGGCCGCGTTCAGGACGCGCACCGTACCGGGCGCGGCGAGCTCGAAGGTCTTGTCGTGGCTGCCGTACTCCTCGGCCTTCTGCGCCATGAGGCCGACGTTGGGCACCGAGCCCATCGTCGCCGGGTCGAAGGCGCCGTTGACGCGGCAGTCGTCGATGACGGCCTGGTACACGCCGGAGTAGCTGGAGTCGGGCAGGACCGCGAGGGTGTCGTGCTCGCCGCCGTCCGGGCCCCACATGTGGCCGGACGTACGGATCATCGCGGGCATCGAGGCGTCGACGATGACGTCGGAGGGCACGTGCAGGTTCGTGATGCCCTTGTCGGAGTCGACCATCGCGAGCTCGGGGCCCTCGGCCAGCTCGGCGTCGAAGGACGCCTTGATCTGCTCGCCGTCGGGCAGCGCGCCGAGGCCGTTGAGGATCCCGCCGAGACCGTCGTTCGGGGTGAGGCCCGCGGCGGCGAGCGTCTCGCCGTACGCGGCGAACGTCTTCGGGAAGAAGGCGCGCACGACGTGGCCGAAGATGATCGGGTCGGAGACCTTCATCATCGTGGCCTTCAGGTGCACCGAGAACAGCACGCCGTCGGCCTTGGCCTTCGCGATCTGCGCGGTGAGGAACTCACGCAGCGGACCGACGCGAAGGACGGAGGCGTCGACGACCTCGCCCGCGAGAACCGGTACGGACTCGCGCAGCACGGTGGTGGCGCCGTCCTCGCCGGTGAACTCGATGCGCAGCGTGGCGGCCTCGGAGATGACCGCGGACTTCTCCGTGGAGCGGAAGTCGTCGACGCCCATGGTGGCGACGTTCGTCTTCGAGTCGGCCGTCCAGGCGCCCATGCGGTGCGGGTGCGCCTTGGCGTAGTTCTTCACCGAGGCGGGGGCGCGGCGGTCGGAGTTGCCCTCGCGCAGGACCGGGTTGACGGCGCTGCCCTTGACCTTGTCGTACCGGGCGCCGATGTCCTTCTCGGCGTCGGTCTTCGGGTCGTCCGGGTAGTTCGGCAGTGCGTAGCCCTGCGACTGGAGCTCGGCGACGGCCGCCTTCAGCTGCGGGATGGAGGCCGAGATGTTCGGCAGCTTGATGATGTTCGCGCCGGGCGTCTTGGCCAGCTCGCCGAGCTCGGCGAGGGCGTCATCGATGCGCTGGCTCTCCTCGAGGAACTCGGGGAAGAGCGCGATGATGCGCCCCGCCAGGGAGATGTCACGGCTCTCCACAGTGACCCCGGCCGTCGAGGCGTAGGCCCTGACCACCGGCAAGAACGAATACGTCGCGAGGGCCGGGGCCTCGTCGGTCTGGGTGTAGATGATGGTCGAGTCAGTCACCGGGTGCTCCGCTCCACGTCTGCAACATTGCTCGACATCAAGATATCTCGTGACCGCCCCGACCCACGAGGCGGCCCCGATTCCGTACGTCACATTCCGTAGCGACCGTCACGTTCCGTAGCGAATCACGTGCGCGGCGCCGTCAGCGCGTGAGCAGCAGCGCGTCGCCCACCGCGCGCTCGGTACCGTCCGACGGCGAGTTGATCACCTTGCCGTTGACCGCCATGGTGACGGAACCGCCGCCGTCCAGGGCCATGGCGCGCACCGCCCCGAGCGACTTCATCAGCTCCGCACCCTCGCCGAGGCCGAACCCGTCGCTGTACCCGGGCTGCCTGCCGTCCGCGCCGACCAGGAGCATGCGACCCTGCCGGTCCACACCCAGGAGCATGCGCGGGTTGCGCTTGATGCCCCAGGTGTACGCGAAGGACGGGTCACCGGCACGCTCTATTCCGTCGGCGGCGTAGTTCACCGCGACCTTGCCGTCGCGCACCAGCTCGGGGCCGCCGTTGACGATGTCGTCGTGCGGGCCCAGTTTCAGCTCCCGGCCGCGCTCGTCCAGGATCCGCTGCGACACCTTGACGGCACCGCCCGGCTTCGCGTGCGTACGCAGCCAGGAGGCACCGGAGCCGATGCCCGCGAGGACGCTGCCGCCTTCCGGCACGGCGCCGCCGCGCGGACGCACCACCTGTAGGTGCCCGCTCGCGTCGAGGACCGCCTCCACCCCGTCGCCCGCCGGAGTGTCCGCGCCGAGTTCGTCGGTGAACTTCACGATCTCGTCGGGGTCGGTGCAGGTCACGTCGTGCTGCGGCCGCTGGGTCGGGGCGTCGCCGCCGACACCGCCGCAGTTGCGCACCAGGCCCGGAACGCGGTTGACGCCGTCCACGACCTCGGACGCGCCGCCCGCGCGGACCCGGAGCTCCGTGCTGAGCTTCGCGAACGTCGGACGCAGGCCGTCGCCGCGCAGCACCGCCGCGATCCGCCCTCCGGTGGCCGCGCTCTGCAGTTCCCCGTCGTAGGCGGCGATACCGGCGGCCGCGCCCGGCACACCGTCCTTGCCCTCCATGACGAAGAAGCCCGCGTTGACACCGAGCAGGGCGTCGTCGCGCGCGGCCATCCCGCTCACCGTCTCCCGGCCCGCGACACCCTTTCCGTACGTTCCCTTCAGCGCACCGCGGTAGCGCTTCGGGTCGACGATCGCTACCTTGACCCGGGCGGTTCCGGTGCCGGGCACGCCGTCGGCGCCGGTCCACTCGCTCACGGCGTCGAACCCGGCGGCGGTCAGGGCCTTGCGCTCGGCGTCGGCATCGGTCTGCGCGCCGTACTCCCCCACCCGGACCCGCACCCCGATCACCCCGTGCCGGTCGGAGCCCCGCGGCCACGCGACGGGCTCGACGCGCGCGCTGAACCCGGCGCCGCGCACCCGCCCCGCCAGCGCGTCCGCGTCCTTCTCTGCGGCGAGGTGAGCGCCGTTCGCGCGCACGGTGACCGTCCAGTGGTCGCTACCGGGACGGCCCGAGACGCTCCCCTGGTACAAGTCGGCCCCGGAGGCGAGGCGGTCGTGCCGCCAGTCGGCGATCGGCCGGGGAACAGAGGCAGTTGGAGCGGCGGCGGCCGCGATGTCGCCGTAGCGGTCGACGACGACACCGGGGGCGAGAAGTCCCGTCGCGGCGACGGCGACCACCGAAACCTTCACGGCGGCTCTGAACGGACGGCGTACGAGGGTCACGGGAGCTCCTGGGTCGCGTTGGTACACCGCAGCGAACGCGAGCGCGCGGACGGCGATCGATCCCAGGAGTGAATACCAGAAGTCCGGCCGGAAAACAGGGTCAGGCCCCCTTGTCCGGGGCCGGATTCAGCCCCCTTGACCCTCCTCTCGCCCCTCCCCCGGTCCTGTGGAGCGCGCGCGGTGCCGGCGGACCGCGTCGCGGTTGGCGCACCGCTGGGAGCAGTAGCGCTGCCGCCCGGTGCGGGAGGTGTCGGCGAAGATCGTGGCGCATTCGGTCACGTCGCACCGCCGGAGCCTGTGCATCCCCCGGCCCGCCAGGTGCAGGGCCGTGCCGACGGAGATCAGCTGGAACAGCAGGGCGCCCAGCGGCTGCCGGTCGTCGCGGTAGTGCAGGTGCCAGCCCGAGCCCGCGTGGTCGGTGAGGCGCGGATGGGCGGCGGATGCCGCAAGCATCCGGTTGAGCAGCTCGGCGCGCTCGTCCTCGCCGTCCGCGTCGACGACCTTCTCCCACGCCGCCAGTGCGTCCAGGGTGCGGTCGAGGTCCTCCGGCGTGACGGGCCGTTCCAGGACGAGCCCGGCGGCGCGGCAGCGCTCAGCGAGATCACCGGCGCTCTCCGGGCGCCGGTTGGCGAGGTCGGCGGCCAGGTTCACGACCTCCTCGCCGTAAGGGTTGAGATGCATAAGACCATTACATCAGGCTGACCGGCATGCCACAACGCACCGGTGACCACACCGACATACGGCAGGCGGCGCAGGCCGACGTCGCGGAACTCGTACGCCTGCGGGCGCTGCTGTTCGAGACCCTCGGCGGCGAATACTTCAACCCGTCATCAGGAGGATCGGGAGAACCGGGGGACAGCAGCTGGCGGGACGCCCTGGCCGTGGTCCTGAAGGGCCAGTTGGACACGGAGGGCATGCGGATCCTCGTCGTGGACGGCGGCGAGGGTCTCGCCGCGTGCGCCATCGGCTCGGTCGAGCAGCGGCTGCCGGGGCCGCACCTTCGCAATGGCCGGGTCGGGCTCGTGATCGGCGTGGTCACCGACCCGGCGCACCGGCGGCGCGGGCACAGCCGCTCGCTCATACGGGGCCTGCTCGACTGGTTCCGGGAACGTGAGGTGGCCCGCGTGGACTTGTACGCCTCCACCGAGGGCGAACCGCTCTATCGAGACCTCGGCTTCGTCGACCATCCCGATCCCGCCCTGTACCGGCGCCCGTGACGGCGCCCACGACGGCCGTCGAAAGCCGGGCGCACAGCGCGTGGCGGTACCGGTGGGTCGTCCTCGGCATCGCCACCTTCACCCAGGCCGCTTCCGGCTTCTTCGTGCAGGGCATCGGGGCGATGGGCATCCACCTGCAGCGCGACCTGCACCTGAGCACGGCCCAGTTGGGTCTGCTGGTCTCCGCGGCCCAGCTGGTTCCCCTGGTCGGGCTGCTGGTGGCCGGGGAGCTGCTCGACCGCTGCGACGAGCGCTGGGTCGTCGGGGCGGGCGCCGGTGTCGTCGCCGCGGGACTGCTCATCGGAAGCGCGGCGCCGGGTTACGTGTCCCTGCTCCTCGTGCTGCTGCTCGTCGGCGCGGGATACAGCACCGTGCAGCCCGGCGGCAGCAAATCGGTGGCGGCCTGGTTCGACGCCTCCCAGCGGGGTTTCGCGATGGGCGTCCGTCAGGCGGGCCTTCCGCTCGGCGCCGCACTCGCCTCGGCCGCGCTGCCTTTCGTGGCGGAGGCGTTCGGCTGGCGGGCAACGCTCGTGGCCGGTGGGCTCGTCGCACTCCTGGGGGCCGCCGCCTTCATGGGCTTCTACCGCAGGCCGCCCGTCCCCGCCGCTCCTCCCCGCAAGGGCGGGGCGCGCGCCTCGCTCAGGTCGCGGCTCGGCGAGCGGCTCCGGATGGTCCGCGAGCCGTACATGGCGCAGATCATGCTCTCCGGGACGAGTCTCCTCTCGGTGCAGTGCGGCGTGGGCATCCTGACGGTGCTGCATCTGCACGAGACGGCGTCCGTCGGAGCAGGCCCGGCGGCCCTCGTCCTGGTGGCGGTTCAGGGTGCGGGCGTCGTCGGCCGGATCGCCCTGGCGGCCCGGAGCGACCGCGGCGGGTCGGGGCGGCGGGGCTCGCTCGTCCTCTGTATGGCGGCCGTGCTCATGGGCATGGCCGTGCTGATGACGCCCCTTGGCCGCTCACCGGCGATCGCCTGCTGCGCGCTCCTCTGGCTCGGCTTCTTCGGGTTCGGCTGGTACGGCCCCTGGGTCACCCACGTGACCGAATCGGCGCCGCCGGAGAGGGTGGGGTTCGCTCTGGGCCTGGCCATGTCCGTCAACCAGATCGCCATCGTGGTGATGCCACCCCTGCTCGGCCTGCTCAAGGACCTCGCCGACAGCTTCGTACCGGCCTGGGGGCTGCTTGCGGCGATGACCGCCGTCGCCCTGGCCTCCTCGGCCCGCTCGTGTGGCCGAGACGGCGTCCGCGGTCAACCGTGAACCCGTACGAGGTGTACGAGGTGTTGGCGCGACGTCGGCGGGTAACCGGGCCACCGCGCCCGGAATCCGCCGTGAGTACGCGCGGAACGAAGTGGCGAGGAACTGGAGGAACACCGTGAGCGAGGAACTGCCCGAGACCCGGGGTGAGGACGAGACGCCCGTACCGAGGGATCCGCCCGATCAGCAGGCGACGGACGAGGACGACCACTGGGAGCCGGACGACGAGTCGGCCACCACCGGCAACGCCCCGGACGCCGACGACGACGTACCGGACACGGACGAGGCGGGCACCGGCCGGCGCGGCGCACCGCACACGGGTGGCGTGCGCCAGGACCAGCCGGTGCCGGACGAGCCCTCCGGCTGAGCCCTGCTGGGCTCTGCTGAGCTCTGCGGGGCTTCGATCAATCGGCGATCAGTCGGTGATCAGTCGGCCGACACCGCCAGGGTGAACGAGTGCCCCGCCGGGTCGCTGTAGGTCCGGGTGTCCCTGGGTCCTGAGTTGTCCTTGGTGTCCACGGGCCGGGCGCCCAGGCCTATGGCCTCGCGCTCCGCCTCGTCCATGTCCCCGCGGGCCACCAGGATCCTCAGATGCGCCTGCTGCGAGTCCTCCGGCTTGGGCCAGCTCGGAGGCGCGTATCCGTAGTCCCGGTGGACCGCCAGGCGGATGCCCTGCCCGTCGGAGACCTCGACGTAGTCGGGATCGCTGCTCAGGCCTGCCGTGCCTCCGAGCAACCCCGCGTAGAACTCCGCGAGCTCCTCGGGCTGCGCACAGTCCAGGACGAGAACGGTGGTCTTCTTTACAGCCATGGGGTTCCTCATCTGTCCGCTGCCGTCGGCCATAGCGGGTGGCCGACGTTGCGGCCGACCACCCGGCGGCTGCCCGAGTGCCCCGCCCCGCCCGCCTCAATCGGCGTCGACCCGCCTCTGGTAGGAACTGACGGGGCGCCGAGAGGTCGACGGTCGTCCGATCCGCCGTATGATCATGGTCGTAGAGCCGAACTCCACTACCACGGAGCCATGTTCGAGGGGCGAGAACGCGACGGAGTCCTCTCATGAGGGGACTATTCCGGTTCTCTGTCCTGCGCGCCTCGCGGGTTGACTAGCATGGCGCGGAGCGTGGCCCGGAAGATCGCCGTCCTCTTTGGCGTTTCCGCCGGGCCGGCGGCCGATGCGTAGTCGGTCGGCTCGTTGCTTACCTGCACTCAAAGGACCGAGGAACCGCTGAATGCCCGTGCCTGCTCCTCCCAGCCCGCACCGAATAGCGAAGGCGCGGCAGCGCGCGTCGGCCGCACCTCTGATCGTCCTCGTGGTGACCGCCGCGGCCGGCGCGGCCGCCTGCGTCATGGCGCCGGACAACGCCCGCGTCTGGACCGTGGCTTCGGTCGTGGCCGGCTGGCTCTGTCTGACGATCGCGCTCGTGACCGGTTCGCTGCTCGTCAGGCGGGTCCGCGCGGCTGCCGCCGCGGACCACGCCGAGGCCAGTGCCCTCAAGGCCCAGCTGGCTCGCCAGGGCGCCGAGTCCGCGCATCTGGTGAACGTCACGCTGCCGACCGTCGTGAAGCGGCTGCGCGACGGATCCGGCGCGGCCGAGACCCTGGCGCAGACGGCGCCGCCGTCGGATCCGCAACTGCGTCAGGTGATGCAGGTGTTCGCGTCCGTGGTGGAGGAAACGGTACGCCACGCCGCCGCCGTCGAGTCCGGACGCGATCAGGCCCAGAGTCAACTGGCGCAGGCCGCAGCGGAGTTGGAGCAGTTGACGACGGTGACGCTGCCCGCCGCGATCGAGCGGCTGCGCGAGGGCTCGTCCGCGGACACGGTCCTCGCCGGGCTCGACTGGCCGCGCAATCCCCTGCTGCGGCTGCCCGCCGAGTCGTTCGTACGGGAGATCGCCTACAGCGAGCGGCGCGCCGCAGCCGCGCAGGCCGCCTCCGCCAAGGCGCTGAGCCGCGTGCAGGCCAAGTCCGTGGGCATGCTGGCCGACCTGCGTGACATGCAGGAGCGGCACGGCGTCGAGGTCTTCGGCGACCTGCTCCGCCTCGACCACAGCACCTCCCAGCTGGGTCTCATGACCGACCGTCTCGCCCTCCTGATGGGCGGCCGCTCCAGCCGCGCCTGGAACAAGCCGATCGTCATGGAGAGCATCCTGCGGGGTGCGGTGGGCCGGATCTCCGCGTACCAGCGCGTGCGGCTGCACTGCTCGACGACCGTGGCGATCGCCGGGTTCGCGGCGGAGGGCGTCATGCACGCGCTCGCCGAGCTCATGGACAACGCGGCGAACTTCTCCCCGCCCATCGACGAGGTGCACGTCTATGTGGAGGAGCGCAGCGCCGGGATCGTCGTGACGATCGAGGACAGCGGCCTGAAGATGGCCGACGCGGCGATGCGCCGCGCGGAGGAGTCGGTCTCCGGACATGTGACGGACCTGGCCTCGCTGCAGGGCACCCGCCTCGGCCTCGCCGTGGTCGGACGCCTTGCCGCCAAGTACGGCATGAGCATCAACTTCCGTCCCTCGTCGCGCGGCGGCACGGGCGTCGTCGTGCTCCTGCCCATTCAGCTCCTGGCCCAGCAGCGCGACCCCGCTCCGCAGCAGCTCGCCCCCCGGAGCGTCGAGCCGACGCCCCCGCCGGTCCCGGAAGCACCCGCACCCGCACCCGCACCCGCACCCGCACCGGTGACCATCGAGGCCCCGGCTGCCCCGATCGCCCCGCCCGCCCCTGAGTTCCCTGCCGCCCCGGAGCCGCCCGCGGCCCCGCTTCCGCCCGTGGCCCCGCTGCCTCCCGTGGCTCCCCTGCCGCCCGCGGCCGGTGCGGACGCCGTCCCCCGCCAGGCGCACGCCGGCCCCTCCGCCACGACCAACGGCCTGCCCGTGCGCGCCCCTGGCCGCACCATGGCCGAGGCGGAGCGTGAGCGGCAGCAGCGCAGGGCAGCTTCGGATGCCGCCTCGTCGGCCGGGTCCGGGACGCTCTCCGGCGAGGCGGGTCTTCCGCCGCGTGACGCCGGTTCCCGCTTCGGTGCCTTCCACCGTGCGCGGCGGGCGACGGGCGACGTGCCCGGCTCCCCCGCGGAACCCGATTTCCCCGCCGATTCCGGGCCGCCGCCCGCCGAGTAGACCGAAGCCTCCCGCACGGCGCCCGGGCTCTGGCGCCCCCCTTCCCCGCTCGAGATCGTGAGATTGGAGGGACGGGCAGGTGACCGGAGACCCGGCGCATCTCGCCCCACCTACCATGCAGACCACTGACAACAGCCTGACCTGGCTCCTGCAGAGCCTCCTCAAGCGCACCCCCGGTACGCGGCACGCCCTGGTGCTCTCGCGGGACGGCCTGAAGCTGTGCTGGAGCGAGCATCTGACGCTCGACCAGGCTGACCAGCTGGCGGCGATCTGCTCCGGCATCCAGGCGCTGGCCCAAGGTGCCTCCATGGAGTTCGGCGACGGAACCGGCGGCGTCCGGCACTCCATGACCGAATTCCACGGCGGGTTGCTCTTCATCGTCGAAGCCGGCCAGGGGGCGCACCTGGCGGTCGTGGCGGAAGACGGCGCGGACCCCGGTGTGGTGGGCCATCAGATGACCGAACTGGTCGAGCAGATCGGTGAGCACCTGCGCGCCGAACCGCGTGGTCAGACCGAGGGAAGCGGCTCCTCGTGACGCCGCGCAAGCCGGTGGACATCGGTGACCCGGACCGCCTCTACACGGTCACCGGTGGCCGCAGCCGCGCCGACGACGATTCGTTCGACCTGGTCACTCTCGTGGTGAGCGAGTGCGAGCCCACTGCGGGGATGCAGTCGGAGCACGTACGGATCCTCGAACTGTGCCGGCATCCGACGGCCGTGGTGGAGATCGCCGCGGAGATGAAACTGCCGATCACGGTGGTGCGGATCCTGCTGGGTGACCTGCTCGCCATGAGCCGGATCACCGCCCGCCATCCCCGCGCGGCCGGTTCGGTCGCCTCGATCCCCGATTCCGCCCTTCTCAAGGAGGTGCTCCATGGGCTCCGCAACATCTGAGCTGCCCTCCCGTACGCCCCTGTCCGATACTGCCGAGACCGGCCTGAAGATAGTCGTCGTCGGCGGCTTCGGGGTCGGCAAGACCACGCTGGTCCGGTCGGTCAGCGAGATCCGGCCGCTGAACACCGAAGAGGTGATGACGCAGGCCGGCATAGGTGTCGACGAGACGTCCGACGTGGCCGCGAAGACCACGACGACGGTGGCGTTCGACTTCGGCCGGATCAGTCTCAACGAGCGTGTGGTGCTCTATCTGTTCGGCGCGCCCGGGCAGGAGCGCTTCTGGTTCCTGTGGGACCGGCTCTTCTCCGGCACGCTCGGCGCTGTCGTCCTGGTCGACACGCGGCGGATGGACGACTCCTGGTACGCCATCGACCGTCTCGAGCACCACAAGACGCCGTTCGTGGTGGCCGTCAACCGGTTCGACGACGACGGCGCATCGCACTCCCTCGAAGAGATCCGCCAGGCCCTCGCGCTGCCCGACCATGTGCCCCTGATCGACTGCGACGCACGGGTGAGGTCGTCGGGCAAGGACGTCCTGATCACCCTCGTGGACCACCTGTACGCGCTGGCCATGGCCCAGGAGATGACACCGTGACCGAGCCGATCGGATCCCCTTTCGAGCAGAGCGCTCCGCCGGGATGCCCCGCCCACGCGGGCGGGGGCGGGGACGCGGGCTCGGTGCGCCTGGGCGGTCTCGAGTACCAGCAGACGCCCTCGCAGCTCTACCGCAGTCTCCGCAAGGAGCACGGGGCTGTCGCGCCGGTGCTCCTCGACGGGGACGTGCCCGCCTGGCTGGTGCTCGGCTACTCCGAGGTCAGCTATGTGACGGGACACGACGAGCTGTTCGCCCGTGACTCGCGCCGCTGGAACCAGTGGGAGAACATTCCCGCCGACTGGCCGCTGATGCCGTTCGTCGGCTACCAGCCGTCGGTCCTGTTCACCGAGGGCGCGGAGCACCAGCGGCGGGCCGGGGTGATCACGGAGGCCCTGGAGGGGGTCGACCAGTTCGAACTCGCGCGGGACAGCGCCCGGATCGCCGACCGGCTCATCGCCGCGTTCGCCGGCAGCGGCCAGGCGGAGCTGATGGACGCGTACGCGCACGCGCTGCCCATGATCGCCGCGGTGCAGATGTGCGGCATGCCGGACGCCAGTACGGACACGCAGCAGCTCGTGGAGGATCTGCGGATCTCGCTCGACGCGCACGAGGGCGACGACCCCGTGGCGGCGTACACGCGCGTCGGTGAGCGCATCCAGCTCCTGGTCAAGGAGAAGCGGGAGAGGCCGGGCGCCGACATCACCTCGCGGATGCTGCAGCACGCGGCGGGCCTGACCGACGAGGAGATCGTCCAGGACCTGATCTCCGTCATCGCCGCGGCGCAGCAGCCGACGGCCAACTGGATCTGCAACACGCTGCGGTTGATGCTGACCGACGAGCGGTTCGCGCTGAACGTGTCCGGTGGGCGGCTGAGCGTGGGCGAGGCGCTCAACGAGGTGCTGTGGCTCGACACCCCGACGCAGAACTTCATCGGCCGCTGGGCGGTGCGCGACACGCAGCTCGGGGGGCGGCAGATCCGGGCGGGCGACTGTCTGGTGCTCGGCCTCGCCGCGGCCAACACCGACCCGCAGATCTGGCCGGAGTCGCATGTCGGCCCGGAGAACTCCGCACATCTCTCCTTCAGCCACGGCGAGCACCGCTGCCCCTACCCGGCTCCGCTGCTCGCCGACGTCATCGCGAGGACCGCGGTCGAGACGCTCCTCGAGCGGCTGCCCGACCTCGTCCTCGCGGTGGAGCCGCACGAGTTGGCCTGGCGCCCGTCCATCTGGATGCGCGGTCTGACGTCGCTTCCGGTGCAGTTCACGCCGGTGGCGCACTGAACCGGCGCCGGGGCGCCGCCTTCGGGCGGCGCCCCGGTGAGGTCAGGCGGTGACCGGAGTGAACTGCACCGGAAGCGACTGCGGTCCGCGGGTGAAAACTCCCTGCTCGACGGGGTCGAAGCCGTCCGCGAGCCGCACGTCGGGCATCGCGTCGAGGAGTTGGTCGACGCCGATCTCCACCTCGGCCTTGGCAAGCAGGGCGCCCACGCAGAAGTGCCTGCCGAGGGCGAAGGAGAGATGGTCGGCGGCGGCGGAGAACGCGGTCGTCGTGGTCAGGTCGTCCCGGAAGATGTCGAAGCGGTCCGGCTCGCGGTAGCGCTTCTCGTCGCGGTTGGCCGAGCCGATCAGGCAGGTGACGGTGGCACCGGCGGGGATCGTGCCCCCGCTGACCTCCACGTCGGTCGCCGACTGCCGCATGATCATGTGGACCGGCGGCGTGTGGCGCAGGGTCTCGGCGAAGGCGCGGGCTATCAGGGTGCGGTCCTGCCGGACAGCTTCGAGCTGCTCGGGGTGGGTCAGGAGGTTGGCGAAGATGCTGGCGATCGCCTTGTCGGTGGTCTCGCCGCCCGCGGCGAGGAGCAGGCTGCAGAAGGCCTTGATGTCCTCGTCGCTCATCCGTACGCCGTCCACCTCGGCGGCGCACAGCGTGGAGAGCAGGTCGTCGCCGAGGTTGTCGCGGCGCTGCCGGATGATCGGGATCATGTAGTCGGCGAACTCGACGCGGGTGCGTTCACCCGCCGCCGCGACCTCGGCGTCGCCCGCCAGGTTGCCGAGGAAGGCGATGACGGTGGTGTACCAGCCGTGGAAGCGCGCGTGGTCGGACTTGTCGAGGCCGAGCATGTCGGCGATCACGTTGACGGGGAAGCGGGTGGCGTAGCCCCCGACCAGGTCGACGCTGCCGGTGTGCCGGAAGGTGTCGATGAGTTCGCGGGAGTTGCGCTCGATGACCGGCAGGAATTTCTCCTGGAGGTCGCTGCCGCGGAACGCCGGTGCGACGAGTGCGCGGCGCACGGAGTGCTCACGGCCGCTGAGCTGGAGGATCGTCTTGCCGTGGACGGGCTCGATCTGCCAGTCGTAGTTGTCCGTGGTGAACTGCGAGCTCTTGTCCTTGAACACGCGCTCGACGTCCTCGTACCGCGAGACGATCCAGCTCTGTGTCGGCTCGTGCCAGAAGAGCGGCGCGTTCTCCCGCATCACCTGATATGCGGGATACGGGTCCTTGGCGAACTCGGGCGAGAGGATGTCGGGGACCTGCTGCGCGGTGGACATTGAGCTCCTAGGGCAGAAATCAAACAACGCTCACCAGGCTATTGATCGCTTCCTGACCCAACCAGTCCCCCCAGGGCGATCGTTGAGCGCTACACTAATGTTGGCTGAAAATCACCCCTCGCCCCGCCGTGTCGAAGACGGCGGGGCGAGGGGGAGCAGCGACACCCGGTCGCCCGGGTGGCCTCAGCAGCTGAGCTTGTCGCCCGTGGCGACGCCGAGGATCCCGGTGAACTGGGTGTAGTTGTTGATCCGGCTCTGTACCTGCTCGGGGTTCTTCCCGTCGCATTCCAGGCTGCCGTTGATGCTGCGGATCGTCTCGCCGAATCCCGCGCTGTTGACCATCGCGTTGTGCGGCGTCATCGTGCCCGGACCGTTCTGCGTGTTCCAGTACCAGAGGCCGGTCTTCCACGCCACGGCCGCGTCGCTCTGGACGAGGTCGGGGTTGTTCAGAAGGTCGATCTTCAGGGCGTCGCCCGCCGCCTTGTAGTTGAAGTTCCAGCTGAGCTGGATCGGGCCGCGCCCGTAGTACTTGTCGTTGCCCGCCGGGCAGCCGTAGGGCTGGGAACTGTCGCAGTAGTGCGGGTAGTTGGCGGTGTTCTGCTCGACGACGTGGACCAGGCCGCCCGTCTCGTGACTGACGTTCGCCAGGAAGGCCGCCGCCTCCTGCTTGCGTACGGTGTCGCTGCCGGTCCCGGTGAATTCGGGGTAGGCGCTGAGCGCCTCCTTCAACCCGCTGTAGCTGTAGAAGGAGTTCCGGTTCGGGAACATCTGGTTGAACTGGGACTCGCTGACGGGGAATTCCGCCGCGGCCCGCTTCCCCGGCTCCGCCTTCGGCGCCTTCTCGGCGGAGGCGTTGGGTGCGAGGGTCAGGAGGGTGAGCGCGGCGACGGATGCGGTCGCGGTCAGCGCGGCGAGTACACGAGGACGCATGGGGGATCACTCCTTGGGCCGCCGGTGCGTGCGCGACCGACCGCCGGGTGGTGGGGGATGCGGTGGGGGGATGCGCGGTCAGGGAGCGCGCCGGAACACCCGAACTGCGGCTTTCCGGAACGCCTCCCGCCGTTGGACTAGACCATACCGAGTGACGCATTCACGTCAAGAGGTCGTCGCATAAGGGCAGTTGAGAGGGGTCTCCGGGCCTCTCAGGCCGCGCTCTTCCCGCCCAACTCCTCGATCACTCCTACGACATACGCGGCATACGGACCCACCAGAGGCCGCAGCTCTCCCCAGCGTTCCCCCTCCCCCGCCCCCGCGACGTACACGCTCCGCGCGTGGGCGAGCACGGGCCGGTGGACCGCCGGGATCCGGGCAAGCGCCCAGTCGGCCGCCGCGTCCTTGGACGTCACGGCTCCGGTCGCCAGAGTCATCCAGATACGGGCCAGCGTCAGGACGACGTTGCGCGTGTCCGACGCGAGCTCCGCGAGCAGATCCGGCACCCCGGCGACGATCGCACGTGCAAGGTCCTTCGGGGGCACGGGAGCAAGAACCTCACCCGGCGGCGGCCCGGACAGGGGTGTGTCCGCGAGCAGCACCATGGTGATCAGGGGCGCGAGATCGGGGCTGAGCTCCGGCGACGGCAGGTGCCCGCGCTCGTACTCCTCCCGCAGCCACTCCCCGTACTGGAACTCGCAGCGCGGCGGGTAGGTCCAGGGCACGACCTCGCGCCGGACGACGATCGTCAGCTCGACGGGGCGCACCTCGTCTCCCCGGGACGGCCAGGCGGAGAGGCCGAGCAGCCCCTCGACGAGCTGCCTGCGCCGCCCGGCCGTCACGGGCTGTTCCACGACGGCGAACACGTCGATGTCGCTGTGCGGCCGCAGCCCGCCGAGCAGGGCGGAGCCGTACAGATAGACGCCGATGACGTCCGCGCCGAGCGTCTCGCGCACCAGGTGAACGGTGTCGTCGGTCTGAGTCACTGAGGCCCTTTCCCTCGTACGTCACTCGTACATCCCTCGTGCATCCTTCGTACGTCCCACATGCGGCAGGGCGGTGCGGCAGCGGAGGACGAACCCGGTCATGAGCGTAGGAACGGGGGCCGCCACGGGACCAGCGAGTTTCCGACACGTCTGCCGTGATCCTTCGCGGACGTACACTGAAGCGGTGTCGGGCAGGTTCCTGCTCCGCCCGACCACCTGTGTTCAGCCCTTCACGACCCGGATCCGGTCCTCTGCGACCAGTCGTGCGGCGCACAGGTAGCGTCCTCGGCCGTCTTGGCCCTTCGGCCCGCACGCAGATATCCCCCCTGTGGGGCCCCGCTCGCCTTACGCGCATCACCGCGGATTCCGGCTCGTCGTCGCCCTTGCCTCTCAGGCCGGGCGTGCGCGGTGTGCCGCAAGCCGCCTTCGAGGGGACTGTTGTGAAGCTCAGCGCACTGCTCGACGGGCACGACCACCACGTTCTGCACGGTGACCCGGGAGTACCGGTCACCGCGGGAATGACCTTCGACCCCGGGCAAGTGACGTCCGGCTCGCTGTACGTCGCCGTACCCGGCCACGAGGAGGGCGGGCCAGGTGGCATCGGCTTGGCTCTGGAACGGGGAGCCGTGGCGGTCCTGGCCGAGGACGGCGCGCTGCCGGCCGCGCGGCCCGACGGGCAGGTGTGTGTGGTGCGGGTGACCGACGCACGGGCCGCCGCCTCGCTGGTCGCCTCCCGGTACTACGGCGATCCCGGCCGCGCGATGGACGTCGTGGCGATCACGGGCACGAACGGCAAGACGTCCGTCTCGTACATGGTCGAGTCGGTGCTCAGGCTGGCCGAGGGCGCGCAGGTGGGGGTGATCGGCACCTCGGGAAGCCGGATCGGCACGGAGCGGATACCCATGCCCCGGTCGGTGCTGAGCACTCCCGAGTCACCGGATCTGCACTACCTTCTCGGCCACATGCGCGACCGGGGCACGAGCAGCGTGGTGCTCGAAGCCACGTCCATGGGCCTCCTCGAGCGGCGCCTGGACCATGTGCCCGTCGCCATCGGTGTCTTCACCAATCTCACCCAGGACCACCTGGACGACCACGGGACCATGGAGCACTACAAGGACGCCAAGCTGCGCCTCTTCGGAGGGCTGTGCGACCGCGCGGTGGTCAACGCCGACGACCCCGTCAGCGCCGAGATCCAGGCCCTGATGCCGGGTGCGGTGACCACGTACGGCCTTGACTCACCGGCCGACTACCGGGCGAGCGACCTGATCGTGGACGCTGCGGGCACCCGCTTCACGCTCCACCACGACGGCCGCAAGTACCCTGCCGCGATCCCGATACCGGGCCGCTTCTCGGTGTCCAACGCGCTGGCCACCCTCGCGGCCTGCCATCTGCTCGGGCATGAACTGCCCGCCCTCGTCGAGGCCCTGGACCGGATGCCGCCCACTCCGGGACGGCTCGAACGCTTCACCACGGCGGGGGGTGTCCACGTGATCGTCGACTACGCGCACTCGCCGGACTCCCTTGAGAAGGTCCTCGCCACGATCCGCGGCTTCGTGACCGGGGCACTGATCACCGTCTTCGGCTGCGGCGGCGACCGGGACGTCACCAAGCGCCCCCTGATGGGCGAGATCGCGGGCCTCCACTCCGATCTGTGCGTCCTGACATCGGACAACCCGCGCAACGAAGACCCCGAGAGCATCCTGGACCAGATCGTTCCCGGTCTGACGTCCACCGGTACGCCCTTCCATCGGGTGGCCGACCGCCGTGCCGCGATCTCACGCGCGTTGTCCGCCGCGCGGCGGGGCGACATCGTGCTCGTCGCGGGCAGGGGCAGCGAGCCGCACCAGATCGTCGGCGATCGGTTCATCTCCTTCGACGACATGACCGTGGTCCGCGAACTCGCCGCGCTGTAGGGGCGTTCGCGGCAGCGAATGTGCGATTCGTCCATCGCGTCGGCGCGTGCAGTGCGAATCGGGCACTGGCGTGACGGGGCGCACGGCGTTTACGGTCCCTGCGTTCCGCACGCCACCGCACCACCTCGTACGTCGTGGTGCCGTAATCCAGGGAGCTGCCTGTGCCCAAGGAGTCATCGCCTTCCGTCACCGAGGTCGAGACGCACGGAGTCGAACGCATCCCGGACGCGGACCGCACGGCCGGGCCTCTCGACCTGTTCCGGCTCGCGTTCGGCGGCGCCAACACGTTCGCCACCTGCGTGCTCGGCGCGTTCCCGATCCTCTTCGGCCTCTCCTTCTGGCAGGGGCTCGCGGCGATGCTGCTCGGACTGTTCATCGGCTCCCTGCTGCTCGCCCCGATGGCGGTGTTCGGTCCGCGCAACGGCACGAACAACGCCGTCTCGTCGTCGGCGCATCTGGGCGTGCACGGCAGGATCGTCGGCTCCTTCCTCTCCCTGCTCACCGCCGTGGCGTTCTTCTCCCTGTCGGTGTGGAGCTCGGGTGACGCGCTCATCGGCGGGGCGCACCGGCTGCTCGGGGTGCCGGAGAGCGACGTGGCCTACGGCTGCGCGTACGCCGTGTTCGCCGCGCTCGTCCTTGCCGTGTGCGTCTACGGGTTCCGCTTCATGCTGCTCGTCAACAAGATCGCGGTGGTGGCGGCGACCCTGCTGTTCGTCCTCGGCCTCGTCGCCTTCGCGGGGGACTTCGATCCCTCGTACGCGGGGATCTTCACTTCGGGCGCCGACCAGGCCACCCAGGACCTGTTCTGGCCGTCCTTCATCGGCGCCGCCCTGATCGTGCTCTCCAACCCGGTCTCCTTCGGCGCCTTCCTGGGCGACTGGGCGCGCTACATCCCGGCCGAGACGCCCCGCCGCAAGGTGATGGGCGCTGCCTTCCTCTCGCAGGTCGCGACGGTGCTTCCGTTCGGCTTCGGCCTGGCGACCGCGGCGATCATCGCCGAGCAGGCGCCCAAGTACATGGACCCGGCCGCGCCCAACTTCGTCGGCGGGCTGCTCGCGATCGCGCCCGGCTGGTACTTCCTGCCGGTCTGCCTGATCGCGCTGATCGGCGGCATGTCGACCGGGACCACCGCGCTGTACGGCACCGGCCTGGACTTCTCCTCGGTCTTCCCGCGGCTCGGCCGTGTCCAGGCCACCGTCCTGATCGGCGTCCTGTCCATCACGTTCATCTTCGTGGGCCGCTTCGGCTTCAACCTGGTCCAGGCGATCTCCACCTTCGCCACGATGATCATCACCTGCACGGTGCCGTGGATGATCGTCATGATGCTCGGCTACGTCACCCGGCGCGGCTGGTACGACCCCGAGGCGCTGCAGGTCTTCACGCGCCGGCAGCACGGCGGCCGCTACTGGTTCGCGCGCGGCTGGAACTGGCGCGGCATGGCGGCCTGGTGGACCGGCGCGGTGACCGGCGTCCTTTTCACCAACATTCCCGGTCAGTTCGTCGGTCCGCTCGGCGACCTCGTGAACGGCACCGACATCAGCCTCCCGCTGGGCGCGGCCGTCGCGGCGGTGCTCTACCTCGCCCTGCTCGCGGCCTTTCCTGAGCCGCGCGCGGTGTACGGACCCGAGGGGCCGCACTGGGTGCGGGCGGCCGATACGCCGATCGCTCCGATCACGGGGCCGCCGAACGGCGACGCGGTCAGCCCGCCGTCTCGAACTCCCGCTTGAGGTTCTTCAGCGTCCGGTCGATGTTGCCGACCTGAAAGACGGCGAAGGTCTTTCCACCCGTGGCGAGGCGGTCGAAGGCGTTGGCCACGAAGGTCGGCCAGGAGCGCCTGTCGTCCGTCCACGTCTCGGTCACCTTGGTCGCACCGTCACTGTCCTCGAACCGGTACTCCCAGGTGGCGATCGGGGCCCGCAGCCGGGGGCGCTTCAGCCCGATCGCGTGAACGCGGAAGGCGAAGCGCCTCCCCTGCTCCGCCTCCGTCACCGTGCAGCGCGTGGTCCAGCGGAACGGGCCGCGCTTGTTGTGCCCCTCGAACACCAGGCCGACAGCGGCGGGCACTTCGTCTCCGGGGACGGTCGCCCCGAGGTTCTCGGGACTCCAGCGCCCCATCAGAGCGGGCTGGCTGACCTGCTCGTACACCGCCTGCGGTGACGCCTCGACCAGGATGCTTCGGGACACTGTGAACGTGCGGGTCATGACAACTCCGATCCTCGACCCGCGACCTTACTCATCAGTAGCATGAATGTCAGCCCCCACCGCCCGCGCCGTCGGGTGTCGCACACGCCGATGAGGGAGGCGCCCCCCTTTCGTGCACCTGGTCCTCCGTGGCTCCGCGACTGGTGGAGACTGTCCTGATGGTGGGCAATGTTCCGGAGGAGACGGACCGTTTCGTGGGGCGGGCCGTCGAACGGCAGACTCTGGCTTCGACCCTGGTGACGCATCGGCTGACCACGCTCACCGGCACGGGCGGCGTGGGCAAGACGCGCCTTGCCGTGCACACCCTGCACTCCCTGACCGACCAGGACATCGCGGTGCTCGGCGACGTGTGCTGGGCCGACCTCGGCGCGCTGCCGGACGACCGGTTGCTGATCCCGACCGTGGCCGACGCCGTGGACCTGGCCGACCACACGCCGGGCATGCCGATCGACGCCCTCTGCGACTGGTTGTCCGACAGGCCGCGGCTGCTCGTGCTCGACTCCTGCGAGCACCTCGTCGAAGCCTGCCGGAGTCTGGTCACCGACCTGCTCACGGCGTGTCCGCGGCTCACCGTCCTGATCACCAGCAGGCAGCCGCTCGACGTACGCGGCGAGACGCTCCTGGGCCTGGAGCCGCTGCCGTGCCACAGCGACGCGCTCGCCCTGCTCCTCGAACGCGCCGCGGCCGTCGCGCCCGGGGCCCGCACGGACCAGCCGGGGCACCGGGAGGACGCGGCGGAGATCTGCAGGCTCCTCGACGGACTTCCGCTCGCGCTCGAACTCGCCTCGGCCCAGCTGGCGCATCACTCCCCGCGCCAGCTCGCCGCCCGGCTCCGCTCGCACCAGGGCGAGTTGCAGGCGGCGGCGCCCATCTGGCCGCGGCGGCACCGGACTCTGCGTACGGCCATCGGCTGGAGCCACGAGCTGTGCGAGCCGTTGGAGCGGCTGCTGTGGGCGAGGCTCTCGGTCTTCCGCGGCTCCTTCGACGACGACTCCGTACGGGGCGTCTGCGCGGGAGGGCCGCTCGCCCCCGACACCATCCCTGTCGCGCTCGCGGGCCTGATCGCCAAGTCCGTGGTCGGCCAGGACACGAGCGGCCGCTACCGCCTGCTCGACACCGTGCGCGAGTACGGGGCGATGTGGCTGGCCGAGCTCCGGGAGCAGGACGCCGCCGCGGCCCGGCACGCCGACCACTTCGTCCACCTTGCCCGCCTGGCCGACGAGGGCTGGCTGGGTACGGAACAGGTCACGTGGTACCGGCGCATCACCAGGTCACACACCGACCTGTGCGCCGCCCTCGACCACCTCGCCGCGGTCGAACCCGAGCGCGCCCTCGAACTCATCGGCCGGATCGCCTTCTTCTGGAGCTGCTGCGGCCATCTGCGCGAGGCCCGGAGCTACTTGGGGCAGGCACTCCTGCTGTGCGACACCGAAAGCCCGGCACGCGCGAGGGCCCGCTGGGCGCTCGGCGTGGTCGTCCTGCTGCAGGGCAGTCACGACCAGGCGGCCGAGATCGGCGAGGAGTGCGCGCGGACCGCGGCCCGTGACGGCGACGTGGAGGGGCGGATCGCCGCGGCCTACCTCCTCGGCATCACCCACCTGCTTTCCGGCGAACCCCACGCAGCCCTGGACGTGGCCGATTCCGCGCTCCGGCAGACCGCGGGCCCGGTCTTCGCCTCGCCCTCGGTGCTCCGCTGTCACCTGGTACGGATCTTCGCCCTCACCGGGCTCGGACGCCTCGACGAAGCGGCGGCGCGAGCCGCATCGCTACGGGAGGACTGCGCCGCGAGGGACGAGTGCTGGACCCGCGCCTACACCGACTACCAGCTCGCCCTGATCGCCCTGGCCCAGGACGATCCGGCACGGGCCGCCGAGCACGCCCGCGCGATGCTGGACGGCAAGCGCCGCCTGGGCGACAGCTTCGGCATCGCGCTTGGCATGGACGTGCTCGCCGCGGCGGCGGCCGCACTCGGCCAGGGGGAGACCTCCGCCATGCTGTCGGGAACGGGCCAGACCTACTGGCGTTCCGTGGGACACGGGCAGCGCGGCACGCCCGAACTGCGCGATGTCCGCGACGTGTCCAGGGACCGCGCCCGCGCGGCCGTCGGAATCCAGATCTTCGAGCACGCGTTCCGCCGCGGCGCGGAGGCGGATCCGCGGGCCGTACTGGCGCTGGCCGTGGAGGGACGGCTGTTGGGCCAGGCGTGAGCGGAGTCCTCAGACGAGTCCGGTGACCGTGACGGCGATCCCTGCCGGGGCGACCTGCTCCCCGGAGACCCGCTCGACGGCCTTCGCGGCAGCCGAGCGCACCTCGCGTGTCACATCTAGGGCCCGCCGTCCTCGATGCAGGACGACGTAGACCTCCACGCTCCAGTCCTGGGTGTCCTTGCGCCGCCGCACCTGCACTCCGGCGGAGCCCTTCGGGGTACTGGGGAGCCCCCGTCTCAACAAGGCCGAAGAGCGCAGGAGATCCACAAGGCCCGGCCGCAGGAAGGCCACCCCTGGAGTGTCGAGGACCGCCTCTGTGACGGCATCCGCCAGCACACGGGAAACGTCCGATGCGTTCACTGCCGCCACCCTTCCATGCTGTCGTCCCCCGCGTCGTCGGCATCGTCGACGACGTCGGTGATCGTGACGTCCACGACCGCGATCCGCATGCCGAGTTCGCCGTCCGCCGCTTCGAGCACCCGGCTTCGCACCCGGTCCGCGACCTCCGGCAGGTGCCGCGTGAGCGGGACCTGCACCTCGACGCGGATCCTGACAGGACCTCGCGCGAGGCGTCCCTCGGGCGCCGAGGACTCGGGGTCCTCCAGCGGATCGATACGGCAGCTGCCCGCGCGCACGCCGGGCAGCGACTCGGCCGCCGCCCGGACCGTTCTGGCCGCGGCGGCCTCCACGATCCACGCGTCCTCGTCCTCGTCCCCGAGCGGCAGCGTCCTGCCCGGCCGCAGTTCAAGGCGCACCACGTCCATGACACGGCCGGTGAGCGCGGAGGTGTCCGGCTCCCGGGGCGCCGTGTCGCGTGCCTCCGTGACGATCCCCTCGAGATGACGCAGGGCGTCCACCGCCTGCGCGCAGTGCGGGCAGCTCTCGGCGTGCGGATCGGGCACACCCGCTTCCCACAGTTCCCATACCTGCGACAACTCGCGGCCGCACGGCAGCAGTTCATCCTCGTTCATCGCCATGCGGCCATCGCCTCCGTCAGATAGCGCCGCGCTCTGAAGACCCGGCCGCGGACCGCCTCCGGACTGATACCGACCGTCTCGGCGATGGACTCGTAGGACGCTCCGTCCAGTTCGCGCAGCACCCAGCACACCCGCTGTTCCGGCGAGAGCCCCTCCATCGCCCGTGCCAGGTCCTCCACGGCTGCGTGCGCCTCGGCCGCCCGCGCGGGCGAGAACGCGTGCTCAGGCGCGGGCGGTTCGGGCAGACCGTCCAGGGCCACGACGGGCCGCCGCGAACGCAGGACGTTCAGGCAGCGGTTGGTGACGATGCGGTAGACCCACGTACCGAACTGCGCGTCCCCGCGAAACTCCGGCAGCTTGCGCCAGGCGCTGACGAAGGACTCCTGCACGGCGTCCTCCGCCTCCTGACGGCTCCCGAGCAGGCGGGTGGCAAGGCGCAGCGCTATGGGCGCGTGCCGGTTCATGAGAGCTTCGAAGGCTTCCTCGTCGCCCTCCGCGGCCCGCACCGCGAGCAGCGCGTCCTCACGTCTCGACGACGCGTCCGCTTCCTCGGGTGTTCCGCCCCGGTCGCCCGGCACACGCGGCTCCTCTCACTTCAATCGTGCTGGTACGACACACGAAAAGCCCTCCGCGTTACGCGGCCAGGGAACGCTACATGCCGGAGGAAGAAATTCTCGCGAGGCGCGTAACAGACCTGCGGGACCCGGGTCGGAGCAGGAGAAGAGCCAATCAGTGACGATGAACCAGACGACGAGGAGATGCCATCATGGCGACGCAGGACCTCACTTCGAACGCGGCCGTATCCGGCAGCACCGAGAAGGACCTCACCGGCGGGGCACGCACGAGCGCCCTCGGAGCCACCACCGTCACGGGCGCCACGGGCGCGACCGAGCCCGCGGCGACGCGGGGCAAGACGTCCATCGCCGATGTCGTGGTCGTGAAGATCGCAGGAATGGCCACTCGCGAGATTCCCGGCGTGTTCGACATGGGCGGCGGTCTTTCCCGCACCATCGGCGCCGTACGCGACCGTGTGCCCGGCGGACGCCCGAACGTCGGCCGCGGGGTGAAGGTCGAGGTCGGCGAGCGGCAGACGGCCATCGACCTCGACATCGTCGTCGAGTACGGCGTGCCCATCACGGACGTCGCCCACGACGTGCGCGAGAACGTCATCTCGGCGGTGGAGCGCATCACCGGCCTCGAGGTCGTCGAGGTGAACGTCGCCGTCAACGACGTCCACCTGCCCGAGGACGACACCGCGGACGCCGGCGGCGAGACGCGCGTCGAGTAGCGCACCGTCCTCCTCGTGAGACATCCCCGTAAGACATCCCCGTAGGACGTCTCCGTAAGACGTCCCCCTTCTGTCTGTGGTGTGAGGTGAGTGGTGAGCACAGCTCTGGTCGGTCTGATGGCGGGCATGGCCCTGGGATTCGCCGGGTGGTTCGGCGGCTTCGGCGCGTTCCTTCTGGTCGCGGCGCTCGGCGCGGTCGGCTTCGTCCTCGGCCGCCTCGTCGACGAAGGCACGGACATCCGCGCCTTCCTCGGCGGGCGTGACCGGGAGCGGCGATGACCACGCCCCCGGCGGAGCGCGGCACGACGACCGTCGCGGACCGCGCGGTGCGCCGCATCGCGGAACGCGCCGCGACGGAGGCGCTGGCACCCGGCGCGGTGGAGGTGAGCCGGGGGTCGGCGGCCGTACGCGGCCGCCGGGCCCAGGTCGGTGTCACCGTGACCCTGCCCTATCCCGCCGTGCTCGACGAGGCGGGCGAGCGCGTACGGTCGCACGTCGCCGAGCGCACCGCCCGGCTCACCGGTCTGACCGTGCCATCGGCGCGGATCCGCGTCCGGGGCCTGTCCCGCGGGGAGCGGTCCGCCGGGCAGGCCACACCACCGGTCGCCGCCGAGGCCGTGGAAACGGTGGGGGGCCGTACACACCGTCCGTGGTCCGGGCGCCGTCTGCCGGTCGCGGTCCTTGCCCTCGCCGCCGCCTTGGCCTGCGGAGTGCTGCTGTACGACGTGGTGTCCGTACACGCGGCCGGGCGCGCTCCCGCGCGGTGGCGGGTCCAGGCGATGGAGTGGCTTGCCACGCACGGTCCGGACAGCGCCACGGCTTCGGGCGTCCTCGCCGCGATCGCCGTGTTCGCGCTCGGCGTGTGGCTCCTCGTCCTCGCCGTCACGCCGGGCCGACGCGGTCTTCTTCCGTTGAAGCCGCCGGAGCCGGGCGTGCGCGCGGTCCTGGAACGGCGGGCGGTCGCGGTGTTCCTGCGGGACGCCGTGAGCGACGTGCCCGGCGTCGGCCAGGTCAAGGTCAAGGTCGGCCGCCGTACGGCACGGGTGCGCGCCGGTCTCGAGTTCGGTGAACCGGACGGTACGCGGCGGGCGGTGACCGAGGCCGCGGAGGCGGCGATTGCCGAGCTCGGCCTCGCCAGGCCGCTGCGGCTGCGCGTGCGGCTGAAGACGGCACCCACCTGGCGCGCCCCGGCCGCACCTGAACGTGAGCCCGCCACGACGGAGAGGAGCACCCCCTGATGAGCCGACTCCGTAGCAGCACGAACCGCTCGACTCTGCTCTGCGCGGCGACAGTTCTCCTGGTCGCGGGAGCCGCCCTTGCTTCCGCGGCCGCTCCCGTCCGCGAGCGGATGCCGTCGGCCCTCCCCCGTATCGGCGCCGACCGGGTGTGGCTCGACCAGGAGATGCTCGGCCGCTGGCGTGATCACGGCTGGTGGCCGCCCGTCGTGATCGCCGCCCTTGCCGTCGGGACCGTCCTGTTCCTCTGCTGGACCGTCGCCCAGGTCCGCACCGGACGGCTGCGCGAACTCCCGCTCGGGCACGCGGGCGTCACCCTCTCGGCGACCGCGCTGGCCTCGGCGATGGCCGAACGGGCCGAGGCCGTCGACGGCGTGGCCCGCGCCCACGTACGTCTCCTCGGACGCCCCCGTCGGCTGCGGGCCCGCATCACGCTGACCCTGGCCCCGGACGCCTCACCGGAAGCGGTGCTGCGCGAGGTCGCCCGGGGCGCCGTCGCCGAGGCGCGCGCGGCGGCGGAGCCCCGCGTCCTGGAGGCGGACGTGCGCCTCACCACCCGGCCGCACAGGACGCGCCGCATCCACTGAGTGTCTGCTGGACGCCCTCAGGACTGCAGGGCGTCCAGCGTGGTGCGCAGGTCCGTGGCGCGCGGGCGGTTGTGGGGAAGCCTGGAGAGCACGGCGGCCATGCCGCAGGTGTCGGTGGCGGCGGAGAAGACGAGGCCCGCGCCGATACCTGCGGCCAGCCAGTGCGCGGGCCGGAAGCGGGTTCCGGCGGCGAGGCCCAGGACGACCAGGGAACCGGCGGCGAGACGGACCTGGCGCTCCATCGCCCAGGCCCTCGGCGCGCCTTCGGAGGGCTGCAGCGGGTGGCCCTGCGCGACCCATGCGGTGGTGCCGCCGGCGAGGGTGGCGGCCGGGATGTCGGCGTCGGCCAGCTCGGCGCCCGCGGTGGCGGAGCGGTTCCCGGAGGCGCAGACCATCAGGAGCTCACCGCGGGCGGCGGCGGCCTTCAGCTCGGGCAGCGCCGTGCGCAGGTGGTCGAGGGGGATGTTGTGGGCTCCGGGGAGGTGCCCTGAGGCGTACTCGCCCGGGGTGCGGACGTCGATGACGGTGTAGCGGTCAAGACGGTCGGCAGCCTGGGCGGGGGCCAGGTCCGTGGGGGTCAGATCGGTGGGGGGAGTCATGTGGAGCTGTCCTTTCGTTGAATCAAGGCTCTCACTCCCGCAGGCTACAATACCCCCAGGGGTATTTATGGAGGTGGCAGCGTGCAGCTGGAGATGGCGGCCGACGAGCTGAAGTCGGTGCTCAACCGCCTGCGCCGGGCGCAGGGCCAGATCGCAGGCATCATCAAGATGATCGAGGACGGCAGGGACTGCGAGGACGTGATCACGCAGTTGGCCGCGGTCTCCCGCGCGCTTGACAGGGCCGGGTTCGCGATCATCGCGACGGGACTCCAGCACTGCATGGCCGAGGGTGAGCAGGCGGCGGGCGACCGGGACCTGATGCGGGCCCGTCTGGAGAAGCTGTTCCTCTCCTTGGCCTGAGCGCACTGACCCGCACTGCCGCACACTGACCGCACCGACCGCACTGACCGCCGAAAGCCCCCGTCGCCCGTACAGGACTGCGGAGGCTTTCGGCGGAGGTGGTGTCGTCCGTCAGCTCTTCGGCATCAGGACGGTGTCGACGATGTGGACCGTGGCATTGGCCGTCGGGACGTTGCCGCAGACGATGTTCGACGTGTCGTTGACCTTGAACTTCTCGCCGGAGCCCGCAGTGGTGAGCTTGCTCTTCTCCAGCGTCTCGTAGGAGCCGTTCGCCAGGTCCTTGGGCGCCAGCTTCTGGCCCACCACGTGGTAGGTGAGGACCTTGGTGAGCATGGCCTTGTCGTTCAGGACCTTGTCCAGGTCCGCCTTCGGGATCTTCGCGAAGGCCTCATTGGTCGGCGCGAACACCGTGATGTTCTTGGCGTTGTTCAGCGTGTCGACGAGACCGGCCTTCTTGACCGCGGTGACCAGGGTCGACAGGTCCGGGTTGTTCGACGCGGCGGTGGCGACCGGGTCCTTCGCCATGCCGTCGAAGCTGCCCTTGCCGTCCTTGGGCACCGAGGCACAGGCCGGACCGAACGGCCCGTCCTTGGCCATGGAGTCGTCCGACTTGGACGCCTTCGCGCTGGGCGTGGAGTCCGCGGCCTTGCTGTCCTTGCCACTGCTGTCCGAGCACGCCGTCAGGGCGATCGGCAGCATCGCCGTGGCGGCGACGGCGACCGCGGTGCGGCGGATTCGGGTGGAGTACATGGACATGGTGCTCTCCTTGCGTCGTTGCATGCGTGGGGTGGCCTGGAGCAGGCGGCCTGCCTTGAACAGGCAGCTTCAGGGCGATGGAGCCATCGCCCAGTGCCGTCCCCACGTCTTCCGTTCTTCGCTCACATGGGGAATTCGTCGCGGGGCGCGCCGGGGATTGGTCTCGGATCCACATTCACCCGATCCGGCACACCCGCCCCTCTCGCTGACAGGCGTCCCACAGCGCTCAGGCGCCGCGCGCCTGCTCGAAGCGGGCCCGGCCCTCCGCGAGGTCGACGATCGGACCGGGATAGTCGACATCCGCCCGGTCCTGGCCCGTGAGCTTCCACGGCTCGTGGATGTACCGGTTTTGGACATCGGCGAGTTCGGGCAGCCAGCGGCGTACGTAGCTGCCGCGCGGGTCGAAACGCTTGCCCTGGATCACGGGGTTGAGGACCCGGTTGGGTCTGGTGTCGGTCCCGGTGCCCGCCGCCCACTGCCAGTTCAGCTGGTTGTTGGCGACATCGCCGTCCACCAGGAGGCTCAGGAAGTGCTGGGCGCCCACCCGCCAGTCGACGTAGAGCGTCTTGGTGAGGAAGCTCGCCACCACAAGGCGCGCCCTGTTGTGCATCCAGCCCTCATGGCTCAGCTGTCGCATCGCCGCGTCCACGAAGGGGTAGCCCGTGCGCCCCTCGGTCCAGGCGGCGATCTCCTTCTTGTTCGTACGCCATCGGTCACCGCGCGGGCGGTAGTTCTCGGCGGCGGCGTCCGGGCGGGCGGCGAGGACCTGGTGGTGGAAGTCCCGCCAGGCCAGCTGCCGTACGAACGCCTGCGCCCCGGACGAGCCCTCGCGGGACGCCCCGTGGATGACTTCGGTCGCCGACAGGGTGCCGAAGTGCAGGTGGGGCGAGAGCCGCGAGGTGGCATCCCCCGCGACATCGTCCTGCCCGTCCTCGTACTCCGTGATGTCCCCGGACAGCCAGGCCCGCAGCCGTCGGCGTCCGGCGCTCTCGCCGCCCGCGTCGAGTCCCGGCGAGATGCCGGTGATCTTCGCGCGCGGCAGCACGCTGTCCGATGCCACGTCGGGGACCCGCACCTTGCGTGGGGCGGCTACGACGTCCCGTGCGCCCGCTTCCGACCAGCGCCGGTGGTACGGGGTGAACACGGCGTAGTGGTCCTTGCCCGCCGGGAGCAACTCCCCCGGGGCGACGGCCGTGATGACCGCGTCGTGCACGACAAGGCCGCAGTCGGTGTCCTCAAGGTCCTCAAGGGCGGTCCGCAGCCGCTCCTCGCGCCGCGTCGCGTACCGGCTCACCCCGCCCGCGACGTGCACCCCCACCGCCCCGGTCTCCTTCACCACCCGGCAGACCTGGTCGACCACGTCACCGCTGCGGACCACGAGCCGACCGCCGCGCACCCGCAACCCCGAGTCCAGATCCTCCAGGCAGTCGGCGAGAAAGGCACGCCGGTTGGGCACGTCGAACCCCGCGGCCCGTACCCCGTCGTCGTACACGAACAGCGGGACGATCATCTCCGCGTCGCGCATCGCGGCACGCAGTGCCGGATTGTCGTGCAGGCGCAGATCCGAGGTGAACAGGACGATCGATACGGTCACTTTCTGCGGCTCCTCATGCTGTTGTCGCAATGCTGTTGTCGCAGCTCCTGATGGAGCGGCTGCTCACGCCTTGGGGAAGTTCATCAGTGCCACGGGGTCAGACGTCGGCTCGTCCGAACCGCCCGTCGGCTCCACGGTGATGCCGATGCCGGAGGCCTTGTCCACCGGTCCTTCCAGCAGCACTGCTTCGGTACTGCGGGCCGGGTTCATGAGACCGGCCGACCGCATCGTCCCGTCGTCGTTGAACCACAGTTGGTAGACCTTGCCCGACGGCGGCTCGGGCATCTTGGCCGCCACGAAGGCGGCTTGGTTGAGGCTCTTGGCCACCACGACCGTGCCGGTCGCACCGTCGGAGAGCCGCCCGGTGGAGGCCTTGGCGTCCGGCGCGGCGAGCACCTGTGCCAGCTTCTCGGACTGCTGCTGCGCCTCCTGCGCCCGGTTCCCCGCCTCGTCGGCCCGCTGGTGCTGCCACACGGCGATCCCGCCGAAGCCCGCGGCGGCGGCAAGGCACGCGGCGAGGGCGAAGCGGGACAGCTGCCGTCCGCGGCCGCTGCCACCGGCGCTCTTGCCCGGCGCGGGCGTGGGCGGCGGCAGTTGGCGGACCGTGGCGACCCGCCGCAGCACCTCGGCCTTCATGTGGGCCGGAGGGGCGACCGACACGGCACGGGCGAGCCGCCCTGCTGTCGCTGCCAATTCGCTCACCTCCTGGGCGCAGGCCTCGCAGACCTCCAGATGCCGCTCGAACTCCGTGCGCTCCTCGTCCGAGAGCGCGTGCAGGACGTACGCGCCCGTCATCGTGTGCAGATCGGCGGCGCTCATGCGTTCACCCCCAGGCAGTCGCGCAGGCGGATGAGGCCGTCGCGCAGCCGGGTCTTGACCGTCCCCAGGGGTACGGAGAGAAGCTCGCCGACCTCCCGGTATGTCAGCCCCCGGTAGTAGGCGAGGGTCACCGACTGCCGTTGCAGTTCGGTCAGATTGCGCAGACAGCGGCGCACCTGTTCGCGCTCCAGGCGGGACTCCACCTGTTCGCTCACCTCGTCGAAGGCCGGTGTGCGTTCGAGCAGCGCCGCCTTGTGGTCGCGCTCGGTCGACGCCTGTACGGAACGCACGCGGTCGACCGCTCTGCGATGCGCCATCGTGAGGACCCAGTTCATGACACTCCCCCGGTCAGGCCGGTAGCGCGCGGCGGAACGCCACACCTCCACGAGCACCTCCTGGGCGACCTCTTCGGACTGGGCGGGATCGCGCAGCACCGTGCGCACAACACCCAGGACCGGAGAGCACACCCCGTCGTACAGCGAGGCGAAAGCCTGCTGATCGCCGCGGGCCACCCGGCCGAGCAGCTCGGCCAGATCGGGGCCCGCCGAAGGGGCCCCGCTGATGTGCACTACTTCGTTCACCCGGTGATCCTCCTGGACGCTGGTCGCCTTCAGAGGTGATTCGGAGCCGGTGCGTCGCCGGATTGCCGGTGGGTCACGTTTTCTGTGCGGTTTTGGCGGTGCGCTGTTCGGCCGTACGTGTGATGTTGCGCGCCATGCCGCCGAAGACGAGCGCGTGGAACGGCGAGACGCTCCACCAGTACGCGTGGCCGAGGAGGCCGCGCGGGTGGAAGAGCGCCCGCTGCCGGTAGCGGGTGCGCCCCTGGTCGTCCTGTTCCGCGGACATCTCCAGCCAGGCGAGGCCAGGAAGGCGCATCTCGGCGCGCAGCCGCAGCAGCCGTCCCGGTTCGATCTCCTCGACCCGCCAGAAGTCCAGTGAGTCCCCCACCCGCAGCCGCTGGGCGTCCCGGCGGCCCCGCCTGAGGCCGACTCCGCCGACGAGCCGGTCCAGCCAGCCGCGCACGGCCCAGGCGAGCGGGAAGGAGTACCAGCCGTTGTCGCCTCCCACTCCTTCCACCACGCTCCACAGGGCCTCCGGCGAGGCGTTCACGGTCTCTTCCCGCCGGTCGGTGTAGAGGCTGCCGCCGGCCCAGTCGGGGTCGGTGGGCAGCGGGTCGCTGGGGGCGCCGGGCAGCGAGGCGGACGACCACCGGGTGCTGACCTGGGCGTCCTTCACGCGTTCGAGGGCCAGTGCGAGCGCCTTGTCGAAGCTGATCGGGACGCCGGGTGCGTCGGGTGCGTACCGCGCGATGTCGTGCTCGTGGCAGACGACCTCGTACCGCAGCGACTCCGCGAGCGGCCGGGCGATCGAGGCCGGCACGGGGGTGATCAGGCCGACCCAGTGGCTGGAGAGACCCGGGCTCATCATGGGAACCGGCAGGATGAGGCGGTGGGGCAGCTTCGCCACGGTCGCGTACCGGGTCATCATGTCGCGGTAGGTGACGACGTCGGGGCCGCCGATGTCGAAGGTCCGGTTGACCTCGTCGGGCATGGTGGCGCTGCCCACGAGGTAGCGCAGGACGTCACGGACGGCGATCGGCTGGATCCGGGTGCGCACCCAGCTCGGCGTGACCATGACCGGCAGGCGCTCGGTGAGGTAGCGCAGCATCTCGAAGGACGCGGATCCTGAGCCGATGATCACGGCGGCGCGGAGCACGGTGGTCGGTACGCCGGACTCCATGAGGATCCGGCCCACTTCGGCCCGTGAGCGCAGATGCGGCGAAAGCTCCTGTTCAGGGACGCCCTCGGGGGTGAGCCCTCCCAGGTACACGATGCGCCGGACGCCCGCGGCGCGGGCCTGCTCGGCGAAGATCTGGGCCGCCTCGCGGTCCTTCTCCTCGAAGCCGGACCCGGTGCCGAGCGCGTGGATGAGGTAGTACGCCACGTCGATGTCCCGCATGGCAGCGCCGACCGAATCTGCGTCGGACGCGTCGCCCCCCACCACCTCGGCCCGCCCGGCCCAGGGGTAGTCGCGCAGCTTGCCCGGCGTGCGGGCGAGGCAGCGCACCTGGTGCCCCGCGTCGAGCAGCTCGGGGACGAGACGCCCTCCGATGTAACCGGTCGCCCCCGTCACCAGGCAGCGCAGCCCCTGCGCGTCTTCGCCGCTTTCCATGCGCACCTCTTTGGCCTCGAACGATGTCGTCGCCCTCCCACCTTCCCCCGGTTGCGGGGTGCAGCGCGCGATCAGCGGACGCGATGAGGGTCAGCGCGAAGAGGGTCGGCCCGAAGGTGGCGGTGCGGTGCTCTGCCGCCGCACGAGCCGCGTGGGCACCAGCGTGGTGCCGCGCTCCGGCGTGCTCTGCTGCATCTGCCGCAGGACCCCCTCGACACAGCGGCGCCCCACTTCGGCGAAGTCCTGGTGGACGGTCGTCAGGGGCGGCAGGAAGGAGCCGGACTCGGGGATGTCGTCGAAGCCGATGACACTGACGTCGTCCGGCACCTTGCGGCCGCGCTCGTGCAGGGCGCGCAGCAGGCCGAGGGCCATCTGGTCATTGGCGGCGAACACCGCCGTGCACTCCTCCTGGTCCGCGATGCCGAGCCCGGCCCGGTATCCGGACTCCGCCGACCAGTCGCCGCGTACGAGCGGCGGCGGTTCGCACCCGGCGTCCACGAGCGTCGCCCGCCAGGCGTCGGCACGGCGTTGCGCGGCATAGGAGTCCTCGGGTCCGGCCAGGTGCCATACGGTCCGGTGTCCGAGGTCGAGCAGGTGCCGTACGGCGTCGCGGGTGCCGCCCGCCTGGTCGGTGTCGACCACGGTGTAGCGGTTTCCCGCGTCCGAGTCGGCCACGACGACCTGGACATGGGGCGGCAGGGAGAGGGCCGCCGCGTCGAGCAGGTGCACTTCCATGATGACGATGACGGCGTCGACGGCGAGCTCCCCGAGGCGCGAGAAGGCGCCCCGCACCTCGTCCTGCGTGGGAACGGCGACGGGGAGCAGGGTGACGGCGTACCCCTCCTGTGCCGCGGAGGTGGCGATGGCGTCGATGGTGCGTACGTTGCCCGTGGTGGAGAGGGTGAAGGTGATCAGGCCGATCGTGCGGAACTCGCCGCGTTTGAGGGCACGGGCCGCGCTGTTGGGCCGGTAGCCGAGTTCCTTCATCGCCGCGAGCACCTGCTGCCGGGTCTCATCGGTGACGCCCGAATACCCGTTGGAGACACGGGAGACGGTCTGCGAGGAGACGCCCGCGAGCGCGGCCACGTCGGCCATGGACGCGCTCTGCCCGCGGCGCGCGGCCCGTTCCCCTGGGGCGCCGTTCGCCGGGGTTCTGTCTGTTGCTTCCACTGTCTCCCTCGCCGCGTGAATCAGCTGTCCCGGACGGCCATTCGTCCGTGATCCCGAACGGCTTCGACCGTCTTCTCGGACGACCCTTGACCGTCGCCATCGAGGCAGTGTAGACATTCCGCCACTGAATGTTTACGTAAACATAACACCCTGCGGAGCTCGGCATACGCCCTTGTCACACCGCCGTGTTGGCACATGTTTACGCAAACATCGCGGCATGTGACGCCGGTTCCGAGATGGACGAGCGAGGAACGACATGACGACGCTTCACCTGCGAGGAGCCGCGGAGCGGCGCACCTCCCGACCACCGGCACCGCACAACCGTCGTTCCTGGACGGGCTGGGGGTTCATCGGCCCCTTCGTCGCGGTCTTCGCCCTGGTCTTCCTTGCTCCCCTCGCCTACTCGGTCTACCTCAGCCTCTTCCGTGACCAACTCATCGGCGGCACCACGTTCGTGGGCCTCGACAACTACCAACAGGCGTTGAGCGACGGCCAGTTCTGGGCGTCCCTCGGGCGGGTCTCGCTGTTCCTCGCGGTCCAGGTCCCGATCATGCTGGGCATCGCCCTGCTCGTGGCACTCGCCCTGGACAGCGGCCGCCTGTACGGCAAGGACTTCTTCCGGATCTCGGTCTTCCTGCCCTATGCCGTGCCCGCCGTGGTGGCCTCGCTGATGTGGGGCTTCATGTACGGCACGCGCTTCGGGCTCGTGGGCGACATCAACGACGCCCTGGGCGTCTCGCTGCCCGATCCGCTCTCGCCCTCGCTGGTCCTCGCGTCGATCGGCAACATCGTCACCTGGGAGTTCGTGGGCTACAACATGCTGATCTTCTACTCCGCGCTGCGCGTCGTCCCGCACTCCCTGTACGAGGCCGCGGAGATCGACGGCGCCGGTCAGATCCGCGTCATCACGGCCATCAAACTCCCCGCGATCCGCGGCGCCATGGTCATCGCGACGATCTTCTCGATCATCGGCAGCTTCCAGCTCTTCAACGAGCCGAGCATCCTGCAGAACCTGGCGCGCAACTCCATCACCACCGACTACACCCCGAACCTCTACACGTACTCGCTGTCCTTCGCGGGCCAGCAGCAGAACTACTCCGCGACGGTCGCCATCGTCATGGGCCTGATCACGATGGTCATCGCCTACGCCGTCCAGCTGCGCGGCATGCGCAAGGGAGCGTGACCCGATGACCGGACCGAGCAGCCCCGTCACCACCGCTTCCACAACCGTTCCCGCGCCCGCCCGCGCTCCGGGCGCCGCACCCCGTCTGCGCACACCCCGCGTCCGCGCGTCCCGCCCTCACAGCGCGGGCCGTCCGCGGCGCAGTGTGCTGCTCACCGTGCTCACCGGTCTCGTCCTGCTCTACAGCCTGGTACCGCTGCTGTGGCTGGTCATCAGCGCCACCAAGACCCAGGAGGGGCTCGCCGGTTCGTTCGGCCTCTGGTTCGGCGGGGACTTCGCCCTGTGGGACAACATCAGCACGACTTTCACGTACAACGACGGTGTCTTCACGCGCTGGCTCCTCAACACCCTTCTGTACGTGGTCGTCGGGGCCGGGGGCGCCACCTTCCTCGCGGTTCTGGGCGGCTACGCCCTAGCGAAGTTCGACTTCCTCGGCAAGCGCGCCGTCTTCGCCGTCGTCATCGGCGCGGTCGCCGTGCCCGGTACGGCTCTGGCGGTGCCCACCTTCCTGATGTTCAGCAAGATGGGCCTGACGGACACCCCCTGGGCGGTCATCATCCCCTCGCTCATCTCGCCCTTCGGCCTCTACCTGATGTGGGTCTTCGCCACCGAGGCCGTCCCCACCGAGCTGATGGAGGCCGCCCGCATCGACGGGGCGAGCGAGCTGCGCACCTTCTTCCAGGTCGCCCTGCCTCTGCTCGCGCCCGGCACCGTGACCGTCCTGCTGTTCACGATGGTCGCGACCTGGAACAACTACTTCCTGCCGCTGATCATGCTCAAGGACCCGGACTGGTACCCGCTCACCCTGGGCCTGAACAGCTGGAACGCCCAGGCCGCGACGGCGGGCGGCGATCCCGTCTTCCACCTGGTGATCACCGGTTCTCTGATCACCGTCCTGCCCCTGATCGCCGCGTTCCTGCTGCTCCAGAAGTACTGGCAGTCCGGACTCGCCGCCGGAAGCGTCAAAGAGTAATACCTGCACGCCAGTTGCCCCACCCCTTGTCGACCACGAAGAAGTGGAAGCATCCCCATGCCCCAGAACTCCCGCCGCCTGCTGCGCGGCATAGGTCTCGTCTGTGCCCTGGCCCTCGGGGCGACCGCCTGCGGCGGCTCCGACGACGACAGCTCCGGCCAGAAGCAGGTCTCGGCCGCGGACATCAAGGCGGCCCTGAAGAAGGGCGGCAAGGTCAAGGTGTGGGCGTGGGAGCCCACCCTCAAGAAGGTCGTGGCCGACTTCGAGAAGGAAAACCCCGCCGTCGACGTCGAGTTGGTCAACGCGGGCACCAACAAGGACCAGTACACGGCTCTGCAGAACGCCATCTCGGCGAAGAAGGGCGTCCCCGATGTCGCGCAGGTCGAGTACTACGCCCTGAGCCAGTACGCCCTGACCAAGTCCATCACCGACCTGACCCCCTTCGGCGCGGACAAGCTCAAGGACTCGTACTCTCCCGGTCCGTGGAACGCGGTGAAGTCCGGTGAGGGTGTCTACGCCCTGCCGATGGACTCCGGCCCCATGGCCCTCTTCTACAACAAGAAGGTCTTCGACAAGCACAAGATCAAGGTGCCGACGACCTGGGACGAGTACCTCCAGGCCGCCCGCAAGCTGCACAAGGCCGACCCGAAGGCGTACATCACCAGCGACACGGGCGAGGCGGGCCTCACGACGAGCTTGTTGTGGCAGGCCGGTTCGCGCCCGTACAAGGTCGACGGCACCAAGGTGGGCATCGACTTCTCCGACAAGGGCGCCGTCGCCTACACCGAGACCTGGCAGAAGCTGATCGACGAGAAGCTGGTCGCGTCGATCAACCCCTGGACCGACGAGTGGTACAAGGCCTTCGGTGACGGCACCGTCGCGACCCTGCCCGCCGGTGCCTGGATGCCCGCCAACTTCGCCTCCGGCGTGAAGGAGGCCTCCGGCGACTGGCGCGCGGCTCCGTTGCCGCAGTGGACCGCGGGCGACAAGGCGAGCGCCGAGAACGGCGGCAGCTCGCTGGCCCTGCCCGAGCTGGGCAAGAACAAGGAACTCGCGTACGCGTTCGTCGAGTACGCCAACTCCGGCAAGGGCGTACAGACCCGCATCTCGGAGGGCGCCTTCCCGGCGACCACCAAGGACCTTCGGTCCAAGGAGTTCCAGAACACCGAGTTCCCGTACTTCGGCGGCCAGAAGGCCAACAAGGTCTTCGCCGAGTCCGCGGCGAACGTGGCCGACGACTGGAAGTACCTGCCCTACCAGGTGTACGCCAACTCGATCTTCAACGACACCGCGGGCAAGGCCTACGTCTCCGGCACTCCCCTGTCGAAGGGCCTGAAGTCCTGGCAGGACGCCTCCGTCAAGTACGGCAACGAGCAGGGCTTCAGCGTCCAGAAGTGACGCGGCCCAGCTGACCGCGCCCCGCACATCACAGGAAATCCGCGCACCACTCCGGAAGGACCACCATGCCCCCCACCCTCCCGTCCCGGCTGCTGCGCGGACCGGACGGTGACGTCACGCCCCGGCTCGCGTACGGCGCCGACTACAACCCCGAGCAGTGGCCGCGCGCGGTCTGGGAGGAGGACGTCCGGCTGATGCGCGAGGCCGGCGTCAACATCGTCTCGGTGGGGATCTTCTCCTGGGCCCGCATCCAACCGGCCGCGGACACCTGGGACTTCGCGTGGCTCGACGAGGTCATGGACCTCCTGCACGCGGGCGGCATCGGGGTCGATCTTGCCACCGCCACCGCGTCCCCGCCGCCCTGGCTCACCGCCGCGCACCCGGAGATCCTTCCGGTGACCGCGTCCGGTGAGACGGTGTGGCCGGGGGCGCGGCAGCACTGGCGGCCGACATCCCCCGTCTTCAGGGAGCACGCGCTGCGCCTGGTGCGCGAGATGGCCCTGCGCTACGCCGACCACCCGGCGCTGGTGGCCTGGCACGTCTCGAACGAGCTCGGCTGCCACAACATCTACGACTACTCCGACGACGCGGCCCGCGCCTTCCGCGGCTGGCTGCGCACCCGCTACACCACCCTCGACGGCCTCAACCACGCCTGGGGCACGGCATTCTGGGCGCAGCGATACAGCGACTGGGAGCAGATCCTGCCGCCGCGGCTCGCCGCGTCGCACCCCAACCCCACCCAGCAGCTGGACTTCAAGCGGTTCTCGTCGGACGCGCTGAAGGAGTATCTGCGGGCGGAGCGTGACGTCCTGCGCGAGCTCACCCCCGAGGTGCCCGTCACGACGAACTTCATGGTGATGGGCGGCACCAAGGGCATGGACTACGCCGACTGGGCGGGCGAGATCGACTTCGTCTCGAACGACCACTACGTCGTGCCGGGGCCGCAGGCACGTGACGAGCTGTCCTTCTCCGCCAACCTCACCAGCTCCATCGCGGGCCACCGCCCGTGGTTCCTCATGGAGCACTCCACCAGTGCCGTCAACTGGCAGCCCGTCAACGTGGCCAAGCGCGAGGGCGACCTCGCCCGCGACTCCTTGCTGCACGTCGCGCACGGCGCCGATGCCGTGTGCTTCTTCCAGTGGCGTCAGTCGGCGGCCGGTGCCGAGAAGTACCACTCGGCGATGGTGCCGCACGCCGGAGCCGACAGCGAGTTGTTCCGTGCGGTGACCGGTCTGGGGCAGACCCTGAAGGCGCTCTCGCCCGTCGCGGGGGCCGGGCGCGAGGCGGCGCGGGTGGCCGTCCTCTTCGACTGGGACTCGTGGTGGGCCAGCGAGCAGGACTCCCACCCCACTTCCCGCCTCGACTACCACCAGGAGGCCCTCGACTGGTACTCCGCGCTTCTCGCCCTCGGCATCCGCGCCGACGTCGTGACCACGCGGAACGACATCGCCCCGTACGACGTCCTGATCGCGCCCGTGCTTCACGTGGTCCCCGAGGCGCTCGCCAAGGACCTCACGCGTTATGTCGAGGGCGGCGGCCATCTGGTCACCACCTACTTCTCCGGCATCGTCGACGAGAACGACCACATCTGGCTCGGCGGATATCCCGGAGCGCTGCGCGACCTGCTCGGCATCCGTGTCGAGGAGTTCGGGCCGCTGCTCGAAGACGACACGGTCGCGCTGGACAACGCCACCACCGGCACGGTGTGGACCGACCGGATCGACGTCACCGGGCCGGAGGTGGAGGTGCTCGCGCGGTACAGCACCGGCGCCTACGCCGAGCGTCCCGCCGTCACCCGCCGTGCGGCGGGGCGGGGTTCGGCGGCGTACGTCTCCACGCGGCTCGGCAGGGACGGCCTGACCACTCTGCTGCCGCAGCTCCTCGACCCGGCCGGTGTCGACAGCGAACTGCCCGCCCCCGCACGCGGACGCGTCGAGCTCGCCGTACGCCGCGATGCCGAGAGCCGCTACCTGTTCCTGGTCAACCGGACGGACGACACCGTGCCACTGCCCGGACTGGCCGGAGACGTCCTCGTCGGCGGCACCCAGGACGCCGCCGACGGCGCTCTCGTCCTGCCGCCCAGGGAAGTCGCCGTCCTGCGACAGACCACCAGCAACCCCTGAGACACCGCCCCCTCCTGTACAGCGCCACCCCGTCACCTACGTTGGGAGCACACGTTGGTATCCCGTACCCGCACGAGACGACTCGTCGGCATCACCGCCCTGGCCACCGGGGCGGCGCTGCTCACCGCGCCGCCGCAGCAGGCCGCCGCGGCCTCCACCGCCGTCACCGTCCGGCCCGACCCCTCCTACCGGCACGAGAAGTTCGAGGGCTGGGGCACGAGCCTGGTCTGGTTCGCCAACGCAACCGGCGACTATCCCAAGGAGATACGCGAGAAGCTGGCCCGGCTCCTCTTCGGCGACGACGGCCTCGCCCTGAACATCGCCCGCTACAACATCGGCGGCGGCAACGCCCCTGACGTCAAGGACTATCTGCGTCCCGGCGGCGCGGTGGAGGGCTGGTGGAAGGCCCCGGCGGGCACCACACGCGAGGACACCGACTGGTGGAGCGCCGCGGACAAGGCCGACTGGAACCCGAAGGCCGACGCCACCCAGCGCTGGTGGGTCGACCGGATCAAGAAGGACGTCGACCACTGGGAGACGTTCAGCAACTCGCCGCCCTGGTTCATGACCGAGAGCGGATACGTCTCGGGCAACTTCGACGCGGGCACCGACCAGCTCAAGACCGATTCCGTCGACGATCTCGCCTCCTACCTGGTGGGCGCGACCGAGCGGCTCGAAAAGGCCCACGGCATCAAGGTCGACACCCTCGACCCGTTCAACGAACCGAACACCAACTACTGGGGCACCACCCTGGGCGAGGACGGCGAGCCGGTCGGCGGTCGCCAAGAAGGGGCGCACATCGGCCCCGAGCTCCAGCAGAAGGTGATCAAGGCCCTTGATCCGGCGCTCGCGAAATCCAGGACCGGCGCGGAGATCTCCGCGATGGACGAGACCAACCCCACGACCTTCACGCGGAACTGGAACACCTACCCGCAGGAGGTGCGGGACGCCGTCGGCCAGATGAACGTCCACACCTACGGCACCGACGGACGCACCAGCGTGCGCGACCTGGCCAAGGCGGCGGACAAGCCGCTGTGGATGAGCGAGGTCGAGGGCGACTGGGGCGACGGGCAGGACTTCGACGACATGCGGCCGGGCCTCGGCATGGCCCAGCGGATGGTCGACGACCTGCGTGAACTGGAGCCGAAGGCCTGGGTGTTCTGGCAGCCCGTCGAGGACTACGACAACATGAAGCCGGGCGGCGAGTCCGCCAAGGGCGGCAACTGGGGCAGCATCCAGCTGCCGTTCAGCTGCACCTCCGAGGACACCCTCGAGACCTGCCCGATCCGTACGAACACCAAGTTCGACACGGCCCGCAACTTCACCCACTTCATCAAGCCCGGCGACCGGCTCGTCAAGGTCGACGACACCTCCAGTGCCGCCGCCGTGTCCCGGAAGGGCGACGCGGCGACGGTCGTCCACGTCAACAGCACGACCGCCGCGCGTACGGTCACGGTGGACCTGTCCAAGTTCGACCGCGTGCGCGGCTCGGCCACCGTGACGCCCGTCGTGACCAGCGCCGAGGGCAAGCTCGAACGGCACGCTCCCCTCGCCGTCAGCGGCAAGAAGGCCACCTTCGATGTGCCCGCCCAGTCGGTGACCTCGTTCCTCGTCAAGGGTGTCTCGGGGGTCGCGAAGGACGCCGCCCTGCTGCAGAAGGGGCACACGTACGAACTGACGGGCGCCCAGAGCGGCAAGGACCTCACCGTCGCCGACAACGGCACCGGCCTCGTCATCAAGACCGCCGCGGACACGGCAGGGCAGCAGTGGCGGCTGCGGCAGCTCAGCGGTGACACCGGCAACCAGCGCCGGTACGTGTTCACCGACCGGGCGGAGGGAAAGCGCCTTGCCGTACGTGACGGCGCCCCGGTGGTCGAGCCCGATACCGGCCCGCGCGGCAAGGCCGCCCAGTGGATCATGTCCACGACCGGTGACGGCACCTGGACCCTCGTCAACGCGGCCACGGGACGGCTCCTGGAGGTCGGCGGCCAGGCCACGCACGACGGAGCCGCCGTCACGACGTGGACACCGAACTCCGGCGCCAACCAGCGCTGGAAGGTGTCAGATGTGACGGTTTCTTAAGGCATCTACTCGTCAATTCTGGAGCCCTCGTCAGTTCACCGCTGACGAGGGCTTCTTCCGTGCACGCGGCCAGGGCATGCCGTAAAGCCGCTCGATGCCCGCGTTGAAGCGCTGGAGGTAGTCGGCGAACGCCGCGATGTCCTCCTCCGGCCAGTCGGTCATGATGCGGCCCAGGCTCTCGACGATGTAGGCGCGTTCCTCGTCGAGGCGCTGTTCGCCCTCCTCGGTGATGCGGAACTTGCGGGCCATGCCGCCCTCGGGGTCGGGGATGCGCTCGACGAGACCCGCGCGCATGGCGGACGCCGTCTGCCGGTTGAGCGTGGACACGTCGAGGCCGAAGGCGTCGCCGAGCTGGCCGATCGACATCGGGCCCTGCGTACGGATGCGGCTGAGCAGGATGTAGGCGCTGCGGTCGAGGAGACCACCGGCCCTGCGCCCTTTGCTCTTGTGCAGATGCATGTAGCGACCCAGCAGCATCTGCTCGAACTCCACCCGGTCCGCCGCCTGCTCCGCCCTGCTCACGTGACATCCCTCCGCGTCGTGCCTCCCGCAAATTCCGTGCGCCCACTATATGCATCAACCATGCAATGTGGCTGAGCCATGTAGTGTGTACTATGCACATTGCGTCCTCCGACACGTGGGGACCTTGCCGATGTTTCGTAGAGATGTTTCGTAGAGGAGCTCCAACATGGACGGCCCCCAGCCGACCGCTCGATCAGGCGCAGTCGTCGCCACGCTCGCCTTGGCGGGCACTGTTGCCGCGGTCATGCAGACGCTGGTGACCCCGTTGATCGCGGAGATGCCGCAGATCCTGGACACCAGCGCGTCGAACGCGGCATGGGTGGTCACCGTCACCCTGCTCGTCGCCGGCGTGTGTGTGCCGGTCTCCGGGCGCCTCGGCGACCTGTTCGGCAAGCGGCGCATGCTGCTCGTCTGCGCCGTGCCGCTCGTCATCGGCTCGGTCGTCTGTGCGCTCGCCTCGTCCGTCGTGCCGATGATCGTCGGGCGCGGTCTGCAGGGCATGGGCATGGGCATGGTGCCCCTCGGCATCGCGCTGCTGCGCGACGTCGTCCCGACGGAGAAGCTGAGCGGCTCCATCGCCCTGGTCAGTGCGTCCATGGGCATCGGCGGCGCCATCGGCCTGCCCCTGGCCGCGGCCGTGGCCCAGTACGCGGACTGGAGGGTGCTGTTCTGGGGTGCCGCCGGTCTCGCCCTGATGATCGGCACTCTGATCTTCTTCGTGGTCCCGGACGTCCCCGCCGGTGCCAAGGGCCAGCGTTTCGACGCGCCGGGCGCCATCGGCCTCGCCATCGGTCTGGTCTCGCTGCTGCTCGGCATCAGCAAGGGCGGCGACTGGGGCTGGGCATCGGGCAGCACGCTCGGCCTGCTCGCCCTCGCGGTCGTCTCGCTCGCCGTGTGGGGATTCTACGAACTGCGTACCCGTGACCCCCTGGTCGACCTGCGGACCACCGCACGCCCCCGCGTGCTGTTCACCAACGCCGCCTCGATCCTCATCGGTGTCGGCATGTACGCCTTCATGCTGATCGCGCCGCAGCTGCTCCAGTTCCCCGAGGCCACCGGTTACGGCCTGGGCCAGTCGATGCTTGCGGCAGGCCTGTGGATGGCGCCCGGCGGCGTGATGATGATGCTCATCTCCCCGCTCGGCGGCAAGCTCATCAATGCACGCGGCCCCAAGTTCGCCCTGATCTGCGGCGCCCTCGTGATGGCGGTCGGCTACGGCATCGCACTGCCGCTCATGGGCACCGCCTGGGGCCTGATGATCGTCGGCATCGTGATCAACAGCGGCGTCGCCCTCGCCTACGGATCCATGCCCGCTCTGATCATGAGCGCGGTTCCCGTCTCCGAGACGGCGGCGGCCAACGGCTTCAACACCCTGATGCGCTCGCTCGGCACCACCATCGGGTCGGCGGTGATCGGTGTCGTCCTGGCGCAGATGACAATGACCCTGGGCGGCCACACCCTCGCTTCCGAGGACGGTTTCCGCACCGGCCTCCTGATCGGCTGTGGTGTGGCACTCGTATCGGCCGCCGTCGCGAGCCTCATCCCGGCTCTGCGCGGCAGCAACGACACCACGCCCGAGGAAGCGGCGCCGACCGAGCAGGCACCCGCCCGCGCCTGAGCCGGACGTTCCCTTCAGACCGGCCGGGGTCCCGCGATACGCGGGGCCCCGGCCGCTGCTCGTGGCCGGGGAGATGAGTTCGGGGCGTCCGTCCGGTCCACCTGTGCAGCGGGCGCTGTAGCGCCGGCACATCAGCGAAGGAGCTCCGGATGTTCGACCTCGAACCGCAACAGGCCACCGGCAAGGTTCTCTTCCACTTCAGCATGTCGCTGGACGGGTTCGTGGCGGGCCCGAACCATGCCATGGACTGGCTGGCCGGGGTCACCGGCCGCGACGGCGTGGAAGAGGAGTACATCGAGACCACCGGCGCGGTCCTTGGCGGGCGGAACGGATGGGACCACGACCCGAGCGCCCGGCCCTACAGCGAGGACTGGAGCGGCCAGATCTTCGTCCTCACCCATCACCCCGAGGACGCCACGCCCGCCGACGGCGTCACGTTCCTGAACTGCGACGTGGCAGAGGCCGTACGCATCGGCCTGGAGGCCGCCGACGGCAAGAACCTCGAAGTCCTCTCCCCCACGATCGGCCGCCAACTGCTCGAACGTGGCTTGATCGATGAAATCGACCTGCACATCGCCCCCGTCCTGCTCGGTGACGGCATCCGGCTCTTCGACAACCCCGGCGGCAAGCCGATCCGGCTGCGACACGCCCACGGCTCACAGCCCTTCGCCGAGGTCGATGTGCGCTTCCGCACCGTCGCAGGAGCGTAGGAACCGCGGCGCCCTCACCGAGCCGACTGAAGCGATGACCTCAACTGCTGCTCAACGAGGCCAGGTTCGGCCCCTTGCGCCGGTGAGGGCGGCGTTCGCCTTCTCCATGTCCTGGGTGGGAGCAGCGATCGGGCTCCTCGCACGCAGCGTGGAAGTGGCACAGAGCGCCGGCCTCATCTGGCTCTTCCCCGTCACCTTCGTCTCGTCGGCCTTCGTCTCGACACACACCATGCCGGGACCGCTGCGCGCCGTGGCGGAATGGAACCCGGTCTCGGCGACCGCGACAGCCGTACGCCGGCTCTTCGGAAATCCACCCCCTGCTGGAATGCCGACCGGCAGCGCTTGGCCCTTCATGCTCGTCGCCCTGACCCGCTTTCGCCGAGTGACCCTGGGATGAGAAGGGAGCAGGCACCAATCCGGTAATCGCGGTCGCTACGAATTACTCGTGGACAGGGAGGTGACGGCGAGATGACGGACGAAGAGTTCGACGAACTGATGGCTCAGGCCCGCGGGGAGATACGGGCGAAGAGCTTTGGTCCGCCCCCTCCCCAGAACAAGCGGGAGGACGACTCCTACGCCGAACGGGCGCGGCACACAGAATTCGGAGCCTGCGCCCACTGAACTTCAAATCCACTATTGATTCGTCACCAATCCGCACGGCTGTCGGCAACGAATCAATAACGCGACATCGAATCGTCCGTTCTTGGTCTGCCCGCCGCGGGGCGGCGATGATGTCGGCATGAAGCATGCGGTGTTCATCGGCGGCAACCCGGACGACAAGCCGGATCTTGCCGCATTGATGCGACAGATCACCGGCGGCGACGAACAGACTTTCGGCCGACTGTACGAGTCGGTCGCCGGACCCGTCTTCGGGATCGTGCGGGCGGTGGTCCGCGATGTGGCGCAGTCCGAGGAAGTGACACAGGAAGTGCTGGTGGAAGTGTGGCGTCACGCCGCCGACTATCGGCCGGAACGGGGATCAGTGATGAACTGGCTGCTGACGCTTGCGCACCGGCGGGCGGTGGACCGCGTCCGCTCGGTCGTGGCCGCCACCGCGCGTGAGGAGCGTGCCGCCCTGCGCGACCGGCTGCCGGAATTCGACGTGACCGCGGCGGAGGTCGAGGCCCGCCAGGAACGCGAGGATGTCGTGCGCTGCCTGGAAACGCTCACTGAACTCCAACGAGAGTCGATCACTCTGGCCTACTACCAGGGCCTGACCTACCGAGAAGTGGCCGAGCGCCTTTCCGCGTCCCTTGGCACGGTCAAGACACGCATGCGGGACGGGCTGATCCGGCTCCGCGACTGCCTGGGGGTGACGACATGAGCGCGACCGACCCGCACACTCTGGCCGGAGCGTACGCACTCGACGCCCTGGAACCCGACGAGCGCGTCACTTTCGAGGAGCATCCCGCCGTGTGCGCGGAGTGCCGCCAGGACGTGGCGGAGTTCGCCGCGACGGCCGGCCGCATGGCCCGCGCCGTCGGCGTCAACTCGCCTACCGCGCTCAAGCAGGCCGTACTCCGGCAGATCACCGACGTCCGCCAGGAGCCGCCGCGCACAGTGCCCGAGGCGCACGTCGCACCATCGCCCCGGAACACGGTGTGGCTTCGCCGGTTCATACTGGCCGCCTGCCTGGCCGCCGCAGCCTTGGGCGGCGTGGCCACCTGGCAGCACCAGGAAGCGGAGCAGGCACGCGAGCAGGCCGGCCGGGTCCAGGCCGGCGCCGATCAAGTGGCGGCCGTACTCACCGCCGACGACGCGCGAACCCACGCCACGGTCCTGCCCGACGACGCCCGGGGGGTCGTCGTAACCTCGGCCAGCCAGAACCGCGCCGTCTTCACCACGTCCGGCCTCGACGCCCCGCCCGAGGGAAAGGTCTACGAACTCTGGTTCGACGACCATGGCACCATGCGTCCGGCGGGACTCCTCGACAGCGACCGGAGCAGTCAGGTCACCCTCATGGACGGCACGATCGGCCAGGCCTCGGGCATGGGCATCACCGTCGAACCCTCAGGGGGTTCCAAGACTCCGACCCTGCCGCCAGTCGGCCTGATCGACTTCCCCGCGTGACAGCCGGGCCGTGTGTCAGCGGCCGCGGCGACATACAAGCGCACAGACGCTTTAAACCAGGCAGATAGGCGGTTTGAAGTCGATTAGGCTTGCAGATGCGATATCTGCCCGCCTCTGTGCGGGTCACGGCACCGCAGGGGAAATGGGGGTTCGACGTGACGGACACATCAGCAGGGCCGGAGGAGGCTCAGCGCGTCGCGGGTCTGGTGGCGGCGCAGGAGAAGGCGATCGCGCTGTTCGCGGAGGCGGAGGCGCGCGGCCTTGTCGCGCCGGGTGTCGGGGAGCGGGAGGCGAGCGACCGGATCCGGGATCTGGCCAACGACATGTTCGGCACGACCAAGCACTGGCACAAGCGGATCATCCGCTCCGGGCCCAACACCCTGCTCCCCTACCGGGACAATCCGCCGGACCGGATCATCAGCGAGGACGACATCGCCTTCGCCGACTTCGGACCCATCTTCGAGGAGTACGAGGCGGACTTCGGCCGTACGTACGTCTTCGGCGACGACCCGGACAAGCACCGGCTGCTGCACGACCTGCCGCGCGTCTTCGACGCCGGACGCGCCGCGTTCGCCGCCGATCCGCACATCACGGGCAAGCAGCTGCACGCCGAGGTCGAGCGCCTGGCTGCCGACGCGGGCTGGGAGATCGGCATCTGGCACGCCGGGCACCTCGTAGGGGAGTTCCCCCACGAGACCAACGACGGGGCGAAGTCCGAGTCCTACATCACCCCCGACAACGACAACCCGCTGCGCCGTACCGACCGCTCGGGCCGGGTCTGCCACTGGATCCTGGAACTCCACTTCGTCGACAGGCGGCGCGGATTCGGCGGCTTCTACGAACAGTTGCTGGACCTGGCGTGACCGGCGCGGTGCTGGGGTTCACCCTCTTCGCCCTGGTGGTGACCGTGGTACCGGGGCCCGATCTGCTGCTTGTGCTGCGCAATTGCCTGCGGGGCGGACGCAGAGCCGGGACGGCGACCGCGATCGGCGCCGCGCTGGGATCGCTGGTGTGGGCGGTGGCGGCGGCCGTCGGGCTCGCCGCGGCGCTGCAGCGGTGGGACGCGGCTTTCATGACGGTCCGGCTGGCCGGTGCGGTGTACTTGATGGTCCTGGGCGTACAGGCGCTGCGGGCACTGCGCACCAGTGCCTCCGGCGGCCCGTCCATGGCACCCGGGCCGCAGACGGTGTCGCCGTCGCGGGCGTTCGGTCAGGGCGTGGCGAGCTGCTTGCTCAACCCGAAGGTCGGGATCTTCTTCGTGGCGGTGGCCCCGCAGTTTCTGCCCGAGGGCCACTCGGTCCTTGCCACCACACTGCTGTTCGGCGCCGTCGACGCGGTGATCGCCGCTGGGTGGCTGCTGCTGGTCGCGTTCGGCGCGGACCGGTTCATGGCCTGGCTGCGGCGACCGCGTGTGGCCCGCCGACTCGAAGCCACGGCAGGCGGCGCGCTGGTCACCCTGGGAGTGGTCACGGCCGTGGAAGCCGCCCGCGCGTAGAAGCTCGCGCGGGGAAGCAGGGATGCCGAGGGCCTGCTGGATCAGACGGCGAGGGAGACGCCGGTCGACTTGATCAGGGCGACGACGGAGGAGCCGGAGGCCAGCTTCAGATCGGCGACGGTTTCCCCGGTGACGGCAGCGGTCAGTACGCATGCGCCTGGCCTTTCCCGTTGGGATCGTCGCAGTCAGGTGGGACGTCTGTACCACCACCGGCATGGACTGCGACCACGACGCTTGTCAGGCTCGGCTTGGACGCGCGCTCTACCACCAAAGTGCCCTTCCAGGGGCGGTTCGTGTGAACGGGCCCTTTCGGCCTAGCCGACCCTGACCAGGATGTACGTAGGGTGTGGATCCTCTGAAGTGACGGCCCGGCGCGCAGCGAGATCCGGGCCAGCGCGAACGCGATCTGGGTCGTGTTCCTGATTTGTGAACTGCACTGGTCAGCACAGGCATTCGCGCTCGTGATGAGCGTCGGCGCGAGCGGGCCACTATGTCCAGGCGACGGCCACCACGACTGCGGCGGCCGTGGAGGTGCCCACACCGTAGAACGCCCACGCCTTCCGGTTGCGCATGCCCACCAGCGCGACCGCCGCCACCAGGGCGTCCAGGGCCAGCTTCACCCACATCTTCGCGTCGATCACCGGCAGGTCCAGCGACATGCGGGTCCATATCAGCCCGGCACCCGTGACCAGCTGGACACCCGCGCTGGTGACCATGTAGCCGCCTGTCACCGGGTCCTTGCTCCGCAGCTGGTAGAACAGCCCGCCCAGGATCGCTGCGAAGCCGAAGAGGTGAAAGACGAGGAACACATACCGAAGGGTCTCCATGCCAGTGGCCTTCCTAGGGCGAGCGGACGAAGGGAAGAACCTTGATCAAGGCTTCCGGGCACGGGACGAGGCGGCCGCCCGACCTGTGACATCCCCGGGGCGGAAAGGCGGGGTGACGTGCGTCACTTCGCACCGTGTCACAGGCGTGGGGGCCGCCTCGTCCCAGGGGTTGACCGCAGACCGATCCTGAGGAGCACACGATGGACGCACGACTGAACTACTTCGCCGAGGCGAACGCCGGCAACGTCCTCAATCACGTCATGGCGGCAGGACGGGCGCTGAAGGAGACGGCGCTGCCCGCGGCGGTGCAGGAGCTGGTGGCGCTGCGGGTGAGCCAGATCAACGGCTGCGCGGCCTGCATCGACATGCACACCAAGGACGCGGCCGCAGCCGGCGAGGACACGGTGCGGCTGAACCTGGTCGCGGCCTGGCCGGAGGCGACCGTCTTCACCGAGGCCGAACGCGCGGCGCTGGCCCTGGCGGAGCAGGGCACCCGGACCGCAGACGCGGCCACCGGCGTCGACGACGAGGTGTGGCAGCGGGCCACCCGACACTACGACGAGCAGCAGCTCACCGCCCTCGTGATGCTGGTGTCGTTCATGAACATGGCGAACCGGTTGAATGTCATCACCCGCCAGCCGGGCGGCGGGTACGAGGCCGGCCGATTTCACTGAACCGCCCCGTTCCCACACTGCCGGTGCCAAGATCGAGAAAGCTCAGGGCATCGATCGATCAGGGGTACAGGTGTGAGCAAGGTTGAGGAATTCCAGGAGCTGCGGCCGCTGCTGTTCTCGATCGCCTATCGGATCCTGGGCAGTGTCGGCGAGGCGGAGGACGCGGTCCAGGAGGCATGGCTGCGCTACGACGCCTCGACCACCCGGCCGGTGTCGGCCAAGGCGTTCCTGTCGACCACGGTGACCCGCATCGCCATCGACGTGCTGCGCTCCGCCCGGGTGCGGCGCGAGGAGTACCTCGGGCCGTGGCTGCCCGAGCCGCTGCTGGAGGACCCCTACCAGGACCCGGCTCGCGCGACGGAGCTCGCCGACTCTGTCTCGATGGCGGCACTGCTGCTCCTGGAACGCCTTAGCCCGCTGGAGCGGTCGGTGTTCGTGCTACGGGAGGTCTTCGCCTTCGGCTTCGACGAGATCGCCGAGACGGTCGGGCGCTCGGAGTCGGCCTGCCGGCAACTGCTGGTGCGGGCGCGCCGCCACATGCACGAGGGCCGGCCTCGCTTCGAGGCCGACCGGGACGAGCAGCGGGAGCTGGCGCAGAGGTTCTTCGAGGCCATGGCCCGCGGGGAGGTGGACGCGCTGCAAAGCCTGCTCGCCGCCGACGTCCAGCTTGTCGGCGACGGCGGAGGCAAGGCCCCGCAGCTGGCCCGGGCGGTGGCCGGCGCCGAGAATGTGGCCCGACTGCTGGCCACCGTGCACCCGCTGATGACCCGCACCGGCATCACCTGCGAGCCGCGCGACATCAACGGCCAGCCGGGCGCGCTGTTCCGCGACCGCGACGGCAACGTCCTGCACATCTTCGCCCTCGACGTCCTCGGTGGACGGATCCAGACCATCCACTCCGTCATCAACCCCGACAAACTCGCCCACCTCGGCCCGGTCGCCGACGCCTGGGCCGTGGACCGCGAGGTGCGGCAGAACCGCAGGCAGACACGCTGACCCTCGGCGCACAGCGGCCGCATCGAAGCGTTCTTCGCAGTCGTCAACGCCACGAACCCGCCACCCGACCAAGGCGCCTGAGGGCGTCAAGTCCGTGTCTGACAGAGGCCGCAGTCGAGTCAGGTGAGGACGCCCCGGCGGACGAGGCAGACGAGTCGGCTGCGAGTGAGCTTCACAGTGGCTTCGCCACTCGGCCGTGCCGGGGTCCCCGGTCACCGACACCTGCCCCAGACAGCTGCAGCCGTCAGCGCACACGCTAAAGAGCGACACCAGAACCTACAGAAACAGACTTGGGTGCGGATCCTGGTCCCTACTGCGACGAGCCGTCATCGCCAACGTCGTGTTCACCGACCGGGCCCGGCTGGAGCAAGCTGTCCGCAGGGGCATGCGCGAACTCCAGCACGCTCCACACCTCATCAACGGCTGCTTGACCGGCACCGGTCTACCACTAGATCCGGCATGCCCCGGATCCGACAACTCTCCGGGAAAGGCCAGTGACAGAGCACTACTAGGTGTGGCCGTGTGACCGACGGGGAACTCCTCGGTACGCCAGGTCGTCGCCTTTACTGAGGGACGGCATCGAGGGGTGCGGTTGAGAACGATGACGCTGCAGGCAGCGGGGCTACTCGCCCTGGCCGTGACGAGCGCCGTAGTGGTCACGCTGCTGGGTCTGGCGACCAACCAGGCGTCCTCGCAGGAGCGTTGGCCAGGGCCGCTGGACGTGCTGAGGGAGTATCCCTGGGCCGCGGGCGCGCTGCTCACCGTGATCGGGGTACTGCTGAGCCTCCTGCTCCAACGGCTGACGAGCCGGTGGACCCCGACCGGGCCGCCGATACCGGCGGTGCCACCCGTACCGGAGTGGGTGGTCGCGCGCTCGGAGTCCCTCGATGTGATCAAGGCGTTGTGCCGGCGGGCACGAGGGACGATCGGCATCACCACCGCGCTGCGGGGAGCCGGTGGATTCGGGAAGACGACGCTGGCCGAGATGGCGTGCGCGGACCCCAAGGTCCGCAGACGGTTCCGGGGGCGGATCTTCGTTGTGACGATCGGGCGCGAGGTGCGCGGTCGTGAAGCCCTGGCCGCCAAGGTCGCCGAGGTCACCAGGTTCGTCACCGGGGACACCACCACGTTCGACGACCCCGGACTGGCCGGGGCCCACCTGGGCCGGCTCCTGGACGAGCAGCCACGGACCCTGCTGGTGCTGGACGACATCTGGGAAGGCGAACAACTCGAGCCGTTCCTGCACGGTGGACGCGACGTCGTACGCCTGGTCACGACCTGCGTCCCCAAAGCCCTGCCCGGCGACGCCCATCAAGTACGGGTCGACGCCATGTCCGACAACCAAGCCCGCGCAGCGCTGACCTGGGGACTCCCGGAACTGCCCCGGGCCACGACCGAGCTGATCCTCGCCGTGACGGGAGGATGGCCCCTCCTGCTCCGGCTGGCCAATCGCCTCATCGCCGCCGACCTGGAGACGGGGGCCGACCCGGCGGACGCGACACGCGACGTGCTGGAGCGGCTGCGGGCCCACGGCCCGGTCGGCGTCGATCCGACGGTCCCGCTCGATGTCGACGACCCCAAGGAGCGACGCAAGGCCGTCCGGGCGACCGTGGAGGCTGCCACACGTCTGCTTACCCCCGAGGACACACGGCGTTTCATCGAACTGGGTGTGTTCGCCGAAGACGAAAGCATCCCGGTCGCACTGGTCGCACGCCTCTGGCACGGAGAGCACGACGGAAGCCGCGCCCGTGAACTGATCCGCACGCTGGCGAACCTGTCCCTGCTGACCCTGCACAGCGAAGGCAGTGGATTCGTCTCACTGCACGACGTCGTCCGTGACTACTTGCAGCGACAACTGACCGATAGACAACTGAGCCTCGTGCACGGCAAGCTCACGCGCGCCATGGCCCTGGACCTGGCGCCGGGCGAACCGCTGGTGGCGGATGATCCGTCGCCCGAGACGAGCTGGTGGGAAACACCGTACGGCTACGCGCTCGATCACTTGATCGCCCACTTGATCGCTGCCGACCGTTCCGAACTGGCCGGCACGGTCGCCCAGGACCTGCGGTGGATCGAACGCCGGTTGTACCAGCGCGGCCCGGTGGCGCCGTACAGCGATCTCGCCCAGTTGGGCACCCGCGAGGCAGCACAACGTGTCCGGGAGCTGTCCCGCGTCGCGCACCTGCTCACACCCACCACCCCCGAGTGCGCGCTGAAGCACGTCCTCTACAGCAGGCTCGGGCACCGCTCGGCCTGGCGTGGTCAGGTCGCCGCGCTGGTCCGCGACCGGACGGGACCGGGGCTTGCGCAACGGTGGGAGCCACCGGACCTGGCCGACGGCCTCCTGCGCAGCTCGCTGATCCATCCCGGTCCGGTCACCGCACTCGCCGTGGCCCCCGATGACGCGTGGCTGGTCGGCGGCTGTGCGGACGGCAGCCTCCACGTGTGGGAGACACGTACCTGGAGTCGTCTGGCCACGGTGCGGGCGCACACGGACCGGGTGGCTGCCATCTCCGTGGCGTCGAACGGCTCCTGGCTGGTGACGGGAAGCGCGGATGGGACCGCGAAGAAGTGGGAAACGGCGACCTGGACGTGCGCGGGAACGTTCTCCGGCCACGACAAGGCGCTGACCGCTCTCGCACTCTCCCCCGACGACAGTCTGCTGGTCACCGGCAGTGCGGATCGCACGCTCAGAACCTGGAACCCGGATGACGGCTCCTGCACCGCCAAGCTCAAGCACCACGCGTGGCCGATCAAAGGGATCTCCTTCCACCCGGACGGCTCTCACTTCTTCTCCACCTGCCACAAAGAGGTGGTGCGGTGGATGACCGGCACGTCCCGGCGCAGCACCCCCGTCTCCACCGATGAAGTCCATGTCGGTCCTGTCGCCGTGGCCCGTAATCACGGGGTCGTCCTGTCCACGGGTAGCGGACTGTACTTGGTGCGCCGTCCCACCCATCGTGCAGTGCCCGCATTGAACGGCAGGCACGCGCAACTCATCGTGGATGCGGGGCCGGTGACGGCTCTCGCCGTTTCCGACGACGGCGACCTCATCGCCATCGCGGGCCCTACCGGCGCGACTCAGATCCGAAGCTTCAGCAACGGCTCCCGGCTCTTCGCGACCGGGCACCTGGGAGCGGTGAACGACGTGGCCTTCGCCCATTCGGACTCGTGGTTCATGACCGCGGGGTCGGACGGGACGGTCAGAACGTGGGACCTACGGGACGAGAGACCGCGCACCGTGCCGTCGGAGGGCAGTAGGGTCACGATTCCGCGATCCGCCCTCAGCGCCTCCGTATCCGCAGGCGGTGAGCGCCTCGCAGTCATCAGCACGGTCGGGACCCTGACGGTGCGAAGACCTCCCGTGGAGCCGGGCACCGGCCGGAAGACGGAGCTGCCGCTCTACGATCGGAACGAGCCCTTCCGGCACGGCTACGAACCGTTCGCGGCCCTGTCCCCGGATGGCACGCTCATCGCCGTGTGCGAGGAGGGAACGTGGACGACCCCGGGCAACGGCACAGCCCACATACGGTTGTTCGACATGTCAGGAGGGCGGCTGCACCGGTACCGGTACCAGTGGTACGAAGCAACGATCACCGCCGTCGCCGTAACGCCCGACCGCACGATCGCCGCCGGTACCGCGGACGGCAGAGTCATGTTCTGGGCGCCCGGAGCTCCGGAGGACACGTCTCTGGCCGTGCCCGGTCACCGGGGGAAGGTGACCACTGCGGCCTCGGCACCGGACGGCAGTTGGATCGTGACAGGCGGTGCTGACGCACAGATCAAGGTCTGGGACGTCGCATCTCGAAAGCCGCGCAGGGTCGCCCGGCACCCGGCCGCGGTGACGAGCACGGCGATCGCCTCGGACGGCACCTGGCTCGCCAGCGGAGACCTGCACGGGACCGTCTGCGTCCTGGACATGACCCGGGGCACCGTCACGGGAACCTTCCGCGCCGATTCGGGCCCGGTGAAGAGCATCGCCATCTCTCCGGACGGGGTATGGATCAGCGTCGTGTCCTCACCACGAACCATCGAAGTCTGGCACAGGGCAACATGCAGACGCGCAACGATGATGCGTACGGAGGCACCGTTGCTCACCTGCTCCTGGACCGGCGGTAACGATCTCGGCCTGGTCGCCTGCAGCACGCGGGGTCTGCACGGTTTCGCTTTCCTGCCCCCGCCGACCGCGTAGGTGCTGACCGTGACCAGGAGGCGGTCGAAGGTGCTGCCGACGGCCCAGCGGGCGAACCGTACGTGGCCGGTCTGCCAGGGGCCTAACCGCTCGGGCAGGCCCCTCCAGGGCAAGCCGGTGCGGAACTTGAACACGATGCCCTCAAGAACCTGTCAGTGATCACGCCACCGCCCACGCCGCGTCTGTTGAGCAGCCCCTGGGGCCTGTCCGGCGAGGGGATGCCTTCACGTCTCGGCGCGGCGGAACTTACGGTTTGTGGGTTACCCAGAGCAGCTCCGCCGGCCAGCGGTGCGCCCAGTCGGGTGGGTCGGTTTCGTTGTAGCCGTTGGGTGTTCCGCGTTCGGGCCGCGGCTCGATGAGGTCGTCGATGATGAGACCCGCGCCGCGCAGGACCCTGACCCAGTCGCCGTAGGTGAGCTGATAGCTGGTCGCGCCGTCGTCTTCGGCGATGGTGTTAAGTCCGAAGTAGTCCTGCTGCAGCGTCGTGGTCACGCGGCTGGCTGCTTCGTCGTAGCAGGCTTCGAACCATGGACTGGCGACGTTGAACACCAGGCGCCCGCCTCGGCCCAGGACGCGTGCGGCCTGCGGGACGGCCAGGTGCGGGGGCGCCCAGCTGAGCCCACCGAAGTCGCAGAACACCAGGTCGAAGCTGTCGGCGGCGAAGGGCAGGTGTTCGGCGGCGCCTTGCACCAGCGGGTAGCGGGCGGCACCCATCGCGCGGGTCGCTGCGGCGAGTTGGGCTTCGGACAGGTCGAGCCCGACCACGGTGGCGCCTTCGGCGGCAAGCGCCCTGGACCACTGGCCGGCGCCGCAGCCGAGTTCGAGGACGCGCTTGCCGGTGACGTCGCCCAGGGCGTGCAGGTGCGCGTCGGGGATGGAGTACATGCCCCACAGCCGGGGTGTCGCGCCGATCTGCGGGTCGTGCTCGTGCTGGTAGGCGCTGCTGATCTGGTTCCAGAGCCGCCGGTTGGCGGGGATGCTGTCCACCTGCCGACTCCAGCACTGCCTGCCGGGGACGGTCAACACGATTAGGGCACCGGCCCGCCCTCGCCTCGATCCGGCCCTGGCTCGGCCCATGATCCGCCGGACAAGCCCTAGTCGTGGAACGCTCCTTCACCACCACGGAACTCGCCCACCGGGCAGGGGCCTCCGTCCAGAACATCGCCGGGCCCGCACCCCGACAGGGGGTGCGGGCCCGCAAGCTGCGCCAGACGGTGCCGGGTCAGGCAGTGGCGAGGGAGATCTCAGTCGACTTGATCAGCGCGAAGGCGGAGGAGCCGGAGGCGAGATCTGGTTGCGGATGGAGGCACCCTGGACCGGGCCGGTAGCCAGGGAGACCTCGGTGGACTTGACGAGGATCCGCACCTCGGAGCCTTCTGCGAGGCCGAGGTCCTTGGGGTGGATTCCCGCGCAGGGGTGCCCACGTTCCCGCCCTTGAGCGTCGGCGCTGACGCGAACGCACGCATCACCGATGGGGCCCGCCGAACCGACTGTGTTTCGTCACCTGGGGCGGCCCATTTCGTCGGTAACCCCAGGTTGCTGGCCTCCCATAATCCTGTGTGTCACACCTCAGGTCCACCCGTCGAGCGCCACTGCTCGGGGGTGGCTGGTGCCACGGGGGGGGAGATGTGCGGCTGTGATCTTCGACAGTCTTGATGTGTCGTACGGCGAGATGTGGGGTTCCTATCGGGGAATGACCCATCCGGACCCGATGTCGCGCGCGCTCGCGGCACGCAAGCATGCTGCCGGGGTGGATTACGCGGTTCTGCTGTCCGCGCGGGAGCGACCGCTGGCACTGGTCGAATACTGGCCGCGCCGGATGTGGCGTGTGTATCTGTTCGACGACAGGTCCTGGCGCATGCAGATGATCGACCTCAAGCCGCACAGCACGGGGATGTTGTTGGCTCACCGGAACATCCGATGGCAGTTTTCCAGCGAGCAGGACCACTCGTACGGGAAGTGGGATGTTCAGGAGACCACGACTGTCTCGGCCGACGGGCAGGTCGAGGTGAGGTCCGAGTTCGCCGGGCCGAGGGAAGCGTCGACGGAGCCACTGCACGCTCGAACATCCGGCCCGTCGAGCGTCCCCGTGCGGCGGTTCGCGGCGCCCGTCGAAAGCTTCCTCTGCCCCGTACCGGAATTCGGCGACTGGCAGGTGTTCGCACCGTTCCTCGCCCAGCAGGGCCACGAGCCCGCCACGGCCGTGACGTTCCTGGACATCCCGCCCCGCGAGTGGGAAATGGCCCTCCGGCCCGACGAGGACCTGGGGCTGCTCGGCGAGGGCCAATTCTACGGGGTTGGCGTGGATACCGGCACAGTGGCTTTCATGGATGCGGCTCGGACGGTGATCGAAGACCAGCTGGACGAGGACCTGTTCATACCCCTCGACAGACATTTCACCGTCGAACTGGCCAGCACGGAGCCCGAGCCGAACCTCATCACCTTCCGTGCCGGCCAGGGCGACGGGGCCTACCCCGTCTGGATCGGCCGCACCGATGCCGGACAAGTTGGCTGCGTCGTCGTCGACTTCCAGCTCCATTCCGCCGACGCGGGAGAAGCTCGACAACTCGATCACCAACTTCGGCCTGGTGGACGCCTTCCCGGAGGACGTCAAGGAAGCTCGCCAGCGGTACTACGCATCGACGTAGCCGTGCCCTACAACGGTTGAACATCCCTGGTTGCCTTGCGGCCCGCATCTGGACCTGGCCCACCCCTCACCCCGGCACGGCATCCCCTCCCGGTACCTTCACCTGCTGGCCCACGTACGCCACCGCGGGCGCCGGTACTTCTCCTGCATTCTCAGGGAACCGCGCCTCGGCCTCGAAGAACTTCAGTAGCAGGGCGAAGCCCAGCCGATTCGCCCCAGTCTTGTTCCGCAGCCGCACAACTTCGTCCTCAAGAAGCGTCCAGACCTCGATTAGGTCCTCTGGCTCCCACTCCTGCCGCACCGGCGCCTCCGCGCCTCACAACTTGGATCTCCACATCGTGGCGATCACCGGTCTCAACTGGACACGAAGCACTAACGGCAGCTTCACGAGTACAGGGTCGCGCCGCAGTGCGCTCACTGCCGTGAACAGCGAGTATGGAACAACCGTCAAGTGTGCAGAACGCGCACGGCGAGCAGCGTCTGCCAGGTCAAGCCGATCGTGAGTGAGACGCGCTGGATCAGTCCGCCCAGACCCACCCAGCGTCGATGCTGGCTGAACGCGGCACTGGCCAGCGCCATCGTGGTTGCGAAGAGCACACCGCTGGCGATCGAGTAGAGGGCCCATCCCGGCGAGTTGGGCAGGGCGAAGACGAAACAGGCCACGGCAAGGGCGAGGAATCCGATGAGGGAGAACAGGTCGTGCAGAGCCCCTGCGCGGGTGGGGCGCTGAAGCTGCTGAGGGGTGCCGACGGGATAACCGCTCACCGGATCCGTGCGGAAGGCACCTGCGCCCAGCAGGCCGAGAGCCCATACACCGATCAGCAGTGCACCCCAGCGGGAAGGCCCAGTACGCCACAGGCCCACGGCGAAGATCAGTGTCAGCGAGCCCGTGACGAAGAAGTTGACGGTCTGCGTCCACCCGGCGCGGCCGAGAGCGAGCGAACTGACGGGATGACGGAACGGCTTGTAGTCCACACGGCTGGCGCCTTCCAGCAGGTACGCGATGGTGAAGAGTGGGCCGGCGGCCATCCCGCAGGCAAGCAGTGTCTGATTACCCATCCCGTCAACCTATGTTGACAGGATGGGCGTGTCAATGCTCGTTGACATCGGGATGAACGCAGCCTGCCCGGAACCCCGCGCGGAGCGCTGATTACCACTGGTACGGCAGGTACTTCCCGTCGAGAGTGATGACAACCCGGTCGCCCGCAGGGTCGGGAACACGCTGGACGTCGAGCCGGAAGTTGATCGCGCTCATGATGCCGTCGCCGCACTGCTCGTGTATCAGCTCCTTGATGGTCGGACCGTAGACCTGGATGACCTCGTAGAGCCGGTAGATCGTGGGATCCACGGGCACGGCCGCGTCCAGGGCGCCCCGGGTCGGCTGGAGCTGGAAAGCGAGGGCGGCGTCGTCGCCGAGTTCGAGCAGTGCCGCCGCCGTTGCCGCCTCGTCCTTGCCCATCGGGTGCTGGCCGAGCAGGGCGGCCGTGGTCCAGGCCGGCGGCTTGCCGACCGCTTCGGCCAGTTGCGCCCACGTCACTCCGGTCTTCACCTTGGCCTCACGTACGGCTTCGGCGGCTTCCTGCTTGCTCAGCATGTGCATCTCCCTTGACGACAGTGGTCCTGGTGACACGTTCACACCAACGGACACTGCCCATCGCCACGACCGGTCAGGCATCGCAGGCAAGTGGAGGGATCAAGAGGGAGGACGCGTCAACTGTGTCCGCCCAGTTGCTGGTCGCTTCCGGGATCATCAGCCGCCCGTCCGGCGGCCGCGGACGAAGCGTGGCGCGCAGGTGGCTTGCACAGGATGGTGTTCTCGCTCGCCAGATCCTTGGGGTGCCGTGAATTGGCCGACCAGCACTAAGAGCTCGTAACAGGATCTCAGTGAGGTGTGCTGGTGCGGCCGGATCCGGTGAGGGTCGCGTAGACGATGATGTTGTCGGAGTAGCGCCGGTCCGCCTTCGAGTAGTCGCCCGCGCAGGTGATCAGCCGGAGACCGGCGTGATCGAGGTTGCGGTAGACCTCGACTGTGGGGAACCGGTCCTTGGGGTACTGCGCCACCCGGTCGACGGTGAATTGCGCAGTGACGCCGTCCTCGCGTCGCACGCCGATGGTGTCTCCCTTCTTGAGCTTGGCGAGCCTGAAGAAGACCGAGGGCGTTCCGTTCCACGTCACATGGCCCGCTATGACGGCGGGACCCCTCGCTCCGGGCGTGGGGCCGGGCCGGTACCAGCCCGCCTTCGCGGGGTCGCGAGGCGTCTCCATCGCCTTCTGTTCGTCAAGCCCCAGGTCCTCGAGCGACGAGGACACTTTGATGGACGGAATGGACACCCGTACGGGATCGGACGGCGGCAACGGCCGTCGAGCAGCCCGCTCCCCCGTGCCGTCCTCCTGTGATGGCGCAGTGGTGCGGCCGGACGCGGAGGACGGTCCGCCCCCCGCGTCCGGACGCCCGGGCGGGGCTGGCTCTTGCCTGCCGATGCCGACCACCAGCAGGAGCCCGCCGACGAGGACCAGGACGAGCGCTCCCACGGCCAGGCCGACGCGCCGCCGCTGCGGGTCTCGCGCGAGGCCGTCCTGCCCCGACTGCCGCTCTTCGTCCATGGTTCGTCCCGCCTCCGCATACCGTGTCGTGGGCCCGCTCCGAGCGCGATCGCGTCAGCTGTTGTCGCCCACCGGCCGACGGCTGGACATGGTGCGGCGCACGGCGAAGAGACCACCGGCGGCCAGCAGGGCGGCCGTGCCGCCCGCTATCAGCCCCGGGGACTCCATGCCCTGCGTACTGCCGGAACCCGTTTCGACGCCGCCGACGGGCATGGAGCCCACTGCTGCTCCCTTGACCATTCCGCAGTCGGCGGGAGCGGTGGCCTCCTGGGGCAACTTGGGGTCGAGTTCGCTCTTGCCCTTGCCGAAGTCGTACTCATTGTTGTTGTTCGGGTCGATGCCGTGCTGCACGACGTGCAGATCCTTGATGTGGTCGGCCACGTCCTGGGACACGGTGATCGTCCGCGAGTAGGACAGGGTGCCGTCCTCCTTCGCGGTCGGCATCCGCTTCACGTCCAGGCCGCTCTTCTTGGACGTGTCGCCCTTGGTGGTCAGGGAGATGTTGATGTCCCCGTACGAAGGAAGGCCTTCGGCGGTCGTGACGATGCCGTCGCCGTTCTTGTCCGCGCCTGCGTCAGGGCAGTGGAAGTCGTGCCCGTCCGTCGAGCCGTGGATGTGCTGCGCGTGCGGCTGGCCGGGCACCAAACCCTTGGCCTCGATCTTCACCGTCAGCTTGGTGCCGTCCAGGCTGAGCAGGGCGGTGCCCTGTGAGCCCGACTTGTTCAGTGCTTCGAGGTTGATCTGGTAGGTCTGACCGGCCGCTCCTGACTTCGAGGCTCCGGAGTGGTGTCCGTCGTGGGCGAGCGCGGGCGTCGCCGCGGCCAGGGAGAGCGCCGCAGGCAGGGCCAGCAACGCTGATATTCGGGCGGTGCGCTGAGCTGTCACGATCCAGCATCCCCTTCCGATGACCTCAACTGCTGCTCAACGAGGTCAAGTTCGGTCACTTGTGCCGGTGATTCGGAGCGGACTCGAGCGCGGATTGGTCATGCGTGAGGTTCGAGAGGTCGGCAGGTGCTCGGGGCGGAACGACGTCGGCACCAATCCAAGAGAGCCCCGGACTCCGAATCAGCGCGTGAGCGCAGAGAGCAGCGAGGCAAGGGGGCACCGTGGACGCTTCTGTGTCAGTCCGTGAGCTGGCTGTTGCCGGCCCCAAGGTGTGGATCGCCGTACGCGGCCGCCTCGACGCACGGTCCCTGGCCGCTCTGTGCAACGAACTGGTCGAACGATCCCGTTGCGGACAAAGGGAGTTGTACCTCGACCTCTCAGAAGTGACGTGTACGGTCGACCTCGTAGTGCGTGTCCCTGGGCATCTGCCGCTCGCGGAGGGCACGCACCTCCATCTCATCGAGGCCGACTGCCTGAGGGCGGCAACGTCAAACGGCCCGTTGTGGACCTTGCATCACGACCGTGCCTCCGCCTGGACCGCATGGTCGCAGGCAGAACCCCCGGGTACCGAGCACTCCTGCGATCGGCCGGGCTGAGGGCCACCGCCCGAGTGTTCTCACCCGAGAGTCACCCGGCGAAAGCGCCTCAGCGTAAGCAGCATGAAAGCGAAGGTGATCAGGCACGCGCAGGAGAGCGCGTAGGGCAGGGCGTGGGCAACGGGCCATGCGTCGCTCACAGGGACACCGCTGGGCGCCGGGTTGCCGAACAACTCACGCACGGCCGTCGCCGTGGCCGAGACCGGGTTCCACTCCGCCACCGTCCGCAGCGGTCCCGGCATCGTGTGCGTCGACACGAACGCCGACGACACGAAGGTCACCGGGAAGAGCCACAGCAGGCCCGCGCTCTGTGCCACCTCCACGCTGCGGGCCATCAGCCCGATGGCCGCGCCGACCCACGACATGGCGAAGGCGAAGAGCAGGATGAGCAGATAGCCGAGCACTGCGTCGCCGGCGGAAGCGCCGATGCGCCACCCCACCAGCAGCCCGCACAGGGAGGTGACGACCAGCGTCACGGTGCTCATCAGCAGGTCGGACATCGTGCGGCCCAGCAGCACGGCCATCCTGGGTACGGGCAGCGACCGGAGGCGGTCGACGATGCCCTTGTCCATGTCGTTGGCCAGGCCAAGGGCGGTGAACGCCGAGTTGAAGGTGACGGCCTGCGCGAAGATTCCGCCCATGAGGAACGTCCGGTAGTCCGCCCCGCCGAGGCTGCCCCCGAAGACATAGGCCAGCAGCAGGACGAACATCACGGGCTGCACCAAAGCGGCGATCACCGAGCCCGGGGTGCGGCGCAGGTTCAGCAGGTTGCGCCAGGCGACGATGGACGAGTCGCGGGCCAGCCGCCGTACCGCCTTCATCGTCCCGCCTCCGCCGCGCCCGCGCCGAGGCTCTCCTCGGCCGCCGCCGGTCCGCGGGGCTCCCTGGTCTGTCCGGTCAGGGACAAGAAGACGTCGTCGAGAGTGGGCGGCGCGAGTGCCACTTCCCGTACGGCGACGCCGGCCAGGCGCAAGGAGCCCAAGGCGTATTCCAGGCTCTGCGCCCCGTGCTCGGCGGCGACGGTGAAGCGGCCCGTACGGGAATCCAGGACCGGCGTGTGTGCGCCCAGGGCGTTCAGGATCTCGGCTGCTGTCGTCCGCGCCTGGGGGTCCGCGACGGTCAGCGACAGCCGTTCGCCGCCGATCCGGCCCTTGAGTTCGGACGCGGAACCCCGGGCGACCACGCTGCCGTGCTCGATGACCACGATGGTGTCGGCCAGTTGATCGGCTTCCTCCAGGTACTGGGTGGTGAGCAGGACCGTCGTACCGCCGTCGACGAGTTCCTGGATGGACGCCCAGGTGTCGGCCCGGCTGCGCGGGTCGAGCCCTGTGGTCGGCTCGTCGAGGACGACCACAGGCGGGCGGGCGACGAGCGCGCCCGCCAGGTCGAGGCGCCGGCGCATACCACCGGAATAGGTCCCGCTGGGCCGGTCCGCGGCGTCTTCGAGACGGAAGCTTTCGAGCAGCAACCCCGCCCTGCGCCGGGCGGCGTGCCGTCCCATCCCGTACAGGCGGGCGACCAAATAGAGGTTCTCGCGCCCCGTCAGCTTCTCGTCGACGGCCGCGTACTGGCCGGACAGGCCGAGGTTGCGCCGGACACTCTCGGGATCTTTGCGCACGTCGTGCCCGGCCACCCATGCCTGCCCGCCGTCCGGTCTGAGCAGCGTCGACAGCACGCGCACCGTGGTGGTCTTGCCCGCGCCGTTGGGGCCGAGAACCCCCAGCACGGTGCCGGGCGCCGCCTCCAGGTCCACGCCCGCCAGGGCCTGTTTGTCCCCGAAGCGCTTGGTGAGCCCTTCGGTGCGTATCGCCACGCTGTTCTGCTGCTGCGTCATCGCTGCCTTTCGTCGCACCGTGCGTCGCGTTGTGATCTGAGGAACGAGGACCTGGATCAGGCCACGGCGACGCGGGCGCTGCGGGGTGTGAGGTCCGTCCAGTGCACTTCCACGTAGTCCAGGCAGGCGGCGTGGGCGGCGGGGCCGAACACGGCCTCCCACCCGGCGGGGATGTCGGCGAAGGACGGCCACAGGGCGTGCTGGTCCTCCTCGTTGACGAGGACGCGGTGCTGGGTCTGCGGGTCGTCGAAGGGGTTCGTCATGCGTTGTCTCCTTGTGCGGTGTGGTGACCGGCGCGTAGGGCGGCGGCCAGTGTGGTGCCGATCTGCGCCCGCGCATCGGGCTGCATCATCTGGGCGTGCGCGCACGCCACGTCGTGGTTCTCGATGTGTCCGTCGATGTACGGCGCCCACAGTTCGAGTCCGAAGGCCTCGCGCGGGCGGCCTTCGGCGGCGGTGAAGAACAGGACGGGGCCCCGGAACGTGCGGGGGGTGTACGTGCGCATCAGCCGTGCCTGGCCGGCGAAGTTGTCCACCATCGTCTCGATGGTGGCCGGTTCGAGAGAGCCGAGCGGGCTGCCGCTCCGGCGAAAGGCGTCGCGTACGGCGGTCGCCTCGACCTCACCGTTGCCTTCGAGCACCTCCTCCCCCACGCCGATGTTGGACAGCAACGCCCGGAACACGGTGTCGCGGCTCGCACTGTCCAGGTCGTCGAGCGGCGCGATCGGGAAAGCGTCGAGGATGGTCAGCAGCGCGACCTTCTCACCGGCCTCCTGGAGCTGTACCGCGACCTCCTGCACGAGGTTGCCGCCGAAGGACCAGCCGAAGAGGTGGTAGGGCCCGTGCGGCTGCACGGTGCGCAGCTCGGCGACGTACACGGCCGCCATGGCCTCCATGCTGTCCGGGAAGGGCGCCGTGCCGTCGAGATTGGGGGTCTGCAGGCCGTACACCGGCTGGTCGGGGTCGAGGTGGGGCAGCAGTCCTCCGTACGACCAGGCCAGTCCCCCGGCCGGGTGGACGCAGAACAGCGGAGGGCGTTCTCCTGCGGTGCGCAGCGGCAGCAGTGTCGCCAGCGGATTGTCCTCGGCGTCGTCGAGGAGGCGTTCGGCGAGCGCGGCGACGGTCGGCGCCTCGAAGAGGCTGCGGATGCTGACCTCGACGCCCAGGGCGGTGCGGATACGGCCGATGAGCCGAGTCGCGAGCAGGGAGTGACCGCCCAGTGCGAAGAAGTCGTCGTCGATCAGGGCCTGTTCGACACCGAGCACCTCCGCGAAGAGGGTGCACAGCACGTCCTCGCGGGGGTTGCGAGGCCCTCTGCCCGCGGTGTCGGCTCGAGCGGAGGGCGCCGGGTCGGGCAGGGCTTTGCGGTCCAGCTTGCCGCTGGGGGTGAGCGGGATGCGGTCCAGGCTCTGGCAGCTGGTGGGGACCATGTACGCGGGGAGGTTGCGGCCCGCGTGGGCCTGTATCCCGGCTAGGTCGCCCGGCGCTTCGGACAGCACCAGGTAGGCGGCGAGCCGGGTCCCCGCCGGGCCGCCGTCGTGTGCGATCACGGCTGCCTGGACGACGTCGGGGTGCGCTTCGAGCACGGCCGCGACCTCGTCGGGCTCGACCCTGAAGCCACGCACCTTGACCTGGCCGTCGGAGCGCCCGGCGAATTCCAGCGCGCCGTCCCGGCCGTACCGTGCTCGGTCGCCGGTGCGGTACATCCGCGCTCCGGCCGGGCCGTTGGGGTCGGGTACGAAGCCGCGCGCCGTCTCGGCCGGACGGCCGTGGTAGCCGAGTGCGAGGCTGTCGCCGGCGAGATACAGGTCGCCGACGACCCCCACGGGCACGGGGCGCAGCCGCGCGTCCAGCAGATAGGCACGGGTGCCGGTGACCGGCGTGCCCAGCACGGGACGGTCGGTGTCGGCCAGTGGGGCGACAAGGGTGTCGACGGTGGCCTCCGTGGGCCCGTAGAAGTTCCAGCACCGCACGTCTGGCACCTCGCGCAGTGCGTTCCAGAGCGCCTGCGGGACGGCTTCGCCGCCCAGGACGAGGACCGAGGGACGGTGCCGCGGACCCGGCGCGAACAGACCGGCGTCCAGCAGTTGGCGTACGTGGGTCGGGGTCGACTCCAGGACGTCGAGGCGCTGGTCGCGCACCGCGTCGACGAGGGCTTCCGAGTCGCGCCTTGTCAGGTCGTCGAGCACGTGCAACTGATGTCCGTCGATCATCCACAGCACGGGGTCGAGCGAGGCGTCGAAGGAGAGGGCGGCGGTCAGGGCGACCTGCAGCCGCCGTTCTCCGCTCGCGCGCACCGCAGGGCCGAAGACCTGCCGCCGATGGTGCTCAAGGAGCCGGGCCAGCGAGCCGTGCCCGACGAGTACCCCCTTGGGCCGCCCGGTGGATCCCGAGGTGTGGATGAGGTACGCCGCCGAGCCCGGGGCGGGAGAGACGGTGGGGGCGGGGATGTGCGGCGCCGTCAGGAAGCGGGCCGATTCGGTGCTGTCGAGCACCAGTTGGGGCCACGTGGCCCCGACCCGGTGGGCCGTGGCACCGGCGGTGACGACGAACCGGGGCCCGGCATCGTCGAGGACCGCGTCGATCCGTCCCTGGGGCAGGGAGTCGTCGATGGGCGCGTAGACGCAGCCGGCCTTGAGCACGCCCAGCAGGGTCGCGATGGAGTCGACGGACCGGGGCAGCAGTACGGCCACCACGTCGCCGGAGCGCGCACCGGTTTCCCCGAGCAGGGCCGCGATGCGCTCTGAGCGGGCGTCGAGCTCCGAGAACGAGATCCGGCCGTCGGGCGCGGTGACCGCGATGTCACCGCTGCGGGCGGCGGCGACGGTCTCGGCGAACCGGTCCAGGACGCTCGCCGGACCGGAGGCGGGCTCACTCTCGTGGCCGGGGGCCAGCAGTCGCGCCTGTTCGTCCTCGTCGATCAGGGCGAGGTCGGCGACCCTGATGTCCGGTTGGCCGACGGCCAGGTCGAGAAGCCGCAGGAACCACTGCGTGATGCGGTGCGCCGTGTCCTGGTCGAATAGGTCCCGGCTGAACTCCAGGGTCGCGTCGAGGGTTTCCTCGCCGGGCGCCGCTCCGGTCCGCTCGGTGAACCCGAAGGAGAGGTCGAACTTGGCTCCTCCGGTGTCGACGCCCTCCATCCGCGCCCGCAGGCCCGGCAGGTCCAGGCGGGGTGGCCGGGTGTTGTTCAGGGTGAGCATCACCTGGAAGAGGGGATGGCGGGCCAGGGAGCGCGTGGGCTGCAATGCCTCCACGAGGCGCTCGAACGGCAGCTCTTGGTGGGCGTAGGCAGCCAGATCGGTCTCTCGCGCATGGGCCAACAGCTCCCTGAACGTCATCTCGGGTTGTACGCCGGTGCGCAGGACGAGCGTGTTGACGAAGAAGCCGACGAGCGGTTCGAGTACCTCGTCCGTCCGCCCGGCCACCGGGGTGCCGATGGTGATGTCCTCCCCGGCCCCCGTGCGGTGCAGGAGGGCCGTCAGTGCCGCGTGCAGGACCATGAACGTGCTCGTGGCGGACGTCCTGGCCAGCCGGCCGACGGCCGCGGCGGTGTCCGCGGGCACCTGGAAGGTCACTACGCCGCCCGCTCCGGTGGAGACGGCGGGCCGGGGCCGGTCGGCGGGCAGCGGCGTCTCCTGCGGCGCTCCGGACATCTGCGTCGTCCAGTAGGCCAGTTGACCGGCGGACAGCGAGGCCGGGTCGGCCGGGTCGCCGAGCAGCTCGCGCTGCCACAGGGCGTAGTCCGTGTACTGGACCGGCAGGCCCGTCCAGCTCGGGGAACGCCCGGAGGTCCGCGCCGCGTAGGCCCCGGCGACGTCCTGGGCCAGCGGGCCCATCGACCATCCGTCGGCCGCGATGTGATGCACCGTGATCAGCAGAGTGTGCCGGTCCTCAGCGAGGCGGAACAGCTCGGCCCTCAGTGGTATCTCCCGCTCCAGGTCGAACGGCTGTCCGCTCGCCGCTCGCAGGGCCTGCGCGAGAGCCTGCTCCTCCAGGACGGTCACCGGCATGCCGGGGCGCGCGTCACCGGAGCCGAGCACGGCCTGGAAGGGTTCACCGCCGCTGACCTTGACGAGGGTGCGCAGGCTCTCGTGCCGGGCCACCACGTCGGCGAGCGCCCCGTGCAGTGCCCTGGAGTCCAGGGCTCCGTCCAGCCGCACCGCGACCGAGATGTGGTATGCGGCGGCCTGCGGGTCCAGCTGGTGCAGGAACCAGAGCCGCTGCTGCGCGGGAGACAGCGGGGGCAGGGCGGGTCTGGGTGCCCTGCGCAGCGCGGGGCGCGCCGTACCCGCTTCGTCCAGTCGCTCGGCGAGCGCCGCCGGGGTGGTGGACTCGAAGAGGGTACGGACCGGCAACTCGACGCCGAACGCCGAACGGATCCGGCCGACGAGGCGCGTGGCAAGGAGCGAATGCCCGCCCAGTTCGAAGAAGTCGTCACCGCGCCCGACCTGTTCGTGCCCGAGGCTCTCCGCGAACAGGGCGCACAAGATCTCCTCCGGTGCGGACCGCGGCGGGTCGGTGTCGGTCGCCGCGTCCCCGGCACTGGAGGAGGCGTCCGCTGCCGTGGGCAACGAGGCGAAGTCCACCTTGCCGTGCGCGGTGAGGGGCAGCTCGGTCACAGGGACGACCGCCGTCGGCACCATGTAAGCGGGAAGCCGGTCGGCCAGGTAGGCCCGCAGGGTGCGGGTGGACAGTTCCTGGCCGTCGCGGGTGACGACCCAGCACACGAGCCGCCCCTCGCCGCGCGCGTCCGCCTGGACGGCGACCGCCGAGTGCGCCACATCGAGGTGCCCGGTGAGCACCGTCCCGATCTCGCCGGTCTCTACGCGAAAGCCCCGTACCTTGACCTGTCCGTCGACGCGCCCCACGTATTCGAGGCGGCCCTCTCTGCGCCGGACGAGATCGCCCGTGCGGTACATCCGGGTCCCCGGGACGCCGTAGGGGTCGGGCAGGAAGCGATCCGCCGTGGCGGAGGGCCGGTTCTCGTAACCGCGGGCCAGGCCTGCGCCCGAGAGGTAGAGCTCACCGGTGGCTCCCGGGGCGACCGGGCGCAGTCGCTCGTCGAGTACGCGGGCACGGGTGCCCGTGACGGGACGGCCCAGGTGGGGGCGGGTACCGGCGGTGACACGGCCCATCACGCTGTCGACCGTGGTCTCGGTGGGCCCGTACAGGTTCCACACCGCTACGTCCTGGAGCGTCGAAAGCTCCTGCCACAGCGACTCGTTCACGGCTTCACCGCCGAGCGCGAGGACACGAGGGCGGGACGGTCCCGGGGCGAGCAGGCCGCAGGCCCGCAGCTGTTCGAGGAAGGACGGGGTGGTCTCGACGACATCGATCGCGCTGCGGTGCACGAGAGAGGTGAGCGCCTCCGGGTCGCGGCGCGTCGCGTCGTCCACCAGGTGCAGTTCGTGTCCGGCGACCATCCACAGGAGTGGATCCCAGGAGGCGTCGAAGGTCATGGCCGCGGTGAGCGCGACCCGCAGCGGCAGGCCGTTGTTATCGGCCTCGGCGGGCCCCATCAGCTTCTCGCGGTGGCTGGCGAAGAGGTTCGCCAGGGACCGGTGCTCGACGACGACGCCCTTGGGGAGGCCCGTGGACCCCGAGGTGTAGAGCACGTATGCGGCGTCCTGGGCACGCGGTGCTTCGGGCGTCGTTCCCCCGTCCGGGCGCCACACCGCCGGGTCGTCGAGGAGCAGACTGGCCGGCGCCGTCGGCAGCGCGTCGCGTGTGTCGGCCGTGGTGAGCAGCAGCCGAGGGGCGGCGGTGTCGAGGATCAGCTGGTTGCGGGTACGGGGATGCGAGGGGTCGATCGGTACGTAAACGGCTCCGGCGCGCAGCACTCCGAACAGCGCCACGATGTGCAGCGACGTACGGGGCAGGGCCACCGCGACCCGGTCGCCGCTGCCGACTCCCGAGTCCCGCAGCACACGGGCCAGTTGCTCGCTGCGGGCCAGCAGGTCCCCGAAACTGAGGCGGCCGTCGGAGGCGACCACGGCAGTACGGCCGGGCTGGACGGCGGCGCGGGTGGTGAGCTCGTCGACCACCGTCCGGCCCTCACCCGACGCTGCCTGGTGAGCGAGGTTCGCCCCGGTCACCGGCTGGGAGACCCGGGGCAGCTCGTCCAGGGCCGCGTCGTGCTGGTCGGGCGTGAGGAAATCGGCGTCGGCCGTGGGGCGGTCGGGGTCGGCGAGGGCCGCCCGCAGCAGGCGCGTGAAGTGCTCGGCGAAGCGCTCGGCCGTACTGCGGTCGAAGAGGTCCTCGCTGAACTCCAGCTCACCGACGAGACCGGCCGGAGCCCCCTCCTTGTCGTGCTCTTCGGTCAGGTCCCAGGCGAGGTCGAACTTGGCCCCCAAGCGGCCGATGGCGGCCTCGTGGCTGACGCTGAGACCCGCCAGTTCGGGGCGCGGCGCGGGGGTGTTGTTGAGGCTGAGCATGATCTGGAAGAGGGGATGGCGGGAGAGGGAGCGTGTGGGCGACAGCTCCTCCACGACGCGCTCGAAGGGAGTGTCCTGGAGGGCGTACGCCGCGAGGTCGGCACGCCGTACCCGCTCCACCAGTTCGCGCAGGCCGGGCGCTCCGGACGTATCGGCCCTGAGGACCAGTGTGTTGACGAAGAAGCCCACCATGTCGGCGAGGGAGTCGTCGGTGCGGCCCGCCACCGGCGTACCGATCGCGATGTCGTCGCCCGCGCCGAGCCGTGCCATGAGGGCGGCCAGCGCCGCGTGCAGCACCATGAATGTGCTGGCCCCGCAGTCGGCCGCGAGCCGCATCAGCGCGCGGTGCGCGGCGGCGTCGATCCGCACGGACACCGCCCCGCCGCGGCCAGAAGCCCGCGTGGGGCGGGAACGGTCGACGGGGAAGGTCACCTCCTCCGGGAGCCCTTCGAGGAGCTGCGCCCAGCGGGCGAGCTGGCGTCCGGCGAGGCTGTCACTGCTTCGTGGGTCGCCGAGCAGGTCGCGCTGCCACAGGGCATAGTCGGCGTACTGCACGGGAAGGGCGTCCCATCGCGGGGCCTCACCCCGGGTGCGCGCCGCGTAGGCGGTGCCCAGGTCGCGCAGGAGCGGACCCATCGACCAGCCGTCCGCCGCAATGTGATGCAGCGTCAGTACGAGCAGGTGCTCGTCCGGGCCGGCAGGGAACAGCTGCGCGCGCAGCGGCAGTTCACGGCTGAGGGCGAAGGGCGTGCGGTCGGGTTCGCCGGGCAGGCAGCCGTCCGGCATCACCACGAGTGCCGGGCGGGCGGCCTCCGGGGCCAGGATGCGCTGGTGAGGGCCCTCCTCGTCCACGGCGAAGAGGGTTCGCAGGCTCTCGTGCCGCCCCATCAGGTCGGCGAGCGCGTCGGCGAGCGCTTCGCGGTCCAGGGGGCCCGAAAGCCTCAGAGCAACCGGCAGATGGTAGGAGGCGCCGGCATCGCCCAGCTCGTCCAGCAGCCACAGCCGCTGCTGCCCGAACGACAGCGGCAGCCGCTCGGGGCGCGGCGAAGCAGCAGCGACGGGCGGACGCGCCGTCGGGATGGTGTCCAGGATGGCGACGAGACCGGCCGGGGTCGGCGACTCGAAGAGGGCACTGATCGGCATTTCGACGCCGAAGGCACCGCGTATCCGGCTCACCAGACGGGTCGCCAGCAGCGAATGCCCGCCCAGCAGGAAGAAGTTGTCGTCCCGCCCGGCCCGTGACACGTCCAGGCACTCGGCGAAGACCGCACACATCAACTCCTCGTCGGGGGTGCGCGGTGCGCCGCCCCGGGCCGCGACCGGGGTGGCCTGCGGCAGGCGGGCGGTGTCGAGCTTGCCGTTCGGGGTGAGCGGCAGTCGGGGCACCGTCGCCCACGCGGTGGGCACCATGTGCTCGGGAAGCAGACCGGCCAGGGCGTCCCGTACGTCCGCGACGTCGGCTGCCCCGGCCGGGCCGTCGGTCACCAGATACGCGGCCAGCCGTTGCGTTTCGTCCCGGGATCCGGTCAGGGCGACCGCTGCCTCGGTGACACCCGGCAGGCTCCGCAGCGCGGACTCGATCTCGCCGGTCTCCACGCGGTAGCCGCGTACCTTGATCTGGCGGTCGCTGCGCCCCAGGAACTCCAGCGTGCCGCTCTCGCTCCAGCGGGCGAGGTCCCCCGTGCGGTACATCCGGCCGCCCGGCGCCCCGAACGGATCCGGCAGGAACCGCTCCGAAGTCATTCCCGGACGCCCGGAGTAGCCGCGCGCCAGGCCCTCCCCGGACAGGTACAGCTCGCCGACCGCACCCAGCGGCAGCGGATGCAGCGACGGGTCGAGCACGTAGGCCCCGGCGCCGGCGACCGGGCGGCCGATGACCGGGGTAGCGCCCGTGATCCGGGTGGTCACCGCGTCGACTGTGGTCTCGGTCGGGCCGTAGTAGTTGAAGACCAGCAGGCCGGACTGGGCGGCGAGTTCGTTCCACAGCGCTTCGTCGACGGCTTCTCCGCCGAGGGCGATCACCAGGGGCCGGTGCCGTGGTGAGTCGAGCAGCCCGGCGGTGAGCATCTGCCGCAGGTAGGTGGGGGTGGTCTCGATGGCGTCGATGCGCTGCTCGACGAGGAAGTCCACCAGGGCTTCGGGATCGCGCCGGATGTCGTCGTCGACGATGTGCAGTTCATGGCCCGCGACCATCCACAGCACCGGGTCCCACGAGGCGTCGAAGGAGGTGGCCGCGGTCAGGGCCACCCGCAGCCGGCGGCCCAGCGTCCGCTCGGCCAGCATGTGGCTTTCCTGCCGGTGGTGTACGAGCAGGTTGCTCAGGGAGCGGTGCTCCACGACGACGCCCTTGGGCCTGCCGGTGGAACCGGATGTGTAGATGACGTACGCCGCGTCCTGGGGACCGGGTCCGCGCGGCTCGGCCACGGCAGGCTCCAGGCCCGCCAGGGCCGGGTCCACCACGCAGAGAGTGCTCTGCGGGTCCATGGCGCTCGCGGTCTCCACCGTGGCGACGAGCGCGATCGGCTGCGAGTCCTCGATCATGAAGGCGATGCGGTCGGCGGGGTACGAGGGGTCGAGCGGCAGATACGCGGCGCCCGTCCGCATGACCGCGAGCATCGCCACCACCAGATCCGTGCAGCGCGGCAGGCCCACGGCCACCCGGGTTCCCGGCCCGGCCCCCCTGGCGGCCAGCACCCGGGCAAGAGTGTCGACCTGCGCGTCGAGTTCCCTGAAGGTGAGCCGGTTGTGGCCGCAGACCACGGCGCTGGCCGTGGGCGTGATCCGTGCCTGTCCGGCGAGCTGCTCGGGGAGAGTGGCCGGGTTGTGCCCTGCGGCCTCGACGACGGTGGGGTCCGAGGCGCCAAGACCGAGGATCTGGAGCCGTTCGTCGTCACCGACGACGTGCAGGCTGCCGATCGTCCGTTCCGGGTCTTCCGCGAACGCCACGATCAGACGGCACAGCCGCTCGTGATGGGCAGCCAGTTCCTGGGGCGTATAGAGGCCGGGGTTGCCGAGCAGGTCGACATGGATCCCTCCGTCGGCGTACGAGGCATGCACCGCGAGGGCCATGTCCTCCACCGGGCCGATGGACAGGTTGTGCAGTGTGGCCTTGTTCGGTCCGAAACTGAGCCGGTCGTCGAACGCCAGAACGTTGACCGAGGGTCCTGTCAACGAGACGTCCGCACCCGTCAGGCCAAGGTCGTGGCGCAGGCTCTCCGACGGATAGCGCTGGTGCGCCAGGACCTCGCGGGCCTGAGCGGACGCATGCTTGGCCACGTCTGCGACCCGGTCGGACGGGGATATGCGCAGCCGCATCGGCAGGACGTTGCTGAGCATGCTCGGCGTGGCACGGGCCAGCGGGGTGCGTCGCCCGGTCACCGGCAGTCCCAGTACGACCTCCCCGAGCCCTCGGCTGCGGTGGAGGTAGACCGCCATGGCCGCCATGAACAGCGTCGGCCACCCGGCGCCCGCCCGCCTGGCCGCCGCGCGCAGCCGCTCGGCGTCCGTAGCCGCGAACTCCCGGCGTACCCGCAACGACCCGTGTCCAGGGGCGCGCCTCTCTTCAGACAGGCCAGTGGGCGTAGGGGCGTCGGCCAGATAGTCCGCCCAGAACGCGCCGTCGGCGCCGTGCTTTCCGGAGGTCCGGTACGTCTCCTCCTCCTCGATCAGCGCCGCCAGAGCGGGGTCGGGCCCGGTCCCCTGATCGGCTGCGGCCTGAGTCGAAAAGCCGGTGTAGACCTCGGCTATGCGTGCGAGGGCGAGCGCGGCGCCGTAGCCGTCGAGCGCAAGATGGTGCACCTGCTGGTGGAACAGATGGCGTTCCTCGCTCAGGCGGTAGAGCGTCATGCGCACGAGTGGTCCGGTGGCGATGTCCACCGGCCGGCCCAGGCAGTCCTCCATACGCCGCAGCGCCTCGGCGTGCGGATCGTCGTGACGCGACAGATCGACCAGCGGAACCTCGATGCCCGCAGTCGGATGAACCCGCTGAAAGGGAATGCCCTCGCGCTCGCCGAAAGTCAGCCGCAGCGCTTCCTGCTCATCCGCGACCCGGCGCACGGCGGCCTGCAGGCGCACGGGGTCCATGCGGCCCCGAATGTCCGCGTACTCGGCCACGTTGTACGACGGATTCCGCGCGTCCATCCGCTGGGCGAACCAGAGACCGCGTTGAGCCGCGGTCAGCGGATACGTGGGGAGAATAGTCCCGTCGTACGGTGTGTCACTCACGCGTTCTCACCTCTGTAGAGACCACCGGAAGCCGATCGGCATCGCGGTTGCGAATATGCGCCACGACGCACCCATGCATGGCCACGGGTCCAGATAGTCGCCGTTGCCCCCAATGGGCCGTCACATCAGTGTTTCGGAGTCACAAAGCAACCGGATTGGCGGCGTGACGCACGACACATCCATGTAGGGCGAGTTCCGAACTTCACAGGCGCACACAAGTCAAAAGGCAATGTTTTTGAGCCAGTCACCAATCTGCGCGGCGCGGCGCTCCGAAGATCCCGTGTCTGAGTTCAGTCGAAGCGAGACCCACGAGACCACTTGGAGCGTCCATGAACATCCCCGTCACCGTGCTGCGTTGGGGAGCCGCGACTGCGGCCGCCGGCGCACTGCTGTTGTCGACCGCTACTGTCGCCGGAGCCACCGAGGTGCGTGAGCCGACCGCGCCGAAGACGCAGTCGATACGGCCGGACCAGCCGCGCGAAGCGTCTCCGGCCGCCGCCTACGCCTACCGGGGCATCCAGGGCGGCAATCTGTGCCTGCTGTCGCGCTGCTCGGTCGGCGGCCACGATTCCGGGGACAATGCCGGGCCGAGCAACACCCAGGGCTTCAACCTCTGCCTGCTGGCGGTCTGCGGCGTCCGCCCCTGAGGCCGGTTCCCCGCTCAGCGGTGCTCCGGAGGCCGGCTATCGGCCTCCGGAGCAGCCAGCCTTCTGCCGGGCCGGTTAATTCCGTGAGCGCCAATACGGGTTGTCGTGGGGGAGGCTTCCGCTGACCCTGCCGTACATGCCGCCGACCATTAGCAGCAGCCCGACGGCGAAACTGAACAGCACGTTCTGCATGCGGAAGTTGAGGAAGTTGTAGCTGCTGTCGAGGGTGAACAGGCTCGCAAAGCCTGCGATGAGGAAGGCGACACCTGCCACCATGTTCACCGTGGAAGCTGCATTCCCGCCGCGGACAGAAACGGCCAGCAGCAGCGCACCCATCGCAATGGACAGGACACTCAAGGCGCCGTTCGTGCTGAGTCCCAGAGTGGTATGGCTGCCGGTGTCGAAGAAGCCAATACGGTGGACGAGCCCAAGGACGCCGAAAGCCAGCAGAAACAGGCCCATAATTCCTGCGGTGACGCGGTAGACCTGACTGAGACGGTGATCGACGGGCAGATGCTCATCGAGTTTCACGTGCCGGACAGAAGACGGTCGGGCGTGGATGACAGTCATGGCAGTGACCTCCTTGCCCCGAGTGCGACGATGCGGATCAGCAGCCAGAGGCGCTGCCTGAGCGGTTGCGTCCTCCACCAAGAATTCGATTCCAGAGTGAGGCGCGGATTGGAGCGATGTGAACAAAATTCACTATTGGAATTCGATCCGCCCTGAGCCTTGCCGTCACCGAACGCGACACATTGACCACTCCGACTCCGCTCCCGCTCCGGTGACGGCATGCCTCCGTCGCCGCACTTTCACCTCACCCCCTCCTGCACCAATCCGAACAGCCACTGGCAACGAATCAATAACGCGACCTGAAAGGCCCCGCTCGGGAGGCATGCCCCTCGGTCGGCGATGATGTCGGCATGAGGCAATCGGTGTTCATCGGCGGAAACCCGGCCGACAAGCCAGATCTGGCCGCGCTGATGAAGCAAGTAGCCGAAGGCGACGAGGCGGCATTCGGGCGGCTGTACGAGTCGGTGGCGGGCCCCGTCTTCGGCGTGGTGAGGGCTGTCGTCCGCGACGTCGCGCAGTCCGAGGAAGTGACACAGGAAGTGCTGGTGGAAGTGTGGCGTCACGCTGCCGACTACCGGCCGGAACGGGGACCGGTAATGAATTGGGTGCTCACGCTGGCCCATCGGCGCGCGGTGGACCGCGTCCGCTCGGTGGTGGCCTCCGCCGCTCGCGAGGAACGGGTGGCGCTGCGGGACCGCATGCCCGAGTTCGACGTTACCGAGGCAGAGGTCGAGGCTCGTCAGGAACGCGAAGACGTCGTGCGCTGCCTTGAGTCGCTCACCGACATCCAGCGCGAGTCGATCACATTGGCCTACTATCAGGGATTGACGTACCGCGAGGTGGCCGAACGGTTGTCCACGTCCCTGGGCACGGTCAAGACCCGTATGAGGGACGGTCTGATCCGCCTCCGCGACTGCCTGGGGGTGGCCACATGAGCTCGCCTGAACCGCACACCCTGGCCGGAGCATACGCACTCGATGCGCTGGACTCCGATGAACGTGCAGCCTTCGAAAAGCATCTGGCCCAGTGCACTGACTGCCGCCACGAGGTGGCGGAATTCGCCGCGACGGCGGGTCGGCTGGCCCTTGCCGCAAGCGTCACTCCGCCTCCGGCACTCAAACAGGCGGTGTTGAGTCAGATCCCCAACGTCCGCCAGGAACCGCCGCGTCCGGCGCACGAGACAGACAGCACGCCCACGCCCCGGAGCACAACGTGGCTTCGCAACTTCATGCTGGCCGCCTGTCTGGCAGCTGCGGCCCTTGGCGGCGTGGCGACCTGGCAGCATCAAGAAGCCCAGCAGGCACGCGCGCAGGCGAGTCAGGCCCGGGCCGGTGCCGATCAGGTGGCGTCCGTGCTCGCCGCCGGTGACGCGCGCACGCACGCTGCCTCTCTGTCCGACGGCGCCCGCGGCGCAGTGGTGACTTCGGCCAGCCAGAACCGTGCGGTCTTCACGGCGTCCGGCCTCGATGCCCCGCCCAAGGACAAGGTCTACGAACTCTGGTTCAACGACGAAGGCACCATGCGCCCGGCGGGACTCCTCAATCGCGACAAGAGCAACCAGGTCACCCTCATGGAAGGCGACATCGACAGGGCCACCGGGATCGGCATCACCGTCGAGCCTGCCGGAGGCTCCAAGACGCCGACGCTGCCACCGGTCGGATTGATCGACTTCCCCGCATGACCACGGAGGTGACCGAGGGCGCGGTCCGGTCCGTCCCGGGCCGCGCCCCTTGCCAGTTCAGTTGCTGATGCCTACTTCTTCGGCATCAAGACGGTGTCGACGAGGTTGACGGTGGCGTTGGAGGTCTTCACGTCGCCGCACACGATGTTGGCCGAGTCGTTGACCTTGTACTTCATGTCCGACCCGGAGGTGGTGAGAGTGCTGCCCTCCAGTGTCTTGAACGTGCCGTCCTTGAGCTTGTCCGTAGGGATCTTCTCGCCCACGACGTGGTAGGTCAGGACCTTCGTCAACTGGGCCTTGTCGGCGAGCAGTTTGTCCAAGTCGGCCTTGGGGATCTTCTCGAAGGCGGCGTTGGTCGGCGCGAAAACGGTGATGTTCTTGGCGTTGTTGAGGGTGTCCACGAGTCCGGCCTTCTTCACGGCCGTCACCAGGGTGGACAGTTCCGGGTTGTTGGACGCGGCCGTGGCGACGGGGTCGTCGGCCATGCCATCGGCGCTGCCCTCGCCCTCCTTGGGCAGGGATGAGCATGCAGGCCCGTAGGCTTTTTCGGCTGTGCTGGGTGCAGCGCTTGCTACTGCCGGACCGATGATGCCCAGGGAGAGGGTCAGGGCAGCAGCGGACGCCACTGAGGCGCGGGAAAGAGCGGTGGTGTTCATGGGAGGTTCCTCCCGGAGAGGGTCCGGGCGGTGTCGTCGCGCCCGGAGATACGGGGGCGTGAGCGACGGGCCTCACGCCATGCCCGGACGCCGATTTCCCCCAGAGAAGAACTGTTCCGACCGGGATCCAGACTTTGCTCTGACAGCCTAGCCAGGTGACGTATGCGACGCATGTGCAGCGTGTTGGCCAGCGAAAACGCGCCCTATTGCCGTCGCTGCACCCCCTTGTGCACGTGCCTTTCGATTCGCCGCAGAACATGTCTTCAGCATCAATCCGGCCACCCGCCTGAGCCATCGCCAGGACATCCCCTCCCCCAAAAAGAATGCGCCCCGTTGATGCCTCGTTCGCGGCATCCCACACCCAGGAGCGTGGCCAGGTCTCCAAACGTTTGGTTTCCACACGCCAGGGGCTACACCAGCAACGGTCAGCCAGGCTCAGCTTCGGGAGAGGTGAAGCACTGGGCGCTGGGGCATGCGGGTGGGGAACTGGTTTCGTCGGCATGCCAACATGGGGAGGCAGGTACTTCTGGGGTCGAATCGAGCCCGTGACGACATCTGCGAAACTCTGGGTGCGCCTGCCGCTGGGCGCGTTGAGCGGGCTGCTGGCGGGGTTCTCGGCGCTCGCCGTCGCCGAGTTGGTTTCTGCCGCGGTCCGACCCGAAGCGGGGCCGATCATCGCGGTCGGCGGAGCTGCCATCGACCGCACCCCCACACCCGTCAAGGACTGGGCAATCCGCCACTTCGGCGAAAACGACAAGTTGGTCCTGCAGCTCGGGATCCTGGGGACGTTGGCCTTGCTCGCCGTGGTTCTGGGCATCGTGGCCTTGCGGTACCAGCGAGTCGGCGCGGCGGGGGTGCTGCTGTTCGGTGTGATCGGCGGGGCCGCCGCCCTGACACGGCCCGATTCATCGGGGTTCGCCGACGCGCTGCCCTCAGTAGCAGGCGCGGTGGTGGGAGCTGCACTGCTCTACTTCCTCATCGGGAGACTGACCGCCCACAGTCGGCCCCGGCGATCAGATCCGGGCCTGGACCAAGGCCCCAGGTGGGATCGCCGCGGGTTCGTGATCACAGCTTCCGCGGCAGCAGCCGCCTCCGTCGGCGTGGGTGCGCTGGGCCGTCACCTCAACGGCAATGCGGCACAAGCGGCGATCGAATCCCGCAAGTCGGTGCGACTGCCCGCTCCCGCGTCCCCGGCACGGACCCTGCCCGCCGGCACGCAGCTCAAGGTTCCGGGCATCAGCTCGTTCAGAACCTCCAACAAGGCGTTCTACCGTGTCGACACCGCCCTGGTGGTGCCCAAGGTAAACGCGAACACCTGGCGTCTGCGCATCCACGGAAAGGGCGTCTCCCGCCCGCTCACCCTCACCTTCGACGACCTGCTCCGACGTGAACTGATCGAGCGTGAGATCACGCTGACGTGTGTGTCGAACGAGGTCGGTGGCCCCTATGTCGGCAACGCACGGTGGCTTGGCGCGCGATTGGCCGACATCCTGTCCGACGCCGGCGTGCGCCCTCCGTCCAAAGGCGGACCTGCCGACCAGCTCGTCGCACGCTCCGTGGACGGCATGACGCTGGGCACCCCCGTCGAGACCGTCATGGACGGCCGTGACGCGATGCTCGTGGTGGGGATGAACGGGGAGGCGCTGCCATTCACCCACGGCTTTCCCGTCCGGATGCTCGTACCCGGTCTCTACGGGTACGTCTCGGCGTGCAAGTGGATCCAGGACATCGAGCTCACCACCTTCGACGACTACGACCCGTACTGGGTCAAGCGATCCTGGGCCCGGAAGGCGCCGATCAAGACCCAGAGCCGTATCGACACCCCAAAGCCGCTGGCACGGATCAAGGACGGCACGGTGATGGTCGCCGGGGTGGCCTGGGCCCAGCACCGCGGCATCGACCGTGTCCAGGTACGCATCGACGACGGCCCCTGGGAGAACGCCAAACTCGCGGTCGAAGCCAACATCGACACCTGGCGTCAGTGGTCCTACGCCTGGAGGACGACTCCCGGGAGCCACAGCGTGACCGTCCGCGCCACCGAACGTGGCGGCCAGGTCCAGACCGAGAAGCGGACCGGCACCGTCCCCGATGGGGCCAGCGGCTGGCCGTCTGTCGTCGTCACCGTCGACTGATGCGAGGGGATCCTGCTGGGGTCCCCCTGGCAGGCACCGCCGTACGTCATTTCCTGCGTTCCAAGAGCCAGTACGTCCGCGTCGTAGTGTGCGGGGCCGAGGATCTGGCCGGGTGCTGTCGCTGGAAGCGGCGGATCGGCCGGACCGCGCATTCCCGGGTCCGCTGGACGACTGAGCGTCTCTTCCATCGGCCTTCCCGGATTAGTTCACTGGCCGAGGCTGCAGCTTCGAAGTGCTCATGGAGTGTGGCCGTGAGTTCCTGGTCCAGGACAGTAGGCTCTGCACGTCCTACCAGCCGAAGCCGGCCGAATTTGGCTCGTGACCGTGCTCGGGTACTGGGAGCTGACGACCCCGAGACCCTCCACGCTCGGTACTGGCATGCTTTCTGCACGGCTGAGGCGGGTGACGTGACAGCCGCGAGCGAGCTGTACGCCGATCTGGTTCGCGACCGGAGTCGCGTACTCGGCCCCGACCACCCCGGCACCCTGCATACGAAGCACCAGCACGCCCGCTACACGGCTACGGCAGGATGACGAGGCTAGGACTTGTCCAGGCCGCGTATCGAGTACGCCAGCAGGATTTCGCTGTCTGACCTGCGGGTTTCATTGGGCGGCTGAGACGGCGAAAGGGGGCGGTCACTCGGCATGAGCGCCCCATTCGTCGTGCACCGACTATCTTCCACGGGCGGCCGACGGGGCGCGGTGCGCGGGGAGAGCCTGGGCCTGGCTTACGACGACTTGGACCTCGCCCTCGCATCGCTCCTGATGCGGGCGTGACCTTTGACGACACTGCGTAGACCGAGTTGGACAGATTCGTAGAGATGGGTGGCTTCTCCTGAAGGGTTCGACAGAAGGGCAGAAAAGTGAAGCAATCCAGTGATAACGGCGGCTACGAATTACCCGTACACAGGGAGGTGATGGCGAGATGACGGACGAAGAGTTCGACGAACGGATGGCTCAAGCCCGTGGGGAAATCCGAGCGAGGATCTTTGCCCCGCCCCCTCCCCAGTACGAGCGGGACGACGACACCTATGCCGAACGGGCGCGGCACACAGAATTCGAGGCCTGCGCCCACTGAACAACACCCCGGCGAGTCGCGCCTCTCCCCTGAACGCCACTCCGGCCGTCCCTGGAACGCCTCACGACCTACCCAGTCAGGTCCTTAGTAGAGGCATGCCACCTTCTTCAACCGCACGCGTTCGGTCGCACCTAGGGCTATCGGACAGGCAGTGCGGTTGGGCATGACGGGCGAACTGGATCACTGGCAAGCCGCAGCCGCCCGCCCGCCGCAGAGGCGGAGTCCACACATCCCGGTGGCCGAGCCCGACCTGCCGACGGCCAGTGAGGCACGTCGGTAGCGTGCGCACGCCTGATCGCAGAGCCTGGGGCGGCGCCATGCGCACGGGACTCAAGTACGCAACTGTGCGAGCCGTGGTGTTCCGAGCCATCAAACAGGGCAGCCGCACCTACGCGACGCCTCACCGCTCCTCAGCTGGCCGGAGACAGCAGAAAGACTTTCACTCGAACAGTTCGACCACAGCCCGTGCCGCTTGGTGCCGTTCCCTCGATAATGACCTCAGGTTCGCAAATCTCAGCAACGCCCAGTCGACCCACCGGGGACATGATGCACCGTCAGGAAGGTCAGCAATAGGTCAGCATCAGCCCCGCCGGTCCCCGCCCCGGACCGCCAAGAATCGCCAAGATCGATAACTAGACACACTTGGCCTGACCTGCAAAGACACAGGCCAGAGGCTTAGCTGCTAATCTCATCAGGAGGTACAGATGAAGATGCTGATCAACGTCGCGGAGACCGTCGTGGCGGACGCGCTGCGGGGCATGGCGGCCGCGCATCCCGACCTGACGATCGACGTCGAGAATCGCGTGATCGTACGCAGGGACGCTCCGGTCGAGGGGAAGGTGGCCCTCGTCTCCGGCGGAGGGTCGGGGCATGAGCCGCTGCACGGCGGGTTCGTGGGGCCGGGGATGCTGTCGGCCGCCTGTCCCGGTGAGGTGTTCACCTCGCCCGTGCCGGATCAGATGGTGCGGGCCGCCGCCGCCGTGGACAGCGGGGCGGGGGTGCTCTTCGTCGTGAAGAACTACACGGGGGACGTCCTCAACTTCGACATGGCCGCCGAGCTCGCCGAGGACGAGGGCATTCAGGTCGCCAAGGTGCTCGTCAATGACGACGTCGCCGTCACCGACAGTCTGTTCACGGCCGGGCGGCGCGGCACCGGGGCGACTCTCTACGTCGAGAAGATCGCGGGCGCGGCGGCCGAAGAGGGCATGCCGCTCGAGCGGGTCGAGGCGATCGCGCGGCAGGTGAACGAGAACGCGCGGAGTTTCGGGGTCGCCCTGAGCGCTTGTTCCACGCCTGCCAAGGGCAGCCCCACCTTCGATCTGCCCAGCGGCGAGCTGGAGCTCGGCGTCGGCATTCACGGCGAGCCCGGTCGCGAGCGGCGCCCGATGATGACGTCCAGCGAGATCGCGGACTACGCCGTGGACGCCGTACTCCAGGATCTCAACCCTCGTAACCCCGTGCTCGTGCTCGTCAACGGCATGGGGGCCACTCCCCTGCTCGAGCTGTACGGCTTCAACGCCGAGGTCCAGCGCGTTCTCGCCGAGCGTGGTGTCGTCGTGGCGCACACTCTCGTCGGCGACTATGTGACCTCGCTGGACATGGCCGGGGCCTCAGTCACCCTGTGTCAGGTCGACGAGGAGCTGCTGCGGCTCTGGAACGCTCCGGTGCGTACGGCCGGGCTCCGCTGGGGTAGTTGATACCCCGGCCGTCATCACGTACGGCCGTCATCACGTACGAGATACCCAACTGTTCTCTCGCGACTGTTCTATCGCGTCTATCGCGCAAGGAGTTTCCGTGCTCGACTCCGCATTCTTCCGCCGGTGGCTGGCCTCGTCCGCCGCACTCGTCGACCGGGAGGCGTCGCGGCTCACCGAGCTGGACTCGCCGATCGGCGATGCCGACCACGGCAGCAACCTGCAGCGTGGGTTCACCGCCGTGGCGGCCACTCTGGAGAAGGAGGCGCCCGCGACTCCCGGGGCCGTACTGACCCTGGCGGGGCGGCAGTTGATCTCCACCGTGGGGGGTGCGTCGGGGCCGCTCTACGGGACGTTGCTCCGGCGTACCGGCAAGGCCCTCGGTGACGCCGCCGAGGTCAGCGAGCAGGAGTTCGCCGACGCACTGCGCGCAGGCGTCGACGCGGTCAGCGCGCTCGGTGGCGCCGCGCCCGGCGACAAGACCATGCTGGACGCCCTGGTCCCCGCGGTCGACGCGCTCGCGGAGTCCTTCGGCGCGGCGCGCGACGCCGCCAACGAAGGCGCGCTCGCCACGACGCCGCTGCAGGCACGCAAGGGGCGGGCCAGTTATCTGGGCGAGCGCAGCATCGGGCACCAGGATCCCGGTGCGACCTCCTCCGCGCTCCTCTTCGACGCGCTCGCGCAGACCGCGGAGGCCGGAAATGAGTGACGACAAGCTGGTGGGCATCGTCCTGGTCTCGCACAGCGGAGCCGTCGCCGAATCCGTCGCCGCACTGGCCACGGGGCTCGCGGGCGGCGGGGCGACCGCGCCCGTGGCCCCGGCCGGCGGCACCGAGGACGGCGGCCTCGGCACCAGCTCGGAGCTCATCGCCCAGGCCGCCGCGAAGGTGGACCGGGGCGCGGGCATCGCGATCCTCACCGACCTGGGCAGCGCGGTCCTCACCGTGAAGACGCTGCTCGCCGACGGCGACGAGCTCCCGGACGGCGCCCGCCTGGTGGACGCCCCGTTCGTGGAAGGCGCGGTCGCGGCGATGGTGACCGCTTCGGCGGGCGCCGACGTCGACGCGGTGGAGGCCGCGGCGGCTGAGGCGTACACCTACCGGAAGGTCTGACCCCTACCAGCAGGTCTGACAAACCCCGCCGGTCAGTTCTGACGGAGGAACTGCCGGGCCAGCGCGTCACCCTGGGTGACCGCGGCCCGGTGGCTTTCGATCGGGGATGCCTTGGGACCGTCGAAGACGATGTACGTGACGTCCGCATCGGTGCCGCCCGATCTGGGGTCGGGGCTGATGCCGAGCGACTTCGCCGCCGCGTACGACGCCTCGCCGATGAGGTCGGTGGGGCCCGTGTCGCCGACGACGGCGTACAGAACCTTGCCGTCGTGGATCACGGCGGCCACCGAACCGCCCGTGATGCCGTGCTCCGAGTGGTTCCAGCGGCGGCTCGCGCCCGGCACGACGATGTACGGCAGGCGCTCCGCGCTCAGCTGACGGCCGTTGGACTCCTGGAACGCCGTCGCGTTCAGGAACAGCGGGTCCGTGCGCCGGTTGCAGGCCTTGCTCCGGCGGCCGTCGCAGTCGATGTCCATGTCGGCCTTCCAGAACACCGCACCCCGCTTGCCGCAGACGGGGATGTCCGCGCGAGCGCCGTCGTCCGCGCGGTACTTGCCGCGCGAGACCTGTTTACAGGATCCGACCTTGGCGAGGAGCGCGTCAGCGCGCACGGATCCCTCCTGGACGACCGAACTCCCTTCTGACTGCGCCGACTTGTGGTTCGGTTCGCTCTCCTTCGGAAACGCCGAAGCGGGCAGTGACGCGGGGGCGATCAGGGCGGCTCCGGCGGCGACGGCGAGCGCCGCATTCTTGGTACGCACGTGAAAGGTCCTTTCCTGAGCAGAAACTGACAGCCGGTCGGACGAATCGGATGAACCGGATGAACGGAGGCCGAAAGACCGAGGCACCTGACCAGACATCCCAATCTGTCTCGGGTCGTACACCTCGGCCGCCGCTCAGGGCCCGGACGGCGCACGCACACCCCTTGATGTGCACCCGACACCTGTGTCAAATAGGTCCGGACCAATGCCGCCCGAACGGAAGGCACGACCGTGCGACGGACCCCCCACCTGGCTGCCCTCCTGACCGTCACCGCCTGCGCCCTCAGCGCCTGCACCCTCACCGCCTGCGCCTGGGGCGGCGACCAGGACGCGAAGGACGTACAGCCCCCGACCGTCCCCCGGGGCGTCACCGTCCAGGCGGGCAGCGCCACCACCGCCCACGTCATGTGGAACCAGGCCACGGACAACACCGCGGTCACCGGTTACGACGTGTATCGGGGCGCCACCAGGGTCAAGCGCGTGCCGGGCGGCAAGCACATGGTGGACGTCGTCGGCCTGAAGCCCTCCACGGCCTACAGCTTCACCGTCCGCGCCCGCGACGCCGAGGGGAACGTCGGCCCGGCCAGCAAGAAGCTGACGGTGACCACGCCCGCCGCAGCCACCGCCGACCGGAAGCCGCCCTCACGGCCCGGCTCTCCCCGGGGCGCAGCCGAGGGGAGCCGGGCGGTGAAGCTGTCCTGGGGCGCTTCGAAGGACGACCAGGGCGTCGCGTCGTACGAGATCTATCAGGGCACATCGAAGATCCACAGTGTGGGCGGCGGCGAGCGCGAGACCCTTGTCACCGGGCTGCGTCCCGGCACGGCCTACCGCTTCACCGTCAAGGCGCTCGACGCGGCCGACAACGCGTCGCCCGCCAGCCGCGCCGTCCGCCTCACCACCGCGAAGGGGCAGGACGACGGGCGGGCCACGGCGCCGACGGACTTCCGCGCGAAGATCCGGCGCGCCGACGGGGCGTACTACATCGACCTGGCGTGGACGCCGCCGCACACCGGCGGCGCGGTGGCGGAGTATCAGATCCACCTCGACGGCAAGACCGCCACCTCGCTGGTGTTCGGCGGTACAGCGCCCGTGAAGAAGGCCAAGCACAGCTTCTACGTGGGCAAAGAACCGGGTGACAGCCACCGCGTGAAGCTGCGGGCCAAGCTCCCCGACGGGACGTGGGGCGGCTACTCCGCCGAACGGACGGTCACCACCGGCTGACCGGACGCTCCTACTCACCTGACACCCGTGACGGCGGATCAGCTGTCGGCCGTACGAAGGATTCCGTCACCTGCCCGGTGGCTGTCCGCATGCGGCCCTGGCGGATGGCACGTTGGCTCGTCGTCAGGTAGCACGGGCGCTCCCCGACCCTCGGCGGCGCATGGGATGTACCGCCTCCCGTGCCGCCGGAGGGCAGACTCATGCGTACCACTCAGATATTCGTCCGCTCCGGCCTGACCATCGCCGCTGCGGCCGCGCTACCGCTCGCACTGACCGCTCCGTCGGCGTCCGCCGCCGGAGGGATCACGGTGAGCGCCACGGGATCGACGGTCACGGTCACCACGGCGGCCTGCACCGACGGCGGCAAGGCCGCGCTGATGAGCAACGGCCAGGCCAGCTTCGCCCAAGGAAGGCAAGTGGACCTGACGGGCGGCAGCGCCTCCTGGCAGAACGTCGCCACCGGCATCCATACAGTGGCCGTGGTCTGCGAGGACGGCACTGCGGCCGGTTCTCAGACGGTCACCGTCGGGACCACGCCGACCACCTCGTCCACGATGGCGCCCGCGCGCGGCGTCCAGGGCGGGCTCGGCGGCGGCAGCGAGGACCGGGGCACGCTCACGCTCGTCGCGGGCGGGGCCCTCGTGGTCCTGGCCGCCGGCGGTTCAGGCGCCTGGTACCTGCGTCGCCGCAGCATGCCGCACCGGCTCTGAGCCAGGGTAAGAGCCAGAGCCACGAGGAAAGTGCGGCTGCCGCCGGTCCCGACTCACATCGGGTCGGCGGCAACCGTCACGTGCACGACCGTCGCGACCGTCACGACCATTCAGGCCTTCGGCGCCCCGAGCTCCTCCAACGTCCGCTCGAGCCACTGCGTCCAGAACGTCTCCAGGTCGATCCCGGCCCGCAGCACCACATGCCTCAGCCGGTCCTCGACCGCATCGTCGCCGCCCGGCGGGAAGTCCCGCTTCTCGATCTCCTCGTACTCGGCCAACTGCTCCCGGTGCAGGGCGAGATGACGATGAAGATCCTCCTCGATGCCGTCCGTGCCGACGACCGCCGCCGCCCTCAGGCGCAGCAGCAGCGTGTCCCGCAGCGGCTTGGGATCCTGGCTCGCCGCCGTCCAGCGGGCCAGTTCGGCGCGGCCCGCTGGCAGGACCTCGTACTCCTTCTTCTGCCCGCGGGTGGCCTGCTGCCGCTCAAGGGCGCGGATGGCACCCTCCCGCTCCAGTTTCCCCAGCTCGCGGTAGATCTGCTGGTGCGTGGCCGACCAGAAGTAGCCGATCGACTTGTCGAACCTGCGGGTCAGCTCAAGCCCCGACGAAGGCTTCTCCAGCAGGGCGGTGAGGATCGCGTGCGGCAGTGACATGGCGGCCATCCTAGGTACGGCGGCCTGTGACACCGGGCGCCCGGTGTCACAGGCCGACCGATGTCACAGGCCGACCGGTGTCACAGGCTGCCCGGTGTCACAAGCCGCCCGGTGTCACAGCGCCGCGGCCAGCTCCGTGCCCTGCTTGATGGCGCGCTTGGCGTCCAGCTCGGCCGCCACGTCCGCGCCCCCGATGAGGTGCGCGCTGTGTCCGGCGGCGAGCAGCTCCTCGTACAGGTCGCGGCGCGGGTCCTGGCCGGAGCAGAGGACGACTGTGTCGACGGGGATGACCGTGGAACGCCCGTCGACAGTGATGTGCAGGCCCGCGTCGTCGATGAGGTCGTAGCTCGCACCGGCGACCATGGTGACGCCTCGGTGGCGCAGCTCCGTGCGGTGGATCCAGCCCGTGGTCTTGCCGAGGCCCTGGCCGACCTTGGACGTCTTGCGCTGCAGGAGGTGCACGGAGCGCGGCGGGGCCGGGCGGTCGGGCGCGGTCAGGCCGCCGCGGTCCTTGTAGTCCATGTCGACGCCCCACTGACGGAAGTACGTCACCGGGTCCAGGCTCGCCTTCTCGCCACTGTCGGTGAGGTACTCGGCGACGTCGAAGCCGATGCCGCCCGCGCCGATGATCGCGACCCGCTCCCCCACGGGCGCGCTGTCGCGCAGCACGTCGAGGTAGCCGACCACGCTGGGGTGGTCGATGCCGGGGATCTCGGGGGTACGGGGCGTGACTCCGGTGGCGACGACCACCTCGTCGTACGAAGCCTTCGCCAGCTCTGCCGCGGTGGCCCGGGTGTTCAACTGGATCTCCACGCCGTGCAGTTCGAGCTGGGTGCGGTAGTAGCGCAGCGTCTCGTCGAACTCCTCCTTGCCGGGCACCTTGCGGGCGACATTGAGCTGTCCGCCGATCTCGGACGCCGCGTCGATGAGCGTGACGTCATGGCCGCGCTCGGCCGCCGACACCGCGAAGGCGAGCCCGGCCGGGCCCGCGCCGACGACGGCCACACGCTTCTTGTGGCGGGTCGGCGTAAGGACGAGCTCCGTCTCGTGGCAGGCGCGCGGGTTCACCAGGCAGGAGGTGATCTGCAGGTTGAAGGTGTGGTCGAGGCAGGCCTGGTTGCAGCCGATGCAGGTGTTGATGGCATCGGGCTGCTCGGCTTTCGCCTTGGCGACGAAGTCAGGGTCGGCGAGCAGCGGGCGGGCGAGGGACACCATGTCGGCGGCGCCGTCGGCGAGCAACTGCTCTGCGATCTCGGGGGTGTTGATGCGGTTGGTGGTGACGAGCGGCACGGAGACCTGGCCCATGACCTTCTTCGTGGCGAAGGCGTACGCGCCGCGCGGCACCGATGTCGCGATGGTGGGGATGCGCGCCTCGTGCCAGCCGATGCCGGTGTTGATGATCGTGGCGCCTGCGGCCTCGATCTCCTTGGCGAGGTGGACGACCTCTTCGAGGGTCGAGCCGCCGGGGACCAGGTCCAGCATGGAGAGGCGGTAGATGAGGATGAAGTCCGCGCCGACGCGCTCGCGTGTGCGCCGGACGATCTCGACGGGGAAGCGGATGCGGTTCTCGTAGGCGCCGCCCCAGCGGTCCTCGCGGTGGTTGGTGGGGGCCGCGATGAACTCGTTGATCAAGTAGCCCTCGGAGCCCATGACTTCGACGCCGTCGTAGCCCGCGAGCTTGGCCAACTCGGCGGCGCGCACGAAGTCCTCGATGGTCTGCTCGACCTCGTCGTCTTCGAGAGCGCGGGGAACGAAGGGGCTGATCGGCGCCTTGATCGCGCTCGGCGCGACCAGGCCCTCGTGGTACGCGTACCGCCCGAAGTGCAGGATCTGCATGGCGATCTTGCCGCCCGCGGCGTGCACCGCGTCCGTGACGCCCGCGTGCTTCTGCGCCTCCGCCTCGGTGGTCAGCTTGGCGCCACCGTCCCAGGGGCGGCCGAGCTCGTTCGGGGCGATGCCACCGGTGACGATGAGGCCGACACCGCCGCGCGCACGGGTCGCGTAGAACTCCGCCATCCGCTCGAAACCGTTCGGCGCCTCTTCCAGGCCCACGTGCATGGATCCCATCAGGACCCGGTTGGGCAGGGTGGTGAAGCCCAGGTCGAGCGGGTTGAGCAGGTTCGGGTAGCGGCTCATGCGGGCCCTCCGTACGGGGTGTGTCGTCAGGACAGTTCTAGAGGACGCCGATCCCTTGTGCAACTAGTTGCATAAAGACGTGGCGGGCGCCACTTCGGCACGGCACACTCCGAGCGGTGACCGTTATGACTGTTTCGCCGGAAGATTCACCGTGCGCAACAGGGGATTGACCATTCAACGAAGCACTCCTACGCTCCTGTCACCCCCGCAGGTATATCGATTAACCCCTGGTTGTCATCGTCCTGGTTGGAGACATCCCGCTGTGCGCTCAACGATGAGTCGGCGCGGCTTCCTCGCCGCAGGTTCAGGCCTGGCCGCCGCCACCACCCTGCCCGCCCTCGCCGGCTGTTCCACGCTGGCGTCGGCGGATTCCGATCCCGACACGCTCGTGGTGCACAGCCAGCTCGGCACCACCGCCCCGGGTTCGCCCACCTATCTGTCCGCCCTGAACACCTTCCGGGACGAGAACCCCGGCCTGAAGGTGAAGAACCTTGTCAACGGCGACGACCTCGCGCAGGTCTACGAGACCTCGCGGCTCGCCCGCAAGGAGCCGGACGTCGTCATGGTCAACCTCTACGACAAGACGCTGGCCTGGACCGATGTCGGAGCGACCGTCGACGTCAAGGGATATATGGACGACTGGGGGCTGCGAAAGCGCGTCCTGCCCGTCGCCCTCGACGCCTGGACCGACGCCAAGGGGCGGCTGCAGGCCTTCCCGTACTTCGCCACCAACTGGCCCGTCGCCTACAACACCGCGCTGCTCGACAAGGCCGGTGTCGACGCGATCCCGACCACCGGCGACCAGCTGATCTCCGCCGCCCGCAGGCTCCGCGCCAAGGGCATCGCCCCGGTGACCGTCGGCGGCAACGACTGGACGGGCCAGAAGCTGCTCGCCCAGATCATCCAGACCTTCCTCACCCCCGAGGAGGCGGAGAAGGTGTTCCGGAGCGGCGACTTCAGCGGCAGCAGGGGCGCCCGCGAGGGCATCGAGTACTTCGCCGCGCTGCGAGACGCGGGCGTCTTCGCCGACAAGGCGCAGGGCCTGACCTCCGACACGATGACGACGCAGTTCAACACGGGCGCCGCCGCCATCCAGTCCGCCATGTCGTCGGCGCTCGCCAAGGTCCCGGAGAACATCGCCCGGCACACCGAGGTCGGTGGCTGGCCGCTCGCGCCGGACGCCGCGCACGACAAGCCGACGATCCTGCGGACGTACACCCTCATCGGTTTCTGGATCAGCCCGAACGGCACGAAGAAGCTGGACTCCGTCGAGAAGTTCCTGCGCTTCATGTACCGCCCGGACACCGTGTCGCGCTTCATCAAGGAGAGCGGACGCGACATGGCCCTGCGCTCGGACACGCTCAGCACCGACTTCCCGCTGGTCGCCGATGCGCAGAAGCTCGGCAACGACGTCAGCCAGGCCCTGCTGCCCGACATCTACATCCCGCCGGCCGCGACACAGCCGCTGATCACCGCGACCAGTACGGCGTTCACCCGTGGCACGAGCCCCGCCAAGGTGCGCTCCGTGCTCGAAGCCGCGTACCGCACCGCATGAGCCGCCCGCCCGAGCCGCCCGAGCCTTCTGGGAGTCACCCGAGATGACGACAACGATGTCGACGCCGGGCGGGACCGAGGTCCGCCCCGCACCGTCGAAGCCACCCGTCCGCAAGCGCCGCCGTGAGGGCGGCACGATCCTCGCCGTCCCCGCCCTGGTCTGGTACCTGGTCTTCATGGTCGGCCCGATGATCGCGATCTTCGTGATCGCGGCCCTGCACTGGCCGGGCATGCTGCAGCCCGTCTCGTTCGCCGGGTGGGACAACGTCCGTACGGTCTTCGACGACCCGGTGTTCTGGGACGCCGTGCGCAATACCGCGGTCCAGCTCGCCGTCGCGCTGCCGATCATGATCGTGTGCGCGTACATGCTGGGCTACTACGTGGCGCAGAAGCCGCCGGGTCACAAGGTCCTGCGCTATCTCCTCTTCATCCCCGGCCTGATCTCCACCCCGGCCAAGGCGATGGTCTTCTACGCGGCGCTCTCCCCCGACGGCCTGGTCAACGGGGCGCTGAAGTCGGTGGGTCTCGGCTCGGTGACCGACGCCTGGCTTGCCTCTCCCTCGACGGCGCTCGCCTGTCTGATCGTGCTCGACATCTGGGGCGGCATCGGCTTCACGGCTGTCCTGTTCGCCGCGCGGCTCGGCAGCGTGCCCGAGGAGATCGGCGAGGCGGCGCAGCTGGACGGCGCCGGGCACTGGCGGACGATGTGGGGCGTGCACTTCCCGGTCATCCGCGACTACGTGGGTGTGGTGACGATGCTCCAGTTCCTCTGGACGTTCTTCGGCTCCGCCCAGCATGTCCTGCTCCTTACGCAGGGCGGGCCCGGCAGCTCGTCGACGACGCTGTCGTTCCTCGTCTATCAGAAGGCGTTCATCGCGGCCGACCTCGGCTACAGCCAGACCGTCGGCGTGATCCTCTTCCTGGTCGGCCTCGTCGGTCTGCTCACCATCCGCCGCGCGTTCCGCCAGAACTACTGACGCCGCACGACCCCCGACAAGACCCCCGATCGGAGCCGGTCACCTTGAAGCACGGAAAGTCCTGGCTGCCCGCGCACATCCTGGCGTGGGCGTACGCGGCGCTGCTCGTCGTCCCCCTCTACTACCTGCTCGCGTCCGCCTTCAAGACGAACGAGCAGATCTTCGCGAGCCCCTTCTCGCTTCCCACCTCACTGTCCTTCGGCAACTTCGGTACGGCCTTCGAGAGCGCCGATCTGGGGCTCGCGGTCGTCAACTCGGCCCTGGTGACGTTCTTCTCGCTCGCGCTGACACTGGCCCTCGCGATTCCGGCGGCGTTCGCGATCGCCCGCGCGACGGGCCCGCTCGGGGCCTTCGTGGAGAAGGTCTTCTCCCTTGGCTTCCTGATCCCGACGTTCGCCGCGCTCTTCCCGACGTTCCTGCTCGCGGCGGCGACGGGTCTGTTCCACACGCGCCTGTTCATGGTGCTCTTCCTGCCCGCCACCGCGATGCCGCTGTCCGTCGTCATCCTGGTGCAGTTCATGCGGACCATCCCCAAGGAGATGGAGGAGGCGGCGCGCATCGACGGCGCGTCGACGTTCGGGGTCCTGCGGCACGTCTATACGCCGATGTGCATGCCCGGCATCGCGACGGTGCTGCTCCTGAACTTCCTCACCTTCTGGAACGAGTACCTGTACTCGCTCGTCATCATCGGCCCCGACCCGTCCCAGCGCACCGTGCAGGTCGCGCTGCCCACCCTCAAGTCCCTGACGGGGACGGATTACGGGGTCCTGACCGCCGGTACGGTACTGACTCTCGTACCGGTATGGGCCGTCTACACGGTGTTGCAGAAGCGGATGCAGCAGGCCCTCGTCAGTGGGGCGGTGAAGATGTGAACGGGTCGGACACATCCCGAAGGGACAGCGGCGCGCGACCGACGATCAAGGCGGTCGCCGCGGCGGCCGGGGTCTCCACGGCCGCCGTCTCGCAGGCCTTCAACGCCAAGGGCCGCATCTCCGAGGCCACCCGGCGCCGCATCCTGGACGCCGCCGCCGAGCTCGGCTGGTCACCGAGCGCGACGGCGACGGCGCTGCGCAGCGCGCGTACCCGCACGCTCGCCCTCGTGGTGCGCCGCCCCACGGACGTGCTCGGCGCGGACCCGCACTTCAGCGAGCTGATCACCGGTCTTGAGGGCGAACTGGCGCCGCGCGGCTACGGCCTGCTGCTCCATCTGGTCACGGACGTGGCCGAGGAGAGCGCGCTGTACGAACGCCTCGCCGCCGAGGGCCGCGTCGACGGCGCCGTCCTGACCGACGCCCGCGCCGACGATCCGCGCCCGCCGCTCCTGCGGGGCCTGGGCCTGCCCGCCGTACTGCTCGGCGCGCCCCACCCGGACGCGCCCGTGCCCACCGTGGGCCTCGGCAACCAGGGCGCCGGCATACACGAAGCCGTCGACCACCTCATGGAGCTCGGCCACCGGCGCATCGCCTATGTGTCGGGGCCCGGCGAGCTGCTGCACACGGGACTGCGCCGCGCGGTCTTCGAAGAGACCTTGCTGCTCAAGGGACTTGAACCCGCCGCCGTACTGAGCACCGACTTCTCCGAGGCGGCGGCCGTCGCCGCGACCGAGCAACTGCTCGGCATGGCGGAGCGTCCCACCGCCGTCATGTACGCCAATGACTCCATGGCGGTGTGCGGCATCGGCGCGGCCCAGCGCGCGGGCCTTCGCGTCCCCGACCAGCTGTCCGTCGTCGGCTACGACAATCTCCCGATCGGCCGCTGGCTGCACCCGCGTCTGACGACCGTCGACCAGCAGGTGCAGCGGGTCGGCGCGGCCGCCGCGCGTGCGCTGCTCGTGCAGTGCGGCGAGGACGTGCCGCTCCTGGCCCTGGATGACCGACCACGGCTTGTGGTCCGCGAGTCGACGGGCCCCGCCGACTGACTGCCACGCCCTTTTGAGTACCTCTTCACCCCCGTACGGAAAGACCTGAGTACCCCCATGCGACGCCACAGCACACACCTCACCCATGACTCCGCCGTCCTGCCCTGGATCGGCGCCAACTTCTGGTCCCGCACGGGCGGTCCGCTGATGTGGCGGAACTACGACCCGAAGACGGTCCGCGAGGAGCTGTCCGTGCTGCGTGAGCACGGCCTGACGATGACCCGCTCGTTCTTCTACTGGCCGGACTTCCACCCCGAGCCGCACCGCGTCGACGAGGAACTGTGCGAGCGCTTCCGCGACTTCCTCGACGCGCACACCGAACTGGGAATGGGCACGGTGCCCACCTTCATCGTCGGGCACATGTCGGGCGAGAACTGGGACCCGGCGTGGCGCGGGGACCGCGACCTCTACGAGGACGTGTGGCTCGTCGGCCGACAGGCGTGGTTCGTCTCGCAGATGACGCGCCGCTTCAAGGACCACGCGGCGATCACGGGGTGGCTCATCACCAATGAGATGCCGGGCTACGGCCGCATCTACCAGGTGGATCCGCCGTCGAGCGATGTCGTCACCGCCTGGGCGCAGTTCATGTGCGACGCGGTGCGCGCGGCGGGCGGCACGCAGCCGGTGTCGCTCGGCGACGGCGCCTGGGGCATCGAGGTGACGGGCCGCGACAACGGCTTCTCGCTGCGGGACACCGCCGAGTACGTCGACTTCGTGGGCCCGCACGTCTACCGCTCCGACACGGATCGCGTACGTCAGCACTACCGCGCCGCGTTCGAGTGCGAGCTTGCGGGCGTCACCGAGCAGCCGGTGATTCTCGAGGAGTTCGGGCTCTCGACGGACACCGTGTCGGCCCAGAACGCGGGCATCTACTACCGCCAGACGCTCCACAACTCCCTCCTCGGCGGTGCGACGGGGTGGATGGCCTGGAACAACACCGACTACGACGACCTGTGGGACCAGTCGCCCTACGACCACCACCCCTTCGAGATGCACTTCGGCATCACGGACAGCACCGGCGCCCCGAAGACTCCACTCGTCGAGATAGCCGCGTTCTCCGAGATCCTGGGACAGGTCGACTTCGCGCGCTGCCGCCGCTCGGACGCGGACGCGGCGCTCGTCGTGCCCGCGTTCCTGGAGCGCGGCTACCCCTACAGCCGCCCTGCCGACCGTCCGCTGATCTTCACGTCTCTCCATCAGGGGTACGTCGCCGCGCGCGGGGCCGATCTCCCGGTGGCTCTCACGCGGGAGGCGGACGGTCTTCCCGGGGACGCGGCGCTGTATCTCCTGCCGTCAACGCGGCAGTTCACCACCCGGACGCGGCGCGATCTTGAGCGGCGGGCGCGCGAGGGCGCCACCGTGTACCTGTCGTTCTGCTCCGGCGAGCACCCCGGCACGCGCGGCCCGTGGTTCGACGACCTGGACGGGCTCTTCGGCGTCGAACTCCAGCTCACCTACGGGGTGGCCGAACCCATCGAGGACGACGTACTCGAGCTGACCTTCACCGAGGAGTTCGGCGGTATCGCGGCGGGCGAGACGCTGCGCTTCCCCGTCGCGGGCAACGAGGACAGCCGCGCCTACCTGCCGGTCGTCCCGACGGAAGCGCGCGTCGTGGCCAAGGACGCACACGGCCGCCCGGCGCTCCTCGTCAACGAGACGGGCCGTGGCCGCACGGTCCTTGCCACCTACCCCCTTGAGCACATGGCCGCACGCACGGCCCGCGTCAACCCGGAGCAGACGCACCGCCTCTACGCGGCCCTCGCCCACCTCGCGGGCGTGCGGCGGCCGGTGACGGTCGACAGCCCCTACGTCTCGGCGGACGTCCTGGTGCACGAGGACGGGCGCCGGTTCGTGTGGCTGGTCAGCCAGGCGGACGAGGAGCTGGCGGTCCGTCCGGCGGTGGACGGTTCGCTGCACGACCTGGTGACGGGAGAGGCGGTGGAGGAGGTGCGGCTCGTCCCGTTCGGCGTGCGCGTCCTCGAACAGCGATGAGCGCGCCGCTGTACCAGGAGGCGGGCGCTCCGGTCGCCGAGCGGGTGCGTGACCTGCTCTCGCGGATGACGCTCACCGAGAAGGTGGGCCAGGTCAACCAGCGGATGTACGGCTGGGATGCCTATGAGCGGACGCCCGAGGGCCACCGTCTGACGGACGCCTTCCGCGCCGAGGTCGCCGCGTTCGACGGCATGGGCGCGCTGTACGGATTGCAGCGCGCCGACCCCTGGTCGGGTGTCACGTTCGCGGACGGCATCACCGCTGCGGACGCGGCGCGGGTCGCCAACTCGGTGCAGCGGCATGCCATTTCGAGCACGCGGCTCGGCATTCCGGTCCTGCTCGTCGAGGAGGTCCCGCACGGCCATCAGGCCCTGGACGGCACGATCCTTCCGGTGAATCTGGCGGTGGGCGCGAGCTGGGATCCGGAACTGTACGAGGCCGCGGCGGCAGCTGCGGCCGGCGAGCTGCGCGCCCGGGGCGGTCATGTCGCCCTCGTCTCGGCGCTCGATCTGGTGCGGGATCCGCGCTGGGGGCGTGCGGAGGAGTGCTTCGGCGAGGACCCGTATCTGGCGGCGCGCTTCACGCAGGCGCTGGTGCGGGGCATGCAGGGTGACGACGCCGCCTTCGCCCCCGACCGGGCTGCGGTCGTGCTCAAGCACTTCGCCGGGCAGGGCGCGACGATCGGCGGCCGCAACAGCGCGGCCACCGAGCTGGGCCCGCGCGAACTCCACGAGATCCACCTGGTGGCGGCGCGGGCCGGGGTCCGCGCCGGAGCGGCGGGCGTGATGGCCGCGTACAACGAGTACGACGGTCTGCCCTGCGCGGCCAACCGTGAGCTGCTCACCGGTCTGCTGCGCGAGCAGTGGGGGTTCACCGGCCTGGTCATGGCCGACGGGTGCGCCCTTGACCGACTCGTGCGTCTTGCCGGTGACCCGGTGGCGGCGGGCGCGCTCGCTCTGGGCGCGGGGACGGATCTGAGTCTGTGGGACGCCTCGTTCCCCCGGCTCGCGGAGGCGGTGGAGCGGGGTCTGGTCTCCGAGCACGTCCTGGACGCGGCGGTGGCCCGCGTTCTCGCGCTGAAGTTCCGTCTGGGGCTTTTCGAGCGGCCTTACGTCGACGAGGACCTCGCGCACTCCCCCGCCCTGGGAGAGTTGAGCGAGCGCCTGGCCCGCGAGTCCGTCGTCCTGCTGAGCAATGACGGGGCCACGCTCCCCTTGGCGGACCCGTCCCGCATCGCCGTCATCGGCCCCAACGCCGATTCACTCCCCCAGCAGCTCGGCGACTACACCGCGCCGCAGCGCCCCGGCACCGGGCTCACCGTCCTCGACGGCATCAGGGCGGTGGTGCCGCCGGGCAGCGAGGTGACGTACGCGCGGGGCTGCGAGCTGGTCGGCGGCGACCGCACCGGGGTCGCGGAGGCCGTGGCTCTTGCGGCCGGTGCCGACACGGCCGTCCTCGTGCTCGGTGGGTCGAGCGCGCGGGAGGCCGATACCCGCTTCGACAGCAATGGGGCCGCCGTCGTGACCTCGGGTACCCCGGCGGGCATGACGTGCGGCGAGGGCGTCGACCTCGCCGACCTGAGCCTTCCGGAGGCGCAGTTGGCGCTGCTCGATGCCGTGGCCGCCACCGGTACCCCTGTCGTCGTGGTCCTCGTCCAGGGTCGGCCGCACGCCGTGCCGGAGCTGTCCGGGCGGGCCCGTGCGGTGCTCTCGGCCTGGTATCCGGGGCCGTGGGGAGGGCGGGCCGTCGCCGATGTGCTCTTCGGGCGGGCGGATCCCGTGGGGCGGCTGCCCGTCTCCGTACCGCGCTCGGCCGCCCAGCTCCCGGTCTTCTACAACGCCAAGGATCACGGCTACCGGGGTTACGTGGACCAACCGGCCACCGCCCTGCACGCCTTCGGCCACGGCCTGTCCTACACGACCGTCGAATACGGGGAGCCCCGGCTCTCCCGCACTCAGGCTCCGGTCTCGGATCCGACGCTCACCTGCACGGTCTCCGTGACGAACACGGGAGCGCGTGCCGTCCTTGAGACCGTGCAGCTCTATGTGCGCCGGGTCTCGGGGTCGAGCTCCTGGCCGCGCGTCCGTGAGCTGCGGGGCTTCGCCCGCCTCGACCTGGCCCCCGGTGAACACGCCGAGGTCGTCTTCGTCGTCGATGCGGATACTCTGGCCTCGCTGGACCGCGCTCTGGAGTACGTCGTCGAGCCCGGCGAGCTGCTGCTTGAGACCGGGCCCTCATCCGACCGGACGAGCGGCGCCCGCCTGACCCTGACGCCCTCGTGAACACTACGAGCGCCACGTCCGAATCCCGCCAGCCGCGCGCCCCCGCAGCCCGCAGAATTAAGGGTGTCACCGGGATCAGTGACCGGGAAAGAGGGAGCATCTGATGACCAAGGTCATGGCGAAGGCCGTCTACACGACCGTCGAGAGCCCGCTGGGCGAGCTGCTGCTGGTCGGCGAGGAGTCGGCCACCGCGAACGGCGGCACGGCGCTGGCCTCACTGTCCATGCCGGGGCAGAAGGGCGGCGCCGTCGTCCAGGACGGGTGGGTGCGCGACGACGAGGCCTTCGCCGTGATCGCCGGGCAGCTGCGCTCGTACTTCGCGGGGACACGTCAGCACTTCGACGTCGAGTACGTCAGCGGCGTCGGCACCGACTTCCAGCAGCGGGTCTGGCACTCCCTCGACACCCTCCCGTACGGCACGACCACCTCGTACGGGAAGCTCGCCGCGCAGCTGGGCCTCTCGCGGGCGGCGGTCCGCGCCCTGGGCACGGCGATCGGGCGCAACCCCCTGCTGGTAGTCCGCCCCTGCCACCGGGTCATCGGCGCCGACGGCTCGCTGACCGGGTACGCGGGCGGACTCGAGGCCAAGCAGCAGCTCCTCGACCTGGAGTCGCGGAGCCAGTTGACGAACTAGCACCCGCCCCGGTGGCCCAGGCGCTCCGAGAGATCGCCCGCGCCCTTCGCGGCCAACTCGGCGAGTTCGTTCTCGCGCTCCTCGCTCCAGCGGATCATCGGCACGGAGATGGAGAGCGCCGCGACGACCTGGCCCGCGCTGTCGCGGACCGGCGCGGCCACGCAGCTCACGTCCGGGTTGGACTCGCGGTGTTCGGCCGCGACCCCGCGCTCCCGGATACCGGCGAGCGCGGCGAGCAGCGCGTCCTGCTCCGTGATGCTGTTCTCGGTCATCGCCACGAGCTCCCGCCCCGCAAGGCGGCTTTCGAGCTCGGCCGGCGGCAGCGAGGCCAGCAGCATCTTGCCGACCGACGTGCAGTGCGCGGGCAGTTTGCGGCCCGCCGCGGAGACCATGCGCACCGCGTGCGTGGAGTCCACCTTGGCGATGTAGATGACGTCCGTGCCCTCGAGGACCGCCACATGGACGGTCTCGTCGCAGGTCTCCGCGACCTCGCGGGCCACCTGCTGGCCCTCCGCGGCCAGGTCGAGCTGCTCCGCGTACCGGCTGCCGAGCTGGTAGGCGCGTACCCCGAGGCGGTAGCGGCCTGTCTGGTCCGGTATCTGGACAAGGTACGAGCGGGCGGCAAGGGTGGTGAGCAGCTCGTGCACCGTGGTGCGCGGCAGCTGGAGTCTGCGGGTCACCTCGGGGGCGGACAGCGTCCCGTCGCCCTCCAGGAACAGCTCCAGTATGTCCAGTGCTCTGGTCACCGCAGGAACCAGTCGTCCCATGGTCGGCCTCCCACCCCGTGCGTCCGAAGTTGTGTCCGAAACTTCGGTCAACGATCGATATGACGAACACAGGCTAGACGCTGCGACGTTCCGCGCGCAACGGCCTGAGGGTCCGCTGTGGACTCAAGACCGTTTTGCTCGACCCATTGACACCCTGCCGCCTGCGTGAATACGGTCACGCCAACATTTCGAACGTGTGACGAAATACCGAACAACCAAGGGGCAACTGCCTTGCGTATTACGGGAATCAGCACGCACGTGGTGGGAACGCCGTGGCGCAATCTCACCTACGTCCAGGTCCACACCGACGAAGGCCTCACCGGCGTCGGCGAGACCCGCATGCTCGGCCGCACCGACGCCCTGGTCGGCTACCTCCAAGAGGCGGCGGCCAACCACATTGTGGGCTCCGATCCGTTCGCGGTCGAGGACCTCGTGCGGAAGATGAAGTACGGCGACTACGGCCGGGCCGGCGAGATCGTCATGTCGGGCATCGCCTGCGTGGAGATGGCCTGCTGGGACATCAAGGGCAAGGCCCTGGGCGTACCGGTCTGGCAGCTGCTCGGCGGGAAGGTGACCGACAAGGTCAAGGCGTACGCGAACGGCTGGTACACCACCGAGCGCACTCCGGAGGCGTACCACAAGGCCGCCACGGCCGTCGTCGAGCGGGGCTACCGCGCCCTGAAGATCGACCCGTTCGGGACGGGGCACTTCGAGCTCGACCAGGCGGGCACGAACTACGCGGTCTCGCTGATCGAGGCGGTGCGGGACGCGATCGGCCCGGACGCCGAGCTGATGCTGGAGATGCACGGCCGGTTCAGCCCGTCCACGGCGGTGCGCCTGGCGCGGGAGATGGCACCGTTCAAGCCCGCCTGGCTCGAGGAGCCGGTGCCGCCGGAGAACCTCAAGGCCCTGGAGAAGGTCGCCGCCAAGGTGGACATGCCGATCGCCACCGGTGAGCGCATCCACGACCGCATCGAGTTCCGCGAGCTGTTCGAGTCGCAGGCCGCCGACATCATCCAGCCCGACCTCGGCCACATCGGCGGCATCCTGGAGACCCGCAAGCTCGCCGCGACCGCCGAGACGCACTACACGCTGATCGCCCCGCACAACGTCGGCGGCTCCGTGCTCACCGCGGCCTCGCTGCAACTCGCCGCCTGCACACCGAACTTCAAGATCCTGGAGCACTTCAACGACTTCGCGGACGCGGAGATCAAGAAGGTGGTCAAGGGCGCTCCGCAGGTGGTCGACGGCTACTTCGAGGTGTCGCACGAGCCGGGCCTCGGCGTCGAGCTCGACACCGACGCGGCGGCCGAGTTCCCGCAGCAGCAGGCCCGGTTCGACCTGTGGGCCGAGGGCTGGGAGAAGCGCGCCCCCAAGGCGGCCCGCAAGTGAGCGCCGACTCACGCGCCATCGTCATCGACCGTCCCGGCGCGCACCGGCTCACGGTCGGCGCGCGGCCCGAGCCGGGACCCGGCGAGGTCCTGGTCAAGGTGGCCGCCGCCGGGATCTGCATGAGCGACCGCGAGGTGTACGACGGTCACCGGGACGCCGCCTATGTGCGCTATCCCGTGATCCCCGGACACGAGTGGTCCGGCACCGTCGAGGCCACCGGCGAAGGCGTCGACCCGGCGCTCGTCGGGCACAAGACCGTCGCCGAGGGGTTCCGCGCCTGCGGCACCTGCGAGCGGTGCCGGTGCGGGGAGACGAGCCTGTGCGGCGGCGGGTACGCCGAGACGGGGTTCACCGAGCCCGGCGCCTTCGCCGACCACGTGGTCGTCCCCGCCCGCCTGCTGCATCTCCTGCACCCGGACGCGGACCTCGCCGCCGCCGCTCTCCTCGAACCCGCCGCGGTGATCGCCGGCGCGGTGCGGACGGGGCGGCCACGGCCTGGCGAGCGGATCGCGGTGGTCGGCGCAGGCACCCTCGGGATGCTCGCGGTGCAGTTGCTCGCCGCCTCGTCGCCCGGCGAGCTCGTGGTGATCGACCCACGTGCCGAACGCGGCAGGCAGGCGCTCGAGTTCGGGGTGAGCGAGAGCCTGACGCCCGCCGAGGCGGAGGCCTACCACGGCCGTTTCGACCTGGTCGTGGAGACGGCGGGCGCACCGAGCACGGCCGCCTCCTCCTGTCTGCTCGCGCGCAGGGGCGGCCGGGTCGTACTGACCGGCATGTTCACACCCGGCGCGGTCGGCATCGATCCGGTGCATCTCTCGCTGAGCCAGCTGGAGGTGCGCAGCGTCTTCGGCGCGCCGTCCAGTGCCTGGTCGGACGCCGTCAGGGCGTTCGGGCTCGGACTGCTCGACCCCGCCCCGCTCATCACGCACGAGTTCCCCCTTGAGCAGTTCGGGGAGGCCGTCGCGCTGGTCGGCGGGGGCGACCCGAAGACCGGGAAGGTGCTCCTGCGCCCCTGAGAAGCACCTGACATGCCCCTGATACGTACCGCCGTACACACACCGCGAACCGACCGACGTACGACATGTCGAACACAGCAGAATTCACCGCGTATGGGAGTCCCGTGACCAGCCCGTCAGCACCCCGCCGCCCCGGCGTCGACGCCCTAGCCCGCATCGGGCACCCCGTACCCGCCATCGATCCGGCCGACGCGTCGCCGCACGCGTTCCCCGACGGCGGCACCTGGCGCACCGAGATCCCCTCCGTGGAGGGCCCCGAAGCGCTGGCCGTCGTCCTCAAGGAGAGCTCGCGCCTCGATGTGCCGATCCACCGGATCAGCCAGGGCAGCGGCATCTGGATGCTCTCCGACATCGAGATCACCGAGATGGTGGAGGCCTGCGCCGAGCGGGACATCGAGCTCTGCCTGTTCACAGGGCCGCGCGGCACCTGGGACATCGGCGCCGCGACCCGCACGGACTCCGGCGGCGCGGGGCTTCGCTCGCGCGGCCATGACGCGCTCGCCGGCTGCGTCGAGGACGCCGTGCGCGCCACGGAGCTGGGGGTGCGCTGCCTGCTCGTCGCCGACGAGGGCGTGCTGTGGACGCTGCACCGGCTGCGCGTGGCCGGTGTGCTCCCCGCCGACACCACGTTCAAGGTGTCGGCCCTGATCGGCCCGGTCAACCCGGCCTCGTACGCGGTCTACGAGCGGCTCGGCGCCGACTCCCTGAACATCCCCTCCGACCTCACCCTGGCCCACCTCACGGAGATCCGCCGGGCCAGCCGCGCCCCGATGGACCTGTACGTCGAGGCGCCCGACGACCTCGGCGGCTACGTCCGGACGTACGAGGCGGCCGAGCTGATCCGGCGCGGCGCCCCGCTCTACCTCAAGTTCGGCCTGAGCAAGTCCCCCGGCATCTATCCCTACGGCGCCCAGCTGCGCGACCACACCCTGGCCACCGCCCGCGAGCGGGTCCGTCGCGGACGCCTCACCCTCGATCTGCTCGCCCGGCACGGCGCTGACGGCGGGATGTCGCCGCTCGGCGCACACCTGCCCGGCGAGCTCCAGCGCTTCCCCGTCCCGGAAGGGGACTGATCCATGAGAACCCGAATATCCCGCATGCGACTCACCGCCGCTGTGGCCACCGTCGTCATGATCGGCTCGCTGGCGGCCTGCGGCCAGGAGGCCAAGGGCGGCAGCCGCTACAAACCGGACGAGGGCAAGGGCAGCACCATCGGCCTCGCGATGCCGACCAAGTCCTCCGAGCGGTGGATCGCCGACGGCAACAACATGGCCGAGCAGTTCCAGAAGGCCGGATACAAGACCGATCTGCAGTACGGCGACGACAAGGTCGAGAACCAGATCGCCCAGCTGGAGAACATGATCACCAAGGGGCGCAGTCTCCTGGTGGTCGCCGCCATCGACGGCTCCGCGCTCACCGAGGTCCTGCAGCGCGCCAGCGACGCGGGCATCCCCGTGATCTCGTACGACCGCCTCATCCTCGGCACGGAGAGCGTCGACTACTACGCGTCGTTCGACAACGAGCGCGTCGGCCGCCTCGAAGCCCAGTACATCGTCGAGAAGCTGAAGCTCGGCAAGCCGGAGAAGGGCGGCGACACGAAGAACATCGAGCTGTTCGCGGGCTCGCCGGACGACAACAACACCAAGTACTTCTGGACCGGCGCCATGAAGGTGCTCGAGCCGTACTTCAAGAGCGGCCAGCTCACCGTCCGCAGCAAGCAGACGAAGATGAACCAGGCCACCACACTGCGCTGGGACGGCGGCACCGCGCAGAAGCGCATGGACGACCTGATCAGCAAGAACTACGGCTCCGCGAAGGTCGACGCGGTCCTCTCGCCGTACGACGGGATCTCGATCGGGATCATCTCCGCGCTGAAGAGCGCCGGTTACGGCTCCAAGAGCGACCCCCTGCCGGTGATCACGGGCCAGGACGCGGAGCTCGCGTCGGTGAAGTCCATCATCCGGGGCGAGCAGACGCAGACGGTGTTCAAGGACACCCGCAAGCTGGCGGCGCAGACGGTGTCCATGGGTGACGCGGTCCTGAACGACAAGAAGCCGAAGGTCAACAACACCAAGGACTACGACAACGGCAAGAAGATCGTGCCGTCCTTCCTGCTCGACCCGGTCAGTATCGACAAGTCCAACACCCAACTCCTGGTGGACGAGGGTTACTTCAAGGCTGGGCAGCTCACGTGAGTGCGCCGGTGCTGGAGATGCGCAACATCACCAAGACGTTCCCCGGCGTCAAGGCGCTCTCCGATGTGAATCTGACCGTGGGCCCCGGGGAGATCCACGCGATCTGCGGCGAGAACGGCGCGGGCAAGTCGACGCTGATGAAGGTCCTCAGCGGCGTCCACGAGCACGGCAGTTACGACGGCGAGATCCACTTCGAGGGCAAGCAGATGGCCTTCAAGGACATCCGCGCCAGCGAGAAGCACGGCATCGTGATCATCCATCAGGAGCTGGCGCTCGTCCCGTATCTGTCCATCGCCGAGAACATCTTCCTGGGCAACGAACAGAGCACCCGGGGCTTCATCGACTGGAACGACACGCTGCGCAGGGCGAGCGCGCTGCTCAAGCGGGTCGGTCTGAGCGAGAAGCCGCAGACTCCGGTGGCCGACATCGGCGTGGGCAAGCAGCAGCTCGTGGAGATCGCCAAGGCCCTGTCGAAGGAGGTGAAGCTGCTCATCCTGGACGAGCCGACGGCCGCGCTCAACGACGAGGACAGCGCCAAGCTGCTCGATCTCATCCTGGAGCTGCGCGATCAGGGCATCGCCTGCATCATCATCTCGCACAAGCTGAACGAGATCAGGGCCATCACCGACTCGGTGACGATCCTGCGCGACGGGCAGACCATCGAGACCCTGACGGTCCGTGAGAGCCCGGACGCCGAACCGCAGTTGTCGGAGGACCGCATCATCCGCGGCATGGTCGGCCGCGACCTCGACAACCGCTTCCCCGACCGCACGCCCTATGAGGGCGAGGACGCGGGATCACTCGCCCTGTCCGTACAGGGCTGGACGGTGCGGCATCCGGTCGACCATCAGCGCAAGGTCGTCGACGACGTGTCGGTGACCGTGCGGCGCGGCGAGATCGTCGGCATCGCGGGCCTGATGGGCGCGGGGCGAACAGAGCTCGCGATGTCCGTCTTCGGGCGTTCGTACGGCCAGTACGTCGCCGGTACGGTCTCCGTCGGCGGGCGCGAGGTCGTGACGAAGAACGTGCCCGCCGCGGTCGACGCCGGGATCGCGTACGTCACCGAGGACCGCAAGCAGTACGGCCTGAACCTCATCGACAACATCAACCGCAACATCTCCCTGGCCTCGCTCTCGGGCATGCGGCGGGGGGGCGGGTTCGTCGACGAGCACCAGGAACGCTCCGTCTCCGAGCGCTACCGCAAGTCGATGAACATCAAGGCGCCCACCGTCTTCGAGCAGGTGGGCCGGCTCTCCGGCGGCAATCAGCAGAAGGTCGTCCTGAGCAAGTGGATCCACGCCGATCCCGAGATCCTCATCCTCGACGAGCCGACGCGCGGCATCGACATCGGCGCCAAGTACGAGATCTACACCGTCATCGACAAGCTGGCGGCCTCGGGCAAGGCGGTGCTCTTCATCTCCTCCGAACTGCCCGAGCTGCTCGGGATGTGCGACCGGATCTACACGATGGCCGAGGGCAGGCTGACCGGCGAGGTCGACCGCGCGGACGCCACCCAGGAACTCCTGATGCGCCACATGACCAAGAACAGAAGCTGAGGCATCCGCCATGACCACCACGACCACGCCACCGAGTGACACGTCGTCCACGCCGTCCGCCAAGGATTCCACGCGTGCTCTGCTGCTGCAGAGCGTGCGCTCCAACATGCGCCAGTACGGCATGCTCGTCGCCCTGGCCTTCATCGTCATCCTGTTCCAGATCTGGACCGACGGCACGCTCCTCCTGCCGAACAACGTCTCCAACCTGATCCAGCAGAACGGCTACATCCTCATTCTGGCCATCGGCATGATGATTGTGATCATCGCCGGTCATATCGATTTGTCCGTCGGCTCATTGGTCGCCTTCGTGGGCGCCATGTCGGCGGTGATGATGGTCAAACACGACATGCCCTGGGTGCTCGCACTCGTGCTCTCGCTCCTCATCGGCGCGGTCGCGGGGGCGTGGCAGGGCTTCTTCATCGCCTACGTGGGCATCCCGTCGTTCATCGTGACCCTGGCCGGCATGCTGCTCTTCCGCGGCCTGACGCAGATCGTCCTTGAAGGCCAGTCGCTCTCCCCGTTCCCCGAGGGCTTCCAGAACATCGCCAAGGGCTTCATCCCCGAGATGGGCCCGTACACGCAGTACCACAATCCGACCCTTGTGCTCGGCTTCGTGACGGTCGCGTTCCTGCTCTTCCGCGAATGGCGCAGCCGCAAGCAGCAGCTCGCCTACGAACTCGACGTCATGCCGACGGGCCTGTGGGCAGCGAAGCTGGTGGCGATCTCCGCCGCCGTCATCGCCTTCACGCTGACCCTCGCGAGCTTCCACGGCGTACCCGTGGTCCTTCTCATCATGTGCGGCCTGCTCATCGCCCTCGGCTATGTGATGCGCAACGCGGTCGTGGGGCGCCACATCTACGCCCTCGGCGGCAACAAGGCGGCGGCGAAGCTCTCCGGCGTCAAGGACAAGCGCGTCACCTTCCTGATCTTCGTCAACATGGGTGTGCTCGCGGCGCTCGCGGGCTGTGTGTACGCCGCCCGTCTCAACGCGGGCACCCCGCAGGCGGGCCTGAACTTCGAACTCGAGGCGATCGCGGCCTCGTTCATCGGCGGCGCGTCGATGAGCGGCGGCGTCGGCACGGTGATGGGCGCCGTGATCGGTGGCCTGGTCCTCGGCGTGCTCAACAACGGCATGTCCCTGGTCAACATCGGCACCGACTACCAGCAGGTCATCAAGGGGCTCGTACTGCTCGCCGCCGTCGGGTTCGACGTCTGGAACAAGCGCAAGGTCGGTCGTTAGTCCTCTCCTCACCTCCCCTGTCAGGAGCCGCACATGGAAACGAGCAGACGCACCGTCCTTGCCTCGGCCGCCGCCGTCGGTCTCACCGCCGCCGTCGCGGGCACCTCGTACGCGGCGGAGTCCGCCCGCGTCCCGGAGGGCGGGAAGCCCGTGAAGGAACTCTTCGGCAAGCTGGCCGACGGCACCAAGGTGTACCGCTGGTCGCTCGCCAACGGCGGGACCCGCATGAAGGTCCTCTCGTACGGCGGCATCGTGCAGTCCCTCGAACTCCCGGACCGGCACGGCCGGTACACCAACGTCTCCCTCGGCTACGACACCATCGAGGCGTACGTCGCCGGAACCACCTTCTTCGGCGCGACGATCGGCCGCTACGGCAACCGCATCGCCAAGGGCCGCTTCACCCTGGACGGCAAGACACACCAGCTCTCCGTGAACGACGGCGAGAACAGCCTGCACGGCGGGGCCAAGGGCTTCAACACGCGGGTGTGGGACGTGGAGCCGTTCAAGGACTCCTCCGGCGTGGGTCTGCGCCTGCACCACACGAGCGTGGACGGCGAGATGGGCTATCCGGGAACGCTGCGGGTGACCGTGACGTACACGCTCACCTCGCGCGGCGACTGGCGCATCGACTACGCGGCGACCACGGACAAGGCCACCGTGGTCAACCTGACGAACCACACATACTACAACCTCGCGGGCGAGGGCAGCGGCGACATCCTGGACCATGAACTGGCCCTGGCCGCTGCCCGGTTCACTCCCACCGACGCCGGTCTCATCCCGACGGGTGAGCTCGCCAAGGTGGCGGGCACGCCCTTCGACTTCCGGCGCGCGAAGGCGGTCGGCGAGGACATCCGGGTCTCGCACGAGCAGCTGGTGACGGCCAAGGGCTTCGACCACAACTGGGTCCTGGACAAGGGCATCACGAAGCGCCCCGAGCACTTCGCGACGCTGCGGGACCCGGAGTCGGGGCGCACCCTGAAGGTCGCCACGACCGAGCCGGGTGTGCAGTTCTACTCCGGGAACTTCCTGGACGGCACCCTCACCGGGCCTTCGGGGCGCACCTACCGGCAGGGCGACGGTCTGTGCCTGGAGACGCAGCACTTCCCGGACTCCCCCAACCAGCCGAAGTTCCCCTCGACGGTGCTGCGGCCCGGCCAGACCTACCGGTCGAGCACGGTGCACAGCTTCTCGGCGCGCTGAGCGGCGCCCCGGCCTTCGAGAGGACACATCTTGCGCCCGAGAATCCCGAGAATCCTGATCCCGCTGCTTGCTCTGATGGCGGGCCTGCTCGCCGCCCCGGGCGCTTCCGCGCACCCGGGTACGGCTCCGGCGAAGGCAGAGCAGAAGTACGCGGGCTACCTCTTCAGCTATTTCACCGGTGAGGGCACCGCGGACGGCGAGCAGATCCGCATGGCGCTCAGCCGCGGCAACGATCCCACGCGGTATCAGAAGCTGAACGGCGGCAAGCCCGTGCTCACCTCGCAGCTCGGCACCAAGGGGCTGCGCGACCCGTTCATCATCCGGTCGCCGAAGGGCGACAAGTTCTTTCAGATCGCCACCGATCTGCGGATGTACGGCGGGAGCGGCGGCAGCTGGGACCAGGTGCAGCGCACCGGCAGCAAGTCGGTCATGGTGTGGGAGTCCACCGACCTGATCCACTGGACCGACCAGCGCCTGGTGAAGGTCGCCCCGGACACGGCGGGCAACACCTGGGCCCCGGAGGCGTACTACGACGAGAAGCTGAAGGCGTACGTCGTCTTCTGGGCGTCCAAGGTCTACGGCGCCGACGACCCTGGCCACACCGGGTCGACGTACAACAAGATGCTGTACGCGACGACGAAGGACTTCCGCACCTTCAGCAAGCCCAAGGTCTGGAACGACCCGGGTTACTCGGTGATCGACTCCACGGTGGTCAAGGACGGCAGCGACTACTACCGCTTCACCAAGGACGAGCGCGATCCCGCGTCCGGCACTCCCTGCTCGAAGTTCATCACCGCGGAGAAGTCGAGGAACCTGACGGACACGTCGTACGACTTCGTGGCCGACTGCATCGGAAAGGGTGTGATCGACCGGGGCGAGGGTCCTGCGGTGTTCAGGTCGAACACCGGGGACAAGTGGTACATGCTCATCGACGAGTTCGGCGGGCGCGGCTATGTCCTCTTCGAGACGACGGACCTCGCGTCGGGCAAGTGGACCGAGACGAAGGACGCGGGTCTGCCCGCGGGTGCCCGGCACGGCACGGTTCTGCCGGTGACGCAGGCGGAGTACGACCGGCTGCTCGGCACCTGACACAGCGCTGCGGCACGGCCCGGGGGACCGGTCCGTGCCGCAGCGCTGTACTGCTCTACACCGGCCGCACCCGGAAGCTGGATGCGGCACCCTCCGAGGTGACCCGGACCTCCTCGCCGTCCCGTACCGCGCGGAAGACGGCCGCGGGCCTGCCGTCGAGATCGGGCACGGTGATCTCGGCTCCGTCCGTGTCCGGCGTGACCAGGAGGGTGAGGTCTTGGAGCCAGTCACCGTCCGGGCGCTGGTCGTCGGCGCCCAGCGGGAGCAGGGCGCCGGGGCGTACGTACAGGGGGAGGCTGTCGAAGCCGTGGGTCTCGACGCGCCATGCGGGGCCCTGGACGCTCTCGCCGGTCAGCAGGTGGGTCCAGGTGCCTTCGGGGACGTAGAACTCGACGTCTCCCTCGGCGGTGAAGACGGGGGCGACCAGGAGGTCGGGGCCGAGCATGTACTGACGGTCCAGGGTGCGGCAGGCGGGGTCGTCCGGGAAGTCCAGGAGCATGGGGCGCATGACGGGGACGCCTGTGCGGTGGGCCTCGACTGCGGCGGCGTACAGGTAGGGCATGAGGCGGTGCTTGAGCAGCGTGAACTTCCGTGCCACGTCGACCGCCTCCTCACCGAACGCCCACGGCACCCGGTAGGAGACGTTGCCGTGCAGGCGGCTGTGCGAGGAGAGCAGGCCGAAGGCGAGCCAGCGTTTGAAGACCGCCGGGTCGGGTGTGCCCTCGAAGCCGCCGATGTCGTGGCTCCAGAACCCGAAGCCGGAGAGCGAGAGGGAGAGGCCGCCGCGCAGCGACTCGGCCATCGCGCCGAGCGAGGCGAAGCAGTCGCCGCCCCAGTGCACGGGGAACTGCTGGCCGCCGGCCGTCGCGGAGCGGGCGAAGAGGACCGCCTGGCCTGGGCCGCGTTCCTTCTCCAGTAGTTCGAAGACCGTGCTGTTGTAGAGCTGGGCGTAGTAGTTGTGCATGCGCTCGGGGTCCGAGCCGTCGTGCCAGACGACGTCCGTGGGCACGCGTTCGCCGAAGTCGGCCTTGAAGCAGTCGACGCCCTGGTCGAGCAGGGTGCGCAGGAGACCGGCGTACCACTCGCGTGCGGCCGGATTCGTGAAGTCCACCAGCGCCATTCCCGGCTGCCAGAGGTCCCACTGCCAGATGTCGCCGTTCGGGCGCCGGACGAGATACCCCTGGGCTGCGGCCTCGGCGAAGAGTTCGGACTTCTGCGCGATGTACGGGTTGATCCACACGCTGACCTTCAGGCCGCGCTCGCGGAGTCTGCGCAGCATGCCCTCCGGGTCGGGGAAGACCTCCGGGTCCCAGCGGAAGTCGCTCCACTGGTACTCGCGCATCCAGAAGCAGTCGAAGTGGAAGACGCCGAGCGGGATGTCACGCTCCGCCATGCCGTCCACGAAGGCGGAGACGGTCTCCTCGTCGTAGGGCGTGCAGAAGGAGGTCGTCAGCCACAGGCCGAACGACCAGGCGGGCGGCAGCGCGGGGCGGCCGGTGAGGCCGGTGTAGCGGCGCAGGACGTCCTTGGGCGTGGGGCCCGCGATGACGTAGTACTCGATCGACTGGTCCTCGACGCTGAACTGGACCTGGCCGACGGACTCGGAGCCGATCTCGTAGGAGACCTTTCCGGGGTGGTTGACGAAGACGCCGTAGCCGCGCGAGGAGAGGTGGAAGGGGATGTTCTTGTAGGCCTGCTCGCTGCTGGTGCCTCCGTCGGCCTGCCAGATGTCGACGTTCTGGCCGTTCTTGATGTACGGGGTGAAGCGTTCGCCGAGGCCGTAGATGTACTCCCCTACGTCCAGAGCGAGTTGGCCGATCATGTGGTGGCTGCCGTCGGGCGCGGTGGCGAAGCCGGTGCCCCTGCGCTCGACGGCCGTGAGGCGTTGCCCGTCGGCGTCGAGGAACTCCAGGCCCCAGGGCCTGTCGGTGTCCAGGCGCACGGTGAGCGGTCCGCTGGTGAGTTCGGTGACGCTTCCTTCGCGCTTGAGGATCCCCGCGCCCTCGGTGGCGGACAGGCCGAACTCCGTTCCGTTCGCTGCTTTTCCCGCGTGGTGCGTCGCCCGGACGCCGATGACGCCGTCGGCGGGCGAGAAGCATTCGACGGTGACGAGCGGGGTGTTGAGGGTGTCGCCGCGCTCGCGGACGCGGTGGACGGCGGCGTACGCCGTGAACCGTCCGTCGCCTTCCCTGATGTCCCGCACGTCGGTCGCGAACGAGGCGCGCACCCCGTCGCGCATCAGCCAGAAACCGTCGGTGAACTTCATGCGGTCTCCTTCTGTTGTGCGGTGGCGGTGAAGGTGACCCGTGCGAGCCGCAGAGGGCCGCGCAACCGCACACGCAGATCGCGTACTCCGGACACGGTGAAGCCGGAGGTGCGCAGGGTGTAGTCGTACACGCCGCCGGTCGCCGGGACGGTCACGGTGGTGGCGGTGCTGCCCGCGATGAGGTCGACGGCCCCCGCTCCTGAGGCCTCGACCGAGACGCCACAGACACCGTCGCCGAAGTCGCAGTCACGGAAGAGAAGTTCACCCGTGTCGCCGTCCACCGCGCGCACGGCGTCGCCGCTCGTCCTGGAACGGTCGACCATCTCGGTGCCGTGCTGTTCGTCGTAGCCGGACGCCGCGATACCGGACTCCCGGACCGGCCTCGCGCCGATCGGGTCGCCCTCGACGTCGACGGTCGCCGCGAGCCGGATGTCGCTGCTCGACGCTCCGGCAAGCACCTCGTACGCGCCCGGCGGCACGGCCCAGCGGTCGTGCCGCATGTCCCAGAACGCCAGCCCGGAAAGCGGTAGTTGGAACTCCAGACGGCACGCGGCCCCGGCTGCGAGGTGCACGCGGCGGTGTGCGGCCAGCTGCCGGTGCGGCAGAGCGAGGGCCGCGGCGGCTTCCCGGGGTGCCCGGGTGTAGAGCTGGGCCACCTCGTCCGCGTCGCGAGGCCCGGTGTTGGTGACGGTGACAGCGACCCGGAGCGCCTCTCCCTCGCGGACGGCCACCAGGTCCTCGTACGCGAAGGAGGAGTAGCCGAGGCCGTGCCCGAACGGGTAGAGCGGGGTGCCGTCGAAGTAGAGGTAGGTCTGGCGTGAGCCGATGACGTCGTAGTCGAGCAGGTCCGGGAGGTCGGTGTCGGCCGCGTACCAGGTCTGCGGGAGGCGTCCGGCCGGGGATACGTCACCCGCGAGGACCCGGGCGAGCGCGGTGCCCGCGGACTGTCCGCCGTGCGCGGTCCACAGGAGTGCGGGCAGTTGGGCGTGCGCGTCGGCGACCGCGTACGGATAGGCGGAGACCAGGGCGAGCGCCGTGCGGGGGTTGGCGGCTCGGGCCGCGCGCCACAGCCGCTCCTGGTGGGGCGGCAGGGCGAGGGTCGTGCGGTCCTCGGTCTCGCGGCCGTTGATGTGCGGGTCGTTCCCGGCGACGACGATCACGGCGTCGGCATCGGCGGCGGCGCGGGCCACCGCGTCCTCGCCGCGCTCCAGGAACTCGACGGTGAAGACCTGCGGCTCCTCGGCAACCTTCACGCCGTCTGCGGCGACAGAGACGTACCCACCCGTCCCCTTGTGCTCGATGAGGTAGCCGTCCCCGTGGCCGACCAGCGCGAACGTCTCCTGTACGACCCAGCCGCCGGGCTGGTCCGCGGACGCACGCACGAAACCGTCGTCGGCGACCGAGAGGTAGCGGCCGTCGGGGGCGCGCAGCGTCCACGTGCCGCATCCCCAGTCCACGAGGGCGAACTCGGTCGGCTCGGGGCCGCAGGTCAGCGGCGCCAGATCGGTGCGGCCGGTGAGCAGGGCCGGGTCCAGGGCGATCTCGGCGTCTTGTACGTGACCGTTCTCGTCGGAGTCCGGCACGCGCAGCCATCCCGCCGCGCACTTCAGGCGTACCCGGTCCGCGCCTTCGGTGAAGGTGACGCGGTCGGTGCCGAACCGCTCGCGCAGTCCGTCGAGCGGTGTGCTGCGGCGGATCAGGGTTCCGCTGTACCAGTCGGTCTTGCACTCGTCGGCGAGAAGTCCGACGACCGCGATCCGCGTGCCTTCGGGCAGCGGGAGCAGGCCGTCGTTCTTGAGCAGGACGACGGCCTGCTCGGCGGCCTCCTGGGTGAGTGCGCGGTGTCCGGGGGTGTCGAAGGCGTGCGTGGCCGGGTCCGCGTACGGCCCCTGACCGGGGTCGAACTCGCCGAGCCGGAAGCGGACGGACAGCTGACGGCGTACGGCCGTGTTGATGTCGCCCTCGGTCAACAGGCCCTGTTCCAGGGCTCGTTGGATGCGTCCGGTGATGATGCTCGCGTCGGTGCCGTGGTCGGTGAAGCTGTCCACGCCCGCTACGAGCGCTGCCGCTGTCGCCTCCTCGTGGGTGTCGAAGTACTTCTCGGAGTCGACGAGGTTGCTGGGCGCTCCCGCGTCCGAGCAGACGAGCAGGTCCTGGTCGGTCCAGGTGCGCAGATGCTCGCGCAGGTACGGCGAGAGATGGTTCGGGCGGCCGTTTACCAGGTTGTACGCGGGCATCACCCCGGCCACGGTGCCCGCTTCGACGGCCGCGCGGAAGGCCCGCAGGTCGTACTCGTGAAGGACGCGCGGGCGCACGGACGCCGACGAAGTGTCCCGGAGTGTCTCATTGTTGTGGGCCAGCCAGTGCTTGAGCACGGGGGCCGTGCGCCAGTGGTCCGGGTGGTCGCCGCGCAGGCCGCGGGTGTAGGCGACGGCGATGGCGGAGGTGAGGCGGGGGTCCTCGGAATAGCCTTCCTCGTTCCTGCCCCACAGCGGGTGGCGCAGGAGATTCACCGTCGGCGCCCAGAGGTTGAGGCCGACGCGGTCGTCCCGTGCGCGCATGGCGCGCGTCTCCGCGGCGACGGCTTCGCCGACTCTGCGCACGAGGTCGTCGTTCCAGGTGGCGCCGAGCCCCACGGCCTGCGGGAAGACGGTGGCGGGGCCCATCCAGGCGACGCCGTGCAGGGCTTCTTGTCCGGTGCGGAACGGAGCGATGCCGAGCCGTTCGACGGCGGGCGTGAACTGGTGCAGGAGCGCGATGCGTTCGCCGGTGGTCAGCCGGGACAGCAGATCGTCCACGCGCTGGTCCAGGGGCAGTTCGGGGTCGCGGAAGGGCAGCGTCTGCGGGTCTTGGAGCGGCTGTGGGCTTGCGATCACGTGCGGATCCCCTTGGCGAGCGGCGGGCGGCGAGCGGCGGGCACGGAGGAACAGATCGTTCTTCGAAGCGCTTCGATGCTCAGTGCCAGTGACGCCCATGTCAAGGCAACAGACCACCAACACCCCTCACTCCACGCATTCTTGGCGCAAACACGGAACTCCCCGAGTCGTCGGAGGAATTCAGAACCGAGTCTTGTGACGACCCAAGCCTTCACTTAACCTCGCAGCAACATCGAAGCGCTTCGAATGCCGACCGGCGGTAACCGCCGTGTGTCTGGGCACGCGCCACGAAGGGTTGACGCAATGACGCCGAACTCCCTCTCCACAAGATCCACCGGCTCTACAGGCTCCACCGGGTCCTCCGGCTCCACCGGCTCCACCGGCTCCCGTTCGAGCCGGAGGACCTTTCTCGCCTCCTCCGGTCTCGCCGCGCTAGTCGTGGCCGGCGGGGCCCCACTGCTCACGGCCTGCGGAGGCAGCGGGTCGAAGAACGAGGGCACCACGACGGGGAAGAAGCTGAAGGACCTGCTCCCCGCGTACACCGCGTCGGAGCTCGCAGCCCCGGACATCCCCGCCAAGAACGGCTCGGCGGCGGGCTTCACCAAGGCGCTGCCCGCCGATCAGCTGAAGGTGTCGGTGCCGAAGAAGCTCGGCAAGGGCGGCGAGTTCACCGTCATGGCGCCGATCTGGGGGAACGTGCCCAAGCAGGGCAACCCCTACTGGACGGCGATGGACGAGGCAGCCGGGGTTCGCGTCAAGTGGCAGAACCAGCAGGGCGATACGTACGGCCAGAAGCTGGGCGCGGTCCTCGCCTCCAGCGGCGTCCCGGACGCCGTGGTCGTACCCGGCTGGGAGCTGACCGGCAAGATACCGAGCGCCATCGCCAACAAGTTCGCCGACCTCGGCCCCTACTTGAGCGGTGACAAGGTCGAGGAGTACCCGAACCTCGCCGCGATCCCCACCGGAGCCTGGCAGCGCTCCATCTTCGGCGGGAAGCTGCGCGGCCTGCCGATGCCCGCCGCCACCACGCCGAACATCGCGCCGTTCTACCGCACCGACCTCTTCAAGAAGGAGGGGATCGAGGCGCCCACGAGCGCCCAGGAGTTCTACGACCTGTGCAAGCAGCTCAACGCGCCCAAGAGCAAGGTGTGGGCGTGCGGCGACATGACCTGGGCGGCCTGGGGCATCTTCGGGGTGCTGCCCGAGAAGCCGTACTACTGGAAGCTCGTCGGCGGCAAGCTCGTCAACCGCTACGAGACCGACGAGTACCTGGAAGCCCTGGAGTGGTCGCGCAAGCTCTACTCGGCGGGCTTCGTCCACCCCGACGCGAAGGCCGAGACGGGCAGCATCGGCGACCTGTGCGCTGCGGGCAAGGTCTGGATGTACTGCCAGGACCTGTCCGACTGGTACGGCAAGGCGGCCGTGCAGCGCGTGGACAACAAGAAGTTCCGCATGGAGGCGTTCGACTACTTCGCCGCCGACGGCGGTGCGCCCACGCTGTACGCGCGTCCGCCGGCCGACATCTGGACGTTCATCAGCGAGAAGGCCGACGAGAAGACCATCCGGGACATCCTCGCCCTCGCCAACTTCACGGCCGCTCCCTACGGTTCGAAGGAGCAGCGCCTGCGCATGTACGGCGTCGAGGGTGTCCACCACACGTTCAAGGACGGGGTCCTCACCAAGAACGGCAAGGGCAACAACGAGGTCTTCTCGACGTACGAGTACCTCGCGTCGCCCGCGCCCTTCGTCGCCTATCCCGATCTGCCGGACGTCACCGAGGGCATGGTCGGGTGGCAGCAGCGGCAGGGCGCGCACACGAAGAAGCCGCTCTTCCACGGCATGATGATCATCGAGCCGACCCGGTACACCGAGCTGAACGCCGAGTTCGAGGACCTGGAGAAGGACATCGTGCGCGGCCGCAAGAAGGTCAGCGACATGCAGCGGGCGGCGTCGGACTGGAAGTCGGGCGGCGGCGACAAGCTGCGCGACTGGTACAAGAAGCTGCTTGACGAGACCGGCGACGCGGCGTCCTGACATGGCCCAGAGCACGACTCACGCGCGCGACACCACCGCCGAGCGGACGCCCACGACACCCGCCGAAGCCGCGCCCCCGCCGAAGAAGGCACCCGCCCGCGTCCCGCTGCGCCACCGGCTTCGCCGCGACCGCGTCCTGCTCCTGATGGTGCTGCCCGCGCTGCTGCTCCTGCTCGTCTTCAACTACGTACCGCTGATCGGCAATGTCGTCGCCTTCCAGGACTACGACCCCTACATCGCCGACAACGCGTTCCAGGCGATGACGCAGAGCCCCTGGATCGGCGTCGAGCACTTCCGGCACATGGTCGAGGACCGGCTGTTCTGGCAGGCGGTGAGGAACACCTTCGCGATCTTCGCGATCCAGCTGACGCTGTTCTTCCCGCTGCCGATCGCGCTCGCGCTGTTCGTCAACAGCTTCGTGCGGCCGAGGGTGCGGGCGATCGCCCAGGCGATCCTGTACCTGCCGCACTTCTTCTCCTGGGTCCTTGTCATCACGGTCTTCCAGCAGATGTTCGGCGGGGCGGGGCTCGTCGCCCAGGTCCTGCGGGACCACGGGCACGAGGGCTTCGACCTGATGACCGACCCGGGTCTCTTCAAGTTCCTCGTCACCTTCGAGATGGTCTGGAAGGACGCGGGCTGGGGCGTCATCGTCTTCCTCGCCGCGCTGGCCGCGGTCAGCCCCGACCTGTACGAGGCATCGGCGATGGACGGCGCCAACCGCTGGCGGCGCATGTGGCACATCCAGCTGCCCGCGCTGCGTCCGGTGGTGGCTCTGCTGCTCGTCCTCCAGGTCGGCAACGCGCTCACGGTCGGCTTCGAGCAGATCCTGCTCCAGCGCACCGCCGTGGGACCCACGGCATCCGAGGTCCTCGACACCTATGTGTGGAACACAGGCCTGGACAACGGCAACTTCGGTTACGGCGCCGCCATCGGCATCGTCAAGGGCGTCTTCGGCCTCCTGATGGTGCTCGGGGCCAACAAGGCCGCCCACCTCATGGGCGAGCAGGGGGTCTACAAGCGATGAGCGTGCTGAACTTCGGCATCGAGCCGGGCAGCAGGTCAGGTCTGCGCCCGGTGTGGGAGGAGCCCCCGACCCGGGCCGGGCTCGCCACCAAGGGCGTGACGCTGACCCTGGTCTGCCTCGCGGTCCTCTTCCCCGTGTGGGTGGTGGTCGTCACCAGCCTCTCCTCGGTCGGGACGATCACCGAGACGGGCGGCCTCGTGGTGATCCCCCGTGGCGTCACGTTCGTCCACTACCAGGAGCTGCTCGGGGGCGGCCAGGTGTCGCGGGCCGCGCTGGTCAGCGTGCTCGTGACGGTCGTCGGCACGCTGTTCAGCATGGTGGTGTCCGTCCTGTGCGCGTACGGTCTCTCGCGCCCTGGGTCGGTACTGCACCGCCCGATCCTCCTGGTCATCGTCGCCACGATGTTCTTCGGCGCCGGGCTCATCCCCACGTATCTGGTGGTGCAGGGCCTCGGCCTCACGGACTCCTATCTGTCGCTGATCCTGCCGAGCGCCCTGAACGTCTTCAACATCCTCGTCCTGCGGGCGTTCTTCATGGGCACGGCGCAGGAGCTGATCGAGAGCGCCCGCATCGACGGGGCCGGGGACCTGCGCATCCTGCTGCGGATCGTCATGCCCCTGTCCCGCGCGGTGATCGCGGTCATCACTCTCTTCTACGCGGTCGGCTACTGGAGCGCGTGGTTCAACGCGTCGATCTACCTCAGCGACCCGGACATGATGCCGCTGCAGAACGTCATGCAGCAGCTCGTGATCAAACAGCAGAAGCCGACGGGCCTTGCCCAGGCGATCAACACGGGGCACCTGTCGCCGCTCGCCATCCAGATGGCCGTGATGGTCCTGGCACTTCTGCCGGTCGCCGTCCTCTCGCCGTTCGTGCAGCGGCATTTCAAGCAGGGCATGCTCACCGGCGCAGTGAAGGGCTGACCCACCGATATGCCATCCCTCGACGACACCACCCGCGGCCGGATCCTGTTCGGCGGCGACTACAACCCCGAGCAGTGGCCCGAGGAGGTCTGGCTCGACGACGTACGTCTGATGCGCGAGGCGTCGGTCAACTCCGTCACCCTCGGCGTCTTCTCCTGGGCGAAGATCGAACCCCGTCCCGGGGAGCGGGAGTTCGGCTGGCTGGACCGGCTCATGGATCTGCTGCACGAGAACGGCATCGGTGTCGTCCTTGCGACGCCGACCTCCGCTCCCCCGCCGTGGCTCGGCCGCCTGTACCCCGAGACGCTGCCCAGGGACGAGAACGGCCAGGTGGAGTGGTGGGGCTCGCGTCAGCACTTCGCGCACTCCAGCGCCGTCTACCGCAGGTTCGCCGCAGCCGTCACCGAGGACCTGGCGGCCCGGTACGCACGCCACCCCGCGCTCACCATGTGGCACATCAACAACGAATACTGCACCTACGACTGGGGCGACGAGGCGGCGGTCGCGTTCCGTCGCTGGCTCAGGGCGAAGTACGCCTCGGTCGACGCGCTCAACTCGGCCTGGGGCAGCGCATTCTGGGGGCAGGTCTACGACAACTGGGCGGAGATCCTGCCGCCCCGCCGCGCCCACTATCTGAAGAACCCCGCCCAGGTCCTGGACTTCAAGCGCTTCACGTCCGACTCGCTGCTCGAGTGCTACCGCGCCGAGCGTGACATCGTCGCCGCGCACACGCCGCACCTGCCGGTGACCACCAACTTCATGCCGCTGTGGTCGGGGCAGGACGCGTGGAAGTGGGCCGCGCACGAGGACGTCGTCTCCGTCGACATCTATCCCGACCCCAGGGACCCGCTCGGGGCCCAACAGGGCGCGCTGGTGCAGGACATGACGCGCTCCCAGGCGCGGGGCGGTCCGTGGATGCTGATGGAGCAGGCGGCGGGTCCGGTGAACTGGCGTGGCGTGAACCATCCCAAGCCGCGCGGCCTTAACCGCCTCTGGTCCTGGCAGGCGGTGGCACGCGGCGCGGACGCCGTCTGCTACTTCCAGTGGCGCCAGTCCCGGCAGGGCGCGGAGAAGTTCCACTCCGGGATGCTCAGCCACGCGGGCGAGCACGGCCGCACCTTCCAGGAGGTCAAGGAGCTCGGCGCCGAGTTCGCGGCGGTCGGCCCCGAAGTGGCGGGCACGCGCGTCGCGGCCGACGTGGCCGTCCTGCAGGACTGGGACTCCTGGTGGGCGAGTCAGCAGGAGGGCCGCCCCTCGTCCCTGGTCGACCACGCGGAGGTCCTCCGCGCCTGGCACCGCGCCCTGTGGGAGACGAACACCGCCGTCGACTTCGCCCACCCCGAGCACGACCTGACCCCGTACCGCCTGGTCGTCGTACCGCACCTCTATCTCCTCACCGACACCGCGATCGACAACCTCCTGTCGTACGTACGCGACGGGGGCACCCTCGTCTGCGGCTTCCTCACCGGTGTGGCCGACGCGGACGACCGGGTGCGGCCCGGCGGCATGGACGCCCGCCTCCGCGCGCTGTTCGGCATCCGCACGGTGCACGAGTGGTGGCCCCTTGAGGCCGGGGAGAGCGTGGACTGCGGCGATTTCACCGGCACGCTCTGGTCGGAGGAGCTCAAGGCCGACGACGGCGCCGAGACGGTCGCCGCGTACCAGGGCGGCGAGCTCGACGGTCTTCCGGCGGTCCTTCGCCGCGACCGCGCCTGGTATCTGTCCACGCTCCCCGAACCCGGGGCCCTGCGCGACCTGCTCGCGCGCGTGGCCGCCGAAGCAGGCGTACGGCCTTCGCTCGCAGACCTCCCCCGCGGAGTGGAGGCCGTACGCCGCGGCGATCTTCTGTTCCTCCTGCACCACGGCCTGCGCGACGGCCGAGAGCAGGTGACCGTGCCCGTGCCGGGCAGGCACCTCGATCTGCTGACCGGCAGGAAGACCGAGGGCGCGATCACCCTCGGCCGCCACGGCGTGGCCGTCCTGCGCCGCGCCGACGACGACCGCGGGTCCACCCCGGACCCGCGGCACTCCTCGCCCCACCCTGGAGACGACACATGACACGACCCATGACACGACACCCCCGCCGCACCCTGACCCGACTGCTGCTCGCCCCCACGCTGGCGGCCGGCGCCGTGCTCGGGATGGCCTCGGCCCCCGCCCAGGCCGCCGTCTGGAGCTCCTGCGACCAGTGGGGCAACACCAGCCTCAACGGCTACACCCTCTACAACAACATCTGGGGCTCGGGCGCGGGCAGCCAGTGCATATCGGCGGACTCCGGCACGAAGTGGAGCGTGCACGCCAACCACCCCAACACCAGCGGCATCAAGTCCTACCCCAACTCCAAGAAGGTCATCGGCAAGCCGGTCGACTCGCTCTCCTCACTGAAGAGCTCGTACAACGTCAAGGTCCCCTCGGCAGGCGACTACAACTCGTCGTACGACATCTGGGACACCGACTACGACTACGAGATCATGCTCTGGGTCAACTACAACGGGAACGTCGGCCCCCTCGGCACCGCCCAGGGCACCGTCAGCCTGGGCGGCCACACCTGGGCGGTCTACAAGGGCAGCAACGGGGCCAACGAGGTCTTCTCGTTCCTGCGCACCTCGGACTCCTCGTCCGGGACCGTCGACGTCCTGCCGATCCTCAAGTGGATCAAGAACACCAAGGGCTGGATGGGCAACGAGACCATCGGCGACGTGCAGTTCGGCTACGAGATCAGCGGCTCGGCAGGCGGTCTCGACTTCACCACCAACTCCCTTACCGTGTCCGGTAGTTAGAACCTGTTTCTCATCTGAATGCGCTGGTCAGTGGCTCGCGGACGTTCATGATTGTTGGTGGCGCGGGGATCGCCGTCACGGTGCCGGCGATCCGCCGCGGTTTGGGCCTGGGGCGGTAGGCCGGGTCACGGAGGCGCTCGTCAGGCGGCGTTCTGCACTGGCTGGAGCTCGTGGGAGGCGGCTGACAACCGGTCGAGCCGCCGGGACATCAGGTGAACAGCGCTCCAGACCAGGTGCGCTTCCGTGTGGATGATCAAGCGTTCGCAGTCCCGGCAGTTTCGACGTGCCCGCATCAACCAGGCGATCGGCCTCTCCACCACCCAGCCTCTCGGTAGCAACACGAATCCCTTCTGTTCGACGGGGCGACGCACGATCCGCAGGGCGATGCGGAGCTCGGCGGCGGCCCAGTCGACCAGGTCGCCGGCGTAGGCGCTGTCGGTGACGTCGGCCGGGGTGACCACGAGATCGACCAGCAGCCGAGGCTCCTTCTGGCGGTGCGCGGCCAGGGTGCCGGCCAGGAAGTTCTCGACCCGGCGGTGCTCGATGGCGAAGAACGCGCGCTCGTAGCGGATCCAGACCTCGGGCAGGTCAGCGACCCGGTAGCCGTCGATGCGATCCCAGGTGACCGGGGCAAGGCCCTGGTCCGCGGCGATCGCGCGCAGGTGCCGGATCCCGGTGTAGCACTGCGAGCGGGTGCGCTCGGTGGCGTGCGTCAGCTGCCCGATCCGCAGGCCCGCCGGGCGTACCTCCAACAGCGCGGCCAGCACGGCGTCGGCGTGAACGTGGGCAGGCAAACCCGCCCCACGGCCTGCTCACCGCCGCGCAGCAGCGCCGCCGTCTCCTCGGCCAGGCCCACTTCCCCGGTCTCGCGTTCGGAGTGACGGTAGTGCCGGCCGCGCAGGCCCGGCACGATCCGTCCGGCTGCGGCCACGAACTGCGCGCAGACCGCCACCAGGTCGACGAACTCGGCGCTGTGCTCGGTGCGGTCCAGTTCGGGGGTGATGTTGCGGACGTTGTCCAGGGACCGCTGGAAGCGGTCGAACTGGGCCTCGTTGACGATGTGGTGATCTACGCCGAGCTCGTGGCCGAGTCGAAAGTGCTGGTCGAGTCCGAGCGGGACGCGCATTTCAAACTAGGTGACAACGCTTTGGAGATCCTGGAACGCACCGGTAGGACCCGCGCCACCCGGCGGCTGGTCAGCCAGCTCGGCTATCAGGTCACTTTGCAACCCGCCGAAGCAGCCTGACCAGCCTCGGGGTATTTGCCTTCCACGAATTTTCGTATCAGGACAAGCTAACTCTCGAATGCGGGTAGCCCGGACACCCAGCCCGTCGTCGAATCCGAGCACTCGCCGAACGGTCCATTCGTCAAGGGCCGCCCAGGGGCGACTACGGCCTGCAGCCTACGCCGTCGGCGTACACAGAGTTGTCGATGAACCAGGTGGCGCCCAAATGGTAGTTCGTGTAGGCCGCCACGCACTGGTAACTCTCTGACCCAAACCAAGTAGTGGTCTTGATCAGGTGGTGGAAGTTTCCGCAGTTTCGCCACACGGCGTTACCGTGGCCGTCGTTGTCGTTATATCCGCACACCAGAGCGGCGGGACGTGCTTCTCCCTCCGGTGCGGCGTGAGCCGTGCCGGAGAGCAGCAGAGGGCTCGTGGCCGCGAGCGCTAACAGCGCTCCGACGAGTCCGTGTTTTTTGAACATCCATTTCCTCCTTGGTGGGCAGGGAGGCCATCGGTGGACATCACTACTTGGTGAGAGAGCCTGGGTCTGCGGTGTTCCCCGTGGCCTTGCGATATCCAGTTCAGCGGACGCCGGGTTGTTCAGCAGTCCCCTTCCATTGCTGTGAACAATCGCGTCACTCCTGCTGAGGGGGCGTGGATCCGCTTGTGGGCGCCGTTTCGCCTGCTTAACGTAAACGCCGCACGACTGGGGCCAATCGTGGAACGGGGATGAGCACATGGGGCGTAGTGAGGCTCCGATGAATCCGGATGACGGGCCGATACAGCGGTTCGCGTCTGAGTTACGCAAGTTGCGCCAGGAGGCCGGCAGGCCGACCTACCGGGCGATGGCGAGGCAGGTCGCGTATTCGGTGACGGCCCTGTCTCAGGCGGCTGCCGGGCGGCGGTTGCCGTCACTGCCGCTCACGCTCGCCTACGCACAGGTCTGTGGTGGCGACGTGACGGAGTGGGAGCGGCGCTGGCACGAGGCGGCTGGGAAGGCGGCGCAGCGGCCGGCGCAGGACGACGCCGATCCGCCGTACCGGGGCCTGGCGCGCTTCGAGCTGGGCGACGCAGCGCTGTTCTTCGGCCGTGATCACCTTGTGGACCGGCTAGTCGACCTTGCCACGGCGCACCGGTTCACGGCCGTCTTCGGGCCCTCCGGGAGCGGGAAGTCGTCGCTGCTGCGTGCCGGACTGATCCCCCGGCTGCGGAACGCGGACCGGTCCAGCCTGAGCCTGGCGGCCGTACGGATCCTCACACCTGGTGAGCACCCGATGAGGGCTCACGGCGAGCGCCTCGCCGCCGCACCGCACGGGGACGGCGACACCTGGCTGATCGTCGACCAGTTCGAGGAGCTGTACACGCTCTGTACCGACCCGGCCGAGCGGACCGCTTTCATCGACCGGCTCCTGATGGCGCGGAAACCCGGCAGCGGACTACGGGTGATCGTCGCGGTGCGGGCAGACTTCCTCAGCCGCTGCACCGAGCACGCCGGGCTCACCGCCGCGTTGCAGGACGCCACCTTACTGAGCGGCCCGATGAGCTCCGAGGAGTTACGGGCGGCGATAGTGAAGCCGGCTGCGGCCGCCGGACTGATCGTGGAACGGGCCCTGACCGCTCGGATCCTCACTGAGGTCAACGGGGAACCCGGTGCCCTGCCACTGATGTCGCACGCACTGCTGGAAACCTGGCGCCACCGCAGGGGCCGCACCCTGACCGAGGTCAGTTACGAGGAAGCGGGCGGGCTGCACGGCTCCATCTCCCGTACCGCCGAGGATGTATACACCCGGCTCACCGATGCCCAGGCGGTCCTGGCCCGCCGCGTCCTGCTACGTCTGATCAGCCCCGGTGACGGCGCCCCCGACACCCGCCGCCCCGCCGACCGCGCCGAACTCGACCTCGCCGACGACCCCCAGGACACCACCGCAGTCCTGGAGAGCTTGGTACGAGCCCGGTTGCTCACCCTCTCCGAAGGTACCGTCGATCTAGCTCACGAGGCCCTGATCACGGCCTGGCCCCGGCTGCGCGGCTGGATCGCGCGGGACCGTGAGGCGCTGCGCGTCCACCGCCGCCTCACCGAGGCGACCGACGTGTGGGAGTCGCTGGATCGGGACCCCAGCGCCCTATACCGGGGCACGCGGCTGGATCTGGCCCGCGACCTGGCTGGGCTGACCTCGCGGGAACGAGCGTTCCTCGACGCGAGCACCGCCGCCGAGGCTGCGGAAGCGACGCGTGGACGCCGTCGAGTGCGCCGACTTCGCCAACTCGTCGCGCTCCTGGCTGTCCTGTTCATCTCCGCGAGCGCAGCGACCGTGTACGCCATACACGTCGAAGGCAAGGTTGCCCAGCAGCGCAATGCGGCCCTCGCCCAGAGAGCCGCCGGGGAGGCGGTGGGACTCCGACTGCTCAGGCCCTCACTCGCCGCCCAGCTCGGCCTCGCCGCATACCGGCTCGCGCCTGAGCACTCCACCCGGGATGCACTGCTCAGCACCATGGCCACCACCCTCAGCGGCCACACCCAGGTCGTCAGCTCGGCGGCGGTCAGCCCGGACGGTCGCACGCTCGCCACCAGCAGCTTCGACCGCACCATCCGCCTGTGGAACATCACCGACCCGCGTCGCCCCGTCGGACTGGCCACATTCACCGGCCACGCCGACACCATCGCCATGGTCGCCTTCAGCCCTGACGGCCACACTCTGGCCACAGGCGGCCGCGATCACACGATCCGCCTGTGGAACATCACCGACCCCCACTACCCAACCCCGTACGGCCCGCCCCTCACCGGCCACACCGACACCGTCTTCTCCGTGGCCTTCAGCCCTGACGGCAAGACCCTGGCCAGCGGCAGCTACGACCACACGATCCGGCTGTGGGACGTCACCGATGCCGCCCGTCCCGTCCGCCTGGCCGAACTGACCGGGCACACCCTCAACGTCAAACCCGTGGCCTTCAGCCCCGACGGCCGCGCCCTGGCCTCCGGCAGCGACGACCGGACCGTACGGCTGTGGAACGTCACCGACCCCCGGCACCCCGCCCAACTCGCTGTCCTCACCGGCCACAAGGACTTCGTCGACGCACTCGCGTTCAGTCCGGACGGCAGGGCCCTGGCCTCCGGCAGCGACGACCGGACGGTACGGCTGTGGAACGTCACCGACCTCCGCGACCCATCCCCCTCCGACGTCCTGCGCGGCCACGACGACGTCATCAGCGGGATCGCATTCAGCCCGGACGGCAGGACCCTTGCCACCAGCAGCTACGACCGCTCGGTCCGCTTATGGAACCTGGGCCGCGCCGGCCGTCCCGCCTCCCTCCCCGTCCTCACCGGGCACCTCGGCGCCGTCCAGTCTGTGGCGTTCACCCCGGACGGCGGCAGGATCATCACTGCGGGCGCCGACCACACCGCACAGATCTGGGACACCGACACGCAGACCGCCGTCTCCCACGCCTGCGCCCAGGCCCACCCCACGATCACCCGAGCCGAATGGTCCCGATACTTTCCAGGACTGGAGTACCGGCCGCCCTGCGGCTGAACACCGTGAGGTGAACCGCTCCAGGCTCGGCGGCGCCTCTCAGCCCCGGAGAGCGGTTCACCTCGTCCTCGTTCGCTACGTCGTCCACCCCTCATGCGACGCCCCCGGTCGACGTTCCGACATGGACGCTTCAGGAACAGGCGTTTAGCCAGGGAGCTCGTCGCCGACCAGGGCGAGGTTCGGCGGCGTACGCGTCCTGGCGGGAGTGCCCCTGGAAGAGCAGCAGGCTCCCGAAGTCCTTGCCGTAGCGCTCCTTCTGCTCGACCTTGGTGGCGGTTGAAGTAGCGGCAGTAGTCGAGTTGTCCCAGGTGAACTCGGAGCCGGCGATCTCGGCGGCCACGGCCGACTTGGGCTTGATCCGGGCGACCTTCTTCGGGCATACCGCTGGTTTCATGAGGGCACCTTGCCGGTGCCCGCGCACCGGGTGGGACCGCGCACGATCCTGGTGAACATCGACGCGTATGCCTCACCCCCGGTGACTGGTGGTGTCGGCGTGTATGCCCGCGTCTCCTCACACGACCAGAAGAGCGATCTGGAGCGGCAGACCGCACGGTTGTCGGCGTGGGCCGTGCAGGCCGGTCACCAGGTCGTCCGGATCGAATCCGAGATCGCCTCGGGCATGAACGGTGCTCGTACGAAGGCGTGTCGCCTGCTGGCTGATCCGGCGGTGACCGCCGTGGTGGTGGAGCACAAGGACCGCCTCGGCCGCATGAACGTCGAACTGATCGAGGCCGCTCTGTCCGCCACCGGCCGCCGCCTGGTGGTCCTCGATGACGATGAGGTCGAGGACGACCTGGTAGGGGACATGATGGAGGTCCTGACGTCGTTCTGCGCCCGCCTGTACGGGCGCCGGTCGGCGAAGAGCCGAGCCAGGAAGGCGCTGGAGGCGGCGGCTGCCGATGAGTAAGAAGCAGCTTCGCACCATCAACGCCCCGTTCGTCGCGCTCGGCCCGTCCGGAGTCGCGATCCGCGACCCCGGGGCACCTCACCACCGAGGACGACCAGGTGTTGCGCCTGGTCGGCGAACACCTCGGACACCTTGCCTCGGCCGATCTCAAGGCCCGGTGCACGGTCGTCGGAGCCCCACCACGCGTACCGGATGGTGACGGTCCCGTCCCCCGACCCGCTTCCGCCGCCGCATCCCGCCGGGGTCAGTCCGAAGGCCGCCAACGAGGCGCCGGCCAGCGCTTGCCGGGACAAGGTAGGGAGCCGGGACGGGTACGTCAACGGTTCGGACAGGAACCGTCGAAGCGCTTCGAGTCCGCCCGGCCCAACTCCGAGATCTCGAACGGGTTTTCCTGCGCGAAACATTGACGTGGGCCTGTCGGCGCCCTACTTTCATCGCGTCGTACTTCGTACGTCATATATGAGACGCGATACGCGATGGCTGCACGCACGATGGCTGCACGACGGCCGCACGACGACTGAGAGCATCGATGAACTTTGCGCCCCACCCCATCCCCTCGCGCACGCAGTACGTGCTCGAGGCGGTCAAGCACCGCATCCTCACCGGGCAGCTGGCCCCAGGTCAGCCACTCGTCGAGACCGAACTCGCCGCCCAGTTCGCGGTCTCCAAGACGCCCGTACGGGAAGCGCTGAAGACACTCGCCGGGACCGGGCTCGTCGTCATGAGCCAGTACAAGGGCGCCACCGTGCGCACGGTGGACGCGGCCATGGCGCAGGAGGTCTACGACGTACGCCTCCTGCTCGAACCGGAGGCCCTGCGGCGCACCGTCAGGTCCGGCGCCCTCCTGGAGGAGGCGCGCGACGCCCTGGAGCGGGCCGACACCGCGGCGGACGCGGCCGAACGCTCGCTTGCCAACCGCGAGTTCCACCGCGCGCTCTACGTTCCGTGCGGCAACCCGCTGCTCTCCCGCATGCTCGACGACGTGCGCGACCAGGCGGCCCTGGTCTCCGCCGTCGCCTGGGCGACCCTGCCCTCCTGGGAGCGGGAGGCGGCCGAGCACCGGGAGATCCTGCGGCTCGCGCTCGCGGGGGAAGCAGACGCGGCTGCCCGCGGACTCCATGACCACATCGCCTCGTTCGTGCAGCGGGCGTTCCCGGAGGGGGAGCTTTCATGACCGGACCCGGACACCACTCCAGTTTCGCCGAGCTTCGTTCCGCCCTCGCCGATGTCGTCGCGATCCCGGTGACCCCCTTCGCCGAGGACGGCTCCGTGGAGCGTGACACCTACCGCGCCCTGGTGCGACGCCTCGTCGACGGCGGCGTGCGCACGCTGACCCCGAACGGCAACACGGGCGAGTTCTACGCTCTGAGCCCCGACGAGCGGCGCCTGGTCACCGAGTTGACCATGGAGGTGGCGAACGGGAACGGCGCCACCGTGCTCGTCGGCGTCGGACATGACCTGCCGACCGCGATCGGCGCCGCACGGCACGCGCGGGACACCGGTGCGCACATGGTGATGGTGCATCAGCCGGTGCATCCGTACGTGTCCCAGGACGGCTGGGTCGACTACCACCGTGCCGTCGCCGATGCTGTGCCCGAACTCGGTGTCGTGCCGTACATCCGCAATCCGCGCCTCACCGGTCAATGCCTCGCGGATCTGGGTGAGTTGTGCCCTAATGTGATCGGCGCGAAGTACGCGACGCCGGACGCCGCCGCCTTCGCCGCGTTCGCGCGGGACGCGGGCCTCGAACGCTTCGTGTGGGTGGCGGGGCTCGCCGAGCTGTACGCCCCCGCGTACTGGGCCGTCGGCGCCACCGGCTTCACGTCGGGCCTGGTCAATGTCGCACCCGAGGTGTCGCTCCGCATGCTGGAAGCCCTGCGGGCGGGTGACTATCCGGCGGCCATGGACGTCTGGGAGCGCATCCGCCGCTTCGAGGAGCTGCGCGCCGCCGACAGTTCCGCCGACAACGTCACCGTCGTCAAGGAGGCCCTCGCCGCGCTCGGCCTGTGCCGCCGCGAGGTGCGCCCGCCGAGCCGGGTCCTGCCCGACGAGCGGCGCGACGAGATAGCGGCGCTCGTGAAGGCGTGGGCGATATGAGGCCCGACGAACTGCGCAGCCACCAGTGGTACGGCACGGACGGCCTGAGGTCCTTCAGTCACCGGGCCCGCACCCGGCAGCTCGGCTATCTGCCCGAGGAGCACCTGGGCAAGCCCGTCATCGCGGTCCTCAACACCTGGTCCGACATCAATCCCTGTCACGTGCATCTGCGCGACCGCGCCCAGGCGGTCAAGCGCGGGGTGTGGCAGGCGGGCGGCTTCCCCCTCGAATTCCCCGTCTCCACGCTCTCGGAGACCTTCCAGAAGCCCACCCCGATGCTCTACCGCAACCTCCTCGCCATGGAGACCGAGGAGCTGCTCAGGTCCTACCCGGTGGACGGCGCCGTGCTGCTCGGCGGCTGCGACAAGACGACGCCCGCCCTGCTCATGGGCGCGGCCAGCGTCGACCTGCCGACCGTGTTCGTGCCGGCCGGGCCCATGCTCCCGGGGCACTGGCGCAACGAGGTGCTCGGTTCCGGCACCGACATGTGGAAGTACTGGGACGACAAGCGCGCCGGTCTCATCGGCGACTGCGAGCTGGCGGAGCTGGAGAACGGCCTCGCCCGCTCCCCCGGCCACTGCATGACCATGGGTACGGCGTCGACGCTGACCGCCGCCGCCGAGGCACTCGGCGTGACGATGCCCGGCGCCTCCTCGATCCCCGCGGTGGACTCAGGGCACGACCGGATGGCGGCCGCGTCCGGGATGCGGATCGTCGAACTCGTACACCAGGAACTGAAGTTGTCCGAGTTCCTGACAGCGGAGGCGTACGAGGACGCGGTCGCCACCGTCCTCGCGCTCGGCGGGTCCACCAACGCCGTGATCCATCTGATCGCCATGGCGGGCCGCAGCGGCGTACGGCTCACGCTCGACGACTTCGACCGGATCGCGCGGACCGTGCCGGTCCTGGCCAACCTGCGCCCCGGCGGGCAGTACCTCATGGAGGACTTCCACTTCGCGGGCGGACTCCCGGCGTTCCTCGCCCAGTTGACCGACGTACTCCATCTGGACCGCCCCACCGTCGCCCACGACACCCTGCGGGAGCAGCTCGCGGGCGCCGTCGTGCACAATCCCGAGGTCATCCGCCCCCGCGAGAAGCCTCTCGCCGACGAGGGCGGCGTGGCCGTGCTTCGCGGGAACCTCTGTCCGGACGGCGCCGTCATCAAGCACATCGCAGCCGAGCCGCACCTGCTGCGGCACACAGGGCCCGCGGTCGTCTTCGACGACTACCGCCAGATGCAGCGCACCATCAACGACCCCGAGCTCGGCATCACCGCCGACCACGTCCTCGTGCTGCGCGGCTCGGGCCCCAAGGGCGGTCCCGGCATGCCCGAGTACGGGATGCTGCCGATCCCCGATCATCTGCTGAAGCAGGGGGTGCGCGACATGGTGCGGATCTCCGACGCGCGGATGAGCGGCACGTCGTACGGGGCGTGTGTGCTGCACGTGGCTCCCGAGTCGTACGTCGGCGGGCCGCTCGCCCTCGTCCGTACGGGAGACCTGATCACCCTGGACGTCGAGGCGCGCTCGCTCCATCTCGACGTAGCAGAGGAAGAGTTGGAGCGGCGCCGGGCCGCGTGGACGCCGCCGCCCGCGCGGTACGGACGTGGCTACGGCGCGCTCTACAGCGAGCAGATCACCCAGGCCGACACCGGCTGTGACTTCGCGTTCCTGGCCCGCGAGGGCGAGGTCCCCGACCCGTACGTGGGCTGAGCCCTCCAGGCCGCTCCCCTCATTGCCCGTCTTCCTTTGTACGAGATTTCGAACAACGTCTGCGAAGCGCTTCATCTCGCCGACTGTGTGCCGCCCATGAGAACGGAGAAGCAGACATGGCCTCAGCCGTGGCGAAAGCGCCACCGCAGCCACCGCCCCGGCGCCGCACACCGGGTGCGCACCGGCGCCGAACGGGAGCGACCCCGCGCCGCCTCCCGTATCTGCTGATCGCGCCGGCCGGGCTCCTGATGGTGGGCTTCATCGCCTACCCGGTCATCAGCGTCTTCTACTACAGCCTGCGCAATTACAACCCCACCAAGCCCTGGCGCAACGGCTTCGCGGGATTCGACAACTTCGTCACCGCGTTCACCAAGGACCCGCAGTTCTGGCAGACGCTCGGCTTCAGCCTGCAGTGGGTGGTCGTCGAGGTCGTCCTGCAACTGCTCCTCGGCCTGGGACTCGCCCTGATCGTCAACCAGACCTTCATCGGCCGTGCGATGGCCCGCGCCATGGTCTTCTCGCCGTGGGCCGTCTCCGGCGTGCTCACCTCGACGATCTGGCTCCTCATCTTCAACTCCCAGACGGGCATCACCCGTTACCTCGCGGACATGGGGATCGGCTCGTACGGAACGTCCTGGCTCTCGGACACCAGCACCGTCTTCCCGGCCGTCGTCGTCGCCGAACTCTGGCGCGGCGTACCCTTCTTCGCGATCCTCATCCTCGCCGACCTGCAGTCCGTGTCGAAGGATCTGTACGAGGCCGCCGAGGTGGACGGCGCGAGCCGCTTCCGGCAGTTCTTCCACATCACGCTGCCGCACCTGAAGGACGCGATCATCCTCTCCACGCTGCTCCGCGCGGTCTGGGAGTTCAACAACGTCGACCTGCTCTACACCCTCACCGGCGGCGGACCCGCGGGCGAGACGACGACCCTGCCCCTGCGCATCGCGTCCATCGCCGTCGACTCGCACGACTTCGGCTACGCCTCCGCGCTGACCTCCATCGCGTTCGTGATCCTCCTCTTCTGCTCGATGGTCTATCTGCGGCTGAGCAAGTTCGGAGGTCAGGACAAGTGAGCACCACGCAGCACCTGAACAGGGAAGCCGACATGGCGGGCACCACCGCCCCCACCGAGCCCCGCGCCGACGGCCCGCGCACGCCCAAGCGGCGCCCCTGGGACGAGGCCCCCCGCTGGCAGATCTACCTCCCGCTCGGCCTCTACCTCCTCTTCACCCTCATCCCCTTCTACTGGATGCTGCTCTTCGCGATCCGCCCTGCGGGCTCGACCTCGCTGCTCCCCTGGCCGATCACGTTCGAGCACTTCGACAAGGTGTGGACGGAGCGCAGCTTCGCTCTCTTCTTCCAGAACAGCCTCATCGTCGGCCTCCTGTCGATGCTGATGACGACGCTCGTCGCCCTCGCGGGCGGCTACGCACTCGCCCGCTTCGACTTCAAGATCAAGCGCGGTTTCATGCTGGCGCTGCTGTGCTCGCAGTTCATCCCCGGCGCGCTGATGCTGGTGCCGCTCTTCCAGATCTTCGCCAATCTCCAGATGATCAACTCGCTCGGCAGCGTCATCATCGCCGAGGCCGTCTTCCAGCTGCCGCTCTCGATGATCCTGATCAGCGGATTCATCAAGAATGTGCCGTACTCCCTGGAGGAGGCAGCCTGGGTCGACGGCTGCGGACGCTTCCGCGCCTTCTGCGCCGTCGTCCTGCCCCTCCTGCGGCCGGGTCTGATCGCGGTCGGCTCCTTCGCCTTCGTGCACAGCTGGAACCACTTCCTGTTCGCCCTGATGTTCCTCTCCAACCAGGACAAGCAGACGATCCCGGTCGGCCTCGCCACCCTGATGGGCGCCGACAGCGTCGACCTCGGCGCACTCGCGGCGGGTGGCGTCATCGCCGCCCTGCCCGTGGTGATCGTGTTCGCGTTCATCCAGAAGTGGCTTGTCACGGGGTTCAGCGCCGGGGCGGTGAAGGGGTGAGCAGCCTCGCCCTTCAGCGGGGGGACGCCCCGCTGCCGCTCGTCCTCGCCGGGGCGCGCGGGCACGGCAGATGGCACCTGGAGAACATCCGCCGGCTCCAACAGGACGGTCTCGTACGGCTCGTGGGGATCTGCGAGCTCGAGCCGCTGACCGGTGCCGAGCTCGACGCGGTGCCGGGCGAGCCCGCCCAGTCCCCGGACTTCGCCGCTCTGCTCGACTCCACATCGGCCGCCGTCGCCGTCATCTGTACACCCATCCCCACCCACGCCGACCTGGCCGTCGCCGCCACCGCGCGGGGCGTGCACCTGCTCCTGGAGAAGCCGCCCGCCCCTTCGTACGCCGACTTCCGGCGGATCACCGACGCGGTGGCCGCAGCGGGCGTGGCCTGCCAGGTCGGTTTCCAGTCGCTCGGCTCGCACGCCGTGCCCGCCATCCGCGCCCTGGTCGCCGACGGCGTGATCGGTGAGCCGATGGGTGTCGGCGCGGCCGGTGCCTGGGCGCGCGACGAGGCCTACTACCGGCGCGCGCCCTGGGCGGGACGGCGCCGTCTGAACGGCGTGGACGTCGTGGACGGGGTCCTGACCAACCCCCTCGCCCACGCCGTCGCCACGGCCCTGGCGGTCGACGGGTCCTTGGGAGCGGAGGACGTCACGCGGGTGGACACGGAGCTGTTCCGCGCCAATGCCATCGAGTCCGACGACACTTCGTTCGTGGGGATCACGACGGCGCGCGGCGGCCGTATCGGGGTCGCCGCGACCCTCTGCGCCGAGCGTCCCGACGAGCCGTACGTCATCGTCCACGGCACCAAGGGCCGCATCACGTTCTGGTACAAGCAGGACCGGGTGCTCGTGCAGCGCGCCGGGCACGGGCCGGAGGAGGTCCTTCACGGGCGGACGGACCTCCTCGAGAACCTCGTCGAGCATCTCGCGGGCCGTGCGGAGCTGCTGGTGCCGCCCGCGTCGACGGGCGCCTTCATGAAGGTCGTCGAGTCGATCCGCCTCGCGCCAGATCCGCACCCGCTGCCGGTCGAGGCCTGGCGCAGTGTGCCCGGCGAGCACGAAGGCGTACGGCGCCGGGTCGTGCACGGCATCGACGGGCTCGTGGCGGCGAGCGCCGACACGCTGTGCGGCTTCGCGGAGCTCGGCACGTTCTGGGCGCTGCCCGACGAGCAGTCGCCCGCAGCCCGGTCAGCCCCTGCCACCCAGGCCGCCCCCAGCGCCGAGCCCTCCACCTCTCGCACCCCCACCGCCGAGACCCCACCGAGGTGAGAACGCCATGAACAGAACCGCGACCGACTCCGCGCTCATGCTGCGCTGCTCGGGCCGCCCCGTAGGCCGCTACGTCATCCACCCCTCGGCCGATGCACGGCTCGCGCCCCGCCCCTACCTCCACCCCGTCCGCACCTTCGGCGGCCTCCCCGTCACCGAGTCCGGCCCGGCCGACCACCCGCACCACCTCGGCGTGGGTGTCGCCGTGCCCGACGCGGCGGGCCGCAACTTCTGGGGCGGGCGCACCTACGTACGCGACCAGGGGCCGACCGAGCTCGACAACCACGGCGAGCAGCGCCACCTGGAGTTCAAGCTGCGCGACCCGGACGGGTTCGTCGAGGAGATCTGCTGGCTCGACGGGGAGTGCGAGCTGCTGCGCGAGCGGCGGACCGTCGCCGTCACGCCCCTCACCACGTCCGCCTGGGCCCTCGACTTCACGTTCTCCCTCACCAACCCGGCCGACGCGGAGATCTCCATCGGCAGCCCCGCCACCAACGGCCGCCCCGGCGCCGCCTACGGAGGCTTCTTCTGGCGTGCCCCCAAGGAGACGCAGGCCCCCCAGGTGTTCACGGCGGACGCGGACGGCGAAGCCGCCGTCCATGGCGCCACGGCCGACTGGCTCGCCCTCGCGGGCCAGGGCTGGACCCTCGTCTTCGCCGGGGCGACGCCCGATACGCGGCGCGACCCGTGGTTCGTGCGGACCGCGGAGTATCCGGGTGTCGGCTCCTCGCTCGCGCACGCGCGGCGCCTGCCGATCGGCCCCGGGGAGACCGTCGTACGCCGTGTCATCACCGTCGTCGCCGACGGCCGCCCGAGCCGGGCCGAGGCCGCCGGGCTCGTCCGCAAGGCGGTGACCGCGTGAACGCGACCCGCGCGCACTCCCCTCACAGTCTTGGCGACCTCGGCGACGGGACCTACCGCAACCCAGTCCTCGCCGCCGACTGGTCCGACCCCGACGTCGTCCGCGTCGGCGACGACTTCTACCTCACCGCGTCCAGCTTCGGGCGCGCCCCGGGGCTGCCGCTGCTCCACTCCCGCGACCTAGTGAACTGGACCCTGATCGGGCACGCACTCGAACGCCTGGAACCCGCCGAGTCGTTCGCCGCACCACGGTACGACTGCGGGGTGTGGGCGCCGTCGATCCGGCACCACGAGGGGCGATTCTGGATCTTCTGGGGCGACCCCGACCATGGCATCTTCCAGGTCAACTCGCCCGATATTCGCGGGCCTTGGAGTGCCCCGCACCTCGTCAAGGCGGGCAAGGGGCTCATCGACGCCTGCCCCCTGTGGGACGAGGAGCGCGGCGACGCGTATCTCGTGCACGCCTGGGCCAAGTCGCGCTCCGGCGTCAAGAACCGGCTCACCGGTCATCGTATGAGCCCCGACGGCCGTGAACTCCTCGACGAGGGAGCGGTGTTGGTCGACGGCGACCGGCTGCCCGGCTGGTTCACGCTGGAAGGGCCCAAGCTCTACCGTCACGACGGCTGGTTCTGGATCCTCGCTCCGGCCGGCGGGGTGGCGACCGGCTGGCAGGGCGCCTTACGCTCACGGACGTTCCACGGTCCCTACGAGGAGCGGATCGTCCTGGAGCAGGGCGACACCGACGTCAACGGCCCCCATCAGGGCGGCTGGGTGCGCACCCCGTCCGGTGACGACTGGTTCCTGCACTTCCAGCAGCGCGGCGCCTACGGACGTGTCGTCCACCTCCAGCCGCTGCGATGGGACACGGACGGCTGGCCGGTGATCGGGGACGGCGGCGCCCCCGTCGACGTACACAAGAAGCCCGACCTGTCCCCGCAGCCCGTGTCGGCGCCCGCCACCGACGACGACTTCCCCGGCGGACGCCACGGCCGCCAGTGGCAGTGGTCCGCCAACCCCCTTGACGGCTGGGCGACTTCGCACGCGGCGGACGGTCTGCGCCTCGCCTGCGTACGGTCCGCGGACGCCCACGACCTGCGCCGCCTGCCGCACGTCCTGACCCAGCGTCTTCCGCTCACGCCGTGCACCGTCGAGGTGGACCTGCGCCTTGACGGCAGCGCGGCCGACGCGAGGGCCGGACTCGCCGTGCTCGGTGACGCCTTCAACTGGATCGGCCTCGAACGCGACGGCGACGGAGTGGTCCGCCTCGTCCACCGGTTCGCCGAGTCCGTCGCCGAGCGGGAGCGCGACGCGGAGCATCCGCGCCCCGCGCCCGACGGCACCGCGCGGCTGCGGATCGACATCACGGACGGCGCGCGCTGCCGCTTCTCGGCGGACACCGGCGACGGCTTCCTGCCATCAGGTCAGGTCTTCACCGCGACGCCGTGGCGGTGGGTGGGCGCGCTGCTCGGCCTGTTCGCCACGGCCCCGGCAGGACGGAACGGCGCCGGGACGGCCCTGTTCACGCACTTCCGGATCACCACTCACTGACTCTGCCCAGGTCGCCGACGGCGATCGCCCCCTGACCCCACAGCACCAGCACCTGGCACCTCGCACCACCCGACCCGCACATCTGAAGAAGAGAGCCGACCATGAACATCACCACCCGAAGAAGCAGCAGAAGCAGAAGCCGTCGCGCGGTGGCCGCCGTCGCCTTCACCGCCGCGTTCGCGCTGGCCGCCACCGCCTGTGGCGACGACGGCAGCGGGTCCGGCGGGGACAAGGGCAAGGAGGGGTCCGGGAAGGGCGAGATCACCTTCTGGGACAACAACGGCGGTGTCCGTACCGACGTCTGGAAGGAGATCATCAAGGACTTCGAGGCGCAGAACCCGGACATCCACGTCAAGTACGTGCCGATCCCCGCGGAGAGCGTCCAGTCCAAGTACGACACCGCCATCCAGGGCGGCGGCCTTCCCGACGTCGGCGGCGTCGGCGCCGCGATGCTCGCGGGGATCTCCGCGCAGAACGCCCTCGAGCCGCTGGACGACCGGCTGAACGGGAGCTCCCTGAAGGGCAAGCTGAACCCGGGCATGGTCGACAGCGTCCGGGCGGCGGGCGGCGGCAACCGGCTCTTCACGGTGCCTACGTCGGCGAGCAACGGCGTGCTGTACTACCGCACCGACCTGTTCAAGTCCGCGGGCCTCGACGCCCCCACCAACTGGAGCAAGTTCTACGCGGCGGCGAAGAAGCTCACCGCCAAGGGCGACAACAAGTTCGGTTACACCATTCGCGGCGGCGAGGGTTCCATCGCCCAGGCGCTCGACGCGGCCTACGGCCAGTCCGGCATCGGTTCGTTCTGGGACGGCGACAAGACCACGGTCAACGACCCTAAGAACGTGGAGGCGTTGAAGAAGTACGTCGCGCTCTACAAGAACAACACCCCCGCGGCCGACGTCAACAACGACTTCAAGAAGATGAACGCCCAGTGGGACGCGGGCCAGATCGGCATGCTCAGCCACAACCTCGGCTCCTACACGGACCATGTGAAGGCGCTCGGTGAGGGCAAGTTCCGTGGCCTGCCCAACCCGACGACCGATGCGGGCATACGCGTCCAGGTCTCCAACCCGGTCGACGGGATCGGCCTGTTCAAGTCCAGCAGGAAGAAGGCGGCGGCCTGGAAGTTCATCGAGTTCGCGGCCTCGCACAAGTCCAACAGCGAGTGGAACAAGTCGGCGGGCGCCATCCCCGCCAACACCGCGGCCTCCAAGGACGCCTGGGTGAACGAGGCCGAGCCCACGAAGCTGGCCGCCGCGGCGCTCAACGACGGCTCCCTGAAGATCGTGCAGCTGCCGTACTACCTGCCTGACTGGAACACCATCAGCAAGGCCGACAACGAGCCGAACTACCAGAAGGTCCTGCTCGGCAAGATGTCCGCGAAGGACTTCCTCGACACTCTCGCCGAGCAGCTCAACAAGGCTCAGGCCGAGTGGAACGAACAGAACAAGTGACAGCGCGCCCCGCGCACGGCGTCGGCCGACGCCGTGCGGTCGCGGCCCTCGCGAGCCTTCCGCTCGCGGTGGCCGCGGCCCCGGCCGCTCTCGCCCGCTCATCAGGGGCCGCTCCCGTCAGCACGCTCTACATCGCCGGGGACTCCACCGCCGCGCAGAAGTACGCCGACGCGGCGCCCGAGACCGGCTGGGGCATGGCCCTTCCCTTCTTCCTCCACGACCGCCGCCTGCGGGTCGCCAACCACGCGCTGAACGGCCGGAGTTCGAAGAGCTTCGTCGACGAGGGCAGCCTCGCCGTGATCCTGGAGGCGATCGGGCCCGGCGACCGCCTCCTCGTCCAGTTCGCGCACAACGACGAGAAGAGCGCCGATCCGACGCGCTACACCGAGCCCTGGTCCACGTATCAGGAGTATGTGAAGCAGTACGTCGACGGGGCTCGGTCCCGTGGTGCGCGGCCGGTGCTGGCGACCGCCGTCGAGCGCAGGAAGTTCGACGCGGACGGTACAGCGCTGCCCACCCACGGCGACTACCCGGCGGCGATGCGGGCCCTCGCCGAGGCCGAAGGCGTGCCACTGCTCGACATCGAGGCCCTGTCGCTCGCCCTGTGGCAGAAGCTCGGCGTCGAGGAGACCAAGGCGTACTTCAACTGGACCGCCACCGAGCAGGACAACACGCACTTCAATCCGCCGGGCGCGATCGCCGTGGCACGGCTGGTGGCGGCCGAGCTGCTGCACCGCGAAGTGCTCGCACCACGGGACGTGCGCCGGCTGGACGCCGCGATACCCGATTCCTGGATCACCTGGCCGGAAGGACCGTGAAGACGTGAAGAAGAGGACGACGAGGATGCCTGTACGCAGATCTCTCACCCTGCTCGCGGGGTGCACCGCGCTTGTCGTGGCCGTCACGAGCGCACCCGCGTCTGCCGCGGGGGCACGCGACGTGCTGCCGCGCGGCGACGGCTGGGCGTCCGCCGACGGCGGGACCACCGGCGGCGCGCGGGCCGATGCCGCGCACACCTACACGGTCACCACCTGGGAGGAGCTGCGCGCCGCGCTCGCGGCCGACCCGGGCACTCCCCGGATCATCAAGGTCAAGGGCACGCTGAACGCCACGGCCGATGGCTGCGCCGCGTTCGAGGCCGATGGCTACGACTTCGACCAGTACCTCGCCGACTACGACCCCGCGGTGTGGGGGTACGACACGCCGGTCAGCGGCGCGCAGGAGGACCTGCGGGCGGCGTCGGCGACCCGGCAGGGCGCGGCGATCAAGGCGTACGTCCCCGCCGACACGACCATCGTGGGCATCGGCAAGAGCGCAGGGATCGTCGGCGGCAGCCTGCAGATCCAGGGCGTGGACAACGTGGTCGTCCGTAACCTCACCCTGGAGAGCCCGCTCGACTGCTTCCCGCAGTGGGATCCCACGGACGGGGACACGGGGGCCTGGAACTCCGAGTACGACAGCATGGTCGTCTACGGCTCGACGCATGTGTGGGTGGACCACAACACGTTCACCGACGGCGAGCACCCCGACAGTTCGCTGCCGTCCTACTACGGCGAGATCTACCAGCAGCACGACGGCGAACTGGACGTCGTACGCGGCGCCGACCTGGTCACCGTCTCCTGGAACGTCTTCGCCGACCACGACAAGACCCTGATGATCGGCAACAGCGACAGCGCGGGCGCCACCGACCGGGGCAAGCTGCGGGTCACCCTGCACCACAACGTTTTCAGGGACATCGTCGAGCGGGCGCCGCGTGTCCGCTTCGGGCAGGTCGACACGTACAACAACCACTACGTGGTCCCCGCGGGCGGCTATCAGTACTCCTTCGGCATCGGTCAGGAGTCCCAACTCGTCGCGCAGAACAACGCGTTCACCCTCCCGGTCGGGGTCGGTGCGGGGAAGATCCTCAAGAAGTGGAAGGAGGCGCCGGTCACCGCCGACGCCAATTACGTCAACGGCAAGCGCGTCGATCTCATCGCCGTCCACAACGCGGAGATCCCGGAGGAGACCCTCCAGTCGGGTGCGGGCTGGACGCCGAGCCTGCGGACGCGGGTGGACGACCCGCGCAAGCTGCCGGGACTGCTCAAGCGTGACGCGGGCGCGGGCAGGGTCCGCTGATGCCCTCGCACCGCTCTCCCCTATCCTTCAGCCGACGTACGTTGCTCACCACGGGCGCGGGTGCCGGCGCCGCCCTTGCCCTCGGCACCGCGCTCCCCGCCCGCGCCGCCGGACCCCGCCCCACCCGTCGGACGCTCTACGTCGACCCGGCGGGCCGCGGCGACCACACCACCGTCCAGGCCGCCGTGAACGCCGCTTCCGGCAGCGCCTTGACGCTGGTCATCGCCCCGGGCACGTACCGCGAGACGGTGACCGTGCCCGAGACGAGTGCCGGGCTCACGCTCATCGGCGCGAGCGGCGACCCGCGCGACACGGTCATCGTGTACGACAACGCAGCGGGCACCCCGAAGCCCGACGGGTCCGGCACCTACGGCACCAGCGGCTCGGCCACCACGACCGTGCGAGCCGCCGGTTTCACCGCGCACGCCCTCACGTTCGCCAACGACTGGCTGCGGGCGGACCACCCCGACTACACCGGCACCCAGGCCGTCGCCCTCAAGGTGACGGGCGACCGCTCGGCGTTCTTCGGCTGCCGATTCCTGGGCCACCAGGACACCCTCTACGCCGACACCGCGGACCTGGGTGCCTTCGCCCGCCAGTACTTCCGCGACTGCTACGTGGAGGGTGACGTCGACTTCGTCTTCGGCCGTGCCACCGCGGTCTTCGAGCGCTGCCGCTTCCACACGCTCACCCGGAGCGACCTGGCAGCGGCTCCGTACGGCTTCGTCTTCGCGCCGTCCACCGCCGTCGCCAACCCGCGCGGCTACCTGGTCACCCGCAGCCGGGTGACGAGCGGCGCGCCGGACGCGTACTACAAGCTGGCCCGCCCCTGGGTCCCCAGCTCGGACACGACGGCCCGCCCCATGCTGACGGTGCGCGAGACCCGCCTGGGGCACGGCATCGACGCGGTGGCCCCGTACGCGAACATGCGGGACGCCTATCCGTGGCAGGACCAGCGGTTCGCGGAGTACCGCAACACGGGCCCGGGGGCAGCCGTCACGGTGCCTCCGAACCGTCCCCAACTCAGCCGCGCCCAGGCCGGGTCCGCGACTCGCGCCGCCTATCTGACGGACTGGACACCTACACGTAAGAACCGCTGACACGCTGACACAGCGAGCCACCAGTGACCGGCCGGTCGGTCACTGGTGGCCCGGGTATGAGGGCTGCTACTGGTAGCTGATGTCCGACGCGCTGTACTTGCAGTACGTGCCGTCGGCGCCGCTGCCCGTCTCGACGGGCTCGGCGCCCGAGGAGTTGCCCGTGTAGCGGACACAGGGCTTGATCTTCTTGCTGCTGTCGCCGTGGATGCGGACCTTGCTCAGGGTCGCGGTGTCGCCGTAGTTGGTGTTGATGCCGACCAGGGACTTGCCGGGCGCGGTCACGTCCACGTCGTTGATGGTGATCGTGCGCTTGTACTGCTTGGAGCAGTTGCCGCAGGAGCGGACCAGCTTGCCGAAGTCCGATACCTGGAATCCGGAGATGTTCAGCTTGCCCGCGCCGTTGAACTGGAGGACCTTGTCGTCGGCCTTCTTCGCGCCGCCGCCGGTCACGTTGTACACGGAGCTGGTCGAGGTGCCCTTGAAGCTGGCCGCGTCCTCGCCGACGTCCTCCCACCACACGTTCTGGATGGTGCAGCTGCCCGAGCAGTGCACGCCGTCGGCGGCGGGCTTGCCGATCACGACGTTCTTCAGGACCGCGCCGTCCTTCAGCTTGAAGATCGGGTCCTGGCCCTCTTCCTGGCCGTCGCCGCCGAGGTCTCCGCTGCCGTAGAAGCGCTGGAGTCCGCCGTCGTAGGTGCCGGACACCTCGATGGTCTTGGTGACGGCCTTGTCGCCGGTGGGGGTGGGCCAGGCGGCCGCCGCGGTCGCTGCTCCCGCCGGGGAGAGCAGCACGTTGGCGCCCAGGGTGGCGCCGGTAAGGAGGAGGGCGCCGCCCGCCGCGCCCACGACGCGGCGGCGGGTGAGGCGGCGCTTGCTGCTCTTGCGCAGTTCGGCTCGTTGCGTGGTCATGGGGACCGCTCTTTCGCTGGGGGGATGACCTTGCGTCTGCTGGTCTCCGCCCGGATGCGGAAGGTTGCCGCCCTGCCGAAAATTTCTCCGGCGGCGGCCTGGGAAGCGCCTGCGAACTAGGAAGTGCGGGCGAAGTCGCCGCGCACCGCCGCCTTTTGGCCCGACGCGGTCGCCTCCGCCGCGTACGTGTCCTCGCCCGCGTCCCTGCCGCCCTCGGCGTGGTTGTACTGGCCCGCGAAGACGTGCTCCCCCGCGGGGACGGTCCTGCCCGCCTTCAGCGTCCAGCGGTAGACCAGCTCACCGCCCTGCTCGCGTACGGAGACGGTGAAGTCGTCGGCGGGCAGGGAACGCCAGTTGCCCGCGTCGGCGACACCGCCGGTCTGCGCGACACTCAGTTCGACGGTGAGCGCGGTGAGGGATTTACCGGTCTTGAAGGTGAGAGTGCTCTGCGCCCAGAAGTCGTTGCTCTGCGGGTCGATGGAGCCGTCGCTCCAGAGGTAGCCGTCCTCGACGCTCTTGGCGTCCGGCGCCACGCGCCCGGTGGAGGGCGGGGGTTGGGACTTCTTCGGCGGCCGGTCCGCGTCCTGGTCCGTGCCCCTGTCCGGCGTGCCCTTGGTGGCCTTGCCCGACGGGTGCGTGGGCTCGGCGGGTGAACTCGGCTTGGCGTTCTCGTCGTCCGGCGCGGAGGCGGAGGGGCTCGGCGCGGACGGCGATTCGGGGGCGGCGGGTGTGCCCACGGTGCGGGGCGGCGGATCGCCGCCCTGGACGACGGAGGCGACGGCGTATCCGCCGAGCGCGAAGACTCCGGCCACGGCGGCCGTCGCGCCGGCTATCCGCAGCCAGGGGGCGGGCCGTGGCAGCCTGCCGCGGGACGGGACACCGGGGTCGACGGCGTCGCGCTCCATGCCGCGCTCGATCCGGGCGAGCATCCGTTCCCTGTCGGGTCGGTGCTCGGCCGCGGCATCGTGCAGGTGCTTGCGTACGTCGTCCATCACTGCCTCCCTCCCACGAGTTGAGACGCGGCCAGTTCCCCGAGGAGCCGTTGCAGCTCCGCCATTCCCTTGGACGTCTGGCTCTTCACCGTACCGACCGATATGCCGAGCGTGAGCGCGGTGTCCTTCTCCGACAGGTCGAAGGCGTGCCGCAGGACCACACAGGCCCGCTTACGGAACGGCAGCGTACGCAACGCCTCCTGGACATCGACGACCGCGGGTACGTCCGGGTCGTCGACGCCCTCCGTCCGCTGCCCCCAGAACAGGGCCACACGGCGGCGCTCCCGGACGGCGCTGCGGATGCGGGTGCGCGCCATGTTGGCGACGACGCCACGGGCGTACGCGGCCGGATGGTCGGCGGCGCGCACCCGGTCCCAGCGGTGCCAGAGAGCGACCAGGGCGTCCGCCGCCAGGTCGTCGGCGGCGTCCTTCTCACCGGTCAACATGTGGGCGAGGCGCGCCAGTTCGGCGTAGTGCCGCTCGAAGAAATCATGGAACTCCGCGGCGGCTGCGTCGTCGACGGCTGTCCCCACGGGTGACCTCTTTCCTGTGCCTGCGCGGCTCTGCACGCGCGCTGGTGGCCCCGTGCCGCCGAAGCGCGGTGCGCGAGCATAGCAACGTCTGTGCGATACATCGAACAACGTCCGGGATTCCAGGCAGGTCTGAGCCAAGGCCCGAGCCAGGCGGTATGGGGTCATCCGGCCCGGTTCACGTACTGCGGGACCGGTGCCGCGTCGGTGCCGGTGTCCCGTACGTAGCCGTAGCGCACCACCCCTCGTGCGGGGTCAGGGGGTTGGGTGATGTCGCCGGTCACCGTAGCCCGGTCCGTCGGCTGGACGATGAGGTTGTAGTCGGCGCCACGCTCGTTCTGACGGAAAGTCACTTCGCCGTCCACATAGTAAAACTCGTTCTGCCACATCTGCTGAGCGCCCTCGGGCAGCACGGTGAACCCGGTGTCCGGTGAGCCCATCCAGGTGTGCGGCCGGTCGGTCGCCGTCGGTATCTGGTCGTCCATGCGCCGCCCGCCGCCGGAGGCGACATGGAAGAGCTTGCCCTTCAGGCCGGTCCAGGTGGGCATGACAAGGGCACCTGCTCGTTCACCGGGCATGATCTGCCAGCGGACCAGCGCGTAGCCGCGCCCGCGCAGGGTGACGGTGTCGCCTCGGTGCACCATCACCGCCTTCGGCCCCGCCGAGCTGGTCAGGCCGGTCTCCGGGCGGTGCGGCAGGGGGCCGGGGCGGGCCGACGGGTCGGGGGCGGGCTCGGCCTTGTCGATGACGCTGCCGTAACGGGGCGCGGGCTTCTTCGACTTGGGCTTGGGCTTGGCGGCGGGCTTCTTGGGTGTGCGGCTCGGCCTCGGGGATGCGGCGGGCGGCGTGGTCGCCGGAGTGGTGGACGCGCTCGTCTTCGGGGTCGGGGCTGCCGCGTGGGGCGGGCGCGATGGGTCCTGGTGGTCGTGGACCACGTAGGCGCCGCCCGCGACGAGGGTGAGACCTGCCGTGGCGGCGACCGCGGGCTTGCCGAGCAGTTGGAGGATGTGGCCGGTCAGGCCTACCGGGTCGGCGGCAGCGGCCTGTCCCCCGACGGCCGCCCCCGTGGCCGCCTGAGCCGTGCCACCGCCGAGCACTTCCGCCAGCGCGTGCAGCGCGAACCCCGCCGGGATCGGCACCAGCGCGAGGCCGGCGAGGAGCCGCTCCGCCGGTACGGTGTCGTCAGCCGTGCCACCGCACCACGGACAGCCGCGCAGATGCCTCAGGATGCGCTTGCGCCACACCGACCCCGGACGCCCGTCCCACTCCGCGGCGGCCTCGGCGAGCGCGGCGCACCTCGGCTGTGCGTCGAGGGCACGTACGAGGGAACGGGCCGTTTCCAGGCGCTCCTTGAGCCGCTGCACCCGTACCGCCGTGTGCTGCCGGGTCAGGCCGAGCGCCTCGGCGAGGTCGGGCCTGCTGAGCGAGCCCGCGACCTCCAGCCACCACAGCGAGAGCAGTTCCCGGTCCTCCGGGTCGAGCCACCGGGTGGCATCGGCGACCTCGCGGCGCTGCCCCTCGAGGCCGAGGCGCAGCACGGTCAGGCCCGCGAAGTCGCCGTCGGGGTCGGCCGGTTCGTGCTCCAGGGCCGATGCGGGCACGGCCTGCCGGGACCGGGCGGCGCGCGCCCGGTCCCGTATCCGGTGCATGGCGATGGCCACGAGCCAGGACCGGAAGCCGTCCGGGTCGCGGAGTTCGGCGATGGAGCGGACCACGCGCAGCATGGTGTCCTGCACGATGTCGTCGACGTCCGGATGGCCGTCGAGCGCCCGGCCGACGATGTTGTAGACCAGCGGCAGATGCGCGGTGAGCAGCTCGTCGAGTGCGTGCCGGTCACCGGCGCGCGCGGCCTCGGCCAGACCGCGTGTCCGGGGCTCTTCCACCGCTGTTCCACTCCTTCGGGTCCCTCTGTCCGGCCCCCCGTCGGCGGGCCGGGAACTGTACCTGACCAGGCCATGAGGGGAGACGTACGGAGGGCGCCGCGGATAACAGAAAATTTCCGGGCGACGGAGTCATACAGATGGAGCCGTACAGGCGGCAACCTTTCGCGCGCCCCGCGGCGACACAGCCGAGGCACTGTCCCTCTCCCCGCAGGAGCGCCCCATGCCCGAGCACCCGTACACCGAACCCCGCCGCCGCAGGGGCAAAAGAGCACGGCGCACCCGCGGCCGGGTCCTGCTCACCGCCGTCGTCGCGGGCGCCCTCGCCGCCGGTGGGCTCATCGCCCTGTCGTCCACCTCGTCGGCGGCGACCACCCGCCAGGCCGAGGCGCTCGACCGGGGCGTGGTCAGCGTGCACACCGACGCCGGGAACCTGGTCAGCTGGCGCTGGCTCGGCACCGATGACGACGAGGTGGCCTTCAACGTCTACCGCGGGGGTACGAAGGTCAACTCCTCGCCGGTCACCGGCTCGACGAACTACTTCCACGCGGGCGCGCCGAACAGTGCCGACTACACCGTGCGCGCGGTGGTCGACGGCGCCGAGCAGGGCGACTCCGTGCACGCGGTGCAGTTCCGCGCCGGATACAAGGACGTGCCGATCACGCCGCCCGCAGGGGGCACGACCCCGGACGGCGTGGCGTACACCTACGAGGCGAACGACGCGTCCGTCGGTGACCTCGACGGGGACGGCGCCCTGGACTTCGTACTGAAGTGGCAGCCCACCAACGCCAAGGACAACTCCCAGTCCGGCTACACCGGCAACACGGTCATCGACGGCATCAAGCTGGACGGCACCCGGCTGTGGCGGATCGACCTGGGCCGCAACATCCGCTCGGGCGCGCACTACACGCAGTTCCAGGTGTACGACTACGACGGTGACGGCAGGGCCGAGGTCGCCCTGAAGACGGCGGACGGCACGAAGGACGGCGCGGGCACGGTGATCGGCAGCTCGTCCGCCGACCACCGCAACTCCAGCGGCTACGTCCTGGCCGGGCCCGAGTACCTGACCATGTTCGACGGCCGCTCCGGCGCCGCACTCGACACGGTGGACTACGTCCCGGCGCGCGGCACCGTCTCCAGCTGGGGCGACAGTTACGGCAACCGTGTCGACCGCTTCCTCGCCGGAACCGCCTACCTCGACGGCAGCAGGCCCTCCCTGATCATGGCGCGCGGCTACTACACGCGGTCCGTCATCGCCGCCTGGGACTGGCGGAACGGAGCCTTCACCCGGCGCTGGACCTTCGACACCAACTCGTCGACGAACACCGGCAAGGGGTACGACGGTCAGGGCAACCACAGTCTGTCGGTCGCGGACGTCGACGCCGACGGCAAGGACGAGATCGTCTACGGCGCGATGACCGTCGACGACAACGGCAGCGGGCTGTGGACGACGAAGCTCGGGCACGGCGACGCCGGGCACGTCGGCGATCTCGATCCCTCGCGCGCGGGCCTGGAGTACTTCAAGGTGTCCGAGGACAGTTCCAAGCCTGGCTCCTGGATGGCCGACGCCCGCACGGGGCAGCGCCTGTGGACCACGGCGTCCGGCTCCGACAACGGCCGGGGCGTGTCCGCCGACATCTACGCGGGTTCCCCCGGCGCCGAGTCGTGGTCCGCGGCGGACAGCACCCTGCGTTCGCCGTCCGGGGCGTCGGTCGGCCGCGAGCCGTCCAGCGTCAACTTCGTGAACTGGTGGGACGGCGACACCACCCGCGAGCTCCTCGACGGCACCCGGATCGACAAGTACGGCACGGGCGGCGAGACCCGTCTGCTCACCGGGGCGTCCGTCGCGTCCAACAACGGCACGAAGGCGACCCCCGCGCTCTCCGGCGACATCCTCGGCGACTGGCGCGAGGAGGTCGTGTGGCGCACCGCGGACAACAAGGCGCTGCGGATCTACTCCACCCCGCACGAGACGAACACGAAGATCACCACGCTGCTCCACGACATCCAGTACCGCACGGCGCTTGCCTGGCAAAATACGGCCTACAACCAGCCCCCGCACCCGAGCTTCTTCATCGGCTCCGGCATGGCGAAGGCACCGCGTCCGGTGGTGTCCACCCCCTGAGCTGGGCATATAGCCTTCCGAACTGACGCGGCAGGGCGGCTGCGCGAGGGGCTCGCGCGGCCGCCGACCTCATGATTTCAGAGCGCTGGGGATGCTCTGGGGAGATCTGTTGTTCAGCGTCTTGTGCTGCTGGCCTTGCGTGTTGACGTGTGCTTACGGCAGGGGCGTCTGACCTGCGCGGTGCCGGGTCGGGCGTACGCGCGGGTGGCGAGGCTGTACGCATCCCCGAGATGTTCCGCCTTCACCGCCGCGCCCAGCACATCTGTGAAGTGCACGAGCACCCGATGTCCTGCACCCCAGCTGTCCGGCCCTGCGCATCCACGACGGCGTGTTCTGCGCGGCCTCCGGCGCAGGCTGACCGATGAAGGACTGCGGGCTGTCACCACCGGCAGCAATACAAGCGGGCTCAGACCGGCCGTCATTCAGACCGGCCGTCATGAGGCAAGAGGGGCACGTGTTCCGGTTCCTGATTCCGGGAGTCGTCGACCGGCAGGATGGTTTAGCCCTGCTCAACCTGCCCTTACACCTTGGGCGTTGTTCGAGGAGATCTCGGATGTCAGCGTGGATGCGCTGGTGGATGAGGTGCGCCGGGCGCCGCGCGCTCATCCGTCGGCTCTCTCGGCGGTCGATCCCGGCACGCCGCACATCTGCCTTCCAAGGAGTCCTGCCATGCCCCTGCGTGAAAAGGTGCGTTTCGTCAGCGATGCGGCCAAACTCACCGGCCACCTCTTTCTGCCCGATACCGCCGGCCCCGACGCCGCGCCGGTACAGGGCGTCGTGGTTGCCGGAACATGGACCAGCGTCAAGGAGCAGATGGCCGACCGGTACGCCGAGGAGCTGGCCCGGCGCGGCTATGCGGCGCTGGCGTTCGACTTCACCGGATACGGCGAGTCCGAGGGCGAGCCGCGCGACTACGAGTCGCCGGAGCTGAAGGCCCGTGATCTCCACGCCGCCGCGGACTTCCTGACCGGCCATCCGGCGGTGGACGGCGGGCGACTGGGCGCGTTGGGGGTGTGCGCCGGGGCGATGTACGCGAGCGCGTTCGCCGTCGAGGACGCACGGGTGGGGTCGTTGGCACTGGTGGCGCCGTGGCTGCACGACCGCCGTATCTGCGAGGAGAACTACGGCGGGGCGGAGGGCATTGCCGCGAAGAAGGCGGCGGCGGACGCGGCTCGGCGGCGGTACGAGGCGAGCGGGGAAGTCGCTTATGTGCCGGCGGTCAGCGGCAGCGATCCGGACGCGGCCATGCCCTTCGACATCGACTTCTACCTCAACCCGGAACGCGGCGGGATCCCGCAGTGGCCCAACCGTTATGCCGTGATGGCCTGGTCCGAGTGGCTGGACTTCGACGCCGTCGCGCTCGCCGCGAAAGTGACCGTGCCCGCGTTGCTCGTGCACAGCGAGGACGCCGCCATCCCGGACGGCGCCCGCCGCTTCCACGACAACCTCATGGGAGAGCGGAACATCCTTTGGACCGAAGGCGTCCAGTTCGACTTCTACGACCAGGCGCCACAGGTCGGCCTTGCCGCGGACGCGGCGGCCGAGCACTTCGCCCGCACCCTGTGAACACCCCCACTGCCGACAGGAGAACACCTGCTATGCCCGAGCTACTTGAGGCCAAGCACGAGGCCAAGCGCATCGTCGCCGAGACCTGCACCCGCATGGCCGTGCACGCGGACCGCCGCGAATGGATGCAGCTGCGTGGCCTGTTCGCCGACAAGGTGCTGCTCGACTACACCAGTCTGAACGGCGGCGAGCCGGCCCAGCTCACCCCGCAGGAGATCGTCGACGCCTGGGCGGCCACGCTCGGCGGCTACGACGCCACCCACCACCTGCTCGCCAATCAGCTCGTCGAGCTCGAAGGAGACCGTGCCGTGTGCACGGCTTCCTTCCAGGCCACCCACCGCCTGGCCACCGCCCACGGGGCGCCGCTGTGGACGCTCGGCGGCGCATACCGGTGGGAGCTGGCCCGGACCGGCGATCGCTGGTTGATCGACACCGTGGTGATGACCGCGACCTGGGGCGACGGCAACAGGGACCTTCCCGCGCAGGCAGCCGGCCGACGATGACCTCCTCCGCTCCTACGCCTCTTGCCGTGTCGCCGCCATCCGCCGCCCGTGGCGGATCCGCGGTGGTGCTCGGCGCGGCCCTGTTGGGCTTCTTCCTCATCTCGCTGGACGCGTTGATCGTCACCGTCGCGCTGCCCGACATCGGACGCAGCCTCGGCACCGGCATGTCCGGCCTGCAGTGGGTGGTGGACGGATACACGCTGATGTTCGCCGCTTTGATGCTGTCCGCGGGCGCGCTGTCCGATCGCATTGGGGCACGGCGGGCCTTCGGCGCCGGCCTTGTGCTGTTCGCGCTGGCCTCGGCGGCGTGCGGCCTCGCGCCCGGGCTCGGCGTGCTGGTGGCCGCGCGGCTGGTACAGGGTGCCGCGGCGGCCGTGATGATGCCCGCGTCCCTCGCTCTGGTCCGGCAGAACTTCCCTGATCAGGCCCAGCGGGCGCGGGCGATCGCGATATGGACCGTGGGCGGCGCGGTCGCGGTGGCGGCCGGTCCCGTGCTCGGCGGGGCGCTCACCGCGTCCGTCGGCTGGCGGTGGATCTTCTTCGTCAACCTGCCGGCCGGTGTGCTGGCCCTCGCGCTGCTCACGCGGGTGCCGGCCTCACCGCGGCTGCCCGCGCGTCTCGACCTTGTCGGGCAGGTGACGGCGGTGTTGGCGATGGGTGGGCTGACGTACGGCGTCATCGAGGGCGGCGCGGAGGGATTCGGCAGACCGGCCGTGGTGGCGTCGCTGCTGGTGGCCGGGGCCTGCGCAATCGGCTTCCTCGCCGCGCAGGCCCGAGGCGCATCCCCCATGCTGCCGCTGGCGCTGTTCCGGTCCCGGGTGGTGGCGGTGTCCCTGCTGGTGGGATTCATGCTCAACGCCACTTACTACGGCGGGGTGTTCGTCTTCAGTCTCTATCTGCAGCAGGAGCGTGGGCAGTCCGCGCTGCACGCGGGCCTGATGTTCATTCCGATGACGGCCCTGGTCGCTGTGGTGAACCTGGGCTCGGCGAAGCTGGCCGCCCGGTTCGGCCCGCGACTGCCGATAGTGGCGGGGCAGGTGGTAGGCGCTGCCGGACTGGTGGCGCTGACCTCGGTCGGCGCGCACACCGACGTGTGGACGGTGGCGCTGCTGATGGTGCCGGTCGGACTCGGCGGCGCGCTGGCGGTGCCCGCGCTGACCGCGATGCTGCTCGATGCCGTGCCCGCGGAGCGGGCGGGCACCGCGGGCGCGGTGCTCAACACCGCCCGCCAGGTCGGCGGGGCCATCGCGGTGGCGGTGTACGGTGCGCTGCTGACAGCCGCGGATACGTTCCTGGCCGGGATGCGGTGGAGCGTACTGCTCGCGGCGGCCGGGCTCGCCCTGACAGTGGGGGCAACGCTGACGCTACAGCGGGCCGGTCTGCGGGCTACGGCCGTATAGGGACTCGCTGGTCGGCTGCGGGGCGAGGTCGAGGACCGTGCGGATGAGCGCTTGAAGCCCGGCTGCTCGGCCCTCGTCCCGCCACATCAGCGCGTACTCGACGGGTATCGCGTCGGCGAACGGAACGTAGGCGATGTCCGGCCAGGCGTGGTACTGCCCCACTCTGACGGTAGCGACCGTAGCCCCTTCGCCTGCGCTGACCAGCGACAGCACCCCCTCCCAGTCGGATGCGGTCGGGCCATGCTCGATAGCCTTCCCCTGCGGCGTACGACGCGGGAAGAATGCCTCGTGCCACGCGCGGGACACGCCGAGTGCCGTGATCAGAGGAAGCAGGGCGAGGTCCTCCAGCGACACCCATTCACGCGCCGCCAGAGGGTGGGCTGCGGGCACCACGAGGGCACGACGCTCGCTGAACAGCACCGGTCCCACGACGACGCCGGGCTCTTCGACAGGCGTCTCGGCGATCACCAGGTCGACGTCCTTCTGGCGCAGTGCCCTGATCGGGGTGCTGTACGTCGACCCCTGGAGCTCGACCGAGCAGAGGGGATGACGGGTTGAGAAGGCCTCCGCTGCTTGCGCGAGGAGCTTGCCGGACCACGGGGCGGTGAAGCCGACGCGCAACACCCCACGGATGTCCGCGCAGGCGGCCGCGGCGTCGGCGAGAGCCCGCTGAATCTGCTGGTACGCGGGGAGCAGGTCATCGCGGAGCTGCCGGCCGACCGGGGTGAGCTCCACGCGGCGACTGCTGCGTTCGAAGAGCGCGCCGCCGATACGACGCTCCAGCGCCTTGATCGTCTGGCTGACCCGGCCGGGCGAGACGTGCAGACGCTCCGCAGTCCGGGCGAAATGCAGCTCCTCGGCCAACGCCAGAAGCGTCTCGATCTCGTACCGCTCCACCAGACCTCCACCACGCCACGCCACACGCTCCGCTGCCACCTGGCGCGACAGTCGCCCTCATGGAGCGGATGCACGAAGACCTCGCGCGAGTCGGGTCATCCGAGCTTGGCACACGGAGGTCAGAACGTTCGAGCTGGCGCACAGCGTAGAGGAACATGCTCCTCGCCCCCTCGCCCTCGTACGGAGGAAGCCGCGGAATCCCCCACCGAACGTCGTGCCGCGAAGCGGCACAGCATCCGGTGAGGGGAGGCCGGATTCCTCGGGCCTCTGCCCGAGGAGCATGTCATTTCGCGTACAGCAGCGTCCCGAAGCCCAGCTGGTCGAACCCGCCGCTGTTGGGACCGTAGTCACCGCCGCCGCCCTCCGGACGCGCCTTCTCCGCGAGGGCGGTGATGTAGGGCACGGAGAGCCTGCGTCGGCGCGCGTAGTGGAAGTGGAGGAGGTCCCACACCGGCCGTGCCTGGCCGCGGCCCGCCTCGGAGATGACGGTCTGCTCGCGGTAGGCGCAGTTCTGGCCCGTGCCCCAGGTGTACTTGGTGAACGGCACGTCCTGGCCCAGGTTGTACTTGGCGACGTACTGGGCGGCCTTCATGAACCGGTCGTCGTCGTGGCCGTAGAGGTCGTCGCCCTGGTTCCAGGCCATCTCGCAGATCGCGCCCATCAGGCCCATGCCCATCACGGTGTGGCCCTGGTCGCGGCCCGACTCCTGCCACTGGGCGAGGCCTTCGGCGTCGTACACGAAGGGGACAGCCTTTTTGAGGGCGCCGTTGCCCTCGCCGTTCTTGAAGTACTCCACCGCACGGTCGTAGTTGGGCTTGTCGTCGCACAGGATGCCGATCGCCATGACCGACGCCATGGTGCACAGGTCCCAGTTGGCCCAGTAGTTGGTGATGCAGGCGCCGTTGTGGTTCTTCAGGAAGTCGTCGTTGAGAGGGTGGAAGACGTTGAGCAGCATCGTCTTGAACCGGTCGAGGTCGAACCCGCTGTAGCCGCGCATGAGTTCGGCGGCGTTGGCGAACTGGTAGCCGTAGATCCCGGCGGCCAGGAAGCGGTCGGCGTTGCCCGTCACCTGGGTGAGCGTGGCCGACCAGGCGTTGAGGATGTCGCGCGCGGTGTCGCCGTGCGCGGCAGAGCCGCTGATCCGCCAGCGCAGGGCGTTCTGGTAGGCGGCGTGGATGTCTCGGTAGAGGGTGGGGTAGTTCTGGCCCGTGCCGCCGCGGATGATGACATCCCGGGGACTGGCCTTCCAGGTGGCCGCGGAGAGCGCGTTGGCGGTCAGCTTCTGCCAGCCGGGTGTCCAGGGCGCGGCGCCCGCGGCGACCCTCACCTTGGCGCGGTTGAGGTCACCCGCGTTGTGCAGCATGCCGGGGTGGGCGAAGGCCGTGGGGGCTGCGTCCGCCTTCTCGTCGGTGAGGGCGATGGTGGCGGCGCCACCGACCGCGCCCGCGGCGACGAGACCGCCGGAGGCCTTGAGCATGCCGCGACGGCTGAACCGATGCCTGTTGTCCTGACCCATGGGGAGGGCTCCTTGAAACGTACGAGGGGTGCGTTCACCAAGGAGACGCGGCAGGTGGCCGCCGATAACAGAAACCGCCGGGCTCGGGCCTCCCGTCAGCCCTTTGCGGTACCCGGACCTGGGCCCGAGCTGGCTCGGACCGTCAACTCCGGCGCGATCAGCGCGACTTCATCGACACCCTGACCCCGGAGCTTCGCGACGACGCGCTCCACCGCCTGCCGCCCCATCTCCTGTGCGGGGATGGCGACGGAGGTGAGGCGCACCGAGGCCTGGGTGGCGACCTGGTCGGGGCAGATCGCGATGACGGAGACGTCCTCCGGGATGGCGCGGCCCTGCTGGCGCAGAAGGCTCAGGAGGGGCTCCACCGCCGACTCGTTCTGCACGACGAACCCCGTGGTGCCGGGGCGCTCGTCGAAGATCCGGGACAGGGTCGCGGCCAGCGCGTCGTACGTCCCCTCGCAGGGCCGGTGCAGCACCCGCAGGCCGAGCTCCCGGGCCCGTGTGCGCAGCCCGTCCAGGGTGCGCTCGGCGAACCCGGTGTGCCGCTCGTACACGGCGGGCGCCTCGCCGATGACGGCGATGTCCCGGTGGCCGAGCCCGGAGAGGTGCTCGACGCACTGTGCGCCGGTCGCCACGAAGTCGAGGTCCACGCAGGTCAGGCCCGTGGGGTCGGCGGGGAGGCCGATGAGGACGGCGGGCCGGGCGATCTCGCGGATCAGCGGCAGGCGCTCGTCGTGCAGCTCCACGTCCATCAGGATCATCGCGTCGGCGAGCGCGCTGCCCTCGATGCGGCGGACAGCCTCGGGTCCCTCCTCGCCGGTCAGGAGCAGCACGTCGTACCCGTGGGTGCGTGCGGTGGTGGCGACGGCGATGGCTATCTCCATCATCACCGGCACGTACATGTCGGTGCGCAGCGGCACCATCAGCGCGATGATGTTGGACTTGCTGCTGGCCAGGGCGCGGGCGCCGGCGTTCGGGTGGTAGCCGAGCTCGCGGATGGACTGTTCGACGCGGTCCTTGGTGGAGGCGGAGATGGACCGCTTGCCGCTGAGTACGTAGCTCACCGTGCTGGCCGAGACTCCGGCGTGGTGGGCGACCTCGGCAAGGGTGACCATTCAGCTCTCCCGGACAGATCGACGGATCGACAGATCGTGAGGCGGTGGCGAAGCGCTTCGACTTGGGGCCACCTCGACCCTAGAGGGACACCCATGTGCTGTCCATAGGCATGTCGAAGCGCTTCGACTGACCGCGTCAGCCGCGGGAGTTGAAGTCCCCGTACACAATGCCACGGCCGTTCGTGGACACGTACACCCGCCCGTAGATCCGGGGATCACCGGTGATGGCGGCGCCGGTCCAGCCCCACTGGTGGGCGTCGTCGTTCACGCGCACCCAGCTCTCCCCGGCGTCGGTGGAGCGGAAGATGCCGCGCACGCCGTCGATCTTCGCGCTGGTGTAGAGCGTCTGGTGGTCCGAGCCGGGCGCGGCCTTGCCGAAGCCGATCGTGTCGGCCTCCTCGACGCCCTGGACGCGGGTGAAGCTCGCACCGGAGTCCGTCGAGTGCCACAGGCCGTACGTTCCCCCGGCCTTTCCGCCCGCGAGCCAGATGTCACCCTTGGAGCCGGGTAGGGCCTTGAAGCGCGCCGCACCCTCGGCGGGCAACCCGGTGGAGGTCTTCGCGGTGAAGGTCGCCCCGCCGTCCGTGCTGACGTAGAACGTCCCGGACTTGAAGCCGTAGAACGTCTTCGGGTCTGCCCGGTCGGACTCGACGACCGCGCCCTGCGGGATGCCCGTGGACGCCGTCCATGTCGCGCCCCGGTCGCCGCTGGTGTGCACGCCCGTGCCGTCCGGGCTCCACACGAAGCGGCTGCCGTCGGCGGACGCGGCGACCGTGCCGCCGCCGGAGACCCCTGAGGGCTCTTTGCCCGCTGACCAGGTGGCGCCGTTGTCACGGGAGAAGCCGATGCGCGGCCCGCTGTCGAGCTGACCGGCCCGCACCACCGTGTCCGGGTCGGACTCGGCGTGGTCGAGGCTCGTCGTGGTGGTGAAGTTGGGCTCGGTGTACATCAGGGGCGGCACCTTGGTGACGTCCGTGTGCCGGAAGCCGCCGATGTCGCCGAGCGCGCTGAGCAGCGGCGCGCCTGAGGACGGTGCCGCGAGATCGTTGACGGCCGTCTCCTCCAGGCCCTTCACCATCGGGGTGACGGTGAACTTGCCGCCGCTGTCCCACTGCCGGAGGTTCCCGGTGCCGTAGACGGTGGCCCCGGTGCCATACATCATCCGGTCGGAGTCGAACGGGTCGATCTCCAGGGCCTCGGTCATCCAGCCCAGTTTCGGGGCCTGTTCGGGCGGCGCCGGGTTCGCTCCCCACGACAGCCACGGCACGGAGGAGACGTCCATGGTGTAGCGGTTGGTGCGTTCGGGATAGGCGGCGTAGCTCCAGGCGCCGGTCCAGCTTCCACCGCTGTCGGTGGAGCGGAAGATCTGGGTGTCCGGGAACCACGAGCTGTAGCCGGTGACCATGACGGTGCCGGGATGCTGCCGGTCGATGCTCAGTCCGCTGTAGCCGTAGTACGTGTCGGCGTCGGTGGCGGGGCTGATGTTCTTCCACTCGCCGGTGCGGGTCGCGTACCGCCACACCTGGCCCTTGCCGCCGTCGTAGGGGCCGCCCTTGTCGCTGTAGGCGAGGTAGAGGTAGCCGTTCTCGGCGTCGAGCACGCCCTTGTGGGCGAGGTGTCCGGTGGGCTGACCCGCGAGGCGGGTCCAGGTGGTGCCCGCGTCCGTCGAGCGGTAGACGGCGTTCTCCTTGTCGGCGACGCCCACATAGACGGTCTTGGTGCGCGAGCCGGAGGCGCCCGTGGACTCGTCGAAGGTGACCCAGGCGATGCCCTGGTTGTCGGAGGCGTAGCCGGTTGAATCACCCGGATCCTGCTGGTAGTTGCCGGGGTTGGGGAACGCGGTCACCTCCGACCAGGTGGCGCCGGAGTCGGTGGAGCGCCACAGGCCGTGGCCGCTGGGCGCCCCGAGGTACAGGACGCGATTGTCGTGCGGGTCGACGGCGAGGCGTTCGCCCATCCCACGGCCCGGCATGTTGCCGCCGAGCTTGAAGGGCAGGTCGGCCTTCTTCCAGGTCCTGCCCCGGTCGGCCGAGCGCAGGACGGCGCCCTTACCGGGGTCCCAGTCGTTGGTGTACGTGCCGACAGCGGCGTACACCTTGTTCGGCTCGACGGTGTCGGACGCGATGCTGACGACCCCGGTGTGGCCCCAGTCGTCCCAGCCCACGGAGTCGAGCAGCGGGGTCCATGTCTGGGTCTTCTCCTGCCAGCGGTAGGCGCCGCCGATGTCGGTGCGGGCGTACGCGAGGTTCTTCTCGGCCCGGTTGAAGACGATGCCGGGGACGAAACCGCCGCCGTCGACGCGGACGTTCTTCCAGGTGTACGACGCGGTCGGGGCCTTCTCCTTGGCGTCGTCGGCACTGGTGTCGTCGGCACCGGAGGACGGGGCGGCCACAAGCAGCAGACCCGGGATCAGACAGAGGGCGCCGAGCAGCTTCCCGCCCCGTCTGGGAGGGGCACTCACTGCGACCCCGACCCCGGTTCGAGGAGCTCCGCGTACGCCCCCATGGCGAGCGCGATGTCCGCCTGCGCCCAGAAGCGGTGGTAGGTGAACTGCGGGGGCGCTCCCCCGGCGAGATAGGCCTCGACCTTCGGCCAGTCGGGGTCGTCGCGGTAGAAGGAGCGGATGGAGGTGAAGTCGGATCCGGAGTTGATGGTGTCGCCGTTGGGCATGGTGCCGGTCCAGCCGTTCGGGACGTACACCCCGTCGTCAAACCGGTTGTAGTCGGCGCGGGTCTCGGGCACGGCGATGCCGAGGGGGTCCTGGTAGTGCTTCCACATGCCGTCGAGGAGCGCCTTGGCCGTGGTGGCGGCCTGGGTGTGGCTGGTGGCGGCGGCGTAGTACGTGAGGGTCTTGGCGTAGGCGGCGGCCACGCCCACGTCATTGGTGCGGTCGACGACGGAGACGTGAAGTCCCGTGTTGGCGCCTGGACTTGACGGGGTCCAGGTGTCGGGCCGGCCGGACCACTTGAGCGTGGAGGGGAAAGTGTAGGTGCCGTCGGCGGCGATCTTCGTCTCGGAGAGCGCCCACTTCACCCACTTGTCCATGACGGTCTTCGCGGCGGGGTCGTCGGTCTCGTGGAGGTACTCGGCGACACGCTCCATCGACCAGGCCTGGAAGCCGAACCACTGGTTGGACGGCGGGTCGTGGTAGACGGGCTTCTCGTCGTAGGCCATGCCGTAGAAGGTGGGGGTACCGGCCGGGGGCTTGGCGTAGTGGCCCTGCCAGCTGTTGGTGGCGCCGCCCGCGATGGCGCCTTCGGCGGACTGCAGCCAGCGGTAGAACTCGATCTGCCGGGTCAGGCTCTTGGTCCAGTCCGCCTTGCCCGACGCCGACTTGGGGGCCAGCGGGGCGTACGCGCTGAGGGCGAAGGCGGCCAGGGGGTTCTGGTAGCCGCCGTGGCTGTGGCTCGATCCGATGCGCCAGGCCCAGCCCGCGGATGTGTCGGTGGCGCCGCCCCAGGCGTAGTACCAGGACAGCAGGTAGTGCGAGCTGTTCTTGCCGCTGCCCGGCGCGCAGCCTGACGGGTCGGTGCAGTTGCCGATGGTCTTGAAGTACTTGTCGAACAGGGCGTAGCGCAGGTAGTCGCCCATCTTGGCCGCCTTGGCGACCGTCGCCGCGACAGCGGACGCCTTGCCCTGGGCCGATGCCCAGACGTGGGCCCAGTAGGCGGCCTGGACGGCGCGGGCGTCGGCGTCGGGGGCGTTGGTGTACTTCCACTGCTTGGCGTAGGAGGCATCACCGGTGAACAGGTCGAGGTAGCCGTTCCTGCCGCCGTGCTGGAACTCGTCGCGGGTGGGGTGCGGGACGGTCTCCCAGACCGACTCCTGGGGGCCGCGCTGGAAGGTGTTGATGTAGACGGGGCCCGTGGCGTCGCCGCCGTAGCCGTACACGTTGTCGACGTCCTGAAGCCAGTGCATGCCGTAGATGTCGTCGGTGCCGTACGCGCTCTTCAGCTCGGCGGCGATCGGGTCGGCGCCGGCCTGGATCGCGGGGTCGAGACGGGCCGGGTACTGCGAGGGCTCGTCGTGTTCGGGGGCGTACGTGGCTGGTTTTGCCGCATTGTAGAAACTGTTCGTCGGCTGGTCCGCATGGGTCGGGATCATGAATTTCTCCATGGTTTCCCAGGCCGCGTTGAAACGGGTCCAGTCGCCGCTGACCTTGCCGTACATGGCTTGCAGCCAGAGCAGATAGCTGTACGCCTCGGATGTCGTCTCGTGCCCGTGGTCGGGGGCTTCGACAATGAGGGTTTCGACGGAGTGGTACGGAATACCGTCCGGCGAGAAATAGCCGTTCGCGGAATCGGTGATCTTCGCGTAGAGGTCGAGGAACCGCTGTTCGTACTCGGTGGCCGCGGTCGCCGCGTGGGCGCTGTGAGCTGCGGGGTTGAGCGCCACGGCGATGGGTGCGAGGGCGACTCCGGCGCCTAGCGTGAGCAGGTTGCGGCGGCTGATTTCCGGTCTGGAGGGGCCGGAGCGGGGGGAATCGGGGGAATGGGGGAATGCAGACATGCCGGGATGACTCCTGACAGCTCGATGGTGGGGGCGAGCTCCGCTCGGGGAGCTGGGAAAACAGTGGGAGGACCAGCGGGAATCGAGGGGGATGACCAGTGGGAGCACCAGCGAGAGCACCAGTGGGAGCGCTCCCAAAGTTCAGCCGAATCGCCGCGATGTCAAGAGCCGTCACACGAAAGGGAGTTGTCGAATGAATTCGACAGCGGCGATCGAAAGAATCTGAGAAAACCGCCAACCTTTCTGTTCTCGGCGGCGACTTCCTGCTAGCTTCCACGGCACCAGTGGGAGCGATTCCGGTTCAATCCGAGGAGTCGCTCATGCCCCGACCCCCGCGTCTGCTCCGCATATTGGCCGTCCTCGCGGGCGCCGTCCTCATCGCCGCCGGACTCGCGCTGCCCTCCGCCCTGCCGACGGCGGGCGCCGCGCCTGCCATGGCGGCACCACCCCCGGTGCTGCACGCCGACGGCAACCGGCTCGTCGACGCCCGAGGCGCGACGCACCGGCTGCTCGGCGTCAACCGCTCCGGCGGCGAGTTCGCCTGCGTCCAGGGCTACGGCATCTTCGACGGCCCCGTCGACGACGCCTCCGTGCAGGCCATCGCGGACTGGAAGGCCAACACCGTACGCATCCCGCTCAACGAGGAGTGCTGGCTGGGAACAGACAACATCGACCCGCGCTACGCGGGCGCCAACTACACATCCGCCATCAAGGATCTGGTCCGGCGCGTCCAGGCCCACGGCATGACCCCGATCGTCGAACTGCACTGGTCATACGGCCAGTACACCGGCAACTCGGCGGGCTGCCCGGACGTGCACGCCAGCTGCCAGAAGCCGATGCCGAACGCGCGGTACACCCCGGCGTTCTGGAAGTCGGTGGCCACCACCTTCAAGGACGATCCGGCGGTCGTACTCGACCTGTTCAACGAGCCCTATCCGGACCGTGCGACGCCCACCACCGAGCAGGCCTGGGACTGCTGGCGGGACGGCGGCACCTGCCCCGGCATCGGCTACGAGGTCGCCGGCATGCAGGACCTGCTCGACGCGGTGCGCGGGACGGGCGCGAAGAATCTCGTGCTCGCGGCGGGCATCGCGTACTCGAACGACCTCAGCGGCTGGCTGGAGCACGCGCCGAAGGACCCGGCGGGCAATCTCGCCGCGGCCTGGCACGTCTACAACTTCAACACCTGCTCCACCACGAGCTGCTTCGATGCCACGCTCGCGCCGGTCGCCGCGAAAGTCCCGCTCGTGGCGGGCGAGATCGGCGAGAACACCTGCTCCCACGGCTTCATCGACTCCGTCATGAAGTGGCTCGACGCGCACCAGGCCTCGTACCTCGGCTGGACCTGGAACACCTGGGACTGCTCGTCGGGCCCCTCCCTGATCAGTTCCTACGACGGCACGCCCACGGCGTTCGGCGCTGGTCTCCGCGACCATCTGGCCGCGCTCGCCGGCTGACCGTCCAGCTCCCCACAGACCCGTCCACCCCCACCCCCGAAGGGACCGCCCCATCATGAGCCGCACGCACACCAGGCACCGCAGATCCCGCACCCTCTTCCTGGCCGCACTCGCCACCGTCCTCGCCACGACCGGCGGCACCGCGCTCGCCGTGAGCGACGGCGCGGGCAGCACGACCGCCCAGGCAGCGGCGGCGCGCGTCGACAATCCGTACGCGGGCGCCAAGCCCTACGTGAACCCCGAGTGGTCGGCGAAGGCAGCCGCCGAGCCGGGCGGCAGCGCCATCGCGAAGCAGCCCACAGGCGTCTGGCTGGACCGGATCGCCGCGATCGAGGGCGCCGGCGACTCGATGGGCCTGCGCGACCACCTCGACGAGGCGGTCAAGCAGGGCGCGGGCGTCATCCAGTTGGTCATCTACAACCTGCCGGGCCGGGACTGCTCCGCACTCGCCTCCAACGGCGAGCTCGGCCCCACCGAGATCGGCAAGTACCAGAGCGACTACATCGACCCCATCGCCGCGATCCTCGCCGACTCGAAGTACGCGAACCTGCGCATCGTCACGACCGTCGAGATCGACTCGCTGCCCAACCTGGTCACCAACACCGGCAGCCGCCCCACCGCGACACCCGAGTGCGACGTGATGAAGGCCAACGGCAACTACGTGAAGGGCGTCGGCTACGCCCTGCGCAAGCTCGGCGCCGTCCCGAACGTCTACAACTACGTGGACGCGGGCCACCACGGCTGGATCGGCTGGGACGACAACTTCGCCGCGTCCGCCCAGGTCATGTACCAGGCGGCGACCACCGACGGCGGCAGCGTCGACAACGTGCACGGCTTCATCACCAACACGGCCAACTACAGCGCCCTGAAGGAGAACAACTTCAAGATCGGCGACACCGTCAACGGCCGGTCGGTCCGCGAGTCCAAGTGGGTCGACTGGAACCGCTCCGTCGACGAACTCTCCTACGCCCAGTCGTTCCGCAACCAGCTCGTCTCCACCGGCTTCAGGTCCGGCATCGGCATGCTCATCGACACCTCGCGCAACGGCTGGGGCGGATCCGCGCGGCCCGCGGGGCCCGGCGCCACCACGGACGTGAACACCTATGTGGAGGGCGGCCGTTACGACCGGCGCATCCACATCGGCAACTGGTGCAACCAGTCGGGTGCGGGACTCGGCGAGCGGCCGAAGACCGCGCCGGAGGCCGGCATCGACGCCTATGTGTGGATCAAGCCGCCGGGCGAGTCCGACGGGTCGAGCAAGGAGATCCCGAACGACGAGGGCAAGGGCTTCGACCGCATGTGTGACCCGACGTACGGAGGCAACCCCCGCAACGGCAACAACCCGTCCGGCGCGCTCGCGAACGCGCCGATCTCCGGGAAGTGGTTCTCGGCCCAGTTCCAGGAGCTCCTGAAGAACGCGTATCCGGCGCTGTAGCGCACCCCTTCGGGGCCCGAGCCCGGTTCGGGCCGGGCCCCGTCCTAGGAGACTAGGAAACCCAAGTGAGCCGCACCGCCCGCCCCTTTCGGCACAGAGCCCTCGTCGCGCTGCCCGCCGCCGCGCTGCTCGCCCTCATCCCGAGCAGCGCCACCGCCTACCCCAATCCCGGCCAGGTCACCGGCGACATCGTCGTGCACGACCCGACCCTGGCCCGCACCTCGTCGGGCAAGTACCTGCTCTACTCGACCGGCGACGGCCTGCAACTGCGTACCTCCACCGACCGGATCACCTTCGGCCGCAACGGCTCCGCCTTCCCCACCCGGCCGGGCTGGTGGAGCAACTACAACTCCACGGGTGACGTCTGGGCGCCCGACATCTCCTACCACGGCGGCAAGTACCTGATGTACTACTCCGTCTCGTCGTTCGGCTCGAACAAGTCGGCCATCGGCCTCGCGGCCTCCACCACGGGCGAGCCCGGCTCCTGGACCGACTACGGCGCCGTGTACACCTCCACCACCTCCAGCGACTACAACGCCATCGACCCGAATCTCTTCGTGGACGACGACGGCAAGTGGTGGCTGTCCTTCGGCTCCTGGTGGACCGGGATCAAGATGATCAGGGTCGACCCCGCGACGGGCAAGCAGTACGCGGGCGACACCGCCCGGCGTTCCCTCGCCTCGCGCCCCACCGGCACCAAGGCCGTCGAAGCGCCCTACATCGTCAAGCGGGGCGGCTACTACTACCTCTTCGCCTCGTACGACACGTGCTGCGCGGGCATTAGCTCCACGTACAAGATCAAGGTGGGCCGCTCCTCCACTGTCACCGGGCCGTACGTCGACAAGAACGGTGTCGGCATGCTGAACAACGGCGGCACGCCGGTCCAGGAGAGCCACGGCCGCTACATCGGCCCCGGCGGTCAGTCGGTCATGAAGGACGCCGACGGTGACCTGCTCGTCTACCACTACTACGACGGCCAGGACAACGGCACTCCGAAGCTCGGCGTGAACCTCCTGAACTGGAGCTCCGGATGGCCCGTCGCCTACTGACCCGGGGCGGCAAGGACTCAGCCAAGCCGGATCACGTTCCATGACAGCGGCTCCAGGACGGCGCTCAGCGTGCCGTCCTGGAGCCCTGTCCCGCTGACGCCGTGCGGGGTGACGCGCTCCGGCTCCGCGAGGGTGTTGCGGGCGTCCGGGTCCGCGTCGGACAGCGCACTGTGCTCGATGACGGTGGTCAACTCCAGCTCCTGGAGGGCGACTTCGAGCGAGAGCGGTTCGCTCTGGCTGCGGTTGACCGCGAAGACCGTGACGGTGCCGTCATCGGCGCGGACGGCCGTCGCGTGCAGCAGGGGCACATCGCCGAACTTCCGCGTCTCGTGCGCGGATGACTCCACGCGTACGTCGAGGACCTGGCCTCGGCCGTACCGCGAGGCCTGCGCGAAGGGGAAGAAGGACGTCTGGCGCCAGGCGGGGCCGCCCGGCTCGGTCATGATCGGCGCGATGACGTTGACCAGCTGGGCCAGGCACGCGACGGCCACCCGGTCGGCGTGCCGCAGGAGGGCGATCAGGAGCGAGCCGACGACGACCGCGTCGGTGACGGTGTAGTTGTCCTCCAGGAGGCGTGGCGCCTGTGGCCAGTCGCGCAGGCTCTCCTCGACCTCGGGGTGCGGCCGGGACTGGTACCAGACGTTCCACTCGTCGAACGACAGGTTGATCTTCTTCTTGGACTTCAGGCGGGCGCCCACGTGGTCGCAGGTGGCGACGACGTTCTCGATGAAGGACTCCATGTCGACGGCTGAGGCCAGGAACGAGTCCCGGTCGCCGTCGGTCTCTTCGTAGTAGGCGTGCAGGGAGATGTGGTCGACGAGGTCGTAGGTCTCGGCGAGTACGGTGGCCTCCCACTCGGCGAAGGTCGCCATTGACTGGCCGGAGCTGCCGCAGGCGACCAGCTCGACGTCCGGGTCGATCTGGCGCATCGCGCGGGCGGTCTCGGCGGCCAGGCGCCCGTACTCCTGCGCGGTCTTGTGGCCGGTCTGCCACGGCCCGTCCATCTCGTTGCCCAGGCACCACAGGCGGATGCCGAAGGGGTTCTTGTCGCCGTGCGCGGCGCGCAGGTCGGACAGGGCGGTGCCGGAGGGGTGGTTGGCGTACTCCTGGAGTTCGAGGGCCTCCTCGACGCCCCGCGTGCCGAGGTTCACCGCCATCATCGGTTCGGCCTGCGGGCCGATCTTGCGCAGGAAGGCGATGTACTCGGAGAGCCCGAAGCGGTTGGTCTCCGTGGAGTGCCAGGCCAGGTCGAGGCGGCGCGGGCGCTCGTCGGCGGGGCCGACGGAGTCCTCCCACTTGTACCCCGAGACGAAGTTCCCGCCGGGGTAGCGCACGGCCGTCACGCCGAGTTCGCGGATCAGGCCGAGCACGTCGGTGCGCAGCCCCGCCTCGTCGGCCGAGGGGTGGCCCGGTTCGTGGATGCCCGTGTAGACGCATCGGCCGAGGTGCTCGACGAAGGAGCCGAAGAGCCGGGGGTCCACGTCACCGACGGCGAAGGCGGGGTCGAGCGTGAAGCGGGCGGAGCGGGGGGCCATGGAGAACCTTTCAACGGGGCTTCTGGGCGGGGGACTTACTGGCCGGCCAGGCCCGTGTGGGCCACGCCGCTGATGATCTGCCGCTGGAAGAAGACGAAGACGACGACCAGGGGCAGGCCCGCCATCAGGCCGCCCGCCATGAGCTGCGCCCACTGGATGCCGTAGGAGTTCATGACGGTCGCGATGCCGTTCGGCATGGTCATCAGGTCGGGGTTGTTGGTCACCATGTAGGGCCACAGGAAGTTGTTCCAGGACGCGATGAACGTGAAGATCCCGACGGCGGAGAGCGAGGGCCGGGACAGCGGCAGGACGATGGTGAAGAAGACCCTCCAGCGTCCCGCCCCATCGATGTACGCGGCCTCCTCCAGTTCGTGCGGGATCGACTGGAAGAACTTGTAGAGGATGTAGACCATCGCGGCGGGCGCGCACTGCGGCAGGATCATGCCCCAGTAGGTGTCGACCATCCCCATGGACTGCACGGTCGTGAAGAGCGGGACGCCGAGCACGGCGGGCGACACCATCAGGCCCGCCATCACCAGGCCGAGCAGCGCGTTCTTGCCCCGGAACTCGGTGCGCGCGAAGCCGTACCCGGCGAGCGCGCTGACGAACACCACGATGAAGGTGACGCAGACCGAGACGACGAGTGAGTTCACGAACCAGTTGGTGATGTTGCCGCTCTCGAAGAGCGCCCTCCACGCCTGGCCCGTCCACTCCTCGGGCACCCAGTGGGTGGGCACCTCGACGGCCTCGGTCTCCGACTTCAGCGAGGTGAACAGGGCCCACAGGAGCGGCGTCATCCACAGCGCGGAGACGAGGACGCCGAGCGCGGTGAGCACGATCTGGCTCGGGGTCCACTTCTTCTTGCCGCTGTTCTTCCGTACGACGACGGTCGTGCTCATCGCACGCCCTCCTCACGCTTGCGCAGGAGCCACATCCGGCCGAGGGCGACGGCCGCGATGAGCACGAAGAAGATGATGGAGATCGCGGAGGCGTAGCCCACGCGGTAGGCGGTGAAGCCCTCTTCGAGCGTGTACTGGACGAAGGTCCGGGTGCTTTCCTCAGGTCCCGGCCCGAAGTCCTGCATGACCACGGCCTGGTCGAAGACCTGGAGCGAGGCGAGGATCTGCAGCGTGATCACGAGGCCGGTGATGTTGCGCAGCATCGGCAGGGTGATGTGCGCCATCCGCTGCCAGGCACCGGCGCCGTCGAGCTCGGCGGCCTCGTACAGATGCTTCGGGATGTTCTGCAGCGCCGCGAGGAAGAGCAGGAAGCTGAAGCCGACCGTCCACCACAGGGTGGTGATCACGACGGCGAGCATGGCAGTGGACTTCTGGGTCAGCCAGGGCGTGTCGAGGCCGAAGACGTGGTTGATCATTCCGGTGCCGGGGTTGAAGAGCCACTGCCACAGGTTGCCCGCGACCGTCGACGGCAGCAGGAAGGGAGCGAAGAAGCAGAGCCGCCACAGCCACTTGGCGCGCTCGATGTGGTGGGCGAGCATCGCGAGGAGGAACGCGAGGACGACGATGCAGGGCACGACGAGCAGGGTGAAGTACGCGCTGTGGCCCAGGGAGTCCCACATGAGCGGGTTGTCGAAGGCCTCGCGGTAGTTGTCGAGGCCGACGAAGCGTTCGCCGGTGCCGGAGATGTTGGCGTCGGTGAAGCTCAGCCAGAGGCCGCGGCCGATCGGGAGCAGCACGAACAGCGCGAAGAGGACCAGGAACGGGGCGACGAACCAGCCGCCGTGCTGGACGCGTCGGGTGAGGCGTGTCCGCAGCGAGTCGGCGTCCGCCACCGGGGCGGGCCGTACGGCGGCCGGTGCGACCGCGGTGTCGATGGCGCTCACGCGGCGGGCCCTCCCTCGGTGGCGGATCTGCCTTCCATCGGGTTCTTCATGGCGACCAGCTTTTCGAGTACGCCCTTCATGCGGCGGGCCGTGGCGTCGGGCTTGGCGGAGCCGACGTTGGAGGAGGCGATGACGGGGCCGATGCGCTGGGCGAGGAGCCCGGTGGATCCCGCGAACCAGGCGGGTGGTTCGACGGCCATGTGGTCCATCGCCGAGACGTACTCCGACTGCGGCTTCAGTGCCATGTACTTCTTGTCGTCGAGCGTCGGCAGATAGGCGGGGATGTGGCCGCCGCGCGCCCAGGCCGTGGCGTTCTTGACGACGTACGCGGCCAGTTGGTGCGCGCCCTCATTGGTGGCGCCGCCGCGCTGCGACTGGTGCGGCAGGACGAAGCAGTGCGACTCGGTGTGCGTGGCGGGCTCGCCGAAGACGGGTGGCAGCGGGGTCGCGCCGTACGTGAGTTTCGCGCCGCTGAAGACCGGCACCGACCAGTTGCCCTCCCAGGTGAAGGCGGAGCCGTTGACGAAGGACTCGCCGTCGGCGATGCCGATCGCCGTGGAGTAGCCGTCGGTCAGGTGCCGGCGCAGGAATTCCAGGACCTGGGTGGCCTTGTCGGTGTCGAGGGTGACGTCCCTGCCGTCGGCGCTGAGGCAGGTGCCGCCGAGCTGGGTGTAGAACGAGAGGAAGAACCACCAGGAGAAGTTCGGTTCGTCGGCCTTGATGCCGATGGTGTGCACGTCTCCCTTGACCGCCTTCTTGGCGGCCTTCAGCGCCTTGAACCAGTCCTCGGTCGAGGTGACCTTCGCCAGATCACCGTTCGCGCCGAGCAGTCCCGCCTTCTCGCACACGTCCTTGCGGTAGAAGCAGAGCTGGGCGTGGATGTCGAGGGGAAGGCCGTAGAGCTTGCCGTCGACCACGGCGCGCTTCCAGAGCACCGGGTTGAAGTCCGCCTCGCGCACCCCGTACTTGGCGAGCAGCCGCACGTCCCAGGGGTCGAGCAGCTGTCCGGGCGCAAAGCCGGGGATGCGGCCCAAATGCATCACCGCGAGGTCGGGGGCGCGGTTCCCGGACGCCGCCATGGCGAGCTTGGTGTAGTACGGGTTGCCCCACTGGAGGGTCGAGTCCTTGACGTCGACCTGGGGGTTCGCGGCGCGGAAGGCGTCAAGCATCGCGATCATGTTGGCGCCGTCGCCGCCGGAGAACAGATTCCAGTAGCGGACCCGCACGTCCGCGTCCGACGCAATCGCCGACGCACTGCGATTCGCGGCGGCGAGTCCGAAGCTGCCCGCGACGGCGAGCGCTCCGATGGAGCCGAGCACACCTCGTCGGCTCGGGAGGGGTGGTGGCATTGCGGCTCACTTCTGTCCGATATCTCGAATGGTGCTCGCAACTTCGAACGGACCGTAAGGTCGAACTCCGGGCGCGTCAACGGTTCCGACAGAGCCGGAAGTGAAGTCCCTTGAATTCTCAGGGAGTTGTTCGAGATCACGAACCCCGGGACGCACCTCGGCCACTTCCTGCGCAATGCGTTGACGGGCCGCCCTCCGCATACCTAAGTTGCCGTTCGACCTGCTGATCAGCATTCGATATCCCGAACATGCACGAAAACACGAGGACTGGGGTACGCATGGCACGCAGACGATGGAGACTCGGGCTGACCCTGGGAGCCCTGCTCGCCGGAACGCTCGCCGCGGGACCCACCGCCGCGGCCGAACCCACCGACTACACGATCGACGTCGACCCGTCCCGCACCGGCGCGAAGATCGACGACTCGATGTACGGCGTCTTCTACGAGGACATCAACCGCGCGGCGGACGGCGGCCTCTACGCCGAGCTCGTCCAGAACCGCTCCTTCGAGTACAGCACCGCCGACAACTCCTCCTACCAGCCGCTGACTTCGTGGGACACGGCCGGTTCCGCGGAGGTGGTGAACGACGACGGCCGCCTCAACGCCCGGAACCGCAACTACCTCTCGCTGGGCGGCGGTTCATCCGTCACCAACACCGGCTACAACACCGGTCTCGCGGTCGACAAGGGCAAGCACTACGACTTCTCGGTCTGGGCCCGCACCGTCGGCACCCAGAAGGCTCCGCTGACCCTCGGCCTGCGCGACGCATCCGGCGACCTCGCCCCGGCCCGCCGTGTCACCGCGCACGGCGGCTGGGCGAAGTACAAGGCCTCGTTCACCGCCGGGCGCACCTCCGCGACCGGCCGGCTCACGGTCGCGTCGGACGCACCCGTCGCGCTCGACGAGGTCTCCCTCTTCCCCCGGGACACCTACAAGGGCCGCGCGAACGGCCTGCGCAAGGATCTCGCCCAGAAGATCGCCGACCTCGAGCCCGGCTTCCTGCGCTTCCCCGGCGGCTGTCTGGTCAACACCGGCTCCCACGAGGCGTACGACGAGAAGTCCGGCTGGCAGCGCAAGCGCTCCTACCAGTGGAAGGACACCATCGGCCCGGTGGAGGAGCGGGCCACCAACGCCAACTTCTGGGGCTACAACCAGAGTTACGGTCTCGGCTACTACGAGTACTTCCAGTTCGCCGAGGACACCGGCGCCATGCCACTGCCCGTCGTGCCCGCCCTGGTGACCGGCTGCGGCCAGAACAAGGCGACCGACGACCCGGCGCTCCTCAAGCGGCACGTCCAGGACACCCTTGACCTCATCGAGTTCGCCAACGGCCCCGCGACGAGCGAGTGGGGCAAGAAGCGGGCGGCGATGGGCCACCCCAAGCCCTTCCACCTGACCCACCTGGAGGTCGGCAACGAGGAGAACCTCCCCGAGGAGTTCTTCGCCCGCTTCAAGGAGTTCCGCGCGGCCATCGAGGCGAAGCACCCGGACATCACCGTCATCTCCAACTCCGGCCCGGACGACAGTGGTTCGACCTTCGACAAGGCCTGGCAGCTCAACCGTGACGCCGACGTCGCCATGGTCGACGAGCACTACTACAACAGCCCGCAGTGGTTCCTGGAGAACAACGACCGCTACGACTCCTACGACCGCACGGGCCCGAAGGTCTTCCTCGGCGAGTACGCGTCGCAGGGCAACAAGTTCTCCAACGCCCTGTCCGAGGCCGCCTTCATGACGGGCCTCGAACGCAACGCCGATGTGGTCAAGCTCGCCTCGTACGCCCCGCTGCTCGCCAACGAGGACTACGTGCAGTGGAAGCCGAACATGATCTGGTACGACAACGACCAGTCATGGGGCTCGGCCAACTACGAGACGCAGAAGCTCTTCATGCAGAACGTCGGCGACGAGGTCGTGCCGTCCACGGCATCCGGCACCCCCGCCACGTCCGGTCCCATCACCGGCGCCATCGGCCTGTCCACCTGGGCGACCAGCGCAGCGTACGACGATGTGAAGGTCACCGGCGAGGACGGTAGGACGCTCCTGTCCGACGACTTCTCCGGCGGTGACGGCCGGTGGAGCAAGGCGGCCGACAAGGGCACCTGGGCCGTTCAGGACGGCGCGTACGTGCAGTCCGACGAGGCCGCCGAGAACACCCTGGTCACGGCGGGCGACAAGAGCTGGCAGAACTACGACCTGAACGTGAGGGCCACCAAGAAGTCCGGCAAGGAGGGCTTCATGGTCGCCTTCGGGGTCAAGGACTCCGGCAACCACTACTGGTGGAACCTGGGCGGCTGGAACAACAGTCAGTCGGCCGTCGAGAAGTCCGTCGACGGCGCGAAGCAGACCATGGTCCAGGACACGACGACCATCGAGACGGGACGCGGCTACGACCTGCGTGTGGAAGTGCGCGGCCGTCAGGTGACGCTCTTCCTCGACGGCAAGAAGTGGGGCTCCTTCACGGACGACAAGCCCGCCGAGCCGTTCCGCCAGGTCGTCACCCGGGACAAGGCCACCGGTGACCTCATCGTCAAGGTCGTCAACGCGCAGGGCTCCGATGCCCGCACCAAGGTCGGCATCGGCTCGGGCACGCGGGTCGGGCGGACCGCGAAGGTGACCACGCTCGCCGCGGACCCGGCTGCGGAGAACACGAAGGACGCGGCGCCGGTCAGGCCGGTGGCCTCGACGTTCAAGGGCGTGTCCGACACGTTCTCGTACACGTTCCCGGCGAACTCGATCACTTTCATGAGGATCAGGACCGACTGACGCATCGAGGAGCTGGTCGAGGAACTGGTCGAGGAGTCGGCTGAGAAAGATCCTTCCGCGCGGCAACCTTTCCGGCGCGCGGCGGGGACAAGGGGGTGGCGGCCGCCCGGAGGGCAAGGGGTTCCCGGGCCGCCGCCGCACCACACCCCCTAGGAGAGGAACGTCTGCTGTGAGCAGCGGCACCGGACGCCACCGCAGGACCCGCACGATCACCGTCGCCGCCGCCGTCGCCGTGGCGGCGGGCGCGGGGGGCGTCTGTCTGGGTCTGGCCCCGGACGACGCGGACGCCGCGAGCGGCAATGTCGTCGTGTCGACCTCCGCGGCGCTCGAGTCCGCGGTGGCGAACGCGTCGGCGGGGACCACGATCCAGGTGCGGGGCGGCACGTACTACCCGGCCAAGACCCTGAAGTCGACGGCGGACGGCAGCGCCGCCGCGCGGATCACACTCACCGCGTACGGCAGCGAGAAGGTGAAGATCGACGGTTCGAAGCTCGCCGCGGGCTCCTGGCTCGCCGGGATCTACGGTGATCACTGGACGGTGCAGAATCTGACCTTCCAGAACTCCCCCGCCCAGGGCTTCGTCGCCACCTCGTCCGTCGGTGGCATCTTCAAGAACATGGTCACCGCCGACAACGGCGACTCCGGGTTCACCCTGCGCGGCGACGGCACGACCGACAACCTGGTGCAGAACCTCGACAGCCACGACAACTACGACGCCGCCACGCACGGCCAGAACGCCGACGGCCTCGCCGTGAAGTTCGGCTCGGGCACCGGCAACAAGATCACCGGGGCCCGTCTGTTCAACAACGCAGACGACGGCATGGACCTGTGGCAGTACGCATCGCCCGTCACCGTCGAGCACTCCTGGGCCTTCGGCAACGGCAAGAACCGGTGGAACGACTCCGCCTGGGAGGGCAACGGCAACGGGTTCAAGCTGGGCGGCGGCGGTGCGAGCGCCGCGCACCTGGTGAACAACAACGCGGCCTGGGACAACACGCTCCACGGCTTCACCGAGAACTCCAATCCGGGCGCGATCAACCTCAACCGCAACACCGCGTACGCCAACAAGGAGACCGGCTTCTACTTCGCGACGGGCAAGGGCCGCCTGGCCCGCAACCTCGCCGTCGGCAACGGCACGGGCCTGGCGAAACTCGGCTCCGGCACGGTCTCGGCAGGAAACAACTGGGACAGCGGTGTCGCGACCCCGGCCTTCCGGTCCAAGGACGCCACCACGGTGTACGGCGCCCGCCAGGCGGGCGGCGCCCTGCCCGCGACGACGTTCCTGACGACGGGCAGCACCGACATCGGCTCGACCATGGACTGATCATGGACTGAGCGTCGATGGCATCATGCCTGGTCACCGGGGTTGCAGGAAGATCACGCAAGGCTCGCGGAGGGCTCATCGGGGGTTCGGTTGGCGGGTGGGGACAGGGCAATGACAGGATGAGGACCATGACAATCAAGGCTTATTTCGACATCACCATCGACGGCAAGCCCGAGGGCCGCATCACGTTCGACCTCTTCGAGGACGTCGTGCCGAAGACCGCGGAGAACTTCCGCGCGCTCGCCACCGGCGAGAAGGGCTTCGGCTACGCCGGCTCGACGTTCCACCGCGTCATTCCGAACTTCATGCTCCAGGGCGGCGACTTCACCGCCGGCAACGGCACGGGCGGCAAGAGCATCTACGGCGAGAAGTTCGCCGACGAGAACTTCCAGCTCAAGCACACCAAGCCCGGCCAGCTGTCGATGGCCAACGCGGGCCCCAACACCAACGGCTCGCAGTTCTTCATCACCACGATCGCCACGACCTGGCTCGACGGCAAGCACGTCGTCTTCGGTGAGGTCGCGGACGAGGAGAGCCTGGCCCTCGTCAAGAAGATCGAGAGCTTCGGCTCGCAGTCCGGCGCCACCAAGGCCGAGATCGCCATCTCCGCCTCCGGCACCCTCTAGGACCTCGCGTGTAGGACCTGGCATGAGCCCCCGCCTCGTGAGGCGGGGGCTCCCCCATGCCCGGTCGCCCTGTCCACCCCCTCAGCCGAGCCCGGTCACATACCGCAGGCCGCCGAGCAGGTGGGCGCGGAAGACCGGGTCCGCGTAGGCCTCGTCCGCGTGGCCGAGCGCCGTGTAGAACATCGGGCCCCCCTCGCGCTCGTGGCACCACACCAGGGGGTGGTCGGCGCCCATGCCTCCTCCTTCGTACGAGGATTCGTCGGCGGACGCCAGGACCCGCACCGCACCCCGGGGCGAGGCCCGGAAGTCGTACCACTCGTCGGTGAAATCCCAGGTGGCGGCGAGGTGCGTGGTGGCGGGGTGGGCGTGGTCCTCGACGGTCAGGCGGCCCGGCTGGTATTCGGGATGGCGGGCGAAGCGCGCGCCGAGGAGCTCGCCGTAGTACGGCCAGTCGTACTCGGTGCAGGCGGCGGCGTGGACACCCATGAAGCCACCGCCCGCCGACCGGTGTGCGCGCAGCGCCTCCCGTCCGGCGGGAGTGAGGACGTCGCCGCTGGTGGAGAGGAAGACGATCGCCGCGTAGCCGGACAGGTCCTGCTCGAAGGCGGCCGGATCCTCGGTCGCGTCGGCGGAGCAGCCGACCCCGGCTGCGAGCTCGCGCAGGGCGGCGACTCCGGCGGGGATCGACGCGTGCCGGTAGGCGGTCGTTCGGCTGTAGATCAGCAGACGGGGGCTCATGGACCCCGATCGTAGAAGCCGGTACCGGTGCCGCGGATCGGCGCGCACCGGCGTCATCGGGCGAGGCCTGTCGCGATTCCCCGGGCCAGGTCCGCTCCCGAGTGGTGGCCGACGGCCAGCAGGGGTGCGAGGTCCAGTGGCTCGTCCCTGCCCAACCCACGGATCACGTCGGCCACTTGGGGGACGCATTCGCCGCGTACCGCATGCCGCAGAAGCGCCGCCGACACCAGAGGCGTCCGGGCCTCGGCACCCCTCACCGCGGCCGCCAGAGCACCGACCGGGCGGCCCGTGGCGTGCCGGGCCAGGAGGGCGCCACAGAGGATGTCGTCGCCGGAGGGCGTGAGCCCCGGGCCGCGGCCGATGAGGGCGCGGCCCGCTTCGAGGACCCGGTTGGTCTCGTCGGCGCGCAGGGCCTCCCGTAGCTCCGCCTCGCACCGGGGGAAGCCGCCGCCCGCCCCGGCGCGCTCCACCTCGGCACGGCGGGCTTCGCGCACGGCCGTGGTGAGAAGGTCCTGGGCGCGGGGTGGCGCCCAGGACCCGTCCGTCTCGACGCGCCAGGCCCCGCCGAACTCCACCCGTCCGGCGCCGAACCGGGCAGGCATCCCCGGACGCACCCCCGTCCACCCGGGTCCTGGCTCTGCCAGGACGACCGCGTTGGGCACTCTGATCGCGTCCGGGTCGACCACCGCGACTGCGGGCAGCTCCGGGTCCCCCGTGGCGAGGTACACGGCGAACCGGGTGCGGGCGGCCACACGTCCGGGGCGCGGCGGGCCGTGCACGAGGTCGGCGACCGCCTCGCTCACCGCTCCGACGATCACGCGGGCGGCTCGTCGAACGCTTCGAGCGCTCCCGTGAAGCAGCGCATCGGCGCCACCGTCAGACCGGCGCCGATCTGTCCGATGCCGGGCTCGCGGTGGGAGATCCCCGTGGTGATGACGGGTTCGAGGCCGGTGTCGACGACCTTGCGGATGTCGATGCCGACGGGGCTGCCGACGAAGTCGAGACCCGGCAGCTGGTAGTCGCGGTGCCTGCCGACCGTGAGGGTGGCCATCTCCCGGCTGATGCGGCGGGCCCGCTCGGGGGTGCCGCCGACGAAGCCGACGATCGCGGGCGCGGCGGCGATCGCGAAGCCGCCGAGGCCGTGCACCTCCGCGATGGCGCTGTCGCCGATGTCCGGATTGGCGTCGTCGGGCCCGTACCCGGCGAAGTACAGACCGTCCACGGAAGCGGCGGGGGCCCGGAACCAGGTGTCGCCGAGGCCGCTGACCCGGATGCCGACGTCGACGCCGTTGCGGGCGAAGGCGGTCACGAGGGTCGAGTGCCGCACGCCGTGTCCTGCCATCATGGCCAACTTGCTCGCGGCCATGGAGAAGTTGAGGAACCAGTAGTTGTTCCCGCTGAGGAAGTTGAGCGCCTCGACCCCGCCCAGTTCCGCGAAGTGGGCGAGACCGGAGGCCAGTTCCCGGGTGAGCAGAGCGCTGGCCGCGGTGTTGCGGCTGTGGCACTCGTCGCCCATCTGAAGCGCCTGCGCGGTGACCGTCCGCAGGTTGACCGGCTCGTCGCGTGCGCGGATCGCGGCACGCAGGCTCGGCCCCAGACGCTCCCCCATCCACCGCAGCCGCGTCATCACGTCCTCGCCGAGCGCCCCGTAGCGCAGGCAACGCCCTTGCCCCTCATTGAGGTTGGAGTAGGCGCGGCGGCCGGTGGACGCGTCCTCGACCACCAGGAGAGGCATGGACCGCGAGATGATCCCGGCCATCGGCCCGACGGCGTCGTGATGGTGGCACGGCTCGAAGCGGATCTCCCCGCGCGCGGCCTGCCGCTCGGCCTCCTCGGGCGTGTCGGCCCACCCTTCGAGCAGCGCCGCACCCGTGACGGCGGCACGCATGGGGCCACACATGCGCTCGTACGAGATGGGGGGCCCGGCATGCAACAACAGCCGCTCCTGCTGAAGCCGAGAAATCACCTCCCCTGCGGGCGCGACGTCCACCAGCAGCGGCTGCACCGCGAGGACCGCTTCCAGGGCTCGGGCGTTGGCCGTCTCGATCACCGGCTGCGCGGTGAGCCTGGCCAACTTGCCCCCGAGCTCCACATCCCCTGCGGCGGGCGGCCGCCAGTCGACGGCGTACACCGTGGCACCGGAGTCCCGCGCGGGCCGCGCGAATCCGTCCACACCGACGGCGACCACACGCGGCGGCGCGGCGAGCAGAGCGCGGGGAGCGCCCGGCCGGGGCCTGAGGCCGGTCTCCCCGGGGGCCAGGGGCACCCCGGGCTGCTCGACCGACTCAGCAGAACCTGCCGATCCGGTGGAGGCCGTCGAGGCGACCGTCTCGGTCGGCCGAGCCGCACCGCTCACGCAGGCTGCCCCGTTCACCCCGACCGTCCCGTTCAGCTCACCCATACCAGTCACCCCGCTCAGCTCTCCCACTCCGCCGCTTCCGATCACCCCGCTCATACGCCCTCTCCGATCCGCACTCCGGCCGGTTCCGCGGCCCGCGCGAGTGAACGCGCCGCCACCTGCGCGGCGGTCGTCCCGCTGTCCACGACCACCACGCCCGCTTCCCTCAACGTCCGCTCCTGCAAGGCGAGTTGCTGGGTATCCCGATCCGTCCCCACCACGAATGCCAGCACGGCGGGGCGCTCACCCTCGTGCGCTGTCAGCCCCCGGGCCACCTCCCCCGCGGGATCCTCCGCCGCTCCGTGGCCGAGTACCACGTCGAGGATCACCGCGGCCGTTGTCGGGTCGTCCAAAGCCGCCCGCAAGTAGGCGGTACGCACCGCGGGGTCGATCATCGGGTGCGGTCGGCCCGCCGTGTACGCGTCGTCGCCCAGGTCGAGCACCAGATGTCCGTCGGGCAGCCGCGGCGCCCCGCCCGGTACGTGGTCGGTGGCGTCGCGCCCTATGTCGCCGAGGGCGGAACGCAGCAGCCACTCCGCCTCGTACGCGAAGGTGCCGCCCGCGTACAGGCCGCGGATCCACCGGCGTGGCGCACGGAGGGCGGGGAGCTCGGGCGGCGCGTCGGAGGCCACCTGGTGACCGAGTGTCAGCGTGGCCGCCACCCGTGCCGTCTCGTGCAGGGTGGGGGTCAGTGTCACCCCGGGTGGTGCGGTGTCGCCGCCTTCCCGGCCGAGGAAGCAGGCGACCACCGGCTTCCCGATCCCCGCGGCCCGCTCCAGGACCCGCGCCGCGACCTCGGGCGCGGGCGGCTTGGACACCAGCACGACGATCTCCGTGGCCGGATCGGCGGCGAGAGCGTCCAGCGCGCCCAGCATCGACAGGCCTCCCACTTCGGCGCTCAGGTCCCGGCTGCCGGTGCCGATGAGGTGGCTGACGCCCACGCCCATCGCGTGCAGCAGGCACGACACCTGCTGAAGACCGGTACCGGAGGCCCCGGCGATTCCCACGCCGCCTCGGCGCACGGCGTTGGCGAAGCCCAGCGGGATGCCGTCGATCAGCGACGTACCGCAGTCCGGCCCCATGACCAGAAGGCCTCTGGCCGAAGCCTCCTGTTTGAGCATCAGCTCGTCCGCCACGGAGACGTGATCGCTGAAGACGAAGGCATGCATTCCCCGGCGCAGGGCCTTGAGCGCCTCGGCCGTGGCGTACGCGCCCGGCGTGGAGATCAGCGCCAGGTCGGCATCGGTGGGAGCGCCCGCCAGGGAACGCAGCGCCAGGTCCTCTTCGGGACGGGCGGAATCCGCCCCGTCGGCCCCTTCGGCCCCGTCGGCTTCCGTGAGCGCGGCCACCGCGTCCGCCAGCGCGGCATCACCGTGGCCGTCATCGTCATTGTCACCCTCACCGGAACAGCTGACCGCGACGATCAGGTCGTTCGGCCCGGCCTTTCGGCCCTCGCCGGTCAGCATGCCCGCGCGGTCGAGCACCTCCTGGTTGGCCGGAGTGCCCATCACCAGGCTCGCGGTCAGGACGTCCGGCCGTTCGGCGAGTCGTGCGGCCACCCTCATCAGGGCGACCGAATCGGCGTACAGATCCTTGTGAACGGCGTTTCGCAGCACCATGCGACCGACTGTAGGGAGCACGACCCGCCCGGCGGCATGGCTCCTGATGCCAGCATCGACCGGGGGTTCACCGGCATCAGGTGACAGTGACCCGCGGTCCCGGCGGATCAGCCGCGGTCACGGGCGGCCAGCATCCGGCGCGCGTGGACGGCGAGTTCGGTCTGCAGTCGGCTCATCGGGTGGCGTTCGAGGCCTCCGGTGAGGCGTTCGATCTGGCGCAGGCGGTAGCGCAGCGTGTTGTAGTGGACGTGCAGGCGAGCGGCCACCGTGACGCCGTTGCGGTCGTGCAGCAGATAGGCGCTGAGGGTCTCGACGAGGCAGCCGTCGTGTCGGAGGTCGTAGTCGAGGAGCGGGCCGAGGGCCTCGTCGACGAGGCGGCGCAGTTCGCCGTCGGGCAGCTGGCCGAGGAGGCGGTAGACGCCGAGTTCGGTGTAGCCGCGTACGAAGTCGGGGCCGTGCACCTCACGGCCCAGGGTCAGGGTCTCCACGGCTTCCTCGTAGCTGTGGTGGAAGTCCGTGAAGTCCTCGCGGACCGTGCCCGCGGCGACCACGACGTCCCAGGCCGGCCGGGCGGCGGCGATGGTGGCGTGCACGGCACGGCAGCGGCCGGTGAGCGATTCGCCCGGTTCGATGAGCATGGCGAGGCCGCTCTGGGTGCCCCAGATGACGGCGTCGGCGCCCACCGCGCCGCGCACCAGCGGCAAGAGACGCTCCTCCAGGGAGAGTTCGCCGACCGGCGCGCCGCCTGAAGGATCGTGGATCTCGACGAGAACGGCGGACCGCGGCACATGCGGGTTCCAGCCCATGGCGGCGGCGCGGCGCACGGTCTCCGCACGGTCGCGCGGCGGCCGGGACACCAGTTCCATCAGCATCAGCGCGCGGTAGCGCTGCTCCCGGCTGGTGACGGCCCGTTCCTGGGCGGCGACGGTGGCCGCGACGGTGGTGGCGTGTTCGAGGGCGACCTGCTGGTGGGCATCCCCTCGTCCGGATTCGGCGGTGGTCCACAGTCCGACGCTGCCCGCGGGGGCACCGTCGACATGGATGGTGCGGGCCGCGGCGGGCGGGCTCTCGGCGGGCGGCGCACCGGCCGACGCGACGATCGAGCCGTGCTCGTCGAGCACGGCGGCCGCACAGCCGGAGAGTTCGAACAGGACGTTCATCAGCTCCTGGTAGGAGCCGCCGCTCAGCGCGACCCGGGTCAGCCGCTCGTGGATGGCGCGGGAGCGTTCGAGCTCCAGGGCCTGGCGGTTCAGTACGGTGCCGATGACCTCGGAGAGGATGTCGTTGAACATCACAGCTCCCGGCAGCTCCACGATGGGGAAGCCGAGTTCGTCGGCCGCCGCCAGCATCTTCGGGGGCAGTTCGGGGAGGTAGGGTCCGACCTTCACGCCGAGTCCGGCAAGGCCGCGCTCGGCGAGGACCGGCACGAGCGCGCACAGCGCGTCGGCGTCGTCGCGCACCGCGTAGGCGGTGGTGAGGAGGAGTTCCCCGCCGCGCATCCAGCGGACGATGTCGGGCACTTCCATGATGTTGACCACGCGGATGCGGCGGCTGTCTCCACGCGCCCCGGCGACCAGGCGCGCGCCGCCGAGGCAGGGCAGGGCCAGGGCCTCGCGCACGGTCAGTCCCGCCCCGGGTGCGGGCGGGGCGTCCTGCGCGGAACCGATGCCGGATATCGTCATGCCCAGTCACTATGCGTCGGCTCGGTGCCATGGGTAATACCCGCGGCGTAACTTCCGTGTTTCCCGCCGCTCACCTTCACTCCCCTTGTCGCCGGGTGTCAGTCGGCGCCGCGTCCTGCTGGCATCACCTGCCCATGACCCGCCGGGATCGCCGCCCCTACGGTTTCGCCATGACTCCACCAACCGCGCACCGTACGGCGGTGATCGCCATCGGAGGCAACGCGCTGCTGCGGGGTGGCGGTCACGCCACCATCGCCGAACAGTTCGACGCCGCCCGACGTCTCGCCGTCCCGATCGCCGCACTGGCCGGCACCGGACGGCGGATCGTGGTCACCCATGGCAACGGCCCTCAGGTCGGCTTCATCAAGCGCCGCTCGGACCTGGTGGCGGAGCTGGCACCCGAACTCCCGCCGCTCGACCTGGACATGTGCGTGGCGGACTCGCAGGGCAGCATCGGCTACATCCTGGCGAGCGCTCTCGGCGGAGCGCTGCCCGCCGAGCGGGTCACGGCGCTCGTCACCCACACCCTGGTGGACCCCGCCGACCCGGCGTTCGCCCGGCCGACCAAACCGATCGGCGGGTTCTACCCGCGGGACGTGGCGCAGGCCCTGGCCGCCGAGCACGGCTGGAGCGTCGCCGAGGACGCGGGGCGCGGGTGGCGCCGGGTGGTGCCGTCACCCCGGCCGCGCCGCGTCCTGGAGACGGAGGCGGTGCGCACGCTGTCCGCGGCAGGGTTCACGGTGATCGCCGGGGGCGGCGGCGGGATACCGCTCGTGAAAGGTTCCGACGGCGGCCTCAGGGGCGTGGAGGCCGTCATCGACAAGGACCTCACGTCGGCTCTGCTCGCCGGGGCGCTCGGCGCGGAGCTGCTCGTCATCACGACAGGGGTGGACCGGGTCGCCGTCGACTTCGGGCGACCCACCCAGCGGTTCCTGGACCGCATCGACGTGGGTGAGGCCCAACTACTCCTAGAAGCCGGGCAGTTCCCCGAGGGCAGCATGGGCCCCAAGATCCGCGCCGCCCTGGAGTTCCTGGCCGACGGGCCCGGCCGCGAGGTCCTGATCACCTCGCCGGAGGGGCTCGCGACGGCACTCGACGGCGAGGGCGGCACCTGGATCACGACGGAAGGAGACACTGATGCTGCTGGAATCGGGGCAGGGCCCCATCGACGGCGCGCACTACATCGAAGCCGGTGAACAGAACGTCCTGTGGGGCCGTCTGCCGTGCCGCGAGACCAAGGCGGTCCTCACCGTCGACTCCGGTGACACCGTCACCTTCGACACGGTCTCGCACGAGGGCATCCTGGAGGACCAGGGCCGTGATCCGGTCGCGTTCTTCGGCGCGTACGGCGTTCCGGAACGCGAGGTCCTGCGCGACGCACGGGAGTTGGCCGCGTCCGCCCTCGCCCGTGACCCGGCTGCCGACGGGCCCCACGTCGTCCTCGGCCCCGTTCATGTCCGCTCGGCGCAACCGGGCGACCTCCTCAAGGTGGAGATCCTCACCCTGTACCGCCGGGCCGATTACGGGATCGTCTCCACCCGGCACGGGCGCGGCGCGCTGCCGGGCGAGTTCGCCCGCGAAGGACCCGAGTTCACCTTCTGCCGAGCCGGGACGGGCGGCGCGGGAAAGGCCGACACGGGTTCGATCGCGTACGGCCGGGGCCGCAGTGTCCGCTTCCCGCTCGCCCCCTTCCTCGGCATCCTCGGCGTGGCCACCGACTCCGACACGACGGCGCACACCGTGCCGCCCGGCGCACACGGCGGCAACCTCGACATCCGCCATCTGGTCACCGGCAGCGCGCTCTACCTGCCCGTGCAGACCGAGGGCGCGGGCTTCCACACCGGCGATCCGCACTATGCGCAGGGCAACGGCGAGGTCGCGCTCACCGCGTTCGAGGCGCCGCTGCGGGCCACGGTCCGCCTCACGGTCGTCAAGCGGGCGGCGACGGACCTGGTGGCCCGGCCCTTCGGCGAGACCGACACGCACTGGATCCCCGTCGGCCTGCACGAGGACCTGGACGAGGCGATGCGAGACGCGGTCCGCGCGGCCCTCGACTTCCTCACCCAGCGCTTCGGGATGGGGCGGCACGCCGCGTACGCGTATCTCAGCGCCGCCGCCGACTTCGAGATCTCCCAGGTAGTGGACCAGGTCAAGGGCGTGCATTGTCTGATCCGCAAGTCCGACTTCGAGACCTGACCCTGGAGCGGCACCCATGGCTGATCTGATCCTGCTCGACGCGCGCGTCGAGGACGCGACCCACCCCTGCGACATCGTCGTCACCGACGGCCGTGTCAGCGACATCGGCGACGCGCCACCGGGCCTGACCTCCGATCTGGAGATCGACTGTGCGGGCCGCGTCGTCATCCCGGCCTTCGTCGAACCGCACCTCCACCTCGACAAGGCACTCCTGGACAGCGTGCGCCCCAACCCGGACGGCACCCTCGCCGGGGCGATCTCCGTCACCGGCGCGCTCAAGGCGGGCTTCACGCGTGACGACGTACGCGACCGGGCGCGCCACGTCATCGAGTCGGCCGTCCTCAACGGCACCACCGTCATCCGTGCGCACCCCGACGTCGATCCGATCGCCGGTCTGCTCGGCGTCGAGGTGCTCCTGGAGCTGCGCGCCCAGTATGCGCACGCCCTCGATCTGCAGATCGTGGCGTTCCCCCAGGAGGGCGTCCTGCGCTCGCCGGGGACCGGGAAGCTGCTCCGTGCGGCGCTGGCGGCGGGGGCCGACGTCATCGGGGGCTGCACGTACAACGAGGCCACGCTCGACGACTGCCGCGCCCAGGTCCAGCTGGTCCTCGACCTGGCGGTCGAGCACGGTGTGCCGGCCGATCTGCACGCCGACTTCGGCGACGACGCGTCCGACCCCCGCTACGCCCTGGCCGAGTTCATCGCCGCGCAGACCGCGCGGCGCGGGCTCGGCGGCCGGGTCACGCTCGGCCACATGACCTCGCTCGCGGGTCGTCCGCCCGCCGAACGGGGCCGCGCGATGGCGGCGCTCGCCGACGCGGGCGTGGCCGTGGTGCCGCTGCCCGCCACCGATCTGCATCTGGGCGGGAGGAACGACAAGGCCGCGATCCGCCGAGGCGTCGCGCCGGTGCGCGAGCTGTGGGACGCGGGCGTACTCACCGCCTGCTCCTCCAACAACATCCGCAATGCTTTCACCCCGTACGGCAGCGCCGATCAGCTCGACACCGCGCTGCTGCTCGCCCAGACCGGGCACCTGGCGGGCCCGCACGACCTGGGCCGGGTGCTGCGGATGGTGACCCACGATGCGGCCCACGTCGTGGGGATCGGCGACGACTACGGCGTACGGCTCGGGGCCCGCGCCGATCTCCTGGTCCTGGACACCACGTCGTACGACGACATCGTCCTCGACCGCCCCGAACGGGCGTACGTCATCAAGGCCGGAAGGGTGGTGGCGCGCTCGACCCGGACCCGCGAACTGCTCGGCCCCTGACCCTGCCCCTCCCCTTTCGGCCTGCCCGCTGGGCCCGCCTGCCGCACCCGCACTCGCACCCGCACCCGCACGGCTTTGCGCACCTTCCCTCCCCTCCCACCCAAGGAGCCCTCATGCGCGAACGCCTCCCCCATGAAATCGTCGCCTCCGTACTCGCCGGACTCACGGCGTTCATCGGCGGCAACGCCCTCCATCTGCCGCCCTGGGCGATCTTCATCAGCTGGGCGGGGACCTTCCTGCTCGGCGGTCCGACTCTCGTCAACGCCAAGCGGCTGTGGCTCGCGATGCCCGCGGGCTCGACGTTCGCGCTGATCATCGTGCTCATCGAGGAGCACGCGGCGACGGCACTCGGCGAGAGCCAGTTCGCCCGCAACTGCATGCAGGCGCTGGTGATCCTGGTCATCAACAGCGCGCTGATGTACGCGGGCCGGCTCAAGGCGCTGTCCCTGATCCCCGGCATGTTCTTCGGCTTCGCGAGCTACTTCGCCACGTTCTTCGGCGGCTTCGGCTACGACCCGGGCAATCCGTGGTCCGCGTGGGTCTGCGTCGTCGCGATGAACGCCCTCGGGCCGGTCTTCGCGTATCTGTCGATGAAGCTGACCTTCCCGGTCGAGGAGGCCGAGGACGGCAAGGAGGTGAAGGAGACCACGGCCGCGACGGCCGCAGCGCCCCTCGGTCAACCCTCCAGTCCCACTGGTTGAGCATGCGCACGCCCGCGTACGTATGTACGGGAGACACCACCCTCCCCTATCCGGAGGCCTCCCATGGCAGACGCGGGCAACGTCACCGCTCTCTTCCGTGCGTCCACCGCACACACCCCCTCGTACTCCGCGCTGAACAGGGCGGCGGCGGACAGCGGGCAGCCGCTCGTCGACTTCTGCATCCCGTGCAATCCGTACTTCCCGACGCCCGAGATGTACGAGGAGCTCGGCGGCCGGCTGCGGGACATCCTCACGTACTACCCGAGCGGCGCGGACACCATCGCGGCCGAGCTCAGCGCCGTGCTCGGGCTCAATCCGCAGACCGTCGTGATGGGCAACGGGTCGACCGAACTCATCACCTGGATCGACCACTTGCTGGTGCGCGACGCACTCGCCGTGCCCGTGCCGACGTTCGGGCGGTGGACGGATCAGTCGATGGAGACCGGCAAGCGCGTGGACATGTTCCTGCTTCCGGAGGCCGACGGCTTCGCACTCGATCCCCTTGCCTACGTCGACTTCGTACGCGCCCGCGGCTCTCGTACGGCAGTCATCTGCAACCCCAACAACCCGGACGGAGGCATGCTCCCGCGCCGCTCCGTGCTCGCGCTGCTCGACGCGCTGCGGGACCTCGACCTGGTCGTAGTAGACGAGTCGTTTCTCGAGTTCGCCGACGCGGGACCGGAGTCGAGCGTCGCCGACGAGGCGGTTCTGCGGCCCAATGTCATAGTGCTGCGCAGTCTCGGCAAGAACTTCGGCCTGCACGGCGTGCGCTTCGGCTATCTCGTCGCCAATCCCGGCCTCGCGGGCAGAGTGCGCGCCGCGCTGCCGAAGTGGAACCTCAACTCCTTCGCGGAGACGGTGGTGTTCATGCTCAAGCAGCACCGCCACGCCTACGACCTGAGCCTGCGTCAGGTGCGCCGTGACCGGCAGGAGATGATCTGGCACCTCGGCCGGCTCCCCGGACTCACCAGCTATCCCTCGCAGGGGAACTTCGTGTACGTGCGGCTGCCCGACGGCGTAGACGGAGCGGTCCTGCGCGACCGGCTCCTCGCGGAGCACGGCATCCTGGTCCGCGAGTGCGGCAACAAGATCGGCAGCTCAAGCCGTTTCCTGCGCCTGGTGGTCCGGCCGCCGGTCGACGTACAGCACCTGGTGAGCGGTCTCGAACAGGCGCTGTACGCGACCGGGGACGCCGGACTCCTGCCGGTCCCCTACGGCACGGGGAACCCCGCGGTGGACCGCCTGGTGATGCGGGCCTGAGTCATGCGAGCGGCCGAGTCATCGGTGCGCGAAGCCGCTCATCGCCTCCGTGGGCAGGCCGTCGTAGTCGAAGAGCGCCTGGTTCTCCCAGGCGTTGCCCGTCGAGGGGTCCGTCGGGTCCCAGCCGTTGCCCTCGACGGCGGTCCAGGTGGCGTCCCACCAGAAGACGCCGAGGCCGCGGCGGGACGGGACCGCCTCGACGACGCTCTGGATGTCGCGGAACCAGGCCACCTGGCCCGCCTCGGTCGCGGGGTAGCCGCCGACGAGTTCCTCGGACTTGTCGATGACGTTCTCCCAGTCGTCGTCGCTGTCCAGGCGGAAGGGGTAGGCCGTCTCGGCGACGTAGAGGGGCTTGGCGTAGCGCGCCACGAGGTCGTCCATGTTGGCCTGGAGGTCGGAGAGGGCTCCGTGCCAGTAGCCGTAGAAGGACAGGCCGATCACGTCGAAGGGCACCTTGCGGGAGACCGCGTTGTCGAACCACGTGCGGTACAGGGCGTTGTCGCCGCCGTTGGCGAGGTGAAGGGCGACAAGAGTGCTCGACGAGACGGCCTTCGCGGCCGTGGCCCCCGCTGTCAGAAGTCCGGCCAGCTGCGCCCAGTCGGAGGTCGATCCTGTGGGCCACAGCATGCCCCCGTTGAGCTCGTTGCCGATCTGCACCATGTCGGCGGTGGTGCCTTGCGCCTTGAGCGCGTTCAGGACGTCGTACGTGTGGTCGTGGACGTCGGTCTTCAACCGGTCGTAGGAGTGTCCGGCCCAGGCCGACGGGATCGTCTGGGCGCCCGGGTCGGTCCAGGTGTCGGAGTAGTGGAAGTCGACGAGGAGCTTCATGCCCCGCGCCTTGACTCGCTTGGCCACGGCCAGGACGCGGGCCTTGTCGCAGTAGCCGTCGGCCGGGTCGACCCACACTCGGAGGCGGGCGTAGTTCATCCCGGCGGACTTGAGCACGGCGAGGGCGTCGGCCGTGGCGCCAGAGCCGGTGCGGTAGACGCCGCCGAAGTCCTCGCTCTTCTTGAGTGAGGAGATGTCAGCACCCTTGATGGGCAGGCCTGTTGAGCCGGGTGTGAGCGTGATGTCGTCGAAGTTCGCCCAGTTCCCCGCGTTCGCGTCGGAGTACAGGCGGACGGTGCACGCGTTGCCGGTCACCGTGACGGAGGTGACGAGGCGGATCCACGCGCCGTTCGGGGTGGGCGGCAGGTCGGTGCGCTGTTCGGCGGAGCCGCTCTTGAGGGCCAGGTAGGCCGCGTTCTGCCCGCCGCTGGAACGTACCCAGGCGGTGAGCGTGTACGTGCCGTTGGTGAGGCCGGTGAGGTACTGGTAGGTCTCCACCTTGTACGCCGACGCCGACCAGTGCGACAGGCGTTGGCCGCCGGTACGACCGCCCGCCTCCGCGAAGGAAGCGGCGGCGGTGCCGTAGGTGCTCCAGCCCGTGATGCCGCTCTCGAATCCCCCGTTGGTGAGGGTGGACGCGGCGCTCGCCGAACGGGCGGGCAGGGCCATGACGGCTGCGCCGCCGAGCGCCGCCGTCAGGACGGCTCTGCGGGTGGCGCTCGAGCCTCTTTCCGGTATTCCGATTCCGGGTGTTCCGTTTCCGTGCATCGTCGATGTCCCTTCGACTTCGCGGTACGTGGAGTGGGGGGGAGGGGGTGAGAAGGGTGGTGGCGCCGCGCCCGAAGCGATCGGCGCGACGCCACCGGGCCGGGTGGGGTCCCCCACGGACCCGCCCAGCGTCTGGGGGGGGCGGGTCAGCCGTCGAGGCGTACGACCCGCACCGCGCCCGCGGGCACCGCGAGGCGGCCCGCGGCGCGCTCGCCGGTGAGGAGCTCGGTGCCGTGGGCGTCGAGCGGCACTTTGGCGTCGGACTCGGAGTGGTTGATGGCGAAGACGTAGGTCCCGGTGTCGCCCTGCCGGGTCACCACCTCGACGTCACGCGGGAGTTCGGGCCGCTCGGTGACACCCGCGTCCGCGCAGGCGGCGGCGAGCAGCGTGTCGAGATCACGTGCGGTCAGCCGTGTGGAGACGTACCAGGCGGTGCCCTCGCCGAGTTGGTTCCGGGTGACGGCGGGGCGCCCGGCGGCCAGGCCGTCCGCGTACGTCCACACGGCCTCGGCGCCGCGCTCCACGACGAACTCGGTCCAGACGTCCCCGGTGAGTTCGGCGCCGTCGGAGCCCGTGATGCGCACCGACTGGCCGTCGAGCAGCGGCGAGAACTCCTCGACGGTGAGGCCGAGCACGTCGCGCAGGGCGCCGGGGCAGGGCCCGGGGTGCACGGCGTCGTGCTCGTCGACGATGCCGGAGAAGTAGGAGACGAGGAGGGTGCCGCCCTGGGCCACGTAGTTCTTGAGGTTGAGCGCGGCGGCCTCCGTCGCCAGATACAGCGCGGGGACCACGACCAGGGGGTATGCCGAAAAATCGGCCTCCGGGTGGGCGAAGTCGACGGTGAGATGGCGGTCGTAGAGGGCCTCGTAGAACGTGTCGGCGCGCTCCCGTGCGTCGTGGTCCTCGCTGGGCCGCCACTGCAGGGTCTGCGCCCACCAGGAGTGCCAGTCCCACAGCATCGCCACGTCGGCGACGGTCCGCGTGCCCTTCAGTGACGTCAACTCGCCTACGGAGGAACCGAGTTCCACGACCTCGCGCCACACCCGCGATTCCGTCCCGGCGTGCGGCAGCATCGCCGAGTGGAACTTCTCCGCGCCGCGCCGCGACTGCCGCCATTGGAAGAACATGGCGCCCTCGGAGCCGCGCGCGACATGGGCGAGGGAGTTGCGGGCCATCTGCCCCGGCGCCTTCGCGGGGTTGCGGGGCTGCCAGTTGACGCCGGACGTGGAGTGCTCCAGGAGCAGCCAGGGTGCGCCGCCCGCGACGGAGCGGGTGAGGTCGGCGGACATGGCGAGGTTGACGTGGGTGCGGCGGCCGTCGGTGATCAGATAGTGGTCGTTGGTGACGAGGTCGACCTCGCGGCCCCAGGCCCAGTAGTCCAAGGAGTCGCACTGGCTGAGCGCGGTCATGAAGTTGGTGGTGACGGGGGCGCCGGGGGCCAGGCGGTGCAGGATGTCGCGTTCGCGCACGAAGTTCTCGCGCAGGGTCGCGTCGGCGAATCTGCGGTAGTCAAGGGCCTGGGCCGGGTTGCCGACCGTGGGGGTCGCGCGCGGCGGCTCGATCTCCTCGAAGGAGCCGTAGCGCTGACCCCAGAAGGTGGTGCCCCACGCCTCGTTGACCGCCTCCACGCTCCCGTACGCCTCTTGGAGCCAGCGCCGGAAGTGGACGGCGCACGACGGGCAGTAGCAGGCGGAGACCGGTACCCCGAACTCGTTGTGGACGTGCCACATCGCGAGCGCCGGATGCCCGGCGTACCGGCGGGCGAGCTGCTCGGTGATGGCGGAGGACGCCTCGCGGTAGGCGGCGTTGCTGTGGCAGATGGCGCCGCGTGAGCCGAACTCGTAGCGGACGCCATCGGCGGTGACGGGCAGGGCCTCGGGGTGTGCGCGGTAGAACCAGGCGGGCGGCGCGACCGTCGGGGTGCCGAGGTCGGCGCGGATGCCGTTCTCGTGCAGGAGGTCGAGGATCCGGTCGAGCCAGCCGAACTCGTAGATCCCCGGAGACGGTTCGAGCAGGGCCCAGGAGAAGATGCCGACGCTCACCATCGTGACGCCCGCCTCGCGCATCAGCGCCACGTCCTCGCGCCAGACGGATTCCGGCCACTGCTCGGGGTTGTAGTCCCCACCGAAGGCGAGCCCGGTCAGGCCCGTGGGGGTGTTCTCCGGCATGGATCTCTCCCGAGTCATCGATCAGTTGGAAGCCCAGTGGGAAGCATCAGTCTGGAACATCAAATGGGAACGTGCACACACACTTTCGCGGTGCCGAGTTCAACATAACCGCACAGCAACAACCATTGACAAGTGTCCTGGATGTTTCTCTACTGTGAACGCTCACAGATGCGTGGCAGGCCGCTCGACGCAGTCGGCACAGCCACCCGGTAAGGGGAGACCATCCATGCCGTTCACGAAGCACCGCCGCTTCTACGCCACTTCGCTCGCCCTCGCCCTCGGCGCCGTCACCCTCACCGCGTGCGGCTCGTCGGACGACGAGAGCCAGGCGGAGTCGGGCCCCGCCTCCCTGACGTACTGGGCCTGGACGCCCGGCATGGACAAGGTCGTCGATCTGTGGAACAAGGGCCCCGGCAAGAAGGAACAGATCAAGGTCACGGTCAAGAAGCAGGCGTCAGGGGACACCCTCGTCACCAAGATCCTCACTGCCCACAAGGCCAAGAAGGCCCCCGACCTGGTCCAGGCCGAGTACCAGGCGCTGCCGACCCTGGTCAGCAACGACGCGCTCGCCGACATATCCGGTGAAGTGGGCGAGGCGAAGGGCGAGTTCCCCGAGGGGGTCTGGCAGCAGACGACGCTCGGCTCCGACGCGGTGTACGCGGTGCCGCAGGACTCGGGGCCGATGATGTTCTACTACCGCGCGGACCTCTTCAAGAAGTACGGCCTCAAGGTCCCCACCACGTGGGAGGAGTTCGCCGAGACGGCCCGCGCGCTGAAGAAGAAGGCACCGGACAAGGACCTCACCACCTTCTCCGCGAACGACTCCGGGCTCTTCGCGGGCCTCGCCCAGCAGGCCGGCGCCAAGTGGTGGACGACCAAGGGCGAGAAGTGGAAGGTCGGCATCGACGACGACGCCACGCGCAAGGTCGCCGACTTCTGGGGCGGCCTGGTCGAGGAGGGCGCCATCGACAACCAGCCGATGTACACCCCCGCCTGGAACAAGGCCCTCAACACCGGCAAGCAGATCGCCTGGGTGAGCGCCGTATGGGCGCCCGGCACCCTCACCACGGCCGCCCCCGACACCAAGAACAAGTGGGCCATGGCACCGCTGCCGCAGTGGTCGAAGGGCGAGAACACCACCGGCAGCTGGGGCGGCTCTTCGACCGCCGTCACCACCGACAGCGACCACAAGGGCGCCGCGGCCAAGTTCGCCGCCTGGCTGAACACCGACCCGAAGGCCCTGGACGCGCTCGCGAAGGAAGGCGGCATCTACCCCGCCGCCACCGCCGCCCAGACCAGCGGCGCCTTCACCGAGCCCCCGGCCTTCTTCGCGGGACAGAAGGACTTCTACCCGCAGGCAGCCGAGATCGCGAAGACCGCCGCGCCCGGCGCCTGGGGCCCGAACGTGAACGTCGCGTACACCTCGTTCAGGGACGCCTTCGGCTCGGCCGCCAAGAACAAGTCCGACTTCGGCGGCGCCCTGGACACCATGCAGGACACCACCGTGGCCGACCTGAAGAAGCAGGGCTTCGGAGTCGCGCCGTGACCCGTGCACGCCCCGGCGGCGTGGACTCCGCACGCCCGCGCCGCCGCACCTCGTACGGGGTCAAGAGCGCCCCGTACGCGTTCCTGCTCCCCGCCACCCTGCTGTTCGCGCTCTTCTTCGCGCTGCCCATCGGGTACGCGCTCTGGCTCAGCCTCCACAAGGTCGAGGTGGAGGGCCTGGGCCTCGGCAAGGACGCCCGGCACGAGGTGTGGGCGGGGATCGGCAACTACACCGACGCCCTCACCGACTCCGAACTCCTGCACGGAGCGCTGCGCGTCCTTGGCTACGGCGCCATCGTCATCCCGGTGATGCTCGGCCTCGCCCTGCTCTTCGCGCTGCTCCTGGACACCGAGCGGGTGCGTCTGACCCCGTTCACACGCCTCGCGATCTTCCTGCCGTACGCCGTGCCCGGGGTCATCGCCGCGCTCCTGTGGGGGTTCCTCTACCTCCAGGACGTCAGCCCGTTCTTCTTCGTCCTCGACAAGCTGGGTCTGCCGCAGCCCGATCTGCTCGACGGCGGACCGCTCTATCTCGCGCTCTCCAACATCGCGGTATGGGGCGGCACCGGCTTCAACATGATCGTCATCTACACCTCGCTGCGGGCCATTCCCGCCGAGGTCCACGAGGCGGCGAAGCTGGACGGCTGCTCACAGCTGCAGATAGCCCTGCGGATCAAGATCCCGATGGTGGCGCCCTCACTGGTGCTCACCTTCTTCTTCTCGATCATCGCGACGCTCCAGGTGTTCAGCGAGCCCACCACCCTCAAGCCGCTCACCAACTCCGTCTCCACCACGTGGAGTCCGCTGATGAAGGTGTACCAGGACGCCTTCGGCAAGGGTGACATCAACTCGGCCGCCGCCACCGCCGTGATCATCGCTGTCGCCACGCTCGTCCTGTCCTTCGGGTTCCTGCGCGCCGCGAACTCCCGCACCAAGAAGGAGGCGACCCGATGAGTTCGCCGAGCTCGCTCGCCGTCCGCAAGGCCCCGCCCGCCGCGGGCACCACCCCCGGCACCGCGCAGGGCCCGCCACCGCCCCGTCGCATCGCCGTCTTTCCGACAGCCGTGCTCGTGCTCGGCGCGCTGTACTGCCTGCTGCCCGTGCTCTGGGTGGTGATCGCCTCCACCAAGTCGGGGCGCGAACTCTTCTCCACGTTCACGTTCTGGCCCGGCAGCGGCTTCGCGGACAACGTCACGGACCTGTCCGCCTACCGGGACGGCATCTACTGGCGGTGGATGGGCAACTCCGCCCTCTACGCCGGTCTCGGCGCACTCCTGTCCACGGCCGTCTCCGCGGTCAGCGGCTACGCCCTCGCGGTCTACCGCTTCCGAGGCCGCGAGAGCGTGTTCAACATCCTCATGGCGGGCGTCCTGATGCCGCCGGTGATCCTGGCCGTGCCGCAGTACCTACTGCTCGCGAAAGCCGACCTCACCGATTCGTACGCCTCGGTCCTCATGCCGCTCATCCTCTCCCCCTACGGCGTCTACCTCGCCCGGATCTACGCCTCCGCTGCCGTGCCCGGCGATGTCGTGGAGGCGGGGCGGATGGACGGCGCGAGCGAGTGGCGGATCTTCACCCGGATCGCCCTTCCGATGATGGTGCCAGGGCTTGTGACGGTGTTCCTGTTCCAGTTCGTGGCGGTGTGGAACAACTTCCTGCTCCCCTACATCATGCTCAGCGACGACGAGAAGTTCCCCATCACGCTCGGCCTGTTCACGCTCCTGGAGCAGGGCTCCAACACCCCGGCGCTCTACACCCTCGTGATCACCGGCGCACTCCTGGCCGTTCTGCCGCTCATCGCCCTCTTCCTGGTCATCCAGCGCTTCTGGAGCCTCGACCTGCTGTCCGGAGCCGTAAAGTCGTGACCATGAACGCAACGGGGGGCAGGCGCAGGCCGCCGACGATCCACGACGTGGCCCGCGAGGCAGGTGTCTCGCGCGGCACGGTGTCCCGCGTCCTGAACGGCGGACACTATGTGAGCCCCTCCGCCGAGGAGGCCGTCAACGCGGCCATCCGCAAGACCGGCTACGTCGTCAACAGGCACGCCCGCTCGCTGATAACGGGACGCTCCGACTCCGTGGGCTTCCTCCTCACCGAACCGCAGGAGCGCTTCTTCGAGGACCCCAACTTCAATGTGCTGCTGCGGGGCTGTACGCAGGCGCTCGCCGCGCACGACATCCCGCTGCTCCTGATGCTGGCGGGTACCCCGGACGAGCGGCGCCGCATCATGCGCTACATCACCGCGGGCCACGTCGACGGGGTACTCCTGGTCTCCAGCCACTCAGGTGACCCCGTCGCGGACGAGCTGCGGGAGGCCGGGGTTCCCCTGGTGGCGTGCGGGAAGCCGATCGGCCAGGCCTCCAAGATGAGCTACGTCGCCGCGGACGACCGGGACGGCGCCCGCGACATGGTGCGCCATCTCCTCTCCCTCGGGCGGCGCCGCGTCGGCACGGTGACCGGGCCGCTCGACACCCCCGGCGGTGTGGAACGGCTCGCGGGCTACCGGGAGGTCCTGGCCGAGGAGGGCATCGCGGTCGACGAGCGGCTCATCGCGTCCGGCGACTACAGCCGGGCGGGCGGTGAGGCCGCCGCGACCCGGCTGCTCGCCCAAGCACCCGATCTGGACGCCGTGTTCGTGGCGTCGGACCTCATGGCGCAGGGCGTCCTGACCGCCCTCGACCGCGCGGAGCGCCGCGTCCCCGAGGACATCGCGGTCGGCGGCTTCGACGACTCGCCCGCCGCCCTGACCGCCCGCCCCGCGCTGACGACGGTCCGCCAGCCCTGGGACCGCATCAGCGCCGAGATGGTGCGGGTACTGCTCGCGCAGATCGGCGGCGACGACCCGGCCGCGGTCATTCTGCCGACGGAGCTCGTGATCCGCGGATCGGCCTGACGTACGAAGACCCGGCCTGACGTACAAGGACGAGGCGGCGGGGAGGTCTTGCGATGCCCCCCGCCGCCATGAGGGAGGAACCCGAACATGACCGACGCTGTGACCGCGGGCCAGGACGGTGCCGCGACCGCCGTGACCAACTGGGCGGGGAACATCACCTTCTCCGCCCGTGAGCTGCAACGGCCCGCGTCGCAGGCAGCCCTGCGGTCCCTCGTCGCGGGCAGCCGCCAGGTGCGGGTGCTGGGCAGCGGCCACTCCTTCAACCGGATCGCCGACGTGGACGGCGAAACGGCAGACGCCGCGCTGCTGTCGCTCGCCGCCCTTGAGCCGTCCATCGACGTGGACACCACGGCGCGCACCGTACGTGTGGCGGGCGGCGTGCGGTATGCCGAACTCGCCCAGCAGGTCGCCTCGCACGGACTCGCCCTGCCCAACATGGCCTCGCTGCCGCACATCTCGGTGGCCGGATCGGTCGCCACCGGGACGCACGGCTCGGGCAACGGCAACCAGTCCCTCGCGGAGGTCGTGCGCTCGGTGGAGCTGGTGACCGCCGACGGGGAGACGTGCGTACTGAGCCGCGGCGACGACGGTTTCGACGGCGCCGTGGTCTCGCTCGGCGCGCTCGGCGTGGTCATCGCCCTCACCCTCGACCTGGAGCCGCTCTACACGGTGAGCCAGCACGTCTTCGGTGAACTCACGCTTGCGGAGCTCGACTTCGAGGCGGTGACGTCGGCGGCGTACAGCGTGAGTCTGTTCACGGACTGGCGCGGGCCGCGCTTCAACCAGGTGTGGCTCAAGCAGCGCGACGATGCCGCCGTCGACTTCCCGTGGGCGGCGCCCGTGAACGAGCCCCGGCATCCGGTGCCGGGCATGCCGGCCGTCAACTGCACCGAGCAGCTGGGAGTTCCGGGGTCGTGGCACGAGCGACTTCCCCATTTCCGGGCGGAGTTCACGCCGAGCAGCGGGGCCGAGCTCCAGTCGGAGTATCTGCTGCCGCGCGAGCACGCCCTCGCCGCGCTGCACGCCCTGGACGCCCTCAGGGAGCAGGTGGCGCCCGTCCTCCAGGTCTGCGAGGTGCGCACCGTCGCCGCCGACACCCAGTGGCTGAGCCCCGCCCACGGCCGGGACACCGTGGCGTTCCACTTCACCTGGGTGCCGGACGCGGCGACCGTGCTCCCGGTGGTCGCGCTCGTCGAGGAGCGCCTCGCGCCGTTCGCGCCCCGGCCGCACTGGGGCAAGGTGTTCGGCGCGGACCCCGCCGATCTCGGCGACCGCTATCCGCACGCCGCCGATTTCGCGGCCCTTGCCCAACACCTCGACCCGCAGGGGAAGTTCCGCAACACGTTCGTGCGCTCCTTCGTACGTCCCTTCCTGCGACCCGCTGACTGACTCGTACTGCTTGGTCGTGTCGTTGCTGGTGAAGACCGGGGCCGGCGATGTCCGCGGGCTACTGCTCCGCCCGTCCCAGCGCATCGCCGCACGCCTTGATGTACGCGCTCACCAGTGGGCGGCGGTCGTCGCCCGCGCGCCAGGCCAGGGCGAACCGGCTCGGCGTGATCCCGCGGACCGGGCGCGTGACGACGCCGCCGAGGGTGATCAGGGGCGCGTTGCCCGCGGCCACCAGGCAGACGCCACGGCCGTCCACAAGCGCCTCGTACGTCTCGTCGGTACTGGCGATCTCCGCGCCGATGCGGGGCGGGCGGTCCGCGCGGGCGTCCAGGGCCAGCCAGTAGTCCCGCAGCGCGCCCGCCCCCTCGGGCAGCGCGAGGAAGGGTTCGTCGGCCAGATCGGCGAAGTCGACCTCGTCCAGGGCCGCGAGGCGGTGCATGTCGGGCAGGGCGACATGACGCGGCTCCTCTGCGACCACCACCCACTCGTAGCGCTCCAGGTCGGGAAGCGGCAGCCAGATGAAGGCCACGTCCGCCGTGCCGTCCGCGAGGCCCGCGCTCGCGTCCTCCCAGCTCACCTGCCGCAGCCGGATCGTGGCTGCCGGGTGGGCCTCGCTGAAACGGGAGCGCACCGCCGGGAGGAGCCCGCCGCGGGCCGGTCTCGTACTCATGCCCACGAGGAGCGTGGACCGCTCCTCGGCCTTCGCACGCTCCACCGCCTGCGCGCCCGACTGCCAGCTCTCGAGCACCTGTTGGGCGTGCGGCAGAAGAGCCGCGCCCACAGAAGTGAGCCGCACGCCGCGATGGTCCCGGACGAACAACTCCGCGCCCAACTGCCGTTCCAGCGCCCGTATCTGCTTGCTCAGCGCGGGCTGCGAGACGAAGAGCAGCTCGGCGGCCCGCGTGAAGTGCAACTCCCGCGCCACCGCGACGAAGTAACGCAGATCCCTGCTGTGCACGTCCCTGCTGTGCACGTGCCCGCCGTGTACGCCACTGCCGTGAAGGTCCATAACCATCAGCTATCACGTCAGGTCTTGGACGGGCCACCCGATTCGGCCGCAGGATGATCCACGTAGCCGGGAACGGATGAACCGGCCGCCATCCAAAGGGAGTTCAAGATGTCGAAGGTATGGCTCGTGACGGGCGCGAACAGCGGCTTCGGCCGGGCGATCACCGAGGCGGCCGTCGCGGCGGGCGGCGTGGTCGTGGCCACCGCCCGCAATGCCTCGTCCCTGGCCGACCTGGTCGCCGCCCACCCCGACCAGGTCGAGGCGCTCACCCTGGACGTGACCGACACGGCCGGCATAGAGGCCGCCGTACGCGACGTCACCGACCGGCACGGCCGCATCGACGTCCTGGTGAACAACGCGGGCCGCAGCCACGTCGGCGCCCTGGAAGAGGACTCGGACGCCGCCCTGCGCGCCCTGTTCGAGGTGCATGTCTTCGGCCCGGCCGCGCTGACCCGCGCCGTCCTTCCCCACATGCGGGCGCGGCGTTCGGGAGCGATCGTGCAGATGAGCAGCATGGGCGGGCAGATGTCGTTCGCGGGGTTCTCCGCGTACAGCGGCACGAAGTTCGCCCTCGAGGGGATGTCGGAGGCGCTGGCCCAGGAGGTGGGGCCGCTGGGCATCAAGGTCCTGGTCGTGGAGCCGGGCGCCTTCCGCACCAACCTGTTCGGCAACACCAGCGCCAGCCCCGTCGAGATCCCGGACTACGCGTCGACGGCGGGCGCCACCCGCACGATGGTCGGGGGCGGCGACGGTGAGCAGCCCGGCGACCCGGCGAAGGCCGCCGCCGCGATCATCACCGCGCTCGACGCCGACGACACTCCGCTGCGTCTGCCGCTTGGTGACGACTCCGTGGACGCGGTCATCGGTCACCTCGACGCGGTCCGCACGGAGATCGCCGCGTGGGAGAAGGTGACGCGGGCGACCGCCTTCGACGCCTGAGGCATCGCCTCAGGCATCCGCTGAGGCCGCGTCAGCGGTCGCGCTTGACCGCCCGCAGGACCACGAACTTGGGGTTCCCCGCGACGACTTGGGAGTTGCCGAAGAGCTTCCGCAGCTTCACGTGGTAGTCGAGGTGGCGGTTGCCGACGACCCAGAGTTCGCCGCCGGGGCGCAGCGCGGCGCGTGCTCCGCTGAACATCCGCCAGGCGGTCGCACCGGAGGTCGCCTGGTGGGTGTGGAACGGCGGGTTGTTCAGGACGAGGTCCACCGTCCCCGCGGGCACGTCCGCCAGCGCGTCGCCCGCGACGAACTCCGCCCGCGCGGAGTCGGCGGCGTTCGCGCGGAAGGTGTCCTGTGCCGAGGCGACGGCGGGGTACGACTCGTCGATGAAGGTGACGGTGGCCTCGGGGTTCGCGACGGCGGCGGCCGTGCCGACCACGCCGTTGCCGCAGCCCAGGTCCACGATGTGCGCGGCTCCCCTGCCGGTCGGCAGGTGCTGCAGGAGGAAGCGGGTGCCGATGTCGAGGCGCTCGGCGCAGAACACGCCCGCGTGGTTGACGGCGGTAAGACCCGCGCCCGCCCCGGAGTCGGCATCGAGGACATAGCTGCGCGGCCAGGGGCTGGGTCCCGCGTCGCGCTCCGGATCCGGCGTGCTGAAGATGAGCCGCGCCTTCTGCCGGGCGAGGGACGTCCGGGTGGGGCCGATGATCCGCTCGAACAGGTCGAGCGTCGAGGTGTGGATCTCGGTGACCATTCCGGTGCCGACGACGACCGTACCCGCGTGCACGGCGGGCGCGAGCCGGTGCAGCTGGTCCTCCAGGAGCGCGAGGCTCTTCGGCACGCGGATCAGCAGGACGTCGATCCGGCTCGGCGGCGCGTCGACGGTCGTCGAGATCCGCACCGCGTCCGGCGCGAACCCGGCGCGTGCCACGTTGGCCCGCGTCGCCTCGCGCGCGAGGAACGAGTCGGTGATCAGCGTCGGCCGGTGTCCGGCGAGCACGGTGGTCAGCGCGCCCCAGCGGTCGCCGACGACGGCCACGGAGCCGGAGAGGTCGACGGGCTTGGCCCCCTCCGCCGTCCTGTCCTTCTCGTCCTTCTCGTCCGTCTCGCCCGCGAGATGCCGCAGGAGGTAGGCGTCGGCGGCGGACCAGGCGCGCAGCGGGTCGCGGGGGTCCTCGGGGAATCGTGTGAGGTCGTACGCGCCCCATGACGTGCTCAGCTGGTTCATCGTGCCCTCAGGCTAACGGAGTGCTGGGCCGACGATCTTCACGGCACCTCATCCCGGGGGGCGTAGGGGGGTGAATGCGCCGAATAGCGGCTCTTGCGGTGCGAGCGCGGCCCGCTCTCCTTAGCGTCCTTTCGTGGAGCACCCGCGCATTCCACCCCCGAGGAGCCGTCATGCCGGAGCTTTTCATCGGCGGAACATGGACCACTGCCCAGGACGGGCAGGTACGGGAGATCCGCTGCCCCGCGGACAACACCCTGGTCGCGACCGTCGACGAAGCCGGGCCGAAGGACGCGGCGGCGGCGATCGCCGCCGCGCGTGAGGCCTTCGACCGCGGGCCGTGGCCCGGCACCCCGGCGGCCGAACGCGGACGCCTGCTGCTGCGCGTCGCCGACCTCCTCGAACGCGACAAGGACGCACTCGCCCGCGCCGAATCCCTGGACACCGGGAAGCGGCTCGTGGAGAGCGAGTACGACATGGACGACATCGCGAACTGCTTCCGCTACTTCGGCAACCTGACGGCGGCGGGCGGCACCGACCGCGTCGTCGACGCGGGCAGCTCCGAGGTGGACAGCCGGGTGGTGCACGAGCCGGTCGGGGTGTGCGCCCTGATCACTCCGTGGAACTATCCGCTGCTTCAGACCGCCTGGAAGGTCGCCCCGGCGCTCGGCGCGGGCAACACCTTCGTCCTCAAGCCCAGCGAGCTGACCCCGCACACCTGCATCATCCTGATGCGGCTGCTCACCGAGGCCGGGCTGCCCGACGGCGTCGCCAACCTGATCCTCGGGGCGGGCCCCAGCGCGGGTGCGCCGCTCAGCGAGGACCCCCGGGTCGACATGGTGTCGTTCACCGGCGGCCTCGCCACCGGGCGGCGCATCATGGCCGCCGCGGCCCCCACGGTGAAGAAGGTCGCCCTGGAACTCGGCGGCAAGAATCCGAACATCGTCTTCGCCGACGCCGACTTCGAGACAGCGGTCGACTACGCCCTGATGGCGATCTTCCTGCACTCGGGCCAGGTCTGTTCGGCCGGTGCGCGGCTTCTCGTCGAGGACTCGCTGCACGACACGTTCGTCGACGAAGTGGTCGACCGCGCCCGGCAGATCCGGCTCGGCGGGCCCTTCGACGACAACGCCCGCACGGGTCCGCTGATCTCCGCCGCGCACCGCGACAAGGTCGAGGCGTACGTGGCGGCGGGCATCACCGAGGGCGCGGTCCTGCGCTGCGGCGGCGCGCGCCCCGACGACCCGGCGCTGAAGGACGGCTACTACTACCCGCCCACCGTGCTCGACGAGTGCACGCCCGGCATGTCCGTGGTCACCGACGAGTCGTTCGGCCCGGTCCTCACCGTCGAGCGGTTCAGGACCGAGGACGAGGCGATCGCGCTCGCCAACGACACCGTCTACGGGCTCGCGGGCGCCGTCTGGACCGAGGACACCGGCAAGGGCCAGCGCGTGGCGGCCAAGATGCGCGCCGGAACCGTCTGGATCAACGACTTCCACCCCTACGTGCCGCAGGCGGAGTGGGGCGGCATGAAGCAGTCCGGCTTCGGCCGCGAACTGGGCCCGGCGGGACTTGCCGAGTACCAGGAGGCCAAGCACGTCTGGCGCAACCTGGCAGCGACACCGCAGAGGTGGTTCGAATGAGCAGGGATCCCGGCAAGGCATCCGAGGCAGCCGACGCCGCCCACCAGCAGGGCCAGGACGACGACGCCGCGCTCGGCAAGCTCGGCTACCGCCCCGAGCTCAAGCGCACCCTGGGCAATTTCCACACCTTCGCCGCCGGGATCAGCTACATCTCGATCCTGACCGGCACCTTCCAGCTCTTCTACTTCGGCGTCAGCTTCGGCGGCCCCGCCTACTGGTGGTCGTGGCCGATGGTCTTCCTGGGCCAGCTGATGGTGGCTCTCTGCTTCTGTGAGCTTGCCGCCCGCTTCCCGGTCGCGGGGTCCGTCTACAACTGGGCCAAGCAGCTCGGCGGCCCGCACGTCGGCTGGCTCGGCGGCTGGATGATGCTGACGGCCACCATGGTGTCGCTCGCCGCGGTCGCGCTCGCCTACCAGATCACGCTGCCGCAGATCTCCGACGTGTTCCAGTTCATCGGGGACGGCAGCGGGGACACCGATGCGGCCAAGAACGCCGTGCTTCTCGGTTCCGTGCTGATCCTGTTCACCACCCTGGTCAACGCCTTCGGCGTCAAGCTGATGGCACGGATCAACTCCGCGGGCGTCCTGATCGAGCTGATCGCGGCCGTCGCCCTGATCGTGCTCCTCGCCGCGCACATCACCCGCGGCCCCAGCGCCATCACGGAGACCGGCGGCCTGGGCAAGGGCCAGGACCTCGGCTACCTGGGTGCCTTCCTGACCGCCTCGCTGGCATCGGCGTACGTGATGTACGGCTTCGACACCGCGTCCTCGCTGGGCGAGGAGTCCCTCGACCCGAGCCGCAACGCCCCGCGGGCGATCCTGCGGGCGCTCGTCTTCTCCTTCCTCATCGGCGGGCTCATCCTGCTGTTCGCACTCCTGGCCGTGCCGGATCTGCACGCCAAGGAACTGTCCGTGGACGGCCTGCAGTACGTGGTCCTGAGCACGCTCGGTGACACGATCGGCGAGATCGTGCTGTGGTGCGTGGTCATCGCCATCACCGTCTGCGAGCTCGCCGTGCAGGCCGCCGGCATCCGCCTCGCGTTCGCCATGGCCCGCGACGGCTGTCTGCCCGCTTCCTCGTTCCTCGCCAAGGTCAGCCCGCGCTTCAAGACGCCCGTCCTGCCCGCGATCATCATCGGGCTCGTCGGCGTCGGCATCCTCGTCATCAACATCAACCAGCCGCAGATCTTCTCGGTGATCACCAGCATCGCGATCATCATGATCTACGTGGCCTATCTCCTTGTCACCCTGCCGATGCTGATCAGGCGGCTGCGCGGTCAGTGGGAGCCCGCCGAGGGCAAGTTCTCGCTCGGCAAGTTCGGTCTGCCGATCAACATCGTCGCCGTGCTCTGGGGCGCGGCCATGTCCCTCAACCTGGCCTGGCCCCGCGCCGAGGTCTACAACGCGACCGGACCGCAGCACTGGTACCTGCGCTGGGGCGCGTTCCTCTTCATCGGCATCGTCGCGTGCGGCGGCTTCGCCTACTACTGGTTCGTGCAGCGGCACAAGGCGGGCGTGCTCGCCGAGCACCGCTTCGAGGAGCCTCCCGTCGACCCCACCACTCCCCCGTCGCCCCCGGCCGCCCCCTGAACCCCGCTGATCTGGAGTCACCATGCCCGCAGAGAGTCCCCAGGCCGAGTTCGACTATGTGGTGGTCGGCGGCGGCACGGCAGGCGCCGTCGTCGCCGCGCGGCTTACCGAGGACCCGGACGTCACCGTCTGCGTGCTCGAGGCAGGACCCTCGGACGTCGGCGACGACAACATCCTCCAACTGACCAAGTGGATGGCCCTGTTGGAGTCCGGTTACGACTGGGACTATCCGGTGGAGCCGCAGGAGAACGGCAACAGCTTCATGCGGCACGCCCGCGCCAAGGTGCTCGGCGGCTGTTCGTCGCACAACTCCTGCATCGCCTTCTGGGCCCCCGCCGAGGACCTCGACGAGTGGGGCTCCCTGGGCTGCACGGGCTGGAGCGCCGCGGACTGCTTCCCCCTCTACCAGCGCCTGGAGACCAACGACGCGCCCGGCGACCACCACGGCCGTTCGGGCCCGGTGAACATCATGAGCGTCCCGCCCAACGACCCGTGCGGATCGGCCCTGTTGGAGGCGTGCGCGGCGGCGGGCATCCCCACCACTCCGTTCAACACCGGCACGACGGTCAAGCGCGGCGCCCACTGGTTCCAGATCAACTCCCGCCCTGACGGCACGCGTTCGTCCGCCTCGGTGTCGTATCTGCACCCGATCCTCGGCAAGCGGCCCAACCTCGAGGTGCGTACGGGACTACAGGCCAAGCGGCTGCTTTTCGACGAGGGGCAGCGCTGTACGGGCGTCGAGTACCTGGAGCCCGACACCGTGCACAGCGGCAGCGTCTCGGCGCGCCGCGAGGTGATCGTGTCCTGCGGGGCCATCGACTCGCCGAAGCTCCTGATGCTGTCGGGGATCGGTCCTGCCGGGCATCTGCGGGAGTGCGGCGTGGACGTGCGGGTGGACTCCCCCGGAGTCGGCGCCCACCTCCAGGACCACCCCGAGGGCGTGATCATGTGGGAGGCGAAACAGCCCATGGTCACCGCCTCCACCCAGTGGTGGGAGATCGGCATCTTCGCGGACACCGAGCCGGGCCTGGACCGCCCTGACCTGATGTTCCACTACGGCTCTGTGCCCTTCGACATGAACACCTACCGGCGCGGCTATCCGACCACCGACAACGCCTTCTGCCTCACCCCGAACGTCACCAGGGCCCGCTCGATGGGCACGGTGCGGCTGCGCACCCGCGACTTCCGGGACAAGCCGAAGGTCGACCCGCGCTACTTCACCGACGACCACGACATCCGCGTGATGACGTACGGGCTCCGGCTCGCCCGCGAGATCGCGGCGCAGGCCCCGATGGCGGGCTGGGCGGGCGCCGAACTCGCTCCGGGCCCCGACGCCACGACCGACGACGAGCTGTTCGCCTACATCCGCCAGACCCACAACACCGTCTACCACCCGGCGGGCACCGTACGGATGGGCGCGAGCGACGACGCGGACTCGCCGCTCGACCCTCAGCTGCGCGTCAAGGGCGTCACCGGTCTGCGCGTCGCCGACGCGTCGGTCATGCCGTTCCTGCCCGCGGTCAACCCGTGCATCACGACGATGATGATCGGCGAGAAGTGCGCGGACATGCTCAAGGCGACCTGAGCCGGGCGACGCGGGCCGCGCCGGGGATCACGTCCGGTCGAACCAGGTCGGCTGTTCCTCCGCCGCGGCCTGCTTGATCCGGAAGAGGCCGAACTCGTGCAGGTCGGGCAGCTGGTCAAGGGCGAACCAGCCCACTTCGAGCGACTCGTCGTCATTGACCCTGGCCTCGCCGCCGACGGCGCGGCAGCGCAGGGTGATGTCCATGAACTGGCAGATGTCGCCGTTGGGGTACGTCACCGGCTCCAGGGCCTCGACGAGCACCACGCGCTCGGGCACGCAGTGCACCGCGGTCTCCTCGAACACCTCGCGCACGGCACACGCGGCGGGCTGCTCCCCCGGGTCCGGCATGCCGCCGATGACCGACCACTTGCCGTTGTCGGAGCGGCGGCCCAGGAGCACTCTGCCCTCGTCGTCGAAGACGATGGCGGTGACCCCGGGGAGCCACAACAGCTGGTGGCCCGCGTCGGCCCGGATCGTGTGGATGAAGTCAGGTGTAGCCATGCAGTCGACCCTAACGGGCGCGCTTGGCCCGTACGGCGCCCGTCACCGCCCAGGCGAGAGAACCGGCGGCGATCAGTACGAGGATGCCCTCGGACAGGGTGCCGAACCGGGTGGCCGGGGTCTGCGAGGAACGCAGCGGCACCTCCTCGACGAGTGAGTCGGCGGTGAACCACTTCGTCTTCTGGGAGACCCTGCCGTCCGGCATGATGATCGCGCTGACGCCGCTGGTCACCGGGACGGTGACGGTGCGGCTGTGCTCGACGGCGCGGATCCGCGACATGGCAAGCTGCTGGTACGTCATCTCGCTGCGGTCGAACGTCGCGTTGTTGCTGGGTACCGAGATCAGCTGAGCGCCGTGGGTGACGGTGTCGCGCACGGCCCAGTCGAACGCGGCCTCGTAGCAGGTGGCGAGGCCCACCTTCGTGCCCGCCATGGTGAAGACACCGGGCTTCGTGCCGCGGCTGAAGTCCTGGCGCACCATGCCGACATCGCTGCTGAAGAAGCCGACGACGGAACGCAGCGGGATGTACTCGCCGAAGGGCTGGATCTGCCGCTTGTCGTAGGTGTCCGTGGGGCCCTTCTTCGGGTCCCACAGGATCTGCTCGTTGAAGAGCTTGCCGTCCTTGGTCAGGACGACTCCGCCCACCGAGATGGGGGCACCGATCGCCTTGACCGCGCGCTCGATCGCCGCGTGGGCGTCCGGGTTGGTGAACGGGTCGATGTCGGAGGAGTTCTCCGGCCACAGGACGAAGTCCGGCTGCTTCGCCTTGCCCGCCTTCACCCGGTCCGCGAGCCGCTCGGTCTCGCGCACATGGTGGTCGAGCACGGCGCGGCGCTGGGCGTTGAACTCCAAGCCCGCCTGCGGGACGTTGCCCTGGATCGCGGCGACGGTCGCGGTGCCGTCCTCTGCGTCGTCGCTGACCAGCGGACGCGCGGCGAAGGCGCCGACGACCGGGACGAGCACGCTGAGCAGAGCAGCTGCCGCCGCACCACGGCGTACGGTGCCGGTGCCCCGCATGTCGCGCGCCTGACGGACGATCTCGTACAGGCCGAAGCCGCACAGGACGACCGCGAACCCGAGGACGGGAGTGCCGCCGAGCGCGGCGAGGGGCAGGAAGACGCCGTCCGCCTGCCCGAAGGCGATCTTCCCCCAGGGGAATCCGCTGAACGGCACGCGCGCGCGTGCCGCCTCACCGGCGGTCCACAGAGCCGCCGCCCAGAACGGAAAGCCGGGCAGCCGCGAGACGACGGTGATGCCCGCTCCCACGAGGGCGACGAACATCGCTTCGATGGCGGCGAGCGCCAGCCAGGGCCCCGGGCCGACCTCCACTCCGGTCCACACCAGGAGCGGGAGCAGGAAGCCCAGGCCGAAGAGGTAGCCGAGCCCGAGGCCCGCCTTCCAGCTGCGGCCGTGCAGGCACCAGGCGAACACCGCGAAGGCGGGCAGGGCGAGCCACCACAGGGTGCGTGGCGGAAAGCTGATGTACAGGAGCACTCCGGAGAGTGCCGCCGCGGCAGCCGGGACGAGCGCTCGCAGGGCGCGGGCCTTGCGCGAGGCGGGCGCGGTACGCGGTCCGAGCTGCTCCGACTCGTCTGCGGAGGTGGTGGTGGCGGTCACTCGGGGAGTGTACGGCGCGTCACTTGGACACGGACAGGACGGTCGTGCCTGCCCGCCGCCGGAGGCTCCGTCCAGGCGATGTCACTGCGATGTCACTGCGATGACCCGGCGATGTTCCGGCGCTGTTCCGGCGATTGACGGATCGTTCCTGCGCAAAACGTCCACATCTCACCATTCAACGACTACGGTGTGCCCAAGTCTCTGACCTGCGGCCGGATCGAGCCACAGCGTTCGGGGCCCGTCACACAGCGGGGGGCGACGGGGTGGGGACAACGGGGATGGCCGCGACGGCCGAGCCACCGGGGGCGTACGAACGGCGCAGCGCGTCCGACGCGACGGGCGTCGCGCTGCTCGGCGCGTGCGCCGCCTGGACCTTGATCAGCGCCGGAACGCACGGCGGTCAGCCCGAGGGCGTGCTCCTCGCGGTGCTCGCCGTGGCCGCCGGGTACGCGGGCGGGCGGATCTGCGGGGCGCTCCTGCCGGTCGCCGCGCCCTGCGCCGGCGCGCTGGCCGGAATCGGTCTCGCGGCGGCGGCCCCGCACCTCTCGCCGGGCCCCGTCGCCGCGGCGCCCCTTGGCCACACCGGCGCCGCGGCCGCGCTCCTGATCCTGGCGTCGGGGGCTGCCTGCACCGCGGCGTGGGCGGCTCGCAGGCCCTCGACACGGCTCGCGATGCGTCTGCTCGCCGTGGGCATCGTGGTGGCCGCCGTGGTGCTCGGCTCGATGGCCGGTGTCGTCGCGAGCACCGGGATCCTGCTCTGTTCGCTGGCGACCGCCCTGATGCGGGGCAGGGTCACCGGCCTCGTCGGTCTCGCTCTGGCCACGGCGGTGGTGACCGGTCTGACCTGGGCGATCGCCGATGACGCACTCCCGGAGGGGCTGAGCGCGGCCCTGGAGGGCCAGCTCGACGGGCACCGGGTCGAGCTGTGGCACGACGCGCTCGCGCTCGCGGGCCGGGAACCGGCGCTCGGCGTGGGCCCCGGCCGGTTCGCGGACTCCAGCCCCACGGTGGCCCAGAATCTCCTCACGGACGGCAGGCCCCATTCGGCGCCGTTGCAGCAAGCGGCCGAGCAGGGCCTGGCGGGTGTGGTCCTGCTCGCGGCGGTGTTCTGCTGGCTCCTGTACGCCCTGTACCGCTCACCGCGCTCCACCCAGGTCGTCCTGTCGGCGGGCGCGGCCCTGACGGCCCTTGCCGCCGTCGCCTCGGTGGGCAACGCGCTGAGCGTCACGGCGGTGACGACGGGCGCGGGCTACCTCGCGGGCATCGCCACGGCGCGACCGCTGGGCGACGAACCGGCGCCGGTCAGGCCGCCGGGCGCTTCGCCAGGGACAGCCGATCCCGGATGATCTTCACGGCCGCTTCGGCGTCGTCGACGGTGACCGTGAACTTGCGGCCGTCGCCCAGGCTGAGCACCAGGCCCTCGCCACGCCTGACCACGACGGCGGTACCGAGCTCGGGCCGCGAGCGGTAGCCCCAGCCGCCCCACTGCCTGGGGCTGACGGCCTGCGCGAAGTCGGCGCCCACCACGTGGGAGAGCAGGATGCGGCGGCGCGGCAGGCCCATGTGACCGCAGCGCACTTCCAGGGAGTCCTTGTCGACCTTCACCGCGACATGGACGAAGGCGAGGGTGCCGAAGAGGATCAGCAGTCCGGCGGCGACACACCCCACGACGGCCATGGCCAGGGCCGCGATCCCGGACGTCCACATGTTGTCGACGGCCAGCTCGATGCCCAGTGCCAGGCAGAGGGCGCCGGCGAGCGCCAGCAGCCACTGCACGCGGTTGGTCGCGCTACCGGTCCAGACTTCCGGCGGGGCGTCGGCTGTGCTGCCCCGCTCGCCGTGAGTGTGGTCCCTCATGCGTCAGAGACTACTCACGTTCCGCTGCGAAGGCATCGCGTCGCAGAGCGTTACTGCGCCGGGCGGTCAGCGCGCGGGACTGACCGCCGAGAGCAGCCTTCCTTCGGCGTACGTGTGGGCGGCGACGGGCAGCTCGGCGGCGCGACCGCTCAGGATCACCGTCAGGCCGCCCTCCGTACCGTTGTCCGGGTCGGCGAGCTCGCCGGTCCTGCGGAGCGCCTGGGCGGCGACCGCTCCGGCGGAGCCGTGCAGGACGAGGGGCGCAAGACCGGGCTGCTGGAGGGCCGCGCGGATGCGCTCCCCGACCAGTTCGTAATGGGTGCAGCCCAGGACGACGGCACTTACATCGCGCGGAGTGAGGGCCGCCGCCGCGGCGACCGCCTTGTCGATGGCGGCCTCGTCGGCGTACTGCACGGCGTCCGCGAGGCCGGGGCAGGGCACCTCGGTGACGCCGACGCCGCCGGCGAACTCCTCGATGAGGCCGCGCTGGTAGGGGCTTCCGGTGGTGGCGGGGGTGGCCCAGATGGCGATGGGGCCGCCGCCCGCCGCGGCCGGCTTGATCGCCGGTACGGTCCCGATGACGGGCAGGGCGGGTTCGAACCGGGCGCGCAGGGCGGGCAGGGCGTGCACGGACGAGGTGTTGCAGGCCACGATCAGCGCGTCGGGCCGGTGTGCGGCGGCCGCCTCGGCAATGGAGAGCGAGCGCTGGATGACGTCCTCGGCCGAGCGGGGGCCCCAGGGCAGACCGTCGGGGTCCGACGAGAGGACGAGATCGGCGTCCGGCCGCAGCCGACGTACCGCCACCGCGGCGGGGAGCAGGCCGATACCGGAGTCTATGAGCGCGATCTTCACCCGGTCACCATAGTCGATCGGCCTCCCGCGTCCGGTGCCGTGGGGCAGACTGCGGCGGATGAGCGCCGTTGTGTGGACCGCCGCCGGATCGCTTGTCGCCTGGCTGTGGCTGCTGTTGGGACAAGGCTTCTTCTGGCGCACGGACCTGCGTCTGCCGACACGCCGCGAACCGGACACCTGGCCCTCGGTCTGCGTCGTCGTCCCCGCCCGTGACGAGGCCGCCGTGCTGCCCGAGAGCCTCCCCTCGCTCCTTGCCCAGGACTACCCGGGGCAGGCCGAGATCTTCCTTGTCGACGACGGGAGTTCGGACGGCACGGGGCAGCTGGCCCGCGCGCTGGCCGACCGGTACGGGGGTCTGCCGCTGACCGTAGGTTCGCCGGGTGAGCCGCCGCAGGGCTGGACCGGCAAGCTCTGGGCCGTGCGGCACGGCATCGGCCAGGCACGCGCGCGTGGACCCCGGTATCTGCTCCTGACCGACGCGGACATCGCCCATGAGCCGGACAGCCTGCGGGAGTTGGTCGCGGCGGCGGAGACGGCCGGTCTCGACCTTGTCTCGCTGATGGCCCGGCTGCGGGTCGCGAGCATGTGGGAGCGGCTCGTCGTCCCGGCGTTCGTCTACTTCTTCGCGCAGCTCTATCCGTTCCGGTGGATCGCCGAGAAGGGCTCGCGCACGGCCGCGGCAGCCGGTGGATGTGTCCTGGTGAGCGCGGAGGCCGCCGAACGCGCGGGGATCCCGGACTCCATCCGGCACGCGGTGATCGACGACGTGTCCCTCGCCAGGGCCGTGAAGCGCTCGGGCGGCCACATCTGGCTGGGGCTCGCGGAGCGCGTCGACAGCGTGCGCCCCTACCCCGGGCTCGGCGACCTCTGGCGGATGGTCTCGCGCAGCGCCTATGCCCAGCTGCGGCACAACCCCCTGGTCCTGCTCGGTACGGTCCTGGGGCTCGCCCTGATCTATCTGGCGCCCCCCATCGCGCTGATCGTCGGCCTGGTCACCGGGCACGCGGCACCCGCGCTGCTCGGTGGGCTCGCGTGGCTCGTGATGACGGCGACGTACATCCCGATGCTGCGCTACTACCGGCAGACGCTCTGGCTCGCGCCCCTCCTGCCGTTCACCGCGTTCCTCTATCTCCTCATGACGGTGGATTCGGCGGTGCAGCACTACAGGGGGCGCGGAGCAGCGTGGAAGGGGCGGACCTACGCCCGCCCCGATCCCGCTCCCGAGCAGCGCTGAATCACTTCCTGCCGGGCGTCCAGTTCATGCCCCAGCCGTACGCGTGGTCGATGGTGCGCTGCGGGCTCACACCGCGCTCGGGCACCAGGTAGCGGGCCTCTCGCTGGACGAAGAGGTCGCCGTTGTTGTTCGTGAGCAGCGCGAGCGCGCAGACCGTGGAGGGCACCGTGCACTCGTCGAGCGAGAAGTCGATGGAGGCGCCGTGCTGCGGCTGCAGGGTCACTGTGGCGTTCAGGTCGGCGAAGCTGCGCGCGCCTTCGTAGATCGTCACGAAGATGACGATGCGCTTGAAGTCCTTGATGTGGTCGAGGTTGACCGTGAGGTTCTCGCCGCTTGCCACGGCGCCGGTGCGGTCGTCGCCGTCGAGCAGCAGGTACGGGGCCTGGTCCAGGGAGCCGAAGGCGTTGCCGAGTGCCTGGACGACGCCCTTGCGGCCGTCGGCCAGTTCGTACAGGGCGCACAGGTCCAGGTCGAGGTCCGCGTGCATGGCCACGGCCCGGCCGAGCTTGCTTGCCCAGCCCTTGAACTGCTTGCGCACCTCCCAGTTGAGGTTCACGCGCATCGCCCCGGATGTGCCGCCCTGCTTCGTCAGCGAGACGGACGGTGCGTCCTTGGTGAGCGTGACTTTGGAAAGGCGCACCGGCTGGGTGGCGGCGGGCGCGGCAGCGGGGGCCTGCGGGGGCGGCGGCGGGGCCTGGACGGGGGCTGCCGGAGCTGCCGGAGCCACCGGGGCCGCGGGGGGCTGCACCGCGGCCGGTGCGGGCGGCGCCGCCTGCTGCGGCTCGTCCACCGAGATCCCGTAATCCGTGGCAAGCCCCTGGAGGCCGCTGCCATAGCCCTGTCCGACGGCGCGGAACTTCCACGCCCCCTGGCGGCGGTAGAGCTCGCCGAGGACGAACGCCGTCTCCACGGTCGCGTCCTCGCTGTCGTAGCGCGCGATCTCGGCGCCGTTCGCCGCGTCGACGACCCGGATGAAGAGTCCGGGAACCTGCCCGAAGGCGCCGCCGTCCGTCGAGGCCGCGAGCACCACGGTCTCGATGGCGGGCTCCACGCGCGCGAGGTCCACCACGAGCGCGTCGCTCACCCGGCCGCCCTCGGTCTTCTTGCCCTCGTGGCGCACCGCGCCCGAGGAGTGGACCGCCTGGTTGTAGAAGATGAAGTCGTCGTCCGAGCGGACCTTCCCGGAAGCGGCGAGCAGCAGGGCCGACGCGTCGGCGTCCGGCACTCCGGCTCCCGCGGTCCACCCCAACTCGACGCGCACGGCAGGTGCCGGCACAGGAACATTCGATCCTTTAGACATTGTCATGTCCGCCCCCATCGCAAGTGGTCACGTCCGGCCCGGCCGCCGTCCCGTTCATGACCAACCTATTACCCGGACCGCCGAGAGGCCCAAGCCCACCGCCGAGACCCCTCGTGCGACCTCCGCGTCAATCGCGCGTCAACCGCCGGTAACCCGGACGGAGCGCGGCTTTTACACGATCTATACGCCGCCTTGCGACCGATTTCTCCCAAGTTCGCTCAGATTGAGGAAGCCAAGTCACTACCGACGCGTAAAACAACCCTCTTATCGGTCTCCCCAACCAGCACATCAAGGGCTTAACTTATGTGTCATGACCTCCCCCCGCTCCACCTATGGCGGCGGTTACTATTCCGCGCCGTCCTTCCCGGACACTCCGATCTACGACTCCCTTGTCGCCGAGCGGGGTACTCCTCAGATCGCCCCGATCCGGGTCCCTTCCGCGTACGACACGGGTAGTCACCTGCCCGCGCTCCCGGCCGCCCCGATCGCCGCGCTGCCGGCCGCCCCGTCGCACCACAACCCGGCGTACGGCTACGCGCAGCAGCCCGCACCGCTGCAGCAGGCGCCCGCGCCGTACATCCCGCAGCAGCCTTCGCCGCCGCGTGGCTACCCGGGACCCCAGCAGCAACAGCAGCAGCAACAGCGCCCCCCGGCCGGAACGGGCTACGAGGCCATGCGCCCCGCGTCGCCCCGCCCCGCCCCGGCGACGTACGAGGATCCGTACAACCGCCCTTACCGCGGCTACTGATTCGCCCGCACGGGTCCCTGTCAGTGGCTGCTGGCAGGATGACCGTATGCCGAATCCAGCGCTGCACTCGATCCACTATTACCCGCTCAAGGCGGTCGGGGGACACGCTCCGCGTGAGGCCGTCGTCGAGCCCTGGGGACTCGCGGGTGACCGACGGTGGGTGCTGATCGACGGCGAGGGACGGGTCATCACGCAACGGCCGCATCCGCGGCTCGCGTTGGCTGCCGCCGAGCTCATGCCCGGCGGCGGCATACGCATGTCCGCGCCCGGCAGGGAACCGCTGACGGTCGCCGTGCCGCCCTCCGGCGAGACCGTCACGGTGGGGATCTGGAAGGACGAGGTCGAGGCCGAGCCCGCCGACGCGGCGGCGCACGCGTGGTTCAGCGCCTATCTCGACACGGACGTCCGGCTCGTCCACCTCGACGACCCCGCGACCCGGCGGCCCATCGATCCCGCGTACGGCAAGGCAGGCGAAACCGTCTCCTTCGCCGACGGGTATCCGCTGCTTCTGACCACGCTCTCCTCCCTCGACGCCCTGAACTCGCTCATCGCGCAGGGTGATCACTCCGACGAGGGGCCGCTCCCGATGAACCGTTTCCGGCCGAACGTGGTCGTGGACGGTACGCCTCCCTGGGCCGAGGACGACTGGTCGCGCGTCGCGATCGGCGACGTCGTCTTCCGGGTCGCCAAGACGTGCGGTCGCTGCGTCGTGACCACCACCGACCAGCACAGCGCGGAGCGCGGCAAGGAGCCGCTGCGGACGCTCGCCAAGCACCGCCGCTTCGGTGACCAGCTGGTCTTCGGCCAGAATCTGGTGCCGGAAACGACCGGATCGGTCCGGATCGGCGACCCGTTCACCGTCCTCGATTGAAGGCCCCGGCTCGGGGAACTCGAAGGCCGGGCCCGGTCGTTGAGTGTGGTTGGGTGGGGATGAGAAGGGTGATTTCCCTCTCTCTTCTTCCCGCCGACGCGTGGGCCGTGCCGTTCGCGGTTATGACGGACGCGGAAGGGGGTGCAGGACTGTGCGAGCACTCGTCGGGCTCTGGCGCTGGCGACACAATCCGCTGCGCAGGAAGACCGACCTCGTCGAGGCCTGGGTGGCCTGCGTGGCCGTGCTGCTCATCGCCGTCGCGGCGCCGCTCGCCGGATTCACGATCGGCGGACTGACGCAGGACGCCCTGCGGCAGTCGGTGCGGGAGCAGCACGCGATGCGTCACGAAGTGGCCGGGACCGTGGTCAAGAAGCTCGCGAGCCCCCCGGTCGACCCCGATCCCGAGACCTCGTCCGCGCGTGACAGACACAGCCGTGTGCTGGCCCGGTGGACGGCTCCGGACGGCACGGCGCACTCCGGCGCGGTGCTCGCCGACCTCAGGTCCCCCGACCGGGGCGACCACTTCCGGCTCTGGACGGACAAGCACGGCCAGGTGGTCGGCCGCCCGCTGGACGACGCGACCGCGACCACGCACGCGACCCTTGCCGGATTCGGCGTCGCGCTCGCGGCCGCCGGACTCGTCGAGGGGGCGAGGCGACTCGTCGTCTGGCGGATCGTCCTGCGTCGCTACGACCGCTGGGACCAGGCCTGGGACAAGGCGGGACCGGACTGGGGACGGACCGGCACCGGCTCCTGAGCCGCCGATACCGCCTCCGGGGCCGGTGAGAGACCGGCGATGACCAGGTGAGAGCCTGGCGATCGGGTCAACTCGCCCTCGCCGCGCGCGCTACGGTGGACCGGCCGAACTCTTCGGCGCCTTGCGCGAGGTCGTGAGGTCCCGCGTACGACCAGGTGGGGGCAGAGCAACTCCATGGCACAGGGCACGGTCCAGGTGACGCACACCGGTACCTCGCGATGGCGGCGCCGCACGGGCGACTACGCATCGCTCGCTGCCGCCTTGGAGGCCGCGAGCGACGGGGACGTGCTCACCGTCGCCCCCGGCACGTACCGCGAGAACCTCGTCGTCCAGCGGGCGGTGACGCTGCGCGGCCCCGAAGGCTCCCCCGGCTCCGTGCGCATCGCGCCCTTGGACGGGGTGCCGCTCACTGTCCGGTCGTCCGCCCTGGTGCAGGACCTGCTCGTCGAGGGGCAGGACTCGGCGGCGCCCGCGCTGCTCGTCGAGGACGGTGCGCCCGAACTCGTCGACGTGCGCGTGGTGACGCGTTCCGCGTCCGGCATAGAGGTGCGCGGCGGAGCGCGCCCGACCGTGCGGCGCTGCACGGTCGACAACCCCGGCGGCATCGGCATCGCCGTGCTCGACGGCGGGGGCGGTGTCTTCGAGGAGTGCGAGATCGTCTCGGCCGGGCAGTCGGGCGTCGCCGTGCGCGGCGGCGCGCACCCCCGGCTTGAGCGCTGCCGGGTGCATCACGCTTCCGGCGCGGGGCTCTCGGTGACCGGTGAGCACTCGGGACTCGAGGCGATCGGCTGCGAGGTGTACGAGGTCAAGGGCTCGGGCGTGCAGATCACCGCGCGGGCCTCGGCGCATCTGACGGACTGCGACGTGCACCGCACGACGTCGGACGGCGTCACGCTCGACACGGACGCCGTGCTCACGCTCGCCGACTGCCGGATCCACGACATCCCGGAGAACGCGATCGATCTGCGTTCCCGCTCGGTCCTCACCCTGACGCGTTCCACGGTGCGCCAGTTCGGGCGCAACGGCCTTTCGGTGTGGGACCCGGGCACGCGCGTGGACGCCAACCAGTGCGAGATCCACGACAGCACGGGCGACTACCCCGCGGTGTGGGTCAGCGACGGCGCGACGGCCGTCCTGGAGTCGTGCCGGGTGCACGACGTGCCGGACGCGCTGTTCGTCCTGGACCGCGGCTCGCGCGCCGACGTCGTCGACAGCGACCTCTCCCAGGTGCGCAACACGGCGGTGTCCGTGAGCGACGGCGCGACGGCGCAGCTGGACGACTGCCGCATCCGCGATGCCGCCACCGGCGCGTGGTTCCGCGACCACGGCAGCGGCGGCACCCTGGCCAACTGCACGGTCGACGGCGTACAGACCGGCGTCATCGTCACCAAGGGCGCCGACCCCACCATCGAGCGCTGCACGGTCACTTCGCCCGCGGAGGCCGGCTTCTACGTCTCGGCGGGCGGTCGCGGCAGCCTGCAGGGCTGCCGGGTGACCGACAGCGGCGGGTACGGCTTCCACGTCATCGACGGATGTCGTACGACGCTGAAGAAGTGCCGCACCGAGCGGTGCGCGCGCGGCGGCTTCGAGTTCGCCGAGGACGGGCCGCTCGTCGAGGACTGCACCAGCGACGAGAGCGGCGGAGTGCGGGGCGCGGCGTCCGCGGCGCAGGAGCCAGCCCCGCAGACGGCCACGCAGTCCGTCGGCCTGCTCGGCGCGATCCCCGGGCAGCGCGTCACGGACCCGGCGGCCGAGAAGAAGACGGCCCCCGAGCCGGCGTCCCGCTCGTCGAAGGACGTGCTCGGTGAACTCGACAAGCTGGTCGGCCTGGACAGCGTCAAGCGCGAGGTGCGCGCCCTCACCGACATGATCGAGGTCGGGCGCCGCAGGCAGCTCGCGGGGCTCAAGGCCGCGTCCGCGCGCCGCCATCTGGTGTTCACCGGTTCCCCCGGCACCGGCAAGACGACCGTGGCGCGGCTCTACGGCGAGATCCTGGCGTCGCTCGGCGTCCTTCAGAGCGGGCATCTCGTCGAGGTGTCGCGGGTCGATCTGGTGGGCGAGCACATCGGGTCGACGGCGATCCGCACGCAGGAGGCGTTCGACCGGGCGCGCGGCGGTGTGCTGTTCATCGACGAGGCGTACGCGCTCTCGCCCGAGGACTCCGGGCGGGACTTCGGCCGGGAGGCCATCGACACGCTGGTGAAGCTGATGGAGGACCACCGCGAGGCGGTGGTCGTGATCGTCGCGGGATACACGGCGGAGATGGAGCGGTTCCTTTCCGTCAATCCCGGTGTGGCGTCGCGCTTCTCACGGACCATCACCTTCGGGGACTACGCCCCCGAGGAGCTGCTCCACATCGTCGAGCAGCAGGCCGAGGAGCACGAGTACCGCCTCGACACGGGGACGGGCGAGGCCCTCCTGAAGTACTTCACGGCGCTTCCGAAGGGTCCCGCGTTCGGCAACGGCCGCACCGCACGCCAGACGTTCGAGGCGATGGTGGAGCGGCACGCGGGGCGCGTCGCGCAATTCGAGGAGCCGAGCACGGACGACCTCACCCTGCTGTATCCGGAAGATCTGCCCGAGCTGCCCTGACCATGCGCGGGGCGGGCACGGCGGGCTTGAGCCTGGCCAGCAGCCGGGCGCGCTCCTCGGCGAAGGCCGGGTCGGCCTGGTAGTCGGAGTGGCCCAGGATCGGCGCGGGCAGCGGGTGCGCCTCCGTGCGGCCGTAGACCAGGGGGTCCTTGAGGGGGTCGTGGTCGACCCGTGGTCCGTCACCGTCGGGCTCCACCCGGACGGGGCCGCCGATCGGGTCGGTGGTGCGGTACAGGTTGCGCCAGCAGTCGACCTCGCGGTGCAGCGAGCTGAGGGCGGCCGGGCCGAAGTGGGCCGGGAACCAGCGGCCGTAGAGACGCTCCAGAGGTGAGCCGTACGTGAGGAGGGCGACCCTCTTGCGGACGGAGGGCCACAGCTGCCAGGCGGCAGCGGCGGCCAGGACGCTGCCCTGGGAGTGTCCTGAGATGACGAGCCTGCCGCCCGTGGCGCGCGTCGCGCGGGTCCAGGTGTGCATGCGCCAGGTGAGGTCGGGGACCGCGCGCTCGGCGTAGCAGGGCGGGGCGAAGGGGTGGGCGGCGCGGGGCCAGAACGTGCCGACGTCCCACAGGATGCCGATGGTGCGGCGTGCGGAGGGGTCGCGATAGGCGCGGCGGCCCCAGGTCACGAACAGTATGAAGCCGAAGCCGATCAGCCAGGAGCCCAGTGCCTGCGAGGTCTCGGCGGCTCCTTCGAAGAAGAGCGGCAGACCCTGCGCGGCTTCGCTGGGCACTTCCCCGCTCACCCAGGCGCCGACGAGCGCCCCGGCACCGAGCAGCAGCGTGACCCCTGAGGTGATGCCCACGAGCAGCGGGGCCCGGTCGGTGAGGGCGGCACGCGCGCGCGTGCCCGCGATGCGGCGGCTGCGTGCCGCGTCCTCGGGCTCGCCCGGGTAGTCGCGCGGCACGTTCGGCCGGTCGCGGCGGGCCCGCTGCCAGGTGCGGACGCCGAGCCAGCCGCAGAGTGCCGCGACGACCACGAGGAGGGGCGGGATCACGGACGCCTGCCAGGTGAGCAGCACGGGCGGGCCGTCTATGGTGCCGCCGGATCCGGGTGCCCCGGCGCCGTCGAGCCAGTCGGCGACGCGCTGGGCGCCGCCTCCCGACATCACGCCGCCGAGGGCGCAGGACAGCATGGCGACGGCGGGTCCTGCGAAGCCCCGCATCGCGGTGCGGGGGTCGGGGGCCGTGCGGTAGAGCGCGCGGGCGACCACCGCGAGGGCGATGACCAGGAGCCCTTGGACCAGGGCGATCCCGCCGAAGGTCGCGTTGCCCGGCAGTCTGCCCTCGGAGGTCCAGTCGGGGCGTGACCATCCGGCGTACAGGAGGGTCAGGACGAGCAGGGTGAGCGCGCCCAGGGGCAGTCGGCGGATCAGCTTCTCGTCGAGGTGCTGGTCGAGTCTGTTCTCGCTGCGGCCCCTGCGCCAGACCACCAGGACGACGATGCCCCCGCCCAGGACGAGCGCCGCGTCGAGGATCCAGCCGAGGGCGTCGAGCAGCGGGGACCCGCCGGAGCTGCGGTCGTGGCGTGCGGCCGATGTGCCGACCGCTGCGGCCACCGTCAGGAATCCGGCGGCCGTGTGCGCGGCCCGAAGGCGGGCCACAAGACGGCGCCCGTACCAGAATCCGGGCCTGCCGAGCGCGCCGGTCCGTCCGGCGTCCTCCTCCGGGTCGGCCTGGTGGGGCAGCGGCGTCTGGGATTCGTACGCGCTCCAGGTGCGCTGCGAGAGGTACCAGAGAAGTCCGGTGAGCGCGGCGGGCACCAGCGCGGCGAGTGCGAGGCGGCGCCCCGGCTGGCTCCACCAGCCGCCGTGCCCGGAGGCGTCGGTGGCGAGGAAGCCGAGCCAGGAGCGCTCGGCGGCGCACTTGGGGGTGCCCGCGCACTGCCAGGCCGTCAGGTCGATGGCGACCTCGCAGGCGGCGGCGACGAGCAGGACGGTGAGGGTGAGTCCGATGAGGCGGACCAGGAGGCCGTACGTACGGACCGTCTTCTTCATGCGCCGCGATGTGGGACGCATCCAGTGGGCGAGGTTGACCACCATGAACGGAAGCAGCAGGAGCCACAGGGCCCGCGAGCCGTTCCCCGAGGTCAGATTGCACCAGACGTACGCCTCGGGGATCGGCTTGCCCCGGTAGTCGTCCGGACGCTTCTCCGCGTCGGCGTCCTCGGTGCGGCGGAAGACGGCCGCCGTGTCGTCGCCGGAGACCCGGACGGTGCTCGGATCGCCCAGCATTCTCTCGGGTGTGGTGCCCCCGACTCCGTGGACGAGGAGTTCGAGAGCCGTCTCTTCTCTGTTGTCAGCTGCCACGGTTCCGCTTCCCCCGATTACGCGCGTACTCCCCCGAATATGCGCTTGGTCAGGCATGGAGGTTCTCCACTCATGGCCCCCTCCACACCCGTCATCACGTAATCTCCCCGTTCCGGGTGAACGCACGCTCTCGGGCGGTGGGCCGCCTGTCGGTGGCGCATGCGAGGATGAGTCAGCGCATTTGACGGGCGCGACGGGTGTGACGAGGCAGAAGGGCCGTGACGGACGTGAGTGAGAATCAGAACCTCCTCGCGGAGCAGCGCCGCGCCCTGATCCTCGATGAGGTACGCCGTCGGGGCGGGGTCCGCGTCAATGAACTGACCCGCAAGCTGGGTGTGTCGGACATGACGGTCCGCCGCGATCTCGACGCGCTCGCGCGCCAGGGCGTCCTGGCGAAGGTGCACGGCGGCGCTGTCCCGGTGGTCGAGGCGAGCACGCACGAGCCGGGGTTCGAGGCCAAGTCGGGTCTGGAACTGAACGCCAAGGAGGACATCGCGCGCACCGCGGCCTCCCTGGTGGCGCCCGGCACGGCGATCGCGCTCTCCGGCGGCACGACGACGTATGCGCTTGCCCACCATCTTCTGGATGTGCCGGACCTGACGGTGGTGACGAACTCGGTGCGGGTCGCTGACGTCTTCCACTCCGCGCAGCGCACCTCGGGGCGGCGGCAGGGTGCGGCCACCGTGGTCCTCACGGGCGGCGTGCGCACCCCGTCGGACTCATTGGTCGGCCCGGTCGCCGACCAGGCGATCGACGCGCTGCACTTCGACGTGCTCTTCCTGGGTGTGCACGGCATATCGGCGGAGGCCGGTCTCTCCACGCCGAACCTCGCGGAGGCGGAGACCAACCGGCGTCTCGTGCACTCGGCGCGGCGGGTCATCGTGGTCGCCGACCACACCAAGTGGGGGACGGTGGGCCTCAGTTCGTTCGCCACCCTCGAGCAGGTCGACACGCTCGTGACGGACGCCGGGCTGCCCTCGGAGGCGCGGGGGGAGATCTCCGAGCATCTGCGGCACCTGGTGGTCACCGGCGAGTCCGACGAGCCGGGACCGGGCGAGCAGGACGAACACGGCGAGAGCGTCGGTTACGCGGAGAACGCCGGGAGCACCGCAGACATCTGACGGCACGCCAGCTATGGTGTCGGTGGCCGTTCAACCACCCGATTCTCCTTGGGGGCTGAGTGACATGGCACGCCGACTGAGGCCCGTGGGGCTCGAGTTCGCCGAATCCGCTCCGTTGCGTCTGGTCTTCGCCCGTGAGGTGAGTGCGTCACCGGAGACGGTGTACCGCGCTCTCGCCGACGACACGGCCGACTGGCCCGAGTGGTTCACGGCGGTCACCCTGTGCCGTCCCACCGACGGCACGGACGACGGCAAGGGCCGCGAGGTCAGGCTCAAGGGCGGCACACGCTTCTGGGAGACGGTCGTGGCGGCAGAGCCGGCACAGCGGTACGCCTACCGCGTCGACGAGTCGAACGCCCCGGGCCTGCGCGCCCTGCTCGAAGAGTGGCGGCTCACCCCGGCCGGGACAGGCACCCGCGTGCAGTGGACCTTCGCCGCGGACGGCGCCGCACCCTTCCGCTTCGCCCTGAAGTTCGGCAGGGCGGGCCTGGGCCGGGCCTTCCGCGATGCCGTCACGGCCCTCGACCGACGCCTTGCCGCGGCCAACGCCTGAGTCCCACAGGGAACTTGAGGGGTTCTACGTCCAGGCGCCGGTCGCGAGGAGCTTCTCGATCGAAGCCGCGTAACCCGTGATGTCCAGCCCCTGTTCGGCCAGCCACGCGTCCGAGTAGTACTTGTCCAGATAGCGGTCACCCGGGTCGCAGAGGAGCGTGACGACGCTGCCCGTGCGGCCCGCGGCCACCATCTCGGCGACGATCTTCAAGGAACTCCACAGTCCGGTTCCGGTGGAGCCGCCCGCCTTGCGGCCGATCGCCTGCTCCAGGGCGCGTACGGCGGCGACGCTCGCCGCGTCCGGCACCTTCATCATGCGGTCGATCGCGCCGGGCACGAAGCTCGGCTCCATCCGGGGCCTGCCGATGCCTTCGATGCGGGAGCCGCAGTCGCTGGTGGCGTCCGGGTCATGGCGGGTCCAGCCGTCGAAGAAGCAGGAGTTCTCCGGGTCGGCGACGCAGAGCCGGGTGTCGTACTGCATGTAGTGGACGTAACGGGCGATGGTCGCCGACGTGCCGCCCGTGCCCGCCGTGGCGACGATCCACGCGGGTTCCGGATAGCGCTCCAACCTCATCTGCTGGTAGATCGATTCGGCGATGTTGTTGTTGCCGCGCCAGTCCGTGGCCCGTTCCGCGTAGGTGAACTGGTCCATGTAGTGGCCGCCGGTCTCGACGGCGAGGGCGGCCGATTCGGCGTACATCATGCGGGAGTCGTCCACGAAGTGACATCGGCCGCCGTGGAATTCGATCAGACGGCACTTCTCGGCACTGGTCGTGCGGGGCATCACCGCGATGAAGGGCACCCCGATCAGCTTGGCGAAGTACGCCTCGGAGACGGCTGTCGAACCGCTGGAGGCCTCGATGACCGGCCGCCCCGGCCGGATCCACCCGTTGCAGAGTCCGTAGAGGAAGAGCGAGCGGGCCAGACGGTGCTTGAGGCTGCCGGTCGGGTGGGTGGACTCGTCCTTGAGATACAGGTCGATGCCCCACTGTTCCGGCAGCGGGAAGCGCAGCAGGTGCGTGTCGGCGGAACGGTTGGCGTCGGCCTGGACCTTGCGTACGGCTTCTTTGAGCCAGACCCGGTACTCCGCGTCGCTGCGGTCCACGTCGAGCGTGGTCATCGGCTCATCGGCTTGTTCCTGCTGTGTGGTGCTCACCGCGCGGCTCCTTGGCGTCAACCTGGCCGCGCTCCGAGCGGGCCCGACGCCTCGATGATAAACACCTTCCGCACGCTTCTCACCTGCATAAACACACCTTTGAGCACCTCAAAGGCACACCTGGCTCAGTAGGCTGAAACAGAGGCACGGCACACTGGACAGTGGACGGCGTCCATTTGTGACCACGTCTTCATACGCACTGGTGCTCGCCGCCGGGTGCGTGCAGACTGCACCGCACGGGACGGCGGTCCCGTACCGAACGACCACTCGAATCGCTCAAGGGGGCGGAACGTCATGGCGGAGCCGGATTTCACGGCCACAGGCGTGCAGATCGGACGACGGCTACGCTCCCTCACCCGGGCGGGTCAAATCCGCATCACCGACGGCAGGTTCGAGCTCCTGACCAGTTACGGCCGGGAGATCGACAGCGCCCCGGTCCAGAGCGTGCGCGCCGGCAAACCGTGGTTCGCCGCCGACGACCGGGCCCTCGCCGAACTGAACGGCACGCGTTACCGGCTCACCCTCGCCGATCACGACCCGGCCCCGGGCAAATCGGGGCCGCCCACGGTACGCAGGTTCATCGACGCGGTACGCAGGGCCGGAGGCCACAGGGCACGCGCCTGAGGGCCCACACGCTTTTGGCAGGTGCGGCGCGAGTTGCATGCCCGCACCCCCTGAGTCATTCTGGTTTCACATCACTCTGGGTTCACCGGCGATGACGCTGCGAACCAGCCCGCCGGCTACTGACAGCAGCCGGCAGACCCCGCGGCCGCTGCTGGATCCGATCGTCGCCTTCTTCCGGACCGCAATTCGGGGAGTCGCACCCGTGATCAGCCAGCCAAGCAGGTATTGCACGGTAGAGCTTCAGGCGCTGCCGTCGCGGATCGGCCAGGTCCGCAGAATCGTATCGGCGCAGTTGCGCTACTGGCATCTCGATCCCTTGATAGACCAGGCCGCGCTCGGTGTGACCGAGCTCCTGACCAACGTGCACCGGCACGCACAGCCGGACAAGGTGTGCACCGTGGAGATCGAGCTGCTGCTCGACCGCCTCACGGTCTCCGTGCACGACCACGACCCCCGCCTTCCCGAGGTGCACGACGCGGATCCGTTCGCGACCTGTGGCCGCGGGCTCGCCATGGTCGCCGCGGTCAGCGAGAGCTGGGGGGTACGCCCCCACGGCGATACGGGCAAGGTCGTCTGGTTCACCCTTCCGGCCCCTACGCCCGCCGTCGCACTGCCGTCCACGTTCCCGGCGTACGGCGCGGCCACGGAGGGACCTTTCGCGGAACTCGGCGCCGGGCGGCAGTCCCTCGCCGACGGGCACGCGCCCGGACATGCTCCCGCCCGGTCGGCCGTTGTCGGCTGACCGGGCGGTGACAGGCCCCGCGGGTGACCGGGCGGTGACACGCTCCGCGGGGCGGGCGTCCTACGTCACTCGGTGGCGATGGCACGCAGCACGTCCAGGCGTGCGGCCCGACGTGCCGGACGCAGACCCGCGAGGGCTCCCGCCGCCAGGCCCACCAGGACGACCACCGCCAGTTGCACGGGCGGCACCGCGAACGCGAAGGCACTGCTCGTCGCGCCGTCCGCCGCCTTGACGAGCACCCAGCCGAGGAAGCCGCCGAGCGCGAGGCCACCGGCCGTGCCGAAGGCCGCGACAAGTACCGACTCCCAGCGGACCATGGCCCGCAGCTGCGCCCTGGTCTGCCCGACGGCCCGCAACAGGCCCAGCTCACGGGTCCGTTCGTGGATCGCGAGGGTCAGCGTGTTGGCGATGCCGAGCAGGGCGATCAGGACGGCAAGCGCGAGCAGGGCGTAGACCAGCGTCAGCATCATGTCGATACCGCCCGCGGCGGACTGCGCGTACTCATCGCGGGTCTGCACATCCGGATTGCCGTACTTCTGCGCGACTTCGGAGACCGCGGCCTTGCCGTCGTCCGCGCTCACGCCGTCCTTGAGGGATACGGAGACGAGGCTGTCGGCGTCCTGCATGCGGTGCGGCGCCCAGGCCTCGCGGGCGATGACGTAGTCCCCCGCGAGCTCCGACCTGCCGTACAGCGCGCGGACCGTGAAGGTGGCCTTCTTGCCGTCGGCGAAGGCGAGTTCGGCCTTGGAGCCGACCCTCAGGTTCTGCTTCCCGGCCTCCGCGCGGGTGATCGCGATGCCGTTCGTCCCGAGGCCGTCAAGGGACCCCTCGACCTTGCCGAGGTCGAAGGACTTGGCGAAGGGGCCCGGGTCCGTGACCGTCAGGGCTCGCCCCTTCCCGTCGACCTCTGCCGCGCCCTTGCCGAGTCCGACCGCGGTCGCGACCTCGGGCCGCTCGGCGAGCGCGGGGGCCAGCTTGGGACTGAGTCCACTGCCGCCCGCACCGAAGCCCGGGGTGCTGATGGCCAGGTCACCGGCGAAGGAGCGGTTCACCGTCTGGTCCATGGTCGCCTTCAGCGAGGCGCCGAAGACCGTGAAGAGCGAGACGACGGCGACACCGATCATCAGGGCGCTCGCGGTGGCGGCGGTCCGCTTGGGGCTGCGCAGGGCGTTGCGCCGGGCGAGTCCGCCCGTGACGCCGCGCAGCCGGTCGAGGGGCCCGCCGAGAATGCGTACCGCCCGCGAGGACGCGACAGGTCCGAGTACGACGAACGCGGCGAGCGCGAGGACCGCCCCGGCCCCTGCCAGCCACACGGACGGGCTGACGAGCACACCGGTGAGTGAGAGGCCCACGGCCGCGAGCGCGAGGCCCGTGCCCACCATGGCGCGGGGGCGCGATGCCCCGGAATGGTCGACCGCCGTCTCGCGCAGGGCGGCCAGGGGTGCGGTCTGCCCGGCGCGGACTGCGGGCAGCAGGGCGGAACCCAGGCAGACCACGATGCCGACGGCCAGGGGCAGCAGCAGCGACAGGGCGCTGATCACCAAGTCGCCCTCGGGGAAGGGGAATCCGATGGCGGGGAAGAGAGCCTGCAGCCCGGCCGCGATCCCGATGCCGCCCGCGAGGCCCGCGGCGGACGCCACCACGGCGACCACGCCGGCCTCGACCAGGGTGGCGGCGGTGACTTGCCTGCGCGAGGCGCCGAGTGCGCGCAGCAGGGCGTTCTCGCGGGTGCGCTGGGCGACGACGATCGCGAAGGTGTTGTGGATGCTGAAGGTGGCGACGAGGAGGGCGACGCCGGAGAAGACGAGCAGGAAGCTGGTGAAGAGCGTCAGGAACTGGCCGGAGACGTTGTCGGTGTTCTCCGCCGCCGACGCCTCGCCGGTGATCGCCTCAACTCCCTTGGGGAGTACGGGACTCAGCGCGTCGACGAGTTTCTGCTCACTCACGCCCGGCCCGGCCCGCACCTGGATGGACGAGGCCTCGCCGGGCTTCGGCGTCAGATACTTCTCCGCGTCGGCCAGTGTCATGCCGGTGAAGGTGGTCTGCGCCATGCCGTCCTCGCCGCCGAAGGTAGCGAGGCCCACGATCGTCACCTTGACGGGGTCGGGGGTGCGCAGCGTGGCCGTGTCGCCGATCTTCAGGTCACCGGCTTCGGCGGCGCCCCGGTTGACGACGACCTCGCCGGACTTGGCGGGGGCGCGGCCTTCGGCCAGCTGGTAGGCGTTCAGCTCGCTGTCGTCGATCCAGTTGCCTGCGAGGGTGGGCGGGCCTTTGCCGCCGATGGGCTTGCTGTCCTTGCCGAGGAGCTGGCCCGCGCCCTGAACGGCGGGCGCGGCGGCGGCGACGCCGTCGGTCCGCTCGATCTTCTCCACGAGCGAGGTCCTGACGGGCTGCCGGGTGCCCTGACTGTCGTCGGGGGTGGTGATGGTGTCGGCGCTGCGGACGACGGCGTCGGTGCCGCTCGTCGCGTTGCCGAACATCGTGTCGAAGCTGCCGCGCAAGGTGTCGCCCATGACGAGCGTGCCCGCCAGGAAGGCGACACCGAGCATGACCGCGAGGAACGTACCGGCGAAGCGCCGCTTGTGGCCGCGCAGCGAGGAGAGGCTGATGCGGGTGGACGCTCTCAGGGAACTCATCGCCCTCAGGGAGCTCATGACGGTGCCCCCTCGGTACCGAGTGCGGCCGGGGCCGACGCGTCGAAGGCCTTCAGCCGGTCGAGGACCTTGTCCGCGGTCGGGTCCGCCATCCGGTCCACCAGGCGGCCGTCGGCCAGGAAGACCACCTCGTCGGCGTGGGCGGCGGCCACCGGGTCATGGGTGACCATGACGACCGTACGATCCATCTGCCGCACCGCTCGGCCGAGGAGACGCAGGACCTCCTCGCCGGAGCGCGAGTCGAGGTTGCCGGTCGGTTCGTCGGCGAATACGACGTCGGGGCGGCCCGCGAACGCCCGTGCCACGGCGACGCGTTGCTGCTGTCCACCGGAGAGTTCGGCGGGCCGGTGGTGGAGGCGGTCGCGCAGTCCGACCACATCGATGAGGGCGTCGATCCACTCGACTGACGCCCTGTCACCATGGCTCCCTGCGAGGTCCATCGGGAGCGTGATGTTCTCGGCCACGGTCAGCGTCGGCACCAGGTTGAAGGCCTGGAAGACGAAGCCGATACGGTCGCGGCGCAGCAGCGTGAGGCGGCGGTCGTCGAGCGCGCCCAACTCGGTGTCGCCGATATGGGCGGATCCCGAGGTGAGGGTGTCCAGGCCCGCGGCGCAGTGCATCAGGGTGGACTTGCCCGAGCCCGACGGGCCCATGATCGCGGTGAAGCGCCCGGCGGGAAAGCCGACGCTCACCCCGTCCAGGGCCCGTACGGCGGTGTCACCCTTGCCGTAGACCTTCACGGCCTCGGTGACGCGGGCGGCGTCGAGGGTGGTCGTGCCGTGGTGTCCGCGTCCGGTTGCGATAGTCATGCCGCGCCGCCCTTGGAGGTGCGTCCGAACTCCTCGTTCAGGACGGAGAGGCGCCGCCAGTACTCGTCCTCGTCGATCTCGCCGGAGGCGAAACGACGGCCGAGCACGGCGATGGGGGACTTCTCGTCGATGCGTACGTTCCGCTCGTTCCGATCATTCCGTTCGGCACCCTCCCGTTGCCACGGTGCGCGGCGGCCCCGCCACACGGTGCGGCGCAGGAGGGTGATGCCGCCGATCACGACGGCGGCCCAGATGAACGGGAAGAACAGGATCCACGGGCCGGGCCCGCCGTCGAAGTGAGCCAGGGTGTTCATGGTGTCCATCTCCTCGGGGTGATTTTCGCGGTGTCTTGAGCGACGTCTGCGGTTCTTGAGCGACGCCTTGAGCGATGTCTTGAGACTCGCGCTCCGAGGGGGTCCCGGTCGTCGTACGGCCAGCGGCAGTGCGAGTACCACGGCGGGAGTACGTGGGGGCTGCGGGGCTGCTCCCGGCGAGGTCGGGCCGGGGCTTGGCACCGGCAGCCGCGACCGCCTAGACCTCTGTACCTACTAGTATGTACAGTAGGTTCATGAGCACCCCGGAGCGTCTGATCGAGTCCACCCGCGAACTGCTGTGGGAGCGCGGTTACGTCGGCACGAGCCCCAAGGCGATCCAGCAGCGCGCGGGTGCCGGGCAGGGCAGCATGTACCACCACTTCACCGGGAAGCCCGACCTCGCACTCGCCGCGATCCGGCGCACGGCGGACGAGATGCGTGCCACGGCCGAGGGCATCCTCGGCGGCACCGGATCGGCGTACGAACGCATCGAGGCCTACCTGCTGCGCGAGCGCGACGTACTGCGCGGTTGCCCGGTCGGGCGGTTGACGATGGACCCGGACATCATCGCGAGCGACGAGCTGCGCGCGCCCGTCACCGAGACGCTCGACTGGCTGCGGGACAGGATCGCCGGGATCGTCGAAGAGGGTAGGGAGCGGGGCGAGTTCGCGCTCTCGCTCGACGCGCAGGCGATCGCGGCGACGGTCGTCGCGACGGTCCAGGGCGGCTATGTACTGGCCCGGGCTTCGGGGTCACCGGCGGCTTTCGACACGAGCGTACGAGGGTTGCTCGCGCTCCTGTTCGCCGCGACCACTCCTCCCGCGTAAAGGACTTCGCCCACGAGAGAGCCTCCGCCTCTCCCCGCCTCCGCAAAGGACTTGAAGAGCAGTGCACATCACGCGCAACCGCCCTGACACCCAGGCAGGCCCCGCCGAGAACTTCACCGGCACGGTGTGGCTGGACGAGATCGCCGCGCCACCGTCGCCCTCCCGGCTGCGGATGTTCAACGTCCACTTCGCCCCGGGGGCGCACACCGCCTGGCACCGCCACCCGCACGGCCAGGTCCTGCACGTCCTCGAGGGCGAGGGGCTTGTGCAGCGCAAGGGAGGCGAGACGGAGACGATCCGCGCGGGCGACACCGTCTGGATCGAGCCGGACGAATGGCACTGGCACGGCGCGGGACCCCGCACCTTCATGACGCATCTGGCGGTCGTCGAGGCAATGGACGACGGCACGACCACGCACTGGGACGCGCACGTGAGCGCGGACGAGTACCCGGCGACTTGAGCTCGAGGAGCGCACCACCATGCACGCGATGCAGTATGAGATCACACTTCCGTCCGACTACGACATGGGCATCATCCGCGACCGGGTGGCGACCAGAGGCCATCTGCTGGACGACTTTCCGGGCCTCGGCGCCAAGGCGTATCTGATCCGCGAGCGCGGCATCGACGAATCCCCCGTGAACCAGTACGCGCCCTTCTATCTCTGGAACACCCCCGAAGGAATGAACTCCTTCCTCTGGGGCCCCGGATTCCAGGGCATCGTCGACGACTTCGGGCGACCGGAGGTGCAGCACTGGACGGGCCTGGCGTACGCGAACGGAGCTGGAGCGGGCGCGTCCACGAGCGCAACGAGGGCCGCAAAGTCCGCGATACGACGCCGCATACGCGTTCCTGCCTCCACCCACGTGGGCGGCCTGGCGGAGGAACTTGCGGACGAGACACGCCAGTTGATGCATCGGAAGGGTGCGATCTACGCAGCGGCAGCCATCGACCCCCGCACGTGGGAGGCGCTGCTCTTCTCCGTCTGGGACCACGAATCACCCAAGGGACAGGGAGACGTGTTCCAGGTGCTGCATGTGTCCGCTCCGGAGCAGGCGCTGCTCCCCGAGGATCGGCAGTGGTGAGCACAGTGGACATCTCCCGCAACGACAACGCGGTCCACACAGTCCACACGGTCCAGACAGTCCGCACTGTCCTCGGCGACATCGCGCCCGAGGACCTCGGAACCTGTGACGCCCATGACCACCTTTTCCTGACGAGTCCTCAACTCCCGGGCCAGGAAATGAACTCGGCCACCTCTGCGGCGCAGGAGCTGTCGGCCTTCCGGTCGGCCGGAGGCGAGAGCCTGGTCCAGTGGACGCCGCACGGGATGGGACGCCATGCGGGGGAACTGCCCGAGCTGTCCCGTACATCGGGCGTACGAATCGTCGCCGCAACCGGCCTCCACCAAGCAGCCAACTACACGCCGGAGCTGCTGAACCGCCTCCGAACCGAGGGGCTCGCAGACCTCTTCGTCAGGGAGTTGACCGAGGGCATCGCCGACACGGGTGTTCGGGCCGGGTTGATCAAAGTCGCGGGCGGCTTCCACGGCCTGGACGCACACGCCCGCTGGACGATGGACGCGGCGGCCGAGGCCCACCACGCGACGGGCGCGTCCATCGCCGTCCACCTGGAACTCGGCACCGGCGCACTGGACGTACTCGACTTGCTGTGCGGAGAGTTGGACGTACCGTCCGACCGCCTGATCATCGGCCACCTGAACCGCTCCCCCGACCTCGCGATCCACCACCAGGTCGCCGATTCCGGCGCATTCATCGCGTTCGACGGCCCCTCTCGTTCCCATCACGCCACGGACTGGCGCATGCCGGAAGCCGTACAGACCCTGGCGGAGGCGGGCTTCGCCGACCAACTGCTCCTGGGCGGCGACACGACAACGGCCGGGGCACGCGCGGTGAACGGCGGCCCCGGGCTTCCGCACCTACTGCGCAGAGTCCGGCCACGGCTCGAACTCGCGGCAGGCAAAGACGTGGTGGAGCGGATGCTGACGGTAAATCCGGGGCGGGCGTTCGCGGTGGAGTGGGCGTAGGGGGGGGAAGGTGCCGGTCAGCGAGGGGAGCACGGGATCACCGCCAGGTGACTAGAGGGCGGCAGCTTTCAGCGCGGCCTCGATCACACGGGCGAGTCTGTCCAGGTACTCGTCACTGCGGTCCCCCTCCATGATCAGCAGGCGGAAGCCCAACGGTGCCATCAGGAGGTCCGCGGCCAGTTCCTGGTCCAGCAGGACCGGGAGTTCGCCCCGGTCGATCGCGGCCTGCAGCATGGCGTGCGCCACCGCCCGGCGCGGTGCCCCCACGCCCGTGTGAATCACATCCGCGAGCGCGCCCGTGCGGCGGCTCTGCGCGAGCAGTTCGGGGCCGATGCTGCTCACCACCGGGTTGGTGAGCTGGCTGCGGAGGGTGCCGAGGAACTCGCGCAGATCGGTGTACAGGGCTCCGGTGTCCGGAGTCGGAGGCAGCGCGCCCTTCACCGCTTCCCGAACCAGTTCGGCGAGCATCTCCTGCTTCGATGCCCAGCGTCGGTACAGCGCGGCCTTGCCCACGCCGGCGCGCCGGGCGACCGCCTCCATAGACATGCGCTCGTAGCCGCTCTCCGCGAGTTCGGCGAAGGCCGCCTCGGCGATCGCCTCGGTCACCCGCTCCCGCAGGGCCGCGCCGCCGGTTGCCCTGCGTTCTGCTGCCATCCGCCCAGCATAAAGGAACGGAACCGGTGCGTTCCGTTCCACGGTGAGCTAGCATCGCCTTCAGCGAATGGAACGGCACCGTTCCGTTCCGCTTCAATAGGAGGCGCTGACGATGAAATTCCTCTACGACAACGAGTCCTTCTCCTTCGAGGCATTGAGGGCTGCCGGTTACGCCACGTACGGCGGCGCCGAGCTCGGCGAAGTCCTGGTGACCTGCCGCCTGATTCCGGACGGGGACGAAGAGGCATGGTCGGCCCAGTGGGCCGCGACGGCGGCGCGGGTCGAGCGCATCGGCCGGGACGCGCTGGCCGCCGGACATCGGGTGAGTGCGCGGGAGGCCCTGCTGCGGGCCTCGAACTACTACCGGACCGCCGACTTCTACCGGCGCGCGGACCCGGCGAACGACACCGAGTCCGCGCGACTGGCGAAGGCGTCCCGGCGGACCTTCGCGGACGCGGCCGCCCTGCTCGACATCCCTGCCCGTGCCGTGCGCATCCCTTACGAGGACACCACCTTGCCGGGCTATCTGTTCCTCGCGGACGACTCGGGTGAGCCGCGCCCGACCGTGCTCTACCACGGCGGTTACGACTCCACCCTGGAAGAGGCCTACTTCGCGCTGGCCGCAGGAGCCCTGCGGCGGGGCTTCCACGTCCTCGCCTTCGACGGTCCCGGCCAGGGAAGCACCGTGCGCGAGCAGGGCCTGCACTTCCGGCCGGACTGGGAGGCCGTGGCCACCCCGGTCGTCGAGTTCGCGCTCACCCTGCCCGAGGTGGACACGGACCGGCTCGCGCTCATCGGCACCAGCCTCGGCGGGTACCTCGCCGCACGGGCGGTCGCCTTCGAGCACCGCATCGCCGCATGCGTACTGCACGACGGCGTGTACGACGTCCACCCCACATTCGAGGCAGTCGCCCGGACCGCTGCCGAAACCCCCGGCGGCTGGGCAGCCGTGATGGCGCAGAGCACCTCGGCGCGCTGGATGATCCACAACGGCCTGTGGACCCTCGGGACCTCCGATGCCGACGAACTCGTCGAGGCATCCAAGGCCTACACCATGGAGGGACTCGCGGAGCGGATCACGTGTCCGATGCTCGTTCTGGAGGCGGAGAACGACCAGTTCTTCACCGGCCAGCCGCAGCGCATCTTCGACGCGCTGACCTGCCCGAAGGAACTGATCGCCTTCCCCGAGGCAGAGGGCGGCGGCGAACACTGCCACGAAGGCGCGGTCGCCCTGTGGCACCAGCGCACTTTCGACTGGCTGGACACACTGTTCGCCACGTGAGCGGCCTTGCACTTGCCGGAACCTCAGCGCGGGCCGAGGCCTGGCCGCAGTGGAGGGAAACACCATTGCGGCCAGGCCGGTCTTCCGAACGCCTCGCGCGAGGACACTGCCACCCAGGGCTCACGCGAGGACACTGCCACCCGGGGGCCCGGTCGAGGTGGTTGACCAGGACTTAAGAGGTAACACTGAATTTTCGTATTGCACTGGCCGTTCCAAAACAGGTAGCGTACCGACATGGCCCGACCGAGAACCTTCGACGAGGAACGGGCCCTGGACGCGGCGATGCGCGCCTTCTGGGCGAATGGCTACGAGGCCACCTCGACCCAGGATCTGTGCAACGCCACCGGCCTGGGCCGCAGCAGCATCTACAACACCTTCAGCAGCAAGCACGAGCTGTTCCAACGGGCCCTGGCCCGCTACATGGACTCCATGACGTCCGCCCAGGTCGCGATCCTGGAGGACACCGAGCGCCCCCCGATGGAGCGTATTCGCGCCCTGTTCACCCGAGTCGTCGACTCCGAGTTCGAGTGCCGCGAGGACGGGCACAGCATCGGCTGCCTGACCGTCAACACGACCGTGGAACTCGCCGGGCGCGACCCCGAGGCAGCCGAAATGCTCGCCCGCGACCTCGCGGTGCGGCTGACCGCGATCAGTGCCGTCATCCGCGCGGGGCAGAGCGGTGGCGGCATCACCTCCACGCGTGACGCGACCGACCTGGCCCGCTTCCTGAACGCCATCATCGGCGGTATGCGGATCTCGGCGCAGGGCGGCGCCGATCGAGCCACGCTGACGGCCATCGCCGAGACCGCCCTGGACGCGCTGAACCGCTGACGTTCCGATGCGCTGACTTTCCGATGCGCCGACGTTCCGACGCGCTGACTCTCACCAGCCGACCCGGCCTTTCCCCGCACCGCACAGCCCCGCCCCGACCCGACCGGCTTCCGCACGCCCTAATTTTGTACTGCTCAGTCCATAACTAGAGGAGCCCCCATGCCCCGCGCCGTCTATCTCCTGGCCCTCGGCATCTTCGCCATGGTGACCAGCGAGTTCGTGGTCGCCGGTCTGATGCCGCAGATGGCCGACGGACTCGACGCCACGATCCCGGAGATCGGTTACCTGATCACCGCCTTCGCCGCAGCGATGGCCTTCGGCGGGCCCGTCCTCACCATCGCCCTGCTGAGAATGCGTCAGAAGTCAGCTCTGATAGTCCTGTTCGGCGTCTTCCTGGCAGGCAACGTCCTCGCCGCCCTCGCCCCGGACTACCGCACCATGCTGGTGGCCCGCGTCATCACCGGTATCGCGTCGCAGGCCTTCTTCGGCGTCTCCATCTCCCTGTGCGCACGGCTGACCCGTCCCGAAGTGCGGGGCAGGGCCATCGCGGTGGCCCTCAACGGGCTGATGCTGGGCACGCTCCTCGGCCTGCCGCTCTCCACCGTCATCGGTGAACACCTGGGCTGGCGCGCCGCGTTCTGGGCCATCACCGTCCTGACCGTCCTCGCCGCGCTCGCCACCCTCGTCGGAGTGCCGCGCATGGAGAGCACCGACGACGACGGTGGCGACCTCCGCCAGGAGCTGGGCGCCTTCCGCAGCCCCCGGCTCTGGCTGACCCTCACCACAAGCACTTTCGTCATCGGCGCCACGTTCTCCGCCTTCAGCTACCTCAACCCGATCCTCACCGAGGTCACCGGCTTCTCCACCGGCACCGTCCCCCTGCTGCTGATCGCGTACGGAGCGGCAACCGTCGTCGGCAACACCATCGTCGGCCGACTCGCCGACAAGTACGCCGTCCCGGTGCTGCTCACCGGCCTGCTGCTCAATCTGGCGTTCCTCGCGGGCTTCGCCGTGTTCGCCCAACTGAGCTTCGCAGCCGTGGTGTTGATGATGGGTATCGGCCTGGTCGGGGTCACCATGAACCCGGCCCTGGTGACCCGCGTCCAGCGCACGGGCAACGCCCGGCCGCTGGTCAACACCGTCCACACCTCGTTCATCACCCTCGGTATCATCATCGCGACGTCCGTCGGCGGACCCGCCATCGATACGTTCGGACTGCGGGCGCCGCTCTGGATCGGCGCCGCCCTCGCCGCACTCGGCCTCGTCACGCTGCTGCCCGACCTGAAGCGGCTGCGCGGCGACCGAACCGGCCACGCCACGACGGACGTTGAGCATCAGAGCCCGGAAGCCGCGAAGGAGTGCGCCCGCGTCTAGGGCCCTAGCCCAGCACCCCGAGGGGGTCGTCGAGCACCGGCTGCCAGGCCAGCTCGGCGGCTCCCACCAGGCTGTTGTGGTCCAGCGTGCACGCCAGGATCGGTACGCCGCCGCTGCGCCCCCACAGGCTCCGGTCGGCGACGACGGCACGCAGCCGCTCGGGATCCGCCTCCAGGAGCGCGCGGTGCAGGCCACCCAGGATGATGCGGTCCGGGTTGAGGATGTTCACCAGGCCCGCGAGTCCCAGGCCGAGGCGGTCGATCAGTTCCTCCGCGGCCGAGCGGACCGCGGGGTCCCCGCCCCGGTCGCTGAGCAGTTCGCGGGCCTGCTGCAACAGCCCCTCGGGGCCCGGCTCGCGACCCGCCGCCGTAAGGAAGGCCAGTGGGTCCGTCTCGACGTCCAGACAGCCCCGGCTCCCGCAGTGGCAGGGGCGGCCCTCCGGATTGACGGTGAGGTGGCCGACCTCCAGTGCGAGGCCCGAACTGCCCGTGTGCAGGCGCCCGTCGAGGACGAGCGCGCCGCCCACCCCCCGGTGTCCGGTCGCGACGCACAGCAGGTCGCGGGCGCCGCGCCCCGCACCGTGCCGGTGTTCGGCAAGGGCAGCGAGGTTGACGTCGTTGGCGGCGAACGCCGGTCCCGCGATGCCCGCGTCCCGTACGCAGTCGGCGAAGATCTGGCGCACCTGCGAGCCCGCGGGCCACGCCAGGTGCAGCGGGTTGAGCGCGGTGCCGTCCGGTTCGGCGACGGCCGACGGCACCGCGAGGCCCGCGCCCACGCACCGCCTGCCGGTCTCCCGCAGCAGTTGCGCACCCGCCTCGATGACGGAGCCGAGCACCTGCGCCGGGTCGGCGTCGATCGTCTCGCAGCCGGGCGCGGTGGCGACGATCCGACCGCCGAGCCCGACGAGCGCGGCCCGGAAGCCGTCGGAGTGCACCTGCGCGGCAAGCGTCACAGGACCGTCGTCCGCGAGGGAGAGTCCGTGCGAGGGGCGGCCCTGGGAGCCCGCGGGCGCGCTCGGCCTCGCGTCGATCCGGATCAGGCCCAGCGCCTCGAGCTCGGCGGCGACGGCGCCCGCCGTGGCGCGGGTGACGCCGAGTTCGGCGGTGAGCACGGCACGGGTCGGGGCACGCCCGGTGTGGATGAGCTCAAGGGCGGGACCGAGCGCGCCGCGCCCGCGCTCCAGGCGCGTACGCGTGGACAGATCCCCCTCGGTACGGGGGGCAGCCTTGCCGTTCATGAGGGCGAGTCTCCCATGATCCGTACGCCGCCTCGGCGTTCAGTCGTCATCTGCTCGTGCACCGCTCTTCCACTGCCCTTCCCCTGCCGTCTCAACGGAACCTTCCGTCCACCGGTGACCGCCGCCTCACAGGAACTGTCTTGTACGCCACGGGCGCGCACCTCTACTCTGCTTTTGTGCCGCTACTAAACAAAACCACGTCCGCAGCGTCGCGGGCCACTCCCCCGAGCCTTGTCCGGCTCCGTGTCGCGCTCACCGTCTTCTTCGCGCTCGACGGCTTCATCTTCGCCGGGTGGGTCGTCCGCATCCCCGCCATCAAGGAACAGACCGGCTCATCAGCCAGCGACCTCGGCCTCGCCCTGCTCGGCGTCTCCGCCGGTGCCGTGATCACGATGACGCTCACCGGACGGCTCTGCCGCCGTTTCGGCAGTCATCCGGTGACCGTGGCCTGCGGGGTGCTGTTGGCGCTGAGCATCGCGCTGCCGCCGCTGACGCATTCGGCACTCGCGCTCGGGCTCGTACTCCTGGTGTTCGGGGCCGCCTACGGCGGGATCAACGTGGCGATGAACAGCGCCGCCGTCGACCTCGTGGCCGCCCTGCGGCGCCCGATCATGCCCAGCTTCCACGCCGCGTTCAGCCTCGGCGGCATGGCCGGTGCCGGGCTCGGCGGGCTCATCGCGGGTTCCCTGTCCCCCACCCGCCATCTGCTCGCCCTCACCGCGATCGGCCTGCTCGTCACCGCCGTCACGGGACGCGCGCTCCTGCGCCTCGAACCGCCCGCGCGACCGAGTGACGCCGACGGCGCGGACAGCACCCCGAAGCGCCTCGACACCCGTACCCGCCGCATAGTGATCGTCTTCGGGCTCATCGCCCTCTGCACCGCTTTCGGCGAAGGCGCACTCGCCGACTGGGGCGCCCTCCACCTCGAACAGGACCTGGCCGCCACCCCCGGCATCGCGGCCGCCGGCTACTCCTGCTTCGCCCTCGCCATGACCATCGGCCGGCTCAGCGGAACCACCCTGCTCGAACGCCTCGGCCAAACCCCCATACTCGTCGCCGGCGGCATCATCGCCGCCGCCGGCATGCTCCTCGGCGCACTCGCCCCCACCGTCTGGCTCGCCCTCATCGGCTTCGCCATCACCGGCCTCGGGCTCGCCAACATCTTCCCCGTAGCCGTCGAACGCGCCGGCGCACTCGCCGGACCCAACGGCGTCGCCACCGCCTCCACACTCGGCTACGGCGGCATGCTCCTCGGACCGCCCGCCATCGGCTTCATGGCCGACTGGTTCACCCTCCCCATCGCCCTCACCAGCGTCGCCGTACTCGCAGCCCTCGCCGCGCTGATCGGACTCACCACCCGCCGATAACGGAAGACGGCCGTTCTCGTACACCCGATGTGGTGTTACCGCAGCCGGGGCAGCAACTGGTCGCCGATGCGGCGGGTCTCCTCCTTGTAGGGCGTGTCGGAGAGCACGAAGTGCGTGACGCCGAGCGCCCGGTAGGCGTTGAGTGCCGCGGCCACGTCGTCGGGCGAACCGACGAGCCACGTGGTCCCGGCTCCCCCACCACCGAACCTGCCCGGCGTGGTGTACAGGCAGGTGTCGAGGACCTCGCCGCGCTCGGCCAGGTCGAGGAGCCGCCGTTGGCCGACCGCTGTCCTGCGGTTGCCCATCCATGTGCCGATCTCGCCGGAGTCGGCCGCCATCTTGGCGACCTTCTCCTCCGCCGCGCGCCACGCCTCCTCGGTGGTGTCGCGCACCACGGTGGTGATCCGCAGCCCGTACTCCAACGGCGCATGGTGGCGCCCCAGTTGCTCGCTCAGGTCCTTCAGGCGTGCGACGCGTTCGGCGATTCCCTCAAGCGGTTCACCCCAGAAGAGCTGCACGTCGGCCTCTGCCGCCGAGACGCGTTCGGCCGCCTCGGACGCGCCGCCGAAGTAGAGCGTCGGGTGCGCCCGCTCGTCGCCGACGTAGGGGCGCGGGCTGACCGTTGAGTCGGTGACGTGGAAGTGGTCGCCCCGGAACGTGACGTTCTCCTCGGTCCACAGGCGCCGTACGAGATGCAGGAACTCCTGGGTACGGGCATAGCGCGCCGTGGGATCGACATTGGTGTCACCGTAGGCGGCCGGGCTGTCCACGCCGCTGACGATGTTGACCAGGACGCGGCCACGGCTGAGCTGGTCGAGCGTGGCGGCCGCGCCGGCGAAGTGAGCGGGCTGCCAGTAACCGGGGCGGACGGCGATCAGGGGCTTGAACGTCGTGGTGCGCGCGGCCAGGGCGGTGGCGACGGTGAAGGTGTCCGGGCGCCCCCATCCGGTGCCGATCAGCGCGCCGCCCCAGCCGTGGTCCTCCGCCGTCCGGGCGAGTTCGGTCGAGTACTCGATGGACCCCCAGCCGGATGTCGTGTCGTCACCGCGGTGACCGGCCTGGACGGTGTTCGGGATGTACCAGAGGAATTCCGGGCTCATCAAAGCTTCCGATCGCTGTAGTGAAGGTGAGTTCCGCCGCCGCGGGCATCGGAGGCCGCCGCGGGCATCGGAGGTGGACGACCGGTCGCGGCCCCGCGCAGCCGTGAAAGGACCAAGGCCGTCAAGAGGAGCCCGGCGCAGACACACGAGGCGAGTGCGTACGCGAAGCGAGGACCGCTGCCTCCCGGCGGCATCGGCGCGGAACGCAGGTACACCGCCGAGACCGCGCTGAGGCAGACCGCTGCCGCGATGCGCTGCGCTGCGCCATCTGCAGGATGCCGCCGGCCACTCCCGCCGCCTCGGCCGGTGCGTGCTGCAGGACCTGGGTCTGGTTGGGCGAGACCGTGAGTCCCGCGGCGGCACCGGCAAGCACCTGCACGGCGGCGCACACCGACGGGAGCGCCGCCGACGGCACGGTGAGTGCGGCCGCCGCCCCTGTCAGTGCGGCGCCGGTGCCCAGGGCGAGGCCGAGGTCCACCGTGCGCGGTCCGATGCGGCGCACCATCCGCCACGCGAGTGCCGAGACGACACCCATCGCGAGCGCCGAGGGGAGGCTGACGGCCGCCGTGAACAGGGCGGAGAGGCCGAGTCCTTCCTGGAGGAAGACGGTGAGCACCAGTGCCGAGGCCAGTGAGGCGCCGAACTGGGCCATGGCGACGGCGGTGCCAAGCAGGTACTGCTTCGACGATCTGAGCGCGGGGTGCAGCAAGGGCCGCCGTCCGCGTCGTGCCCGCAGTCGCTGGTGCATGGTCAGGGTGAGCACCAATGCGCCAAGGAGGGCCGCCCAGAGGAGGGCCTCTCCCCCGCTGTCCGGCGTACGGATGAACGGCACCATCAGCGTCAGCGTGCAGCCGCACGCCAGGGCGAGCCCCAGGACGTCGAGGCGAGGGTCACGGGCGGTGCGCCGGGGCGGGGGCAGCCAACGCGCCGCAAGGACCAGCGTGAGGATCGCGCACGGCGCACTGAGCAAGAGGCAGAATCGCCAGCCCAGTTCGGGGCCGAGGCCCGCGACGAGCACGCCGCCGAGCGGTGGGCCAAGCGCCGTGGCCACACCGGCGGTGACCGCGTACAGGCCAAGCGCACGACCTCGGTCATGGCCGTGGAAGACGTCCTGAAGCGTGCCGATCACCTGGGAGTTGACGAGCCCTGCCGCGAGCCCTTGCACAAGGCGGGCCCCGATCACCGTGCCCGGCCCGCCACCGGTCGCGGCCGCCACCCCCGCGAGGAGGAAGACGGCCACACCGATGAGGAGGAACCGTTTGCGCCCGTGTACGTCGCCCAGGCTGCCGCCGGGTACCAGGGCGAGACCGAAGGCCAGCGAGTAGCCGGCCACGATCCACTGCACGTCCCCGGCACCTGCCGCGAGCGACTGCCGCATGCTCGGCACCGCGATGTTCAGCACCGCCTGGTCAAGCAGAGTCGTCGCACCCGCGGCCAGACAGACCAGCAGGACGCGCCGGGCGGCGCGGTCTTCTCCCGGGAGCATTCAGGAACGCGCCTCCGGCACGGGGCCCGTCTCCGGCTCCACGCCGATGACCTTGCGGTAGACGCGTGCCCCGTCGCCGTAGTCGTCGACGGCGTAGTGCCAGGTGGCGCGGTTGTCCCAGAGGACGAAGTCACCGGGGCGCCAGCCGAAGCGGATCGTGTAGTTCGGCGAGGAGGCGTGCCGCAGGAGGTGGTCGAGCAGAACCTTGCTCTCCGCGGGCGTCACGCCCGTGAGGCCGGTCGCCGATGTGCTGATGAACAGGCCCTTGCGGCCGGTGGCCGGATGCGTCAGGACGACCGGATGTTCGATGGTCGGTCCGCTCGCGGTCTTCTTGCTGCCCTGCGCGTAGTTCTCCGCGTTGCCGTCGTACACCGCGCTCACGGACTCGAGGAGCTGCTTGAACGGCGCCGACAGGTCGTCGTACGCCGCCTGGAGATCCGCCCACAGCGTGTGGCCGCCGAGCTCGGGCACCACCTCGTACGTCAGCGACTCGATGGCGAAGACCGGGTCGCGCCACAGACCGCCGATGTGCCAGGAGCTGGCCTTGCCGGTCTGCCGCACGTTGTACGGGTAGACCAGCGGATTGGCCCGGTCCTTCGCCGCGGTCGGGTGGTCGAAGGGCTCGGCGAAGATCCGTACGGCAGCGACATGCTGGTCAGGGGTCAAGTGCTGGCCGCGGAACACAAGGACCTTGTGGTCCCGGAAGGCCTGCCGCAGTGCTTCGGCGGTGGCCTCGTCGACGGGGGCGGTCAGGTCGACGCCCGTGATCTCCGCGCCGAAGCGCGGTCCTGCCCTGAGGATGTCGAGAGTGGCGACGGTGGTCATGGTCTTCTTCTCCTCCTTGTGCGGTGGTCGAACGCGACGTGCTGAACCGGCCCCTCCAAGAGGTGGGCGGCCGAGATCTACGAAGGTCAGGTCGACGGGGGTCCGCGTACCGCGGAGTGCCGGTGCTGCGCGGAGCGCTGCGTTGCGTTGCGTTGCGGCAGGACGTTGGGGAGGCCTGGCTCGGCGCAGAGGGTGAGGAGTGGTCAGCTACACACCGCGGTGGCGACGCGCATCAGATCGATGGCCCGTCGCTTTCGAAACCGCCGGCAGATCCACATGTCGCCGAAGCTATCCCGGCGCCAAACTCCGTTCAAGACACACGTGTTGAGCGCCACCATGTTGCAACGGCGCCGTCATGGGCCTGCCATGCGCGCGTTACGACTTCCTGGGGTGCCGCTCAGCCAGTCGTCATTACGCGCCACACACATCACATGCGTCACACGCACATCGCGAGTCGCGTTTTGCGTCACCGGCAGCCCGGGATTACGCTTGTGTTGCACTATACAACTAATACGGTCGCGCCCCCGCCGCCGGCAGCCCGCCCTCACCACCCCTCACCACCCTCATCACGCAAAGGCGGCAGCATCCATGAGCGCCGAAGAACTCACCGCCCGCATCCAGCAGGCCATCGCCCACCCGCTCTCCCACGACGAGGGCTTCGACATCCACCAGGCCCTGCGCGAGGTCCTCGCCTCGGCCGGCCTCCGCCCCGAGGACAGCGGCGGAGGGATCGACTTCATCGGCAGCGATCCGGTCGTCCCGAGCATCATGCGTCTGGGCGCCGTCCCCGCCCTGGGCATGACCGCCAAGTCCGTCGCCCTTGCGGCGCTCTGGCGGCAGCGCGGCGGCGAAGGCCAGGACATCTCCATGGACCTGCGCAAGGCCCCGCACCGGCTCTGCCCCTTCTACGACAAGAAGTGGGAACTGCTGGGCGGCTACCCGGGCGGCACCCCGTCGGATCCGGCGAACGCGCTCGGCTTCGACTTCTACCAGGCACGCGACGGCCGCTGGGTCATGCCGCTCAACCCCTACCCGAAGATCAAGAACGCCGTCTACAAGCTCCTGCGCACCTGGCCCGAGAAGCAGGCCGTGGCGGACGCCGTCGCCCAGTGGGACGCCGCCGACCTGGAGCAGGCCGGTGACGAGATCGGTGTGGTGATGCCCATGCTGCGCACCACCGAGGAATTCCTCAGGGAACCGGTGTACGAGCACATCGCCCGGGAACCGCTCATCAAGATCGAGAAGATCGGCGACAGCGAGCCCGAACCCCTGACCTCCGCCGCCGACCAGCCGCTCTCGGGCGTACGCGCCCTGGGCATGGGCCACATCATCGCGGGCGCCGGGGTCGGCCGCGACCTCGCCCAGCACGGTGCGGACGTGCTCAACATCTGGCGGCCGGGCGAGCTGGAGCACGACTCCACGTACAACAGCGCCAACGTCGGCGTCCGCTCCACCACCATCGACCCGTACGGTCCCGAAGGGCAGGCGCGGATCCACCAACTGCTGCGTGGCGCCGACCTCTTCTACGCCAACCGCCGCCCCGGCTACCTGGAGAAGATCGGCCTGAGCGCCGAACAGGCCGCGGCGATCCGCCCCGGCATCATCCACGTCAGCCTCTCCCTGGCCGGTGAGACCGGCCCGTGGGCGCACCGCGTCGGCTTCGACCAGACCGCCGGGGCGCTCAGCGGCATCATGCTGATGGAGGGCGATGACGGTGTCACGGCCGGGCCGACCAGCACGCCGGGCCTGCCGTACATCAGTGTCGTCAACGACTACGTCCTGTCCTGGCTCGCCACCACCGGCGCGCTCGCCGCCCTGATGCGCCGCGCCACCGACGGCGGCAGCTACCGCGTCACCCTCAACCTCACCCGCATCGCCGCCTGGATCCTCAGCCTCGGCGTCTTCGACCGGACCTACGCCCAGGAGACCGCCCTCGACCCCGACCCCGGCTCCCCGCACGCCTACCTCGACCCGGACACCTTCAGCGCCGACACCCCCTGCGGCCACTACCAGGGCGTGACCGACCAGGTGATCATGTCCAGGACCCCCGGCCGCTTCCGCGACATCCTGGTCCCCCGGGGCAGCGGCGCCCCCGTCTGGCTTCCCCGGCACAGCTGACCGACAGCCGAGGACGCGGAAATTCGTTTTGGACGCGGACAACCGTTCGGGCCAACTCCCCCTGTCCGCAGGCCGCTTGTACCACAACTGCAGGAGTCCGGGCTTCCGGAGGGGTCAGCATGGCCTGTTTCCGGCCTAGTTATCAGCGCCTGAACGCCCTGGAGTTGCCGGTTCCGACGGGCCGGAGACAGCCCATCGTCACAGCTCACAGGGCACGCCTTCGTCGCCGAGCCACCCGTGCGCCGTCACTGATCGATCGACCCAGTCTCAACAGTTCAGCACAAATTCCACACAGACCCTCTACACGCTGATCCCGATGGTCTAAATTGACCGTGCTTCAGCAGTTCGGACATGAAGCGACGAATGATGATCTATGGGTCCGGCGTCGGGAAAGCCAGCAATCGTGTCCCCGGCACCAGACGTGGGGGTGATCATTTCTTGAAGCCCGAACGGGGGCCTTGGGGGTGGGGAACACCCAAGGGTTTCGACGGGTTCTCGCGCACCTGGGGGGCCTGGCAGAACATGCGAGTCCGCTGTCGCCAGGGCGGGTTGTTCGAGTAACGCTGAAGTAGCCGGGATGTCATGCGCGGGAGGCGGGGGCGTCCCGTGGGGGAACAGTGCGGTGCGGGGGGCGGGGGCCTTCCGCGAAACAGTGTTCGGCGAACACGTCGAACCACTGGCGACCTGGGGGGGTTCTGTGCAGCAGGGGGAGTTAGCGAGCCCATTTCCGTCGGCGCGCGGGCGTCTGACGAACGGGACAATCGGCCGGCCCGCTACCAACTGGGAACAGCGGTATCGCCGCGCCGTGATCACCAGCGATACCGTCACCACCGCCTTTGTGGTGATGGCGATCGGCAACTTCTTCGGGGCCAGGGACGCGGCCAACTGGCACGAGAAGTGGACGATTCTCGCCTTCGGCACCGAATTCCTCGTACTCGGCGCGCTCGCGGTGAGCCGGGCGTGGGCTCCAGCCGTACTCGGCCAGGGCGCCGAGGAATTCCGCAGACTCGGCCGCTCGCTTTTCACCGCGGTCGTCGTACTCGCGCTTGGAGGGATCGCTCTCACCTCGCGCAACATCAAGCTCTGGATCTTCGTCGCGATCCCCGCGATCGCGCTCGTCACCATGACCGCGCGGTATCTGCTGCGTCTTTGGCTGCACAAGCAGCGCAAGGAAGGCAGGTGCCTGCGACCGGTGCTCGCCGCCGGGAGCCTGGCCACCGTGCACGACCTGATCACCCGGACCCGCAAGTTCCCGCACCTCGGCTGGCAAGTGGACGCCGTGTGCACGACGGACGGACTCGGGCTCGACGGTGACCAACTGGACGGAGTGCCGGTCGTCGGCCAGTTGACGGACGTCGCGGGCCACGTCCGCCGCGACGGCTACCGTGTCGTCGCGGTCACGCCGGACCCGCACTGGTCACCGGACCGGCTGCAGCGCCTGGCCTGGAACCTCGAAGGCAGCGACGCCGAGATGATCGTGGCCCCCGTGCTCATGGAGGTCGCGGGACCGCGACTGCACGTCGACGCGGTGCTCGGAATCCCGCTCCTGCGGGTCAGCATGCCGACCTTCACCGGGGGCCGCCGGGCGATCAAAGGGATCGTCGACCGTCTGGGCGCGGTGATCCTGCTGGTCCTCTTCGCGCCGCTGATGGTGCTCGTCGCGCTGCTCGTCCTGGCGGAGAGCCGGGGCGGGGCGCTGTACCGCCAGCGCAGAGTCGGCAAGGACGGCCACGAGTTCACCATCTTCAAGTTCCGCACCATGTCCGCCGGGGCCGACGCGGCACGCGCCGCGCTGGCCGGCCGCAACGAGGGTGCGGGGCTGCTGTTCAAGCTCCGCCGGGACCCGCGGGTGACCCGGGTGGGAGCAGTCCTTCGCCGGTACTCGATCGACGAGCTCCCGCAGCTTTTCAACGTACTCACCGGATCGATGTCGCTCGTCGGTCCGCGGCCTCCGTTGCCGGAGGAGTCCGCCGCTTACGACCCGGACATCCGGCGGCGGCTGCTCGTCAAGCCCGGGCTCACCGGGCTGTGGCAGATCAGCGGACGCAGCGACCTGCCGTGGGAAGAGGCGGTCCGCCTCGACCTGCGGTACGTGGAGGACTGGTCGCTCGCCCTGGACACAGTGATCTTGTGGAAGACGCTGCGTGCGGTGCTCTACGGCCAAGGGGCCTATTGATGCGGGGAGTTCGGCGTTCGGCCGGTATGGGGAGGGCAGGCCGCAAGGGCCTGCCCGGGGGGAGAGACAGGGCATGAGAGTCAGCGTTTTCGGGCTCGGCTACGTGGGCTGTGTGTCGGCCGCGTGCCTGGCCAGCATGGGTCACGAGGTCATCGGGGTGGACGTCAACCAGGTGAAGGTCGACCTGGTCAACGACGGCAAGGCGCCGGTGGTCGAGGAGCGGATCGGCGAGATGATCGCCGAGGTGGTGCGGACCGGGGCGTTACGCGCCACCGGCGACGTCCGCGAGGCGATCATGGACAGCGAGGTGTCGCTGATCTGCGTGGGCACACCGTCGGAGCCCAACGGCAGCCTGTGCACCACGTACTTGGAGCGCGTCACCGAGGAGATAGGCGACGCGCTGGCCGAGCGGGGTGGGCGGCAGACCGTCGTGTTCCGCAGCACCATGCTGCCGGGCACCTGCCTGAACCTGCTCGTGCCGATCCTGGAGAAGCACGTCGGCGGCACCGCCGGGGTGGACTTCGGGGTCGCGGTCAATCCGGAGTTCCTGCGCGAGGGCACGAGCGTGCGGGACTTCTTCGACCCGCCCAAGACCGTCGTCGGCGAGATCGACCCGGCGAGCGGCGACGCGGTGGCGGCGCTGTACGACAGCTTGCCCGGCGAGGTGTTCCGGGTGCCGATCCCGACGGCCGAGGCGATCAAGTACGCGGACAACGCGTTCCACGGCCTCAAGATCGGCTTCGCGAACGAGCTGGGCGCGGTGTGCCAGGCGCTCGGGGTGGACTCGCACCAGGTGATGGACGTCTTCCTGGCCGACCGCAAGCTGAACATCAGCCCCGCCTACCTGCGACCCGGCTTCGCCTTCGGTGGCTCCTGCCTGCCCAAGGACTTGCGCAGCCTGGTCCACGCGGCGCAGCGGGCCGACATCTCGGTGCCCATCCTCTCCCACGTACTGCCCTCCAACGCCGACCATCTGCAGCGCGCGGTGGAGCTGGTCGAGCGCACCGGCAAGCGCCGAGTGGGCTTGTTCGGTCTCTCCTTCAAACCAGGCACCGACGACCTGCGCGAAAGCCCGCTCGTCGAGCTGGCGGAGAGGCTCTTCGGCAAGGGGTACGACCTGCGGATCTACGACCCCAACGTGAACCTCTCCCGGCTGCTCGGCGCGAACCGCGAGTACATCGAGACCCGTCTTCCGCACCTGGCGCAGCTGCTCGCCGACTCCGTCGACGAGGTGCTCGAGCACTCCGAGGTGTGCCTGGTCGGGACCAAGGAGCCTGCCGTCCTTTCGGCACTGCCCCATGGCGAAAGCCCGGTGATCGTCGACCTCATCCATCTTCCCGACGCCGAGACGCGCCGGACCGAACCGGGGTACGTGGGCCTTGCTTGGTAACGCAACAGGCGGCGACCGGTCGAACCGGCGCGCGCTGATCCTGGTGGAGAACCTGTCGGTGCCGTTCGACCGACGGGTGTGGCAGGAGTGCACGACTCTGCGCGACGCGGGCTGGAACGTGCACGTCATCTGTCCCCAAGGCAGTAAGCGGGACACGGAGGCGGAGGCAGAGATCGACGGGGTGGCCATCCACCGCTACCCGTTGCGCGCGGCCACCGGAGGACCCGCCGGCTATCTGCGGGAGTACGGATCGGCGTTGTGGCACACGGTCCGCCTGGCCCGGAAGGTCGGCCCGGTCGACGTGGTCCACGCCTGCAACCCGCCCGACCTGCTGTTCCTTCCGGCACTGTGGATGAAGCGGCGCGGCGCGCGGTTCATCTTCGACCAGCACGACCTGGTGCCCGAGCTGTACCTCTCCCGGTTCGACCGCGGCGAGGACCTGCTCTACCGCGCCGTGTGCGCGCTCGAGCGGATGACCTACCGGGCCGCGGACATCGTGCTCGCCACGAACGAGAGCTACCGGGACGTCGCGGTACGCCGTGGCGGCAAGCGGCCTCAGGACGTCTTCGTGGTGCGCAGCGCGCCCCAGACGGACCGGTTCCAACCGGTGCCGCCCGAGCCGGAGTTGAAGCGCGGCAAGCCTCATCTGCTGTGCTACCTCGGCGTGATGGGCCCTCAGGACGGTGTCGACTACGCCTTGCGGGCCCTCGCGAAACTGCGCGACGAGCTCGGGCGGACCGACTGGCATGCGGTGTTCGTGGGCTCGGGCGACGCCTTCGACGCGATGGTGGAGCTGTCCAAGAAGCTTGGGCTCTCCGAGCAGGTGGAGTTCACCGGGCGCATTCCGGACGCCGACCTGGTGCGCTACCTGTCCACCGCGGACGTGTGCCTCTCCCCCGACCCGCGCAACCCGCTCAACGACGTGTCGACCATGAACAAGGTCCTCGAGTACATGGCGATGGGCCGGCCGATCGTCTCGTTCGACCTCCGGGAGGCACGGGTCTCGGCCGGTGACGCCGCGGTGTACGCGCCCGCCAACGACGAGGCCGCGTTCGCCGAGCTCATCACGCTGCTCCTGGACGATCCGGAGAAGCGGGCCCGGATGGGCAAGATCGGCCAGGAGCGGATCGGCGGACAGCTCTCCTGGCAGAACTCCCAAGCCTCGCTGCTCGCCGCCTACGCCGTTGCCTGCCGTGAGCGCACCGCGGTGTCGGCGGGTGGCCCGGTCCGGACGGGGAGGAGGCCGCGCCGTTGAGCGAGGACCCGATACGCCTGGCCACGATCGGGCGTATTCTCCATCGGCGCTGGCGGCTTCTCACCACCCTCGTGGTGGTGGGAGCGCTCGTCGGCTACGGCACCTCGGTGCTGTTCCCTCCGCGCTACACGGCGTCGGCAGCGGTACTTCTGCCGGGGCAGTGGGAGGAGCGCGAGCTGCTGACCCAGGCGCAGATCGCGACCAGTTCGGAGGTGGTCGACCGCACGGCCGCCTCGCTCAACTGGTCGGGCGGCGGAGCCGAGTTGCGGGATCGCGTGAGCGCCAAGGCCACCGAGGGAAACATCATCAACATCTCGGGGACGGCCGAAACGCCGAAGCGCGCGCAGCAGCTCTCCGACCGCATGGCCAAGGAATTCGTCGCGTTCGCCACGCGGATCGCGAGCGGCAGCGCCGCCCCCGAAGCGACCACGAAGCCCGAGGCACTGCGGAAGAAGGTGGCGGAGACCAACCGCCGCATCACCGACCTGGCCGACGCGGCCGATCCGGGGCAGTCCGTGGAGAGCGTGGAGGCCCGTACCTCGCTCGAGAAGTTGCGCACCTCCCTGGAGGAGGCCATGCAGAAGCTGGAGCAGGCCGACCCGGCGAGCGACAAGGGTGGCATGGTCGTCATGGGTCCCGCGGCCCTGCCGACCGCCGAGGCGCCGCCGACCAGAATGCAGCTCATCGCCGGCGGGGCGCTGCTGTTCTTCCTGTTCGCGGTCATCGGCCATCTCGCCGCCGCACGGGCGAATCGCCGGCTGCGCACCGAACCGGAGATCGCCGCGGCGCTGGGCTCTGCGCTCATCGGCACCGTCGATGTGCTTGATGAACGGCGTGCGCACCGGCCGCAGGACAGTGGCCCGCGGGCTCGGATCCGTCACTTCCTGCGCCTCGACACCCGATGGGACATACCGGCCCCGCAGGCGTCCGGCGACGAGGCCGGGAGACGGATCCGCTACCGGCGGGTGTGCGCCCGTCTCCGGACCCAGCTGCCGGCCGCCCGGCAACTGCTGGTCGTCGTACCGGACGGCGACGAGGTCGCCCGCCGGGCCGCCGCGCAGCTGGTGGCCGAGGCGACGAGCGAGCCCTCCCCCGGCTCTTCGAGCAGGGGATACCCCGTACTGCGGGTGGTGGACGTCTCGGTGTCCCAGCCGGTGCTGCCGGACCGCGACACCGAGTCCGGCGCCCTGGTCGTGCTCAGCGCGGGCAGCTGGACGGCGGGAGAGCTCGCCGGTATCGCCGGGGCGTGTGCGGACGGCAGGCACGAGGTCGTCGGCATCGTCATCGCCGGCGCGGTCCGGGCCCGTACGACGCAGTCGACCGGCCATTCCGCGGACAGCGCCGCTCCGGCGCTCGCGGTTCACGGCCACGCGACAGGAGATTCGGTGTGACGACGAGCACGACTGCGGAGTCGTCGACAACCTCTCCGCTCCTCGACCTTCAGGCACTGGTGGTGGCGGTGCGCAGGCGCCGCCGCTTCTGGTGCTCCCTGGCGCTGCTGGGGCTCCTTGCCGGCGCGGCGTTGGCGGTTCTGCGTCCCGCGCCGCCGAGCGCGGCGGCCAAAGTTCTTGTCGCGCATCAGGAGGACCAGCCGAACGACACCGGAACGCTGATCCGTACCGACGTGGAGCTGCTGCAGACCACGCGGATCGCCGACAAGGCCCTGAAGTCCCTCAACTCCCCCGAACGCCCCGAAGACTTCATGCGGGACTACCGGGGGGCCGGCTTGACCAACAACCTGCTGCAGATCGATGCGACGGGTGACAGCGACAAGGAAGCGGTGGCCAGGGTCAAGGCACTCGCGGACGCGTTCATCGCGGATCACGTGAAGCGGATGCAGGACGCCGCGAAGGCCGATGCCAAGGCCCTGCGCGACCAGCGTGACCGCATGCGGGACGACCTCGCCCAGGTCAACAAGTCGATCGGCGGCAGAAAGCCGGAGAGCGACCCGCAGGGATCGGCGAACACCGAGTCGCTCTTCGCCCGCCGGGCCGAACTCACCTCGCGGATCGCCGACTTCGACCAGCGCGCCGAGGAGGCGAGCATGGGCGCGCCCCGGCTCATCGCCGGCACGCAGATCGTGGACGCCCCGCGCGCGGTGGAGCACTCCCTGCCCATGACCGCCCTCACGAACGCCGGGATCGGGGCCGTCCTCGGGCTCGTCATCGGGCTCGCGGTGGCCGCGGTGGGCTCGGTGGTCAGGGACCGCCCCGTGCTGCGCCGGGAGATCGCAGTGAACCTGGGCGCCTCGGTCATCGCGGAGCTGCGCCGCGCACCTCACCGGTCGGTGGGCCTTTGGCATCCCCGGCGGACCCGGGCGGAACGCGAACGGCTCATCGCGACCCTGGCCCGTACCGTGCGCGGCTCCGCGGAATCGGTGTCGCTCCTCGAACTGGGCTGTGCGCGCAGCACGAGCGTGATCGCCCTGGACCTCGCAAGAGCGCTGGCGGCGGAGGGCCCTGTGGTCGTCGTCGACGGTCTGCCGGCCCTGGAGCGCGCCGGCCGCCGCCAGAAGGCGGGAGGCCCGGACGTGGTCAGCGTCGACGGTGCCGCGGCCGTGCCGCGTCAGGTGCGCCGGCTCGGTGTCGGCTCGGTCTCGCCCGGCACGGCGTGGACCGGCCTCCAGGACCTCGGTACCCAGACCGTGCTCGTCGTGCGGGCCGGGCACGGCAGCACCGCATGGCTGCACACCGTGGCGCGGCAACTCGGAGACCTGCTCGTCCCGGTGATCGGTGTGGTGCTCATAGACCCCGATCCGCGGGACAGGACCGACGGCACCCTGTGGGACGGGCTGCACACCGCGCTGCGCGGCCACAACGAACGTCTTGCCCGGCAGGACGGGACAGGCCGGCTCCTGACGGAGCCGCCGTCATGGCCCGTACGGGTCCCGGACAGCGACCAGGAAGCGCGGTAGAACATGTGTGGCATCGCAGGCACTTACCGATGGCCGGACGGGAAGGCCGTGACCGACCGGCTCACCGAAACCCTCGCTCACCGTGGTCCGGACGGGGCGGGCCGGTACAGCCACCCCGCCGGTGAGGGTGAAGTACACCTGGGACACCGCAGGTTGGCGATCATCGACCTGTCCGAGACCGGCGCCCAGCCGATGGTCTCGGACGGCCTCGCCCTCACGTACAACGGCGAGCTGTACAACGCGCCCGAGCTGCGCGCCGAGTTGGAGGCGGCCGGGGTGCGCTTCCGCGGCACCTCCGACACCGAGGTGCTCCTCGAGGCCTGGCGGCGCTGGGGCACGGACTGCCTGCCCAAGCTGCGCGGCATGTTCGCGTTCGGGATCTTCGACGAGCGAACCGGTGAACTGGTGCTCGCCCGGGACCAGTTGGGCATCAAGCCGCTTTTCCTGCTGCGGCGCGGTACGGGCCTGGTGTTCGCCTCCGAGCTCAAGGCGCTCGCCGCCGTGACCGGCGGGTCGCTCGAGGTGGACCATGCGGCGCTTGTGGCCTCGCTCCTCTACTACTGGGTGCCGGACTCGCGCTGCGCGTTCCGCGAGGCGGAGAAGCTGCCGCCGGGGAGCTGGCTGCGGTGCAAGGCGGACGGCCGGGTGGAGCGCGGCCAGTACTGGAACCTCCGGGACGTCGCCGCCGAGGGCCGCGAGCGCGCCCGTAGCGGCGAACAGCCGGACCTGGCGGCCATCGTCGAGGAGTCGAACCGGCGTCACCTGCTCTCCGACGTACCCGTGGCGACCTTCCTCTCCGGCGGCCTCGACTCCAGCTACCTGACCGCGCTCGCGGCCCGCCACCAGCCCGGGATCTCCGCCTACACGATCGGATTCCGCGCCGAGGACGCCAAGTTCGAGGCGATGCCGGACGATCTGCGCTATGCCCGGCAGGTGGCCGAGCAGTTCGGCGTCGACCTGCGTGAGATCGAGATCGCTCCGAACGTGCTCGACCTGCTGCCCCAGATGACGTACAGCCTGGACGAGCCGATCGGCGATCCCGCCGCGATCAACACCTTCCTGATCTGCTCGGCCGCCCGGGATGCCGGGGTCAAGGTGATGCTCTCGGGGATGGGTGCCGACGAGCTGTTCGCCGGGTACCGCAAGCACCTGGCCAACGTGCTCGCGCTGCGCTACCAGCGCATCCCCGGGCCCCTGCGGCGTGGCCTGTCGTCGACCGTGGACCGGCTGCCGGTCGCCACGGCCCGCCGGGGGTACCGCTCGGTGCGCTTCGCGAAGCGGTTCCTCTCCTTCGCCGACCTGCCGGAGGAGACCGCGTTCCGGCGCAGCTACACCATGTACGACCAGGACGAGCTGCTCGCCCTGGTCAACCCGGACCTGGCCGGGACGGTCGACGACGTGCTGACCGAGCACGCGGACATCTACCAGGACAACGACCTCGACGACTTCGTCAACCGCATGTGCCTGGGCGACGCCCGGATGTTCCTGCCGGGCCTGAACCTCGCCTACACGGACCGCTCCAGCATGGCCGCGTCGACCGAGGTGCGGGTGCCGTACGTGGACGTCGAAGTGGTCAAGGCGGCGTTCGCCGTGCCCGGCGATCGCAAGATCGTCGGACGGCAGGGCAAGGCCGTCCTCAAGGAGGCGGCCACCTCGATCCTGCCCAAGGAGATCGTCTACCGGCCCAAGGGCCTGTTCAGCGCCCCGCTGCGCGCCTGGATGAGCCGGGATCTCGCGCCCCTTGTGCGCGAGGTGGTGAACGACGGTGTGCTCGTCAATTCCGGGATCCTGCGCCGCGACGCGCTTGCGCGCATGGTCGCCGAGGACGCCGCCGGGCAGCGGGACTTCTCCAAGCATCTGTGGCACGTACTGACCCTTGAGTACTGGTATCGCGGCGCGACCTCTGGCTCCGGCCAGAGCCAAGCAGCCTGACGGTGTGGATGGCATGAACGGCGTGAACGGCGTGGACAGCGTGGAAACAAGAGGAGCTCGGGTGAAACAGGTTGTGCAGAACTACAAGAGCGGCGAACTGGCGCTGCTCGACGTGCCGGTGCCGGGGTGCAAGCCGAACGGTGTCCTGGTCCGCAGCGCCTACTCGCTGATCTCCACCGGAACCGAGCTCATGAAGGTGTCCGAGGCCGGCATGTCGATGGTGGGCAAGGCCCGCTCCCGCCCTGACCAGGTGGCCAAGGTCATGCAGAGCGTGGCCACCAACGGGGTGCCCGCCACCTACCGCAAGGTGATGGGCAAGCTGGACTCCTACACGCCGCTCGGCTACTCGCTGTGCGGGGTGGTGGAGCAGGTCGGCACCGGGATCGACGACGTGAAGGTCGGCGACCTCGTGGCCTGCGCCGGCAATGAGCACGCGTTGCACGCCGAGCTGAACTGGGTGCCGAAGAACCTCTACACCCCGGTGCCGGAAGGCCTCGCGCCCCGGCACGCGGCCTTCGGCACCGTCGGGTCGATCGCGATGCAGGGCGTCCGCCAGGGCGAGCCGCAGCTCGGAGAGGTGGCCCTCGTCATCGGCCTCGGGCTGATCGGGCAGCTGGTCGTGCAGCTCCTCACCGCATCGGGAGTCCGCGTCGTCGGGGTCGACCCCGACCCGACGCGCTGCGAGCTCGCCGAGCGCCTGGGCGCGGCGGCCTGCGGCGATCCCGCTTCCGCGGCCGTGGAGAGTTACGTCGCCGAGCTCACCGGCGGTCACGGTGTGGACCAGGTGTATCTGGCCGCGGGCGGCGGCAGCAATCAGCCCGTCGAGCTGGCCGCCCGGCTGAGCCGGGACCGGGGCCGGGTCGTCGACATCGGCAAGTGCCGCCTGGACCTGCCGTGGAACGCCTACTACGAGAAGGAACTCGACGTCCGGTTCTCCCGTTCGTACGGCCCCGGGCGCTACGACCCGGAGTACGAGCTCGAGGGGCGGGACTACCCGATCGGCTACGTGCGCTGGACCGAGCGCCGCAATCTGGCGTGCTTCCTCGATCTGGCGGCCCGCGGCCGCGTCGACGTGGAGCCCCTGATCTCCCACATCGCCGACTTCGATGACGCCGTCGAGACGTACCAGCGTCTGAAGGACGGCGACTTGAAGGCCGTGGCCGTGCTGTTCCGCTACCCCGAGCAGGTGGCGGAAGCGGGAGAAGCGGTCGCCCCTGAGGTCGCTGTGCCCGCGGTGCGACGCGGCGACCGGGCGTCCACACCGGCTCGGTCCACCCCGGCCCGGTCCGCCAAGGCGCCGGTGCGCCTCGCGTTCGTCGGCGCGGGAAACTACGCGACGTCGATGCTCCTTCCGCACCTGGCGCAGCGCGACGGCGTCGAGCTGTCGACCGTCGTCACCACGACGGCGCTGTCCGCGGCCAACGCGCAGCGGAAGTTCGGCTTCGCCAGGTCGACCACCGATCTCGACTCCGTGCTCGGCGACTCGTCCATCGACGCGGTGTTCGTGGTCACCCGGCACAGTTCGCACGCCGAACTGACGCGCAAGGCGCTGCTCGCCGGCAAGTCGGTGTTCGTGGAGAAGCCCCTGGCCCTCACCGAGGACGACCTCGCCGGTGTGCTCGCGGCGGTGGAGGAGTCCGGCAACGACCGGCTGCAGGTGGGCTTCAACCGCCGGTTCGCGCCGCTCCTTCGGGAGGCCAAGGCGCGGTTCGGCGCCCGGACCGGTCCGGCGAGCCTCCGCTACCTGATCAACGCGGGCCAGCTCGGGCACGGCAGCTGGTACCTCCAGCAAGGCACCGAGGGCTCGCGGTTCGCCGGTGAGGGCGGGCACTTCATCGACACGGCGAGCTGGCTGCTGGAGGCCGACCCGGTCTCGGTGTACGCGGTCGCCTCGTCCGGCAACGAGGACCTCCAGGTCGTGCTGCGCTACCCGGACGGGTCCACGGCCACCATCAGCTACGTCACCACCGGCGCGCCAGGCTTCCCCAAGGAGACCCTCGACCTTGTCGCGGACGGCAAGGTGCTGCGGCTCGACGACTTCGTCCGTTCGTCGGTGTACGGCCGCAAGCGGTGGGTGAGTTCGCGGCTGCCGAAGGCCCGGGACAAGGGCCAGAACGCCGAGCTCGCCGCGTTCATCAGGGCCGTACGGACAGGCGGGCCGATGCCGGTGCCGCTGGAGTCCCTCGTCGCCACCACGGCGGCCACCCTCGCCGTACAGGCCGGCCTGGCCGGCGGCGTGCCGGTGACGTTGGCGGGGGCGTAATGACGGTGAACTCGCTGAGTCCGGGCTGGTACCTGCGACGCCTTTCCCGGATGGAACCGCGGGAGATCGGCGGCCGGGTGGGCGACGCGGTGCGCAGACGGCAGTGGCGGCGGTCGGCGCCGCCCGACTGCCCGCGCGTGAGCGGCGCCCGGTTCACGGCGGTACTGCCCGCCGGGACGTTCGCCGCGGTGCCGCCGGACGCTGCGAAACGCCTTATCGCCGAGGCGGACCGGCTGATGGAGGGGCACGCCGAGTACTTCGGGGTGCCCCGCGACGACCTGGCAGATCCGGACTGGTGGTACGACCCGAAGACCGGCCGCCGGGCGCCATGGGGCTACGCCTTCGACGTGCCGTACCGCGACGAGAACGCGGTCGGGGACATCAAGCAGATCTGGGAGCCGTCCCGGCATCAGTACCTCACCGTGCTCGCCGCCGCCTACGCGATCACTGGGGACGAGCGGTACGCCGAGCGCGTGGCCGCGCACCTGCGGTCGTGGTGGACGGCCAACCCGCCGCTGCGCGGCGTGCACTGGATCAGCGGCATCGAACTGGGCATCCGCCTCCTGTCCTGGGTGTGGATCCGCCGACTGCTCGACGGCTGGTCGGGCGCGGCGGGCCTCTTCGAGGACAACCCGGTGGCGCAGAACCAGATCTGGCACCACCAGCGCTGGCTCGCCGCGTTCCCCAGCCGGGGGTCCTCGGCGAACAACCACGTCATCGCCGAAGCCGCCGGGCAGTTGGCGGCGTCCTGCGCGTTCGACTGGTTCCCGTCATCGGCGCGCTGGCGGGCCGATGCGCTGCGCTCCCTCGAGCGGCATCTGCGGAGCAACACCTTCCCCTCCGGCCTCAACCGCGAGCTGGCCACCGAGTATCACGGGCTTGTCCTCGAACTCGGCCTTGCCGCGGTGGCCGAGGCGGATGCCGCGGGCGTGCCGGTCCCCGCGTCCGTCCATCTGGTGCTGCTGCGGATGACCGACGCGCTCGCGGCCGTCGTGGACAACCGGCTGCGTCCGCCGCGCCAGGGGGACGCGGACGACGGGCACGGTCTGATCGTGGACGGCGCGGGCACCGACCGCTGGGCCTCGCTCCTCGCCACCGGGGACGCCGTGTTCGGCCGCCTCACCTGGTGGCCGGCGGTGACCGGCGCCGATGTGCGCACCCCGCTGCTCGCCGCGCTCATCCGGCCGTATCCGGACAAGGGGACGGCACCGGCCGTGGCCCGCCCGGCGAGCCGACCGGCTCACTTCGCCGACGCGGGCATGACCATCCTGCGCGGTCCGGGGGAGATCTGGTGCCGCTGCGACGGCGGTCCGCACGGTTTCCTGTCCATCGCCGCGCACGCCCACGCGGACGCGCTGTCCGTGGAGGTCCGGCACGACGGGGTCGACGTGCTCGCCGACCCGGGGACGTTCTGCTACCACGGGCAGCCCCAGTGGCGGCAGTACTTCCGCTCGACCCTCGGCCACAACACCCTGCAACTGGACGACGGCGACCAGTCCGTCTCCGGCGGCCCGTTCCTGTGGACCCGGCATGCCCAGAGCCGTGTCCTGGTCGCGGACACGTCCGACGAGGACGTGGCCCGCTGGTGCGGCGAGCACGACGGTTACCAGGACTCCGTGCACCGCCGCCGGGTGGAACTGGGCGCCGTGGCGCAGGAGTTGCGGGTGGTCGACGAGATGCGCGGCCCCGGCCGGGCCGTGCGCCTGGCGTTCCACCTCGGCCCGGCGATCACCGCGGACCTGGAGAAGAACCGGGCCGTGCTCACCTGGGCCCGGGACGGCGAGGAGCGCTCCGCGGTGCTCGACCTGCCCGGACAACTGAACTGGCGGGCGCATCGCGGCGAGAGCGACCCGCCGCTCGGCTGGTACTCCCCCGGCTTCGGACGCAAGGAGCCCGCCACCACGCTGGTCGGCACCGGTTTCGCCGACCGCACCAAGGAGTTCACGACCGTACTCAGGTTCCAGGGCTAAGGAGGGGACGCGTGGGGATCAAGTGGCGGAACTGGGCGTTGCCCGTGGTGGCTCTTGCCTTGTTGGCGACCGGCTGTGACAGCGCGTCGAGCGACCGGGCCGAGCCGACCGTCGCGCCGTCCAAGTCCGCGGCCCGATCCGTGGCCCGGGTCTGCGCCAACCCCGCGACCGGTCCCTCGAAGGCGCCGGCGGGCGCGGTGAAGGTCGATCCCGCGAAGGTCGGTGACCTGGCCGCGAAGACCAAGAGCAGCCCTCCGCACACCACGTTCTGGCTGCGACCGGGCAAGCACAGGCTCGACCCGGATCGCTATGCCCAGGTCATCCCCAAGAAGGGGAACCGCTACATCGGCGCGCCGGGCGCGGTGCTCGACGGCCGGAAGAAGAACGCGTACGCGTTCAGCGGCAGTGCCCCCGACGTCACCATCAGCCATCTGACCGTGCAGCGATTCGTGTCTCCGCCGGACGAGGGCGTGGTCAACCACGAGTCGGCCGACGGGTGGGTGATAGAGCACGCGACGATCCAGAAGAACTCCGGCGCCGGGCTGATGGCCGGTGCCCACCAGCGGGTCCGCGCGAACTGCCTTCGCGACAACGGACAGTACGGAATGAACGCGTACAAGGCCGGTAACTCCATCCGCGGCCTCGTGGTCGAGGACAACGAGATCGTGGGCAACAACACCGGCGACTGGGAGCGGCGCAAGCCGGGCTGCGGCTGCACCGGAGGCGTCAAGTTCTGGGCCGTCGACGGCGCCGAGATACGCGGCAACTGGGTGCACGGCAACCACGGAACCGGGTTGTGGGCGGACACCAACAACAACGACTTCCGCATCGAGAAGAACGTGATCGAGGCCAACGACGGCGCCGCGCTGATCTACGAGATCAGCTACAACGCGGTCATCCGCGACAACACGATCCGGCGGAACAACTGGGTCGAGGGCCGCAGGGCCGCCGACCGCGACGACGACTTCCCGTACGCGACCGTCTACGTGTCCGAGGCCGGGGGCGAACCACGGGTCAGAGCCCGCACGGACAAGATCGAGATCTACCGGAACGTGCTGGAGAACAACTGGAACGGCATCACCCTGTGGGAGAACGCCGACCGGTTCTGCAACAGCCCGGCCAACACCTCGTCCGGAGACTGCACGCTGCTGGTGAAGGACAAGGACCGCTGCGCGAAGCCCTCGATAGCCAAGGCGCCCCTCAAGGCCGACTGCCGGTGGAAGACCCAGCGGGTGGACATCCACGACAACCGCTTCGTCCTGGACAAGTCCGTCGTCAAGTGCACGGAGCGGTGCGACCGCATGGCGGTCCTCGGCAACTACGGGACCTATCCGGACTGGTCGCCGTACAAGGGCGAAGGGGTGGCTGAGGCGATCACCCTCAAGCAGCACAACCGCTGGCACGACAACGTCTATCTCGGTGCCTGGCAGTTCGTCGCCCACGACCCGAGCCGGGTGCTCGACTCCGGGCAGTGGCAGCGCGCGCCGTACGAGCAGGACGCGGACAGCACCTTCTCACCACGGGCCGGTGGTTGAGATGAGCTGGGATCTGAGGAGCCGTGGGCTGCCCGGCGGACCGGACACGGCGGGTACCCGGCTCGGCACCGGACTGCGCTCTGTCGGCACGCCGAAGAGCGTCGGGATCGTCTGGGCGTTGCTTGGCCTCAACACGCTCGGCTCCGCCGGGGCGAAGACCATCGTGCCGCTGCCCCGCTCCCTCATCCAGCTGGTCACCATGGGCGCGCTGGTCGCCGCGTTCGCGCTGGCGCTCGCCATCAATCTCCGGCTGCGCATCAGAGCCAGCGCCTTCGTGCTCCTGCTCACCCTGCTCCTCGTGCCGAGCGTGATCTCCAGCGCGCACCTGGACGTCGGGTTCGGGGCACTGTTCCGCTGCACCCGCCTTGCTCTCTTCGTCGGCACGCTGTGGCTGCTCAGCCGATGGTGGGACGGCAGCCTGACGTTCGTCCAGAGCCACATCCGGATGTACTTCGCGGTGCTCGTGTCGGTGGCCGCCGGCCTGCTCGTCTCGCCGGGCGCGGCGATGCCCGAGCTGTACGGCGGGCGTCTCGTCGGCGCGTTGTGGCCGCTCACCCCGCCGCAGATCGGACAGTACGCCGCGGTGATCATCGGGCTCACCGTGCTGCTCGTACTGGGCCGCCGGATCGACAGGTCGAGCGCGGTCCTCGTCATCGTGCCCTCACTCGTCCTGCTCGCGATGACCCATACCCGCACTGCCACTCTCGGCCTGATCGTCGGGTTGACGCTGGCGATCGGCTCGCTGATCCTGACCAGCGCCGCCGCCCGCCGGTTCTTCACCTGGACGGTGCTGATCGCCGTGGTGGCCGCGGTGGGGTTCGCCTCCGCGCTGCAGACGTGGTTCCTGCGCGGGCAGAGCCAGGAGAACTTCAGCAGTCTCACCGGTCGGGCCAAGGTCTGGGACGCGCTCCTCTCGGCGCCCCGGACGACCGCGGAGCAGATGTTCGGCGTGGGCCTCGGCGACAAGTCGTTCGGCGGTCTGCCGATCGACAACAGCTGGCTGGCCGTCTACAACGAGCAGGGTCTGATCGGCATCGTCCTCGTGGCCTTGATCATCATCGTGCTCGGCGGTGTCGCGTTGCTGCGGCCACCGTCGCTGCCGAGGGCCTGCGCGATCTTCCTGATCAGTTACGTCGCGATGTCGTCGTACACCGAGGCCGGCCTCGGCGACGCCTCGCCCTATCTGCTGCATCTGGCCCTGGCCGCCTCGCTCCTGGCGGTCCCCGCCACGGCCACGAACCTGCCGAAGCCCGCCACCCCTCGACGACGTGTCCCGCGCTGGGCCCAGGACCGGAAGTGATCTGACCATGCACATCCTTGTGGTGCACAACCGCTACTCCTCGGCGCAGCCGAGTGGGGAGAACGTCGTCGTCGACGAGGAGGTGGGGCTGCTGCGCGCGGCCGGCCACCGGGTCGAGTTGTTCGAGCGGCGCAGCGACGACATCGCCGCCCGTTCCCTCCTGTCCAAGGCCGCGGTGCCGTTGCTCGTGCCGTGGAACCCTGCGGTCCGCTCGGAGCTCGCCGCCCGGCTGCGCACCTCACGCCCTGACGTGGTGCACGTCCACAACGTCTTCCCGCTCCTGTCGCCCGCGGTGCTCGCGGCCTGCGCCGACGCCGGCGTGCCCGTCGTGGCCACGCTGCACAACTACACCCAGGTCTGCCCGCCCGGCACGCTGCACCGGGACGGTCGGCCGTGCACCGAGTGCGTCGGCTCCGCGACGTCGCTGCCCGCCGTCCGGCACGGCTGCTACCGCAACTCCCGCCTCGCGACGGTGCCGCTCGCGGTCAGTCTTTCGGTCAACCGGCGGCGGTGGTGGTCCGGTGTGGAGCGGTTCTTCTGCATCTCCGCGGCGCAGCGCGACGTCCTTGTGCGGTCCGGCATGCCTCCCGAGCGCCTCATGGTCAAGCACAACTTCGTGCCCGACACCGGCGCCCGCCGATCGGGCGCGGGTGAGCATGTGCTCTTCCTCGGCCGACTGGCGGAGGCCAAGGGTGTGCAGCTGCTCATGACCGCGTGGGACGCGCTCGCCGCGGACGGCGGTGTGGGCGTGCCGCTCGTGATCGCGGGCGCGGGGCCGTTGGCGGACGAGGTGACCGCCTGGGCTGCGGGCCGGGAGGACGTGCGGTACGTCGGCCTGCTCGACCCGGCCCAGTGCAGGCAGGCCGTCGCGCGGGCGGTCACCGTGGTGGCTCCCTCGATGGCTCTTGAGACGTTCGGCCTGGTCGTCGCGGAGGCGATGGCGGCGGGGGTCCCGGCCGTCGCCGCCGGTCACGGCTCCTTCGTGGAACTCATCGAGGACGGGGTGGCCGGGCTGCTGCACGAGCCGGGCGACCCCGCGTCGCTCGCGTCCTGCGTGCGCCGGATCACGGCCGATCCGGCCCGCAACCAGGAGATGGGCCAGGCGGCCCGGCGCCGTTACGAGCGGGACTTCAGCCCGGCCGTCGGTCTTGAGCGCCTGGTGGAGGGGTACCGCACCGCGATCGCGGTGCGGTACGGCGGCGGGGAGAGCCCGCCGCCGGTAGGGGAAGAAAGCACTGGCTCGCGACGGGGCACCCGCGCGAGCGGAAATGGGGGAAGTAGATGACACGATGCCGACTCTGCGGCTCGGCGGCGATGGGGAGCGTCGTCGATCTGGGGGCGACCCCGCCGTGCGAGAGTTTCCTCGCCGCTGACCAACTGGACAAGCCTGAACCGGCGTACCCGCTGCACCTTCGGGTCTGCACCGAGTGCTGGCTCGCGCAGATCCCTCCGCTGATCACGCCCGAGGAGACGTTCAGCGAGTACGCGTACTTCTCCTCCTTCTCGACGTCCTGGGTGGAGCACGCGCGCACCTTCGTCGCCGACGCCGTACAGCGGGTGGGGCTCGGCCCCGACGGCTTCGTGGTCGAGGTCGCCAGCAACGACGGATACCTGCTGAAGCACGTGGTGGACCGGGGGATCCGCTGCCTCGGCGTCGAGCCGTCGGTGAACGTCGGCGCGGCGGCACGGGACGCGGGCGTGCCCACGCTCACGGAGTTCCTGTCCCCCGACACCGGCTCGGCCGTCCGCGCCGAGCACGGCCCGGCCGATCTGGTCGTGGCCAACAACGTGTACGCGCACATCCCCGACGTGGTCGGGTTCACCGAGGGTCTGCGTGCCCTGGTCGCCGACGACGGCTGGGTCTCCATCGAGGTGCAGCACCTGCTGACCCTGATCGAGGAGAACCAGTACGACACGATCTACCACGAGCACTTCCAGTACTACACGGTCGCCTCCGCGATCCGGGCCCTCGCGAGCGGCGGACTCGCCTTGGTGGACGTCGAGTTGCTGCCCACGCACGGCGGCTCCATCCGGCTGTGGGCCCGGCCGACCGAGGTGGCAGGCGAGCCGTCCCAGCGGGTGGCCGAGGTGCTCGACAGGGAGAAGGCCGCCGGGCTTCAGGATCATTCGGGGTACACCGAGTTCTCCGCACGGGTGGCCAAGGTGCGCCGGGACCTCCTGCGGTTCCTCATCGAAGCGGCCGAGCGCGGCGAGACGGTCGTCGGCTACGGCGCCCCGGGCAAGGGCAACACCCTGCTCAACCACTGCGGCATCCGGCCCGACCTGCTGCCGTACACGGTCGACCGGAACCCCTACAAGCACGGCAGGTTCACCCCGGGTACCCGCATCCCGATCCTGCCGCCCGAGCAGATCGCCGTCGACAAGCCGGACTACGTGCTCGTCCTGCCGTGGAATCTGCGGGCCGAGCTGGTCGAGCAGCTGTCCTTCGTGCACGACTGGGGCGGCCGTCTTGTCTTTCCCATCCCGGAACTGAGCATTGTCGAGGCCACGTCTGGAGAGGGCACAGCATGAAGGTCGTACTGTTCTGCGGCGGTTACGGGATGCGGATGCGCAGCGGCGCCGCCGACGACGTGCCCAAGCCGATGGCGATGGTCGGCCCACGTCCGCTGATCTGGCACGTCATGCGCTACTACGCGCACTTCGGGCACACGGAGTTCATCCTGTGCCTCGGATACGGCGCCCATCACATCAAGGACTTCTTCCTCAACTACGAGGAGACGACGTCCAACGACTTCGTGCTGCGGGGCGGGCGGCCCGAGCTGCTCTCCACCGACATCTCGGACTGGACGATCACGTTCGCGCAGACCGGCATCGAGTCACCGATCGGGGAGCGGCTGCGCCGGGTGCGCCACCACCTGGACGGCGACGAGATGTTCCTCGCCAACTACGCCGACGTGCTCACCGACGCCCCCCTACCGGAGATGATCGAGCGGTTCGCCAGGCGCGACGCGGGCGCGTCGATGATGGTGGTGCCGCCGCAGTCCTCGTTCCACTGCGTGGAGCTGGGCGAGGACGGTCTGGTGGGAGGCATCACCGCGGTGAGCGACATGCCGCTGTGGGAGAACGGCGGCTACTTCGTGCTCCGCCAGGAGGTCTTCGACCACATACCGGAGAACGGTGACCTGGTCGCCGACGGATGTGGCCGACTGGCCAAGCAGGGACGCCTGGTGGCGCACCAGCACCGCGGCTTCTGGAAGCCGACCGACACCGTGAAGGAGCGGGCCGCGCTCGACGACGCCTACACCCGGGGCGACCGCCCGTGGGCCGTGTGGGAACGCGACACCGTCGGGGTGCGGGCGTGATCCGGCTCGGGGCCGGACCCCTGAGACGCATCGTCGCGGTGGGTGCGCACTGCGACGACATCGCCATCGGCGCGGGCGGCACACTCCTGTCGATGTGCCTGGCGCACCCGGGCCTCCGCGTCGACGCCCTTGTTCTCACCGGCGGTGGCAGCGACCGGGAGCAGGAGGAGCAGGCCGCGCTCGCCGCCTTCTGCCCTGGGGCCGATCTGCGCCTGACCGTCCTGAAGTTGGCGGACGGCCGACTGCCCGCGCAGTGGGAGGAGGCCAAGGCCGCGGTCGAGGAGCTGCGCGCGCAGACCGACCCGGATCTCGTGCTCGCCCCGCGCACCGATGACGCGCACCAGGACCACCGCGGCCTGGCGCAGCTGATACCCACCGCGTTCCGCGACCACCTCGTGCTCGGCTACGAGATCGTCAAGTGGGACGGCGATCTCGGCCGTCCGACGTCGTACCAGCCGCTGTCGCCCGAGATCGCGGAACAGAAGGTGCGGCTGCTGCAGGAGCACTATCCCTCGCAGCGGCACCGGCCTTGGTACGACCGTGAGGCCTTCCTCGGTCTCGCACGCATCCGCGGGATCGAATGCCACGCGCGCTACGCCGAGGCGTTCGCCGTCACCAAGCTCACGCTCAATCTCGACACTTTCGACCTGGGGGAATGAACCTTGCGCGTACTGCTCACCGGACACCAGGGGTATCTGGGCACCGTGATGGCCCCGGTCCTCGCGGCCGCCGGGCACGAAGTCGTCGGCCTTGACGCCGGTCTGTTCGCGGACTGCGTCCTTGGCCCGCAGCCCGCGGACCCGTCCGGACACCGGGTGGACCTTCGCGACGTCACGGCCGAACACGTGGCCGGGGTGGACGCCGTGATCCACCTGGCCGCGCTCTCCAACGACCCACTGGGATCGCTCGCGCCGGATCTCACGTACGACATCAACCACCACGCGTCCGTACGCCTTGCCCGCCTCGCCCACGACGCGGGAGTACGGCGCTTCCTGTACGCGTCGACGTGCTCGGTCTACGGCGCCGCGGGCGGTGACGACCTGGTGACCGAGGACGCCCCGCTGCGCCCGGTGACTCCGTACGCGGAGTCCAAGGTGCGGGTCGAGGACGACCTGCACGCGCTCGCCGACGGCGACTTCAGCCCGGTGTTCATGCGCAACGCCACCGCCTTCGGCTACTCGCCCCGGCTGCGCGCCGACATCGTCCTGAACAACCTGGTGGGCCACGCGCTCCTGTCCGGCGAGGTGTTGGTGCTCTCCGACGGCACCCCCTGGCGCCCGCTGGTGCACGCCGCCGACATCGCCCAGGCCTTCACCGCCGCGCTGACCGCGCCGCGCGAAGCCGTGCACGACCGGGCGTTCAACATCGGCAGCGAGATCAACAACGTCACGGTCGCCGAGATCGCCGAACAGGTCGCCGATGCGGTGTCCGGCGCGAAGGTGCGGATCACCGGGGAGAACGGTGCCGATCCGCGCTCCTACCGGGTGGACTTCGCCCGGTTCCGTACGGCGATCCCCGGCTTCGACTGCGAGTGGACGGTCAAGCAGGGCGCGCTCGAACTCGCCGACGCCTACCGGAAACACGGGCTGACCCGCGAGGACTTCGAGCGACGCTTCACCCGCCTCGCCGTGCTGCGCTCGGCGTCCGAGGCAGGGGCCGTCGACGACACCCTGCGGTGGCGCCGATGACCGCGGCGGGCGAGGAGATGCACGCGCTGGTGGAGCGGCTTTACCCGCTGTGCCGGAGCATCACGGGGGACGGTGTGCGCGCCACCCTGGAGATCATCGGCGAGTACGTTCCGCTGCAGGTGCACGAGGTGCCGACCGGGACGCAGGTGCTCGACTGGACGGTGCCTCAGGAGTGGAACATCCGGGACGCGTACGTTGCCGACGCCGACGGCAATCGTGTCGTCGACTTCGCCGCGTCCAGCCTGCACGTGCTCGGTTACAGCGTGCCGGTGTCGGCCACCATGCCGCTCGCCGTGCTCCGCGCGCACCTGCACACCCTGCCGGACCACCCGAACTGGGTTCCGTACCGCACCAGTTACTACAAGCCGGACTGGGGGTTCTGCCTGGCCCAGGAAACACTGGACGGGCTGCCGGACGGCGAGTACGAGGTGCGTATCGACTCCACACTCGCCGACGGCCACCTCACCTACGCCGAGCACGTGGTGCCGGGGCAGGTCCCCGACGAGGTGATCGTCTCCTGCCACGTCTGCCACCCGTCGCTGGCCAACGACAATCTGGCCGGTGTCGCGGTGGCGACGTTCCTGGCCCGGGAGCTGGCCGAGAAGACGCCGTACTACACCTACCGGTTCATCTTCGCGCCCGGCACCATCGGGGCGATCACCTGGCTGGCCCGCAACAAGGAGCGGGTGGAGCGGGTCAAGCACGGCGTCGTCCTTGCCTGCGCCGGCGACTCGGGCCAGCTGACGTACAAGCAGAGCAGGCGCGGCGACGCGGAGATCGACCGGGTGATGCGACATGTCCTTACCGCGTCCGAACGCCCGCACCGCGTAAAGGAGTTCACTCCGTACGGCTACGACGAGCGGCAGTACTGCTCGCCCGGGTTCGATCTCGGCGTGGGCTCGCTCAGCAGGACCCCGTACGCCGAATATCCGGAGTACCACACCTCGGCGGACAACCCGGACTTCGTCTCCCCGGAGGCGATGGCGGACACCCTCTCCGTCTGCCGCGAGGCGTTCGACGTCCTCGACCGCAACCGGAGCTACCTCAACCTCAGCCCCTACGGCGAACCGCAGCTGGGACGACGCGGGTTGTACGACGCGGTCGGCGGACGCAGCGACGCGAAGCAGGCCCAGATGGCCATGCTCTGGGTGCTCAACCTCTCCGACGGCGAGCACAGCCTCCTCGACGTCGCCGAGCGGTCCGGGCTGCCCTTCGACACCGTCGCCGTCGCGGCCGGCGCCCTGCAGGGTGCCGGGCTGATCAAGGCATGACGCCGATGGCCACCGAGGGGGAGAAGCGGACCGCCAAGCGGGCCATGGTCGGCCGCCTCTCCTGGGGCCTCGCCGACCAAGCGGCCTCCAGCATCTCCAACTTCGCGGTGGGCATCTACGTGGCACGCTCGCTCGGCGTGACCGCGTTCGGCGTGTTCAGCCTGGCCTGGGTGACCTACGGCGTGGTGCTCAACGTCTCCCGCGGCCTTGCCACCGACCCGCTCGTGGTGCGCTTCAGCGGGGCGCCGACCGCGTCCTGGCGCTCGGCGGTGGCACGGTCGTCGGGTGCCGCGCTCGGCGTGGGTGCCGCACTCGGCGCACTGTGTCTGCTGGTCGGGCTCGGCCTCGGGGGCCGTGTGGGGCCCGCGTTCGCCTGCCTCGGCGTCGTCCTGCCCGCACTGCTGCTGCAGGACGCATGGCGGTTCGCCTTCTTCGCCGCGGGCACCGGCAAGAAGGCGTTCGTCAACGACGTCGTGTGGGGCGTCGCGCTCGTCCCCGCCATGGTGGTGGCGGCCCGCGTGGGCACCGTGGCCGCCTTCGTGCTCGCCTGGGGCGCGTCCGCCGCGGTGGCCGCGGTGTACGGCTGCTTCCAGTCCGGTATCCGGCCCCAGTTGGCCGGGGCGCGCACGTGGCTTCGCGAGCACCGCGACCTCGGCTACCGGTACCTGGTCGAGAACGTCAGCAACAGCGGCGCGAGCCAGCTACGGGCGTACGGGCTCGGCGCGATCGTCGGGGTCGGCGCGGTGGGTGCGGTCCGGGGCGCCGAGCTCCTGCTCGGTCCGTTCCTCGCCGTGCTGATGGGGCTCTCGCTGGTCACCGTCGCGGAGGCGGCGCGGGTGCTGCGGCAGGCCCCGCACCGCCTCGGCACGTTCTGCCTCGTCCTCGGCGGCGGGCAGGCCGCTGCCGCGCTGGCCTGGGGCTCGGCGCTGCTCCTTGTGCCGGACCGGGCAGGCGAGTTCGTGCTCGGCGGCGTCTGGCCTTCCGCCTCGGAGCTCATCCTGCCCGCCACGCTCGGCGTCGTGGGCGCAGGTCTCGGCACCGGCGCGGCGGCCGGGCTGCGCGCGCTCGCCGCCGCCAAGCGCAGCCTGCGCTGTCAACTGTTCGCCTCCGCCTGCTACGTCGGCGGCGGGCTCGGCGGTGCGGCCGTGGCCGGCACGGCCGGCTCGGCCTGGGGCGTCGCCGCCGCGACCGTCTGCAGCTCGGCCGTGTGGTGGCAGCAGCTGCGGTCCGCCCTGCGCGAGCGCCACCACCACTCCATCCCCGAAGTGAGGACGCAATGACCGCCCAACCCCGGCTGAGCATCGGCCTGCCCGTCTACAACGGCGAGGAGTACCTCGCCGAGGCGCTCGACGCCCTGCTCGGCCAGACCTACGAGGACTTCGAGCTGGTCATCTCCGACAACGCCTCGACCGACGGGACCCAGGAGATCTGCCGCGAGTACGCCGCGAAGGACTCACGCATCCGGTACATCCGGCTGCCCCGGAACATCGGTGCCGCGCCGAACCACAACTACGTGTTCACCCAGTGCCGGGGCGAGCTGTTCAAGTGGGCGTCGCACGACGACCTCTACGCCCGGGACCTGCTGCGACGCTGTGTGGAGGCCCTGGACGAGCGTCCGGAGGTGATCCTCGCGCACGCCGACCAGGCGGTCATCGACGGCGACGGCAAGGTGACGGTCCCCTACGAGTACACGCTCGCCACCCACTCGCCAAACGCACCCAAGCGCTTCCGCAGCATGCTGTTCGAGCCCGGCGGCGACGACTTCTACGGGGTGATGCGGGCCGACGTGCTGCGCCGGGTGAAGCCGCACGACAGCTATCACCACGCGGACCGCACGTTCGTCGCCGAGATCGGCCTGCACGGGCCCTTCCACCAGGTGCCGGAGCTGCTGTACTTCCGCCGCGACCACCCCACCCGCGCCGAGCGGGCCAACCCGTCCAAGCGGTCCCGGTGCGTCAACCTGGACCCGCGCCGGGCGGGCCCGCTGCACCCGACGCCCCGGCTGCTCGCCGAGTACGTCCTGGGCTTCGTCTCGGCGATCCGGCGGGCGCCTTTGTCCGCGGCCGACCGGCGCGCGTGCTACCGCCACCTGGCCGCGTGGATGACCAGCCGGGTCAGGCCGGGCGCCGGCGAGCGGGTCGAGGACCGCGCCCCGGTCGACCCGGCCCAGCTCACCGTCTCCGTCGACGACCTCGTCGCCGGACGTGAGGGTCGTGGAGGTCGTGAGGGTCGTGAAGGTCGTGAGGGTCGTGAAGGTCGTGAAGGGAGGACGGCATGAAGTCCGCGGACGAATCCCCGGTGCGCGTAGGGGTGTTCGGCCTGCTCGGCTCCGGCAACCTCGGCAACGACGGGTCCCTTGAGGCCGTGCTCGGCTACCTCCGCGCCGAGCACCCGGACGCGGTCGTGGACGCGCTGTGCGGCGGGCCCGAGGCCGTCTCGACCCGGTACCGGATCCCCGCGACCCGGCTGCACTGGTACCGCGGGGAGTACCGGACCGCGTCACGTGCGGGCGCGATCGCGGGGAAGGGCCTCGGCAAACTCGTCGACGTCTTCCGCACCGCTGCCTGGGTGCGCCGGCACGACGTGGTGATCGTGCCGGGCATGGGCGTCCTGGAGGCCACGCTGCCGCTGCGGCCGTGGGGCTTCCCGTACTCGCTGTTCCTGCTCTGCGCGTCAGGGCGCCTCGTTGGCACCCGGGTGGCGCTCGTCGGCGTCGGCGCCGCCGCGATCGGCGACCGGGCGACCCGGGCCCTGGTGCGCTGGTCGGCGCGGCTCGCCACCTACCGGTCGTACCGGGACACCCTGTCCCGCGACGCGATGCGGGCGATGGGCGTGGACACCGCGCGCGACGAGGTCTACCCGGACCTCGCCTTCGCCCTGCCGGCGCTGCCTACGAACGCGCCCTCGGATCCGCCGGTCCCGGTCTGCGTCGGCGTCATGGACTTCCACGGCGGCAACGACGACCGTGCCCGGGCCGATGAGATCCACCGGCGCTACCTCGACGGGACGACCCGGTTCGTCCGCGCCCTTGTCGAGGACGGCAGGCCGGTCCGGCTGCTCACCGGCGACGAGTGCGATGCGCCGGTGGTCGCCGCGATCCTCGACGCGGTGGACTCGCCGCTGGTCACCGCCGCCGAGGCGTCCTCGCTCGCCGACCTGATGAAGGAGACGGCGACTGCCGGCGCCGTGGTGGCGACCCGGTACCACAACCTGATCTGCGCGCTGAAGGTCGGCACTCCGACGCTCGCGCTCAGCTACGCGGCGAAGAGCGACGCGCTCATGACGCAGATGGGTCTTGCCGCGTACTGCCACCCGGCCCGCGAGGTCGACGCCGACCGGCTGCTCGAGCAGTTCCGGGAACTGGAGGGGCGATCGGCGGAGCTGCGGCGCACCCTCGCCGAGCGGAACCTGGACGCCACCCGGCGCCTTGAGCACCAGTTCACCGCCTTGACCGCGGCCCTGTTCCCGACGGCCCCCGCGAGCAACCCCACGCACACCCACGCACACGCCCTGCGGGAGACACGATGAGAGCGACCGAAGTCCCGGCGATCGACGGGGCGTACCTGTTCGAACCGACGCCGTACGCCGACGAACGCGGCTTCTTCTGCCGCACCTTCGACGCCGACGTGATCCGCTCGGTGGGCCTCGACCCCGACGCCTTCATCCAGGACAGCCTGTCCCGCTCGGCCCGGGGCGTGCTGCGCGGCCTGCACCTGCGCTCCGGAGCCGGTGAGGCCAAGCTGGTGCGGTGCTCGTACGGGAAGGTCTTCGACGTCGTCGTGGACCTGCGGCCGGAATCGCCGACCTACCGCAACGTGGCCTCCTTCGAGCTGTCCGGCGAGACGCAGGTGACCCTGTACATCCCGGCGGGTTGCGCGCACGGCTTCCAGGCGCTGACCGAGACCGCCGACACCTCGTACCGCATCGACCGCCCGCACGATCCGGCCGAGGACGTGACGATCGCCTTCGACGATCCGGAGCTCGCCATTCCCTGGCCGCTGCCGGTCGTGTCGATGTCCGAGCGGGACCGCAAGGCGCCGAGCCTCGCCGAGGTCCTGAAGCAGAAAGAGAGCTGAAGTCAGCGTGGACGTTGAAGAGACCGAAGGGACCGAAGGGTTCCCGCTGCCCCGGTCGCGCAAGGCGAACGAGCGGCTGCACGCCATGATCCCCGGGGGCGCGCACACGTACGCCAAGGGCGACGACCAGTACCCCGAGAACCTGGCCCCGGTCATCAGCCACGGCCGCGGTGCCCATGTGTGGGACATCGACGACAACCGCTACATCGAGTACGGGTCGGGGCTGCGGTCGGTGAGCCTCGGCCACGCCCACCCACGCGTGCTCGAGGCGGTGCGGCGGGAACTCGACCGCGGCAGCAACTTCGTACGGCCCTCCATCGTGGAGGTCCAGGCCGCCGAACGCTTCCTGGCCACGGTGCCGACGGCCGAGATGGTGAAGTTCGCGAAGAACGGCTCCGACGTCACCACCGCCGCGGTACGACTCGCCCGCGCTGTCACCGGGCGCCCGCGGGTGGCCATCTGCGGCGACCATCCGTTCTTCTCCGTCGACGACTGGTTCATCGGCACCACGCCGATGTCCGCCGGTATTCCGACGGCGACCACCGAGCTCACCGTGGCGTTCCCGTACGGGGATCTGGCCGCCACGGAGGAACTGCTCACCCGGTACGAGGGCGAGATCGCCTGCCTGATCCTCGAACCCGCCGGTCACACCGAACCGGCGCCCGGGTACCTGGAGGGCCTACGCGAACTAGCCGACCGGCACGGCTGCGTACTGATCTTCGATGAGATGATCACCGGCCTGCGCTGGTCCGAGGCGGGCGCCCAGGGCCTGTACGGCGTCGTCCCCGACCTCTCCACGTTCGGCAAGGCGCTGGGCAACGGCTTCGCCGTCTCCGCGCTTGCCGGGCGCCGCGACCTGATGGAGTGGGGCGGGCTCCGTCACTCCGGCGACCGGGTGTTCCTGCTGTCCACCACACACGGTGCGGAGACACACTCCCTGGCAGCCGCGATGGCCGTGCAGACCACCTACGTGGAGGAGGGCGTCACCGCACGGCTGCACGCCCTCGGCGAGCGGTTGGCCGCCGGTGTCCGCGCGGCCGCGAGCGGCATGGGCGTCGGCGACAACATCGTCGTAAAGGGCCGGGCCAGCAACCTGGTCTTCGCCACCCTCGACGAGAACGGGCAGCCGTCGCAGCAGTACCGCACCCTGTTCCTGCGCCAGCTCATCGCCGGCGGGGTGCTCGCCCCGTCGTTCGTGGTGAGCAGCGCGCTCGACGACGCCGACATCGAGCGCACCGTCGACGTGGTGGCCCAGGCATGTGCGGTGTACCGGAAGGCACTTGACGCCACTGACCCCACCCCCTGGCTGGCCGGGCGGCCGGTCAAGCCCGTGTTCCGCCGCTTGGCATGACGTGACCTCAGCGGCGCTCTCGTAGGCTGACGCCAGCCACCCGGCCGGTGTCAGCCACCCGGTCGACCAGCCACGCGATGGCCGGTACCACCACAAGGGCGGTGCACCAGCCGCCGAGGACATCGGTCGGGTAGTGCGCGCTCAGAGCGACCTGCGCCCAGCCCATGGCGGCGCCGGCAACCAGCGCCGCGCCGAGCACGAGTGACGTACCCGCTGTCCTGCCGAGGCCGAGCCCGCCGGTCGCGAGCAGCGCCACCGCGAGGGCGAGCGCGGTGGCGAAGGCGGTGTGCCCGCTCGGGTAGGACAGGTTGTCGGCGCCGTGGATGGTGCGTCCCACCAGGGACTTGAGCAGCGTTCCCGTCACCACGGTGACGCCGACCCCGGCGACGACGAACACCGCCGCGCGAGGGCGCCGAAGCAGCAGGCAGACCGTCACGGCGACCACCATCAGAATCGCCGCTCCGGCAGGCTCACCCAGGAAGTCCGTGGCAAGAGCGACGCGCCGCCACGGCGGCCCCACGCTGTCCGCCGTCGGCTGGACGAACCACCTGTCCACCCTGCCGGACTGGCTGTGACCTGCGTACAGGACCCCGAGCACGACGACCGTCAGTGTGGCGAGGGCCGCGATCAGCGCGAACGGCGCGCGCAGCGCCGGGGGCAGCGCCGGGGGCTCCGGCTTCGGCTCCGGCCGGCAGATGCGATGCACCTACCCCTCCCGTCAGATTTGTTGACGCCATATCACCCACCGCCACCCTAACCGGTCGGCTTGAACGAGGTGCGTGATGTGAGTGGTCGGGCGGCGCAAACTGGGCAGGAACCGCCGGGACTTGAGGGTGAGCACGGGGGTCTGGCCGCTCGCCGGGGGCAGCACCCAGGGGACCTGTAGTTGATGCGTGTACTGAGTGAAGAGTGACCGGAGAGAACGGCACCGAATGAAGAGTCAACCCCTATTTCCAGCCAATTGACCGCCACTTTCCGGAACCTGGTATCTGTAAAGTCGGCGGCCTGTTTCGCCTGCACCCGCACGCCCGGCACTCACCAATAGAGCGTAAACCGGATGTCGATCGGCCATTCATAACCATGCAGTCAGGCCATATCCCGAGTTCTGCGACGAAATTAAGGTTTTACAAGGGGTGTTCTCAGGATTTACAGTGAGCGCCTACTAAAGACGACTCGCCGGTATCAGAAATTCACGGTCGGCCCCCTTAGGCCCGTACCGTTCGACCACAGACCGGCCGGTCAAAACGGGGAGAGTGTAAAGACATGTTCTGTAAAGGCATGTTCGAAAAATTCCTTGAGGTGACCCAGCTCATCGTTCCGCGATGCTGAGGCCTTCCGAGCGCTGACGGGGCGCCGCGCACGGTCGCGAATTCCCTCACACCCTTTCACTTCCAGCCCTCCCTGGCTACTTCCATGCCCAGGTCGACGGCTGACGGCTGACGGTCGATGCCTGCTGCCAATTCGGCATGCCCCCTTCCGACCCGGCCTCACCATGCTCCAGTAAAGCATTTCCAATGACGCAATCAAAAGGTTACGGATTCCAGGTCAGAAAATGATGACGAAACCCACGGGGCCCAAGGAATTATCCCTGTCAGACATGCTGCGCGCGGCCGTACTCGCCCAGCCCGACCGGACCGCCGTCTCCTGCGGCGCGGAGAGACTGACCTTCGAGGAGCTCGGTGAGCTGAGCGGAAATATGGCGGACCGCCTGCGGCACCTCGGCACGGCGGCGAATGAACCTGTCGGCATATTCATGGAGCCCTCCGTCGACCTCATGGTGAGCGTCTGGGGCGTCCTGCACGCGGGCGCGGCCTATCTGCCGCTGTCGCCCGAGTATCCGGACGAGCGCGTGCGCTACATGGTCGCCGACTCACAGACCAAGGTCATCCTGACGGACGAGTCCCTGGTCTCCCGCCTTGCCGCGATGACACCACCGGAGACGAAGATCGTCGCGGTCGACCGGACCAACACCCGTGCCGCTGGGGGTCGTTCACCGGTCGCCCCCGCGCGTGTTCGGGGTGACGACCTCGCCTACGTCATCTACACCTCCGGCAGCACCGGCAACCCGAAGGGCATCGGGATCGAGCAGCACAGCATCGTCCATCAGATGCGCTGGCTGGCCGACGAACAGGGTCTCGACCGGACGAGGACGGTGCTGCAGAAGACGCCGCTGAGTTTCGACGCGGCCCAGTGGGAGATCCTCGCACCGGCCTGCGGCGCCGGTGTGGTGATGAGCGAACCGGGGGTCTACGCCGACCCCGGCGGACTCGTCGACCTGATCCTGGCGAACCGGGTGACCACCCTCCAGGGCGTGCCGACCCTGCTGCAGGCGCTCGCCGACACCGGACGGCTTTCCGACTGCACCTCGCTCACCCAGGTCTTCAGCGGCGGTGAAGCGCTCACCAAGAGCCTGGCGATCGAGCTGCTCGACGCGCTGCCGGACTGCCAACTGACCAACCTGTACGGCCCGAGCGAGTGCACCATCAACGCCTCGTCCCACCTCGTGGAGCCCAAGGCCGTCCAGCACGGTCCGGACCACATACCCATCGGCCGGCCGGTGCGCGGCATGAGCTTCCACATCCTCGACACCGTTCGGCAGCCGGTCGCGCCCGGCGAGTCCGGGGAACTGTACATAGCGGGGCCCCAGTTGGCCCGCGGATACCTGAACAACCCCGAACTGACCGCCGAACGGTTCGTCACAAGGCCGTTCTCCGGCGATTCCTGCGCCACCCGCCTCTACCGCACCGGCGACCTGGCCCGGTGGAACGACGACGGCACCGTGCAGTTCCTCGGCCGCACCGACAGCCAGGTCAAACTGCGCGGCTTCCGTGTCGAGCTGGACGAGATCAAGGTCTCCGTCGAGAAGCACGACTGGGTCAAGTCCGCCGCCGTACTGGTCCGCGACGATCCGCGGACCGGCGCCAATCTCGTGGCCTTCGTCGAACTCGACCCCGAACGGGCCGCGTTGATGGACCAGGGCAATCACGGCGCCCACCACCAGTCCAAGCAGAGCAAGCTCCAGCTCAAAGCGCAGTTGGGCAATCTGGGGACCCGTCAGGACAAGGGACTCTCCTCCGTCGAGCTGCCCGGACGGACGGCGACGGCCCGGCAGCGGCGCACGGTGTTCGCCCGCAAGACGTACCGGTTCTACGAAGGCGGCCACGTCACCCGGGACGACATTCTGGCCCTGCTCGCCCGACCGAAACCGAAACCGGCACCGGCACCGGCACCGGCACAGCGACCGGCCGCGCCTCGCGACCCGGACACCCTCACTCTGGCCGAACTCGGCTCCCTGCTGCGCCACTTCGGCCAGTTCCCCAGCGCGGAACGGCTGCTGCCCAAGTACGGGTACGCCTCGCCCGGCTCCCTGTACGCCACCCAGCTGTACCTGGAACTGTCCGGCATCGCAGGACTGGAGGCGGGCCACTACTACTACCACCCGATCGACCACCGGCTCACGCTGATCAGCCGCGCGCCCGTCGCCGGGCCCAGGCTTCGGGTCCACTTCATCGGGCGCCGGTCGGCCATCGAACCCGTCTACCAGAACAACATCCAGGAGGTCCTCCGGTTCGAATCCGGACACATGGTGGGCCTGTTCGACCATGTGCTCCCCGAGTACGGGCTCCGCGTCGGCGCCCGCGCGGACGAGCCCGGGATCAAACACGTCCTGCGCTGCCCGGACGAGGACTTCTACCTGGCCACGTACGAGGTGGAGACGGCCGCCGCCCCGGCTGTGCCCGACCCGGTCGAGCTGTACGTACAGGCTCATCCCGGCCGGATCGCCGATCTGGCCGAGGGCCAGTACCGGTACCACGACGGGGATCTGGTGCGGGTGTCCGACGGCCTGATCCGCAAGCAGGACGTCATCGCCATCAACCAGGAGGTCTACGCACGGTCGAGCTTCGGGATCAGCATGATCGGCGGCGCGACCGAGCCGTGGCAGCGCTACGTCGACCTCGGCCGGGAGTTGCAGCGCCTCCAGATGAACGACCTCGGTCTTGGCCTCATGTCCTCCGGCTACAGCTCGGAGACCGGCAATCCCCTGTCGTCGGCCCGGCGCATCGCGGAACTCCTGGGCTCAGGACCGGAGGGCCCGAAGACCGCCGACAGCCCCGGCACGGCCTCCTACTTCGCCGTCGGCGGCCGGGTCAGCGCGGAGCAACGGCTCAGCGAGGGCATGAAGGAGGACTCCGTCCACATGCGGGGTCCTGCCGAGATCGTCAAGGACAACCTGGCCGAATCCCTGCCGCCGTACATGGTGCCCAACCGGGTCACCGTCCTGAACTCCTTTCCGCTCACGCCCAACGGCAAGATCGACCACCAGGCCCTGCGCGACCTCGACAAGGCTGCCGTCGATGACATCGACGCGCCGGTCGTCCCGCCGCGCACGCCCACCGAGGAGGCGATCGCCGCACTGTGGCGCAAGGTCCTTCGCCAGGAGCGGGTCTCGATCCGGGACAACTTCTTCGCCGTCGGCGGCCACTCGCTGACCGCGGTCAACCTGGTCGGCAGGATCAACCGGGAGCTGGGCAGTTCCCTGCCGCTCCAGGTGCTTTTCGACGCGCCGACCGTCGCCGGTCTCGCCCGGCTCGTCGACCGTACGCCCACCACCGCGCTGTCCCGCCTGGTGCGGCTGCGCGGGACGGACTGCGGGCGGCCGGTCTTCTGCTGGCCGGGCCTAGGCGGCTATCCCATGAGCCTGCGGCTCCTCGCCGGTCGCCTTGATCTCGACCGGCCGTTCCTCGGTGTCCAGGCCTACGGCATCAACCCGGGCGAGAGCGCGTACCCGACGTTCGACGAGATGGTCGCCAAGGACATCGAGCTCGTCCGGCAGGTCCAGCCGACCGGGCCGTACACGCTGTGGGGCTACTCCTTCGGGGCCCGGGTCGCCTTCGCGGTGGCACGGCACCTGGAGCAGGCCGGGGAAGAGGTCGACGAGGTGATCCTCCTGGCGCCCGGCAAGCCACCCGTGGAAACCGGCGAAGGAGCGCCCACCGAGGCGACGGTCGGCTTCACCGACCCCACCTTCGTCTCGATCCTCTACTCCGTGTTCGCCGGGAACCTCGAGCCGTCGGCGGTCGCCGAATGCCTGGCGTCGACGCACGACGAGGAGTCCTTCGTCGCGTTCGTCTGCGGCCTGTTCGAGTATCTGGAACGCGATCTGGTGCGCCGGATCGTCGGCGTGGTGCGGCAGACGTTCCTGTTCGAGTACGCCCCTCATGAACTGGCCGGGAACAGGGTCAAGGCACCGGTCACGGTGCTCCGGGCCGCGGGCGACCAGGACTCCTTCATCGACCGCGACCACGGCCGCAGCCACGGCCGCGCACTGTCGAGCACGCCTCCCAGGATCAGCCGGCTGCGGGCCGACCACTACGCGCTGCTGCGCGCGAACGGGGTGGACGAACTCGTCACCGCCGTTCGGGCCGCACGCCTCACCCGAAAGGTCATCCAAGTGCCCCACGTCAACATCAAGCACTTCCCGGACAACCTCGAAGAGACCCAGATATCGGCCCTGGTGGACGCGATCACCAGCGCGGTCAGGACCGCCTTCTCGGTCGACGAGGGCGCTGTCTCGATCGCCCTCGAACCCGTGACTCAGGACGTGTGGAACGAGCGGGTCTACATCCCGGAGATCGTCGAAGACCCCGGGCATCTCGTCAAAACCCCGAACTACTGAGGCGGAGGACCTCATGCGCAAGATGATCACCAGGGTGCGGCAGGACCTCGCCATGATCGTCGAGAGGGACCCGTCGATCCGCACCCGCGCGGAAGCGCTGCTCCACCCCGCACTGCCGGCCCTGTGGGCCCACCGGACGGCGCACGTCCTCTACACCCGCGGACACCGTCAACTCGCCCGGCTCATCGCCTACTTGGCGCGCGCGGTGACGGGAGGCATCGAGATCCATCCGGGTGCGCGACTCGGCCGGCGCGTGTTCATCGACCACGGGGCCGCCGTGGTCATCGGGGAGACCGCCGAGATCGGTGACGACGTCACGATCTTCCACCAGGTCACGCTCGGCGCGGTCGGCTGGTGGCGGGACGGGCGGCGCGAGCCCGGCGCCCGGCGGCACCCGGTCGTCGGCGACCGGGTGGTGCTCGGCACCAACGCGATCGTCCTCGGTCCGGTCACCGTCGGCGACGACGCACTGATCGGCGCCGGTTCGCTCGTCCTTGGCGATGTGCCGCCCCGGGCCCGCGTGACGGCTCCCGCGGCCGGTGTCGTCGTACCGCTGTCGGCCGCGGAGCGCGCGGAGTCGGAGCAGCTCCTTCGCACCCTGGCCACCTCCGGGTGCTGGTGAAAGGTGCCGGTGACGGCCCGCTCCCCCGCCCGCAGCGCACGCCCATCTCGCTGAATCCCCCATCTCGCCCCGGCCACGAGCCGGAACCTCAACGGAGGAACAAATGATTCACGTCGGAGTCCTGGAGAGCAATCTCTCCGGTTCCGGCTTCGAGGGCCTGCAGATCATCAAGGAACTCGACTGCCGCGTCACCTTCTTCACCCGCGACCTTGAACGCTACCTCGAAGTGCCGGGCGGTCCCGCCTACTTCGAGCGCTACGTCGACGAGATCGTCCGGTGCGAGACGAACGTCTTCGATGAGCTCCTGCCGTACGTCCACGAGGCCGGAGCCGAGCACCCCTTCGACGCTTTCCTCACCCTGGCCGAGTACGACGTGGTCGTGGCCGCCGAGGTCGCGGTCCACCTCGGGCTCCCCACGGTCAGCGTCGACGGAGTCGCCACCGCACGCAACAAGGCGCTGATGCGCCGCCGCTGCGCCGAACTCGGCGTCCCTATACCGGCGTTCCGCACGGTGGGCACGCCCGCGGAGGCGGCGACGGCCGCGGCGGAGATCGGCCTGCCCTGTGTGGTGAAACCGGCCGACGAGACCAGCAGTGCCGACGTCCGCCTCGTGGACACCGCGGAGCAGGCCGCCGAGCACGTCGCTCTGATCCGGTCCCGCGCGGAGAACACGCGTGGCCAGGCCCGTCACCACGAGCTGATGGTCGAGGAGTATCTGAGCGGCCCCGAGGTCAGTGTGGAGGTGCTTGCCGACGGTGACCGGTACGAGGTGTTCGGGGTGACCGACAAGTCGGTCGTCGGTCTCGGCTACTTCGTCGAGCTGGCCCACACCTTCCCTTCCAGTCTGCCAGGGCCGCTCGTCCGCGCCTGCGGCGATCTGGCCGTGGAGTCGCTGCGCGCCGTCGGGTTCGACCTGGGCATGGCCCATGTCGAGGTCAAGGTGACCGCGTCAGGGCCCAAGCTCATCGAGATCAACCCGAGGCCCGCCGGGGGAAAGATCACCTACCTGGTCGACCGCGCTCTGGGCATCAAGTCCCTTGAGCTGGTGGCCCGTCAGTACCTCGGCCAGCCGCTGCCGGTCCCGGTCCTTCCGCTACGGCCGGTCGGCGGCGCCGCCATCCGCTATCTGACCGCGCAGCCCGGCCGGGTGGTGTCGGTCACCGGCCATGAGCGGGCCGCCGCGCTGCCCGGCGTCGAGGAGGTCGTCGTCAAGCCCAAGCCGGGTTCCGTGGTGCGGGAGTTGCGCCGCAACGGCGACCGCGCCGGTCATGTGCTCGTGGTCGCCGAGACCGCCGAGCTCGCGGCGCGCACCGCGGAGGCCGCCGTCCAGGAGATCGGCATCCGGACCGAGCCGGTCTCCCGGCGTCCGGTCGCGGACTCGCTCGTCGATCTGATCGGCGGTACTCCGCTCCTGAGGCTGCCGATGGACCGGATCGTGGACGGCGCCCCCGCCGACGCCGACGTACTGGCGAAACTCGAGCTGTTCAACCCCTGGTCGAGCAGCAAGGACAGGGCCGCCCTGACGATGCTGCGCGGCGCGGAGAAGCAAGGGCTTCTCGCCCCGGGCGGCGGCACCGTGATCGAGGCGACCTCCGGCAACACCGGAATCTCCCTCGCCGCGCTCGCGGCCAACCGCGGCTACCGCTGCGTCATCGTGCTGCCGGACAACGCGACCCGCGAACGGGTGGCGATGCTGCACTCGCTCGGCGCCGAAGTGGTGCGGACCCCGCACTCGGGCGGCTATCAGGCGGCGGTCGACAAGGCCGAGGAACTCCACCGGCGGACCCCCGGGTCGTGGTTCTGCCGCCAGCACGACAACCCGGACAACACGCGGGCGCACTACGAGACGACAGGACCCGAGATCTGGAACGACGCCGGTGGGCGGATCGACGTGTTCGTCTGCGGAGTGGGAACCGGCGGCACGCTCAGCGGCGCGGGGCGCTATCTGCGCGAGAGCCACCCCGCCGTGCGGATCGTGGCGGTGGAGCCCGCGGGCTCGCCGCTGCTGTCCGGCGGCAAGCCCGGCACGCACGGCATCCCGGGCTTCAACGGCGGCTTCATCGCGCCGACCACGCAGCAGAGCCTCATCGACGAGGTGATCACGGTCTCCGACACGGATGCCATGGACACCACCCGGCGGCTCGCGCGGCACGTCGGCCTGCTGGCGGGTGTCTCGGGCGGCGCGGTCGTCCACGCGTCCGCCGCCCTGGCCGCCCGTCCGCAGTACCGGGGCCGACGCATCGTGACCCTCCTGCCCGACACCGGCGAGCGGTATCTGAGCCTGCTGGGCCGCGAGACCGCGCCGGAGCCAGTGGTGTCGGGCGGTGCCCGATGACGGCGCCCGCACCCACCGCTGCACTGCCCGCCGACGACCGGCCGCGCCTGCTGATGGTGATGCCCTACCGCCAGTTCGTACGGAAGGCGCAGGCCGAAGGGTTCTGGGTCGGCGCGATCTGGGATCCGCGGCTCGAGACGCCGGACTATCTCGACGACGTACGCGACCTGGCGGATCTGTTCGTGACGGCGGACTTCCGGGACCTGGAGCTGCTGCGGCGCACCATCCGCGAGGTGGCCCTGGAACACCGCGCCTCGGTGATCTACCACATCGGCAGAGAGGAGACGATGGTCGCCGCCCACGAGGTGGCCGAGGAGCTGCGCGCCGAGGTCAACCCGGCCGCGGCGGTCCATTTCCTCGCCGACAAGCACGCGATGCGGGACCTGCTCGCACGGCACGGGCTCTCCCCCGTGGCCTTCGAAGCGGCACCGACCCGGCACGAAGTACCGGCCGCCGTCGAGCGGATCGGCCGCCCGGCCGTCGTCAAGCCGGTCGCACTCGCCGGCAGCCGGGGCGTGTTCCTGTGGCAGGAGGCGCGGGACCGGGCGGCCTGGACGGAACTCGTCGACGGGTACGGCTATGAAGGACCGTTCCTGGTCGAGGAGTATCTGCGCGGTCCCGAGTACAGCGTGGAGACGCTGAGCCGGGACGGCAGGCACCAAGTCGTCGGCATCACCGAGAAGTTGCTTGGAGCACCGCCGCTGTTCGTGGAGGTGGGGCACGTCCACCCGGCGCCGCTGCCCCAGGACCGTAAGCACGCCATCGAGGAACTGACCGTCCGGTTCCTCACCTTGTGCGGGTACCGGTCAGGACCCGCGCACACCGAGGTGATCTGGACGGAGCGCGGCCCGCGCATCGTCGAGTCGCAGGCCAGGCTCGGCGGTGACCGGATACCGCGCCTCGTCGAGCTGGCCTGCGGCCTCGACATCGAGCAGGCGATCTTCGCGGGCCTTGCGGGCACACCGGCCGATGTACCGGAGCCGACGGCGACGGCGGCCGTGCGCTTCTTCACCTTCCCGCCAGGCCGCGTCGATGGATGTCGCGGCCTGGAGAAGGTGCAAAAGCTGCCGTACGTCGACGAGTTGGCCCTGCGCCTTCGCCCCGGCGACACCGTGCCGGAGGTCCGCGACTCCAAGGGCCGGCACGGGCACGTCATCGTCTCCGGTGCCACGCCCGATCAGGCCCGGAGCCGGTGCGCCGAGGTGCTCGCCGCCATCGAGCTGATCATCGACGGGACGCCCGTACGAGCGGACGGCCGTGTCGTACTCCCTACCGACGGCCAGGAGGTCGCCATGACACACCAAGAGGTGGCCACCATGACCACCCCCGGCACCGGCTCGCAGGTGGTGTTCGTCGGCTACAACGCGGCCTACTTGCGCGCCATCGACGGGAGTGTTCCGAGCGGGTCCGTCGTGGTCATCGAGGAACCCGACATCATCCGCAAACGGGAACTGCGGGACGCGGCGGCATGCTTCGGCTGCCTGGACCGGATCGTCCCGGCGAGCTATCAGCAGTCGGCCGGGGCCCTTGATCTCGCGGCCGACCTCGAGGCCGAGCGCCCGGTGGCCGCGGTCGTCCCCGGCCTGGAGTACGCGGTGCCCGCGGCGGCAGCGCTTGCCGAGAAGCTCGGTCTTCCGGGCGCGACCGAACAGGCCGCGCAGGCACTGCGGGACAAGGTCCGGCTACGTGAGGTCTGCGACGCGGGTGGCGTACGCGGCCCGCGCTGGCGCGAGGTGTACGGACCCGAGGACATCCTCGACTTCGCCGGTGACGGCCCCGTGGTGGTCAAGCCGGCCAACCGCCAGGCCAGCGTGGGCGTACAGCTCCTCGACTCGGTCGACGCGGTCACCGCGGCACGGGCCTGGGAGCGCACCTCCTCCGCCGCCGAGTACGAGCAGGTGCCCGACCGGCACCTCACGTGGCGGTTCCTGGCCGAGGAGCGCCTGCGGGGGCCCGAGTACAGCGTCGAGGCGCTTGTGCGGCAGGGCGAGATCATCTTCCACAACATCACGGCCAAGACGGTGATCCCCGGGCCGTACCCGGTGGAGGTGGGTCACCTGCTGCCCGCTCCGCTCGGCCAGGAGACGCGGGCCGCGTTCGAGACGGCCATGCGGGCGCTCGTCGCGGCGACCGGGTATCGCACCGGGATCCTGCACGCCGAGTGGATCCTGACCGAGTCAGGACCGGCGCTCGTGGAATGCGCGGGACGCTGCCCCGGCGACTACTTGATCGACCTGAACGACCTCGCGTACGGCACGCGGATCAGGCTGACCCTCATCGACCTGCTGGCAGGACGGCCGGTCACCCTGCCCAGTACCGCACGGCTGACCTCGGCGATCCGGTTCCTGGCCGCCGAGCCGGGCACCGTGACGGAGGTCGCGGGGACGGACGCGGCGAGGGCCCTGCCCGGTGTCCGGGCCGTGGAGGTCGATGTCGAGACCGGCCAGGAGGTCCGGCCGTGGGCATCCTCCTGGGACCGCGCCGGGCACGTCATCGCGACCGGTCCTGACGCGGACACCACGCGCCGACGCGTCCTGGACGCGGACGCCGCCATCCGCATCACCACGGATCCCCTTCCCGCCACGGACTCCCGCCCCACCACGGATTGAGGAAGCTGATGTCTGTTCTGTGGCAGCGCGTCCGCGGCTGGCGCGGGTCCGTCCCCGGAGGGCCGGTCGGCATACGACTGTCCGTGATGGCGATGATCGACGCCGTCGGCACCGGCGCCTTCCTGGCCGTCTCCGTCCCCTTCATCACCCGCTCCGTCGGTCTGTCGGTGGGCGCTCTCGGTCTCGGCCTGACCCTGTCCGCCGCGATCGCGCTGATCACGGCGGTCCCGATCGGCGTCCTCGCCGACCGGATCGGACCGAAGAGGGTCCTTGTCGGGGTGAGCCTGTGGCGTTGCGCCTGCTTCGTGCTCTACCCGTTCGTCCAGAACCTGTGGCAGTTCCTGACGGTGGTGTGCCTGCTCGGCCTGGTCGACAAGGCGGCGGCACCGATGGAACAGGCCCTGGTCGGACAGGTGACGGCGACCGACGACCGGGTCAGGGTGGTCGCGGTCCTGCGGTCGCTGCGCAACGTCGGCTTCACCGTCGGCGCCCTCCTTGGCGGTGTCGGTCTACTGATCGGCACCCGGGCGGGTTACGGAGCGATCCTGCTGCTCAACGCCGTCTCGTTCGCCGTTCTGGCGACCCTCGCCTACCGGCTGCCGGTGCTCAGCACACCGGCGAAGAGCCTGCGACGCCGCTTCTCGGTCGATGCGCTGCGCGACGGACCGTTCCTGTCGTTCACCGGGATCAACGCGGTGCTCACCATGCACATGACCCTGCTGAGCATCGGCATCCCGCTGTGGATCGTCGAACACACCGAGGTCCCGGCCGCGGTGATCTCACCCCTTGTGGCGGTCAACACCGTGCTCGCTGTCGCGCTGCAGGTACGCGCCAGCAGGGGCACCGACACCATCGCAGGGTCGGCGCGGGGGTTGGTGCGGGCCGGCATCTCCCTCGCGGCCTGCTGCCTGCTGCTCGTCGCGGCGCCGAAGCCGCCGGTCGTCCTTGGCGTCGTCGTACTGCTGCTCGCCATGGTCGCGCTGACCGGCGGGGAGCTGTTCCAGTCGGCGGGCGGCTGGGGCGGATCGTATCTGCTCGCGGCGCCCGGCCAGGAGGGCGTCTATCTCTCGGTCTTCTGGCTCGGCGTGGCCGTCCAGCAGATCGCGGCACCGGTCCTGATCGGCGTGATCGTCACGACCGGCACCACCGGATGGGTCGCCCTGGCCGCGCTGTTCGCCGTCTGCGGCTTCGCGGCGCCCGTCATCGGCCGGTGGGCGCAGTCACGGGCGGACAGTCGCCCGCGGCAGGACCCGGCCCTGGCCGAGGCCGCGTGATCGCCCCCGTCCACCAGACCGGTGGGCGGGTCGTCAACTTGCACACCACCTCTTGAACATCACCCCGAGCATCACCACGAACATCACCACGAACATCACCCGAGGAGAGAAAAATGTCCGTTCCGCTGTACGTCCCCGCCGGTGAAGGCGAATACGTCGACATCCGCGACACGAAGAGGACGTACCTGAAGCTCACCACGCCCGACTCCAACGGGGAGTTCGGCTTCTTCGAGCACCACATGGCTCCGGAGGCGAAGGGCGCGGCCCCCCACATACACAAGCAGTCCACCGAGATGTTCTACGTGGTCAAGGGCGAGATCGAGTTCACCATCGGCGACCGCAAGGTGGTAGGTGAGCCGGGCGCGTTCGCGTACGTCCCCAAGGGTGAGCCGCACGGCTTCACGAACCGGGGCACCGAGGACGCCACCCTACTGATCATGTTCTACCCGATCTACGACCGCGAGGACTACTTCCGCGGCCTGGGACGCCTGACGGCGAACGGGCGCAACCCCAGCATGGAGGAGCTGCGGGAGCACATGGCGAAGTACGACCAGTTCATGGTCTGACGCCGCGAGCGTACGGGACGGTGGTGGGGCCCGGCAGCGAACCACGCTGCCGGGCCCGCCGCTGTCCCGCCGTCAGTCGTCCACGCCCTTCCCTGTACGGAAACGCCACTGCAACTCACGCACCTGCTCGGCGAGTTCGGGCACCGGGCCGGCCACTTCAACACCCGGCACGACGTCTCGCACGGTCAACGGGCTCAGGGGCGAGGTGACGGGCACACCCCACTCGGTCTTCCAGTCCCTCGCCTGCTGGGACGAGCTGGCGTACACGATGCGGCCGAGGCCGACCCACCCGTGCGCGGCAGCGCACATCGGGCAGTGCTCACCCGAGGTGTACACGGTCGCCGCGGCCCGCTCCTCGGGGGTCAGATGGGCCGCGGCCCACCGGGCGAGTGCGAACTCCGGGTGCGCCGTCGGGTCCCCCGTGGTGGACTCGCGGTTGCGGTCCTCGGCCCTGATCCTGCCGTCCGCGTCGACGAGCACGGACCCGAACGGCCAGTCTCCGTCTTCGGTCGCCTCGGCCGCCAGTTCGATGCAGCGGCGCAGGTAGGGCAGATCGGCTTCGATGACGGCGCCGGTCCCGGGGAGGTCGTGGTCGTGGTCCTGATCCTGGTCCTGGTCCTGGGGTGCCACTGGCTGCTCCGTCTCTGTGGAGGTGCCTCTGTAGAGGTGCCGGAGAGGTGCCCCGGCTACGTCCGGTGGGCGGCCACTGTGGCCAGCGCCTGCCAGGCCGCCTCGGGCCGCAGAGTCTCGTTCGGATCGCCGTGGTACGGGTCGAGCAGCACGGTGTCGGCACCGGCCAGGCGCAGTTCGTCGATGTCCTCGAAGAGCTGCTCGACGGTGCCTTCCCCGGCTCGGCGATCCGGGTGGTCGACCGGCTTCTCCGTGAGTCCGAGACGAATTCGCGGCGCCAGAGCGGGCACGGGCCGATCGAGCCGGGCGGAAATTCCCTTCAGTCGCACCAACGCGTCCCTGAACCAGGGCATCGTGAACCGCAGCGGATGCCACGGAGCGCCGAAACGCACGGCCCTGCGCATGGCCGCGTCGCTGTTTCCACCGATCCAGATCGGAATCTGCCCGGATCGATAGTCGGCTTCGTTCTCCCATGCGGCGCGCAGCGTCCGCAGATGGTCGTCGGTCAGCGCGCCACGTCGCTCGAAGGGGACGCCGAGCGCCTCGAACTCCTCCCGGGCCCAGCCGACCCCGACACCCAGAATCAGTCGGCCGCCGCTGAGTTGATGCAGGTTGGCGGCCATGCGGGCGACCAGCAGAGGGTGCCGGTAGGGGGTGATGAGAACGGTCGTCCCCAGTTTGATCCCGGTCGTGATTCCGGCCATCCAGGCGAGCGTGGTGAAGGGCTCGTAAAAGGGAGCGGGATACTGCTCGGCGACATCCGGCGTGATCGCCACGTGATCGGACATCATCAGCAGATCGAAGCCGAGCCCCTCCACGGTTCCGGCCCAACGAGCGAGGTGATCGGGGTTCGCCCCGGGCCCGAAGTTGGGGACGTTCACGCCTATCCGCATGGGTGTCACCCTAGCAATGGCGGTCTCCCAACTGCCTTACCAAGGCGCCTAGTTACCCGCAAGAGACGGCAGGAAGCGAGGAGTGCGGTCCTCGATCGCGCCCAGCCCTGGATGTAGGCGTCGAGCGAGGGGCGCTCGCCCCAGATCGCGGCCGCTGCGGCGAAGGAGTACTTCAGTGACGTACGGACGTCGTCGCCGCCGACCTCGTTCACCAGCGGGAGCATCGGGCGGAAGTCCTCGTAGATCAGGAGTACCCAGACGCGCGCCGCCTCGGCGAGCGGCGGCAGGTCGTCACCCGCGTGCACGCACTCAAGTAGCCGACGCCCAAGCGCATGCGAGCGCGCTCCATCCGGCACAATCTCCCGCATGGAGATTGCCGAGCACATCGAAGTCCTCGAAGCCGAAGGCCAGTTGCTGGCCCGCGCCGCCGAAGCGTCCGGCACTGGCGCCAAGGTGCCGACCTGTCCCGACTGGACCGTCCGCGATCTGCTGCGGCACACGGGGGCGGTGCATGTGTGGGCCGCGGCGCTCGTCGCCGAAGGGCACACCTCGCCGCGGCCCGTGGGCGACCCGCCGGACCTGGACGGCGCCGCGTTGATCGACTGGTACCGGCGGGCGCACGGCGACCTGGTCGCCACGCTGCGTGCCGCGGCGCCCGACGTGCGGTGTTGGGCGTTCCTGCCCGCGCCGTCCCCGCTCGCCTTCTGGGCACGGCGGCAGGCGAACGAGACGGCGATCCACCGCGTGGACGCCGAGTCCGCGCGCGGTGGTGCGCCGTCCCCGGTCGGTACGGAGTTCGCGGCGGACGGGATCGACGAGCTGCTGCGGGGTTTTCACGCGCGCTCACGCAGCAGGGTGCGTACGCAGGAGCCGCGGGTGCTTCGCGTGCGGGCGACCGACGCGGACGCCGTGTGGACCGTACGCCTCTCGCAGGAGCCGGCCGCCACGGAGCGGGGCGACGACGGACCGGCCGACTGCGAGCTGTCGGGCCCCGCGGAGCACCTCTACCTCGCGCTGTGGAACCGCGGGCCGCTCCCGCACGTCACCGGCGACACCGCGCTGAGTGCGCTGTGGAGCGAGACGTCGGGCGTGTGAGTCGACCGGCTACGCGGAGGCGGTCCCCACCAGCATCCGCTCGAGGACCGCGCGCTGGAGCGGCCGCACCTGCGCGTGCAACCGGCGTCCCTTGTCGGTGAGTACGACCCGCACCCCGCGCCGGTCCTCGCTGCACATCGCGCGCTCCACGAGACCGTCCTTCTCGAGGCGGCCGATGAGACGGGACAGCGCGCTCTGGCTCAGATGGATTCGGCCCGCGATGTCCTGCACGCGGTAGCCGCAGTCGCCGTCGCCGTCGGCCGCGGCGCCCTCGGACAGTACGTCGAGCACTTCGAAGTCGCTCGCGCCGAGCCCGTGTTCACGCAGGGCGTTGTCGAGTTCACACAGGGTGCGCGCGTGCACCGCGAGAATGTCGCGCCATTGGTCCACGAGCCCTTGCTCGGCCTTCTTCGCCGCCATGACATCGCACGGTAGCAGAGAATGCCCCGTTCATTGCGTCGGCATTAAATGCACGCGCATTCAATGTATGTGCATGCGTCGCCGGTCGGCTCGTCAGCCCAGCCAGCCGGGGCGCACCAAGCCCGACTCGTAGGCAAGGACGACCAGCTGGGCGCGGTCGCGGGCGCCCAGCTTCACCATGGTGCGGCTGACGTGCGTCTTCGCGGTCAGCGGGCTGACGAACAGACGGCGGGCGATCTCCTCGTTCGACAGGCCGATGCCGACGAGTGCCATCACCTCCCGCTCCCGTTCGGTCAGTTCGCTCAGCGTCTCGGCGTCCGCGGGCTCCTTGGAGCGGGCCGCGAACTCGGCGATGAGGCGGCGCGTCACGCCGGGCGAGAGCAGCGCGTCGCCGTCGACGACCGCGCGGACGGCGCGCAGCAGTTCCTCGGGCTCGGTGTCCTTGACGAGGAAGCCCGACGCCCCGGAACGGATCGCCTCGAAGACGTACTCGTCCAGCTCGAAGGTGGTCAGCATGACCACCTTGACGTCACCGAGGTCCGGCTCCTCGGTGATCCTGCGGGTCGCGGCGAGCCCGTCGAGCAGCGGCATGCGGATGTCCATCAGGACGACGTCGGGGCGCAGTTCGCGCACCAGGCGCACCGCCTCCTCGCCGTCCGCCGCCTCCCCCGCGACCTCGATGTCCCGCTGGGCGCCGAGCAGCGCCTTGAAACCGGCCCTCACCAACGACTGGTCGTCGGCGAGCAGTACGCGGATCACTGGTCCTCCTGAAGTGCCGTGCGGGTGGGCAGTACCGCGGTGACCCTGAATCCCCCGTCCGGGCGCGAGCCCGCCTCGATCGTGCCATTCAGGGCGGCGGCGCGCTCACGCATCCCGGCGAGACCGTTCCCGCTGCCGCCCGCGTCCGCGCCGGTGGCGGGGCCGTCGTCGTCCACGCGCAGGGTGAGCTCCGCGCCCTCGTACCGCACGAGCACGCGCGCGTGGCGCGATCCGGAGTGCCGTACGACGTTGGTCAGGGCCTCCTGGACGATGCGGAAGGCGGCGAGATCCACGCCGGGCGCCAGCTTCCTGCACCTCCCCCGGGTGTCGACGTCGACGGTGAGTCCCGTACCGGCGGCCTGCTGCACGAGCTCGGGCAGCCGGTCGAGCCCGGGAGCGGGGGCGCGGGGCGCGTCACCGGGCGTACGCAGAGTGTCGAGCACCTGGCGGACCTCCCCCAGCGCCTCCTTGCTCGCGGCCTTGATGGTGGTCAGTGCCGTACGGGCCTGCTCGGGGTCGGAGTCGAGCAGCGCGAGGCCGACGCCCGCCTGGACGTTGATCACGGAGATGCTGTGCGCGAGGACGTCGTGCAGCTCGCGCGCCATGCGCAGGCGCTCCTCGTCGGCCCGCCGCTTGGCGGCCTGCGCGCGCTCCGCGCTCTCCTTCAGCCACTGCTCACGCTTTACGCGAGCCAGTTCGGACACGGCGATGATGGCGACGACCCAGACGGCGACGATGATCTCCTCGCCCCAGGTCCTCGGCGCGTCGCCGTCCGGCGGCAGCCACCGGTAGAGCCAGTGCGCGACCAGCAGATGCCCCGCCCACAGCATCGCGACGGCGCCCCACGCCGCGCGCCGGTACCCCGCGACGACCGCGGCGAAGCAGCCGACGGCGACGGTGAGCAGGACCGGGCCGTACGCGTACCCGGCGCCGAGATAGACCAGCGCGGTCCCCGCCGTGAAGTACGCGACCGTGAGCGGGAAGCGGTGGCGCAGCAGGAGCGAGGCCGTGCCCGCGAGCAGAAGCAGTCGGCCCGGGATGTCCAGGTCAACGCGGTCGAGCTGGCCATGGGCCGCGTACTTCGAGCCGATCTGCACGAACACGGTGATCGCGAGGGTCGTCAGCCAGGGCAGCCTCCGTACGTCCCCCGCTTCCCCCACGGCGGACCGCCGGTTCCACCAGGGCGGCCCGTGCCGCCACATCGGCGGTCCGCCCCAGGGCAGGGACGGACCGCCGCGCCCGTGTTCGCGCTGCTCGTCCATGGCGGCAACGCTAGACCGCGCGGTGGGCGGCGGGCGTCAGCCGGACGTGGCGATCACGCGTACTCCCGCTGGAGTACCTCGGGAGCGTCACCGTGCTCCGTGCCTTCGTGGCCTTCGTGACCTTCGTGCAGACCGAAGCGGCGGTGCGGCCGGCGCAGCGGACCGGGCGCCCACCAGTTGGCGCGGCCCGCGAGCCGCATGGCGACGGGCAGCAGGACTACACGGATGAGGGTGGCGTCCACGAGGATCGTCAGGGCGGTGCCGACGCCGAGTTCCTTGAGGAAGACGACGCCCCCGGTCGCGTACGTGAGGAACGAGAGCGCGAGGGTCCCGGCCGCCGTGGTGATCAGCGGAGCGCTCCGCCGGATCCCGGTGGCCACCGCCGCTTCCGTGTCGCCCACCCGCTCGTACTCCTCCTTGATCCGGGCCAGCATGAACACCTCGTAGTCCATCGACAGGCCGTAGGCGACGCAGAACATCAGCACCGGGATGCTCAGCTCGATGGACCCGGTGTGCGTGAAGCCGAGGGCCTGCCGTGCTCTGCGGGCGCTCCACGCGGTGGCCCCAGCGGGCGAGCGCGGCGGGCCGCCGAAGCAGCGCGCGGTTCTCGCGGTACTGCTCCTCCAGGAGGGGCGGCCCCTCTCGTACGAGGGTCTCGTCGACGCGGTGTGGGGCGACGAACCCCCGGTTCATGTACGCAACCTCGTGCAGAAGTACGTCTCCGGGGTGCGGCGCGCATTCGCGTCGGCGGACACGGCGGTGCTGGCGGGGCCTGTGGGGACAGCGGGCGCGGCGGGGCCGGCACTCACGTGGACCGGCAGCGGATATCGGCTCTCCGGCGCCGCGGCCGACGACCTGCGGGAGCGGCGGCAGTTGGTCGACGCGGCCCTCGCGGCGCGTGACGCGGGGAAGTTGCGGCACGCGGGCGAACTCATCGACCGGGCCGAGGCGTTGTGGCGCGGCGAGTTCGCGGAGGGGCTCAACGCGCCTTATCTGGCGGCGGAACGGCTCCGGTGGCGCGAGAAGCGGCTCACCGTCCTGGAGGCCAGGATCGCCGGGGAGATCGAACTCGGCCGCTCCTTCGAGTACGTCCACGAACTCATCAGGCTCGTCGCCGCGCACCCCCTGCGCGAGCGCCCGGTCGAGCTTCTGATGAACGCCCTTTACCGCACCGGCCGTTCCTCGGACGTTCTGCTCGCCTTCGAGGACGCCCGGCACCGGATCGCCGACGCCATGGGCGCGGATCCGGGCCCCGCGCTGCGGCCCCTGCACGAGCGGATACTGCGCCAGGACCCGGAACTCCTCACGACGGCGCGGACGCCCGCTCCGGTGTCGGCGGCGTGAGCGGGCGGGCTACTTCTGCTCCAATAGTCCGACGCCGTGGGCCAGTTGCGTGGCCGCGTACGAGAAGAACGCCGAACGATCCTCGACGACGCGGTTGAACTGCCCGAACACCTCGAAGCCCACGAGCCCGAACAACTGGGCCCACGCCGCGACCATCGCCATGACCACCGCGGGCGGCAGATCGGGCGCGAGATCCGCGGCCATCCGCTCGGCCTCGGCACGAAGCTTGCCCGGCAGCGGCTGCACGGCGACACCACGCCCCTGGTGGGCGTCGCGCACGATCCCGATGAGCAGCTGCCCGACGCGACCCGCGGATTCGATCGTGGAGTCGGGCGCGCTGTAGCCCGGGACGGGCGAGCCGTAGATGAGGGCGTACTCGTGGGGATGCGCGAGCGCCCAGGACCGTACGGCCTCGCACGCGACCGTCCAGCGCCGCACGGGATCGGCGGACGACGCGACCTCGGCGTGGGCGTCCTCGGCGGCGGCGCCGAGGGAGTCGTAGGCGTCGATGATGAGCGCGGTCAGGAGTTCGTCGCGGCTGGGGAAGTAGCGGTAGAGGGCGGAGGACACCATGCCGAGCTCGCGGGCCACGGCGCGCAGGGAGAGCTTGGCGGCGCCGTCGGCCGCCAGCTGCTTGCGCGCCTCGTCCTTGATGGCGGCGGTGACTTCGACTCGGGCGCGGGCCCTGGCTCCGCTGGTAGCGCTGTTCATGCAGGCAGTGTGCCATGAGATCGGAGCAGTGCGCCGAAACGAGAGCGGTGCACTGGAAGGAGAGCGGTGCGCCGAGGGGAGAGCGATGCGCCAGACAGAGATCGGCGAACACTTTCGAGAGCGCTGCTCTTGCAATGGAGCACCGCTCTCGTGCACACTGCTCTTAAGCGAGAGCAGTGCTCTCGGAAACTCTCCCGACATCGGCGGTCACCATGTCTGCGTCCTCCTCCACCTCCATCCCCACCTCCACGCCCGCCTCCACCCCGTACTACCTCAAGGGCAGCCGTCTCAACGTGCGGTTCAACAGCATGGTCGGCTGGCTGGCGCGGCGCGGCGTCAGCCTGATGGGGTCGGCCGAGCTCTCCGTACGCGGACGCAAGAGCGGCCAGATGCAGCGGGTTCCGGTCAACCCGTTCACGTACCAAGGCGGCCAGTACCTGATCTCGGCCCGTGGGCACTCTCAGTGGGTGCGCAACATGCGCGTGGCGGGCGGTGGCGAGCTGCGCGTCGGCCGGAAGGTCCACGCCTTCACGGTCGAGGAGGTCCCGGACGCCGAGAAGCTGCCGGTGCTGCGCGGCTACCTGAAGAAGTGGGGCTGGGAGGTCGACCAGTACTTCCAGGGCGTCACAGCCAAGTCCACGGACGCGGAGATCGAGGCGGCCGCGAGCGACCACCCCGTCTTCCGCGTCACCCTCACGAAGTGAGGCCGTCGCTGAGCGAGGCCACCACGGAGTGGGGCCGCCGGCCGCCGCGGGCAGACGACCACCGGACCTACCGGACCTACCGGTCCATCGTGTTCAGCGCCCGTCCCGCCAGCGGATGGTTCCGCACCAGCTCGCCGAGCGTCGTCGAGCCACGGGTGATCCTCGCGAACGCGTTCCACGCGGGCCTGATCCCGGTGATCGCCGCGTGCAGCATGCCCGGACGGCGCTCGAAGGCCTTGAGCATGCGCCGTCCGACGCTCATCTCGACGCCGAGTCCCGCCTTGATGGCGAAGGCGTAGTTCAGGGCCTGGCGGCGGGCGTCGACCGCGTCGTGCGCCTCGCCGATCCGCACCGCCCACTCCCCCGCGAGCCGCCCCGAGCGCAGCGCGAAGGAGATGCCTTCGCGGGTCCACGGCTCTAGGAGACCCGCCGCGTCACCGCACACCACGACCCGGCCGCGCGAGAGCGGCGAGTCGTCGCTGCGGCAGCGCGTCAGATGACCGGAGGAGATGCTCGGCTCGAAGCCCGCGAGCCCGAGGCGGGCGATGAAGTCCTCCAAGTACCGCTTGGTGGCCGAGCCTTCGCCGCGCGCGGAGATGACACCGACCGTGAGGGTGTCGCCCTTGGGGAACACCCATCCGTAACTGCCCGGCATCGGGCCCCAGTCGATGAGCACGCGGCCCGCCCAGTCCTCGGCGACGCTCTGCGGCACCGGGATCTCGGCCTCCAGACCGAGGTCCACCTGGTCCAGCTTCACACCGACATGTGCCCCTATGCGGCTCGCACTGCCGTCGGCTCCGACGACCGCGCGGGCGAGCACCGTCTCGCCGCCCTGAAGGACCACGGCGACCGTCCGCCGGTCGGGCACCGCGGAGCCGTGCTGCTCCACGCGCGCGACGGTGACGCCGGTGCGCACCTCGGCGCCCGCCTTCTGTGCGTGCTCGACCAGTTGCTGGTCGAACTCGGGGCGGTTGATGAGCCCGAAGAGCATCTGCTTCGAGCGGCGGGTGCGGGCGAACTTGCCGTCCAGGGAGAACGTCACCGCGTGCACCCGGTCCCTGAAGGGCAGTTCGAACCCGGGCGGGAGCGCGTCGCGCGAGGGGCCGATGATGCCGCCGCCACACGTCTTGTACCGGGGCAGTTCGGCTTTCTCCAGGACGAGGACGCTGCGTCCCGCGACGGCTGCCGCATACGCCGCCGACGCCCCTGCGGGCCCTGCTCCCACCACGACGACGTCCCACACGTACTGCGCGTCATCCGCCGGTACGTACTGCGCGTCGTCCGCTGAGTTCTCGCTGCTCACGTTGGTCTACCGCTCCCGATCCAGCTGTTGGCCGCGCTTTCCAAGGCATCCTACGGCGGGCACCTCCGGCACCCTCCTGTGGGAGGATCACAACACCCACATACGTATAACGTCGCACCTACGAGGAGCGTGCCCATGTCGCCGAATCCGATCGCCGAGACCGTCGCCTCACTCATGCCGAAGGCGAAGGCGGAGCTCACTGAACTGGTGGCCTTCAAGTCGGTGGCGGACTTCGACCAGTTCCCCAAGAGCGAGAGCGCCGCCGCCGCGAACTGGGTGGCGGACGCGCTGCGCGCCGAGGGGTTCCAGGACGTGGCCCTGCTCGACACCCCGGACGGCACACAGTCGGTCTACGGCCTCCTTCCGGGCCCCGAGGGCGCCCCCACCGTGCTGCTCTACGCGCACTACGACGTGCAGCCGCCGCTCGACGAGGCGGCGTGGACCACCCCGCCGTTCGAGCTGACGGAGCGCGAAGGACGCTGGTACGGACGCGGGAGCGCCGACTGCAAGGGCGGGGTCCTCATGCACCTGCTCGCGCTGCGCGCCCTGAAGGCGAACGGCGGTGTCCCGGTGAGCGTCAAGGTGATCGCCGAGGGCTCCGAGGAGCAGGGCACGGGCGGCCTCGAGCGGTACGCCGAGGAGCACCCGGGCCTTCTGACGGCCGACACGATCGTCATCGGCGACGCGGGCAACTTCCGGGTGGGCCTTCCGACGGTCACCGCGACGCTGCGCGGCATGACTCTCCTTCGCGTGCGCGTCGACACCCTTGAGGGCAACCTGCACTCCGGACAGTTCGGCGGCGCGGCGCCGGACGCGCTCGCCGCGCTGGTGCGGGTGCTCGACTCGCTGCGCGCGGATGACGGCTCGACCACGGTCGACGGGCTCACGGGCGACGAGGTCTGGGACGGGCTTCAGTACGAAGAGGCCGACTTCCGCAAGGACGCCAAGGTCCTCGACGGTGTCCAGTTGATCGGCAAGGGCACGGTCGCCGACCGCATCTGGGCGCGCCCGGCGGTCACGGTGCTCGGCATCGACTGCCCGCCGGTGGTCGGCGCGACGCCGTCCGTGCAGGCGGGCGCGCGGGCGCTGGTCAGCCTCCGGGTGCCGCCGGGCGTGGACGCGGCCGAGGCCACCAAGCTCCTTCAGGCGCACCTGGAGGCGCACACCCCGTGGGGCGCGCAGGTGACCACCGAGCAGATCGGGCAGGGCCAGCCGTTCCGCGCGGACACCACGAGCCCGGCGTACGCGGCCATGGCGGAGGCGATGGGTGAGGCGTACCCGGGCGAGGAGATGCAGTACGCGGGACAGGGCGGCTCGATCCCGCTGTGCAACACCCTCGCCGCGCTCTACCCCCGGGCGGAGATCCTGCTGATCGGCCTGAGCGAGCCGGAGGCCCAGATCCACGCGGTCGACGAAAGCGTGTCGCCCCAGGAGTTGGAGCGGCTCTCGGTCGCGGAGGCGCTGTTCCTCCAGAAGTACGCGGCGAGCTGAGCCACCGGGCGGGGTCCCCGCTGATTCCCGTGGTCACTGGTTGCCGACGGGGATCCCGGCCTCCAGGTACAGGGCGACCCCGCGCTCCCGCGCGCGCAGCGCCCAGCGAAGGCGCTCGTAGCGTACGGAGGGCAGCAGCCCGGCCGCCTCCTCCTCGGTGACGAAGCGGCAGTCGCGGAGTTCGGGGCCCGGCAGCAGCATCTGCCGGGCCGCACCGCTGTCGAGCCTCCCGCCGTCGAAGAGGAACCGCATCCCTCCGTAGCCGGGCGGCACGGGCGGCTCCCAGTCGACGACAAGGAGCCGGGGGGCGTCGGCGAGTTGGATGCCGGTCTCCTCGGCCACCTCGCGCATGCCCGCGCGCGCGGGCGCCTCACCCGGTTCGACGACGCCGCCGGGGAACTCCCAGCCGGCCTTGTACGTCGGGTCGACGAGCAGCACCCGGCCCCGCTCGTCGAAGAGCAGGACCCCCGCCGCGAGCGTCTCCGCGGTGGGCTGCGGGGTCTGCACGATGTCGCAGACGGACGCGGCCCCGGTGCGTACGGCGTCGGCGATGCGCTCGGCGGTCTCGCAGGGGGTCAGCGCGCCGGTGTCGATGCGGTGGGCGTCGGTGCCGAGCCAGCCCGCGAGCGCGGCGCGGTACGGCTCGATGTGGTCGAACGACCACTGCCGTACGCGCATCTCTCCGTCCGGGAGATCGGGGACCGGGCGTTCGGATATTCGTTCCCGCAGGATCGTTTCATCCTGGGTCAGGACGACGTGGCGTACGGCGATTCTGCACGAGGCGAGGCCGCCGAAGATCTCGTCGCGGTAGTCCTGCCGCAGCAGGGTCATGGGCACCACCAGTACGCCACCGACCTCGGCGAGCAGGGCCGCCGCGGTGTCCACGACGAGCCGCCGCCAGATCGGCAGATCCTGGAAGTCGCTCACCTCGGCGAGGCGTTTGGGCGGCAGCAGGTGCGGCAGTCCACCGCCGATGACCTCGGGGTCGAAGAGCGTGCTGTTCGGGATCAGCTCGATCAGTTCCTGTGCGGCGCTGGTCTTGCCCGCACCGAACGCGCCGTTGATCCAGACGATCACGGTTCCCCCTCTTCCGTCGGCCTTCTGTGGCTTGCCCGGAACACCATGCTGCGGAAACCAGCCCCTGATGAGGCCGTCAAAGGCCGGATCGCAAGACGCCATCCAATGTCAAGCGGTTCGCTTTCACTTCACCCCATCGGGTGGCAGTCGCCGCGCATGAATCGTTCCCTCACTCCAGGGCACGCTCTCCACCGCTAGCGTGATCCGCCAGGCGCCCCAGCCCCTGGTGACCTCATGAATCCGGCTCTCCCGATGCACCCCGATGCCGCGTGGATCCGGCCGAACGTCGCCACTGGGGGGACACGTGCAACTCGATGCCCTGAACGAATTCGCCTTCGAGGACTCCGACCAGCAGCCCCACGTGTACGACCACCACGGCGCGGTCGTCATCGAACTGCGCGGTGAGGTCGACCTGCTGGCCTACCAGCGGATGGCACCGCTCATCGACCCCATCACCGGTGGCACCGCGCCTACCGTGGTCATCGACCTGACGCGGACCACGTTCTTCGACTGCTCCGGAATCGCCATGCTGGCCCGCGCGCACCGCCGCACGACGGCACGTGGCGCCCGCCTGTCCGTGGTCTGCACCCACCGCCTGACGCTCCGCATCCTGCGTCTCACCGGCCTCACTCCCACTCTGTTACCGGTTCCCACCCTGGCGAAAGCGCTGGAGGAGGAGTGAGCCCGCGGCAGGGTCACCACGGGCTCTCCGGAGTGCTGCAGGGTCCAGGCAGCTTCATGAGAGTGCCCCGCACATTCCACTGTCGGGAGTGTGCGCACCGCGTGCATATATGCACTCCGTTCGCACCCCGTGTGAACTCGCCTCCCCACGCGCCTCCCCACTCGGCTCCCCACACGCCTCACCGTCGCCGCGCCGCGGACCGGTCGGCGCGGGCACGGTGGGGCCACCTGGTTCTGGTGTAGGCGTGGAAGTGGTCGCCGGCATGGTCTTGCTCGAGGGTGCAGTGAAGGACGTCACCAGGCCTCTCGTCCCAGCACAGGCCGGGAATGTCACGCACGTACTTCGGGGCTTTCACGCGGAGCGCTCCGTCTGCCGGGGATTGTCGGTGGCCACGCTCCGACGATCTCAATCCCGCCGTCCGGTGCGGGATATGACAGCCCATGACACGGAGCGGGTCATGCGGACGGACGCCATCACGCCCACTCGTCACACCGGTCAGGACTGGCCGCCGCCCGTCACGTAGTTGCTGAGTTCGTTCAGGCGTCGGCCGAGTTCGGCGACGGCCATCGACGCGGCGAGCGGATTGCCGCTCAGATCGTCGGCGAGCGCGTTGCGGGTCGCGTCGACGGCGCGCCGCCTGCCGTACCAGTCGGTCGTACCGCGGTTCATCCCGTCGGCCTGGGCCTGCACCGCCGGCGTGAGGCGGGCGAGTTCGGTCCGCAGCTGTTCGTTCAGCTTGGCGAGGCGCTCGCGAGGAGGCAGCTTCCGGCAGACTCCCAGCGACTCGTCGATGAGGGCGGTCAGTTCCTCGCCGCTGATGTGGCGGTGCTCCGTAGGCTGGTACATGTCGACGCTCCGGGGATTTTGCATGCCGGTCAGCACTCTCTGGCCCGACAGGTGAAATAGGAGTGATGGGTGAGATGGGCACACTCGTCTCGCCAGGTGGAGCAAGTCGACTTGGCGTTCGATCATGAGCTGAGAACCGATATCTGCCCAGGTCGCGGCAGGTGTACGCGGCCACGGTGGAACGGATTGCCGACGGCTCGTACCCGCCCTGCGAGCGGCCGCCGTCGGTGGTGGATGTGTGCGGTGGATTCGGGATCTCCAGATGACGGCGCGGCGTGTTCTGAAGGAACTTCGCTCCGAAGGGCTCGCGGAGATGCAGCCGCGTCGGACTTTCGCGCCCGAGGTGCCGCAGCCGTGATCGCGTGATCGTCATATGCCGTTCTCGCCGCATCCTCGGCCGCACCGAACGCGGCACCTAGACTGAACGACATGCCTCCCACTCCACCCTCGCCTGGTACCGCACGCTCTGCGGCCGTGGTGAACGACGAGATCAGGGAGCTCCTCGTCCAGACGGGCGGCTGGCTGTACGGGCAGACGCGGGCCCGGTATCAGGGACTCGTCGCCGAGTGGACGACCGTCTCGCAGGCGGAGTCGACGCCTGCGGAGATCGTGGAGGCGGCGTAACTACCGCTCGCGGCTGTCGAGCCCTTGGGGCCCTTCCTCCGTGCCCTTGTGGGGTGTTCGCCGTTTCTGTTTCGGGGCCGGCCACATGCTTCTCACAGCGGCTTGGGTCGAGCAGCAGGGGACCGTGGAGGTTTCGCCCGGCGTCCTTGGCCTGTTCGACTGCTTGGGTGCTGCAGAGTACGGCCCCGTCGATGACGTCGTACTCTCCTGGCCGCAGCCACCGTGCGCGTGTGCAGGATCGCGATATGCCCACTTCAAAGAGTGCAAGCACCGGCCAGGGGCGGCAAGAGGGCGTATGCGAGGAGAAGTTGCCGGGGGCACCGTGCCGCGTCAGGGGGTGGGCCGCATGTACTCCTGCGTCCATTCCTCGAAGCTGGTGAGTGGGATGCCGAGGTCTTTCGCGTACTGCGGGCGGCCCGGCTGTCCAGCCACGTTCAGCCACTCGTGGGAGGCGCCCATCGCCGGCATTCCGGCTGCGACGGCCTCCTCCTCGGTCATGTCCGGCGCGGACAGTTGCGTACCCAGAGCGCGGGAGAGGGTCTCGGCGATCTCCTTCATCGACAGGTAGTCGCTCGCCAACTCCAGCTCGATCCCGTCCAGTCGCTCCGGCGCGGTGATGGCTGCGGCGGCGGCCCTGCCGATGTCGTCCACCGCGACCAGGGACAGCCGGGTCTCGGGTTTCAGGACGCTCACCAGGCCGCCCTCGATGCCGCGCGGGAACAGGAACGCCATGGACGGGAGGAAGTTCTCCATGAAGAAGGCCGGCTTGAGGAGCGTCCAGTGGGGGAAGCCGGCCGCGCGGACCCGGTCCTGGATCGCGCTCTTGGCGCCCAGGGTCGGTTCCATCGGAGCCCAGCGGCCTTCGGCCCAGCCGGGAGTTTCGGTGTGCTGGCCGGCACCGGAGACGGACGTGTGCACGAACTGTGGCACTCCGGCGGCCTTCGCGCCCTCGATGAGGTTGACGCCCTGGGCCACCTCCCCTTCGAAATCGAAGCCTTCCGCGGTGATGCCGGGCATCTGCACGGAGAAGACGGCGCGGGCGCCCTCGGCGGCCCGGATCACGGAATCGCGGTCGTGGAGATCGCCGGTGATCAGTTCGGCGCCGAGTTCCTCGATGGCCTTGGCCCGGTCGGTGGCCGGGTCACGCACCAGGGCGCGGACCGGAACGCCTGCCGCGAGCAGCGCGCGGGCGGTGGCCCCGCCCTGCCTGCCGGTAGCGCCGGTGACCAGGACGGGTGCGGTTGTGGCTGTGGACATGGCTGTGGACATGGGGCTCCTCGGGAGGTAACCGTTTATTAAACGGCGGGGCCCGCCGCTTACGTTCCGGTACGATACGGCGGGGTCCGCCGTTTAGCAATCCTGGAGGTCACGTCATGTCCGAGCAGCACCAGCGTGCGGACGCCCGGCGCAACTACGCCCGCATCCTCGCCGTGGCCGAGGAGGAGGTCGCTACCCACGGTGGCAACGCCTCCCTGGAACAGATCGCCCGCACCGCGGGGGTCGGCTCGGCGACCGTGCGCCGACACTTCCCCACACGCCGCGCGCTGTTGGAGGCGGTCTCCCAGAAACGGATCGAGGCTCTGTGCGTCCGCGCCCACGACCTGACCGACAACGGCGACAGCCGGAACGCGCTCCTGGAATGGCTGAGTGACGTCGTCGCCTACTCCGTCTCCGCCAGGGGGCTTGCGGCCGCGCTGGCCTACGACGGCCCGATACACGAGAACAGCTGCTCGGCGGCGCTGGAAGAGGCCGCAGCCCCTTTGTTGCGCCGCGCCGTGCAGGACGGCGCGGCACCGAAGGGCGTCACTGTCGCCGAGCTGATCACACTGATCGTCGGCATCGTCCTGGCCACGGAGCACTATCCCGACCCCGCGGCCCAGGCGGACAGGCTGTTCCGGCTGGCCGTGGCGGGACTGAGTCCACAGAGCTGAACAAGGCACACATCGGGAGTCCGGCATCCGGCATCGGACATAGGGCACCCGGCAGAACCGAGTTCGAAGCGGCTCCGGTCCGCACGAGGGCCACGACGTGGAGTGCGTTCACGGCCGATTGACTCTGCCGCTATGTCACGATGAAGAGAGGCAGACGACAAAAGGGGCAGGAGTGGACGACCCGAACGCCGACTACTGGACGGTCGCGGACATCACCGACGGCCGGCGGTGGCGCCCGTGATGCCGCTCGCCCTGTATCTCCCCGGAGCGGGCACCCTTCCGCGCTGGCTGCAGATCGCGGTCGGCGTCCTGGTCATCGGCTCGATGGCCGCCCGCATCTGGTTGTTCCTCCGCCGCCGGAAGTGACCGCCCTGTCCGATGACGGGCGAGCTGTCGCCGATCACAGCATGGAGTCGGCGTACGGCCACATCACGTGCCTCTGCGCATAGTTCACCCGGGCGGGTCTACTTGCTCGCCCCCCCCGCGCGACGAGGCGGGTGGCCGTCCAGCCCTTGTGCGCGCCAGCGTTGATGAATTCGGCGCGTCCTTGCGCCGGCCGCGTGCAGGGCCGGAAGGGTGACCGCTCCGGCTCCGGCGGCCGCACCACGTAGGACATTCCGCCGGGACATCCGATGTCCTGACATGCTTTGAGGCGTGGCAGGACCCATGAACGATGACTGCGCCATGCCCCCTCCTCGGGGGTGCAACCGAACACAAACGAACGCAAGGATGGGATATAGCTCTCAACTGCCCACACCGTCAAGGGTTTTGGCGCCAAGTGCTCGAACCGCTACGGCCCCTCTTCCAACAGAGTCCAACACGGCCTACCGTAAGCGCGCGCCTCTGACACGTACATGCAGTCCCCCAACTCTGCGAGTACGGAGGAATGTAACGATGCGTCACCTCTCACCCCTCACAACGCGTCGAAGAGTCATCGGGTCGCTGGCTGCCGCACTGCTGTGTGCCGCAGGGCTCGCCGCACCGGCGGCGGCACGTGACACGGGCGGCACGAGCCAGACGGACGGCGTGAGCGGGACGACCCCCGGTGCGAAGCTCCCCGGTGGCCTCGCCCTCACCCCGCCCATGGGCTTCAACAACTGGAACTCGACCCACTGCAGAGCCGAGTTCGACGAGGCGATGGTCAAGGGGATCGCGGACCTCTTCGTCGAGAAGGGCCTCAAGGACGCCGGCTATCAGTACGTCAATCTCGACGACTGCTGGGCACTGCCCGAGCGGGACGCGAACGGCAAGCTGGTGCCCGACCCCAAGCGATTCCCCAACGGCATCAAGGCAGTTGCCGACTATGTGCACGGCAAGGGGCTGAAGCTCGGCATCTACACCAGCGCCGGGACGAAGACCTGTAGCGACATCGGTTTCCCCGGCGCGCTCGGCCATGAGGGCAGCGACGCACAACAGTTCGCGGACTGGGGCGTCGACTACCTCAAGTACGACAACTGCAACAACCAAGGCGTCGACGCCAAGAAGCGGTACATCGCGATGCGCGACGCGCTCAGGGCCACCGGGCGCCCCATCGTCTACAGCCTCTGCGAGTGGGGCGAGAACAAACCCTGGGAGTGGGCGTCCGACGTAGGGCACCTGTGGCGCACCACCGGCGACATCAGCGACAACTGGAGCTCGATGCTCTCGATCATGAAGCAGAACCTGCCGCTCGACGAGCACGCGGGCCCGGGCCGCTGGAACGACCCGGACATGCTCGAGGTCGGCAACGGCGGCATGACGGACACCGAGTACCGCACGCACTTCTCGATGTGGTCGATCATGGCCTCGCCGCTGCTCATCGGCTCCGACCTGCGCAAGGCCACGCCCGAGACCTTCGAGATCATCGGCAACAAGGAAGTCATCGCCGTCGACCAGGACCCCCTGGGCAAACAGGGCAAGGTCCTTTCGTCGGACGGCGGCCGCTGGGTCGTCGCCAAGGAGATGAAGGACGGCAGCCGGACGGTCGCGCTCTTCAACGAGACGGGCACCGCCCGGTCGATCGCCACATCGGCGAAGGACGTCGGGCTCCCGGACGCCGACGGCTACACCCTGCGGGACCTGTGGCAGCACAAGAGCTACAACACGGCGGGAAGGATCTCGGCGACCGTCCCGGCGCACGGCACCGTGCTGCTGCGCGTCGCGGCGGACGACAAATGGGCCAAGAACTCGCCTGCCGTCGAACTCGGCCTGGGAGGCGACGCGTTGGTGGAGCCGGGCAAGTCCGAGGAGCTGACGTCGAAGGTCACCAACCTCGGCCGCACCTCCGCGCAGACGGTGTCCGCCACCTTCACGGGGCCCTCCGGATGGCGGATCCGGGCGACCTCGCCCTCGACCGTGAACTCCCTGCGTACGGGCAAGTCGTTGAGTACGTCGTGGTCGGTGACCGCACCTCAGGGCGCGGCTCCGGGAGCGTACGACCTGACGCTTCTGACCACCTACCGCTCCCCCGGCGGCACCCGCGCCGAGAACGTGCTGCCGCTGACGGCCCATGTCGTCGTGGCGCCACCCCCGGGCGACTCGGCCGTGAGCGACCTGCCGTGGATGTCGGCGGTCAACGGCTGGGGCCCCGTCGAGAAGGACACCAGCAACGGCGAGAGCGCCGCGGGTGACGGCAATCCGATCACCATCGGCGGGGTGGTACACGCCAAGGGGCTCGGGGTGCACGCCGACAGCGCCGTCGAGTACTACACCGGCGGATCCTGCGAGAAGCTCGCCGCGCGGGTGGGCGTCGACGACGAGAAGGACCCCAAGGGAACGGTCACCTTCGAGATCTGGGCCGACGGCGAGAAGGCCGCGTCGACCGGCGTCCTCACCAACGCCGATGCCGCGCAGAGCCTTTCGGCCGACGTGACCGGCGCCCAGGTCGTACGCCTCGTCGTCACGGACGGCGGCGACGGCGGGGACTCCGACCACGCGGACTGGGCTGAGCCGGTACTCAGCTGCTGACCTGAGCTGCGGGGAACGTCAACTGCGGTCCGGGCGAGAGCAGTTCAGCCCGGACCGCAGTTGACAGTCACCTTCCCGCAGCCGCCTCCCCGTAGTCGCCTTCCCGCAGTCGCCTCCCCGCAGCCACTTCCCCGGAAGGAGGAACGACCGGAATCCGTCAACTCCCCACAACAGGACGCAAGTCCGCCGCACTCGCCTCCTGGCTGAGCGCCGCCGCCGCTGCCCCCACCAACCCCGCGTCCGTCCCCATCAAGGCCGGGCCCACGGTCAGATGACGTACGAACGAAAGCGTGGCGTACTCCCGCAGGGACCGGCGCAGCGGATCGAAGAGCACGTTCCCCGCCTTCGCCACCCCGCCCCCGATCACGGCGATGTCGATCTCGACGAGCGTCGCCGTGGCGGCGATCCCCGCGGCGAGCGCCTTGGCCGCCCGCTCGAAGGAGGCGACGGCGACCGGGTCCCCGGCGCGTGCGGCGAGGGCCACCGCTGCGGCGGACGTATCGCCGTCGGGCCCCGGACGCCAGCCGCCCTCCACCGCGCGCCGCGCGATGTTCGGCCCGCTCGCTATGCGCTCCACGCAGCCGCGCGCGCCGCACGGGCAGGGATCGCCGTCCAGGTCGACGCTGATGTGCCCGATGTGCCCCGCGTTCCCGGTGGGGCCCGGGTGCAGCTTGCCCCCGAGGATCAGTCCGCCGCCGACTCCCGTGGAAACCACCATGCACAGCGCGTTGTCGTGCCCGCGGGCCGCGCCCTGCCAGTGCTCGGCCGCCGTCATCGCGACGCCGTCCCCGACGAGCTCGACCGGCAGTCCTCCGGTGGCCGCGCGCACCCGCTCGACCAGCGGGTAGCCGCGCCAGCCAGGGACGTTGACGGGGCTGACCGTCCCCGCCGACGCGTCGACGGGGCCCGCGCTGCCGATGCCGACCGCACGCGCCCTGCCCCACAGCGGGGAACGCGTGAGCTCGCCGATGACCTCCTCGACCGCCCGCATCACGGTGTCGCCGTCCTCGCGCGCGGGCGTGGGCCGCTGGGCGCGCAGCAGGATCCGGCCGCGGCCGTCCACCAGGGCGCCGGCGATCTTGGTGCCGCCGATGTCGAGTGCGGCGACGAGGTCCGTGTGCATCAGTGTCAGATCTCCAGGTGAAAGGGCAGGCCACCCTTTTTGTGAAGGGGCAGGCCGGAGAATGCGATGGACAGTCTCTCTCGCATCTGACAACGTTGTCCAGGTTCTATGCTCGACGCCACATCACTTACGCACCACTTTCAGCTCACCATCGTCGACGACAGGACAGCGCACCGTGGCCGAGACCACCAGCCGACGACCCGAACCCCGCTACGGCAACCGTCCGACCATGAAGGACGTCGCGGCCCGCGCCGGAGTCGGCCTCAAGACGGTCTCCCGCGTGGTGAACGGCGAGCCGGGCGTCACCCCGGACACCGAACGCCGCGTCCAGGAGGCCATCGACGCCCTGGGCTTCCGCCGCAACGACAGCGCGCGCGTCCTGCGCAAGGGCCGCACGGCCAGTATCGGCCTCGTGCTCGAAGACCTCGCCGACCCCTTCTACGGGCCGCTCAGCCGCGCAGTGGAGGAAGTGGCCCGCGCGCACGGCGCGCTCCTCATCAACGGTTCGAGTGCCGAAGACCCGGACCGCGAGCAGGAGTTGGTGCTCGCGCTGTGCGCACGCAGGGTCGACGGTCTTGTCGTCATCCCGGCCGGTGACGACCACCGCTATCTGGAGCCGGAGATCGCCGCCGGTGTCGCCACGGTCTTCGTCGACCGTCCCCCGGGGAAGATCGACGCCGATGTCGTGCTCTCCGACAGCTTCGGCGGCGCGCGTGACGGCGTCGCCCATCTGATCGCCCACGGCCACCGCCGTATCGGCTTCATCGGCGACCAGCCGCGCATCCACACCGCCATAGAGCGCCTGCGCGGCTACCGCGCGGCCATGGAGGACGCCGGCATCCCCGTCGAGGACGGGTGGATGTCCCTGGGCCTCACCGCCCCGGACCGCGTCGACCAGGCCACCAAGACGATGCTGGGCGGCCCGGACCCCGTCACGGCGATCTTCGCGGGCAACAACCGTGTGACGGTGACGGTCGTCCGTGTCCTCGCCGGGCTCGACCGCCCCGTGGCCCTCGTCGGCTTCGACGACATCGAGCTCGCGGACCTGCTCCAGCCGGGCGTGACCGTCGTGGCGCAGGACGCCGCACAGCTGGGCAGGACCGCGGCGGAGCGCCTGTTCCGTCAGCTCGACGGCGCCTCCGACGCCCCGGAGCGCATCGAACTCCCGACGCGCCTCATCAAGCGCGGCTCCGGCGAACTGCCGCCCGCGGGCTGACGCTTGGCGGCGCGTCGGGAGTGGTGCCCGTTACTTGGCGGAGGGCGTGAGGTCGCCGCGGCGCGGGCCAGAGAAGCTCTGCAGGCGAGCCAGCGTCAGGCCGGTGAGCCGGGTGACCTCGCCCGCGTCGAGGGCGCCGCAGTCCAGGCCGCGAAGCAGGTATCCGGCGAGTGCCTTGGCCGACGCCGGCTCGTCCGCCACGTCGCCGCCCTCGCGGTGGGCGGCGTACGCGGACAGGCGCGCGGCGGCCTGCTCGAAGCCCTCGCGGTAGAACGCGAACACGGCGGCGTAGCGGGTGGGGATGTGGCCGGGGTGCATGTCCCAGCCCTGGTAGTAGGCGCGGGCCAGGGCGCGGCGCGTGAGGCCGAAGTGCAGCCGCCAGGCGTCGTGGACCTTCTCGGTGGTCCCGATGGGCAGGATGTTGGTGGAGCCGTCCGACACCCGTACGCCGGTGCCCGCCGCCGCGACCTGCATGATCGCCTTGGCGTGGTCGGCGGCCGGGTGGTCGCTCGTCTGGTAGGCGGCGCTGACACCGAGGCAGGCGCTGTAGTCGAAGGTGCCGTAGTGAAGGCCTGTGGCGCGGCCCTCGGCGGCGCCGATCATGCGGGCCACGGTGGCGGTGCCGTCGGCGGCGAGGATGGACTGGCTGGTCTCGATCTGGATCTCGAAGCCGATCCGCCCCGCCTCCAGGCCACGCGCCTTCTCGAACTCCTCCAAGAGCCGCACCATCGCGGTGACCTGCTCGGGGTAGGTCACCTTGGGCAGCGTCAGGACGAGGCCGTCCGGCAGGCCGCCCGCCTCCATGAGGCCGGACAGGAAGATGTCGAGGGTGCGGATGGCGCGGTCGCGCACCGCCTCCTCCATGCACTTCATACGGATGCCCATGTACGGGGCCGCCGTGCCGTTCTTGTAGGCATCGGCGACGAGGCGGGCCGCGCGGGCGGCGTCCTGGTCCTCGTCAGCGCCCTTGTAGCCGTCCTCGAAGTCGATGCGCAGGTCCTCGATCGGCTCGCGCTCCAGCTTGGCGCGCACGCGGTCGTAGACGGGCACCGCAAGGTCGTCGGCGAGGCCGAGGACGGCCGCGAAGGACGCGGCGTCCGGGGCGTGCTCGTCGAGGGCCTTCAGCGCCTGGTCGCCCCACGTACGGATGGTGTCGGCGCCGAAGAGCTCACCGGGTACGTACACGGTGTGGACCGGCTGGCGGGTGCCCGGGTCGCCGGGGTAGCGGCGCGCGAGCTCCGCGTCCACCGGGGCGAGGGAAGCGCTGATGCCCTCGCCGACCGCGCCCGCGAGACTCGTTGCCACCTTCTCTTGCTGACCCATTCCTGCACCCTCCACACGCTCGGGACCACACACTCAGGACTACTCCGAATTACTCAGAGTTTCCGCTTCACGGAATCAACAATCCGTATGGCGAAGTTATCCGTCGACCTTCCCGCTGGTCAACACCCTCTCGTCTGCCGGACCCCGTCCGTTCACCCCTGTCTCAGATCCTGCTTCCGCACTCGCGTTCCCGCACCTCATCCTGACCGTCATCCCTTGAAGGAGATCGCGTGCCGAACGACACCCGAGTAACGCGCCGCCTCGGCCTGCAGACCGCGCTCGCCGCGGTGGCAGTGCCCTTGTTCACCACAGCGCTGGCCGCGTCGCCCGCCCGCGCGGTGGAACGGGCGGGGCGCCGCCTGGAGGTCATGTCGTTCAACCTCCGCTACGCGGGCACCACGCCGCCCAACACCTGGGCCGACCGCCGCCCGGTGACCCGGGAACTGCTCCGCCGCGCGCGCCCTCATGTCATCGGCACCCAGGAAGGCCTCTACCACCAGGTACGGGACATCGCCGAGGACCTGGGCCCGCACTACGACTGGATCGGCACCGGCCGCGCGGGCGGCAGCCGCGACGAGTTCATGACCGTCTTCTACGACACCCGCAGACTCGCGCCGGTCGAGTACGACCACTTCTGGCTCTCCGAGACGCCGGACGTCATCGGATCGAACACCTGGGGCGGCGGCTCCATCCGCATGGTCACCCGGGTCCGCTTCCACGACCTGCGCACGGACACCGAGTTCTACGTCCTCAATACCCACCTCGACAACGCCAGTCAGTACGCACGCACGCGCGCCGCGAGTCTGATCTGCGAACGGATCGCCGCCCTCGACCCGTCCCTGCCGCTCCTGGTCACGGGTGACTTCAACGTCGCGGCCCACAAGAACCAGGTCTACGACACGATGCTGGGCGCCGGTCTCGTCGACACGTGGGACGCGGCGGCCGAGCGCAGCAAGGCGTACGCCACCTTCCACGGCTACAAGCCGCTGGTGCCGGACGGCGACCGGATCGACTGGATCCTGGCGACGCCCGAGGTGCGGGTCCACTCGGCGGCCATCAACACGTTCGCGCTGGGCGGGCAGTTCCCGAGCGACCATCTGCCGGTGCAGGCGAGTCTGACCCTGTGACGCGGCGAGGCCCTCACCCCGTGCTGCGCGGGTGAGGGCCTCGTACGGTCCGATGCTCGGTCCGATCGGGGTCAGCCCTTGCGGGTGTTGACCTCTTCGGTGAGGGCGGGGACGACGTCGAAGAGGTCGCCGACGACGCCGTAGTCGACCAGCTCGAAGATCGGGGCCTCGGCGTCCTTGTTGATGGCCACGATGGTCTTGGAGGTCTGCATGCCCGCCCGGTGCTGGATCGCGCCGGAGATGCCCGAGGCGATGTACAGCTGCGGCGAGACACTCTTGCCGGTCTGGCCGACCTGGTTGGAGTGCGGGTACCAGCCCGCGTCCACCGCGGCCCGCGAGGCACCCACGGCCGCCCCCAGGGAGTCGGCGAGGGACTCGATGAGGTGGAAGTTCTCCGCCCCGTTCACGCCCCGGCCGCCGGAGACCACGATGGCCGC